>NZ_BSDE01000001.1 GCF_030268085.1 Geothrix limicola
GTGAATTCGGACATCACCTTGTAGGCATCGAGGCTGAGGCCGGCCTTCCAGGTCATGCCCTGGATCCAGGGCAGCGCGTCGGTGTAGCCGCCGCGAAGGCTGAAGCCCTGGGCGGATTCCTTGCGCAGATCCATGGAATTGGCATTGGAGAGGGAGAGGGGCACGCCGTTCCAGGTGGTGACCGGGGCGCCGGAACTGGGCTGGGCGTAGATGGTGCTGCTGGGGGGCGGCACGTCGCGCCAGCGGGCGGGCAGGACGTCGTAGGCGAATTCCAGCGTGAGGGCCTTCTGTCCGCCCAGGGCGTAGCGGCCTTCAACACCGAAGCCGAAGGTCTTGTTGTTGGCGTGGTCCTCGTGGAGCGCGCCGCCGGTGACGCCTCCGTGCAGCTTCAGGTCGAACGAGAAGGGTCCGTCCGCGGACCACAGGGGGCTCGTTCCCAGGAGCGCACATAGAAGGGCGGAGCGTTTCAGGGTGTGGATGATCGTCATGGATCGTCCTCCTTGGGTTGTGGGGGTGTGGGGTGGGGCTATCGGTGATGTCGCGGAAGGTAGGGGCGGCGCGTGATTCTGGGCGTCGCCCGGAGGGCTTTGGAGCGGGTTTGTGACGTGAGCGGCATCGGATGTTCAACAGAATTTTTTGAGCGAACAAAACAATTGCATGATCGAATAATTTTCCGTAGCGTATGGAAGCTGGCAGGTAGGGTCAAGCAGAATGTTGTGGTTTTGTGAAAATAGTTCGACCGCTCGTTTAAAACATTTAGGTTAGCAGCTCCACCCTGGTCGGATCCGTAGCCGGAAGGTTACTGCCAGAACCCAATCGGCTCGGTCCGTCCTGAACTACCTGGCATTCGAATCAAGTCTGGAGGTTTCATGCGAGTCCTGGTCACCGGCGGCGCCGGGTTCATCGGAAGCCATGCGGCGGACAGGTGCCTTCGCGACGAGCACGAGGTGGCCGTGCTGGACAACCTGCGCAGCGGCGCACGAAACCAGGTGGCCGCGGGCGTCGAATTCATCGAGCTGGATACCCGCGACGGTCGGCTGGCCGAAGTCGTCGCCCGATTCCGCCCCGAGGCGATCCTCCATTTCGCGGCCCAGATCGACGTCCGGGTCAGCTGCAAGGATCCCGTCTACGACGCGGAAGAAAACATCCTGAGCACCCTGCGCCTCATCGAGGCGGGCTTGGCCAGCGGTCTGAAGCACTTCGTCTTCGCGAGCAGCGGCGGCGCCATCTACGGCGAGGCCTCGGGGCCCCAGTCCGAAGGCCATCCCGAAGTTCCCATCAACCCCTACGGCGTGGCCAAGCTCGCCGTGGACAAGTACCTTCACGCCTACGCGGTGCAGCGGGGGCTGGCGAGCTGCAGCCTGCGTTTCTCCAACGTCTACGGGCCCCGGCAGGGCGCCAAGGGCGAAGCGGGCGTGATCGCGGTGTTCTGCAAGCGCCTGCGGGAGGGATTGGCCCCCCACATCAACGGGGACGGCCTCCAGACCCGCGACTTCGTGTATGCGCCCGATCTGGCCGAGGCCGCCTCCCGCGTGCTGGCCCAGCGCGCCACGGGTGTGTTCAACCTCTCCACGGGCCGCGAGACCTCCATCCTCGACGTGGCCCGGGCGCTCTGCGCGCAGGCGGGCGTGGATCCCTCCGGCATCGAGCACGCTCCGGCGATTCCGGGCGAGCAGCGGCGCTCCATCCTCGACGCCTCCAAGGCCCAGCGCGAGCTGGGCTGGACTCCCGCCACATCCCTTACCGAAGGGATGAGACTCACCTACCGCTGGTTTGCCGAGGAACGGGGCGACCGATGATTCCCGACATGGTGACTCCCGAACTGGTGGTGATGGCCGCGGGCATGGGCAGCCGCTTCGGTGGCCTCAAGCAGCTGGAACCCGTGGGGCCCGACGGCGAGACGGTCATGGACTACGCCCTCTACGATGCCCTTCGGGCGGGCGTGAAGCGCGTCGTATTCGTCATCCGCAAGGACATCGAAGCCGCCTTTCGCGAGCAGGTCGGCAACCGCTACGAACCATGGATGGAAGTGGCCTACGCCTTCCAGGAACTGACGGACCTGCCCGCGGGGTTCACCGTGCCCGCGGAACGCACCAAGCCCTGGGGTACGGGTCATGCCGTGCTGGCGGCCCGGACGGCGGTGACGGCCCCCTTCCTCGTCATCAACGCCGATGATTTCTACGGCGCCGAAGCCTTCCGCATCATGACCGAATGGCTGGCCAAACCCGCACCCACGGGCGCTTTCGCCATGGTGGCGTTCCGCCTCGAGAACACCCTGTCGGAGCACGGCTCCGTCGCCCGCGGGCTCTGCGAGGTTACGCCCGATGGGCACCTCGCCCGGGTGGTCGAGCATGTGGGATTGATGTGCAACCCCGACGGCCCCGGCGCCGTGGAGGAGCTGCCCGAAGGGGGGACGCGCCACTTCAGCGGGCTCGAACCCGTCTCCATGAACTTCTGGGGGTTCCGGCCCGACTTGTTTCCCGCGCTCGAAGCAAGGCTCAGGGACTTCCTCGCCAACTGGGGACAGCACCCGAAGGCGGAGTACTTCCTGCCATCGGTGGTGGATCAGATGATCCAGGATGGCCAGGCGCAGGTGAGCGTCCTGAACACGCCGGACCGTTGGTTCGGCGTCACCTACAAGGAAGACAAGGCCCTGGTCCAGCAGCGCATCCGGGCCCTCATCGATGCCGGGGCCTACCCCGCCAGTCTCTGGAACGAACATGCCCGTTGATGCCTCCCTGCTCCTCGACATCGCACGCCGCTTCCAGGTGTTGGGGGATCTGCTCAGCGCCGTGCCCTACGGCACCGGCCACATCAACGACACCTACGTCGTGACCTGTGATCAGGCGGGCGAGCCGGTGCGCTACCTGCTCCAGCGGTTGAACACGAAGATCTTCAAGACGCCCCGCGGCCTCATGAAGAACATCGAAGAAGTGACGGGACACATCCGCGGCAAGCTGAAGCGCCAAGGCGAACCCTTCACGCGGCGCGTGCTCACGCTGGTGCCCCTGGCGGACTCGGGCGTGTGCTTCCTGGATGATCCCGAACTCGGCTTCTGGCGCTGCTACCTCTTCATCGAAGGGGCGCGGACCTACGACGTGATCGAGCGGGTGGAGCAGGCCTTTGAGGCCGCCAAGGCCTTCGGCGCCTTCCAGAGCCTGCTGGCGGACTATGAAGGGCCCTCGCTCCACGAAACCATTCCCGACTTCCACCACACGCCCAAGCGCCTGGCGGCCCTGAAGGCAGCCGTGGCGGAGGATCCCCTGGGCCGGGCCAGGGACTGCGAGGCCGACATCCTCTTCGCGCTGGAGCGGGCCCCGCTGGCGGGCCGCCTCGTGGGGCTGCAGGCCGAGGGGGCGATCCCGGAACGCATCACCCACAACGACACGAAGCTGAACAACGTCATGCTCGACGATGCGACGGGCGCAGGCGTCTGCGTCATCGACCTCGACACGGTCATGCCGGGGCTTTCGCTCTGCGATTTCGGCGACATGGTGCGTACGGCCTGCAATCCCCTGGCTGAAGACGATCCGGACACGAGCCGCATGGTGGCGCGGGGCGACATGTTCGAGGCCCTGGCCAGCGGGTACCTGCAGGGCACGGGCGGCGCGCTGCTGCCCGTGGAGCGGGAGCACCTCGTGGTGGCGGGCCAGCTGCTCACCTACGAGTGCGGCACGCGCTTCCTCACGGACTACCTGCTGGGCGATACCTATTTCCGCACCCACCGCCCCGCGCAGAACCTGGACCGGGCCCGCAACCAGTTCGCCCTCGTCCGAAGTCTCGAAAGCCAGGAGGAGGCCTTCATGGGCCGCATCCGCAACCTGGTTTGAAGTCCGCTTTCTGGGGATCCCAGGGAGAATGAACGAGGGGCGGATCAGCCCCCTCCATTGAGGACGACCATGAAGGCAGCCCACGTGATCTCCCTCATTCTGGCGCTCGGCGCCCTCGCGGTGCGCGCGGCGATGCCTGCGCACGAGGGCGCTGCGGGTCCGACTGCTGAAAGCGCTGCGCGCCAAGCTCCTGAGAGCGCTCCGCGCCAGGCCGCCGTCGGCGCGGCGCACCGGGGCGGCACCCTGGTGGCGACGGGGCAGACCGTGCGCCCCGCGGGTCAGGTGATTGCTTTTTCAGGCCGGCCGCTGGACGTGGCCCTCACTTCTGACGGGAAGGTCCTGCTCGTCAAGACCGACGAGGGCGTGCTCGTGGTGGACGCGGTGACCTGGACCCAGCGCCAGAGCCTGCCCTATGTCGCCAAGGACGGCGCCTCCATGCACGGCCTTGCCGTGGCCCGTGACGGCCGGTCGGCCTGGCTGAGCGTGGGGAACGGCCTGCTGGTGGAACTGCGCCGGGACGGTGATACCTGGGCCTGGGGCCGGCGTATTCCGCTGCCGTCCCGCGACAAGGGCTCGGCCTATCCCTGTGGTGTGGCCTTGGCCGCGGATGGGCGGACGGCCCTGGTGGCCCTCTCCCGCGCCAACAGCCTGGCCGTGGTGGATCTGGCGGAGGCCCGTGTGGCCGGGGAGATCCCCGTGGGCGTCGCGCCTTACGGCGTGGCGATCACGCCCGATGGCCGGAGGGCCTTCGTGTCCAACTGGGGTGGTCGTCGCCCTGGAGCCGGAGCGCGCACCATGCTTTCTGCGGGCACTCCCGTCCAGGTGGACGACCGGGGCCTGCCCACCAGCGGCACGGTCTCCCAGGTGGACCTCGTCGCGCGCGTCGTGACGGCTGAAGTGGCGGTGGGCCTGCATCCCTCCCAGGTCCTGCTGGACGCGGAAAGCCAGCGGATCTTCGTGGCCAATGCCAATTCAGACACCGTGTCCATCCTGGATGCGGCCGCCTTCACCGTGCGCGACACGGTGTCGCTTCGTCCCGATCCGGCCCTGCCGTTCGGAAGCCTGCCCAATGCGCTGGCCCTCACGCCCGATGGGCGCCGCTTGTTGGTGGCCAATGGCGGAAACAACGCCGTGGGTGTGGTGGAGCTCCAGCCCAAGGCGAAGGTTGCGGGCTTCCTTCCCACGGGCTGGTTTCCGGCCGCCTTGGCGACGGATGGCCGCTCGCTCTTCATCGCCAACGCGAAGGGGGATGGCTCCCGCCTGGGCGAGCCGGGACACCGCAAGTGGGCCGTGGGCCTGCAGCGGGGCACGCTCCAGAAGGTGGTGCTGCCGAGTGCGGATGAACTGAAGGCCTACACCGGCGAGGTCTCGGCCCTGAGCCTCGTGCCCGAGGCGTTGCGGGCCCTCGAGCGGGGGCGCGCGGGTGCGAAGCCCGTGCCCGTCCCAGCCCGCGCGGGCGCACCTTCGGTGTTCAAGCACGTGGTCTACGTGCTCAAGGAGAACCGCACCTACGATCAGGTGTTCGGTGATCTGAAGCAGGGCAACGGCGATCCGAACCTGTGCATCTACGGCCGCGAGGTGACGCCGAACCACCACGCCCTGGCCGAGAGCTTCGTGCTGCTCGACAACTACTACTGCAACGGCATCGTCTCCGCCGACGGGCACCAGTGGGCCACCCAGGGCATCACCAGCGACTACCAGGAGAAGGCCTTCGGCGAGTGGACCCGCAGCTACGACTTCGGCACCGATCCCCTGGCCTTCGCGCCCACGCCCTTCCTGTGGGATCACGCCCTGATCCGTGGATTGTCCTTTCGCAACTACGGTGAATTCGACTTCCCCACCATCGAGCCCGCCACAGCCAAGTGGGATGATTTCCATGACGCGAAGCAGCGGCCCCGCTTCATCCAGAACATCCCGCTCGAGGCCCTGCGGACCTACACTTCGCCCACCTTCCCAGGCTGGGAGATGCGCATCCCGGACCAGGTCCGCGTGGATGCCTTCCTGAAGGAATTCCGCGAAAGCGAGGCCAGCGGCCAGTGGCCCAGCCTCATCCTCGTCTACCTGCCCCAGGACCACACCCGGGGCGCCACGCCGGGCGCGCCGACGCCGCGGGCCCACCTGGCGGACAACGACCTCGCCCTGGGGCGGCTGGTGGAGGCCATTTCGAAGAGCCGCTTCTGGAAGGACACCTGCATCTTCGTGAACGAGGATGATCCCCAGGATGGCTTCGATCACGTGGACGGCCACCGTTCGCTCTGCCTCGTCATCAGCCCCTACACGAAGCGGGGCCGCGTGATCTCGCGGTTCTACAACCAGGGTTCCGTGCTGCACACCATGGAGCGGATGCTGGGCCTGCCGCCCATGAACCAGTTGGACGGCGCCGCCCCCACCATGGAGGCCTGCTTCACGGGGAAGCCCGATTTCAGGCCCTTTGCGGCCCTTCCGGCCCGCGTGCCCCTGGACGAGAAGAACCCCGCCGGGACGCCCATCGGCATGGACTTCAGCCGTCCGGATCGCATCGATGACAACGCGCTGAACCACGTGCTGTGGGTGGCGGAGAAGGGGGCCATCCCCTATCCGTCGGCCTTTAGCGGCGCCCACGGCAAGGGGCTGAAGCGCCTGAGCCTGAGGCTCGATGCGCGGCCCACCCTCGATGACGATGGCGATGACGATGACTGATACCACCCCTTCCCATCCATCCCGAGGAGTCGAAGCCATGCGGCGAACCCCTTTGCATCAAGCCTTGCGGGGCCTGGCCCTCGCGTCCATGGCCCTGCTGGGCCGGGCCCAGGACCTGATTCCGCAGCCGGCCCACTACCAGGCCGGGGCGGGGCGCTTCGCCCTGGGACCGGGCACGCGCCTCGTGGCCTCGGGCGCGGCGCGCCCCATCGCCGAGCGTCTTCAGGCCGATCTGAGGCCCGCCACGGGCCTCCCCCTCCCGGTTCAGGACAAGGGCGGGCGCGACGCCATCCAACTGGCCCTCGATCCCGACGCCGCCTCCCTGGGGCCCGAGGGCTATCGGTTGCGGGCCACAGGAGATCGCGTCGAGATCCGCGCCTTCCGTCCCGCGGGACTCTTCTACGGGGTGCAGACCCTGCGACAGTTGCTGTCCAGCGAGGGCTTCCGCCAGGCCAAGGTGGAGGGCGCGACCTGGACCGTGCCGGCCTGCGACATCGAAGATCAGCCGCGCTTCTCATGGCGCGGCAGCCACCTCGACGTGGGCCGCCACTTCATGCCCAAGGACTTCATCAAGAAGCACCTGGACCTGATGGCCCTGCACAAGCTCAACGTCTTCCACTGGCACCTCACCGAAGACCAGGGCTGGCGCCTGGAGATCAAGAAGTATCCGAAGCTCACGGAGGTCGGCGCCTGGCGCAAGGAGACGGTGCTGCCCATGTACATGAAGGCCGACCGCGCCAGTCAGCGCCTCTTCGACGGCATGCCCCACGGCGGCTTCTACACCCAGGCGGACGTGAAGGAGATCGTCGCCTACGCGGCGGACCGCTTCATCACCGTGGTGCCCGAGATCGAGATGCCGGGCCACAGCACGGCGGCCATCGCGGCCTATCCGGAGCTGGGGAACTTCCCCGACCGCAAGGTGGAGGTGGGCACCTATTGGGGCGTATTCCCATCGGTCTACGGCGTGGAGGACGCCAACATCCAGTTCCTGAAGGATGTGCTGGACGAGGTGATGGCGCTCTTCCCCTCGACCTACATCCACATCGGCGGGGACGAGTGCCCCAAGTCCGAATGGGCCCGAAGCGAACGTGCGCTGGCGCGCATGAAGAAGGAGGGCCTGGTGCCCGCCGCCACGACGCTGGAGGACCTGCAGATCTACCGCAACGGGAAGGGGGAGCGCGCCGAGCATCCTGCCCTCCACAAGCTGCAGGCCTGGTTCATCCGCCAGTTCGATGACTACCTGTCCGCCAAGGAGCGGCGCCTCATGGGCTGGTCCGAGATCCTGGAAGGAGGCTTCATCTCCGCAAGCCCGAAGGGTGAGCGGGAGCGCCCTGCGGGGCAGGGCGCGATAGATGGAGGCCTGGCACCCAAGGCGGCGGTGATGAGCTGGTTCGGTGAAGCGGCGGGCATCGAGGCCGCCAAGGCCTCCCATGACGTCGTGATGGCGCCGGAAAGCCACACCTACTTCGACTACTACGCGGCCAAGGGTGCCGAACCGCAGGCCATCGGCGGCTTTACGCCCCTGGAGAAGGTCTACGCCTACGACCCCATGCCTGCGGGGCTGGACGCCGCCCAGCAGGCCCACGTCCTCGGTGCCCAGGGCCAACTCTGGACCGAGTACATGGCTACGCCGGCCAAGGTGGAATTCATGGCATGGCCCCGCCTCTCGGCCCTGGCCGAAGTGGTGTGGAGCCCGAAGGCGACCCGCGATTTCACGGATTTCCAGAAGCGCCTGAAGACGCACCTGAAGCGTCTGGATGCCCTTGCCGTGGGCTACCACCCGCTGGACAAGCCCCAATCCTTCCCGCGCTGATTGTTCATCGACCTTTCGGACAGGAGCCCCATGCTTCGACCATTCCTTTTTCTCGGCGCCCTGGCTTGGGCCGCCTTGCCTGTTTTTGCCGGACCCACGAAATCCGCGCCCAAGCCCGTCTCCTTCACGGTCCAGGGCGAGCGGTTCCTGCTGGACGGCAAGCCCTTCGTCATCCGCAGCGGCGAGATGCATTACCCGCGTGTGCCGCGCGCCGACTGGCGCGACCGCATGAAAAAGATGCGCGCCATGGGGCTCAACACCCTCTGCACCTATGTCTTCTGGAACCTCCATGAACCCGAGCCGGGCCGGTTTGATTTCAGTGGAGACCTGGATCTGGCGGCCTACCTCCGCACGGCGCAGGAGGAGGGGCTCAAGGTCATCCTCCGCCCCGGGCCCTACATCTGCACCGAATGGGAATTCGGCGGCCTGCCCGCCTGGCTGCTGAAGGCGCCGGACATGAAGGTGCGCACGGCGGATCCGCGCTTCCTTGAAGCGGCGGCACGCTACCTCAAGCGCGTGGGTCAGGAGGTGGACAGCCTCCAGGCGGATCGCGGCGGCCCCATCCTGATGGTGCAGGTGGAAAACGAGTACGGCTCCTTCGGCAGCGACATGGCCTACAAGTCGGCCATCCGCAAAGCCATTGTGGATGCGGGTTTCCGTGTGCGGCTCTACACCAGTGACGGGCCTGGCCAGGACACACTGGCGGGGGGCACCTTCCCCGATCTGGTGCCGACGGTGAATTTCGGTGCCGGGCCCGAATGTGCGGAAGCCTTCGCCGAACTGGACAAGTTCCGCTCCGGCATTCCCAGAATGTGCGGCGAATACTGGGCGGGCTGGTTCGATCACTACGGCAAGCCCCACCACACCACGGATGCGAAGGAAGGCGCGGCGGGCGTGACCTGGATGCTGCAGCGCGGCATCAGCTTCAACCTCTACATGTTCCACGGCGGCACGAATTTCGGATTCATGAACGGCGCGAACTGGACGGGCCGTTATGCTCCCGACACGACGAGCTACGACTACGACGTGATGCTCGATGAGGCCGGCCGCCCCACGCCGAAGTTCTTCGCCTACCGCGAGGTCATCCGCCCCTTCCTGGCCAAGGGCGAAACCCTGCCCGAGCTGCCCGCGCCGCAGCCCCTAATCGAGATCCCCACCTTCCGCTTTACGGAAAGCGCGCCGCTGTCCCAGTTGCTGAAGACGCCCGTGCATGCGGAGGCGCCCCTCGCCATGGAGGCCCTGGACCAGAGCTACGGCTACGTCCTGTACCGCCGCGCCACGACGCACGCCACCAAGGAGGTGCTGGAGATCGGGGAGGTGCGCGATTACGCGCTGGTGCTCCAGGGGGAGCGGCGCTTCGGCAGCCTTGATCGGCGCCTGCGCCAGACCTGTCTGGACGTGGACCTGGCGGCGGGTGAACCGCTCGACATCCTCGTGGAGAACACGGGCCGCATCAACTTCGACAAGGCCATGCTCGCCGAACGCAAGGGCATCCTCGGCAAGGTCAGCCTGGGCGGCCAGGAGCTGAAGGGATGGGACTGCTATAGCCTGCCCCTTTCGGATCTGTCAGGCCTGAGCTTCCGATCCGGTGATCTGGCTGCGCCTGCCTTCCACCGCGCCAGCTTCGATCTGAAGGCCCCGGGCGCCACCTTCCTGGACCTGCGCGGATGGGGCAAGGGCCAGGTCTTCGTGAACGGCCGCAACCTGGGCCGTCATTGGAACCTGGGCCCCATGGGTACGCTCTACTGCCCGGCCTCCTTCCTGAAGGCCGGTCCCAATGAGGTGATCGTGCTGGAACTGGAGCCCAGTACCCAGCGCGACATGAGCGGTCTGGTGAACCCGGCCCTCAGCCTGCGCCCTGCCTTGACGGCGAAGGTCCCCTGACCCAGGATGGAGCCTCAGGCAGACCCATGACCCGACGGCTCCATCATCATTATTATCGTCCCTCTCGCGCGGATCGCGCGTGGAGCGGCCAGGGTCTTTCCTAGTTCCGGAACATCCCACCGACCACCCCGATCCTCGCAAGGGATCGGGGTTTTTCGTCATCTTCAGGAAGCCGCGATCATGAGCCACCAGGCCCTCGACAACCTCAACATCGATGCCTTCGACGCGATGCCCTCGCCCGGCGAGATCCGCGCGGCCCTGCCCGTGTCCGATGCCGCGGCCGCCACCGTGGCGGGCGGGAGGCGCGACATGGAGCGCATCCTCTCGCGACAGGATCCCCGCCTGCTGGTGGTGGTGGGCCCCTGCAGCATCCACGATCCCAAGGCGGGCCTGGACTACGCGCATCGCCTGAAGGCGCTGTCGGACGAGGTGTCAGACACGCTGCTGCTGGCCATGCGCATCTACTTCGAAAAGCCCCGCACGGCCACGGGGTGGAAGGGCTTCATCAACGATCCGCGCATGGATGATTCCTTCCACATCGAGGAAGGCGTGCGCCGGGGCCGCGAATTCCTGCTGCACATCGCGGAGATCGGCCTGCCCGCCGCCACCGAGGCCCTGGACCCCATCAGCCCGCAGTATCTGGGCGACCTCATCGCCTGGACGGCCATCGGGGCGCGGACCTCCGAATCCCAGACCCACCGCGAGATGTCCAGCGGCCTATCCACACCCGTGGGCTTCAAGAACGCCACGGACGGCGATCTCAGCGCGGCCGTGAACGCCATCCTGTCGGCCTCGCGGCCCCACAGCTTTCTCGGCATCAACGACCAGGGACTGGCCTCCATCGTGCGCACCCGCGGGAACGCCTACGGGCACCTGGTGCTGCGGGGGGGCAGCGGGCGTCCCAATTACGACACCGTGAGCATCGCCCAGGCAGAGGCCGCGCTGCGCAAGGCGGGCCTGCCTGAAAACATCGTGGTGGACTGCTCCCACGCCAACAGCCGCAAGAATCCGCGCCTGCAGCCCCTCGTGCTCCAGGACTGCGCCCACCAGATTCTTCGGGGCAACCGCTCCATCCTCGGCGTGATGGTGGAGAGCTTCCTGGAAGAAGGCAACCAGCCCATTCCTGCGGACCTCGGCACCCTGCGCTACGGGTGTTCGGTGACGGACGCCTGCCTGGGCTGGGATGACACGGCGGCCATGATCCGGGAGACCCGCGAGCTGCTGAAAGGGCCCCTGCTCAAGCGATGCCTGCAAACCGCATGAGTTGAACCATACTTTGGACATGACGACTCACGCGGATCGCATGACCTGGGTTCGGCGGGCCTTGGCCCTGGCCCTGCTCACCATGGGCTTCAACCTCCTGGAAGGCCTGGTCTCCATCGGGTTCGGATGGGAGGAGCAGTCCATCGCGCTGTTCGGCTTTGGCGTCGACAGCCTGGTGGAGGTGGCGGCCGCGGCCCTGATCTATTGGCGGTTCCGCCATGACGGGGCCCTGCTGGATCAGCAGGCGGCGCGGCGGGAACGCCTCGCGACGCGCTTCATCGGGATCATGCTGCTGCTCCTTGCGGGCGGCACGGCCTTGGGGTCGATCCTCCAGCTCCTCAGCCACCGCCATCCCGGGACGACGCTTCCCGGCGTGATCGTGTCCCTCGTGAGCCTGCTAGCCATGTTCCTCCTCTGGCGCGGGAAGGTGCGCACCGCCGCCGCGTTGGACAGCCGGGCCATGATGAGCGATGCCGCCTGCAGCCTCGCCTGCATGCAGCTGTCCACGGTGCTCCTGATCGGAAGCCTCCTCTTCTGGCGCTGGCCCAGCCTCTGGTGGGTGGACGCGGCCACGGCGCTCGTGGTGGCGGCCCTCATCGCCCGGGAGGGCTGGGGCGGATTCCACGCCTCCCTTCAGCCGGATTTTTCCGGGGGCTGTGGCTGCGGGCATGCGAATTGCGACGCATCCGGGCGCACTGGGACGAATTGAGTTCGAGAATATGCACCTAGGTAGGCGGGGTTTCTATTTGCATAAAAGATGCGTAGGGAAGACTTTGATTTTATGGAATTCAAACGAATCTCAGGCGTGCCGATATCAGTAATCAAAGAAAGGATGGATCTTTGCTGCTGATATATTTGAATAAATATGGGCCATGGCATGGGCTTTTCAGATCGCCGGCCTATTATGGGAAATATGCGTTAGCTAACATTCAACCTGCTTAGAGGAGACCCGGCATGCCAAACATCGCCTCTGTCCTAAAAGAAGAAATCCTCCGGCTGGCCCGCAAGGAAGTCCGGACTGAAACCGAAGGGCTCAAGAAGGCCTCAGCCCAGTACCGCTCGGACATCGCCGCGTTGAAGCGCCGGATCGCCACGCTGGAGAAGCAGCTTTCCCACTTTGAAAAGAAAGGCGCCACCAAGGCCGCGGCCCCGGCGGAGGGCGAAGCAGCCCCTCGCATCCGTTTCAGCGCCAAAGGCCTGGCGACCCAGAGGCAGAAGTTCGGGTTCTCCGCCGCCGAGATGGGGGCCCTCGTGGGCGTGTCGGCCCAGACCATCTACAACTGGGAGGCCGGGAAATCCCGTCCCCGGGCCCAGCAGCTGGCGGCCCTCGGAACCCTGCGTTCCATGGGCAAGCGGCAGGCCAAGGCCCAGCTGGCGGCCATGCAGCCCGAAGAGCAGCCGAAGGATTGAAGCTGGTTCGGGTTCTTGGGAGCAGAGGGCCGCGGACGCGGCCCTCTTTTCTGGTGCACCCGACTGGAATCGAACTGGTCCGGCTGCGCCGTCCCCGGTCTCGCTCCCGACAGCCCACCGGGCTGTCTCCGCGATCCCACTCGACCCTAGATCCCTGCAACGCATGCGTTGCGGGGGCTGGTTCGATTCCCTCTCCACCGAAGATCGGAGCCAGGTTATCGCCCTGGCTCCGGTCTTCTGGGTGGTGCACCCGACTGGAATCGACCTGGTCCGGCTGCGCCGTCCCCGGTCTCGCTCCCGACAGCCCACCGGGCTGTCTCCGCGATCCCACTCGCTGGTTCGATTCCTTCTCCAACGAAGATCGGAGCCAGGTTATCGCCCTGGCTCCGATCTTCTGAGTGGTGCACCCGACTGGAATCGAACCAGCGACCTTTGGCTTCGGAGGCCAACGCTCTATCCAACTGAGCTACGGGTACTCGTGTTGCACTTGCTTGCCTTGGCTGGTGTTTGGGCTTCCGGTGTCAGGCTTGGCCTGGTTCGCGCTTCATCCGGAAGCCCGCCGACTGCCTGGCGGAGTTCGATGATACCGCGAGACCCCTGGCTTCTGCCAGCTACGCCTGGGAGGCGGTGTGAATGGACACTGTCTGTGGAAACAGGCAGGCTACTGGGGAGGGGATCCAGGGCGCCCCCTTACGCAACCGGAGGCGGCATGAACCTTGGTTCTGGAGGCCAGGATCCCGAATTGTTGCGTCGGCTCCTGCGCGCGAAGGACCGCATGGACGCCGCCTCGCACGAGGCCTGGCCGGTTCCGCGGCTGGCGCAGGTGAGCGGGGTGTCGGAGGCCCATTTCGCACGCTCCTTCAAGCTGGCCTTCGGCCTCCCGCCGCACCGCTACCTGCTGACGCGGCGGATCGAAAGGGCGACCGCGCTGCTTCGCGATACGGACTTGTCGATCACGGAGATCGCCTTCAGCACCGGATGGGAAAGCCTGGGCACCTTTGGACGGACCTTCCGCGATGTCACCGGCGAAAACCCCGGTGCGGCGCGGACGCGGATGCAGGCGGAGGCGCGGGAGTTCGGCGGCATGCCCGCCTGCGCGTTGAACGCGGCGAGCCGGCCCGACCTCAGGATGGCAGTTTCGGAGAAGCGGCGCCGGGAGGTGGGCGATATAAAAGGGGCCGAGGACAAGGAGGCCCCATGAGCCAAGGGATCGAAGTGGTCGGCCTGTATGTGCGGGACCAGGATGAGGCGCTCGCGTTCTACGTCGGGAAGCTGGGGTTTCGCGTCCACACGGAGGTGCGGAACGGCAGCTATCGCTGGCTCACGGTTCAGCATCCGGATCAGCCCCTGTTCCAGCTCGGCCTCTTCGAGCCGGGGCCGCCGATGCTCGACGCCGCGACCGCCCAGGCGGTGCGCGCGATCGTGGCCAAGGGCGCGATGCCGCCGCTGGTGCTGGCCGTGGATGACTGCCGCGCGGCCTACGAGCGGCTGCGGGCTCAGGGCGTGGAGTTCACGCAGGAGCCCATGGACCGCTTCGGCACCGTGGACGCGGGTTTCCGCGACCCCTCGGGCAACGGCTGGAAGATGATCGAGCGGCGAACGACCGATCGCTGAGCCTGGTGGGAGCTCTGCGCGGAAATCGAGGAGCACCGTTGAACGTCCACGCGGGCCCGATCCGCTTCGGACCCGTTTTGAAAGGAGCATGCCATGACCGGAAACACCTTCGTCAGACAGACCCACAGGTGGGTATCGGTTGTCTTCACCCTCGCGGTGGCGGCCAATTTCATCGCCATGACCCGGGGCAAACCGCCGGCCTGGGTGACCTACTCGCCGCTGCCTCCGCTGGCCATGCTTCTGTTCACGGGGCTGTACCTCTTTGTGCTGCCCTATGCCCGCCGGCGGAGCGGGCCCCAGGAAGGCGAATGATTGCAGGGGCGGCTTTTTGGCCGAATCCCGAGGCTGGGCGCGGCATCCCGGCGCCTGCGTTATAACCTTTTTCCCGCGAGGTCATCATGCCCAAACCGGTAATGGGTCGGACGAATCCAAAGGTCGACTTCTTTTTCGAGAAGGCCTCCCCGTGGCAGGAATCTTTCAGAGCGTTGAGACAAATCATTCTGGACACACCGCTGACGGAAGACCTGAAGTGGGGCGTTCCCTGCTACACGCTTGAGGGCAAGAACGTCGTGCTGATCCACGGATTCAAGGACTACTGCGCGGTCCTGTTCCACAAGGGGGCCCTGCTGAAGGATCCGCAGGGCGTGCTGATCACGCAGACGGAAAATGTTCAGGCGGCGCGCCAGATCCGATTCACCGCGCTTCGGGAGATCCACGGGATGGAAAGCCTCCTGAAGGCCTACATCCGGGAAGCCATCGAGGTCGAAGCCTCCGGCCAGAAGGTGGCCTATAAGAAGCCCTCGGAATTCGCGCTCCCCGAGGAACTCATCGCCAAACTTGAGAATGTCCCCGGTCTGCAGGACGCCTTCGAATCCCTGACGCCGGGGCGGCAGCGGGCCTACATCCTGTATTTTTCTGCGCCCAAACAGTCGAAGACGCGAACCTCGAGGATCGAGACGTACACCCAGGCCATTCTTCAGGGGAAGGGCCTGGATGATTGAGGACCGACCCTAGAACAAGTGCAGGAAGGCGATGGAGCCGTTGACGGTTTTGACGCCCTTCACGTCGCTCTGGAGGCCGGCGCCGAGATCCACGCGGATCGTCGTGAACCACCAGAAGCCCGGTAGATCGCCCGCCACCTTCAGGCCGGAAAAGCCGTAGGTCTTCAGGTCCGTCAGGCTGTGGGCCTGGCCGTGGTCGAGGCCGAGCGTCAGCCGCAGGTTGGGGCCCGTGGGAAAGGCGACGTCGAACCCTCCGTAAGTCATGCGGTCAGCCACCACTGCGTAGGGTTTGATGCCCGAGACGCGGCCTTCGAAGCTGAGGGGCTGGAACCGGTCGAAGCCCTCGCCGCCCGCTCGGCCGGCATGGGCGCTGAACCAGATGCCGTGGCCCAGTTGCCGGTCGAACATGGCCCGGGTGTCCCATCGCACGAGGCGACCTTCGTTCGGCACCGCCTGGATGGCGCCGGGGGCGCCGTAGCTGCCTTCGGGCCGCGAGCCTTTCAGATAGGACCCCTGCAGGTGGAAGCCTTCGTACTGCCAGCTGAGTGCGGCACCTCCCAGGTGGGTCAGTCCGGAAGGCGGGTTGAGGAAGCCCTGGGTCTTGTATTTGTCTTCCCGGGGATCGGAGAAGGCGTCGTGGGTGAGCTGAGCCTTCAGCTCGACGCGGAACCCCGCGCCCAGATCATGGCCGAGGCCCAGCTCCAGGTTCTGGCTGCGGCGCTGGACGCCGTCCACGTCGAGCTGCTTGCCGTCCTTCACGGGGCGCTCGGTGCCGCCCAGCAGGGAAAGGGTGCCCGCCAAGGAGAGATCCAGATCCAGCAGGGCCCTGGGCACCAGGAGGGAACCCATGTTGAAAACGGCGGCGGTGAACAGCGAATACTGGATGCCCCGATCCAGCGCATTGAAGTCGGAAAACAGGTACCCGCCCAAGGGCGCCACGGGCGGATCGCCTCCGGGCTGAATCAGGATCATGCCGCCGACGCCCTTCACGCGGCTGCTGGCCTTGGATTCCAGCTTGCGGCTGCCATCGGCCTGCTTCACGAAGTAGCGGTACCCGTCCGGGGTGTTCTGGAGGATGCTGCCCTGGCCCGCGCGGGCCGAGGCCAGCGCCTCGTCATAGCCGGCATCGTTGATGGAGAAGCCGCGGTATTCCAGATCGCGAAGCACCTGGACCGTCCCCCCGCTGACGATCCAGCGTTCCGCGGTGTGGATCCGCATCACCCGCCAGAGTCCCGGCGCGGGTTCGCCGTAGCTGAGTTCGCGGCGCTCGCTCCGCACCAGGCCCGGCAGGTTCGAGCGCTGGCTCTGTTCGTGGAGGATCCGCCCCGAGCCCTCGTCCACCGTGAGTTCGCCTTCGAAGAGCAGGGGATCGTCGTCCACGGGCTTGAACCGCACGCGCCGTTTTCCCGCGCCGGCGGGCCCGCCGTCCGCGTAGCGATAGCGCTCGGTCAGGGTGAGGGCGATGGGAGGCGCCGCGCTGGTGCGGGATTCCAGGATGGGCAACTGGGCCGATTCGGAGAGGTTGGCCCGCACGCCGTTGAAGCGGACCTCCTTCCGCAGCAGTTCCTCGGGCGTGCCGACCTTTTCGAAACCCTGGAATCGGAAACCCAGATCCCCGGCGCCGCCTTCACTCTGGATGTGGAGGTTCACGTCCACCGTGGCCTGGGCCGTGCGGATGGCGGACTTGTCGCGCAGTTGGGTCGCGCGCATTCGGGCGAGCAGGCCCCCGAGATCGTAGAGCTCCTGGCCCTGCACCTGGACTTCGTGGCGGTCGGCGGGCAGGGGTGCGGGAACCCACGTTCCGTCGCGGAAGATGCGGCGGTAGGCCGCGCCGCCGGAACCCTTGCGGAGGGTGAGGTCGCCCAGCCCGCCCTCCACCTCGGTGTAGCCGGGCGGAAGCTCCTGGGCCAGGGCGGCGCCGGGCCCGTTCGCGGGGAGGATCAGGCGTCCGCCGTCACCGAGCAGTTGCGCCGTGAGGGCCCCGGGATCCGCAGGCACCCAGAGGAACCAGGGCCGCCCGGGAAACGCATTCTGCGCCTGGGTGAGCAGGCCCCGCCAGCGCGCGCCATCCGCTCCGAGGTCCGAAGGCAGCAGGACGCCCCCGTCCACCGCACCCCAGGCCAGTTCATCCATCACGGGGCCGAGTTCGGGCTGGAAGGCGACGTAGATCCGGACCTTGGGATTCCGAGCGCGAAGCGCCTGGCTGGCGGCCAGCAGCAGTTGGAGACGCTCGGGCCCCGCGGGCAGCAGGAGCCGGATGCCGGGAGCCGTGTCGATCGGTTGCAGCAGGGGCCGCCAGGCCCGCGCCACGGCCTCGAGGCGGGCCGGATCCCGGTGCTCTCCCGGCAGCAAGGCCGCCGCGTCCGCCTGCCGCAGGTCCAAGGTCCGCGGTTCGGGCACCGAGACCTGGATCGGCGGAAGGGGCTCCTGGGCGATCAGGCCCAGGGCGGCCGGCAGGCAAACAAGCGTTCGAAGAAAGGATCTCACTCTGGCTCCTTCATGCCACGCAGGCTGCGTGTCTTTGTCAAAGGGCGGCCCGCCCGGCGGGACGTGCCGCAAGGTTTCCGAGCATCCGCCCCTTGTCTTAACGCCGCCTTACAGCGGGCCACCTGCGGGTGGTGATCCCGTAAGGATTCGATAAGCTTGGGACGCCAGGCTGGAACCGGAACCCAGCGGATCCGCGGGTCAGGGCATGCGCCACGGCTGCCTTCGGGCCCAGACGACTGAAACGGAACACATGGAAGGTCCCACCCTTGAGCGCCGATATCCGGATTCTCCTCGTTGAAGACGATGACCAACTGGGGGCGGCCCTTTCGCGCTCCCTGATCCAGGCCGGGTTCGAGGTGGCCTGGGTGCGCGGCGCCCAGGATGGGGACCTGCACCTCCGCACGCGGACCTACGACGCGTTGCTGCTGGATCTCGGGCTTCCCGACGGATCAGGGCTGCGGATCCTGCGGGCCATGCGGCGCCGCGATGACCGCACGCCCGTCATCATCCTCACGGCCCGGGATGGCATCGAGGATCGCGTACTCGGCTTGGACGAAGGGGCCGACGACTACCTGGTGAAACCCTTCGCCGTGCCCGAGCTCCATTCGCGCATCCGAGCGCTGGTGCGCCGCAGCGCGGGGTTCGCGGCCCGCCAGTGGGTGCTGGGCGACCTGGTGCTGGAGCCGGAACTCCAGGCGGCCAACCTGAAGGGCGAGCCCGTGATCCTGAGCCCGCGGGAGTTCCAGGTGCTCTACCTGCTGGCCCGTTCCGCGGGGCGTGTGGTGAGCCGCGCCCAGCTGGAGGAGGGCATCTTCGATCTGGGCGAAGAACCGGAAAGCAACACCATCGAAGTCCATATCCACCGCCTCCGGCGCAAGCTCGGCCACCGCCGCATCCGCACCATCCGGGGTCTGGGCTACCTCCTGGAGAGCGCGTGAAGACCTCCCTCCTTCGGCGGATGATCTGGGCCCAGGCCCTGAGCCTGGTCACCCTGTGGCTGATCCAGATGGCGGTGACGGTCATCCCCGCCTACCGCAGCAGCGAATGGCATTTCGACAGTTCGCTGCGCATGTGCGCCGGGGCGCTGGTGGCCTTCCTGGGGGATGAAACCGATCCCGCGCGGATCCGCCTCCAGGCCGAGCGGGTGCGTGCGTTGGACGAGACCTTCTCGGCCGAGGGCGGCGGGGTCGTCAAGCCCGGTGAGTACCATTCCCGCTACCAGGTTTTCGATGGAGCGGGACACCTGCTCTACCGTTCCCCGTCGGCGCCCTCAGTCTCGCTGGCGGGGCAGGGGCCCGGGTTCCATCGCCTGGAGGTGCAGGGCGAAGCCTACCGGGTGTTCGTGGAGGATGGCGCCGGCGGCCGTCTCCGCGTGGCCGTGGCCGAGTCGCTGAGTTTCCGGCGGCGCCTGGGGTGGCGGTTGCTGGGCCAGACCCCCCTGGGTTTCTTCATCCTGTTCGTGATCCTGGCGGTCTGCACCTGGCTCTACAGCCGCCGGGCCCTGCGCCCGCTGCGCCATCTGGCGGAGACGGTGGCGCAGCGCAAACCGGGCGATCTGAGCCCCCTGCTGCCCTCCATGGACATCAAGGAGACCCGGCCCCTGGTGGCGGCCATGAACGGACTGCTGGCCCGTGTGCAGGAACTGATCGAAACCCAGCGGCGCTTCGTGGCCGATGCCGCCCACGAATTGCGCACGCCCCTGGCGGTGGTGGGAACCCAGGCCCACACCCTGATGCTGGAGACGGATCCCGTGCGGCGCGAAGCCCTGGGCCAGGACCTGCAGCACGGCATCGAACGCGCCACGGGGCTGGTCCGCCAGCTCCTGGGCGTGGCCCGTCTGGAGGCCGTCCAGCCCGAGCGCATCGAAGGCACCCTGGATCTGGGCCGGCTGGCGCGGGAGCGAGCCGCGCACCTCCTGCCCCTGGCCCTGGCCAAGGGGCAGGACCTCGGCGTGGAGGGGCCCGAGCGGCTCGAGATCCGCGGGGATGCGGCCGTACTCGCCATGGCCCTGGACAACCTGTTGGAAAACGCCATCCGCTACACCCCGGAGCGGGGCATCATCACGCTGCGGCTGGGAGGGAGCGACGCAGGTCTCTTCATGGAAGTGGAAGACGATGGGCCAGGCATGAGCGAGGCTTTCAAGGCCCGCGCCTTCGAACGGTTCTCCAGGGAGTTGGGCACCCATTCGGTCGGCGCGGGTCTCGGCCTCGCCATCGTCCGGCGGGCCGTGGAATGGCACCGGGGGCAGGTGAAGCTGATGCCGGCGAGCGGGGCCTCCGGCCTTCGGGTGCGAATCGATCTGCCGCCCTTGGCATTGCCGGATTGAGGCTCGGAAACCTCGCCCCGCAGGCTACTCTGGAGCCTTTCCAAAGCAGGCCCTCCATGCGCAAGGCGTTTTCGTTCTCCGTCACTTCCGTTTCCTTTGTGCTGCTGCACCTGGCCTGCCTGACGGCGATCTGGGTGCGGTTCTCCTGGAAGCTGGTGGCGCTGTGTCTCGGGCTCTACCTCCTCCGCATGTTCGCGGTGACGGCGGGCTACCACCGCTACTTCAGCCACCGCAGCTACAAGCTGGGCCGCGTGCCGCAGTTCCTCCTGGCCTTCCTCGCCCAGACCTCCGCCCAGAAGGGCGTGCTCTGGTGGGCCGCCCACCACCGGCACCACCATCGGTTCTCGGACACGCCCCAGGATCTGCATTCGCCCGTGGTGGATGGATTCTGGTGGTCGCACGTGGGCTGGATCCTCTCCGACGCCCATGACCGCTACGAGGCGAAATCCATCGAGGATTTCGGCCGCTTCCCCGAGCTGCGCTTCCTCGACGCCTACCACTGGATCTGCCCATGGCTGCTGGGTGTGGGCACCTTCGCCTTCGGCCTCTGGACGGGCCTCGGCGCCTGGGGCGCCCTCGTATGGGGCTTCGTGATCTCCACCGTGCTGCTCTGGCACGGGACCTTCTGCATCAATTCGCTCACCCACGTCTGGGGCACCCGGCGCTTCGAGACGAGCGACCAGAGCCGCAACAACTTCGTGCTGGCGCTCATCACCCTGGGCGAGGGCTGGCACAACAACCACCACCATTGCCAGGTCAGCTGCCGCCAGGGCCTCCGTTGGTGGGAACTGGATCCGACCTACTACGTGCTGAAGGCGCTGAGCTGGGTGGGCCTCGTGCGCGACATCCGGCCGCACCCGGTGTCCGCGGCATCCTGATGTCCTGGGTTCGGACCAAGATCCGGGAACCGCTGCTCGGGCTGTTGAAGCAGGGGCTCAGTCCCGCGGGCCTCGCCTGGAGCCTGGCCGTGGGCCTGGCCCTCGGCACCATTCCGCTCTTCGGAACCTCCACGCTGCTGTGCGTTGGCGTGGGGCTGGTGTTCCGTTTGAACCAGCCCGCGCTCCAACTGGCCAACTACCTGGCCTACCCGCTGCAGCTCCTGTTGTTCATCCCCCTCATCCGGCTGGGCGAACGCCTCTTCCGGGTCGAGGCCATGCCGCTGTCCCCATCCCTGTTGATGCAGTCCCTGGAGGCCCATCCCTGGTCGACCCTCACGCTGTTCTGGTCGCGCCTCTGGCATGCCAGCGTGGTGTGGGCCCTGCTGGCGCTGCCGGCCGCGACGCTCCTGGCCCTTCTGCTGCGCCCGGTGTTCGCCGCCCTCGCCCGGCGGCTGGGACGCGAGACTGCGTAACTCGCTGGTGCGCGGGGCTTCACCGGTGAGATCGGATCATCCGCCGATCGAGCTGTTGATGGCGTCTGGCGCATCCGCTAGCCTGAACGGGCGAAATTGATGTTTGGAGATCCAATGAGCGAGTCCCCTGCGCGCAAGCCGTCTGTGATCCGGAAGCGGTTTCC
Organism: Geothrix limicola; assembly: GCF_030268085.1. Taxonomy (GTDB): domain Bacteria; phylum Acidobacteriota; class Holophagae; order Holophagales; family Holophagaceae; genus Geothrix; species Geothrix limicola. Next base: position 21,823 of record NZ_BSDE01000001.1, read on the forward strand.
CTGGGGCTGGCTGGTGCTCGGGATCCTCGGCGTCGGCGTGCTGGGTGCCATGGTGGCGGCCAAGGGCGGGCCGGTGTCGGTGTCCGTGTCGGCGCCCACCGTTTTCAAGGCCGGTGAACGCAACCCGCTGGTGACGGCCTCGGGCTACCTGGTGGCCCGCACCCGCGCCACCCTGTCGAGCAAGGTGCTGGGCCGCGTGTGCTGGCTGGGCGTGCAGGAAGGCAGCCGCGTCGCCAAGGGGCAGATCCTCGCCCGTCTGGAATCGCCGGATCTGGCGGCCGCTCGCGATCAGGTGAAGGCCCAGCTCGATCAGGCCAAGGTCGATCTCGACCGGGCCGTGAAGCTGCAGGCCCAGGGCATCCAGGACGTGGCCACCGTGGACCGGTTGCGCAGCCAGAAGCAGACCCTGGAAGCCCAGCTCGCCTACCAGGAGGCCCTTCTGGAGAGCATGGTGCTGCGCGCGCCCTTCAGCGGCGTGGTCACCCAGAAGCTATCCGAGGTGGGCGAGACCGTGGCCCCGGGAAGCGCTGGCGGCGCCAACGCCATCAACGCCATCCTCGTGATGGCCGACTTCGACACCCTCGAGGTGGAGGTGGAGGTGAACGAGGCCTCCATCGCCAAGCTGAGCCGGAACATGCCCGCGGAAATCCGCGTGGATGCGCTGGATGGGCGGGGCGCCCGCTCGGTGCTGAAGGGCCGGCTGCGCGAGATCTATCCCAGTTCCAATCGGCAGAAGGCCGTCGTCATCGTGCGGGTGGCCTTCGTGGACAAGGACCCGCTGCTGGTGCCGGACATGGGCGCCAAGGTCACCTTCCTCGGCGACGCCTACGCGCAGGACGTGGTGGTGTTGGGCCGCGAGCAGGTGAAGAAGCAGGACGGGAAGCCCTTTGCCTGGGTGGTGGAGAACGGCACAGCCGTTCAGAAGTTCGTCACCGTGACGGCGGAGAATCCCATCGGGCTCGAGGTGAGCGGCCTGGCGAAGGATGCCGCGCTGATCGTCGCACCGCCCGAATCCCTGAAGCCGGGCGTCAAGGTGAAGGTCAAAGGCTGATGAACGCCGCGGACCGATTCGATCTGGGCGGCGGCGAACCCGTCATCACGCTGCGCGACGTGGCCAAGAGCTACTGGCGCGAGGACCTGGAAATCCCCGTCCTGCAGGGCATCGATCTGGAGATCCCCGTGGGTGCCTACATCGCCCTGATGGGTCCCTCCGGCAGCGGCAAGACCACCCTGCTGAACCTCGTGGCGGGCATCGACCGTCCCACAGGCGGTTCGCTCGAGGTCTGCGGCTATGACCTGAACGATCTGGACGACGATCAGCTGGCCTCCTGGCGCAATGCGCACGTGGGCTTCATCTTCCAGAACTACAACCTGGTGCCGGTGCTGAATGCCTTCGAGAACGTCGAGCTGCCCCTGCTGCTCACGGGGGCGGGCCGGGGCGAGCGCCGCGACCGGGTGGAGCAGGCGCTTTCACTGGTGAACCTGACGGACCGCATGCGGAACTACCCGCGACAGCTCAGCGGCGGCCAGGAACAGCGCGTCGCCATCGCGCGCGCCATCGTGACGGATCCCGACCTCCTGGTGGCCGACGAGCCCACGGGCGCCCTCGATGCGAAGAACGCCGAGGAAGTTCTGGCCCTGATGGCCCGGCTCAACACCGAGCTCGGCAAGACCATCGTCATGGTGACCCACGATCCAAAGGCGGCGCATCATGCGCGGCACCAGATCCACCTCGAGAAGGGTGTGCTGGACCGGACCGTCGAGGTGAACCGATGAGTCCACGTGCCGCGCGTGAGCATCATGGAGGCTCCACCTCCGCCGAGCCGCGGAGCGGCGAGCGGGAGCAGAGCGCGGTGCGCTCTGCGATCGGTGGAGGGCACCAGATCCACCTCGAAAAGGGTGTGCTGGACCGGACAGTCGAGGTGAACCGATGACGGCCTGGGGACGCTGATGCGCTGGCTGGCGCTCATCTGGAAGAGCCTCATGCGCTCCAAGCGGCGCACCCTGCTCATCGTGGGGAGCCTCGTCCTGTCGGTGTTCACGGTGGCGGTGCTGCAGAGCCTGCTCACCACCCTGGACGCGGCGACGAACAATCCGCGTTCCAGCAACCGCTTCGTGGTGCGCCACAAGAGCGGCCTCACCCAGATGCTGCCCCGCAGCTACGAGAACTACCTGCGCCAGCAGTCCGAGGTGGAGACGGTCTGCGCGCTGCAGTGGTTCGGGGGCTACTACCAGGACCCCCGCAATTTCTTCGCGAACTTCGCCAGCGATGAGACGACGCTCTTCCAGATCTTCCGCGAGGAGTTCGGCGCTTCCAACATCACGGAGGCCCAGATCAAGGACTACCTGCGGGATGGCACCGGCTGCATCGTCGGCGAAAGCCTGGCGAAGAAGAACGGCTGGAAGGTGGGCGACGTGGTGCCGCTGACGGGCACCATCTTCCCCATCAACCCGCGCCTCACCATCCGCCTCATCTTCAAAAGCCCCAAGCTCTCGGATGAGAACGCGCTGCACTTCCACTACAAGGTGCTGGAGGAGGGCGTGCCGCGCATGAAGGGCCTGTGCGGATCCTTCTGGGTGCGGGCCCGGCGGCCGGAGGACATCCCACGCCTGCTCGAACGGGTGGACCGGCACTACGCCAACAGCGCCTACGAGACGCTCACGGAAACGGAAAACGCCTTCAACCTCGGCTTCGTGAAGATGCTCGGCAACATCGGCGCCATCATCCAGGGCATCACCATCGCCGTCGTGATCGCCATCCTCATCGTCACGGGCAACACCATGGCCACGGCCATCCGCGAGCGCACGACGGAAATCGCCGTCTTCCGCGCCATGGGCTTCTCGGCGGGCCGTGTCCTCAGCCTGCTGCTGGCGGAGGGCGTGCTGCTGGTGGGTGTCGGCGGCTTCCTCGGCGTGGCCCTGGCCAACTTCGCGGCGGGCGGGGTGCGGGGGTCCCTGGGCATGGCCATGCCCTTCTTCGCGGACTTCTCGATCCAGCCGGAGACGGCCCTGGCCTGTCTGGCGGGCGCTCTCGCCATCGGAATCCTGGCCACCTTCATCCCGGCCTATGCGGCCACGCGGCGCCCCATCACCGAGGGCCTGAAGGCGGTGGGCTGATGATCGGACTGCTGTTCGCCCTGCCATTCCTCACCTACCTGGGTTGGCTCGTCTGGGCCCTGGTGGCCTACCCGATTCCCCTGAGCTACAACCTTCGCTCGCTCTGGCAGCGCAAGGTCTCCACCCTCAGCACGGCCGCGGCCATCGCGCTGGTGGTGGGCATCTTCGTCGTGGTGCTCAGCCTGGCCCAGGGGCTGTCCGTGGCCTTCGTCAGCAGCGGCCGCGCGGACCAGGCCCTGGTGCTGCGCCCCAACGCGCGCTTCGAATTGAACAGCTCCATCGAGCGCGACCGCATGCGCATCCTCAAGGTCCATCCCATGCTCAAGCGGGATGCGGAGGGTCCCATGGCCAGCGCCGAGGTGGTGGTCGTCAAGCTCTTCCCCATGGCCGACGGTTCGGATACCAACGTGACCATCCGGGGGCTCGAACGCATGGGCCTTACGCTGCGACCCCAGGTGCATCTGGTCCAGGGGCGCTGGTTCCGTCCGGGGCTCAGCGAGGTGGTGGTGCCCCGCAAGATGCAGGGCCGTTTTCCGGGCATGGAGATGGGTCGCAGTCTCCGCATGGGCGGCCGCGACTGGCAGATCGTGGGTGCATTTGACGCCGGCGGCGCCAGCTTCGAGAGCGAAGTCTGGTCCGACGTGAACGACGTGATGCAGGCCTTCAAGCGCGAATCCTACTCGGTCATGGCGGCCCGTCTGGAGCAGCCGGAGCGACTGGAAGGCTTCGCCAAGGCCGTCGAGGAGGACAAGCGCCTACAGCTGGAGGTGGTGCGCGAAACGGACTACTTCAAGGAGCTCACCAAGGCCGGCGACCCCATCAAGATCCTGGGCAACCTCATCACGCTCATTCTCACCGGCGCCGCGATCTTTGCGGCCATGAACACCATGTACGCGGCTGTGGCCGGGCGCACGAAGGAGATCGGCACCCTGCGGGCCCTGGGTTTCCGTCAGCGGGAAATCCTGGCCAGCTTCCAGTGGGAGAGCATCTTCCTCTGCGTGAGCGGAGGCTTGCTGGGTTCGGGTCTGGCCCTCTTCGTCAACGGAATCCAAACGGGGACCACCAGCTTCGAAACCTTCAGCGATGTCAGCTTCGCCTTCACCATCACTCCGGGGCTCATGGCCCAGGGTGTGGCCTTCAGCCTGGTGATGGGGCTGCTTGGGGGATTTTTGCCGGCTTGGCGGGCCAGCCGCCTTCCCCTGACTGAGGCGATGAAGGGGGGCTGAGGCGGCCAGCCCTGCCGCGCGCTTGCACCTTCGGTGCTGCGTTTGCGGAAGCCGGCTGACGCTCAGCCCACCGGGTGCCCGGCTCGGAAGTTTGCATGGATTGAGGCCGACCTGGTTGTGATGCTCAGCCCACCGGGTGCCCGGCTCGGAACGCTGCTTTGGCAGCACCCCTCGCCACCCGGTTGGGCTTCGCCTTGGCGGGCCAGCCGCCTTCCCCTGACCGAGGCAATGAAGGGGGGCTGAGGCGCAAGATCAATCGTTGGGAAAGATCCCCGCCCGCCTTGACGGCCATCACTTTGCGAGGCACATTAAAGATGTGCATTTTCTCCTAACCCGGAGGCCCCCGTGGACCGTGAACTGTTGAAGGGCAGCACTCCCCTGCTGCTATTGTCCTTGCTCTGCGAGGGGCCCATGTACGGCTACCAGATCATCGAGACGGTTCGCCAGCGCACGGGGGGCACCTATACCTTGAAGGAGGGCGCCTTGTATCCGGCCCTCCATAAACTCGAGGCGACCGAGTTCATCGCCTCGTACTGGGAGACCCAGGAGAACGGGCGGGAGCGGCGCTACTACGCCATCCAGCCGGCGGGCCTGGCCTTCCTGACGGCCAAGAAGAAGGAATGGAACCAGTTCGTCGACATGGTTCAGGCCTTCGTGGGGCCGAGGGCCTAGGCACACGTGTCCCGGGCTCTGGAGGCCTATCTCGCCCAGGTGGGTACAGGCCTCAAGGGGCTGACCGGGCGACGCCGCGCCACCCTGATCCGGGAACTGGAAGCCCATCTGCGGGATGAGGCCGAGGCCCGGGGGATCGAATCCGAATCGGCCATGGCGGCCATGCTTTCGGAAAAGGAACATCCCAGCTTGCTGGCGGAGGAGCTGGCGGCGGGCGAGGGCCAGGATGCCAATCACCGCGGGGGCGCGGCCCTGGCGGCCGGCATGATCATCGGCCTCGCCACCGGTGGGCACATGTGGTTCGAGGGCTGGCGCTGGTATATCGCCCTGGCCTTCGCTGCCGCCCAGGGCTTGGCCGTGGGCGCCGGCTACTTCTGGGTGCGCCGCCACTGGCTGCGCCTCGATCCCTGGGCCCGGACCCTGGTGGCCCTCCTCATCACCTCGATCCTGTCCATCCCCCTCGGGTTCACGACCCACCACGGCTTCAAACCCACCCGGCTGCTCTACGGCGCCTTCACGGGCTTCCTGCTGGAGCGCCACAGCCAGGAGCGGCCCCTCTGGGAAACGCTCCTCGAACCCATCGTCTTCACGGCCCTCATGTTCATCCTCGAGGCCGGCATCCTGGGCCGGGTCCGGTTCCAGTGGGGGAAGGTGCCCCTGGAGCTCAGCTTCAACGCCACCATCCTGCTGAGCGTGATGCTGGCCAACCGCTTCAAGCGGATGCTCGCCGAACGCCGGGTGCTGATGCCCCAAGAGCAGGGGTGAATGCTGTCCGGGGGTTCCCCTCGCAACGCACGCGTTGCAAGGACCTAAGGGCGCGCTGCGCGCACACCCCCGGACCCCCACGCCGTATCTCGGCGGAGCCGGGATACGGCTATTCCTCAACAGGCGGCGTGTCTGCTCGGCTGGTCGGGGAATCCCCCTTGAGTCAAGGCGGTTCCGGCGCTAGACTGGTCGTCTTGCGTGGACAAGCCGCGTGCAGATACCCCGCTCATGGGGGCATCCGGTCGGTCCCAGGAGGAAGCGATGAAAGAGAACATGCACCCCGAACTTCATGACGTGAAGGTTCACTGCGCCTGCGGGAACGAGTTCATGACGCGCTCCACCAAGAAGGAGCTGCGCGTGGAAATCTGCTCCAACTGCCACCCCTACTTCACGGGCAAGCAGCGCCTGATGGATACCGAAGGCCGCGTGGAGAAGTTCAACAAGAAGTACGCGAAGAAGGAAGCCCCTGCCGCCGCCCCCGAGGTTGCTGCCGAGACGACCGAAGCCTAGCTCTGCTGTCCCCAAGAACGGGCCGATTTCTCGGCCCGTTCTTTTTTTGTGTGCTTCCAATTTCGGCTTGGCCGAAATTGGAAGGTGGCGAAAAGGTGGATCATGCTCGATCAATTAGAAGCCGTCGATGCCCGCTTCCAGGAAGTGGAGGCGCAGCTGCAGGATCCGGCCGTGGTGTCGGATCCCAAGCGCCTGCGCGAGCTGACCAAGCTCCGCGCGGAGCTGGAGCCCGTGGTGCTGGCCTTCCAGGCCCAGCGCACGCGGATGAAGCAGCTGGAGGAGGCTGAACTCATCCTGGGCGACAAGACCATGGACGCGGACCTGCGTGAGATGGCCGAGATGGAGATCCCGGTTCTGAAGAAGGCCATCGCCGAAGGCGACGCTGAGATCAAGCGGCTGCTCATCCCCAAGGATCCCGCCGACGCCAAGAACGTCATCCTCGAAGTGCGCGCGGGCACGGGCGGGGAAGAGGCGGCGCTCTTCGCCGCGGAACTCTTCCGCATGTACATCCGTTTCGCCGAACGGCGCGGCTTCAAGGTGTCCGTGCTGGACGAGAGCGACGCCGATGCGGGCGGGCTCAAGGAGGCCACGGCCGAGATCCAGGGGGACGGCGCCTACAGTCTCTTCCGCTTCGAAAGCGGCGTGCACCGCGTGCAGCGCGTGCCCAAGACCGAGACCCAGGGCCGCATCCACACCTCCGCCGCCACCGTGGCCGTCATGCCCGAGGCGGAGGAAGTCGATATCGAGATCCACCAGAAGGACCTGCGCATCGATACCTTCTGTTCCGGCGGCAAGGGCGGCCAGAGCGTGAACACCACCTATTCCGCCGTGCGCCTCACCCACCTGCCGACTAACACCGTCGTCAGCTGCCAGGATGAGCGCAGCCAGATCAAGAACATGGCCAAGGCCATGACCGTGCTGCGCAGCCGCCTGCTACAGAAGGCCCAGGACGAAGCCGACGCGGCCCACTCGGCGCTGCGCAAATCCCAGGTGGGCAGCGGCGACCGCAGCGAAAAGATCCGCACCTACAACTTCCCCCAGGGCCGCGTCACCGACCACCGCGTGGGCGTCACCATCCACCAGATCGACAGCTTCATGTCGGGGCAAATCGAGCCCATCATCGAGCCCCTGCGCGCGGCCTTCGAGGCGGAGCGGCTGCAGTCCATCGAGGCCTGATTTTTTTCTGCCGCCAAATGCAGAAACGGGGGGCGAAGCCCCCCGTTTCTGATGTCGATCCGCTTTCAGCGGATCGGCTGAGACCTACTTCTTCAGCGTCACGCGCTCCGGCGCGCTGAGGCTGAAGGAGACGGGCTTGGTGTTGGAGATGCGGATGACGGTGTCGGCGGTGCCGGCGGCGAGGGCCGTTCCGGCGGCGGCACCGAGGGCGGCCCCGCCCAGGGCGTGGTCGTTCTTGTGCTTGCTGTCGGCGAGGATGCCGACGAGGGCGCCGAGAGCCGCGCCGCCGCCGATGTACTTGGCGTTGCGCTCGCCGCGCGCCGTGGCGACGACCACGTGGGTGTCGGTGTCGATGCCGACGCCGGCGACCTCCGTGAGGCGGATGCCGAGGGCGCCCTGGCCATTGCTCAGGCGGCCCGCGGCCGCGCTCTGGGTGATGACGCCGCGGGCGGAGCTGCCGGCGCTCCAGACGAGCTTGCCGTCCTGCACCACGTCGGAGGCCAGGGTGCCCTCCCAGGCATCGCCGGCCTGATCCTTTTCGGTGCTCAGTTCCCGGGCCAGGGTGATCTCGAGCTTGGTGCCGACGGGCACTTCCACGACCACGGGCTTGGAGGTCTCCTTGGGCGCAGGGGCCTGGGCCAGGGTGAGGGCTTCTTGCTTCTTGGTTTCGGCGCGGCGCTTGGCGTCGGCCACCTGCCGTTCGAGGGCCTTGACCTGGGACTTGGTGAGGTGCTCCGCATCCTCGCCGGAGAGCTTGCCGGACTTGGCCTCGGCCAGCTGCTGTTCGAGCTGGGCGACCTTGGCGTCGGCGGCCTTGGCGGCTTCCTCGGCCTGGATGGCGGCCTCACTCTTGCGATTGCAAGCGACGGTCAAGACGAGGGCCGCTGCGAGAGCGGCATGGTAAAAGGCGGGGCGCATGGGGACCTCCTGAAGATCGTTGAGCGTGCCGTATAGTATGGCATCCCCATGTGGGATTCGCGCCATGGCCCAACCCAACCTCAACCCCCGCGGCGAATCCGTGCTGCGCACCCTCATCGAGACCTATCTCGAGGAGGGGGAGCCTGTGGGTTCGCGGCTGCTGGCCAAGCGGTATCCCGAGTCCCTGTCGAGCGCCACGATTCGCAGCGTGCTGTCGGATCTGGAGGACGAATCCCTCGTCGCCCAGCCTCACACGTCCGCAGGCCGGATCCCCACGGAGCGCGCCTACCGGTACTACGTGGACCGCTGGCTCAAGGGCATGCCGCCGGATCCCGAGGTGGAGGGCCGGCTGTCGTCGACCTTCGAAGGCCTGGACATGGACCCCGAGACCTGGGCCCGCCACGCCAGCCGAACCCTGGCGGAGGTCATGGGCGGGGTCTGCGTGGCCCTGCCCATGGCCCTCACCCAAAGCCGCCTGGTGCGGCTGGAATTCGTCTCCGTGGGGCCTGGGCGGCTGGTGGCCATCTGGGTGGGCAGCCTGGGCGAGGTCGAGCATCGCCTGATGGAGAACTTCTGGAACCACTCCCAGGAGGTGCTCACGGAGCTCGGAAACTACGCCACGGCCCAGTTTGCGGGCCTCACGTTGGCGGAGATGCGATCCCGCCTGCTGGACGCCCTGCGGGTGGGGGTGCAGGAAGGCGAATCCATCCGCCTCCGGCTCCAGGAGCTGGCGGCCCGCTGGCCGGAGGATCCGGCGGTCGATGACCCGCCCGTGCTCGTCTCGGGCCTGGGCCAGCTGGGCGGCCTGCCCGAATTCGAAGATGTGGTCCGCTTCCGGGATCTGGTGGCCGCCTTCGAGGAGCACGGGCGCCTGGCCCGCCTCCTGAACGCCTTTGCGGGCAGGGCCTCGGAAGAAGTGCAGCTGCTGCTGGGAACCGAGAACCCCTACTTCGAGACCTGGCCGCTGGCCACGGCCGTAAGGACGGTGGCCCTCGGCCCCGCGGGTTTCGTCACCTTCGCCCTGGTGGGCCCGCTTCGCATGGACTACCGACGGGTCATGGGCGGTCTGCAGTGGTGGTCGCGCCAGGTCCACCGGCGGCGATCTCGGCCCTAAAGCATTCCCGGCGCTTGCGTGACCTGCTTATACTGCTGCGATGCCTACTGATATCCCTGAACATCCGGACGCCAAGCCCCTCGCTTCCCAAGGTGAGGGCGAAGACCTGGTGGATCTCAACCTCGACGATTCGCTGGAGGGGGACCTCCAGTCCGTGGCCGATGAGGTCGCTTCGGAGTACCACACCCAGATCGTGCCGGAGATGGAACTGTCCGATTCGCCCGAGCCCTTCGAGGCTGATGCGCGCGTGAACCTGGAATCGGCCCTGACCGAAGCCGAGCACCAGATGGAGGATCTCCTCCGCCGCGAAGCCGAGCTGATGGATCAGCAGCGCCGCCTGGCGGCGGACTTCAACAACTTCCGCAACCGCGCCCAGCGGGACATCGCTCTGGCGGTGGAGCAGGCGGAGCGCAAGATCCTCCTGGAAATGCTGCCCGTCCTCGACAATTTCGATCGCAGCCTCGGGGCCAGCTACCAGGACGTTGAATCCTTCCGGGCCGGCGTCGACCTGATCCGCAAGCAGTTCCTGGAAGCCTTCCGCCGCCTCAACGTGGAGCAACTGCCCCTCCAGGTGGGCGATCCCTTCGACGCCCTCAACGCGGAAGCCCTCACGACCTACGCGGATCCGAACCTTCCGGACGGGGCCGTGGCGGCCATCTACGAGCGGGGTTTCAACCTCAAGGGTCAGCTTCTCCGGGCCGCCCGGGTGGTGGTGAATCGGCTTTGAATTTCGGGAATATCCTAGCCGGCTCTTGTGCTTGTGCTGGATGCGCCGCCGAGTTGTCGGTACGATGATTCAACGTGATCCCTGGAGTTCAACCCATGGCAGGCAAACTGATCGGCATTGATCTCGGTACGACCAACAGTTGCGTCTGCGTGATGGAAGGCGGGGACTCGCGCGTGATCCCCAACCGCGAGGGAAGCCGCACCACGCCTTCCGTGGTGGCTTTTACCGACAAGGGCGACGTGCTCGTCGGGCATATTGCCAAGCGCCAGGCCGTCACGAATCCCCAGCGCACGTTGTTCGCCGTGAAGCGCCTCATCGGGCAGCGCTTCCAGGCACCCCGCGTACAGAGCGCCATCTCGCGGCTTCCCTTTCCCGTGGTGTCCGCTCCCAACGGTGATGCCTGGCTGCGAGTCGGCGAGCGCGACTACGCACCGCCCGAAGTCTCAGCCATCGTGCTCCGCTCCCTGAAGCAGGCGGCGGAGGCCTTCCTCCACGAGGAAGTGACCGATGCGGTCATCACGGTTCCGGCCTACTTCGATGACGCCCAGCGTCAGGCCACCAAGGACGCGGGCAAGATCGCGGGCCTGAACGTCCAGCGCATCATCAACGAGCCCACGGCCGCGGCCCTCGCCTACGGGTTCAACAAGAAGGGCGTGAAGCAGATCCTCGGCATCTACGACTTCGGCGGCGGCACCATCGACTTCACGCTCATGGAGATGAACGACGGCGTCTTCGAAGTGCTCGCCACCAGCGGCGACACTTTCCTCGGCGGCGAAGACATCGACCAGATCATCCAGAACTGGCTGGTGGAGCAGTTCCGCGAAAAGACGAACATCGACCTTTCCGGCGACCGCATGGCCCTTCAGCGCCTGAAGGAGGCCAGCGAAAAGGCCAAGTGCGAACTCTCAACTTTGGATCGGGTGGAGATCCGTCTGCCCTTCATCGCCCAGGGACCCACGGGACCGCAGCATCTGGAGGCGACGCTCACCCGCGAGCAGCTGGAGGAGATGGTCAAGGATCTCGTCGAACAGACCCTCATCCCCATTCGCGATGCCCTGGAGCAGGGCGGCCACAGCGCCAAGCAGGTGGATGAAGTCATCCTCGTGGGCGGCCAGACGCGCATGCCGCTCGTGCAGCGCATGGTGCGCGACTTCTTCGGCAAGGAGCCCAACCGCAGCATCAACCCCGACGAGGTGGTGGCGCTGGGCGCCTCCATCCAGGGCGCCGTGCTCAAGGGCGACATCAAGGATCTGGTGCTGCTGGACGTGACGCCCCTCAGCCTGGGCATCGAGACCCAGGGCGGCGGCTTCGTGAAGATCATCCAGCGCAACGCCACCATCCCCACGCGCGACGCGCGCACCTTCACCACGGTCACCGACAACCAGAGCCGGGTGGAGATCCACGTGCTGCAGGGCGAGCGCGAACTGTCCGAGCACAACAAGAGCCTGGGCCGTTTCGACCTCATCAACCTGCCGCCCCTGCCCAAGGGCGTGCCGCAGATCGAAGTGGCCTTCGACATCGATTCCAACGGCATCGTGACGGTCTCGGCGCGCGACCTCATGACGGGCCTCGAGCAGAGCATGAGCATCCGCCCGAGCTCGGGCCTCTCCGAACTGGAGATCCAGCGGATGATCCGCGAGGCCCTGGCCAACGCGGAAACCGACGTGAAGAAGCGCGACGCGATGAAGTACATCGCCTCCGCCGAAGGGCTGATCTTCTCCTGCGACAAGAGCTTCATCGAGTGCGGCAAGTACCTCACGGACGAGCAGCAGTCCCTCGTTCGGGATGTGCTCTCCCGGGCGCGGCAGGCCGTGGCCGCCCAGGATCCCGAGGCGCTGCGCGCCTGCGAGACCCAGCTGCTGGAAGCCCAGAACCTGCTGACGGACGCGGTGCTGGCCGCCAGCGAAGCCATGATGGCCTCCCTGGACGGGGAGGGTGAGGGTGCGGCTCCACCCAATTAAGATTCGGAATCATCGGCTATCCTGAAAGATCAGGATGGGATGATGAAACGCGACTACTACGAAGTGCTCGGCGTCTCCAAGGAGGCCGGGGCCGATGAACTGAAGAAGGCCTACCGCAAGCTGGCGATGGAACTCCATCCCGACCGCAATCCGGGCAACAAGGAAGCGGAAGAGAAGTTCAAGGAGGCTGCCGAGGCCTACAGCGTGCTGTCGGACGCCGAAAAGCGGAAGGTCTACGATCAGTTCGGCCACGCGGGCCTAGGCGGCGCGGGCGGCGGCGGCCAGCAGTTCCAGTTCGACCCGGGCCAGTTCGCGGATTTCGAAGACATCCTCGGCAGCTTCTTCGGCGGCGGCATCTTCGGCGACCTCTTCGGCGGCGGCCGGCGCAAATCCGGCGGCGAGGAACGGGGCTCCGACCTGCAGTACAACCTCAAGCTCAGCTTCCAGGACGCCATCTTCGGCAAGGACGCGGTGGAGCTGTCCATTCCCCGCCTCGAAGCCTGCGACACCTGCCACGGCTCCGGCTGCGAAGCCGGCACGCGCGCCGAAACCTGCCCCCAGTGCCGTGGCGCGGGCCAGGTGGCCGTGCGCCAGGGCTTCTTCCAGATGCTCGCCCCCTGTCCGCGCTGCGAAGGCCGTGGGCGCATCATTCCCAAGCCCTGCAAGAGCTGCCACGGCGAGGGCCGGGTACATCGCAAATCCAAGGTCAGCTTCAAGGTCCCCGCGGGCGTGGATCGCGGCACGCGGCTCCGGCTCCAGAACCAGGGCGAGGCCGGCCGCTTCGGCGGCCGCACGGGCGACCTCTACGTGGTCTTCGACGTCGAGCAGGATACCCGCTACGAGCGTGATGGGAGCGATCTCCACCGCCGACTGGAAGTCCACTGGCCGTTGCTGGTGACGGGCGGCACCCTCGAGGTGGAGACGCCCTACGGTCCGGACAAGGTGAAGCTGGCCGCGGGTACCCCTGCGGACCATGTCGTGAAGCTCGTGAACGCGGGCGTGCCGCGCCTGCAGGGCAGCGGCCGGGGTGATCTGTATTTGCACCTGCGGGTGGCCGTGCCGAAATCCCTCAGTGCCGAGCAGCGCGAACTGGTCGAACAGCTCCGCCGCAGCCTGGAAGGCGAATCCGACCCGGCCGAGGATGAAGGCTTCCTCGCCAAGGTATTCGGATCCGAGAAGGGCAAGAAGAAGAAACGGAAGTAGCTCGGGATCTCGTCCCGGGCTCAGCCCGCCACGACGACGCGGCCCTTGCCTTCGCTCTTGGCCTGGAGCAGGGCGTGGTCGGCCTGGGCGATGAGATGCCCGGCGCCATCGGCGTGCTCGGGATAGGCGGCGACGCCCGCGCTGAGGGACACCGCGAGGTGATCGCGCCCCAGGTCCAGCGGGTGTTCCTGAAGCACCTGGAGCAGGCGCTCGCCCAGCTTTCGTGCGCCCTGGGAGGTGGTGCCGGGCATGAGGATGCAGAACTCGTCTCCGCCGTAGCGGTAGAGCCGGTCGTGGGCGCGGCAGAGACGCTGGGCCGTGCGGGCGACGGCCTCCAGCAGGAGGCTGCCGGCCGGATGGCCATGGCGGGTGTTGACCCGCTTGAGGTCGTCCACATCCAGGAAGAGCAGGGCGAGGGGTTCGGCGTTGGCCGCGGCGGAGCGGACGGCCTGGGGCAGTTCGGCCTCGAGGCAGCGGCGGTTCTGGGCCACCGTGAGGTCGTCCTTGAAGGACAGGGCGCGGCTTTCCTCCAGGTGCCAGGCGTTGAGCAGAAGGGGAGCCATGTCGTCGAAATCGCGCAGAAAGCGGTCGGGCGGCTCTTTTGGATCGGCGAGGCGCAGGATGCCCAGCTGTTCGGAGGGCACGAGGAGGTAGGCTTCGCCGCGCCGCACGAGGTCCGCCGCTTCCTGTCCGGGCAGGGGGGCCTCGGGGAAGATGCCGTCGCCGGCGCGCTGGTAGAAGAGGTCGTCCCGTCGAAGCCAGATGGCGCCGCCCTTGGCGCCGGACAAGCGGATGGCCCGGCCGAGGGCCAGCCGCAACAGCTCATCCAGGGTCGCCAGGTGCATCATCTGCCGCAGCCAGCCCTCACTGCCCAGGTCCCGTTGACGCAGGTGGAGGATGGCTTCGCGGGCGGCCTCCAGGGGGCGGTCCTGCAGCAGAACCCACCCGGGCCGGAGGTTGAGCACGGCGCTGACTTCCTCGGGTTCCGCCTGTTCGACCCACCAGAGGATTTCCGTTCCTTCGGCGGGAACCAGCCGGGGATCAGGATGCTCCGCCACCAGCACCAGCGATCCGGGGCCGGCACCTGGAACGATCTCGTGTCCCCAGGCCGCCAGGGCCGCCCGCAGCCTCTCCCCGGCGGGGGAAGGATGGACGTCCAACCAGTGGATGCGAGGCATGGGGCTCCCGGATGGCCTGCTCTTCGGCATGAGGCTGGGCCCCGGTTAACCCAGGGCCGCTTCGAGGCGCAGGGCCAGCTGGCGGAGGTGGGCGGCCAATTGGCCGAGGGTCGGAAGCGAGCCCTCCTTCTGCCCGCGCTCCACGCGAACCCAGCGCTTCAAAAGGGCCAGGGACTGGGGATCCCGCACGCCGAGCCGCTTGGAGGTCTGGATGAGTTTGTGGGAGAGGCGGGTGCGATCGGCGCCGGTGGGATTGGCCTGCAGTTCGACGATGAGCTTCAGGGCCTCCTGGGCCACTTCCAGATCCTGGCGGATGAGGGGGACCCGGGCGTTGATGCGGAGCAGGAAGAGCTCGAGGAAACGCAGCAGCTCGCCCAGCAGATCCATGCCGTCCCGGAGGGCCTGGGGCACATCCTGCGGGGACTCCAGTAGCTGGCCCAGGCCTTCGATCAGGCGTTCGGCTTCCTCGCGGTCCGGCCGGCGCATGAGCGGAAACTCCGGGCTCCGCCGGAAGGCCAACAGGTGCCGGTAGGTCTGGGACAGCCCCAGGGCCAGGCGCGGCCAGTCCTGGAGTTCGAGGTGGAGCTGCAACTGACCATGAAGGGGCGGCACCTGTTCCCAGAGCCGCTGGATGCGCAGGCGCAGGCGCTCCCCTTCTTCCATCATGCTGGGCGATTCGGGGAAGAGCCGGTGCTGCACGTCGGGGGAGAAGATCCCTACGAGTTCGCCCATCAGCTGCTTCTGGTGATTGATGAGGAGGCCCCGCAGGTTGTCCAGAGTCTGGGCCAGCTGGTCCGCGTCCTGGCCGGCCAGGGCCTGCTGGAGCAGGCTCCTCAGGGTTCCCTGATCCTGGTGGAGGCTCAGCACGGCCTGGCGGAGGAAGGCCCGCACGCGGTGAGTCTGAGGCGTGGTTGAATCCAGGCCGTCGCCATGGGCCGGGTCATAGGCCCGCTCGGCGAGCCGGCCCAGTTCGGATTCGAGGACGAGGAAGGTGGGCACCGCGGCATAGCGATCCCGGAGGCCTGCCGCGGCGGCGGGCTCGAGCGACTCCAGGAGGCCGAGCAGGGAGATGTGGCTGAGCAGGGCCCGGGCGACCACGGAAAAGGCAGGGCGATCGTGCAGGCGCAGCTGCTGAAGGAGGCGGCGCAGGTCCGGGGGCATGCTTTCCCGCAGGAGATCGGCATCCATGCGCGGCAAGGACCAGCCCAGGTGATCCCAGAGCCAGCGCAGGCTCCCCCGGACCTGCTCTACGGCGGGCCAGTGGATGCCCCGGTCCAGAGGACGAACCAGACTCAGACGCAGGTTGGAGACCACGTGCTCCAGGAGGAGCATCGGTTCGACGCGGGCGTGGATTTCGGCGGGGATACAGGCCTCGAGCTGCTCGGCCAGGCGGGTCAGCGATTCCTCCAACCGCCCCTGGCCGCGTATGGCCCGGTTCACGGACTTCATCTGGGCGTTGAGCCGGGCCACGGAGGCCGTACCGGGCTCGCTTTCCTGCAGGGCCGTGAGGACCCGGCGGAAACCGTCGCGGTGATCCGACAGAAAGGCAGACCACAGATGGTGGAGGTTGCCGGTGTCTTCGGAAGGCGCGAGGGACATGGCGCGCAGCGAGGCCAGGAGGTCCAGCAGCTGGGTCACCCACTCGGGCTGCTGGAGCTCCGCCAGCAGTTCCCGGTGGGCGGCCTCGGCCTGTTCACCCAGGCGCGCCAGGCTGTGGAGCATGACCAGGCCCATGGCGTTCCGGGATTCACCCAGCCGGCGGGGCGAGAAGGTGTGCAGGAAGGCGAGGAAGTAGCCCAGGTTCCGGCGGAGGGCCGCTTGGGCAGGGGACTCCTCCTGGGCTGGGACCCGCTGGGGCGCGGCCTCGAGGAGGGGCTCCAGATCCCTGGCCCCTTCCCGCAGAATGTCCTCCAGCAGCACGAGGTCCGTCCTCGATAGACCCTTCTCGCGGATCAGCTGCCGGGCCAGCAGCAGGCGCTGGGGCTGAGTACCTGGGGAGGACATGGCAAAAGCATACAATGGTTAGGCCTTCGATTGTCTTTACGTGGTGATACCATCGCTTCACCCCAATCTGGAGGCAGCACGTGGTCAGCAAGCTCGGGGAAATGCTCGTCAAGGCCCAGCTCATCACCGATGCCCAGCTGGATGAAGTCATCAAAATCCAGCGCAGGGAAGGCGGCAAGCTCGGAAGCATCGTGGCGAGAGCCGGATTTTGCTCGGATCAGGACATCGTGAGCTTCCTGGGCATGCAGTACGGGGTGCCCGCGGCGGACCTGGAGCAGTGGCCTCCCATCGACCCGGCCGTCATCGCCCTGATCCCCAAAGACCTGGCCCAGCGCCACAAGGTGCTGCCCCTCCAGCGCACGGGGAATGTCCTGACCCTTGCCATGTCCGACCCCACGGACATCTTCGCCATGGATGATGTGCGCTTCCACACGGGCTACAACGTGGATCCCGTCGTCTCCAGCGAAATGGGGCTCGCCCGGGCGGTTGAAAAGTACTACGGGGGTGCCAGCGCCGTGCGCCTGGCCGACGGCACGCGGGCGGCCGGTTCCCAGGGATCGGGCCCGGCGGCCAGTGGACCCACGACCACGTCAGGGGGGACAAGCACCTTCAGTGACGAGGACGAACACATCGATCTGGCGGAACTGGAGCAGGAACTCGACGCCGATGCGGAGTTCGACGCGGCGGATGAGGACGAGGACAGCGTCAACGTCGGAAGCCTGAAGCGGGGCAGCGAAGACGCGCCGGTGGTGAAGCTCGTGAACATGGTGCTCATCGACGCCATCAAGCGTGGCGCCTCGGACATCCACATCGAGCCCTACGAGAAGAACTACCGCATCCGGTTCCGCATCGACGGCATCCTCATGGAGGTCATGCGGCCCAACCTCAAGCTGAAGGATCCGCTGACCTCGCGCGTGAAGATCCTCGCCAAGCTCAACATCGCCGAGCGGCGCCTGCCCCAGGACGGCCGCATCAAGCTGCGCGTCAACATGGGCGGCAAACAGAAGGTCATCGACTACCGCGTGAGCATCCTGCCGACGCTCTTCGGCGAAAAGATCGTGCTGCGGCTGCTGGACAGCGACAAGCTCATGCTGGACCTCACCAAGCTCGGCTTCGAACCCGAAAGCCTGGAGCGATGGGACCGCCAGATCTCGAAGCCCTACGGCATGGTGCTGGTGACGGGGCCCACGGGATCCGGCAAGACGAACACGCTGTATTCATCCATCGCCAAGCTCAACACGGTCGACACGAACATCATGACGGCCGAGGATCCGGTGGAATTCAATTTCCCCGGGATCAACCAGGTGCAGATGAAAGAGCAGATCGGGCTGAATTTCGCAGCCGCCCTGCGTTCCTTCCTCCGCCAGGACCCCAACATCATTCTCGTGGGCGAGATCCGCGACTTCGAAACGGCCGAGATCGCCATCAAGGCGAGCCTCACGGGCCACCTGGTGCTCTCCACCCTGCACACCAACGATGCGCCGAGCACCATCAATCGCCTCATGAACATGGGCGTGGAACCCTTCCTGGTGGCCACCTCCGTGAACATCATCTGCGCCCAGCGGCTGGTGCGCCGCCTCTGCAACAACTGCAAGGTGGTGGATTCCCATCATCAGCCGGAGGAAGCGCTCTACAAGGTGGGCTTCACGCCGGAAGAAGTGCAGCGGGGCATTACCTTCTACAAGCCCGTGGGCTGCGATACCTGCAACAAGCGGGGGTACAAGGGCCGCGTGGGTCTCTACGAAGTGCTGGAGATGTCCGAAACCCTCAAGGACATGATCCTCACGGGCGCGTCGGCCATCGAGATCCGGGAGCAGGGACAGAAGGAAGGCATGATCACCCTCCGCCGCTCCGGTTGCCGCAAGGTGCTGGATGGCGTCACCACGATCGAAGAGATCATCCGAGAGACCGTTCTTTAGGCGAGGTAGATCGTGAGCGAAATCGGCGCCAACTATGTGGCCCCCCTCCAGCAGCTGCTCAAGACCATGGTGGAATACGGAGGCACCGACCTCCACATCACCACGGAAACGGCGCCGCAGATCCGCATCGATGGGCGCATGGTGCCCCTCAAGCTGCCGCCGTTGGATGCAGCCCAGACCCGCTGGCTCTGCTACGGCGTGATGACGGATCAGCAGAAGCACCGCCTAGAGGAAGATCTCGAAGTGGACTTCTCCTTCGGCCTTCAAGGCGTGGCCCGTTTCCGCGCGAATGTGTTCAACCAACGGGGCGCCACCGCCGGCGTGTTCCGAACCATTCCCGAACAGATCCGGAGCTTCGATCAGCTGGGCTTGCCGCCGTCCATCCAGGGGCTCTGCGACAAGCCGCGCGGACTGGTGCTGGTGACGGGCGTGACGGGTTCCGGCAAATCCACGACCCTGGCCGCCATGGTGGACAAGATCAACACCGAGGAGCCGGTGCATATCCTCACCATCGAGGATCCGGTCGAGTACGTGCACAAGCACAAGCGGGCCCTGGTGAATCAGCGCGAGATCCACGCGGACACCCACAGTTTCAAGAAGGCCCTGCGCTCCGCCCTGCGCCAGGATCCGGACGTGGTGCTCGTGGGTGAGCTCCGCGACCTGGAGACCATTGAATCGGCCTTGACCATCGCGGAGACGGGCCACCTCACCTTCGGTACCCTGCACACGAACAGCACGGTGCAGACCATCAACCGCATCATCGACGTCTTCCCCAGCCATCAGCAGCCGCAGATCCGGGCCCAGCTCTCCCTGGTGCTCGAAGGCGTCGTGTGTCAGAGCCTCATCCCCAAGGCCAGCGGCAAGGGACGGGCCCTCGCTCTTGAGATCATGATTCCCAATCCCGCCATCCGGAACCTCATCCGTGAGGATAAGATCCACCAGATCTACGGTGTCATGCAGTCGGGCCAATCGAAATACGGGATGCAGACCTTCAATCAGAGCCTTTCGGACCTGGTCATGCGAAAGGAAATCACCCAGGAACAGGCTTTTGAATATTCCTCCAACACCGATGAACTCCGTGAACTCATCAATCGTGGTGTGGGTCTAGGGGCGGCGGGCGGACGCGCGAGCGCACCGGCCCAGCCCACAAGTCCCGTTCTGGGGGGGCGGAATCCCAACATCAAGTACACCTAGCACTTCTCTATGGGGGTTTTCCTGCCTATCCTGAAGTCACCACTCGTTCCCGCTGCTCGCTGAGGTCCGCATGCCCGCATATGCATGGAAAGGCAAGAATCGAATGGGGGAGATCCAGGAAGGAGTCCTGGTCTCCGATTCCCGCGATGCCGCCGCCAACACGTTGAAGCGCAACGGCATCGAGGTCATGAACATCCGGGTGATGGCCGCCGAAGGGACCAAGTCCTGGGGCAAGGTGAAGGCCAAGGAACTGGCCATTTTCACCCGCCAGTTCAGTGTGATGATCGATGCGGGCCTGCCCCTGGTTCAGTGCCTGGAGATCCTGGGGGCCCAGCAGCAGGACAAGGGCTTCCAGCGCATCATCGAAGCCGTCCGGGACGATGTGGAAAAGGGATCCACCTTGCAGGCGGCCCTGTCCAAGCACCCCAAGGCCTTCAACGACCTCTACGTGAACATGGTGGGTGCCGGCGAGAGCGGCGGCATTCTGGACATCATCCTGCAGCGCCTGTCCGGGTACATCGAAAAGGCCGTCAAGCTCACCTCCAAGGTCAAGGGCGCGATGACCTATCCCATCGCCGTCATCAGCATCGCCATCACCGTGGTGGTCATCATCATGATCAAGGTGATCCCCGTGTTCTCGGCCATGTATGAAGGCATGGGGGCCAAGCTTCCCTACCCGACCCTGATCTGCATGGGCATTTCCAATGCGCTCATCAACTACAGCTGGCTCATCGTGCTGGCCACGATCCTGGTGGTGTTCGGCTTGCGCCAGTATTACAAGACGCCCCAGGGACGCCTCCAGATCGATGCCTTCCTCCTGAAGCTTCCGATCCTCGGCGACGTCCTACGGAAGGTGGCCGTGGCCCGATTCTGCCGAACGCTCGGTACCCTCATCAGCTCTGGCGTTCCCATCCTCGAAGGCATGGATATCACGGCCCGTACCGCCGGGAACATGGTCATCCAGAATGCGATCCTCAAATCAAAGGACGCCGTGGAGCAGGGCCGCAACATCAGCACCCCCCTGGCGGAGACCAAGGTGTTTCCCCCCATGGTGGTCCAGATGGTGGGAGTGGGTGAGGCCACGGGTGCCCTGGATGCCATGCTGGCCAAGGTGGCTGATTTCTACGAAGACGAAGTGGATAACGCCGTGGCCAACCTCACCAGCCTGATGGAGCCCGCGATGATCGGCGTCCTGGGCGGCATCATCGGATTCATCGTGGTCGCCATGTACATGCCGATCTTCAATATGGCGAACGTGATGGGCAAGGATTGATTGCACGATTCTTGCAACAATCCTCGCATTCCTGGAGGTTCATGTGTCATCTCAGGCCAAGCGGACAAAAGGCTTCAGTCTCATCGAATTGCTTCTGGTTCTGGCCATCCTTGGCATCATTAGCGCCATCGCCATTCCGAGTTTTCTTGGCCAGCGCCGGCGGGCACGGGTCATCGGTGACGCCCGCAGCAATGCCAACGTACTGATGATGGCGCTGGAATCCCGGAAGGCTGAAACGGGAATCTACGGCACCGCCGGGACCTACCTCTGGAAGTCCGATGGGACCCGTCCGTCCACGGACCTTGCCCCGACGTTCATCCCCAAGGGATCCAGCCAGATGAATTTCAGCGTTGAAGTGCTCGCTGGAGGCATCACCTACAACATGACGATTACGGATCCCGTGCTCGGCGACGCCCAGGTGCTGACGGCCAATCAGAGTGGGGCCATCACTTTGAATACCGTTTATAACAAATAACAGGCGTGGGCTTCTTGCTTGATCTAAAGGGGCCCGTCTGTCGGTAGGGCATGCGTCTATTTGACGAAACGCCGACATTGAAAATCAAATCGATCGGGCCATTGATTTAGGGATCAAACCTCCGCCTTTGCCCGGCCGGCTTGAGTGTATCTGAAGGACTAGAAGGGATTTTCATGCTTGATGGAAAAAAAATTGTCGTCGTCATGCCGGCTTATAACGCGGCCCTCACTTTGAGAAAAACCTACGATGAAGTAATGTCGCACGGCATCGTCGACCTCGTCATTCTCGTCGACGATTCGAGCCGGGACGAGACGGTGTCGATCGCCCGCTCCCTGCCGTCCACGCTGGTCCACGTACACGAGAAAAATTGCGGCTACGGCGGCAACCAGAAGTCGTGCTACCGGCTGGCCCTCAAGGAGGGGGCGGACATCGTCATCATGGTTCACCCGGACTACCAGTACACACCCAAACTCATTCCGGCCATGGCGTCCATCATTGCCCAGGGACTCTACCCCTGTGTGCTGGCGTCAAGGATCCTGGGGGGATACGCCCTCAAAAATGGGATGCCCTGGTGGAAATACATTGCAAACCGGGGCCTGACCCTGATTGAAAACCTCATGATCGGCGCCAAGTTGTCCGAGTATCACACCGGGTACCGCGCCTACTCGAGGGAGGCCCTGGAACAGTTGGATTTTGAGCGTTACAGCGATGACTTCATGTTCGATAACCAGTTCCTGGCCCAGGCGGTCTGGAATCGTTTGACCATCGCCGAGATTACCTGCCCGACCAAGTATTTTCCGGAGGCCTCATCCATCAATTTCGTGCGCAGTGTCCAGTACGGCTTCGGGTGCCTCGGTACGGCGCTAAGGTTTCGACTGGCGCGCATGGGGTTCGGCTCAGACCCTCTCTTTCCCCGCAAACCCGCACCTTCTGAGGGGGTCTGACCATGATGAGCCTGGACACTGATGGCGCGAAAGGGGACGTCGGGGGATCGGCTGCGTCTCCAGCGGGTTCCCGGATTCTGACGACGACACAGGTGACCTGGATTGCAGTGGCCATCGTCCTCCTGACCGTGGGGGTCTACCTGCAAGTGGGCTGGGCGGATTTCGTGACCTTTGATGATCCGGTCTACGTATCCAACAATCCCGTCATCCTCAAAGGATTGAATTGGGAAACCCTGCGATATGCATTCAGTTCCGGACCAGAGGGGAATTACATCCCCCTCGTCTGGCTTTCCCATGCGGCCTGTGTGTCCCTCTTCGGAACCTGGGCAGGTGGTCATCATCTGGCCAACCTCTTCCTTCACGTTCTCAACAGCGTCCTTCTCTTCTACTTCCTGCGGCGCATCACGGCTTCGGCCTGGCCCAGCGCTGGCGTGGCGCTGCTCTTCGCCCTCCATCCTCTGCACGTCGAAAGCGTGGCGTGGATCGCCGAGCGGAAGGATGTCCTCAGCACGCTCTTCTGGATCCTGACGTCCTGGGCGTACGTGCGGTGGGTCGAACGGCCCTCGAAGCTGGGCTACTTCTGGATGCTCCTGCTCTTCTTCCTCGGCCTGCTCTCCAAGAGCATGCTGGTGACCTTGCCGGTGATCCTGCTTCTGCTCGATGCCTGGCCGCTCCAGCGGCTGGATCTTGCCAACCGGGGCTTCAAGGCGCTCTGGTCCAGGGAGGCCTGGAAACTGCTGGTGGAGAAACTCCCGCTCTTTGCTCTTTCGGCTGCGTTCGGGATCCTGACCATCCTGATCCAGAAGACTGTGGGGGCCATGTCCAGCCTGAGTAGCCTGCCCGCTCATCAGCGGCTCAGCAACTCTCTGGGAGCGATCTTCGTCTACCTCCGCCAGATGGTCTGGCCAGACAAACTCAGCGCCTTCTATCCCATCAGCTGGGATTTCCATCCCGTGTTTCACATCGTCGGCGCCTCCCTCGGCCTGGCCCTCATCACAGCCGTGTGCGCCCTCAACCTCCGCCGGCGGCCCTATCTGGCGGTGGGATGGCTGTGGTACCTGGTCACCTTGCTGCCGGTGGTCGGGATCATCCAGGTGGGTGGGCAGTCCCATGCTGATCGCTACACCTATGTCCCCCTGATCGGCGTGTTCATCGCATTGGCCTTCCTCGCTGAAGAGTTTATTTACCGCTGGAGGGTTCCCCGCGTTGCCGTCCTGGGCGTGTCAGCCTGTTTCCTGGGAGGGATGGCCACACTGACGGCAGCCCAGACCCAGATCTGGCGCGACAACCTTCGGTTGTTTTCCTATGCCCTCACCATGGATCCTGAAAACCCCGTGGCGCTCCTGAACATCGGGGATGAGTACCTCAAGCTGGGGCAACTCGAAAACGCGCAGGCGGCCTATTCCCAGGGCTTGAAGTATTCCACGTCTCTCTATCTTGCCCATTATCGGGTTGGCTACGTCCTGGAACTGCTGGGGAAGTACGATCGGGCCCTAGTCTTCTACCGGAAATCCTACGAGTTGAAACCTGGATTCCTGGGCGTGAACCAGGGCCTCGGCCACCTGCTGACGAGGATCGGGAAGTATGAGGAGGCCGCCCCCTTCGTCGAACGGATCATGCACCTTCCCGACGCCGCTGGTACGGCCTCCGACCGGGTGAATCCTGTCACTTCGCAGGTGGACTGGGCCCTCATCCTCCTATCGCGCCAACAGCTCCCGGAAGCCTTGAAGGCCACGGAGGTTGCCCTGGGGCGGGACCCGAAATCCTTCTATGCGGGCGTGGTTTACGGACGCCTGCTCTACGAGGCAGGTCGCCAGGACGAGGGTAATCGGCAATTGGACAAGGTCTGGGCCATGAAACCTGCCGACCCGGAACAGTTGTTCAATCTGGGGATGGCCTTCCTGGGGAATCATCGTCCGGAGGAGGCACGTCATATCATCGAACGCATCCGGACCGAGAAGCCGGATTCCCCGTGGTTGTCCCAGGGGCTCGACAAGCTTGAGCGTGCGGATCCGACCCTGACCGTCCAGACGCTGCGAAGCCTCACGCCCACGGCTAAGGCCGGATCCCAAGGATGAACGAGGCTGCGCCTTCCCGGATTGCCGAATCGCCTTCCACGACTCTGCCGGTTCAAGGGCAGGGAGGGGTGGCGGATTCTCTTCCAGGACGAGCCAGGCGGGGTGGCTGGTCGCGTGTGGCAGAGGTCACCCGCGATTGGCCTCGGCTCTCCGTGCTGGCCGTGCTCACGGGAGTCCTGCTTCGTCTGGTCCAGGTCTGGGGCCAACCCCTGCTCGATGACGAGTGGCACGGGCTTCATTTCATCGTCGGGAAAAACCTCGCCTGGCTCACCATGCACTTCTCCATTCCGGGAGCCACCTGCATCCCCCTGAATGTCTATGGGAAGGTGCTGCTGAATACCATCGGTCTGCACGAATGGCTGCTGAGGCTTCCGTCCATTGTGGCTGGCCTGGCGATGCTCCTCGTGTTTCGTCGCCCCCTGACCCGGTTGACGGACCGGACTACGGCCACCTGGTTCCAGTGGCTGCTGGCTTGCTCACCCCTCCTGGTGCTGTACAGTCGAGTCTTTCGTCCCTACAGCCCGACTGCCCTGCTGACCTTCGCTGCGTTGGTGGCCGGCGGGCTCTGGCTCTCCACGGGGCAGAAGCGGATGCGCTGGATCTACTTCGCCACTAGCCTGGCGGCGGTTGAATTTCACCTCTTTGCCGCGGTGGCCGTCTGCCTGCCACTCGGCGTTGGAGGCCTATTCGCACTCCGGAAGCGAGACCAGGCTTCCGGGCCTTCCTCGGTCTGCCAGGTCCACTTAACTGAGGTCGCTCAGACCGCAACCTTCCTGTTGGTGGGCGCGCTGATACTCATGGGCTGGCCGACCCTGGATTCCATGCGGACGAGCCTGGGCCAAGTGGCGGGGCAGGGGCATCTGACTTTGAGGACCCTGCTTCTGTCCTTCAAACTGGTGGCAGGGACCCATAACCTGGCCCTGGCGATGGCCATCGGCGGGCTCGCCATCTGGGGAGCCTTTCGCCTGTTCAGGGAGAATCCGCCCTTCGCGCTGATCCTGGTGCTCTGCATTCCTGCACACCTCCTGGCCGGGGTGGTCCTCCATCCGCGCTCCATCGATGCTCCCGTCGTCCTGACCCGGTACAGCATCGTGTGCGTCCCGGTCTTTCTGCTGCTGGTGGCTAGGGGATTGGCGGCCTGCGCCTCATTCGGGCGGAACTCGGCTCGGTTGGCAGGGGGGCTGGGAGCGGTCATCCTCCTCGCTGGTTTCTGGACGGGACCCCTGCCTGAGCTTTTCAGGTTCCCGAATTCCTTCACCGCGCAGACCGTCTACTTCCAGTTCCACACCCAGGAAGATCGCTCCGAGTCTCTGGACAGCGAACTGAGGCCCGTGGCGGTGGCCAAACGGACCGTGAAGGTTGGAGACATCCCCCCGTATTATCTGGAACTCGCCCGCGAGGGGACGGGCCCAATCATCGAGTTTCCGATGATGGCGGGTGACCACCGAAACCCATTCTACTTCTATCAACGCGTCCACCACCGCCCCGTCCTGATCGGCTACGCGCCCCTCTTCCCGGAGGCACCCTCCGCCGTACCCGGCATGATCTACGGGAACACCTACATCGATCAGGTGCTCAGCCCGATTCCCAGTGGGAAGCGGAAGGGTTTGTCGTCACTTGTGGACCTCACGGATCCCACGGCGATCAGCCGCAGCGGCGCCACTCACCTTTTGTTGCACCGCCATTTGGCCTTTCCGAGCACCTACCCGCCGGGCCTGCTTCGAGCCCTGTTCGCCATGTACCGGCAACTCCTCGGTCCCCCAGTCTATTTAGATTCAGAGATGGCCGTGTTCGCCTTGAAACGAAGCTGAGTTTCGTTCGTGGCTTGAAAAAAGCGGTCACGTTCCGTGGTGATGCTTTCGAAGGCTAAAGTCCTAGCCCTACGGGTGGTTGAATAGGTCCCTCAAATTTGAGTGCTCAAGGGGAAAACGCTGGGGAATTCGCGGATTGCCAGGGTAGTCATCAAAATGAACTGGCTGGGCCGCGCCTGGATCTGATTTCCACCTCGGAAACGGGAGATCGTCCACGTGGATGACCTTGGCAATGGAGAGAGGCGGGCAATCACAATCGGGCTCAGACGTAGCCTAACTGTGAGGCGCCCACATGGCTGGAACTGTGCCAGGCGGGATCCGTTCGAAGGAGCGACAGAACCGGGTATGGGATCTTCAGAAGGCGAGACAAACAAAAAAGAAGGGGAGGCATGCGCCTCCCCTTCTACTCGGTACCCACAGGTGCGAGATGGTTACTCGACCGCGACGGACTTGATCTGAATCATGTTCTTGCCGGCGGAATCCTTGCCGTTGAGCACGACGCCGACGCCCACGAATCCAGGAACGGTGGCCGTGGGGGGCTGCAGGTAGGCCTGACCCTGGCCGATGGTCTTCCCAGCCATGGCCGTAACAAGCTTCGAGTCGAAGTCGGACTTGTCGGTGGCAGCGGTGATGGAGGTGGTGTCGATCGCGGACACGAAGATCAGATCCGTGGAAGCCGTGCCCCAGGGGTTCAGATCCTTGGAGCTGACGGCGGTGCTGAGGTAGGAATCCATGATTCCCTTGATGGTGCCGGTATCGCCGTTGGCGATCATTTCCTTGGCCTTGTCGTACTGACCGACCAGATCACCGATGCGGCCGATGGAGCCCTGGATGGCCGTCTTGTCGCGGGCACGGGCGCGCTGTCCGAGCAGGGCCGGCAGCGCGATGGCGCTGATAATGCCGATGATGGCGAGCACGAGCAGCAGCTCGATGAGGGTGAAGCCCTTCTGGTTCTTCATGGAGATCTCCTTGTGGGCGGTGGCCGCACGGAAAGATATCAAGGCCTATGCCAAAGCTCAAGAAAAGGATCAAATCGTCTTGCACATTGAATTTAGAGAATTTGGGATTCCATCCGGTTTGGTTAAAAACCCCGATAATTCTGGGCGAATTGACGTAATGGGGCAGCGTGTTGCCGCCGCGCGTCCGGGCCGCTTCCGGGGAGGTCATTCTGCTGATCCTGTAGGACTCAGGAACGATCCAGCTTCTCCAGCAACTCCCTCGCCCCCCGGTGTTTCGAATCGAGCTTGAGGGTTTCCTGGGCGGCACGGCGGGCCTCGTCGTTGCGGCCGAGGCGGTGGAGGATCTGGCCTTTGCGCCACCAGGTGCCGGGGTAGCCGGAGGAGCCGCCCTCCAGGGGTTCCCGCAGCACCTGGTCGAGGGCGGCCAGGCCCTCCTGGAGGTGGGTGCCACTGAGGGCGGAAACCTTGCCGAGCTGCTGGCGGACGAGGCTGGGGGCTTCCACCTGGTGGAGATGATCCTGCAGCACCTTCCAGGCCGTTTCGGGTTGGCCGGCATGCACGTAGGCATCGCTGACGGCGATGACGCCCTGGGCGCGGCTGCGCACGCTCGGCAGCAGGCGAGCGGCTTCGGATAGCAGGCGGGCGTTCTTTGCGGCTTCACCGAGCGCTTTCCGGGCGGGGCGGCTGTCCAGCGCGTCCAGCCATTGGCCCACCACTTCCGGATCCTGGGGAGCCAGGGCGAGGGCACGGCCGAAATAGGGTTCGGCCTCCTTCCACCGGTCTTCCTCCACGAGAATGAGGGCCTGCAGGAGGTCGCCCCGGGCGGGATTGAGCGCGCGCAGAGAGCTGGCGCATTGCAGGGCCTTGCTGGTCGATCCTCCAAGTAGGCCCGGCAGCATCTCGTAGGCCAGCCCGAGGCTGGTCCAGGCGGAGGCCAACGTTGGATCCGCCGCAGTGGCGGCGCGGAGGTCGTCCATGGCATTCAGGGCCTTGCGAAGGCCGCTGAGGTTGCGTTGCCGGATGGCTTCGCCGGCCCGGGCCAGGCCCCGCGCCAGCAGCGCTTCGGCCAGGCCCGGCCGAAGCGCGACCGCGCGATCCGCCGCCGCCAGGGCCTCGGCGAACCGCATGAGGCTGCAGAGGGCCTGGGATCTGGCGGCCAAGGCCAGCGCATCGTTCGGATCCTGGCGGAGCCGCTGTTCCGTTTCGGCCATCACCTTGAGGTAGCGGCCCGCATCCAGATCCGCGCGATAGGCCGGACTCTGGAGCTGGACGTGGGCGAGGAAGATCGCAGGTGCGAAGATCACGATGGCCTCGTTGGAACCTGAACGAGTCAGGATCAGCCAGTGTAAGGGAAGCGGCCAGCCCGATCCGGGCAGGAGCTGTCTTTACCCTGGGTATAGTCTGGGAACGTGATTTTACGGTATGCTAAGTGCTTGTTAGAACAAGACTCTAAAGGAGATCGCATGGTGGCCAAGGGTGGCTTGCTCGAAGGGAAGCGGGGCCTGATCATCGGCGTGGCGAACAAGCGGTCCATCGCCTGGGGCATCGCCCAGCGGGCGAATGAGGCCGGCGCCCAACTCTGCCTCACCTATCAGAATGAGCGCCTGGGCGAGAACGTCCGCGAACTGGCCGCCGAACTGAAGAATCCCCACCTTCAGATGATGGACGTGGGCAGCGACAGCCAGATCGTCATGGCCTTCGACGAGATCCGCAAGAAGTGGGGGAAGATCGACTTCCTCGTGCACTCGGTGGCCTATGCGCCGCGCCAGGCCCTGGAAGGCCGCTTCGTCGACACCAGCCGCGAGGATTTCCGCGTGGCCCATGACATCAGCGCCTACTCCCTGGCCGCCGTCTGTCACGCGGCCCAGCCTCTCATGGCCGAAGGTGGCTCCATCGTGACCCTCAGTTACCTCGGGGCGGAACGGGTGGTACCCGGCTACAACGTCATGGGTGTCGCCAAGGCCAGCCTGGAAGCCTGTGTGCGCTACCTCGCCTCGGATCTGGGCCCCCAAGGCATCCGCGTGAACGCCATTTCAGCCGGCCCCATCAAGACCCTGGCGGCTTCGGCCATTCCGGGCATCGGCTCCAAGCTCAAGGCCCACCGCTCCCACACGCCGCTCCAGAAGGACACGGATCAACTGGAAGTGGGCGATGCCGGCGTGTTCCTGCTCAGCGACATGGGCCGCGGCATCACCGGCCAGACGCTCTACGTCGACGGCGGCTTCAGCATCATGGCTGGATGATCGCCTCGGTACTCGAAGCGATAAAAATCTGAACCGCGAATGGCGCGAATGCACACGAATGGACGGTGTCCTGATCTGCGGTCCAAACGATTTCCGCCGCGGCTTGGTCCCCCAGCGACCCCATTCGCGTGGCTTGCAATGCAAGCCTTTCGCGTCATTCGCGGTTAAATCTTTGTTCTTTCAGGACGCGAATCGCAGCGCCCTTATTTGGATAGACCCGCCAGGATCTCGATCACCTCCGCCACGTGGCCCTTCACGCTGACCTTGGGCCAGACGTGGCGGATGATGCCCTTGGGGTCCACGAGGAAGGTGCTGCGGATGATGCCCTCCACTTCCTTGCCGTACATCATCTTCTTGCCGAAGGCGCCCAGGGCCTTGAGCAGGGCCGTGTCGGGATCAGAGAGCAGACGGAAGGGGAGGTTCTGCTTGGCGATGAAGTTCGTGTGGCTCTTCAGGCTGTCGCGACTGATGCCGTAGACCTGGGCGCCCAGGGACTGCACGCGGGCGAGGTTGTCGCGGAAGTCGCAGGCCTCCGTCGTGCAGCCGGGAGTGCTGTCCTTGGGGTAGGCGTAGAGCACGGTCCAGTGGCCCTTGAAATCCTTGGCCGTGACGGTGGTGCCCTGGTCGTCCTGCAGGGAGAAAGCGGGAATGGGGTGTCCGAGGAGGGGGCTCATATCCCCAGGTTAGCGCGGGTTCTGGCGGCGGGGGACATGGTCCCGGCCCGATCACTCCGCGCGCCCGGGCGCGGAGACCCAGGCCAGGAGCAGCACCACCGCCAGGGCCGCCCAGGCCAAGGGTGAAGGATCCGATCCGAGGCGCGGCAGTTCTTCGGCCAGCAGGCGGCCAAGGCTGTCGTGACCTGGGCCGGGCCCGAGTCCCAGGGCCGACAAGGTCGCCTCGCCCCAGAGGGCCGCGATCCAGGCGCCGGGGAAGAGCGCCGCGGCCTGCTGCCAGCCCCAGGGGGACCAGCGCCGCAATGTCGAAGGCCAGGTCGCGCCGAGGGTGCGCTCCGCCGCCCAGGCGGGCGAATGACGGAACCATTCCAGCCGCGTGCGCAGGGGAGGCTCCAGATGGGGGGCGATGAGCAGGCCCAGCAGCAGCCCCAGGGGCAAAGGTGAAAGCCCACCGAGGAGGGCGGCGAGGGGCAGCAGGAAGAGCAGGGGCGGGAGGCTGCGAAGGGCGGACCAGGCGCTGCGCAGCCTCCCGCCGTACCAGGCCAGCAGGAGACCGAGCGAGAGGGCCAGCAAGGCGCAGGCACTGGCGAACCCCAGACTGCGTGCAGCTGCCAGTGCCAGCCGCAACAGCGCGTCCCGCCCAAGATCATCCGTTCCCAGGGGATGTCGGAGGGTGGCGGTCAACCCGCCGCGGAAGGGATCCAGGGCCAGGTCGGGAATCAGCAGCGCCCCGAGAAAGGCGAGGCGCCACCTCATGAGACCTCCGGGTCCCAGGTCTGCGACAGGGCCCAGAGCAGGGCCAGGGCGAGGATCCATACCGTCAGCCCCGCCCGGTCCCGCAGGGCCACGCGAGTCATCCAGTCGGTGCCGAGGCCCGGCACTCCGAGAACCCGCTCCAGCACCAGGGTGGCCGTGAGCCAGATGGGCAGACGTGCAGCGACCCAGCGGCCCCAAAGACGTGTCAGCGCCAGGTGCCGGACCCGCCGCACCGCCGCGCTCCCCCAGGCCTGCGGGAAGGGATGCTCGGCGGGGATCGCCTGCGCGAGCCACCGGACCTCGCTGGGAAGGGATGCGAGCAGGAAGGCCGCCAGCCATCCGCCGAGGCCTGGAGGGCCCCAGGCTGATGGCCAAAGGGCCAAGAGCAGGGCCGCCCACATCAGGTCGGGCGGCGCCTCCAGAAGGGCGAGGGATCGGTGTCTCGCCAGGTCGGGGCCACCCCGCCAGGCCAACAGCGGCGCCAGGAAGGACAGAGCGGCCACGGCTAGGAGGGAGGGCCCGAGGGCTTCCCAGGGGAAGAGGGGCGGGGTGGCGG
Organism: Geothrix limicola; assembly: GCF_030268085.1. GTDB lineage: Bacteria > Acidobacteriota > Holophagae > Holophagales > Holophagaceae > Geothrix > Geothrix limicola. Next base: position 53,276 of record NZ_BSDE01000001.1, read on the forward strand.
ATTTCCAGGTGGATCCGGGAAGGGCCAAGGCAAGACCGAGTCCGGAAACCCAGACCATCCACCCCGGGGCCATCCGCCAGAAGGTGCTCTTCACCGTGCGTTCCAGCGCCACCCGGCGGCCCCCGGGGTGTGGAAGTAGAGGCCCAGGGGGCTCGGTTCCACCTGCAGTCGCCTGTCCACCCAGATCACGCTTTGGAAATCCACCAAGGGCAGGGCAGCGGGCGCCTTGGCCCAGAGGCTTTGGAGCTCGCGCCAGGCTGTGTCTCCCGGCTGCTGGGCCTGGGCGCTGAGTTCCGCAAGGCGGGGATGGGTCCAGCCTGTGAAGTTCATGGGGCCCTTCGGTTCCAGATACTCCATGACCGCCCATGGATGAGGATCGAAGACCACGAGGGAGCAGGCCAGCTGAAAATCCCCCTGTTGAAGGCGCCCCACCAGCAGCCCTTGTTCGAGGGGCGTCAACTGGATGTCGAACCCATCCCGCCGGGCGCGTTCGCGCAGGGCCAGGAGGAGTTTCTCCACCGTTTCATCCCCGGCGGGATAGAGCAGGCGGAGCAGGCCGGGGCCCTTGGGGGCCGCCGAGTTCGCGGCGATGGCCTGGGGTTCGAAGCCGAGGGTCTCCGGCCACAGGCCACGGCTTGGGTGGCCATTGAGGGCGAGGAGCTGGGGCGGGAAGGCGTCCCTGCGCCAGCGCTCCAGCAACTGGAGGGGCCCCACACCCACATGGCTCCATACCACCAGCTGGGCCTGCATGGGCTGGGTCACCAGGCGGTGGGTCTGCGGCACCTCGGTCTGTCGCCGCGTGGCCGGGGCGCCGAGGCTCAGCCATCCCTTCTGGAGCGCGGCCATGACGCCGGCCGCATCGGGCAGCAGGCGGAAGCGGATGCCTTCGATGCGAGGTTTCAGGAAGTGGTCGCGGCGCGTGAAGACCCAGGCGCCGGGCTCTTTGCGGAAGGCGAAGGGGCCCGAGCCGCGGTCCGGATGGCCCTGTTGCGCGATGGGCACGCGGGCCAGTTCCATAAGCAGGCGTCCGATGGGCTTGGGTGAGCGCACCCAGGGACGGCCGTTTTCGACGCCCGCTTCGGCGCCCTCGAGAATGGCCCGCTTCGTGGGGCTGGCCTTGGGATCGCGCAGCAGTTCGCGCAGCGTCCAAAGCACGTCCTCCGCGCCGACGGGACTGCCATCCGTGTAGTGGGCGTCGGTCCGCAGCGCGAACTGGACGCGGCCGTCCTTCAGGACCTTCCAACTCATCGCCAAGCGGGGCACGAGCCGGCCGTCCGGCGCGAGGCCCACCAGGGCGTCCCCCGACAGGGATTGCAGGATCCACTGCTCGTAGCCCTCGCCTTCGATGAAATCGAGTGGACCCGGATCCCGGGCCAGGGACTCCTCGACCATCTGGGCGGCGAGTGGAAGGGGTGTCAGGGCCGAGAAGACGATCAGGCCGAATGCGAGGAGCATGTCGCGCATGGTTTGGAATCCCTGAATTTCCTCTAGGATGCGCCGGCCCGCGCTTCCGAGGAAGATGCTTCCTGGCACCGAGGGAGGATTGGTGTTGCTACTCTGATTGCCTGGAGGCCCGCTTGGCGGATCTTTCGAATTCGAAACTGTGGTGGTGGTGGCCGCTGATGGCGCGACACCGGCGCACCCTCTACTGGGGCCTGACGGCCACGGTCTGGTGCAGCGTGGCGGCCTCGGTGGTGCCCTACTGGTCGGGCCGCGCGGTGAACGCGCTGGAACGCCAGGATTGGCACGGATCGCGGGTCTTCCTGGGCTGGATGCTGGGCTTCACGGTCGCCGCCGGCATCGGCCGCTACCTCATGCGTAACACCCTCATCGGACTCAGCCGCGAGGTGGAGCGGGAACAGCGCGAGTCGCTCTACAGCTACCTGCTCTCGCGCCCCTTCGCGTTCTACGAGCGGCAGCGCGTGGGCGACCTCATGTCGCGCGTGGGCGACGACGTGGGTACGGTGCGCATGGCCACGGGGCCCGGGCTCATGAGCTTCCTGCAGGTGCTGTCGATCCTGCCGGTGACGCTGGGGCTGATGTTCCATACCAGCTGGCGGCTCACGCTGGCCGTCATGCTGCCGTTCTCGTTTCTGGCCCTGGGCTTCTACGTCATCGGGAAGTGGAGCCACATGGTGCAGCAGAAGCTGCAGCTGGCCTTCTCGGCCCTCTCGACCTTCAGCCACGAGACCATCAGCGGTGAGCGGGTGGTGCAGGCCTTCGGCCTCGAAGAGGCGCGGGTGGCGCAATTCGGGACCCTCAGCCGCCGCCACGCCATGCTCAGCATGAAGCAGTCGGTGATCTTCAGCGCCTACGCGCCGCTCTCAGCCCTCATCGGTGGCATGTCCGCGCTGGTCCTCGTCTCCTACGGCGGCAACCTCGTCGTGCACGGCAAGCTGACCCTGGGAGACCTGACGGCCTTCACAGGATTCCTCGTGGCCCTCGCCTGGCCCATGATGAGCCTGGGCTGGTCGGCGAACCTCTTCCAGCGCGCCAAAGCCGGCCAGGAGCGCCTGGATCAGTTGGTCCACAGCCCCGAACCGGCGCTCCCGGCCGCCGACCCCATCGCCCTTCCCGACATTCCGGTGTCTCTGAGCCTGGAGGGCCTGAGCCACCGGTTCGAGACGGGACGCGGGCTCGGTCCCCTCGATCTCCACCTGACGCCCGGCGACAGCCTGGCGGTGGTGGGCGGCATCGGTTCGGGCAAGACGCTGCTGCTGCAGGTGCTGGCGGGCCTGCGGGAACCCCAGTCGGGCCGGATGCTCGTCGACGGCGAACCGCTGTCCCACGCCACGCTCCGCCGCCACTGGGCGGGCCTCGGCTGGGTGCCCCAGGAGGCCTTCCTCTTCTCGGACACGCTTCGCGTCAACCTGGCCATGGGCCGTCCCGATGCCACGGAAGAAGAGATCTGGGAGATCGCCCGGGTGGTGGCCATGGATGAGTTGATCCGGCGCCTGCCCGATGGCCTGGACACGGTGGTGGGCGAACGGGGCGTGATCCTCAGCGGCGGCGAGCGCCAGCGCACGGCCCTCGCGCGGGCCCTCCTGCGCCGCCCGCGCCTGCTGCTGCTGGATGACGCGCTGTCCGCAGTGGATGCGGAAACCGAAAGCCGCATCCTCGAGAACCTGCGCGGCTTCCTGGGCACCTCCACACTCGTGCTGGCCACGCATCGCGTCTTCGTCGCCGAAACCTGCGCCCGCGTGCTGGTGCTGGAAGAAGGCCTGCCCATCCAGCTCGGCAGCCCCGAAGCCCTGGCCGGGCAGGCTGGCACCTTCGCCCGCCTGAAGCGCCTGCAGAGTCTGGAGCGGGAGTTGGTGCGGGGGGCCTGATTTTGATCCCGTGCCTTTTTCATCAAATCGCATGAAGGACCGCCGGCAGGATCGTGCCCGCACCCAGCGCCGTGTGGCGCTGGCGAGGGCGGTGGAACGGGTCGAATCCGAAGGTCTGACGGCCCTCTGCAGCGCCCCGCCTGATCGCGGGACTGGCTTGAATGTCCGCGACTTCGAAGCCCAGCCCCTGAACCTGCTCTTCCTGGACGAGGATGATCTCCGGACCTGGTTTTCCGAGGCCCTCGACGCCGCGGGACTGGTGGAGGCCGCCCTGGGCTGGGCGCGGCACCTGGAGGAGGATTCGGAGCTGTGGCGGCGGCGCCTGAGCCTGATTGGGCGGGAAGCGCGTCTGCGGGCGCGGCGGGCCGAACTCGACGAGGCCTGGCGCGCGCTCTTCCGGGAGCACTTCCGCCGCTGGGGCGCCGCAAGCCTGGCGGGCGAGCGCGTGGCCAGCCTCGAGGCGGACCTGGCTCTGGCGGCCCTGCGCGGCGCCGAGCGGCTCTGGGTGGAGGGCGGTGGGCGGCCCCTGCTGCCGATCCTGGCGCAGGAGGCCCTGGCCGCGGTGTGGCCCGCCCTCTACGCGCACGCACGGAAAGCGCGCTAGCGGTTCTAGGCGCCTTCCCGGAAGGTGACCTTGTTGATCTCGGCGAAGGTCGTAATCCCCGCCCGCACCTTCTCGATGGCGCTCTCCCGGAGGAACTGCATGCCGTGGCGCCGCGCGGCTGCCTTCACTTCGCGCACGGGGGCGCGCTGGATCAGCAGCTCGCGGATCTCGTCGTTGAGGCCCATGAATTCGATGATGGCCTGGCGGCCGCGGAAGCCCGTGCCGTGGCAGTCCACGCAGCCCACGCGATCGAAGAGGGTGGCGCTGCGCAACCAGGCCTCGTCCACGCCGTTCTCTTCGAGCTCCTGCGGGGTGGGCTTGGCGGCGGGCCGCTTGCACTTGGGGCAGAGCACACGCACGAGGCGCTGGGCGAGGATGCAGTTCAGCGATGAGACGAAGTTGTAGACCTCGACGCCCATGTGCTGGAAGCGGCCCAGCACGTCCAGCACGTTGTTGGCGTGAACGGTGGTGAAGACCAGGTGACCCGTGAGGGCCGACTGGATGGCGATCTGGGCCGTTTCGGGGTCGCGGATTTCGCCCACGAGGATCTTGTCGGGATCGTGGCGCAGGATGGACCTCAAACCCAGCGCGAAGGTGAGACCTTTCTTCTCGTTGACGGGAATCTGGGTGACGCCCTCGAGCTGGTACTCGACCGGATCCTCGATGGTGATGATCTTGTCCTCGGGGGCCTTGATCTCGCTGAGCACGGCGTAGAGGGTGGTGGTCTTGCCTGAACCCGTGGGGCCCGTCACGAGGAACATGCCGTAGGGCTCGCGGGCGAAGCGGCGCAGGCGCTTCAGCTCGTGGTCGGAAAAGCCGAGGATCTCCAGGCTCAGGGCCTGAAATTCTTCCGTCAGGTTCTCTTTGTCGAGGATGCGGATCACCGAATCCTCGCCGTGGATGGTGGGCATGATGCTCACGCGGAAATCGATGGCCCGGCCCCGCACCTTGAGCTTGAAGCGGCCGTCCTGCGGCTTGCGCTTCTCGGCGATGTCCAGTTCGGACATGACCTTGACGCGGCTGATGATGGGCGAGGCGAAGCGCCGGTCGATGGGCTCGGCTGCGGGGTAGAGGCTGCCGTCGATGCGGTACTTGATCTGGAAGCCCGTGGCGGTCGTCTCGAGGTGGATGTCCGAGGCCCGGCGCTGCAGGGCGTTGAAGATGGTCGTGTCCACCAGGCGGACGATGGGGGCCTCGTCCTTGTCCGTCAGGCGTTCGAGGTCGAGCACCTCGTCGTCCAGATCCTCCTCGTGCAGCACCTGGATCTTGAGGGCCTCGCCGGCCTCGTCCATGACCTTCTGGCCGCTTTCGGATTTCTTCAGCACTTCCTGGATCTGGGCGAGGGGGGCGCCCGCAAACCTCAAAGGGCGCTTGAGGCGCAGCCGGAGCATGTCCTGGGTGGGGATGTCCAGCGGATCGGCCATGGCCAGCCACAGGACCCCCTCGCGCTCCTGCACGGGCACGAAGTGGTGCTTCAGCATCAGATCGAGGGGCAGGGCCTGGAACAAGGCGAAGTCCACCACCTCGCGGGTGAGGTCCATGGTGGGGTAGAGCTCGCGGACCGGTCGGAAATCATCCAGCCGGGTTTCGCCGGAGTCGGCCGCATCCGCGGGATTCGGTGGGTTTTGCATCGACATGGAGGAATCCTACCGGAAGGGGGCCGATCCCGGTTGACCGGATTCGGACATGAGTCACAACCGACCGCCCGGTCAGGTCTGAAACATTGACCCCACCGCGACGGACAGCCCACAATCAGGAACTCGGGAGGGCCCATGCGTGGGTATGCGCCAATTCTGCTTCTGGTTCTCATCGCGATGGTCCTGCCGCCGCTGGTCTGGACCCTGTCGAAGCTGCTGAGGCCGACATTTCCCAGTCATAACAAGTATGCGGCCTACGAGTGCGGCATCACCGCCACCACCGAGGCCCGGGAAAAGTTCAGCGTCCGCTACTACCTCGTGGCCGTGATGTTCCTCGTGTTCGACGTGGAAACCGTGTTCCTCATGCCCTGGGCCATCCAGATGAAGGAACTCGCGGTCTTCGGCCTCATCGAAATGGGGATCTTCCTGTTTCTTCTGCTGTTCGGCTACGGCTACATCTGGTCCAAGGGAGCCCTGACATGGGAGTAAACCAGCCCACCGCCCTTGAGCACGTGCTCATCACCACCAAGGTGGAGAAGGTCATCAACTGGGCCCGGGCTTCCAGCGTGTGGCCCATGACCTTCGGCCTGGCCTGCTGCGCCATCGAGATGATGGCCGCGGGCGCCAGCAAGTTCGATTTCGACCGCTTCGGCGCAGGCATCTTCCGCGCCACGCCCCGCCAGAGCGACTTGATGATCGTCGCGGGCACGGTCACCTACAAGATGGCCCCCGTGATCAAGAAGCTCTATGACCAGATGCCCGAGCCCAAGTGGGTCATCGCCATGGGCTCCTGCGCCACCGCGGGCGGGCCCTTCGACTCGTACCACACGATCCAGGGCGTGGACAAGGTCGTGCCCGTGGACGTCTACATCCCCGGCTGCCCGCCCCGGCCCGAAAGCCTGATCTACGGCTTCATGAAGCTGCAGGACAAGATCATGACGAGCAGCATCGCGGACCGCTACAAGGACATCTTTGAGGAGGTCGGCTGATGTCTGAACCGAACACTCCAGACACGCCGCAAGAGAACGCGGTGACCCCGGAAGTGCCCAGCGGACCCTATGTCTACGACTACGCGGCCTCGCCCCAGCGCCAGATCGTGATGCCGAAGACGGTGCCCCTGCCGAGCCTGAAGACCTACCAGGCCGAAGTGGTCGCCGCCGCCGCGGCCGACGAGGCCAAGTGGCAGAAGCAGCTGGCCGACTTCGAGGTGGCCAAGGCCAAGGCCGAGGCCGAAGGCAAGGACGCGCCCAAGCTCCCCGTGCGCGCCGTGCCCCGCAAGGATGACAACGACATGAAGACGCCCTGGCCCGTCGAGGCCAAGGACGCCGACCTGCTGAAGCTCCAGGAGCTGCTCGGCGACAAGGTGGAGGAGATCTTCGAACAGGCGGGCGAGCTGGTCTGCCAGGTGAAGAAGGAAGCCATCCTCGACGCGCTGAAGGTCTGCCGGGATGACGTCTCGCTGAAGTACGAGATGCTGGCCGATCAGTCCGCGACCCACTATCCGGCCGCCAAGGATTTCGCCTTCTCGGTGGTCTACCACCTCACGAGCATCAGCCGCTGCAAGCGCCTGCGCCTGCGGATCCTGATCCCCGAAGGCTTCAGCCCCGAGAGCGCCTGTTCCGAATACCCCAGCGCCAACTGGATGGAGCGCGAGATCTACGACATGCTCGGCATCCGGTTCCTGAACCACCCGGACATGACCCGCATCCTCTGCCCCGAGGACTGGGAGGGCTACCCGCTGCGGAAGGAATACCCGACCGTGGGCTGGGGCCAGCGTGACATCGACTTCCGGGAAGACCGGGGCGGTGTGCTCAATCGCCTCGCCATGGAAAAGGCCGGCCAGATGGGCATCAACCTGAAGCAACCCAAGGCTGACTAGGAGCGGACGGTGTTCAAGAACGAGGAAATGGAAATCAACCTCGGGCCGCAGCACCCCTCCACCCATGGTGTGTTGCGGGTGAAGCTGCGCCTCGACGGCGAAACGGTCACGCATTGCACGCCGGTCATCGGCTACCTGCATCGCGGCGTCGAGAAGATCTGCGAGAACAAGACCTACTTCCAGGGCCAGGTGTGGACGGACCGCATGGACTATGTGGCCTCCATCAGCAACAACCTGGGCTGGGCCGAGGGCGTGGAGAAGCTGTTCGGCATCGAGGTGCCGCGCCGCGCCAAGTACATCCGCACCATGCTCACCGAGCAGAACCGCCTCGCCTCCCACCTGCTGTGGCTGGCCACGCACGCGCTCGACATCGGGGCCATGACGGTCTTTCTCTACGCCTTCCGCGAGCGCGAGTACCTGCTCGACCTCTTCGAGGCCTTCTGCGGCGCGCGCCTAACCACCACGGCCTTCCGCATCGGCGGCCTGCGTGAGGACCTGCCTCCGGGCTTCATCAAGAAGGCCCAGGCCTTCCAGGACCTGTTCCTGGACTGCGTGGACGAGTACGAGACCCTACTCACCGAAAACCGCATCTGGAAGAAGCGCACCATCGGCGTGGCCAAGCTCAACGCCGAGGACTGCATCGCCCTGGGCGTGACGGGCCCCGTGCTGCGCGCGGCGGGCGTGCCCTACGACATCCGCAAGGCCTTCCCCAACGCGGCCTATGCCGAGATGGATTTCGAGATCCCCACCCGCACCGAGGCCGACACCTACGCGCGGTACCTCGTGCGTCTGGCGGAGATGCGCCAGAGCCACCGCATCATTCAGCAGTGCATCGACGGCCTGCCCGAAGGCCCAGTGATGGCCAAGATCCCGAAGATCCTCAAGTCCGAGGTGAACGAGGTCTACCATCCCATCGAGGCCCCCAAGGGCGAGCTGGGCTACTACTTCGTGGGCGAGAAGGGGGGGCTCAACCCCTATCGCATGCACGTCCGGGCACCGAGCTTCGTGAACCTGCAGGCCCTGCCCAAGATGATCGAAGGCCGACTCCTGGCCGACGTGATCGCCGCCATCGGCACCCTCGACGTGGTGCTGGGCGAGATTGACCGCTGAGGACGACGACGATGCCGACCCAAGCCATTCCAATGACCCTCACTCAAACCTTGATCATGGGCGTGATCCAGATCCTGGCCGTCCTGATCGTCATCTTCATCATCGTGCCGCTCACGACCTTCGCCGAGCGCAAGGTCATCGGCTACATCCAGGTCCGCCTGGGCGCCACCCGCCTCGCCGGCGGCCACGTGGGCATCACGGGCCCCATGAACCGCATCATGTGGGGCATGGGCAAGGTGCCCATGCTGTCGATCCTGCGCGGTCTGCCCATCTTCATCGCCGACGCGCTGAAGCTCATCACCAAGGAAGACATCATCCCGGCCAAGGCCGACCGCGGCGTGTTTACGCTGGCCCCCATCATCTCCGTGATGGCCGCCTTCGGCGTGTTCGCCTGCGTCGCCTACTATCCCGGTGTCATGTTCTACATGCCCAAGAGCTGGCCGGTCATCGGCGGGCTGCCCTTCCAGGGCTTCATCACCGACGTGAACGTGGGCCTGCTGTTCATCCTGGGCCTCGCTTCCGTGGGCGTCTACGGCATCGTGCTCGGCGCCTGGGCCTCCAACTCGAAGTACCCCCTGCTCGGCAGCCTCCGCTCCGCCGCCCAGATCGTCAGCTACGAAGTGCCCCTGACCCTGAGCCTGCTGGTGCCCGTCCTGCTGTCCGGCAGCCTGAGCTTCAAGGACATGTCCGTGGCCCTGTCCACGGGCAAGGACTTGAATCCCCTGGCCATCATTCCGCTCTTCATCGGCTTCTTCGTCTACCTGACCTGCGGATTTGCGGAAACCAACCGCGTGCCCTTCGACTTGGCCGAAGCCGAAACCGAGCTGGTGGCGGGCTTCCACACCGAGTATTCGGGCATGAAGTTCGGATTCTTCTACCTGGCCGAATACGCCAACATGATCGTCGTCTCCTCGCTGGCCACGGCCTTCTTCCTCGGCGGCCACTACCTGCTGCCTTTCGGCCTGCAGCGGTTCATCCCGGCCACGATGCCGATCATCGGCGGCCCCAGCTTCTTCTTCTTCTTCGCGAAGATCCTCTGCATCCTCTTCGTCTTCCTGTGGGTGCGCGCCACGCTGCCGCGCTACCGCTATGACCAGCTCATGGATGTGGGTTGGAAGTACCTGATCCCGCTGACCCTCGTGAACCTCTTCCTCGCGGCCATCATCCGCTTCGCGTTCTGAGGGAGGACCCATGAGCATGCTGAGAACCCTCATCCCCTTTGACATCGCCGGCGGCATGGCGCTGACCGGAAAGTACTTCGGCAAGGTGTTCTTCTCCGCCAACCGGAAGAAGATCCGCACCCAGCTCAAGCACTTCACCCAGGAATACCCCGAGGTGAAGGTGAACTTGGCGCCCCGGTACCGCGGCCGCCTCACCCTCCTGAAGGACGAGCAGGGCGAGATCAAGTGTGTCTGCTGCCTGGCCTGCGAAAAGATCTGCCCCACCGAAGTGATCACCATCGAGAAGGGCAAGAAGGAAGGGCGCAAGATGCCTTTCCCCGTGCGCTACGACTTCGAGATGGAGCGCTGCATCTTCTGCGAGTTCTGCGTCGAAAGCTGCGGTTTCGATTCGATCATCCTCAACCATCAGTTCGAACTGGCCACCTACAACCGCGAGGACTTCTCGATCGGCATGGAAGGCGCCGGCCAGAACATGTTCATTCCCTCGCCTGTGGGCCGCCATAGCGTGGCTGAGGACTGACCCCTTTTCTGCATCCGAGCCTTCTGTCCCAAGGACGTCCCATGGAACATCTACTCGAAACGATCGGCCGGAACATGTTCGCCATCTTCGGCGTCATGGCCCTGTGCGGCGCCGCGTTCATGGTCGCCTCCAAGAGCGCCGTCCACAGCGTGCTGGGCTTCCTGTTCGCCATGCTCTGCGTGGCGGGCTGCTTCCTCAGCCTGGAGGCGGAGTTCCTCGGCATGGCCCAGATCCTGGTCTACGCCGGCGGCATCGTCGTGCTCTTCCTCTTCGTGGTCATGCTCGTCGAGCTGAGCAAGTTCAAGGAGAAGTCGGTCTTCCAGCTCCAGTCCCGCTACGCCGTCGTGGCGGTGCTGCTCGGGGCCGCGGCCTTCGTGGCCATCTTCCGGAACCTGATCTTCGGAACCCCTTCGACCGAGGCCCTGGTGCTGCGCCCCGAACTGGCCAACGGGCTGAACGTGGCCCAGCAGAATGCGCAGGCCGTCAGCCGCGGCCTCTTCGCGGACTACCTTCTGCCCTTCGAGATCCTCAGCGTGATCCTCCTGGTGGCCCTGGTGGGCGCGGTCGTGCTGGCCAAGACGGAGCGGGTGTGATGGTCAACCTGAACGCGGTCCTCCTCATCTCCTTCCTCCTGTTCTCCATCGGCATCATCGGCGTGCTCATCCGCCGGAACGCCCTGGTGATCCTCATGTGCGTGGAGCTCATGCTCAACGCCGCCAACCTGAACTTCATCGCCTTCGCCCGCCACAGCGGCTCCATCTCCGGTCAGGCCTTCGCGCTGCTGGTGATGGGCTTCGCCGCCGCCGAAGTGGCCGTGGGGCTCGCGCTGGTGGTGGCCCTCTACCGCAAGCGCGACACCGTCCAGGTGGACGACATCAACCTGCTGAAGGGATGACGACGACCATGGAACACGCAATGACCGCCGCCTCGCAGCCCGGCAGCTACCTCTGGCTGATCCCCTTCCTGCCCTTCTTCGGCTTCCTCATCAACGGCCTCAGCGGCCGGAAGCTGCGGAACACCGCCATCGTCGACACCTTCGCCCTGGGCAGCGTGGGCCTCGCCTTCGCCCTCACGCTCTGGCACTTCGTCCAGCTCGTCGGCCTGCCCGCCGACGGCCGCTCCATCCACCAGAGCCTCTGGACCTGGTTCGACGTGGGCGGCGCCCGCGTGCTCGGCGGCCTCAGCACCTACAAGATCGAATGGGCCTACAAGTTCGACGTGCTCAGCGGCTGCATGGCCCTGCTCGTGTCGGGTGCGGGCTTCCTGATCCACCTCTTCAGCACCGGCTACATGGCCGAAGAGCGCAACGACGGCCGCTACTACCGCTTCATGGCGTACCTGAACCTCTTCGTGTTCAGCATGCTGAATCTGGTGCTGGGCGCCAACATCATGATGATGTTCCTGGGCTGGGAAGGCGTGGGCCTCTGCTCCTACCTGCTCATCGGCTTCTACTTCGACAAGGAGTTCGCGGCCGTCGCGGGCAAGAAGGCCTTCGTCACGAACCGCATCGGCGACTTCGGCTTCATGCTGGGCTTCTTCCTGATCTTCCAGATCTTCGGCAGCCTCGACTACAACACCCTGATGGGCTCCGTCCGCGACATCGCGAACTTGCCCGCCATCACGCTCTACGGCTACACCCACACGGCGACTTGGTGGTTCAACCTCATCGGCTGCTGCCTCTTCGTGGGCGCCATGGGCAAGTCCGCGCAGATCCCCCTGTACGTGTGGCTGCCGGACGCCATGGCGGGTCCGACACCCGTCAGCGCGCTGATCCACGCGGCCACCATGGTGACCAGCGGCCTCTACATGATCACGCGGCTGAACTTCATCTACGTGAACGCACCGGTGGCCCTGGCCGTCGTGCTGGCCTTCGGTTCGCTGACGGCCTTCGTGGCCGCCACCATGGGCCTGGCCCAGTACGACATCAAGAAGGTGCTGGCCTATTCCACCGTGTCCCAGCTGGGCTTCATGTTCATGGGCATGGGTGCGGGCGCCTTCAGCGCCGGCATGTTCCACGTCTTCACCCACGCCTTCTTCAAGGCCAGCCTCTTCCTTGGGTCCGGCGCCGTCATTGCGGCCTGCCACCACGAGCAGGACATGCGCAACATGGGCGGGCTCAAGAAGCTCATGCCCATCACGGCCATGAGCATGATCCTGGCGACCTTCGCCATCGCCGGCATCTTCCCCTTCTCGGGCTTCTTCTCCAAGGACGAGATCCTGTGGAAGGTCTTCGAAGGCTGGTACCAGCACGGCCACTACACCGGGCCCACGCTCAACCTGGTGGCCTGGATCCTCGGCATGCTGGGCGCCTTCTGCACCGCCTTCTACATGACCCGCCTCATCGCCATGACCTTCTACGGCAACTACCGCGGGGCAGGGGATGATCCCTACGGCCTGACGGTGCAGTCCGAGGCCCATCACGGCCACGACGACCATCACGGGGCGCACGGCGCCCACGCCCACCCGCACGAGAACCACGTCCACGAGCTGGATCAGCACCACGACCACCACGTGGATGATCCGGAGGATCACGATTTCGTTCCGGGCCATCACCCTCACGAAGTGACCTGGCGCATGTGGCTGCCTGTGGCGATTCTCGCGGGCCTGGCCGTGGTCGGCGGCTTCCTGAACTATCCCGAAAGCCTGCACCGCATCTTCCCCATCGTGCCGGCCGAGCTCTTCAGCAAGTGGATCGAGCCGCTGCTCTACCAGGTGGCCCCCGCCCATCATGGCGAGCATGTGCCGCCCATGATGGAATACGGCCTGATGGCCTGGGCCACGCTCGTCTGGGCCCCCGGCGCCATGCTGCTGGCCTGGTGGATCTACAAGGTGGATCCCAGCTGGAGCCGTGCCAAGGCCTTCGTCGAGCGTTTCCCGAACCTGTTCCGCTGGGTGAATGCCAAGTACTACGTGGACGAGTTCTACGAGTGGGCCCTCATCAATCCCATCAAGCGCTTCTCCGCCCAGCTCTGGAGCTTCGACACCTGGGTGGTGGACGGCATGGTGAACGGCGCCGCCCGCGTCACGATCATCTGGGCCAGCCTCTGCAACTGGGCCGATGAATACCTGGTGGACGGCGCGGTCGACCTCGTCGAGTACATCGTGCACGAGACCAGTGATGTGTTCCGCGGCCTGCAGAGCGGCCGGGTGCAGCACTACGCCTTCGTGATGTTCATCGGCTTCCTCGTCTTCGCCTTCTGGAAATTCCTCGTCTAGCCTGTCTGGCCCCTTGGTTGGAGTCCCCATGTTCACCGCAAACACGACACTGATGCTGGTGGCGACCTTCCTGCCCCTCCTGGGGGCGCTGGTTCTGCTCCTTGTGCCCAAGGAACAGCGCCGCGTCTTCGAGATCGGCTCGCTCCTGGTGATGATCGTCGCCCTGCTGATCAGCCTGCCCTTCTGGTTCGGCTATGACCGCGCCAGCGACGCCGTCCAGTGGTTCCAGGCCTGGACCTGGATCCCGTCCCTCGGCGTGAAGTTCGCGGTCGGCATGGACGGCATCAGCCTCCTGCTCTGGCTCCTGACGGCCTTCATCGGGCCCATCGCCATCGCCTGCTCCTTCAAGTCCATCGAGGAGCGGCACAAGGAGTACTACATCTGGATGCTGGTGCTCCAGACGGCCATGCTCGGCGTCTTCATCACCCAGGACATGTTCCTCTTCTACCTGTTCTGGGAAGTCATGCTCGTCCCCATGTATTTCCTCATCGCCATCTGGGGCGGCCCCCAGAAGCTCTACGCCGCCATCAAGCTCTTCCTCTACACCCTGGCCGGTTCCGTGCTGATGCTGGTGGCGATCCTCGCCATCTACTTCCTGCAGCACAAGACCACCGGCGGCTATGACTTCTCCATCGCCAGCTTCCAGGCCATGGCCCCCGTGATCGCCCAGCAGACCAAGACCTACCAGTACCTGATGGCCCTCGCCTTCTTCATCGGCTTCGCCATCAAGGTGCCCATGTTCCCCTTCCACACCTGGTTGCCGGACGCCCACGTGCAGGCCCCCACGGCCGGCTCCGTGATCCTGGCCGCCATCCTCCTGAAGATGGGCACCTACGGCTTCGTGCGCTTCCTGCTGCCCATCCTGCCCGGCGCCACCAAGGACCTGATGCCCTGGTTCATCGGCCTCTCGCTGATCGGCATCATCTACGGCGCCCTGGTCGCCATGATCCAGAAGGACATGAAGAAGCTGGTGGCCTACTCCTCCGTGAGTCACCTCGGACTCTGCATGCTGGGCCTCTTCGCCCTGAACCCCTACGGCATCAAGGGCGGCATGTTCCAGATGATCAACCACGGCATCAGCACCAGCGGCCTCTTCCTCGCGGTGGGCATCGTCTACGAGCGCCGGCACACCCGCATGATCGCGGATTTTGGCGGCCTTTCGAAGTCCATGCCTGTCTACGCCACGATCTTCATGATCATGACCATGAGCAGCATCGGCCTGCCCCTCCTCAACGGCTTCATCGGTGAGGGCGTCATCCTCATGGGCTCCTTCCAGGCCTTCCCCTGGGCCGCCGTGGTCGCCACGCTCGGCATCATCCTCGGCGCCGCCTACATGCTCTGGATGTTCCAGCGCGTCATGTTCGGACCCATCACCGCCGTGAACGAGAAGATGGAAGACCTCAGCCTGCGCGAAGTCCTCTACTTCGCCCCGCTGGTGCTGGCCGCCTTCTGGATCGGCCTCTATCCCAAGCCCCTCATGGACGTGATGGACGCCCCGGTCCGCAAGCTCGTCAACCAGGTCAACCCCGGCTTCTATGAGGCCGAGGCGCTGGCCGCCAAGCAGGCCGCCGCCGCCAAGCTCGGCATGCGCGGCATGGCCGCTCCCGCCCATCACGAAGCCGCGCCGGCAGGCCACGAAGGCGTTGAAGGACACGAGGCCTCCGAAGCCCCCGCCCATGAGGCGCCCACCCACGAGGCTCCTGGCCACGGCGGAGGCCACTGATGAGCGGTTTCGCGCAGGGGCTTCTGGACGCGCTCCTTCGGGACTCGCGCCTGATCACCCCCCAACTCTTCCTGATGACCGTGGCCACGCTCATGCTCTGGCCCGGCGACCTCTTCTTCAACCGGAACGAGAAACACAAGTGGGCACCCATCACGCTGCTGATCCTGGCGGCCACCGCGGTGCTCGTCATGAAGACGCCGGACGGCGAGGGCTTCTCCCGCATGTTCCGCATGGACGGCCTCACCCGCGGCTTCGAGCTGCTCTGCGTGCTTGGTTCGGCCGGTGCCGTGGCCCTGAGCGTGAAGCTGCTCGATAGCCTCAAGCAGCAGACCGTCGAGTACTACGCCCTGATCCTCTTCTCGCTGTCGGGCATGCTCTTCCTCTGCGGCGCCTCGGATCTGATCTCGGTCTACTTCAGCATCGAACTCATGGCCATCTGCATCTATGTCCTGGTGGCCTACCTCCGGGACCGCGCCACCAGCGTGGAAGCCGGCCTGAAGTACTTCCTGCTGGGCGCCTTCTCCAGCGCCATCCTCGTCTACGGCATCAGCCTGCTCTACGGTGCCGCGGGCGGTGTCACCACCAACCTGGCGGACCTGAACCAGGCCCTGGCCCTCACGCCCGGCACCAGCAACCTGCTGGTCTACGCCGGGGTCCTGATGGTGCTGGTGGGCATGGGCTTCAAGGTGGCCGCGGTGCCCTTCCACATGTGGGCACCCGACGCCTATGAAGGCGCGCCGACGCCCATCACCGCCTTCATGGCCACCGCCCCCAAGGCCGCGGCCCTGGCGGCCTTTCTGCGCGTCTTCGGTACGGGCTTCCACGGCGTGTCCAGCGACTGGGTGCAGCCCCTCTGCTACATCGCTGGCGCCAGCATGATCCTGGGCAACGTGGCGGCCGTGAAGCAGGTGAGCATGAAGCGTCTGCTGGCCTATTCCAGCATCGCCCACGTGGGCTACATGCTGCTGGGCATCCTCTCGGGCGATCCCAAGGCCGGCGCCCAGGCGGTGTGGCTCTACATGCTCATCTACATCGTGATGAACACGGGTGCCTTCGCCGTGGTGATCTACCTCCAGGGCAAGGGTGAGGGTGAGCGCATCGAGGACTTCAGGGGCCTCGGGAAGAAGCGTCCCGTCCTGGCCTTCGCCATGATGGTCTTCCTCCTCAGTCTGGCGGGCATCCCCCCCCTGGTGGGCTTCTTCGGGAAGTTCTACCTCTTCAAGCTGGCCATCGAGCAGGGCTACGTCACCCTCACCGTCCTCGCGCTGCTGACCAGTGCCGTGAGCGCCTACTACTACCTGGGCGTGGTGAGCCAGATGTACTTCCGCGAGCCCGAAGGCGAGGCCGTGCCCATGGGCGCCGCCTCGGTTTTCATCATCAGCGTGGCTTCGGCCCTGGTGCTGGTGGGTACGGCCTTCGGCCCCTGGCTGCTGGACTGGGCCGGCCGCATATTCTGGGTTTGAGCCGCAGGCTTACACTGAAAGGCGCGGGGTGACCCGCGCCTTTCCTTTAGGGGTGGACGTGATCTTCAAGAAGACCGAAGGGGCCGATCCGGGGGAACGGGCCCTCTGGGGGGACCTGATGTCCCTGGGCTTCAGCTTCCCCCTCTGCATCGTCCTGGGCTTCTTCTTGGGCCGCTGGATCGGGGGCTGGTTCGGGCACCCCTCCGTCGGCCAGTGGGTGGGCCTGGTCTGGGGCATCGCCGCGGCCTTCTGGGAGCTCTACAAGGTGAACCGGCGTATGGCCAAGCGGGATGCGGCCGAGCTTGAGAAGCTCAAGGATGGGAAGGGGCCCCATGAGTGAGGGCGAAGGCGAGGATCACCTCCGCCGGGTGACCCGGGCCATGGTGCTGCTGGGCCTCCTGGGGATCCCCCTCTGGGGCTTCCTGCGGTCCTGGACGGCGGCCCTGTGCTTCGGGGTGGGCGCCCTGGCCAGCCTGGCCTTCTGGACCCTGCACCGGGTGCTGACCTCCAGGATGCTCGCCCCTTCGGTGCGCCGGAGGTGGCTCTACGGCTTCCTGTCCTTGGGAAAACTGGCGTTGATCGCCCTCGTGCTGCGTGGGATGATGGGTAGATACCCGGCGGAAGCCCTGCCGCTGGCCCTTGGAGTGCTCCTCTTCGTGGCCGGCATCCTTCTGGAGGCGCTACGTCTGGCCTTCCAGAGACCCGAAGCCCCACCGCCCGATTGAGGTTCGACCGAGATGGAACACCACGCATCGTTGCTCGCCCAGTGGCTCACCCACGTGCTGCACCTGTCCCAGCACCCCTGGCCGGGCTTTGCCCACGGGGCGGCCCTGTCCGTGATCGAGCGCTATGACCACCTGCTCAACGCGGCCCTGGCGGCCCTGTTGACCATGGTCATCACCACCCTCGTGCGCAAGAACCTGACCCGCATCCCCGGCCCCCTGCAGCAGATCTTCGAGGGCGTGGTCGGCGGCCTGAAGGACATGATCAACGACAACATCGCCCACCACGGTGAGAAGTACCTGCCCTTCATCGGGACCATGGCCCTGTTCGTCTTCTTCAACAACCTCTTCGGCCTGCTGCCGGCCCTCAGCCCTGGCACCAGCAACTGGAACGTCACCCTGGGCGCGGCCCTGGTGGTGTTCGGCTACTACAACTGGCACGGCATGAAGGAACAGGGTGTGGGCAAGTACTGGCTGCACTTCGCCGGGCCCATCTGGTGGCTGGCGCCCCTCATGTTCCCCCTGGAGATCCTGGGCCTGCTCAGCCGCATCCTCAGCCATTCGCTCCGTCTCTTCGGCAACATCGCCGGCGAGCACGTGGTGGCGGGCATCTTCTTCGGCCTGATGCCGATCCTGCTGCCGGTGCCCATGATGTTCCTGGGCCTCTTCTTCGGCCTGATCCAGACCTTCGTGTTCACGATGCTGGCCACGATCTACCTCAGCGGCGCCGTCTCCCACGATCATTGATCCCACGGAAATCGCTGCGCGATTTCCGTGAGAAAAAGCATTCACCCGTCCCCGGGATTCCGAACCCCTTGGACAACCTTTAGGAGCACTCCCATGAAGAAGTTCCTCACCACCGCCTTCCTCTTCACCCTGGCTGCCTTCGCGTTCGCCCAGGGCGCCCCCGTGGCCGCCCAGAAGAGCCTCTTCGAAGGCCAGTTCGTGGCTCACCTCTCCCTCGCCATCGCGGCCGCCGGCTGCGGTCTGGCCCAGGGCAAGGCCGTGGTCGCCGCCTGCGAAGGCGTCGCCCGCAATCCTCAGGCTGCCGGCAACATCCGCACGACCATGATCATCGGTCTGGCCCTCATCGAGGCCCTCGTGATCTACGTGCTCGTCGCCGCCTTCGCCATCAAGTAGGCTTCACCTGATCGGAACGGGGCGCCCATGACCTGGACGCCCCGTTTTTTTATCTTTCCCCGGGCCGGCCGATGTACATGTCTGACACCATGACCCCCCACTCGTTGTTCCCCATGCCACCCGAAGTCACCCAGGTGATCTTGGGAGGGGGCTCGCCCATCGACCTGGATTCCCTCCGGATCCACTCGCCGGCCGAAGCCTGGAATTTCGCCCTCAACTACGGCTACGACATGGGCATCCCGGTTCAGAAGGCCGCTGTGATGCGGGTCTACGAGGACGCGGTGGACTTCCTGGAAGGGGTCGTCCTGGAAGGAACCAACCTTCACGTGCCCTTCGAAGTCCGCGACCTCCAGGATCCCCTCGATCTGCTGGTCTGGGCCTCGGAACGGCCGCGGAACCTCCGCGGGCGCTGGTCCTGCGCGGTCCTGCGCGTGATGCACACGCTCTTCCACGTGGACCACAACGTGAACCTCCGCTTCCTGCCGGAGATCCAGCGCCAGGTCTTCCAGCGCTACGACCAGTACCTCGCGTGCGAGGAGGGCCACTGGTTCCTCCGCGGTTCCTACGAGGTGCCCCTGGTGGCCGTGGAGCGCAAGGAGAACAAGGATCGCGTCTCCATGCTCCTGAAGATGCTCCACAAGCCGGAGAACGTGGCGGAGACCATCTACGACCAGATCGGCATCCGCTTCGTGGCCGAGGACCAGCTGGGCGTGCTCATGGTCATCCGCTTCCTGCTGGACCACCACGTGCTGATGCCCACCCACATCAAGCCCAGCCGCAGCCGGAACCTCATGATCGACATGGAGGCCTTGGCCACCTGGAGCGAATCGGCGCCTCCCTTCTTCCGGATCCAGGATCTGGGCCCCGAGGAGCGGAAGGCCCTGAGCCATACCCTTACCCTCAAGTCCCCGACCAAGGAGCAGAACCCCTTTTCCAGCAAGGATTACTCCGCCATCCAGTTCACGGCCCGCACCCTCGTGCGCCTGCCCAGCCCCGCGACCAAGGCGCTGGAGACCCTCCAGGAGCGGCTGCAGACCATGGGGGACACCGAGCTATCAGACCTTGTCCGGATTCCCGAGTTGATCCAGGATCAGGAGGAGTTTACTTTCTTCTTCGCACATGAAGTCCAAGTGATGGAACAATCGGGGTTTCAAAGCTCACGATCTGGTCCGGCATCCCATACCGAATACAAACAACGCCAGCGGGACGCCGCCCGGCGGAGAGTGCTACAGGGCATCCTTCAGGAGGAACCATGCTGAACATCCAGACCCGCCAAGAAGGCACCGCGTCGGTGGTGTCCATCCAAGGCAAGGTCAATTTCGAAGTGACCGCCCAGTTGCGGGACGTCATCCGCGAAACGGTGGCCACGGCGCAGCCGAAGCTCCTCGTGATCAACCTGGAGGGCGTCAGCTTCATTGATTCCTCCGGTCTCGGACTCCTCGTCGCCGCCCGCAACAGCGTGGACAAGTCCGGGGGCAAGCTGCACCTCGCCTGCCTGCCCGCGCCGGTAAAGAAGACCTTTGATCAGACCAACCTCACCAACTATTTCTCGATTTTCGCCACGGAGCAGGACGCTCTTCGCGGCGCCTGATCTAGCCTCAGGCAGCATGGCCAAGGGCGCGGTCCTGGTGGTGGATGATGAAGCACCCATCAGGGACATCCTCAGCTTCTACCTCAAGCGGGCGGGCTACCAGGTCCTGACCGCTGGCAACGGCGTCGAGGCCCTTGCCGAGATGGGCCGCTCCCGTCCCGACCTCATCATCTCGGATCTGCGCATGCCCGAGATGCCGGGGGACGAGCTGTGCAAGCGCGTCAAGAGCGATCCCGGCACCCGCGACATCTACTTCATCATCCTGTCGGCGCTGGATGGCACCGCCTCGCGCATCGGCGGCCTGTCCCTGGGCGCCGACGACATGATCCCCAAGCCCTTCCACGCACAGGAAGTGCTGGCCAAGGTGGATTCGACCTTCCGTCTCATCGAGATGCAGAAGGAGATCAAGCGCCAGAACAAGGAGCTGACGACCTTCCAGCAGCGCGTGCAGGAGGAGATGGCCCTGGCGGCGGCCCTGCAGATGGGCCTGCTGCCTAAGCTTCCGGGCGAGGCGCCGGGATCCCGCTACACGCACCGCTACCTGCCGGCCGAAGGCATCGGCGGCGACATCTACGCGATCCTGCCGCTGCCAGACGGCTGCACGGCCATGATGATCGCCGACGTGAGCGGCCACGGCGTCACGGCGGCACTCATCTCGGCCATGGTGAAGACCTCCTTCGAGAACCAGGTGCGCCTCGGCGGCGAGCCGCTGGCCTGGGCCCATGGCATGAACGAGGACCTCTGCCGCTCCACGCTGGCCGAACAGTTCGCCACGGCCTGGCTGGGGCGCCTGGATCCGGTGGCCAACCGCCTCCGCTACGTGGTGGCGGGCCACTGTGCCCCCCTGCGCATCGTGGGCGGCGCGCGCGGCGGCCTGCAGCGCTCCGAGGTGCTGCGCGGCAAGGGTTTCATGCTGGGCCTTGATGAGCAGCTGCCCTTCATGGAGCACGACGCGGAATTCCTGCCCGAGGATCGCCTGGTGCTCTACACCGACGGCCTGGTCGAAGTGGAACGCGAGGACCGCAGCATGCTGGAAGAGGCCGGCCTGCGCCGCATCTGCGCGGAACTGCCCGTGGGCGCTGAGGAGGCCGCGGATTCCGTCATCGCCCAGGCCCGGGCCTACAACCAGCCCGCGCCTTTCGTGGATGACGTGACCCTCGTGATCCTGGACCGGCAGGCCTGAGTTTCGGGAACGGATCCACCACGGAGACACGGAGAAAGACAGAAGGATTGCACGGAGACGTCGTGTCTTCCCGGTGCCCTCCTCCGTGATAGCTCCGTGCTCTCCGTGCCTCCGTGGTGAAGCTCTGACGCCCCGGATCTAATGAATCTCCGCCAGGGTCGCCGCGATCCCCGCTTCCAGCTCGGTGAAGGGGGCCGTGTAGCCCGCCGCCCGCAGGGTGCGCACGTCCGCCTGGGTGAAGCTCTGGTACTTGCCGATCAATTCGTCGGGGAAGGGGATGTAGTCGATGCGGCCCTGACCGAGGTGCGCGATGAGCGTCTTCGCGATGTCGTTGAAGCTGCGGGCGAGGCCCGTGCCGGCGTTCACGATGCCCTTCGCCATGTTCGAACTGCCGAAGTGCAGGTTGATGGATACGATGTCGCCCACGTAGATGAAGTCGCGCTGCTGTTCGCCATCGCCGAAGCCGTCCGTGCCGCGGAAGAGCCGGCAGGCGCCGCTCTCCTTCAACTGGCGCAGCAGCTGGTGCAGCACGGACATCATGCGGCCCTTGTGCTGCTCGCGCGGGCCGAAGACGTTGAAGTAGCGCAGGCCCACGACGGGGCTCTGGATGGCGGGGAAGAGGCTGCGCACGTGCTGGTCGAAGGCCAGCTTCGAGTAGCCGTAGACGTTGAGCGGGCCCTCGTTGGCGGGCACGGGCTCGAAGGAGGGGCTGGCGCCGTAGGTGGCGGCGCTGCTGGCGTAGACCAGGGGCGCCTTGCGGGCCAGGCACCAGTGGAGCAGGGCCTTCGAATCCCCGTAGTTGTTCTCCATCATGTAGCGCCCGTCGGATTCCATCGTGTCGGAGCAGGCGCCGTTGTGGAACACGGCCTCGGGCCGCAGATCCAGCGTGCCCGCGTCGAGCCGCGCGCGGAACTCGCGCTTGTCCATGTAGTCGGACAGGGTCAGGTCCGCCAAATTGCGCGCCTTTTCGGCCCGCGCCAGATTGTCCACGATGAGGATGTCCGTGTGGCCGCGGCGGTTCAGCTCCCGCACCAGGTTGCTGCCCACGAACCCCGCGCCACCCGTGACGATGAACATGCCCGACTCCTCTGCCGCCCCCAGAATACCGTTACCTGGCTCCTAGCCGGGTCCTGCGGGAAAAAGCAGGAACCGCGAATGGGCGCGAATGAAGCAGGACTGCGGCTTATCCGTCAGCATTTCATTCGCGCGCCCGAAGGGCGATTCGCGTCCTTCGCGGTTCCAGTTCTTGTCTTGAAACCATTGAATTCGCGCTCGGATGGCCATCTGGAACGGCTACCCGATGACGTCTTCCGTTTCCACGGGACTCAGGCGGCGCAACAACCTCGGCCCGAGCTCGGCGACGAGCGTGGCCGCGAGGATGAGGCCGCCTCCCGCCAGTTGGATGGGGCTGAGGTGTTCGCGGATGCCCGGGATCCAGCCGCTGACGGCCAGGGCGGCGGTCCACACGGGTTCCGAGGAAAAGATGATGGCGCTTTCCGTGGCGCCCAGGCGGGCCTGAAAGGTGCTCTGGACGTAGAAGGCCAGGGTGGTCGCCAGCAGACCCATGAAGGCGAGTGACACCCAGGTGCCACCCCTGGCCAGGGCCGGTCCGGCGGCCTGGAAGCCGTAGGGGGCGGGCAGGGCGAGGGTGATGGCCAGCGAAATGACGGCCGTCACGGCCACCTGCATGAAGGCCAGCACCCACCCGGAGGACCGGCGCGAGAAGTGCGAGGTCATCACAATGTGGAAGCCGCAGAGGATGGCCGCGAGAAAGGTTTCGGAATCTCCCCGGTTCCATCCGCCCCAGGCCGCGCCCGGTTCGCGCACCAGCAGGGCCAGGCCCGTGAGGGCCACGAGGGCGCCCAGGCCGTGCGAGGGGCGCAGCCGGTCACCCACCAGCAGGGCCACCATGGGCGTGAAGATCACGTAGAGCCCCGTGATGAAGCCCGATTTCGACGTGGTGGTGAAGCGCAGGCCGTCGGTCTGCAGCCAGAACAGGGTGGCGAGCACCAGGCCCAGCCAAAGGCCGTCCAGCGCGTCCCTCCGCCGGATGGGCACCTTCAGGATCAGCAGCAGGGCGCCGAGGCCCGCCGTCCCGATGGCGAAACGGAGGCTCAGCAGGGCGCCCACCGAGAGCCCGGCCTGAAGGGCGTACTTGGCGGCGGGGAACCCCCCCGCCCAGACGACCGCGATGGCGGCCAGGGCGAACACGGCGAAGAGGTGGGACCTGCGGGCTTCCGGCATCCTTCCAGGCTATCGCCGGGGAGGACGGGCTCCGAGGGGAACTTGGTGGAAAGGGGTGATCGCCGCTATTTCAGCAGGGCCACCACGCGAACCGTCAACTCGGGCTGGTCCGGATCGTCCGTCGTAAGGGCGAGCACTTCGCTGTAGCGTCCGGCCTTCACGGTGGCGGGAAGGACCACGGTCAGTTCCGTGGTGCCGCCTTTCTGGCTGATGCCCTCCACCCGCATGCCCTGCAGGGAGGGGTGGCTGCCGGTGATGCGGAAGGCCTTGCCCTCGGCCTGCTTGAGCGTCAGCTTCTGGCGCAGCTCCTTGCCGGCCGCGTCCTGGAACACCAGTTCCGCGGGGCTGGACTGGATGGCGGGCTTGAGGTCCCACTGGATGTTCAGGGGCATCACGGTGGTGTGCGCATTGCTGAACTTCACCATGGCCTGCTCGACGCCGCGGAACTGGCCCGCGGGCACCTTGCGGCCGTCGAAGGTCACTTCCAGCACCACGTCCTTGCCCTCGGGCTTGAACCCGAAGCTGAGGAAGGGCGCCCCGGGGGCCTTCACATCCAGGATCTGGACCGTTTCACCGTTGCCGCTGGCGTAGCGGACCTGGCTGCGGCTGGCCGCGGACTTGGGAGCCTGGTGGAAGTAGACGGATTCCACCGAGGGCATGATCTCCTGCACCACCTCGGCTTCGAGGGTGAGGCTGATGTTGGGCGTCTTCGGGTCGTTGCAGACCACCTCGATGGATTTGCGCACGCTGCCCTTCTGGCCCTTGGGATCGAACTGGGCCTCGATCTCGGTGCTTTCCCCCGGCGCCAGGGACCACTTCCCGAGCATGGTGTACGTGCATCCGCAGCTGGGGCGCACCTGGGTGATGCTCAGGTAGGCGTTGCCCGTGTTGCTCACCTTATATTTGTGGGCCACCTTGCGGTCCGGCGTGATGCGGCCGAAGTCGTGATGGGTCTTGTCGAAGCTGATGACGGGCGCTTGGGCCATCAGGGTCACGGCGGCAGCGCTGAAGAGAAGACGTCGGAACATGCGAACCTCGAGAAGTCCTGTTGATTCTATACGGAGATCAGGGCCTGCAGTTCAGCCCAGACCTGGTCGGGACGGATCTCCACAAGGCAGGGGTGGCCCGGCGTGAAGCAGTCCCGCTTGAAGCAGGGTGCGCACGGGACGCCTTCCTTGCGGAGCCCGCGGCTCTTGGGTCCCCACGGCGTGGACCCGCCGGGATCCGTGGCGCCGTAGAGGGCCAGGGCTGGCGCGCCACAGGCCGCTGCCAGGTGGCTGAGTCCCGAATCGTTGCCGAGCACCGCCGCCGCGCCGCGCATCCAGGCCGCGGCCTCCTTGAGGCTCGTCCTGCCGCAGAGGTTCAGTCCCTCCGTCCCGGCCACGGCCGCGCAGGTGGCCGCCTCGTCCGGTGATCCCAGCACCGCCACGGCGAAGCCCTCGGCGCGGGCGCGCAGCAGCAGGGCGCGGAAGTGCTCCACGGGCCAGGCCTTCGACGGCCAGGTGGAGCCGGGCATGAGGCAGAGGTAGCGTTCCGCGGGCCGGTCGATGGGGACGGCCGGATCGAAATCCGCGAAGGGCATGGGTGGCAGATCCGGCCAGCGGCGCGCCAGCACCGCATGGTAGCGGAGGAGGAAGGGGCCTTCGGCCTCCCAGAAGGGGCCGCTGTGGGTGTTGAAGAAGCCCGCCAGGCTTTCATCCACGCCGATGCGCTCGGGCACCCGGGCCAGCCAGGCCGCCAGGGCGGGGCGCAGAGACTTGGGAAAGTGGATGCTGCGAGCCGCCTGGTGGTGTCGCAGGATGCGGGCCATGGCGAAGGGACTGGGCTTGCCGTCGTCCGGCAGCACCGCGTCGCAGAACCAGGTGCCCTCCACCAGGCCCACCGTGGTCTTGGGGCCCCACACGACGAGCGGGCCGACGCCGATTTCGCGCAGCAGGCGCAGGATGGGCAGCTGCATGGCGGCGTCGCCCACGAAGCGCGGGAAGCGTACCCAAGTTGCGTGGGCGGGGATCACGGCACTCATGCGCGTCCGCCCTCGCGTAGGCGCAGCGACCTTTCCAGGTGCGGCAGCAGAATCCCGGGATCGAGCCGGTCCATGCCGCCGGACAGATCCGCCTCGGGGCCGGGGTACTGCACCACCTGAACCTTGGTGCCCAAGGGCGCCCAGCGATCCGGGCTGTGGTTGGGGCGCAGGCCCATCAGGCAGAGCACCGGCAGGTCCAGGGCCGCGGCCATGTGGGCGGGGCCGGAGGAGGGGCTGAGGATCGCGTCACAGGCGGCCATGCGCGCCATGAGCCCGCGCAGGTCCGTGGGGGCGAGTTCGGAGGCCTCGGGGGGGCCGAGGAGGACGGGGGCCCAGCCGGCTTCCCTGAAGAGGGGCAGGGCCTTGGCCCACCAGTCCTGGCTGGGATGGGCGCCGGCCCCGGAGCCGCGGAAGAAGACGCCCAGGCGCGGACGGCCGAAAGCCTGCAGGTCCCGCTCGCCCTGGGCCCGCTCGGCCTCGCTCAGGTAGAGTCGCGGCGGGGTGGGGGCGCCGCCATCCAGGCCCCAGGGGCCGAGGAAATCCATCACGTTCATGGCTTCGTGGCGCCCGCTTCCATAGCGGCCCTTCCAGAGGAGATCCGTGGCGCCGAGGATCTGGGGCAGCTTGCGCGCCCGGGCCACGCGCACGGGTACCGCGGCCCGCTTGGCGGCCCGGATGACCTCCACGTCCCGGTGCCCCAGGTTGAGCACGGCCTGGGGCTTCAGCTGCGCGAAGAAGGCCTCCAGATCCTGGCCCTCCGTTCTTGCGTGCACACCCGCGACATCGGGATGCCCCGCGAGCAGGGGCGCCGAATAGGGCCGGACGAGCCAGTGGATTTCGAGCCCGGGAAACCGCGACAGAAGCCGCTGCTGGACGGGCAGGGACACCATCAGATCGCCCAGGGCATCCGTCCGGGCGAGCAGCACCCGCTCGCGCCCTTCGAAGCCGAGGTTGCGTCGCGCGGAGAAGAGGTGCTTCACGGGACTCCAGGAAAGGGTTCAGGATAGGATGACTGACCCAGCACGTCACAAACCTCGGGCGTCACACTCACAGGTTGCCATGTCCCTTGCCTCGACCCAACGGATCCTGCTGGTGGAGGACGAACCCGGCCTCCGGGAGGTCCTGACCCTGGCCCTGGAGGGGGCGGGCTTCAAGTGCGAGGCGGTCTCGGGCATCGAAGAGGCCCAGCAGTCCCTGCGGGAGACGACCTTCGACGGCGTGCTGTCGGACCTGAAGCTCAAGGATGGCTCGGGCATCGAGCTGCTGGGCTGGATGAAGGAGCAGGGCCTGGAGACGCCCGTCGTCATCATGACGGCCTACGCCACCACGGAAACCACCGTGCAGGCGCTCAACCAGGGCGCCGTGGACTTCATCACCAAGCCCTTCAAGCACGAGGATCTCATCGCCACGCTCAAGGGGCTGCTGGCCTCCGCCGAGCCCGAGGCACCGCCGCCCTCGGACCTGGGCGAACTGGTGGGCGTGGGCCCCATGATGCGCAAGATCAACGCGCTCATCGGCAAGGTTTCCCGGGCCGACACGACGGTGCTGCTCACGGGCGAAAGCGGCACGGGCAAGGAAGTGGTGGCGCGCCTCATCCACCGCTACTCGGACCGCGCCAAGGGCCCCTTCGTGGCCGTGAACTGCGGTGCCCTGCCCGAGGCCCTGCTGGAAAGCGAATTGTTCGGCTTCGAGAAGGGCGCCTTCACCGGCGCCACGGCCCTGAAGCGGGGACTCTTCGAAGAGGCCGGCGGCGGCATCCTCTTCCTCGACGAGATCGGCGAAATGCCCCTCTCCCTGCAGGTGAAGCTGCTGCGCGTGCTGCAGGAGCGCCGGGTGCGGCGCCTGGGGGCCACGGAGGAAAAGCCCGTGGATGTCCGCGTCATCGCGGCCACCAACCGGGACCTGCGGGCCCGGGCCGAATCCGGCGCCTTCCGCGAGGACCTCTTCTACCGCCTCAACATCCTGCAGATCGAGCTGCCCCCGCTCCGCGAACGTCCCGAGGACCTGCCGGTGCTGGCCGAGCACTTCATCCGCCGCTCCTGCCTGAAGCTGGGCAAGCCGCCCATGCAGCTTCATCCCGAGGCCATGTCCCAGCTGCTCTGCCACCGCTTCCCGGGCAACGTGCGGGAGCTGGAAAACCTCATGGAGCGCTGCGTGGCGCTCAACCCCGGCGGCCCCATCACCCGGGACCTGCTGCCCGAAGGCTTCGGACTGTCGAGTTCGGCCGAACCCGCGAACCGGCCGCTGATCATCCCCGCCGAAGGCTTCGATCTGGAGGCCTGGATCCAGGCCCTGAAGGGGCATTTCCTCCGCCGGGCCCTCGACGAGGTCGGGGGTGTCAAGACCAAGGCCGGGAAGCGGCTGGGCATGAGCTTCCGGGCCTACCGCTACTGGCTGGCGGAACTCGGCGGGGTGGAGGCCCTTCCGAAGGAATTCCCATGGCCCGCCGACTTCCCCGCGCCCATGGTGGACGATTCCGGGGGAACCGAAGGCTCCAAGGAGGCATGATGCCCATGAATGCTTGCTTTTCCGGCCATTCCTGGCACACTGAAACGCTCGGATGCGACCCATCCGGCCCTTCCTACCGGACGCCTCCCATGACCTCGAACCCGAACCAGGCCTCTCGCAAGAGCCGCGGCTTCTCGCTGCTGGAGCTCCTGGTGGCGATGATGATCATTTCCGTGCTGGCCACGCTCGGCTTCAGACAGTTCAAAAAGCAGTCAGCCCAGGCTCGGCATATTAAGGCCGTGAATGAAATCACGATCGTGGGCGAAGGCCTGGATCAGTATTACCTGAAACACGGGCATTTCCCTGATTTTGGTAGCTTTGACGCCATGGTGGACAGCAATTCACCCCTGGCAAAGGAAAGCCTCATCAAATTGGGGATGTCAGCTGTGGACCCCTTCGGTCAGCCCTATGAGGGTAAGTCCAACAAAGCTACGTATGAACTCAAGTGCCTCGGTGACCCGAATGACCAGGAAGAACATGGCCTCATTGTCCGGACACCCGGGCAGATGACCACTGGTACCCCGGCTAATTCTTCGGAAGCCGCCCCCAAGGGCGAAGCACCTGACGCCGGAGCCAAGAAGTGATCAACCTCTACAACCTGCCCCCCGAGGGCCTTCGCCTGAACGGCACCACGGAGCGCCTGGAGCTCGAAGGGGACGTGTCCCTGCGCGACCTCAGCTGGTCGGTCTTCGCGCTGGCCTCGGACGGCGATGTGTTCCTCGAGGTGAAGGGCCAGGCCCTGTGGCAGGGCGCCTGCAGCCGCTGCCTGGCGCCGCTGGACCGGCCCCTGGCCGTCGAAAGCCAGTTTCTCGGCAGCAAGGACGCGGATCTGGTGGGCCGGGGTTCACACACCCTGGGCTCCCAGGATCTAGACGTGGTCTTCCTGCCGGAGGACACCCTGGACGAGGCCGAACTGGTGCGCGAGCAGTTCGAGCTCCAGGCCCCCATGCATCCCCTCTGCACCGAGGACTGCAAGGGGCTTTGTCCCAACTGCGGCAAGAACTGGAACAAGGGCCTCTGCCACTGCCGCCCTGAAGCCGAAAAGGAACCTTCGGCCCTGAACCGGGCCCTCACCAAGGCTCTGGCGGGAATCAAGCTGGACCCGGAATCCTGAAACCTTTAACCTGGAACATTGCGTTCTATCGTTCTACTCCTAGGAGCAAGCCATGCCGAATCCCAAGCGCCGCCATTCCAAGGCCCGCCGCGACCGCCGGCGCACCCATGACGCGCTGGAAGTCATGAGCGCCAGCACCTGCCCCAACTGCCAGACCCCCAAGCTGCCCCACCGCGTGTGCCCCAGCTGCGGCTTCTACCGCGGCAAGCTGGCCGTCCGCATCGCCGAGTCGGTCTAAGGGCCGGCCCTTGGACGGCCATCGCATCGCATTGGACGTCATGGGGGGCGACTACGCTCCCCATGCCACCTTGCAAGGCGCCCGGGAGGCCCTCGAGGCCTGGCCGGGGCTCCGACTGTTCCTCGTCGGGGACCTGGCGCGGATCCATCCCGAGATGGAACGCCATGGCTTCACCCAGGAACTGCTGAACCGGGCCGAGCTCGTCCATGCCTCCCAGACCGTGGTCATGGAGGACAAGGCGACCTGCATCCTGAAGGAAAAGAAGGACAGCTCCATTCGCGTCGCCGCCCAGCTCGTTCGCGAGGGGCGGGCCCACGGCGTGGTGTCCATGGGGCACACGGGCGCCGCGATGGTGGCCTCCAGCCTCGTCATCGGCAAGCTCGAAGGCGTGGACCGGCCGGCCCTGGCCAGCGTCCTGCCCAACATGAAGGGCGGCCCCACGGTCCTGCTGGATGTGGGCGCCAACGTGGATTGCCGCGCCGAGCACATCGCCCAGTTCGCGGTGATGGGCTCGGTCTACGCGACGGAAGTGCTCGGCCTGGAGCGGCCCCGCGTGGGCATCCTCAGCGTGGGCGAAGAGGACGGCAAGGGCACGGACGTGACCAAGGACGCCTCCGCCATGCTGCGCCAGATGGAGATCCGCTTCGAAGGCAACGCCGAGGGCCGCGACATCTGGAACGGCAACTTCGACGTCATCGCCTGCGACGGCTTCGTGGGCAACGTGGTGCTCAAATCCAGCGAGGCGCTCGCTGAAGGCATCCTCAACGGCCTGCGCGACAGCTTCATGGAAAGTGCCATCACCAAGTTCGCCGGCCTCCTGGCCAAGCCCGCCATGAAGCGCTTCAAGAAGAAGCTCGACTACGCGGAATACGGCGGCGCGCCGCTGCTGGGCGTCAAGGGCGTGAGCATCATCGGCCACGGCCGCAGCGACGCCAAGGCCGTGCGCAACGCCATCCGTGCCGCCCTCCGGGCCGCGGAGCACCGCCTCCACGAGCGCATCCAGGAGCGCGTGGCGCTGCTGCTCCCGCAGGACTGAACAACCTACCACGGAGGCACGGAGGGCACTGAGAAAGAAACACGGAGAAAAAGGCTGGTTCTACCCCGAGCATTTCTCCGTGTTCCCTCCGTGATCTCCGTGTCTCCGTGGTGAATCTTTTGGAGTCGTCGATGAGCAAGGTCGCGTGGCTGTTTCCGGGTCAGGGTTCCCAGGCCGTGGGCATGGGGATGGCGCTCGCGGAATCTGAGGCGGCCGCCCGCGGCGTGCTCCAGGAGGCCGACGTGGCCCTGGGTTTCCCCCTTTCGAGGCTGATGGCCGAAGGCCCCGAAGAGACGCTGAAACTCACCGAGCACACCCAGCCCGCCATCCTCACCCACAGCACCATGGTGGTGAAGGCCTGGGGCGCGAAGCTGCCCAAGCCCGACTTCGCCGCGGGCCACTCCCTGGGCGAGTACAGCGCCCTGGTGGCCATGGGTGCGCTGGATTTCGGGGATGCGGTGCGCACGGTGCGCGAACGCGGCCGGGCCATGCAGGTGGCCGTGCCCGTGGGCGTGGGCGCCATGGCGGCCCTGCTGGGCATGAGCCTGGCCGATGTGGAGGCGAGCTGCGCCGAGGCCGCCGCCTCGACGGGTAAGATCGTCGTGCCTGCCAACTTCAACGGGCCTGGCCAGATCGTCATCGCGGGCCATACCGAAGCGGTGGAAGCGGCCCTGGAAGCCGCCAAGGCCCGGGGTGGACGCAAGGCCATGAAGCTGCCCGTGAGCGCGCCCTTCCATTCCCCGCTCATGGAACCCGCCAAGGCGCACATGGAACCGATCCTTAAAACCCTCACTTTCAAGGCGCCCATCTGCCCCCTCGTCAACAACGTGGATGCGGCTCTGGCCTCTGAGCCCGAGGCGCTGCGGGACGGTCTCATCCGCCAGATCCCGGGGGCCGTACGCTGGCAGGCGACGTTGGACCTGCTGCTGGATCAGGGCGTCACGACCTTCCTCGAACTGGGTCCAGGCAAGGTGCTGGCGGGCCTCGTGAAACGCCAGGCCAAGGAGCGCGGCCTGGAAGTTTCGGCCCTGAGTCTGGGGACACCGGAAGATCTCGCGCAGCTGGGTTAATCTTCACGAGGGGGACCGCCCGCTCGCTGGGCTCGCTCTGCGTCCCCCTCGATCTCCCCACAGGCGATCCAGGCAGAGCCCGGATCGCCTGTCTGGCAGCCACTGGGGCCCTTTCCTTCCGGGAAGGTGTGATGAAAAGCAAGGGCCTTCGGGGCTAGGGTGGAGAGAACGCCACGATCATGATTTTCGTGTGCGGGACGTTGGGCTGCGAACAGCTGTCTGGCCATCCCCATCCACTCCCGCCGGAGGTGCCCATGCGCAAGGATCTTGTCTTCGGAATGGCTGGTTCGGGAGGAGATGGCATCGTCTCCGCCGGTGATTCGCTGCTCCAGGCCGCGGCGGCTGAGGGCTACCACGGCGTCATGACCAAGAGCTTCGGATCCCAGATCCGCGGCGGCGAATCCTCCTGCCGCGTGCGCATCAGCACCGATCCCATCCTCAACCCCGGCGGCAATCTGGACGTGGCCGTGGCCCTGAACTGGGAGGACTTTCTCAAGTTCGGCGCCGAGCTGCCCGTCAGCGGCAACACCGTGGTGATCTACGAGGCCGCCACGAACATCCCCGTGGATCAGATCCCCCTCGTCGGCGTCACGCCCCTGCAGGTGATCGCCGTGCCCATCGCCGAGATGGCCAAGAGCACCGCGGGCACCGAGCGTGCGAAGAACACGGTCGTGCTGGGCCTCATCGCGGGCTGGTTCGGCATCGGCGCCGTGGCCGTGATGAAGGGCATCCGGAAGAAGCTGGCCAAGAAGGGCGAGGAGCTGGTCGAAGCCAACCAGCGCGCCTTCGACGCGGGCCGGGCCTTCGCCATGGAGCACCCGCTCAAGGTGAGCATGAACGTCGTCGCCTCCGAGACCAAGGGCGCGGTCAAGCTCATCACCGACGGCAATGACATGTGCGGCGCGGCGGCGATCTTTGCGGGCTGCCAGTTCTTCGGCGGCTATCCGATCACGCCTTCGACTGAGATCATGCAGTTCTTCACGGACCACGTCTGGAAGTATGGCGGTGCCGTCCTGCAGGCCGAGGATGAGATCGCCGGCATCGGCGCGGCCGTGGGCGCCTCCTTCGCGGGCAAGAAGGCCATGACCGCCACCAGTGGTCCCGGCCTTTCGCTCAAGTCCGAGATGATGGGCCTGGCGAGCATCGCCGAATTGCCCCTCGTGATCGTGGACGTGCAGCGCGGCGGCCCTTCCACGGGCCTGCCCACCAAGACCGAGCAGTCCGACCTCTTCGCCGCGGCCTTCTCGGCCCACGGCGACGTGATCCG
Organism: Geothrix limicola; assembly: GCF_030268085.1. GTDB lineage: Bacteria > Acidobacteriota > Holophagae > Holophagales > Holophagaceae > Geothrix > Geothrix limicola. Next base: position 86,074 of record NZ_BSDE01000001.1, read on the forward strand.
ACCCGTGCTGGCGCCCACCTCGGTGGCCGACACCTTCCGCATCACCCTCGAGGCCTTCAACATCGCCGAGTACTACCAGACACCGGTGATCGTGCTGTCGGACCAGGAGATCGCCTCCCGCAAGGAGACGCTGGATCCCATCGACACCACCCAGTTCAAGATCCTCAACCGCGTCCGTCCCACCGGCGCGGACCTGCAGGACTACAAGCGCTTCAAGCAGACGGAAAACCACATCAGCCCCATCAGCCATCCCGGCATGCTCGGGGGCACCTACCTGGCCTCGGGCATCGAGCACGTGGAATCCGGCGCGCCCACCAACAGCGGCTCCGTGCACCAGCGCATGAACGACAAGCGCACGAAGAAATTCGATCCGCTGAAGGATCGCAAGGATCTGTTCACGGTCTACGGCAACCCCGATGCGCCCATCGCCATGGTGGCCTGGGGCAGCGTGGCGGGCGTGTGCCGCGAAGCCCTCGACATGGCTCTGGCCGAGGGGCTGAACGTCAAACTCCTCGTGCCCTACCTGCTCTATCCCGTGGCCGAAGGCGTCTACAACGACTTCTTCGCCTCCGTGCAGAAGGGCCTGGTCATCGAGCAGACCCACCTGGCCCAGACCTTCAAGCTGCTCCGCATGCACATCGATCTGCCCAAGGGTCTGAAGTCCCTGGCCCGCAGCGGTGCGAACCCCTTCCTGCCCGGCGAGATCGTCGCGGCCCTCCACCATCTCCTCTCGGAGCTGCAGCGCAGCCACGAGGGCAAGCTTCAGCCCCAGGAGTGAGGTCGACCATGAGCGCAACCGGCACCTGCGATTACCAAGCCAAGGACTACAAGAGCGACCTCAAGCCCATCTGGTGCCCCGGATGCGGCGACTACTCGGTGGTGCAGGGCATCTACCGGGCCCTGGCCGCCATCGGCCGCCCGCCCCACGAGATCGCCTTCGTCTCGGGCATCGGCTGCTCTAGCCGCATCCCCGGCTACACGACGGCCTACGGCTTCAACAGCGTCCACGGACGTTCGCTGCCCATCGCCCAGGGCATCAAGCTGGCCAACCCCGACCTGCTGGTGCTGGCCGCGGGCGGCGACGGCGACGGCTTCTCCATCGGCGGCGGGCACATCGCCCACCTCATCCGGCGCAACATGGACATCACCTACATCGTGATGGACAACCAGATCTACGGCCTCACCAAGGGCCAGCTCTCGCCCACCTCCCAGAAGGGCCGCGTCACCTGCACCTCGCGCTACGGCAGCCTGGAAGAGCCGGTGAATCCGCTGCTCTACACCCTGGCCTACGGCGCGGGCTTCGTGGCCCAGGCCTCGCCCACGGATCTGGCGGGCATGGCGAGCATCATCGAGGAGGCCATCCGCTACCCCGGTTTTGCCTTCGTGAACATCCAGTCGCCCTGCGTGACCTACGGCGAGGAGGCCCAGCAGATCAAGGGCCTCAAGGCCATCCAGGAAACGCTGGCCAGCCTGGGGCACAACCCGGCGGACCGCCTCGCGGCCATGGATCTCGCCCAGCACTACGGCGAGAAGCTCCACCTCGGCGTGTTCTACCGCAATCCCGAGCCGCCGCCCACCTACGGTGACCTTGTGAAGGAACGCCAGGCCCTGCTCTCCAAGGATGCCCTTCCCAAGGAGCGCATCCTGGATCTCTTCATCAAGAAGTGATTGGAGGGCCCGCCATGAACACACAAGGCATCAACTTCTTCAACCTCTCCCTGATGGACGCGCTGGACCTGGCGATCCTGGTGGAGGACGAAGCCGAAGAACGCTACGGGGAGTTCGCGGCGCAGATGGATCAGCACCGGACGCCTGACGCCGCGACCTTCTTCCGATACATGGTCGAGAACGAGGCCAAGCACGGCCGCGAGCTCCTGGCACGCCGCGTCCAGCGCTTCGGTGACGCGCCCCGCAACGTGACCCGCGCCATGATCTTCGACGTCGAGGCGCCCGACTACGATGCGGCGCGCGCCTTCATGAGCCCGCGCCAGGCCATGGAAGCCGCCCTGCTTTCGGAGATGAAGGCCCATGCCTTCTTCGCCGCGGCCCTACCGGGCATCAAGGATGACGAGGTCCGCGCCCTGTTCGAAGAACTGCGCGACGAGGAACTGGCGCACCAGAAACTCGTGCGGGCCGAACTCGCCAAGCTGCCCAAGGACAGCGGCCTGTCCGATGACGATTTCGTGGACGAACCCGCGGCGCAGTAACCGAGCCGGTCAGGCCTCGGAATTCCCGGCCCACATCTGGAACAGCACGACGCCGACGACCGCCGCCATGGCCAGGGCCAGGCCCGCGGCGCCCGCCCAGGCGGCCCAGAGGTGTTCGGGCCGTCCCTGGCGCAGCGCCCATTGGGCCATGTCGAAGGCCAGGAGGATGAGCGAAGCAACCAACAACCGCTTCCGGAATACTCCTTCTGTCCGCCGGAGGTAACCCCCCAAGGCCAGCAGGAAGAGGCCGGGGAAGACGGCCAGATGGAGGCCGCGAGCCCCGAGGAACCCCATCAGGCCCTCGGGCACGGATTCCAGGGCGATGGGGCGCAGGTCCTCGAAGCCGGTCAGGTGCGGATACTGCCCGCCCCGGTCATGGCAGGCGGCGCAGGTGTTCGTGACGATGGGCTCGACCTGGGCATAGCCCTCCCGGGTCGCGCCGCTGGCCACCCAGGCTCTGAACCGCTCCCGCTCGGCTTCTGTCGTATTCGTGGCCATCACGCCTTCGAGCACCGCCACGAGGCGGGAGCGGGCGGGTGGCGCGGCTTTCGGTGTGAGACTCAGCTCGCGCTTCAGCGCGGCGGCCAGACCCAGGCCGAGGGCCAGGGCCAGCGCGAGGACCGCCAGACTGGCGAAGATGCGTTCGGAGCGGGGAAGGGTGCGAAGCGGCATGGGATCAGTCGATGGCGATGGGTCCGGCGGCGCGGCTCTTCCGCATGAGGAAGATCAGCGGGAAGAGGGCGAAGCAGAGCATGCCCATGAACCAGAAGGTGTCGGTGAAGGCCATCATGTTGGCGTGCCGCACGACGGTGCCGTAGGCGGCGCCCTGGGCCACATGCGCCGCGTCCGTCGGCGACAGGCCCCCGCGCAGCACCCCCAACGAGGTGGCCCGGTCCAGGAAGCCCTGGTAGGCCGGGTTGCCCGGCGCGAGGTGGCCGATGAGGTTGGCCTGGTGGACCTGGGCCCGGCGGGAGAGCAGGGTGGTGGCGAGGGCGATGCCCGTGCTGCCGCCGATGTTGCGCACCAGGTTCATGAGGCCGGCGGCGTAGGCCGTCTTCTCGTGGGGGATGTGCTGGAAGGCCGACACGTTGATGGGGATGAAGAGGAAGGCAAATCCCAGACTCTGCACCACGCGGGACCACATGGCCGTCCGGAAGTCCACCTGCAGGTTGAAGCCCGCCATCTGGATGAGCCCCAGACCGCAGAAGAAGAAGCCCACGCCGATGAGCCAGCGGGTGTCGAACTTCTTCAGCAGTGTGGCCACCACGGGCATCATGATGAGGACCGCCAGGCCGCCGGGACTTAGCACCCAGCCGCTGAGCAGGGCCGTGTAGCCAAGCAGGGTCTGCAGGAAGATGGGCAGCAGGGCCAGGCTGCCGTAGAGCACGAAGCCCAGCACGAAGAGCATGAGGATCGCCACGGCGAAGGTGCGGTCCTTCAGCAGGCGCAGGTCCACGATGGGGCGCTCCTTCTGCAGCTCGTGGTAGACGGCGTAGAGCAGCATGACCACGGCGAGGATGGCGAAGAAGACGATGAAGTTGGAACCGAACCAGTCCTTTCGCTGCCCCTCGTCCAGCACGATTTCCAGGGAGGCCAGTCCGAGGGTGATGACGCCGATGCCCAGGTAGTCGAACTTCGCGCCCTCCTTGAGGGAGATGCGGTGGAAGGTGTGGGGATCGTGCACCAGGGCGCTGGTGAGGGTGAAGGACAGCAGGCCCACGGGGATGTTGATGAGGAAGATCCAATGCCAGCTGAAGTTGTCGGTGATCCAGCCGCCCAGCACGGGACCGATGATGGGGGCCAGCACCACGCCCATGCCGTAGACGGCCATGGCGGCGCCGCGCTTCTCGTGGGGGAAGGTTTCCACGAGGATCGCCTGGGAGATGGGCTGCAGGCCGCCGCCGCCGAGGCCCTGCAGCACGCGGAAGAAGATCAGCCAACCCAAGCTGGGCGCGATGCCGCACAGCAGGGAGGCCACGGTGAAGATGCTCACGCAGGTGAGGTAGAAGCGCTTGCGACCGATGAGGCTGGAAAAATAGCCGCCGAGGGGCAGCACGACGGCGTTGGCCACCAGGTACGAGGTCAGCACCCAGGTGGTTTCCTCCACCGTGGCCGAGAGGTTCCCCGCGATGTGGGGCAGGGCCACGTTCGCCACGCTGGTGTCCAGCACTTCCATGAACGTCGCGATCATCACCGTGAGGGCGATGATCCAGGGATTGATGTGGCGGTGGGAGGAAGTCACTGGGCGGTTCCTGGCGCTACTCGACGATGACCGTGGCCTCGACGTTCATGCCGGGGCGCAGGATGACCTTCTTGGCTTCCTCTTCGTCGATGCGGATCTTCACGGGGATGCGCTGGACCACCTTCACGAAGTTGCCCACCGCGTTTTCGGGGGGCAAGAGGCTCATGCGTGATCCGGTGGAGCCGGCGATGGAATCCACGTGGCCCTTGAGCACGAGGCCGTTCATGTCCACCTTGATCTCGGCCTCCTGGCCGGGCTTCATGCGCGCGAGCTGAGTCTCCTTGAAGTTCGCGGTGACCCAGGTGCGGTGCAGGGGGATGAGGGTGAGCAGGCCCTGGCCCGGCTGGATGGTCTGTCCGGCCTCCACGAGCTTGCGGGTCACCACGCCATCCACGGGGGCGATGATCTTGGTGTAGCCGAGCTGGAGGTCGAGACCTTCCTGGCTGGCCTTGGCCTGGTCCACCTGGGCCTTGGCGGAGGCCAGACGGGCTTCGGCGGCACCCACGGCCACCTTGCGGATGTCCGCCTCGCGCTGGAGCGAACCGAGCTTCTGCTGGGCGGCGCGCCACTCGCTGTCGGCCACCTCAGCCTGGGTGCGGAATCCATCGAACTGCAGGGCCGAGATCTCCTCGCGTTCGGCCAGGGGTTTCATGCGCTGCAGGTCGGTCTTGGCCTTGTCGAGACTGGCCTTCTTGGAATCCACGTTGGCCTTGGCCGTTTCGATGTCGGACCCGCGGGCCTGCTGGAAGGCCACCTGGGCCCGCTCCAGATCGGCCTTGGCGGCCTCCAGCTGGGCGAGGGCCTGGGCCAGCGAACCCTTGGTCTGATCGAGTCGCGCCTGGATGTCGCGGGGATCGACTTCGAGGAGGGTGTCCCCGGCCTTCACGGCCTGGTTGTCCTCCACGAGCACTTTCTCGACGGTGCCGTAGACGCGGCAGGAGACGGGCACGAGGTGGCCATCCACCTGGGCGTCGTCGGTGCTCATGCGGTTGCGGGAATAGAACCACATGCCCGCGGCGAGCAGCAGCACGAGGGGCGTGCCGATCTTCAGGGCGAGGAAGGCCTTGTTGCCGTTGGCCTCAGGCGCGCCTGAATTGGAGGCGGCGGGCGTGGAAGCGTCTTGATTCATCGGAGTCTCCATCAGCGTGCGAAGAAGGATTCGAGCTGCCCGGTCGCCCGGGCCAAGTCCGCGCGGGACTGGTTCAGGCGGTAGAGGGCGCTGATCTGGTTGTCGTTGGCCTTGGCCAGTTCGTCCTGGGCGTTGATCACTTCGATGTTGTTGCTGACGCCCGCCTCGAAGCGGTGCCGGGCCTGCGAAAGGGCCTCAGTGGAAAGCGTCACGGCGAGATTGGCCACCTCGACTTCATGGGAGGCAGCGTCCAGTTCGGCCTGGGCCACCTGGATCTCGAAGCCCACCTGGGCGCGGACCTCGCGGCGGGCCTCCTGCACGCGGCTCTGCTCGGACTGGGCCCGGGCGATCTGCGCAGACACGAGTCCGCCCGTGAAGAGCGGCACCTTGAGGCCGACGGAGATCTGGTACGTGGTGGTCGAAGGGAGGGACTGCAGTCCCGTGGAACCGTACGATCCCGTGGCCACGAGGGTCGGCAGGCGCAGGCCCTGGGCGGCTTCACGCATGTTCGATGCGGCCTTCTCGCGGGCATCCAGGACGGCGAGTTCAGGACGCTGCGCCAGGCTCGCCTGGAAGGTTTCCTGGAAGCCGGCGATGGGCATGGCGGGCGCCGCGAGGGAATCCGTCAGCTCGATGCGGGTGCCCGGTTCCAAATCCAGTGCGCGGCCGAGGCCCGCGAGCGCCGTGGTGCGCTGGGTCTGGGCCTGGATGAGCCGCTGGCGTTCCGCCTGCAGCTGCACCTGCGACCGCAGCGTGTCGAGTTTGGTGCCGACGCCCTGCTTCTGCTGATTCTCCGCCAGCTTCGCTAGGGCCTCGGCCAGCTCCACCCGGGATTCACTGGCCTGCACCGAAGCCGTGGCGCGCAGGGCGCGGAGATACTGGCCTACGACGATGGCGGCGATCTCTTCGCGCACGGCGCGGCCCTGGGCGCGGGCGGAATCCTCCGCGTGCTGGGAGGCCCGCCATTTCTTCCAGAGGCTCAGATCGAAGAGGGAGACCTGGGCTTCGAGGCCCATGTGGCTCCAGTTGTAGGGGCCCACTTCAGGCGGGAAGCCAGGGACCGTCATGCCCATCTGGGCGTTCAGGTTGTATTTGTTGCGCTGACCGAAGGCCTGGGCGGCCACGCTGGGCATGAGGGCCGCGGCGGCGGAACGGCGGTCGTCCCCGCTTTCGGCGATGGCCAGCAGGGACTGATGCACCCGGGGGTTCTGATCCAGGGCCGTCTTGATGGCCTGGGCCAGGGTGAGCTGGACCGTCCGACTGGACGTGGCCGGTGCGGAGGAAGGTGCGGGCGCTTGGGGCCAGGCCACTCCCGCGCTCAGCAGGGTGAGGAGCAGGGGCACTCGCACCGGGGTGCCAGCGATCCGGGAAGGGGTGCGGAACATGGAAGTCTCCATCCGTCGTGAAAAAGCTCGTGATCGATTCATGCGAGGATGCCTCGTGGGGTCGGTCCCGGCCTGGGCGGGAACGAAGGGGCGGCGCTCAGGTATCGCCGTTGGCGGGAGACGGGGCGGACTCGTCGCTGTTGGCCCGCATCCTCCGGAGGAAATCCTTGAAGAGCTCGACCTCAGCCCGGGTGAAGCCCTTGAGCTGGGCGTTCAGCACCTTGATCGCCACCGGCGGCAGTTGGGGATACAGCTCGCGTCCCGCTTCGCTTAGCTCCAGGCATACGACCCGGCGATCCTTGCAGCTGCGAACCCGCCGGATCAGGCCCTTTTCCTCCAGGCGGTCCAGCATGCGCGTCATCGAACCGGTGTCGTAGCGGCTGAAACGGCACAGCTCGGCCGCCGAGGAGCCGCATCCGTTGGCGATGCGCATGAGGATCACCCACTGGGCTCCCGTGATGCCCAGGCCGCCCATCTCGTCGTCGAGGGAAGCCAGCAGCCGCCCGGACACATCGGCGATGAGCCGCCCGATGCTGTCCTCCGGTGTGAAATTCTCGGAGGTGTACACGGGCTGGTGGGCTTTGGAATCCGTGGTCATGGGGGCTTTCAAATTAGATGCTTAAGCAATCACTGCCGAGGCAGTAATGTAGGGTGCCCCCCGGAGCTTGTCAACCGCGGGACCCGGGGCGTGCCCTAACTGTTTTCGTGAACCTTGGGCCTCTCCGCATCATGAAGGGTCTGACGCTGAAGGTTCAGCGACAACCGCTCCTGGAGTTCCGATGACACGCACCGGCCTGCTCATGCCCCTCCTGATCCTGCCGGGTCTCGTCCAGGCGCCTGCGGCCCAGGCAGCCGCACCTCAGTCACCCGTGCCTCAGTCAGCCACAGCGGCGGATCGTGAGATCGGTTTCCCGGGCTTCAACGCCTATCCCTTGAAGGGCAGCGTGAAGGCCGGCGGCGCCCACCCCTATTTCGCCGTGATGGTCGCGGGTTCGGGTCCCACTGACCGGGACTGGTCCAATCCGTTGATCGGCCTCCCCAGCCACGGGGGCCGCGACCTCGCCGATTGGCTGCAGGCCCAGGGCATCGGCTCGCTGCGCTACGACAAGCGCTTCATCGGATCCAGGAATCCCAAGCTGGACATCTCCCTGGACGCGCAGGTGGGCGACGTGAAGGGCGCGCTGCGGGCCGCGCGTGCGCTGCCCGAAGCGAAGGGGAAGAAGCTGCTGCTGGTCGGGCACAGCGAGGGCGCGCTGCTGTCGCTACTGGCGGCGGGCGAGGCTGACGCCGCGCTGCTGCTGGCCATGCCGGGCCTCAGCATGGGTAAGCTCATCCTCGCGCAGGTGAAGGCCCAGCTGGTGGCCGCCCAGGCCCCCGCGGAGGCGACGGCGCAGAACATGGCCTATCTGGAGGCGGCGCTCGACGCCATCCGGAAGAACCAGGATCTGGCCACGGACACCACAGGCATCGCGCCGGGCATCGTGGCCCTCGCGAGCGGCCTCGCCCGTCCCGAAAGCCGCGGCTTCGTGCGCGATCTGCTCGACCTGGATCCCTGGGGCGCGGCCCAGCGCCTGCCCATCCCCTGCGCCATCGCCTGGGGTGACCGCGACGTGCAGACCTGGAAGCCCGACGTGATGCCCGAGGATTTCAAGGGCGCGGTGATCCAGATTCCCGGCGCGAACCACCTCTTCAAACGCGAGACCCGCGTCAAGGCCGGACTCTCCGGCGCCGAGGCCATGAGCACGTACGGCGACAGCACGCCTCTGGCGGATCTGACGCCTCTCGCCGCCTGGCTGAAGGGGCTGAAGTAGCTACTTCGCCCCGGCGGGAACGGGGATGAAGAGGGTGTGGATGCCGCCGTGCTCGGAGGCCATGCCCGACAGGGTGAGGGTCTGGGCCATGTGCTCGCTGAGGTACTGGGCCAGGCTGGCCTTGCCGTCGCGCCGGGGATGGTGCGGCTCGGGCATGAGGATGTAGAGCGTGCCGTCGGCTGTGAGGAGGCCCGCGGGAGAGCCGGTTTTCACGCACATGGCGCCGCAGGCCTTGTGGGCCTCGCCGCGCTTGCCCAGCTGGGTGTAGCAGGAGACATCCACCACTTCGCCAGTGAGGGTGAGGGGCTTGGCTTCCGCCAGCACCTTCTTGTTGGCCTCGGCCGCCGCGGCTTCAAGCGTGGTGGCGGTCCACGCGGGAGTCTGGGGTGCGGGAGACTGGAGCAGCAGGAAGCAGGCGATCAGGATCATGGTCGCTCCTTGGAAAAGACCTTCAAAGTATAACTGATTGGCGAGAATGACAAGGTTGGCCTACGCCCGATGACGGAGTGGCCGAAAGGGCGTAGGAGGCAGGTCTGTTGCATGCTCAGCACCAGGGTGTGATCTCTGTCTGCAGGGAGACTCGTCAAAGGGTTGCTACATTCGAGTTCTGTTCCCCCAAAGATGATCGGGCAGGGACGACGAATCGGAGCTGACATGAAAAAGATCTGGCTGGGGTTGCCGGTGGCAATCCTTGTGGGCTGCGGGGGTGGAGGATCTGCGCCGAAGAGTCAGGCAGCCGACCCCAACGCCCCGAGAACCATCAGCGGGACCATGCGGACAGACTGCTTCGGCGATTCCGGTTCCACCGTTCGGAACACGGATCTGAGCGGCTACACCATCCGGGCCCTCGTTCCCAAGGCGGCGGGGGGATATACCGTCTATGCGGGATCGGGGCTCGCCGACGGCACCTTCACCATCCCTTCGGTTCCTCCTGGGGAATGCCTCATTCAACTGTCCAAGGCCGGAAGCAACTACGCCTCACACTTCTGGACAAACCTTTCCGAGATCCATCTGGGAGGGTATTCGCAAGGCCGGCCGGATTGGACTGCCGCGCCCTCGGCGACGACCTTGGACATCCAGCCCACCGTGGCGCCCGCGTCCAACACGTACGGGGAGATCATCGCGCCATCCCTGGGGATGCAGCGCCAGGCCTATTTCAGCACTGGCCTCAACGCCTGGCGCTTCAGCCTCGCGGGCTCGCCGCTGCCGGAACAGGGGAAGGATTCGGGCTATTTCAGCTACATGACCCCTCTGGTTTCGATGGGTTCGGGATGGAGCCAGACCCTCGCGGGAATCCTGTCCCTGCCTTCTTCAGGCCTCCAGCCTGGCGTCACGACGCAGATCCTGGCCGCCCCCCAGGGGCTGGCTCCCAACGCCTCCCAAAACCTCACCATCGACGCCGATGCCTTCCATGCCGCCGTTCTTGCGGTCGACACGTCCAGCCCCGCCACGAACACAGTCTTCACCCTGAAGGCACAGCCCTATGGATCCACGGTGGCTCCGTTGGCGGCGGCGGCGATGCTGGTCTACCAAAGCTCAGCTTCGGGGATCATCCAGGAGTGGAACCTTCCTTACTCCAATCCCTACCCCGCGAGTTGGGGCGGGGTGGTGAGCGTCACTCGGAATTGCATCAAGACCTATACGATACCTGGGACGACCAATACCGCCAATTGGGCCTTTTCGGTCAACGTGACCTATCCAAAAACCGCCCTGCCCAGCCAGCCCATCGCCCCCCTCGTCGGTCCTCCTCGCAACGTGAAGATGAATGGACAGGCCATGTCCAATCCGACACTTTCGGTGGGAACCACCCCGCTGTTCTCTTGGGATGCGCCGGCGACGGGCACGCCAAGCTATTACCTGCTATCCATCTACCAGCTGCTGCCCGTGTCCGGAAGCACCTTCATGAGTAGCACAACGGTCGCCCAGTTCCGGATGACCAACAACCGCCTGGAAGTCCCCCCAGGGCTCCTCAGCCCCGGCGCGACCTATTTCGGCTACCTGAGGGCGTATTACCAAGGACAGTACGATCCCTCCCATCCCACGCGATTGGGTTTTCCCCTGGCCTACGCCGACTACAACACGGAGATCTTCGTCCCCTGAATCCGCGATCTAACCTGATTTGGGTCAAGTGGCGAGGTCTTCTGAAGAGCGGCGATCCGGAGGCGCCGGGCGGCCTAGGCGGCTAGACTGGTTTTTCATCTTTTCGGAGGTTCCATGTTCCGTCTCGACGGCAAGATCGCGCTCGTCACCGGCGCCAGCCAGGGCATCGGCGAAGCCATCGCGAAGCATCTTGCGGCCCAGGGCGCCACGGTGGTCTGCGCGGCCCGCACGCTGAGCAAGCTGCAGGCAGTGGCCGATGCCATCACCACCGCAGGCGGGAAGGCGGACGTGCTGGCGGCGGATCTCGCTGACACGGCCTCGGTGAAGGCGGCCATCGCGACCACCATCGAGCGCCACGGCGCCATTCACATCCTGGTGAACAACGCGGGCATCACCCGCGACAAGCTGCTCATCCAGATGAAGGAAGAGGATTGGGACGCGGTGATCGACACCAACCTCAAGGGCGCCTACACGGCCATCCAGGCGGCCACCAAGCCCATGATGAAGCAGCGCTGGGGCCGCATCATCAACATCGCTTCCGTCGTGGGGCAGATGGGCAACGCGGGCCAGGCCAACTACGTCGCGGCGAAGGCCGGCCTCATCGGCCTCACCAAGTCGGTGGCGCGGGAGTTGGCCAGCCGCAACGTCACAGCCAACGCGGTGACGCCGGGCTACATCGAGACCGCCATGACCGCGGGGCTGCCCGAGGACGTGAAGGCCGAATTCACCAAGCAGATTCCCCTGGGCCGCATGGGCACCGGAGCCGACATCGCCGCCGCCGTGGCCTTCCTCGCCAGCGAAGAAGCTGGCTACATCACCGGCCAGGTGCTCAGCGTGAACGGCGGAATGCTGATGGCCTAAAGCCATGTTCCAAGCGCTCGGGGATCTCCTTCGCCGCGGCTGGGCCGGTTTCCGGTTCCGGCGGCACTGGCCCTGGGCGCTGCTCGTCGTCGGTCTGGCGCTGTCCCTGCCTCCGGTGGATTCCGGCTGCGCAGGCTTTTTCGCCTTCGTGGGCGGAACCGTACTGGTCATCCGGGGCCTGCATTGGATCTGGGTCAAGCTGCTGTTCCGCGTGTCGCGGCGCCTCTGGGTGATCCTCGCCCTGATGTCGGTGCTTCCCGTGGCGGCCATGGCCCTGATGCTCATGTCCCTGGGCTGGCTCGGCCTCGGCGCCCAGGTGAGCCGCTCCACCCAGCAGACGATGAGCGCCTGGGAGGACGCCCTGAGGGTCGCCAATCGCGAACCTTCTGATGCCACGGCGCTGCAGGCCCTGCGCACCTATGGCGAAGCCTGGGTCGAACACGTCCAGACTCTGCCCGAGGGTGTGCCGTCCACCTTCGTCGGCGTGGTTTGGGCCGACGGTCACGCGGTAAGTGGCAAGGAGCTGCGCAAGGATACGTATTTGCGGGCCGTTCAGAAGGAAGCCGGCGGATTCCGCGTGCTGTCCCTCGGCCTCGGCGTCCTCGGCGACCGCGCCCAGGCCCTCGCGGGCGGACAGGTGCGCTTCGACCTGGCGTACCAGGTGAAGCGGAAGAAGGCCCGAGACTTCAAAGTCGAGGCGGGAGGGCAGACCCGGAGCGTGACGCCCATCCTGGAAGCCCAGGACGACAGCACCATCTCCTGGACCAAGGGGCAGGCCCTCGAAGGCACGGGATTCTTTGCGCCCTTCAATCTGCCGCCCATGGCGTTCAAGCTCATGGACTGGTCCACAGGCCAGCCCATGGTGCTGACGGCCACGCCGGAAACGAACCTCTATGCGCTGTTCTCGGGGTTCCGCTCCAGCGAGCGGGGGGCCCTTTCATCCGGCACGGTGAAGTCCATCATCGTCGTCGTGCTCGTGATGATGGGCCTGGCCACTGCCCAGGCCATGGCCGCCGTGCTGGGCCTGCTGCTGGCCTGGTCCCTGGGCCGTGCGGTGAACGATCTGCACGGGGGCGTGAAGCGGCTCAGCCTCGGCGATTTCTCGGCGCGCATCCGGCCCCGCGGCAAGGATCAGGTGGCCCAGCTTTCTTCGGCCTTCAATGAAATGGCCGAACAGCTCCAGGCGGCGGACGCGGAGCGCGGGGAACGGCTGCGGATGGAGGAGGAACTTCGCGTCGCCCGCGAGGTGCAGATGCGCCTGCTGCCGGATCTGGAGGCGCTGCGCATGCCCTCCGTGCGCGCCACCATTCTTCCGGCGCGGGAAGTGGCCGGGGACTACTACGATGTGTTCCCCCTGAGAGACGGAAGCCTGGCCTTCCTGATCCTCGACGTGAGCGGAAAGGGCACGAGCGCCGCCTTCTACGCGGCGGAAACGAAGGGCGTGCTGTCGGCCCTCGACAAGCAATTGCTCGGCCCCCTGGAGGTGGCGGACCGCCTCAACGCCATCTGGTGCCAGGGCCACGATCGGCGCCTCTTCCTCACCCTCGCCTACGGCACCTTCCACCCGCGCTCGGGCCGCTACCAGTTCGTGCGGGCGGGGCACCCTTCAGCCTTCCTGCGCCATGCAGACGGACGCGTGACACGCCTGCACCCGCGGGGCCTGGGTGTGGGCCTCAGCGCCAGCCAGTTCAGGGCCGCGCTGGAACTCGACGAAGGCATCCTCGAGCCCGGCGACAGCCTGATCTTCTACACGGACGGACTCTCGGAGGCTCAGGCCCCCGACGACAGCTTCTACGGCGAAGCGCGTCTGGAAGCGCTGCTGCGGCGCCCTTCGGAGGATCTGCAGGGCAGCATCCTCGCCGACGTGGTGGCCTTCGCCGATGGGCGTCCGCTGGCGGACGACCTGACCCTGCTCATCCTCAGCCGCGGACTAGTGGGCTGACACGTCCTTCAGCTCCCGCACGATCTCGGGGGCCTGGAGCCGGGCGGCGTTGAGGGCCTTGTCGAAGAGCGCCTTCGATTCGTCGCTGCGGCCCTCACTGCGCGCCAGCCAGCCTTCGGCCCGCAGGATGTACGGGGTCTCCTCCGTGGAGAGGGTGCGGCTGCGGTCGAGGAGGGCCCGGGCCATGCCGCGGCGTCCGTCCCGGGCCATGCACTCGGCCTCGCCCGCCAGGCAGTGGGCCTCCATGAGGGCATCCTTCAGTTCCTCGTGAAGGGCGAGGGACTGCCGGTAGCAGTCGCGCGCGGCTTCGTACTTGCCCGCCGTGCGGTTCAGCTCCCCGAGGTTGTAGAGGGCGAGGGCCTCCATGGGCCGCAGCGTGGTCTTGCGCGCGAGTTCGAGCATCTGGCGCACGAGGCCTTCGGCGCGGTCGAGGTCGCCCCGGGCCTGGGCGACGCTGCCGAGGCCCATGAGCGTATAGACCAGGCCGTTCTGATCGCCGATGGCTTCGCGCAGGCTCTGGGTCTTGCGGAAGAAGGCTTCGGCGCGATCCAGCCCGCCCTCCTGCGAAAGCGCCAGGTCGCCGAGGTTGTTGGTGAGGAAGGATTCGCCCCACTTGTCGCCGTAGCTCTGCACGGTCTCCAGGGCGCCCAGGTAGCGGGCCTCGGCGCCCTTGAGGTTGCCGCGCTCGCGCTCGATCACCGCCAGGTTGTTGAGCACCCGCGTGGCACTCAGCTTGTCGCCGGCGGAGCGGTACATGGCCAGGGCCTCCTGGTAGGCGGCCTCGGCTTCCCCGGGTTTGTGTTGGCGCTGCAGGTTCACGCCGAGGGTCGCGTGCACCCCGGCCTCGAAATCCGTCGCACCCAGCGCCCGGGCCAATTCCAGGGCCTCGCGGCAGGTCTGGTCCGAGGCCGCCCACTGGCCGCGGTCGCCGTAGCGGATGGACAGGTGATGCAGCGCCCTCATCTCGAAGACGCGGTTTCCCTGGGCCCGCGCCACCCAGCGCGCCCACTGGAACACCGGTTCCGGCGGCACGTCCGCCAGGCGGCTGAGGCAGCGGGCGTACATCAGCACCGCGGGCGCGTAATCCGGGGCCCACTGGGTGGCCTCCCGGAAGGCCGGCGCGGCCTCCTTGAAGTCGCCGCGGTCCATGCACTCGGCGCCGCGGGCATAGGCCTCGAGGGCCTTGGCGGGCAGGTCCGGCAGGCGCCGCAGTGAGGTGCGGGAGGCGAAGGGATCGACGGCTTTGAGCAGGTCGTTGACGACCTGCCGCGCCAGGGGCAGCGAGGCCTCGGCGCCCTGGCCGCCTTCGCGGGCCTCGCCCCCCTGGCGGAGCGTTCCCTTCGCATCGATCAATTCGTAGGCCACGACGAAGGCGCCATCGGGACCCTTCTTCAGGGTGCCCCGCAGCATCAGCTGGGTGCCGAGGGCCGAGGCCAGCCGCGCGAGGTCCGCGGAACTGAGGGGCCCATCCGCCGCGAGATGGAGCGTACTCCGGGCGCTGACGACACTTTCCGGATCGAGGGGCGCCAGCTTGGGATGCTCGCGCAGCGCGGCCTCCAGCATCTCCGGTAGCACGAGGCGCATGAGCGGGTCCATCCGCGGGTCGCCCGTCTGGTTCACGAAGGGCAGCACGGCGAGCCGCGCGGGGCGCTCCTTCGCGAGGTCGGCGATGATTCCGCGGCTGAGGAACCAGTTCACGCCGCCGGCGAGCGCCAGGGCCGCGACCGTGGAGGCGGCCGTCCAGCGGAGCAGGGTGCGGGGCTTCAGCAGGCGGCCCAGTCGTTCGGCCACCCTGGCCGCGCTGGGCCGCTTGAAGGGATGGGCATCCAGCATGCCGCGCAGGAGATCCGCCGTGCCCGAGGGCAGGCCACGCACCTTCAGTTCGCGGCGCGCGCCTTCCACGATGGCCCGCATGCGGATCCGCCCCTCGCCGGGGAAGGGGTGCTCGCCGGCCAGCAGCTCCCAGGCCACGATGCCCATGGAGAACACGTCGCTGGCGGGGCCCGCCGCCTGGCCCTGGATCTGCTCGGGCGAGGCGTAGCTGGGGCTGCCCATGAAGACGCCGGCCTGGGTGAGCTTCTCCCAGCTGTGGGGCCCGGAGGCGTCGCGCCAGGCACCTTCGATGGGATTGGCGGCCGTGTCGCGCCGGTCGGCGTTCCGCTTCTGCTCCGCTTCGGCGAGGGCCTGCAGCAGGGCGAGGTTCGACACAGCGGGTGGCGTGAGCTGGTATTCGCCGGGGTTCTGGGGATCCGTGAGGCGGGCCAGGCCGAAGTCGAGCACCTTCACCTTGGGTCCCTGGTCGCCGCTTCCGGGCGCCACCATGATGTTGCGGGGCTTGAGATCGCGGTGGACCAGACCCTTGGCGTGCGCGGCTTCCAGCGCCAGGGCCACGGAGCGGATCACCTGCAGCTTCTCGCGAACCTTCAGTGTCGGGGCGATCTGATCGAGGGTCTGGCCCTCCAGCAGCTCCATGGCGATGTAGGTGCCGCTGGGGCCATCCACCCAATCGTGGACGAGGCATACGTTCGGGTGGTTCAGCTGCGCCAGGGCGAGGGCTTCGCGACGGAACCGCTCGGGCGCGCCGGCCTCGCGCTCTTCTCCGGCCCTCAGCGCCTTGAGCGCGACGCTGCGTTCCAGCGTGGAATCCCAGGCCTTGTAGACTTCGCCCATGCCGCCCGTGCCCACGAGGCATTCCACGCGGAAGCGCCCAATCTGGGTTCCGGGTTCCAGAATCCGTCTTCCCTCAGGAGGGGCAGACGTGGGCTGAGGGTCGTTGGACATGCGGGTCTGTCCTCCACTTGAATGCGAGCTGTTCTCCGGAACGAGGACAGGCTCTAA
Organism: Geothrix limicola; assembly: GCF_030268085.1. Taxonomy (GTDB): domain Bacteria; phylum Acidobacteriota; class Holophagae; order Holophagales; family Holophagaceae; genus Geothrix; species Geothrix limicola. Next base: position 102,589 of record NZ_BSDE01000001.1, read on the forward strand.
GCATCAGGTGTTTGTTAAAACGTAACACACCCGCTAGAAAAATCAGTCCAGCGTGGCCTTCCGCTCGCCATCCCGCCAGCGCAGGCGCAGGGCGGCCCCGGGGGGCAGGGCCAGGGCCCGGGTCACGGGCTTCCCGTCCGGCCCCAGCGCCAGCACGAAACCGCGCGAAAGGGGGCCCGTGGGATCGAGGCCCTGCAGCCGCTCGGCCTGCACGGCGAGCCGGTGGTCGCGCTGCTGGAGGGCGCGGAGGATCGCGGGGCCCAGGCGCCGCTGGGCCTCGCGCACCCGGGGCAGGTCCAGTTCCCCCGCGGCCAGGGATCCGGCGCGGGCGAGGCGGTGGCGCAACAGGGCCATCCGCGCGGCGGCGCCGTCCAGGCCGCGGCTGGGATGGGCCAGGGCCAGGCGCTGGGAGAGGGCGGCGAAGCGCGCGGCCGCCGAAGCCAGCGGATCGGCGCGCTGGAGGCCGTGGTCCGTCAGCAGGTTCAGCGTGGTCTCGAGGCCGCGCAGGCGCCAGGCCGTCTTGGCGGCGAGGGCTTCGACGCGGCGGCGCAGGTCGGCGCCCAGGGCTTCGCGGTCCGGCGTCGCCAGTTCCGCCGCCTGGCTGGGTGTGGCGGCGCGGCGGTCCGCGGCGAGGTCCACCAGGGTCGTGTCGATCTCATGGCCCACGCCGGTGATGACGGGGATCCGGCATTCCGCCACGGCGCGCACGAGGTCGGGATCGTTGAAGGCCCAGAGATCCTCCAGGCTGCCGCCGCCGCGCACGAGCAGCAGCGCGTCGCAGTGCCAGTAGGGATCCTGGATCTCCTGCAGGGCCAGCAGGGTCTCGGGCACGCAGCGTTCGCCCTGGGCGGCGGCGGGCGCGATGAGCAGATCGATGCCCGGCGCACGGCGGGCGGTCACCTCCAGCACGTCGCGCAGGGCCGCGCCGCCGAGGGCGGCCACGATGCCGAGCCGCTTCGGGAAGCGGGGCAGGGGGCGCTTGGGTCGATCGAACAGCCCCTGGGCGCGCAGGTCCGCTTCGAGCTGGCGCAGCCGCGCCTGCAAGTCGCCCACGCCCGCGGGCTCGCAGTGGGTCACGGCCAGGGTGAGCGTGCCGCCGGCGACGTAGAGGTTGAGGCTGCCCTTCAGCACCACGCGCTGGCCATCCGCGGGCCTGTGCTGCAGGAAGCGCTGCTGGCCGGCCCACACGGCGCAGGAAAGGGAGGCGCCTTCTTCTTTGAGCGTGAAGTACCAGTGGCGGCCCGAACCGCGGAAGTTCGACACCTCGCCCACCACGCAGACGGCGGCGAAGGCGGGTTCCAGGCGGGCCTTGATCTGCTCCAGCAGGCGCTTGACGGAGAGGGGGGCGGATTCGCTCATGGTTTCCGGAAGCGCCCGAGGCCCACCGTGAGCCCCGCGAAGAGGGTGTAGCGCGGCGCCCCGTGGGACAGGCCCACGTCCACACCGCCATCCAGCACCAGCCGCTTGGACACCTTGTAGGCGACGCACCAGAGGTTGGAGACGATCCGCTCGTTCTGGGGCGTGGCCTGGAGGGCGTACAGTTCGCCCGTGAGCGACCAAGCCTCGCTGAGGTTGCGCGTGATGGAGACCGTGCCCGCGGCCTGGGCCGCCCTTCCGCCGCCCAGTTCAGAGGGCTGGCCGATCCAGGATTCCAGCAGGTTCACGTCGATGTGGTAGTCCCCCGCATCGCGGCTGAAGAGCAGCGTGAGCGTGTCAATGGGTGCGCCGTTGCCCAGGCCCTGGGAGGCCGGAGCCGTGGGGAAGGTGTGGGCCACCTGGACGGCCTGGTCCGCGCCGAACAGTCCGTCGTGCAGGTAGCACCATTGGGCCGCCAGGTTGAAGTCGCCCAGACCCGTGGCCACGGGCGCGCCCGTGGGGGCGAGGCGCAGGTAGCCCGGGCAGGAGAGGCGCAGCTCCACATCCTTGGCCAGACCCAGCTTCAGGAGGGTCGGCGTGCCGAAGCTGGGGCCATCCTCGCGCAGGTGGCTCTGCTGCAGGCCCCACTCCAGCTCGGCCAGCCCGGGCTGGGTGGTGAGGGCGGGATTGGCGAAGGTGGGCCGGTTGGGGTTCACCTCGATGGGCGGCGGTTCCTCCGCCCTCAGGGTGAAGGCGGGCGCGAAGGGCAGCGCGAGGATGAGGAACCAGGGGAGCTTCATGACCCTCCAGGCTAGCGGATCCGGCCTCGCCTGAAGCCAGGGCCGCGAGTTATTCCTGGATGCGGCCCGTCTACCTCGTCATACAATGGTCGCCATCCCCCGAGGTGTTCCCATGCACGGACGCGTCCTCCTCCTTCGAAGCCTGGTCTTCGCCTTCACCTTGGCCGGTGCCGCAGAAGCCCAAACCAAGCTGCTCCGCTTCCCTGATATCCACGGCGACAAGGTCGTCTTCACCTACGGCGGGGACCTCTGGACCGCGTCGGACCAGGGCGGCACGGCCACGCGCCTGACGGCCCACCCCGGGGTGGAGCTCTTCGCGAAGTTCAGCCCCGACGGCAAGTGGATCGCCTTCACGGGCCAGTACGACGGAGACGAGCAGGTCTACGTCATCCCCAGCGGCGGCGGCATTCCGCGCCAGCTCACCTTCGATCCAGCCGCGGGGCCGCTGCCGCCGCGCGGGGGCTACGATCATCAGGTGGTGGGCTGGACGCCGGACGGCACCAGCGTGCTGTTCCGCGCCGGGATGGATACGGACGGCGTCCTCAGCCGCACGGCGCTCTTCACCGTGAGCCTGAAGGGCGGCCTGCCCCAGAAGCTGCCCATGCCCACGGCCGGGCCGGGCTCCTATTCGCCCGACGGCAAGCGCATGGTCTACGCGCCCATGTTCCGCGACTTCCGCCATTGGAAGCGCTACCAGGGCGGTTGGGCGCAGGATCTCTACGTCTTCGACTTCGCCACGCACCAGCAGAAGAAGATCGCCGCCAGCCCGCGCACCGAGCGCGATCCCATGTGGATCGGCGACAAGGTCTACTTCGCCTCGGATAGAGACGGCACGCTGAATCTCTACGCCGCAGATCCCGCGTCCGACGCCGTGAAGCAGCTCACCTTCCAGAAGACGTGGGACGTGCGCTGGCCCTCCAGTGACCATCAGGCCCGCATCGTCTACGAACTGAACGGCGAGCTGCACGTGTTCAACGTGCAGGACGGCAGCGACCGCGGCCTCGCCATCACCGTGCCCACGGACGGCGGCGCCTCGCGGCCTGCGCGCATCAGCGCGGAGCGCAACATCGAGGGCTACAGCCTCTCGCCCAAGGGCGAGCGGGCCCTCTTCGTCGCCCGCGGCGACGTGTTCACGGTGCCCATCGAAAAGGGCCCCGTGCGCAACCTGACGAACAGTTCCGGCGCCCACGACAAGTACGCCCGCTGGTCGCCGGATGGCAAGAAGATCGCCTTCATCTCCGACCTGAGCGGCGAGGAACAGCTCTACCTCGTGGATCAGGAGGGCAAGGCCAAGCCAGAGGCCCTCACCTCCGGACTGGCGGTACCCCTCAATCCGCCAAGCTGGGCGCCGGATGGCAAGCACATCGCCTTCACGGACAAGGACGGTGTCATCTACGTGGTGTCCGTGGCCGATCGCAAGCTGATCAAGGCCGCCAAGGACGACTTCGGCCGCGTGAACGACCTGGCCTGGTCGCCGGACGGGCAGTTCCTGGCCTTCTCCATGGGCAACCTGAACCGCGTCCGCAGCCTCTGCGTGTGGGGGCTCGCAGACCAGAAGCTGCACCGCGTCACGGGTGACCTCTTCCCTGTTTTCGAGCCCGCCTGGGATCCCGAGGGCAAGTACCTCTACGCCCTCAGCCGTCGCGACTACGCGCCGCAGATCAGCGATCTCGAATTCGATTACGCGGGCAACCGCAACCTGGACGTGGTCGCCTACAGCCTGCGCAAGGACGTGGCCCATCCCTTCCCGCCCGAAAGCGATGAAGTGGGCGCGGCGTCCGAGAAGAAGGAGGACGGCGACAAGAACGGCGGCGAGAAGAAGGCCGAGGCGCCGAAGGCTCCCGCGGCCCTGCGCATCGACTGGGAGGGCTTCGAGCAGCGCGGCACGCGGGTGCCCCTGCCGGCGGACAACCTGAGCGGGCTCGAAGCCACCAAGGGCTTCCTGGTCTACTCCAAGGACGCGCCCTTCATCTACGGCGAGATCAACGGCCAGCGCCGGACGGGCAGCAGCCTCTGGCTGTTCGACCTGAAGAAGCGCCAGGAGAGCGAACTGCTGGCCGATGTCCAGGGCTGGGCCCTCAGCCAGGATGGCGCCAAGGTCCTGGTCCGAACGGGGCAGGGGCCCGCGGCCTCCTTCCAGCTCCTGGACGCCAAGCCCAAGAGCACGGAGAAGAAGACCGTCTCCACGAAGGAGCTCTTTGTCGACCGCATCCCCGCCGAAGAGTGGCGCGAGGTCTACGACGAGGCCTGGCGGCGCTTCCGCGACTACTTCTACGTCAAGAACATGCACGGCTACGACTGGAAGGCCCTGCGCGAGCAGTACCGCCCCTGGCTCCAGTACGTCACGCACCGTTCGGACCTGACCTACGTCATCACCGAGCTCATCTCCGAACTGAACATCGGCCACACCTACACGGAAGGCGGCGATTACGTGCTGCCGGAGCGCGCCAAGGTGGCCCTGCCCGGTGCGCGCCTCGAACTCGACGCCGCGGCCGGACGCTACCGCCTGGCCCACATCTACCGCGGGCAGAACGAAGAACCCAAGTACCGCAGCCCCCTCACGGAAGTCGGCGTGGATGCCCGCGAAGGCGACTACATCCTGGCCATCGATGGCGTGGAGCTGAAGGCCGAGGACAACCCCTACCAGATGCTGCGCAACAAGAGCTTCAGCGTGACCCTCACGCTGAACACCAAGCCCACCCTCGAGGGCGCGCGGCAGGTCGCCTACCGTCCCATCGACAGCGATGCCAACCTCCGCTACCTGGACTTCGTGCTGCGCTCGAAAGAAACCGTCGACAAGCTCAGCGGCGGCAAGGTGGGCTACCTCCACATCCCCGACATGGGCGCCCCCGGCCTCTACGAATTCATCAAGTGGTACTACCCGCAGATCCGCAAGGAGGGCCTGGTGATCGACGTCCGCGCCAACGGCGGAGGCAACACCAGCCAGATGTTCCTGGAGCGCCTCGGCAAGAAGCTGCTGGGCACCCGCTTCGGCAACGGCAACGACCACCCGGAGACCTACCCCAGCACCGTCTTCCACGGCCACCTGGTGGCGCTCACCAGCGAGACCAGCGCCAGCGACGGCGACATCTTCCCCTACCACTTCCGCTTCGCGGGCCTCGGCCCCCTCATCGGCAAGCGCACCTGGGGCGGCGTCGTGGGCGGCGGCAGCACGCCCCTCGTCGATGGCGGCAGCGTCTTCGTGCCCCGCTCGGGCACCAACGCCCCGACGGGTGAATGGATCATCGAAGGCGAGGGCGTGAGCCCCGACATCGAAGTGGAGAACGATCCCGCCTCCCTGCTGGCGGGCCACGATCTCCAGCTGGAGCGCGGCGTCCAGGAGGTGCTCAAACGCATTGCCGAGAAGCCCATGGCCCTGCCCAAGCGCCCCGCCGACCCCGTGAAAACCAAGTAGGAAGCATGCGCATCCTCGTCGCCCCGGATTCCTTCAAGGGCAGCCTGTCCGCCCTGGGTGTCGCCCAGGCCATGGCGAGGGGCATCCATGCCGTGTTCCCTGAGGCCGTCATCCTCCAGGTGCCCATCGCCGACGGCGGCGAGGGCACCGCGGAGGCCCTGGTGGCGGCCACGCTGGGGCGCCTTAGGGAGGCGGAGGTGCGCGGCCCCATGGGCGAACCTCAGCGCGCCCAGTGGGGCGTGTCCGGCGACGGCGCCACGGCCTTCCTGGAGATGGCGGCGGCCTCGGGCCTGACCCTGGTGCCCGAGGCTAGCCGCGATCCGCGCCTCGCCAGCAGCTTCGGCACGGGACAACTGATCAAAGCCGCCCTGGACGCGGGGCTGCGCAGGATCGTCCTCGGCCTGGGCGGCAGCGCCACCAACGATGGTGGCGCCGGCATGGCGCGCGCCCTCGGCGTCCGCTTCCTCGATGCCGAGGGCCGCGACCTGCCCGAGGGGGGCGCGGCCCTGGCGCGCCTGGCTCGCATCGACTTGTCGGGCCTGGATCCGCGGCTGGCGGAGGCCTCCCTGCTGGTGGCCTGCGACGTGGACAATCCCCTCTGCGGACCCCGCGGCGCCTCGGCCGTCTACGGACCGCAGAAGGGGGCGACGCCCGACATGGTCGCCGAACTGGATGCGGCCCTCGGCGTCTTCGCCCAGGTCGCCGCGGCGGCCACGGGCCGTGACATCGCCTCGCTTCCGGGGGCCGGCGCGGCCGGAGGTCTGGGCGCGGGCCTGCGCTTCTTCACGCCGGCGGAACTGCGCCCCGGCGTGTCCATCGTCCTCGAGACGACGGGCTTCGAGGCCCTGGTGCAGAACGTGGACCTGGTCTTCACCGGCGAGGGCCGGACCGACTTCCAGACGGCCATGGGCAAGGCCCCGGTGGGGGTCGCGGAGGTGGCCAAGCACTACGGTGTGCCGGTGATCTGCCTGTCCGGCGGCCTGGGCGAAGGCGCCGACGAGGTGCTCGCCCACGGCATCGACGCCCTGGCCAGCCTGACGCCCGGACCCATGTCCCTGGAGGCCTGCATGGCCCAGGGCGAGGCCCTGGTGGAAGCCGCCGCAGCCCGGGCATGCCGCCTACTGAAGGTAGGCATGTTCATACAGGCTTTTCAGTGAAGAATGGAAGCATTCAAGCCTGATCCAGTGATTGGAGGACCGCGATGACCATCGACCTCGAATTCCGTTCGGGGGTGCTGGCGGATTACGCCGACGTCTACACGCCGGAGGTGCTCCGTGCCCTGGAAGCCTTGGCCCCGCTCGACGCGCGCCGCAAGGAGCTGATGGCCCTCCGCCTCGCCCGGCGGAAGCGCCGCGCCGATCAGGGCGAACGCATCGGCTTCCTGGATCCCGGTTCGCTCATCCCCGGCACGCAGATCCGCGTGGCCGATGCCCGCGCAGGGAATTTCGACGGCGCGGTGATTCCGCCGGACCTGCAGCGCCAGTGGATCCAGGGCACGGGCCCGGCCACGAAGCCGCGCTCCGACCTGCGCTCGGGCCTGCGCAACGTCGCCTACGCCCTGCTTTCCGGCGCCGATGGCTGGATGTTCGACGGCGAGGACGCCCTGGGCCAGGTGGACACGATGTCGCTGGACAACCACCGCAACCTCAAGCTCGCCATCGCCCGCGACCCGCGCTTCCTGGAGGTGGCCGAAGAGGTCGCCGCGGAGATGAACCAGTGGGCCCAAGGGTTCTTCGGCCATCCGATCATCGCCGACTGGCGCGCGCAGCTGGACTTCACCACCGTGATCTACCGCGTGCGGGGCCTGCACCTGGAGGACCGGCACATCCGCCGAGCCGGTCACGGCTTCTCCGCTTCCATCGCCGACATGGTGCTGTACGTCGTAAACAATTACCGGAGGCTGCAGGAGGCGGGCCGCAGCCTCGTGCTCTACCTGCCCAAGACGCAAACCGCCGAGGACGCGGCCTACTTCAACAGCCTCCTCCTGGCGCTGGAGGCCCACCTGGGCCTGCCCGTCGGCACCATCAAGTGCTACGTGCTGGTGGAGCAGATCGAGCAGTGCTTCCAGCTCATGGAGATCCGCGCGGCGCTCTCGCCCCACTTCGTCGGCTTCAACACCGGACGCTGGGACTACATCAACAGCGTGTCGGACGCCTTGTCCTGGGATCCGGCCTTCGTGAATCCCAACATCTCCTCGATCACCATGACCTACGGCTACATGCGGACCTACGAGGATCGCGTTCGCCGGGCCATGAACACGCCGGATCGGAACGGCCGCTTCGCCCTCTGGCAGGGCGGCATGGAACCCAACATCCCCGTGGGATCCGAGGCCGGGGTTTCCGCCAGCATGAAGCGGGCCGTGGCCGGGGCCGAGCGGGAGCAGCGCGAGGGCGCCTCCGGAAAGTGGGTGGCCCACTGGAAGATGGTCCACATCGTTCGTCCCGTGTGGGAGAGGGCAGGCCAGGACAACCAGGCGGGGCGCGCCTTTCCGGCCCTCACCTACACGCCGGAGGACGCCGCGGGCTTGATGCAGCTGGAGCCCGCGCCCCGCACCATCGCGGGCGCGCGCGACCTGCTTTCCGTGGCCCTGCAGTACGGCAACGCGTTCCTGCGCGGCTTCCAGGCCGCGGCCTTGAAGCCCGCCGACTTCTTCGGCAACGACGACGTGCTCTACCTCATGGAGGACATGGCCACGGGTGAGATCCGCCTGTCCATCCTCTGGGAGTGGATTCACAAGGGCGCGCGGCTCACGGAGGCCGACGCCGAAACCGGCTGCGCCGCTGGCGAGGCTTTCACGTTGGAGCTCTTCGCGCGCCTGCTGGAGGAGGAATACGCCAAGCTGCGCCGGGCCGGCAACCGCGATGTCCACGACGATTCCAAGGACACCACCCTGCCCATCGCCCGCGCCATCGTCCGCACCTACGTCCAGAGCGCCGTGAAGGCGCCCTGGTACGTGGACCTGCTCAACCTCAACCTCGGAGTGGAGAACCTCGCCGAGGCCGAGGCGCGCATCACGCGATTCCTGGAGACCTTCCGGAAGGACGGCACGCGCCTCACGGAGAACCTGGATTTCTGAGGGCTGTCTTCCGCGCTGCCCAAGCTGCCTTTCGCGTGGCCTAGGCTGCGCTGGACCGGCGCGGGAAATGCGCGCGTGCGCACTCGGGGCACACGCCGTGGGTGAGGGGCACGTCTCCCGCTTCCAGAAGGCCTCGCTCCGGGGAGACCCAGGCCCCCGCCTCGTTTCGAACCCGGCTGCACCAGCTGCAGACGGACAGGGGATGGCCCCGGCGGCGAAGCTCCGTGAACCGATCCGTGAAAGGGCGGGGGGTCGGGCCCTGAGGTTCCGGATTTCCAAAGACGACCTGAAGGCGGTCGGCCACGCGACTCATGAAACTCTCCTGGGCTTCGGAAGAAGGAAGGGCCTTCCTCCTGGTGCCCAGATCTGAGGATGAACTGGTAAATCTGTTTTGACAGTGATCTCGGGCACAAAATCCGCAACGCTCCGAATCGAGGCCAGGGCTCAGTCTGCCTCGGATGAGGGCGGGGCCTTCGCGACCTGTTGCCGGGAGGTCGAGAAGTGCTCCTTCGCGCTTTCGGGGCACGTGCCATGGGTGAAAGAGGCCTCCGTGTGCTGAGCGAGGAAGTGCTCGACCTGGGTCCACAGGCCCTCGTCGTCGCGGATTTTCTTGCACCAGCTGCAGATGGGCAGCATGCCCCGGAGGGTACCGATCTCGTTGAGGCTGCGCTGCAGTTCGGCATTTACCTCGATGAGGCGCCTCCGCTCCGCGCATGGTTGGCCACCACCACCCAGAGCATGAGGATGCAGGCGACCACGCTCACGAGAAAGCCCGTCGCCAGGTCGAGGTAGCGGTCCAGCGGTGTTTTGAAGAGGGTGGGCCAGTCGGGATGCAGGTGGTCCAGGGTCAGCAGGACGATGACGTTGAGCGCGAAGGCTGCGAGGAACCACGGCTGGAAGAGGCGGCGCTCCATGTCCGGTTCCCGCTCGAGCGAGAACCGGAACTTCAGCCAAGTCATGAAGGGCTTCAGGAGTCCTCCCCGCCGGATGATCGGGATCATCTGGCGGGGAGTCGACCTACGTTCTGAGGCGGGGTCTTAGGACTTCTGCAGTTCCGCCGCGAAGGCCTCCAGCGCCCGGTAGTAGGGATCGATGCTGGGGATGTAGTGGCGTTCGCTGGCGGCGTGGGGGCCGATGCCCGTCTGGCCCCAGACCACGGCCTGACCGCCCGGCGCGAATCGAGCGGAGGTACCAGCGCCCTTGCGGCCGATGCGCACGTCGCCGCCGGCCGCCGCGATGCCTGCCAGCAGGGCCTTGAGGTAGGGGTTCTCGGGATCGCAGGCGACGCCGGGTTCCCAGGCGGAGGCGACAAACTCGAGGCTCCGCTCGGCGGCGAGGGCTTCGATGTCGGCGCGCATCTTCGATACGTCATCCTGGGGGATGGGGCGGATCTCCACGCCGAGTGAACCGCGATCCGGCGTGATGTTGTAGACGCCGGGCTTGCCCACCTGGATGTAGGCGAAGCGGGCCAGGGACTGCCAGCCGCCTTCGGCCTTCAGGGTGAGGTGCCTGGCGAAGAGCTCGCGCAGAGCCTCGCGGGCGCTGAGCAGGCGCTCGGTGAGATCGGTGCCGCCCACCAGGCCGCTGTGGCCGCGGGTGCCGTGGGCCACGAGCTCGAAGCGCAGCACGCCGCGGTTCTGGGTGCAGACCTCGCCCCAGAGTTCGGTGCCCTTTTCGCCGGTGCGCTCGCCCGCGATGAAGAAGGAGGGCTCGTAGCCGCCTTCCTCCTTCAGGGCCTTCAGCACGTGGGGCGTACCCATGGGCTCGAGCTCGCCATTCTCCTCGTTGCCCACCAGCAGCAGGTTCACGGGGGGGTAGGGCGCGCCCTTCTTCAGGGTGTCCTTCATCCACACGAGGTAGGTCGAGACGACGGTCTTCATGTCCGCGGCGCCGCGACCCCAGAGGTAGTCGCCTTCGATCTTGGGCTCGAACTGGCTGTCGTCGGGCTCGGGCTCCACCACGTCGAAGTGGCCGCACAGCATCGCCGGGGCGTGCTCACCGCCGGGGAAGTGTGCGAACACGGCGGGGAAGGGGCCGCCGTCGAAGGTGCGCACGGGTACGCCGTGGTTGCGCAGGTAGTCGTAGACGAAGGTGGCCGCGCGATGCACTTCGGGCACGCGCTCCTCCGGGCAGGCCGTCACGCTGGGGATGCGCACCAGGCGCTGGGAGAGGTCCAGGACCTCCGAGGTCTTGTCCGGATATTCGGTCTCCACCAGGGCCTCGGGCCGGGGCTGGAAGCGCACGGGAGCCTGGGGATCGAGGTGCACCTCGTCGCGGGCGTGCTCGACGAAGTCGCGCAGCTTGCCCTGTTCCCCGCCCAGATCCGTGAGGTGGGCCGTGATGGTCTCCACATCGCCGCGGACTTGCTCCTTGCGAGCCTCGGCCAGGTCCACCAGCAGGTCGGCGGGCACGATGTCCGAGCTGCCGATCCGCGCCTTCAGGCGCTGCCGGATCTTCTCGGCGGTGCTGGGGGCGCCTGCGGCCAGGTCGCACAGGGGCTGCAGGTCGTCCCAGAGGCCCAGGGCCTCGGCCATGGGTCGCATCTGCTGGAGTGTCCAGTCCAGGAAGGCCGAGAGGCTGATGGGCTTGGCCGTGAGGGGATCCTCGATGACGGCCTTCAGGCCCTCCTTGGCGGCCAGGTTCTCATTGCGGCGGGCGCGCTTGATGTCCTCAGAGTCGTAGCGGAAGCCGCGGGCGAAGTCGGGATCGCCATAGAAGCGGAGCAGCAGCAGGTGTTTCAGCGTGAGGTTGGCGACATCGAGGCGCAGGTCGTGGCAGGGGTCGTCCGTGCGCACTTCCACGCGGGCCATGGGCAGGTCGATGCGGGCGAAGAGGTTCTGGCGCTCGATCTGGGCGGCCATGTCCTCCACGTTGCGCGTCTCGCCGGCGGCGAAGAGGCCGCGGGCGTAGATGTCATGCAGCTGGTCACTGGTGACCTGGATGAGGCGCTCCACGGGCTCGGCCTGGGAGCGGGCGCGCACGGGGATCCAGTTGTTGTTTCCGAAGCGCACGCCGCTGCGCACCAGCTCGTAGGAGAGGCGCAGATAGTCCGAGTGGCTGCGGTTGAGATCCGGCACGTCGAGGGCGGGCGGGTTCGGGAAGGTGAGGTTGCGCACCGATTCGTAGGGCGTGAGCCGCACGACGGGCTTGCCGTTCTCTTCCGAGGCCTGCAGGGGCGTGCTGGCGCTGGTGGCGATGAAGACGGCGGCGAAGGCGCGCATGAGCCGCGTGCCGGTGATGTAGACCTGGTTCTTGTAGTCGTCGAGGTGCGTGTCGCCGCGCTCGGCGGCGGGCAGGTGCATGAAGTCCCAGGCCAGCATGGGCTCCGGCAGGCTCAGGTTGGAGTGGGTGCCCGCCGTCGCCAGCTCGGTGCCGTACATGTCCACGCAGCGCTGGAGGTAGCGCCGCTTGGCCAGGTGCCAGGATTCGGGCACGCAGTCGGGACCGATCTTGGGCAGCACGAGGAGGTTGCCGTGCCAGTAGTGGAGGGGCTCTCCGAAGGCGCGCCCGGCCTTGGCCAGGGCGTTGATGAGCGCGCCCTCCAGCAGGCGTCCCTCGTACACCGCGCCCTTGGGCGTGTGGTAGGGCTTGGTGACGAATTCGATCATCCAGTGGAAGACTTCCAGCTGGTGGTATTCCTCGGTCCAGGGCGCGAGCACCTTCGAGCGCAGGTGGTCCACGAATGACATGCGGTCCGGTCCCGTGCCCACGGTGAGCAGAGGACGGAACTGCGGATCCATGAGATTCCACTCCAGCTCCAGGCCGCAGAGGCCGCCGGAAGGACGGGTCTCCAGCGCGGTCTGGCGGGCCAGTTGGAACTTCTCGACGAAGGCATTCAGGTCGAACACGGGGTACTCCGGATCCATCTGCGGAGGGCGGTGATCCCTCAGCGGCTCAAAAGGTCATGCGAAGAGTCGTTCTCGTCTGATTATTTCCCGAGGTCTTTGAGCGCTTCGACCAGCCGCTCGGCCGCGCCCTGGGTGCGTTCGACGGGGGTGGCGTAGGAGAAGCGGATCCACTCGGCGCCGTAAGGGCTGAAGAAGGCGCCGGGCACCACCGCCACGCCATGGTTCTCGGCGAAGTGCTGGCCCAGGGGTTCCGAATCGGCCCAGCCCTTGGCTTTCAGGCCTTCCGCGACGTTGATGAAGGCGTAGTAGCCCTGGCCGATGATGTGCGTCAGCCCCTGCTTCTTGAGGAATTCGCGGATCCAGGCGCGGCTCGCGCGGCAGGGTCCGACGATGGGCGCGGCGGCCTCCTGCAGGCCCTTCTCGTAGGCGGCCATGGCCACGGCGAGGCTGAAGAAGGAGGGGATCACGGTGTGCGAGGCCTGGGCCACGATGGTCTTCACCACCTCGGCATCCGCCAGCAGGTGGCAGTTGCGGATGTTCGATCCGCCCAGGCTCTTGGTGATGCCGTCGAGCACCATCAGGCGCTTGCGCAGGGCGGGCTCGAAGGCGCGCAGCAGCACGTTCACATCGTAGGGCTCGTCGTCGCCCACGGCGTGGTACATCCAGTCGAAGAGCACGAAGGCGATGCCCGCCTCCAGCGCGGCGCGGGCGAGTTCGATCTGCCGCTGCAGCGTGAGGGTCTGGCCCGTCGGATTATCGGGGCTGGTGATGACGAGGCCAGCCACCTTGCGGCCGGTCTTCGCGGCTTCGGCGACGCAGGCGCGGATGCCCTCTTCCGAATAGGCCCAGCCTTCCTCGGCTCGGCCGGGGGCCCACATCACGTTGGCGCCGACGCCGTACGGCCCCCAGTTATAGCTGATCCAGGGCACGCGGCTGACGACGATCACGTCGCCCTGGCGGCCGTGACCGAGGGCCAGCATGGCCTGGTAGGCCTTCTGCAGGCCGTCGCGGCCGCCCTGGGTGCCGATGACGTTGGCGGTACCCCAGCCCGTGTCGGGAGCGAGCTTCCAGTAGGATTCGGCGACGATCTTGCGATAGGCCTCGGTGCCGAAGGGCATGTCGTAGGCGGTGCCGTGCTGCTTTTGCAGCTCGAAGGCGCGGTCCAGCAGGGCCTCGGGCACGCCGGGCAGCGAGGCGCCGCCGTCGCCTTGGCTGGCGTCGAAGATGGGCACGCCGGGCTGTTTCTCCTGGAAGACCTTCAGCGATTTGTTGATGAGGAACATGCGCGACGCGGGAATCGGCGCGAGCTGCCCCAGGTGATCACTCACGGGGACGAGGTTCGCCGCGGGCACGGCGAAGGCGGGAGTCTCGGGAGGGAGCAGGTTGGACACGGGTCCTCCAAGGGCGGGCGCGGCGCAGGTGGGCCGATATGAAAAGGTCGCCCCCGCGGAACCGCAAGGGCGACAAACTCAGTCTAAAGAATAGCAGCGGAACCGCTTCTGCATGGACCGAGAATTTGGTGAAGGCAATTCAAAAGGCAAAAAAATTGACGATGTGTTGAATTGGAGACGGCCGGATCGCGAGCATTTCCGGGGCCCGCGGCTGCTAGGTCGAAGGCTGATTATCGATTCATTAAAGTGCTTTATGGCGCTCCTGCTCCTTTGTCTTTGTGTATGAAAGAGCGGGCACCCGGGCCGGAGTAGTCCTCCACGCGATGCCCCCGCCCGCGCAGCAGGTAGCGGTAGCTGAGCAGGCCCTCCAATCCCACGGGGCCGCGGGCGTGGATGCGGCCCGTGCTGATGCCCACCTCGGCGCCGAATCCATAACGGAACCCGTCGGCGAAGCGCGTGGAGGCGTTGTGGAAGACGCCCGCCGCGTCGACCTCGGCGAGGAACCGCGCGGCGACCTCGGCATCCTCGGTGACGATGGCCTCCGTGTGTCCGCTACCGTGGGCGCGGATGTGGGCGAGGGCTTCGTCCAGATCCGTCACCACCTTGAGGGCGAGGATGGGCGCGCCGTACTCCGCCTCCCAGTCCGCGTCGGTGGCAGGCAGGAGATCCGGCGCGATCGCTCGGCAGGCCGCGCATCCGCGCAGTTCCACGCCGCGGGGGGCGAGGTCGGCCACAAGGGCCGGAAGAAGGCGTTCAGCCGCGCCGCGATGAATCAGGACCGTCTCCACCGCGTTGCAGGCTGAGGGATACTGCAGCTTCGCGTCGCGCACGAGGGCGACGGCCATGGTGGTGTCGGCGGCCTGGTCGAGCACCATGTGGCAGACGCCGTCGGCGTGACCCAGCACGGGGATGCGCGTGGCCGCCTGGAGGCTCTGCACCAGCTCGCGGGATCCGCGGGGGATCACCAGGTCGATGAGATCGGGGCGCTGCAGAAGCACCGCGACGGCGGCGCGATCGCCGAGGCCCTGGATCGCCGTTTCGGGCAGATCGGCGTCCCGAAGGGCGGACTGCACGGCCTCCAACAGGATGGCGTTGGAGTGGCGGGCCTCGCTTCCGCCCTTGAGCAGGGCGGCGTTGCCGCTCTTGAGCGCCAGGGCGCTGATCTGGATGAGGGCGTCGGGCCGCGATTCGAAGACGACGCAGAGCACGCCCAGGGGGCAGGCCACCCGGGTGAGTTCGAGGCCCTCGTCCAGATCGCGGCGGAGCTGGATGCGGTGCAGGGGATCGGGCAGCCCCGCCACGGCGCGCACGCCCTGGGCCATGGCGGCCACTTTGGAGGAGTCGAGCTTGAGCCGCTGCAGGCTGGACGCGTCAATGACGCCTTCGGCCGCCCGGACGTCTTCCGCGTTGGCTTCAAGGATGGCGGCCTGCCGTTGTTCCAACAGATCCGCCAGGCGAAGCAGCACGCCGGCACGTTGCTCCGAGCTGGTGGTGGCCAGCCGGCGCGAGGCGGTCCGGGCGGCCTCGGCCTTGGCTTGAATGAGGGAGGGCGATTCCAGGCTCATCTCAGGCTCCCTTTGGTGCGGCGAGGAAGTGGGTGCCCACGGGCTCACCGGCGAGGATCTGATCGAGGATGCGAGGCACGAGTCCCGAGGCCAGCACCACGGGCACACCCGCCCGCGCGGCCACGCGGGCCGCCTCCACCTTGCTGACCATGCCGCCGCGGCCGCGTTCCGAGGTGCCTTCGAGGTTCACCTGCAGGTCGGCGCCGAAGGCCACTTCGGCCAGGGGCGTCGCTTCGGGATCCAGGCCCGGGTTGCCCGTGTGCAGGGCGCTCACGTCGGAGAGCAGCACGAGCAGGTCGGCCTCCAGATGCGCGGCGACGAGGGCCGACAGATGATCGTTGTCGCTGAAGATCGGCGTGCGGCCCGGGGAGGGACGTTCGAGCTCCAGCGTGGAGACCGTGTCGTTCTCGTTGAGCACGGGGATGGCACCCAGTTCCAGCAGGGTGTCCAGCGTGTGACGGAGGTTGGCATGGCGCAGGGGATCGGCGAAGTCGTCCTCTGTGAGCAGCACCTGGGCGGCGCAGAGGCCCATGCGGGCGAAGCCCTCCTGGTAGATGGACATGAGCTTGCCCTGGCCGACGGCCGCGCAGGCCTGCTTTTGCGCCATGCCCCCGGGCTTCACGCCGAGCTGGCGGGCGCCGAGACCCACCGCGCCCGAGGACACGAGCACGGGCTGGGTGCCCCGGCGGCGCAGCTCGGCCACGGTCTCCATGAGGCCGTAGAGACGGCTGAGGACGGGCTGGCCTTCGGCATCCAACACCACCTGGGTGCCGAGCTTGACGACGATGCGTCGGGCGCCGTGGAAGGCCATCCGGTGCGCGGAGGCGTGAGTTCGGTCGAGAGCTTGATGCATGGATGCCTGCCAAAAGAAAAACCCCCGGGTCGGTGGCGACTCCGGGGGTGGATGTGAGCTGAGCGATGCGACGACTGGCTCAGACCCCTCCTACCGGCTCACCGGAGGTGGGCTGGCTAGGGCGCGGGTTGAAGGTCGGCTGATACATCATGTCCTCACAAGTGTGCCGCCCCGGGGCGCCGGATACAACGGGCAAAGCCATACTGATTTTTTATGGATTCATTTGTCAGACGGCTTCGGAAGCCTGCTTCAGTGCAGCCCACAGGGCCTCGACATGCCTGCGCTCCGTGGCTTCGGCGCCGATGCTCACCCGCAGCATCTGCTTGCCCTTGAGCAGGGAGGGCGTCAGATAGGCCTTGCCGCCTTCGTTGATGCGGCGCGCGATCTCCAGGTTGTGGGCGGCGAGGGCGGCCTCGTCGAGGCCGGGCCGCAGGTGGCGGATGCACACGGTCTGCAGGGGCACGGGGGCGAGGCGCTCCCAGTCGGCGACGGCGTCCACCTGCTGCATCAGCCACTGGGCGTTCTCGAGGTCACGGCGCAGGCGGGTCTGCAGCCCCTCCACGCCCACGTCCATGAGGTAGAACCAGAGCTTGAGGGCGCGGAAGCGGCGGCCCAGCTGGATGTGCCAATCGCGGAAGTTGCTCACCTGGCCGTCCTGCGCCGTGCGCAGGTAGCTGGGGTTGGTGCTCATGACGCGGATGAGGTGCTGGGGATCGCGCACGTAGTAGGCGCTGAGATCGAAGCCGACGCCCATCCATTTGTGGGGGTTGAACACGAGGCTGTCGGCGCGCTCCACGCCCGCCCACATCCCGCGGCATTCGGGCAGCACCATGGCCGTGCCCGCCATGGCGGCGTCCACGTGGAGCCACATGCCGTGCTGCTCCGCCAGGTCCGCCATGGCGGCGACGGAATCGATGGAGGTCGTGCCCGTGGTGCCCACACAGGCCACCAGCGCGCAGGGGCGGAGGCCGATCTCCAGGTCCTTCTCGATGGCCTCCTGCAGAAGGTCGAGGCGGATGGCGTGGTTGTCGTCGGTGGGGATGAGGCGCAGGAAACTGCGGCCGAAGCCCGCCAGCAGCGCGGCCTTTTCGATGGAGCTGTGGCCCTGGTCCGAGGCGTAGACCACCAGGGGCGCCTCGCCGCTCTGGAGGCCTTCCTCGTTCTGGGCGTAGTCCGAGCCCTTCTCGCGGGCGCAGAGCAGGGCCGTGAAGGTGGCCGTGCTGGCCGTGTCATGGATGACGCCGGTGAAGGCCGGGCTCAGGCCCACCATCTGGCGCAGCCAGTCCATGACCACTTCTTCGACCTCGGTGGCCGCGGGGCTCGTCTGCCAGCTCATGCCCTGGGCGCCGATGCCCGAGGCGGCCAGGTCGCCGAGGATGGAGGCGTAGCTCGTGTTGCTGGGGAAGTAGGCGAAGAAGGAGGGGTGGTTCCAGTGGGTGATGCCCGGCATGACGTCGCGGTCGAGGGCCGCCAGGGCCTGATCCATGCGGCCCCCGTGCAGGGGCGGATGATCCGGGAAGGCTGCGCGAACCTCGCCGGGCTTGGCCGGGCTCATGACGGGCAGGCGCTCCAACCCTTCGCGGTACTCCGCGATCCAATCCACGAGCTGGTAGCCGAGGCGACGGAATTCTTGGGCGTCCATGGCGTTCTCCTGAGATCAGCGTACCGCCTGCGGAGGGCCAGGCGAACGTCGATCTTGAGGGCCGCTCTGCTTCAGTGGTGGGCCTCTTCAGCCGCGGGGGAGATGGGCTTGAAGAACTGCACCTTCCCGCTGGCCAGGTTGTAGAGGGCGGGGACGATCCAGAGCTTCTCGCTGCCCACGCGCTCACGAAGCAGGGCGGATCGGTCCAGTATGTTCTGCGCCTGCCTGCGCGCGTTGGCCTCTTCGAGGCGCGCCATGTAGGCCTTGCCATCCTCGTTGGGATCCTGGGGGGTGGTCTCCAGCAGGCCCGCCATGCCGGATTGCAGGGCCCAGAGGTTGCCCGGGAGCGGTTTGCCGTTGGCTTCGCGGATGGCTTTGACGGCGCCGCAGCTGGTGTGGCCCATGAGGACGATGAGCTTCGAGCCCAGGTGCTCGACGGCGTACTCGGCGGAGGCGATGCCCTGCAGGTCCGGCGCGTTGCCCGCCTCCCGGATGGTGAAGAGGCGGCCCGCCTCCTGATCGAAAAGCAGGGCATCGGCCACGCGGCTGTCCGAGCAGGTGATGACGACGGCGAAGGGGGCCTGGCCGTTCGCCAGCGCCGCGCGCATGGCCGCGTCGTGGCCCGTGTCCAGGGTGCGCGTGCGCCGGCCCGCCACGAACCGCGCGTTGCCCGCGCTGAGTTCCGCCAGCGCGGCGCTGGGGCTGTCGGGCGCCTCCGCGGCGGGCGCGGGGGCGTGGGAGGCCGGTGCCGCCGCATGGGCCGGAGCCTTGGATTTGGCGGGAGCCCCATGTTCCTGAGCCACGAGGGCGAAAGACGTGGCAAGCAGAAGGGCGGAAAGGCGGCGCATGGCGACTCCAGGGCGATCTATTCCAGATCGGGAGGAGCGGCCTGCTGGGTGAGTTTGCTACTCGTAGCGAAGGGCCGCGGGACCCGCTCCGCGAGGCCAAGCAGGGCGCAGGCCGAGTGGGAGGTCGCGCCAGGGGGCGCGACCGATCGCGGGGGAGCAGGCGCCGTGCGTGAGGCATAGCCGAACGCCCAGGCGCTGGCCCACGGACGAAGATGCGGGTTACTCGTAGCGAAGGGCCTCGATGGGATCCTGTTTCGCGGCCTTCAGGGCGGGCCACAGGCCGAAGATCAAGCCCACGGCCGTGCTGACGCCGAAGCCCAGCACGATGCTCCAGAGGGGGGCCGCCGCGGGGAAGCTGAAGACGAGGCGCACCAGCATGGCGATGCCCAGGCCCACGGCGATGCCGATGGCGCCGCCCACGCCGGTGAGGGCGATGGCTTCGACGAGGAACTGCATGGCGATGTCCTTGCGGGTGGCGCCGAGGGCCTTGCGTACGCCGATCTCGCGGGTGCGCTCAGTGACGCTCACCAGCATGATGTTCATGACGCCCACGCCGCCCACCAGCAGGGCGATGCCGGCGATGAGGATCATGGCCCCGGCGATGCCGCCCGTGATGGCGCGGAAGGTCTCCAACTGGCCTTCGCTGGTGAAGATGGCGAAGTCGTTGGGGTCCTTGGCCTTCAACCCGCGGCGCGTCCGCAGGATCGAGATGCCCTGATCGGTCATGGCCTGCTGCTCTTTGGGATCCTTGGGCACGGTGGCGATGTGGATGGTGTCGCCGTTGCTGTTCTTCACATCGGGGAACATCTCGTCGAAGGTGCTGAAGGGGATGAGCACGATGTTGTCGGCACTGCCGCCGAGGAAGGAGCCGCGCTTCTCCAGAAGACCGATGACGCGGAAGGCGACGCCGTTGATGAGCAGTTCCTGGTTGATGGGGTCGCGGTGGAACCAGAGCGCCTCGGCCACGTCGGGGCCGACGACCGCCGTGCGCGCGGAATGCGTGACGTCGGCATCCGCGAAGAATCGGCCGTCCTCGATGGTGGCGTTGTTCGCCTGCGCGTAGTCGGGCACGACACCCGCCAGGGTGGGGCCATTGGCCTCCTTCCCCTTGCGGTTCTTGAAGGTGGTGGAGGCGGCCAGGGCGGGCAGGTTCAGGTAGCGTTCGGGGCTCACGGCGGCGGCCAGGGTGTTGAGCCGCTTGAGGGCCTGGGCGTCCTCCAGGGTGAGATCGCGGCGCTTGCGCTGCTCCTCGGGCGGTCCCGTGGGGCCGCCGCCGAAGCGGGGTTCGTACTTCTGGTACTGGACGAGGGTGGTTCCGAAACTGGAGAAGGCGCCCGTGATGGCGTCGTTGAAGCCGGCGACGAAGCTCACCATGGCGATGACGGTGGCCACGCCGGACACGATGCCGAGCAGGGTGAGGAAGCTTCGCAGGCGCTGGACGAGGATGGAACGGAAGGCGAATCGGATGTTCTCGATACCGATGCTGCGGAGGCTGGAGCGGGTTTGGGCGGAGGCCATGTCAATCCACCTATTCCGCGCGCAGGGCGTCGATGACGGGCAGGTTGGCGGCGCGCCGGGCCGGGAGGAAGCCCGCCAGCAGGCCCACCACCGTCGAAAGGCCCACGCCCATGAGGACGATGCCCGGCGTGATCTGGGCGGGGAAGCCCGTGGCGGCCTTGACGAGCAGGGCAGCGGCGCCTCCGAGGATGACACCGATGAGACCGCCGGCCATGGAGAGCAGTGAAGCCTCCAGCAGGAACTGGCGCTGGATGTCGCGCTTCCGGGCGCCCAGGGCCATGCGCACCCCGATCTCCTGGGTGCGCTCGGCCACGCTCACGAGCATGATGTTCATGATGACGATGCCGCCCACGCCGAGGGACACGGAGGCGATGAGGGTGAGCAGGACGAAGGTCGCGGTGCTGATCTGGCGCCAGAGTTCCTGCAACTGGTCCTGAGTGAGGAAGCCCACGGGATCGGGGTCGCGCCAGGAGGTATGGCGCAGGGCGCGCAGGAAGGCGCGGGTCTCGTCGATGGAGGCGTCGAGGCCCTCCACGCCGTCCCGGGCCTTGATGAAGTAGTCGAGGGGATCGTTGGGTGCGAAGAAGTTCTTGCGGTAGACCTGGAAGGGGATGATCACCAGCTGATCGCGGTTGATGCCGAGGCCCTTGCCCTCCTTGACCATGTGGCCGATGACGCGGAAGGGCAGGCCGCGCACCATCATGGTACGACCGATGGGATCCTGGTTCGGGAAGAGCTCCTGCTTGATGTCGGCGCCGATGACGGCCACGTTCTGGGCCGCCTCATCCTCGCCTTCGGTGAAGAAGCGGCCGTTGCCCCCGGTGTCCAGGTTGAGGATGCGCGCGAAGTTGGCGGTGCTGCCCACGACGAAGGTATCTGCCAGGCGGTGGGTGCCGTAGTTCACGGGGAGGGTCTTGAAGGATCGCGTGGCCGTCATCGCAGCGTGGCTGAGCACGCCGCTGCTGATGCGCTCGTACTCTTCCCAGGTGAGCTGGGGCCGCTTGACGGCCTGCAGGAATTCCTCCCGGCTGCGGATGATGCCGAAGCGGGTGACGATGTACATGTCCGGCGCGAGGACGATCACCTTTTCCTGCACGTAGCGGTTCAGGCCCGTGATGATGCCCACCACGCCCACGATGGTGGTGACGCCGATGATGATGCCCAGCAGCGTCAGGAAGCTGCGGAGCTTGTGGGCTCGGATGGCCCGGAGGGCCACGCGGAGCAGCTCTTGGTAGGACATGTGAGGCCCTTAACCCTTCTTCTCGTCCTTCTTCTTGCTCTTGTCTTCGCGGACCTGCTCGCCGCCCTTGAGGTCGCGGAGGATGCGGAAGGGGCCGGTGATGACCTTCTCCCCGCCCTTCAGTCCGTCCAGGACCTCCACGTTCAGGTCGCCCAGGAGGCCCGTCTTGACGGCCGCGAACTTGGCCTTGCCGCCTTCGAAGAGCCAGACGCCTTCCTCGTCCCGGGGAGCGCCGGGCTTGGGCGTTTCACCGGGCTTGAGCTTGATCTCGCGGGTCACGAGGGACTGGATGGGGATGGCCAGCACCTGGTTGCGGCTGCCGGTGAAGATGTCGGCCTGGGCCGAGAGGCCGGGCTTGATGGTGAGGGGCGGATTCTTGATCCAGACCTTGACCTTGAACTTGATGGCCTCGTTGGCACTGGCCTTCAGGATGGGGCTGCCGCCCACTTCGGTGACCTCGCCTTCGAAGGTCTGGTTGGGATAGGCGTCGATGCGCACCTGGGCCTTCTGGGCCTGTTTGACGGTGGGGATGGAGGCCTCGTCCACTTCCATCTCGGCTTCGACCTTGCTCATGTCGGAGATGGTGAGCAGCACGGTGCCCGCCTGGTTCTGGATGCCCGGGACGGCGGTTTCGCCCAGCTCGATGCGGCGCGCCGTCACCACGCCATCCATGGGCGCGGAGATGGTGGCGTATCCGAGGCCCACGTGAGACTGGTTCACGTTGGCCTTGGCCTGGTCGGCCCGGCGGTGGGCGCTCAGCTCGGTGGCCTTGGCGGTTTCGAAGGCCGTCTTGGCGTGCTCGAAATCCGCGGCGGAGATGATGCCCGCGTCACGGTTGGTCTTGGCGCGCTCGAAATCAGACTTGGCCTGGGCGAGGTTGGCGGTGGCCGAGGTCAGGTCCGACAGGATGGCCTGGAGGTTGGCCTGCATGGCGTCCGCATTGGCGCGCGCGTTGCGGGGATCGATCTCCATGAGGAACTGGCCCTTCGTGACCCGGTCCCCTTCCTTCACGGCCAGGCGGGTGACCTGTCCGATGATGTTTGCCGAGATATCGGCCTTGGTGACCGCCTGGATCTTGCCGTTGGCGCTCACCTTGGATTCGAGGTTTTCCCGTCCTACGGCAGCCATCTGCACGGCCAGGCCCTTGTCCTGCATGCCGGCGATGCTGAGCCCGCCGACGAGGAGGACCACCAGGCCACCACCCAGGAACCACAATTTCTTCCGCTTCATGTCAAAGGCCTCCCCAAGGGGCAATGGATGCATATGCTTCGCTCAAGTATGCGCGGGGTTTAGTAGGGGAAGTTGTAGATGAAAAATGTTTTCATTGACGGCGAGGGGTAATTGGAAAATGATTCCATTTGTCCTTCGACATCGTGGATCGGGTGGGGTTCCGGCTCCCCTGGTTTTTCCCCGAATGCCGGAGGGCCACAGAGGGGCCCCGCTCCTCGAAATCCCGTTTAACCATGGTCTTGCTCGGAGTGCACCCGTGAACAAAGCCGCTGCGATGCTCCTTGGCGCCGCCACTTGGATGGGGGTGGCCCAGGCCCAGGAGTTGCCTGCGCCCGCCCCGGCCCCCGCACCCGTGAGCGATGCGGCGAAGGCCCAGGAAGAGCGCATCCGCAAGCTGGAAGAGGAGGTCCAGGCCCTCAAGGCCCAGGGCGCCACGAAACCCGAGCCGGTCCAGCTGGGCGGCGCGGGCGGGGCCGCGGCCAAGGCCCTGAACCCTGACATCAGCCTGAACGGGGATTTCCTCGGCGCCATGGGCCGCAACGAGGTCCGGCCCGTGCCGGGCCTGGAGATGCACGAGGCGGAGCTGGGCATCCAATCGGTCATCGATCCCTATTCCCGCGGCGACGTCTTCCTTTCCTTCAGCGACGGCGGCGTCAGCGTGGAGGAGGCCTTCGTCACGCTGACGGCCCTGCCCGGGGAATTCGTCGCCAAGATCGGCAAGATGCGGGCGGATTTCGGCAAGGTGAACACCACCCACAACCACGCGCTGGCCTGGACGGACCGCCCCCTGGTGACGGAAAACCTGATGGGCGGTGAAGATGGCATCGACGACATGGGCATTTCCGTGAGCCGCATCCTGCCGGCCCCGGGTGACCTGTTCCTCGAAGCCACGGGCCAGGTGTTCCGCGGGGAATCCGAAGGGCTCTTCAAGGCGAGCCGGAAGAACGACCTGAGTTATGTCGGCCATCTGCGGGGGTACGAGGATCTGACGGAGAACACGAACCTCGAACTCGGCTACTCCTACGCCCAGGGCCACAACGAACTGGGCCATGACTTCCTGACGAAGCTCAGCGGGGTGGATTTCAGCCTGCGCTGGAAGCCGCTGCGGCGCTCGATCTACAACTCACTCCTGTGGCGAAGCGAGTTCATCTGGAGCCGGCGCGATCAGCTGCTGGGCCCCCAGCGGGCCTTCGGATGGTATTCGAGCCTGGATTACCGGATGGACCAGCGCTGGACAGTGGGGGCCCGCTTCGACTGGTCGGAGCGCGCCACGGCGTCGAACCAGCTGGATCGCGGCGCCTCGGCCCTGCTCACCTACTGGATGAGCGAGTTCAGCCAGGTGCGCGGCCAGTATCGCTTCACCCGCTACGACGGCCGGCAGGACGCCAGTGAGCTCCGGCTCCAGCTCATCTTCGTCATGGGCGCCCACGGCGCGCACCCCTTTTGAAATCGCGGTATAGATCAACCCTGGATCACCCCTGCACACCCTCTCAAGGAGGAACCCGATGAACCGCTCTCCGCATGGCCATCGCCCGAGCCTCAGGCGGCTCCTCCTGGGCGCCGCCGCCCTCGTGGCGCTCTTCGTGTCGCAGCCCCTCCTGGCGGGCGGGAAGCTCAACGTCGTCGCCGCGACCCAGGACCTCGCCGCCATCGCCCAGGAAGTCGGCGGGGACCGCGTCAACATCACCGCCATCGCCCGCGGCTACCAGGATCCCCATTTCGTGGAGGCCAAGCCCAGCTTCCTCCTCAATCTGCGCCGGGCCGATCTGCTCGTGGTGGTGGGCCTCCAGCTGGAGATCGGCTGGCTGCCGCCCCTGATCACCCAAAGCGGCAACCCGAAGATCCAGCCCGCGGCCCAGGGCTACTTCGACGCCTCGCAGTTCGCGGAGATCCTGGAGATCCCCACCGCCCAGGTGTCTCGGGCCATGGGGGATGTGCATCCGCTGGGCAATCCCCACTACTGGCTCGATCCGCAGAACGGGGCGAGGGTCGCCGGCGGACTCGCGCAGAAGTTCGCCCAGCTCAGCCCCGGCGACGCGGGCTATTTCCAGCAGCGCCTGGAGGATTTCAAGAAGCGCCTGGCGGCCGCCGAGCAGCGCTGGGACGGGATGATGAAGCCCTACCGGGGCCGGAAGGTCATCACCTACCACCAGTCCTGGCCCAACTTCATCAAGCGCTTCGGGCTCCAGGTCGCGGACTACGTCGAGCCGCGGCCCGGCATCCCCCCGAGCCCCGCCCACGTGGTGGAGCTGATCTCGCTGATGAAGCGCCAGAACGTGAAGCTCATCCTCGTCGAGCCCTACTTCGACCTGAAGACGCCGCAGAGCGTCGCCCGGGAGACTGGCGGCCAGGTGGTGGTGCTGATGCCTTCGGTGGGCGGAAACGCGGAGACCGGCGACTACATCAAGCTGTTCGACTACGACGTCCGCGTGCTGGCGCAGGCCTTCCAGCAGGTCCGCTGAACGCTTTCGAAAGGGAAGGATAGCGATGGAAATCTTCATGTTTCTGTTGGCGCCGCTGGCGGCCAGCCTGATCCTCACGGGCATCCACGCCTACCTGGGTGTGCACGTGGTGGAGCGCGGCGTGATCTTCGTGGATCTGGCCCTGGCGCAGATCGCGGCGCTGGGCGCCATCGTCGCCCTCATCATCGGCCTGGATCCCCACGGGGCGGGGGCCTACTGGATCAGCCTCGGCTTCACCTTCTTCGGGGCCTTCATCTTTTCGATGGTGAAATCCAAGCGGGGCCACATTCCGCAGGAGGCCTTCATCGGCATCGCCTACGCCGTGGCCTCGGCCGCGGCCATCCTGGCCATGAGCAAGGCCACCGGTGAGACCGAGCACCTGAAGGACATGCTGGTGGGCAACATCCTGGCCGTGTCCTGGAAGGAGGTGGGCAAGACCGCGGGACTCTACGGCGTGATCGGGATCTTCCATTACGTCTTCCGGAGGCGCTTCCTGCTGATCTCGATGAATCCGAAGAAGGCCGAGGCCGAAGGCATCTCGGTCCGCCTCTGGGATTTCCTCTTCTACGCGTCCTTCGGCTTCGTGGTCACCTCCAGCGTGGCCATCGCCGGCGTGCTGCTGGTGTTCTGCTACCTGATCGTGCCTTCCGTCGGCGCCATGCTGTTCACGGACCGCATCGGGCCCCGCCTGGCCATCGGCTGGACCATGGGCACCCTGGTCTCGGCCCTGGGCGTGGTGCTCTCCGTCAAGATGGACACGCCCACCGGCGCGACCATCGTGTGCACCTTCGGCGGCGTGCTCGTGCTCATGTTCCTCATCCACCTGCTGATCTACCACAAGCGCGGGGGCAGTTCGCAGACCCTGCACGGCGCGGGCGACCGGGCCTACGAGGCTGAAAACCGGTAGGGCGGCCCTGCGGAAGGAGGGCAGGCTGGGAGGGGCTTCCCCTTCCGGCTACACTGCCCGTCCAACCCAGGAGGTCCCATGATCAGTTCGACCATGCAGGACGCGTTGAACGCCCAGATCAATCTGGAGCAGTACTCCGCCCAGCTCTACCTGGCCATGAGCGCCCACTGCTCGGGCAAGAGCTTCAAGGGCTTCGCGCACTGGCTGACGGTGCAGGCTTCCGAGGAGACGGCCCACGCCGCCAAGCTCATCCAGTTCCTGCTGGACCGGGGCGGGCGCCTCGAACTCAAGGCCGTGGCCGCGCCTCCGAAGGAATTCGGCGGCGTCATCCATGTCTTCGAGGAGACCCTGGCCCACGAGAAGAGCATCACGGGCCGCATCAGCGCCCTCTTCGAGCAGGCCCGCCAGGAGAAGGATCACGCCAGCGAGATCGCCCTCCAATGGTACGTCACGGAACAGGTCGAGGAGGAGTGCCGGATCGGCGAAATCGTCGACCACCTGCATGCCGTGGGCGACCAGGGCGGCGGCATCTGGTACCTGGATTCGAAGATGGGCAAGCGCGGCCGGAGCTGAACGCCTCCTGGAAACGCCAAGGGCCGCTGTGGAGCGGCCCTTGATCCATGGATTGAACCAGGTCATTTCACCTTGGTGAAGGGGTGTTCGAAGCTCAGGTAGAGGAAGACGGCTTTCTCGCCGCGACTGGCGCCGACGCCGATGGGCACGGCGATGCCGGGCACGATCTGGAGGCCGCTGGGGAAGTTGTAGGCCCAGCGGATGCCGGGGCTCAGGTAGGTGAAGGTCTGGGGCTCGGTGCGGTCCGGCCCGACCACGCCCTGGCTGCGGGTGTGCACGTATTCGAGCATCACGTTGAAGCGCGGTGAGGCGAGCCAGATGAAGCTTTGGCCGAAGGTCAGGTCCTGGGTAGTGGCCTTGTCGCCAGCCTGGTTCTTGGCGTTGGGCGTGCGCGTGGCGCCGACGTTCCAGTGGGAGACGAGTGAATCCGAAAGCACCCAGCTCACCGGAACCATCACCTGCACGCCCGTGGCGCCGCGTCCGTAGCCCTGCTTCTCGTCGCCGGTGGGCAGCAGCACCGAGAGGCGCGGCGCGATGGCCACCTTGGCCTCGCCGTCACCCAGGAGCTGGTAGCGGTAGTTCAGGGCGACGTCACCGAAGGCCTGCTTGCCGTCGAGCGAGGCGCCCAGGCGCTGCCAGGGCAGGGTGAAGCTGAGCTGGTGGGCCAGGCCGCCCACGGGCCATTCCTGGGTGAAGGTGTAGATCCAGTCCTTGCTCTCCTGGTAGCGGGTGAAGGTGCTGATGTGCTGCACCACGCCCGGCTCCTGGTTGTAGGCCTCCTCCACGAGGAAGGAGTTGTCCTGGATGGGGCCTTCCTTTTTCTCCTGGGCCGTCAGGGCGGTGGCCAGGAGGAGGACGGGAAAGAGTCGCTGGATGGGGGAGGGGGTGTAAGTCTTCATGAAAACGATACTGAGTCTCATTTGTTCACCATTCAAGACCTCTTGGTTCAGAAGTGACGATGGTCACGGAGCGCCTTCATCTCGGCGTCTGCCAAGACCTACGCCTCATCGCCAGCACGGAGAAGGGCTTGATTCCTGACGGTCTAACGCCGAGGTCGAGGGGGTGACGGGGAATACTTAGTGATACGATGGTCGGTCTTCTCTTGTCTGGAGCTCCCATGAAACCTCATTCCCTGGCCCTGCCGCTTCTGGCCTTCGTCCTCGCCGCCACTGGCCTGCGTGCGGAAGAAGGCATGTGGACCTTCGACAACCTGCCGACCAAGAAGATCTCCGAGAAATACGGCTGGGCGCCGGACCAGGCCTGGCTGGACCACGTGCGTCTGTCCTCACTGCGCTTCCCCGGCGGCTCCGGCTCCTTCGTGAGCCAGGACGGCCTGGTGCTCACCAACCATCACGTGGGCCGCGGCTGGATCCAGCGCGTGAGCAGCAAGGAGGCCGACTACGTGAAGAACGGCTTCTCCGCCGCCACCCGCGAGCAGGAGATCAAGGTGCCGGGTCTCGAGCTCATGACGCTGGTCTCCATGGACAACATCACCGAGCGCCTGGCCAAGGCCGTCAAGGCCAGCCTGCCGGAGAAGGAAGCCCTGAAGGTCCGCGAGACCGAGATCGAGAAGATCAAGAAAGAGATGCAGGAGAAGAGCGGCCTCAGCTGCGAGCACGTGACCCTCTACCAGGGCGGCGAGCACTGGATCTACAGCTACAAGAAGCACACGGACGTGCGCCTGGTCTTCGCCCCCGAGCAGCAGATCGCCTTCTTCGGCGGCGACCCCGACAACTTCACCTTCCCCCGCCACAACCTGGACTTCTCCCTCTTCCGCGTCTATGAGAACGGAAAACCGTATCAACCCAAGCATTTCCTGCATTGGACGCATAAAGGGCTCAAAGCGGGGGATCTCACCTTCGTGACGGGCCATCCCGGCCGCACCAGCCGCCAGGACACCCTGGCCCAGATGGTCTACTCCCGCGACTTCGCGATTCCCATGCGCCTCAAGTCCATGGAGCGCCGCAAGGAGGCGCTGGTGGCCTATGCCAAGACCTCGCCCGAGGCGGCCCGTCAGGTCAACACCCAGATCTTCGGCATCGAGAACAGCATCAAGGCCGTCACCGGCTACTGGTCGGGCCTGAAGGACAAGGAGGCCATGTCCCGCATCGAAGCCGCCGAGAAGGATCTCCGGGCCAAGGTGGCGAAGGACGCCAAGCTCACGGCCAGCGCAGGGGATAGTTGGGCCAAGATCGAGGCGGCGACCCAAGTGGCGAAAGGGCTTTCCAAGGATGCCCTGAACGTCGGTACCGCGAACTCGACCCTGCTCGGCCACGCCCTCACCCTGGTACGGCTCGCCGATGAAGAGGCCCTGCCCAGCGAGAAGCGGCTGCCCGAATTCAGCGACGCCAACCTGAAGTCGCTCAAGACCCGCGTGGGCGTGCCCTCCCCCTACTACAAGGAGCAGGAAGTCTTCCTGTTCACCAAGGGGCTCGAAGACGCCGCCGTGGAGCTTGGTGTGGATCACCCATATGTCCAGGCCATGCTGGGGGGCAAGTCCGCCGCCGAGGTCGCCAAGGCCGCGGTGGAGGGCTCCAAGCTCGCCGATCCCGAGGCGCGCAAGGCGCTGATGGCCGGTGGCAAGAAGGCCATCGCGGAAAGCACCGATCCCATGATCCTGCTCGCCAAGAAGCTCGATCCCATCGGCCGCGAGCTGCGCAAGAAGCAGGAAGACCAGGTGGCCAGCGTCATCACCGAGCACGGCAGCCGCATCGCCAAGGCCCGTTTTGCGGTCTACGGCAAGAACACCTACCCCGATGCCACCTTCACCCTGCGCCTCACCTACGGTCCCGTGGCCGAGTACAAGGGCAACGGTACGCTCATCCAGCCCTTCACGACCTTCGGCGGTCTCTATGACCGCTACGACAGCTGGGGCGGCAACGAGGCGAAGGCCCATGACGGCTCTTGGACCCTTCCCCAACGTTGGGTTAAGAAGCGCAAAGCGTTGAACCCCTCCGTGCCCTTCAATTTCGCCCACAAGGTCGACATCATCGGCGGCAATTCCGGTTCGCCCGTGATCGACATGAAGGGCGAACTGGTGGGTCTGATCTTCGACGGCAACATCGAAAGCCTGCCCGGCAACTACTTCTACGACGAGGCCGTGAACCGCGGCGTCGCCGTGGATGCCCGCGCCATCGTCCATGCCCTGGACAAGGTCTATGGCGCCACGGGCCTCGTGGCCGAGCTCACCGGCAAGTAACGAAACGGTCTTCCCATCCACAGATTTCACGGATTCACACAGATCCCTCTTCACGCTTGCATCTGTGACTTCCGTGGAATCTGTGGATTGAGTTTTCTGGAGTTTCCATGCGCCTCACCGCCCTCACCCTCCTGCTCGCCCTGCCCGCGCTGCGCGCGGACGAGGGCATGTGGACCTTCGACAACCTGCCCACCCAGAAGATCCAGGCGAAATACGGATGGGCGCCGGACCAGGTCTGGCTCGACCATGTGCGCCTCTCGGCCGTGCGCTTCCCCGGTGGTTCGGGCTCCTTCGTGAGCAAGGACGGCCTCGTGCTGACGAACCACCACGTGGGGCACCACTGGACCCAGGCGGTTTCCGATGCCCAGCACGACTACGTGAAGAACGGCTTCGTCGCCATCGACCGCGAACACGAGATCAAGGTGCCGGGCCTGGCGCTCTACACCCTGCTGGAGATGGAGAACGTCACCGAGCGCATCGAGCAGGCCGTGCCTAAGGATGCCGATGACCAGGCCGCCGCCAAGGCCAAGGCCGCCGCGCTCGCGGCCCTGGTGAAGGAACAGGGGGCGAAGACGGGCCTGGACTGCCAGCCGGTCTCGCTCTACCAGGGCGGTCAGGTCTGGATCTACCGCTACAAGAAGCACACGGATGTGCGCCTCGTCATGTCGCCGGAATACGGCGTGGCGGCCTTCGGCAAGGACTGGGACAACTTCAGCTGGCCCCGCCACGATCTGGATTTCAGCCTCTTCCGCGTCTACGAGAACGGCAAGCCCTACACGCCCGCCCAGCACCTCACCTGGGGCCAGAAGGGCGTCCAGTACGGCGATCCGATCTTCACCGTGGGCCATCCGGGCCGCACCTCGCGCCTGGAGACCCTGGCCCAGATGGAGGCCAAGCGGGACGTCACCAACCCCCTGGTCATCCGGGCGCTGGATCGCGGCCGCGCCGCGCTGCACGCCTACGCAGCCCAGGGGACGGAGCAGTCCCGTCGCGTCTCCGCCGACATCATGGGTGCCGAGAATGCGTACAAGGTGGTCGTGGGTGAAACCGACGGCCTCCGGGACAGGGAGGCCATGGCCCGCGTCGCCGCCGCGGAGAAGGAACTGCGCGCCAAGGTGGCCGCCGATCCCAAGCTCAAGGCGCTGGCGGGCGACAGCTGGACGAAGGTCGAAGAGGCCGTCGAACAGCAGAAGACCCTCGCCCGGGAAAGCTTCCTCATGGGCTCCCTGCGCGGAGAGGTGCTGGGTACGGCCCTGTCCCTGCAGCGCCACGCCACGGAAATGCAGAAGCCCGCGGATCAGCGCGGCCCGCAGTACCGCGACGAGAAGGGGCTGACGGCCCTGAAGGCCCGCCTCAAGGGCGGCGAACCCTCCGATGCGGAACAGGAGCTGCTGGCCCTGCAGAACGTCCTGACCTCCGCCCAGCAGGAGCTGCCCGCCAATCATCCGCTCGTCCAGACCCTGCTCGGCGGCAAGAGCCCCGCGGCCGCGGCCAAGTCCCTGCTGGGGGGAACACGGCTGCTGGATCCGGCCGCCCGCGCGGCGCTCATCGACGGCGACCCCAAGGCCATCCTGGAAAGCGCCGACCCGGCCCTGGCGCTGGTTCGCCAGCTCAGCCCCAGGTTGGAGGAGATCCAGAAGAAGCAGCAGGCCCTGCAGGCGGTGATCTCCGAGCACCTCACCCGCATCGCCAAGGCCCGCTTCGCCGTCTACGGCACCTCCACCTATCCCGACGCGACCTTCACCCTGCGTCTGTCCTACGGCGCCGTCGAGACCTACCCCAGCGCCGGCACGCTGGCCCAGCCCTTCACGACCTTCGCGGGTATGTATGACCGCGCCGCGGGCTGGGGCCCCAAGGCCGAAGACGGCTCCTGGGAGGTTCCGGCCCGGTGGATCGAGCGCCGCGACAAGCTGAACCTCTTCACGCCCTACAACTTCATCTCGACCAACGACATCATCGGCGGGAATTCCGGCAGCCCGGTGGTGGACAAGCGGGGCGAGCTGGTGGGCCTGGCCTTCGACGGCAACATCGAAAGCAATGCCGGCCGCTACTACTTCGACGCCCGGGTGAACCGCTGCCTCTCCGTGGATGCCCGCGCCATCGTGGAGGCCCTCGGCAAGGTCTACGACGCCAATCACCTCGTCGCAGAGCTGACGGGCAAGTAACAGACGGCCTTCTTCTCCACGGATTTCACGGATTCGCACAGGCTCCTCTCCTGCATCTGTGACATCCGTGGAATCTGTGGATTGCGTTTTTCGGGAGTTCCCATGCGCCTCACCGCCCTCGCCGCCACCCTCGCGATGACGCTCGCCCTGCCCACGCTGCGCGCGGACGAGGGCATGTGGACCTTCGACAACATTCCCGTCCAGAAGATCAAGGCGAAGTACGGCGTTGCCCTCGACGGGGCCTGGCTGAAGAACGTCCAGCTGGCCACGGTCCGCTTTCCCGGCGGCACGGGCGCCTTCGTGAGCCGCGACGGCCTGGTGGTGACCAACCATCACGTGGGGCGCGGCGCCATCGCGCAGGTGTCCAGCGCCAAGGCCGATCTCGTGCGGGACGGCTTCACCGCCGCCACCCGCGCCGAGGAGATCCCCG
The DNA here is from genome assembly GCF_030268085.1 of Geothrix limicola. GTDB lineage: Bacteria > Acidobacteriota > Holophagae > Holophagales > Holophagaceae > Geothrix > Geothrix limicola. The sequence continues at coordinate 135,107 of NZ_BSDE01000001.1, forward strand.
TCCCCGGGCTCGAACTGATGATGCTCGTCTCCATGGAGAACGTGACGGATCGCGTGAACGGCGCCGTGAAGCCGGGCACGGCGGACAAGGACGCGCTCACCGCGAGGCGCAATGCCCTGGCCGAGCTCCGCAAATCCGAGGAGGCGAAGACGGGCCTCACCTGCGAGCCCGTCACCCTCTACCAGGGCGGCGAGTACTGGATCTACGGCTACAAGAAGTTCACGGACGTCCGCCTCGCGGCGGCACCGGAACTCCAGGTGGCGGCTTTCGGCGGCGACGCCGACAACTACACCTACCCGCGCCACAACCTGGATTTCAGCCTCTTCCGCGTCTACGAGAACGGCCAGCCCTACCACCCGACCGCCATCCTGCCCTTCCAGCCCAAGGGCGTGTCCATCGGCGACCTCACGTTCATCTCAGGACATCCCGGCACGACCTTCCGCCAGCAGACCCACGCCCAGATGGTCTACGCCCGCGACATCGGCATCCCCTCCCAGCTGAAGGCCATGGCCCGCCAGAAGGCCGCCCTGGAAACCCTCTCGGCCACTTCGCCCGAGGCGCACCGCATCGCCGCCGAGGCGATCTACGGCATCGAGAATGGCTACAAGCGGCTCAGCGGTCAGTTGCTGGGCCTGGCCAAGGCTGAGAATTTGCGCAAGGTCGAGGTGGAAGAATCGTCGCTGAAAGCTTCGGTGCACAAGGATCCCGCGCTGCAGTCCCGGTGCGGTGAGAGCTGGGATCGGGTGGCCCAGGCGGTGGAACGCCAGAAGGCCCTGCTGAAGGAATTCAACGCCATCAGCCCAGGCCGGGTGGTGACCCTGGGCCACGCGCTGACCCTGGTGCGCCTGGCCGAGGAGGAGGCCAAGCCCTCGGCGCTGCGGTTGAGCGAGTTCAGCGACGGGAACCTCAAGGCCACCAAGGCCCGGCTCGCTTCACCGCGGCCCGTGCAGAAGCCCATCGACGCCACGCTGCTGACGGTGATCCTCCAGGAGGCGAAGGAAGAACTCGGCGCCGAGCATCCCTTCGTGAAGGCCGTCCTCGGCGGGCAGTCGCCCGAAGCCGTGGCCAAGGCCGCCGTGGAAGGCACGAAGCTGGGCGACCCCGCCCTGCGCAAGCAGCTGGCGGAAGGCGGCAAGGCGGCGCTGGAGGCCTGCACCGATCCTATGATCCTGCTCGCGAAAAAAATCGACCCCTTTAACCGCGCCATCCGCAAGCGGATGGAGGACGAGGTCACCAGCGTGTTCAACGAGCATGGCGGACGCATCGCTGAGGCCCGCTTCAAGGTCTTTGGGAAGGCGCTCTACCCGGACGCCACTTTCACGCTGCGCCTGGGCTACGGGCCGGTCACGACCTACCACAACGGCACCGGCACCCTGGCCCAGCCCTTCACCACCTTCATGGGGATGTACGATCGCCACCTGGGCTGGGGCGGTAATGCCCTGGCCGCCGAGGGCGGCGCCTGGACGCTGCCGCAGCGCTGGCTCGACCGGCAGGCGAAGCTGGACCTCAGCACCCCCTTCAACTTCATCTACGCCTGCGACACTGTGGGAGGCAACAGCGGCAGCCCGGTGATGAACACCAAGGGCGAGTTCGTGGGCATCAACTTCGACAGCGTCTACGAAGGGCAGGGCGGCTATTACGTCTACGACGCCGACACCAAGCGCGCCGTGGCCACCGATGCCCGCGCCATCCTCGAAGCCCTGCGCAAGATCATGGACGCGGGCCATCTGGCGGACGAACTGATCGGACACTAGGCCGTGGATCTCTACTTCTCCTGCTCCCTCACCGGTGGCCGCCAGGACCAGCCCGTCTACGCGGCCCTGGTGGCGCACCTCCAGGCCCTGGGCCATCATGTGCTGACGGCCCACCTCGCCGACGAGGCCGCCATGGCCTCGGACGGCGGGATGTCTGCGGAGGCGGTCTATGAGCGGGACACGGCCTGGGTGAAGGACTGCGACGCCCTCATCGCCGAGGTGAGCACGCCCTCCCACGGCGTCGGCTTCGAGATCGCCTATGCCCTGGACCGGGGCCGGCCCGTGCTCTGCCTGGCCCGGGAGGGCGTCCGCGTCAGCAAGATGCTGACGGGGATTCGTCGGAGCGGCTTCATGTTCGGCACCTACGCCACCTTCGAGGAGGCCAAGAGCCGGATGGAAGCCTTCCTCGCCGCTAAAGCCCTCTGATCAGTTCCCGCAGGCCGCCCCACACGATCTGCACGCCGATGGCGAGCAGGATGAAGGCTGAGATCTGGGAAATGGTGGCTTCACCGGTGGCGCCGAGCTTGCGGATGGCCTTGGTGCCGAAGCGGTAGAACAGGAACACGCTGAGGGCCGCCAGGGCGATGCCGCAGGTGGTGGCGAGGAAGCCCATCAGCGTCTGGGGATGCCAGATGGGGCCGCGGGGCACGAGGCTGAGCGTCACGGCCATGGTGCCCGGGCCCGCGGTGACGGGCATGGTGAGGGGGAAGAAGGCCTTGTCCAGCAGGTAGGTCTGCAGCTCGGCCTTGTCGGATTCGCTGAGTTTGGGATTGCGGTTGAGCATGCCCCAGGCGTTGTGGAAGAGCAGCAGGCCGCCGGCTATGGCGATGACGGGAATGGAGATGCCGAGGAGCTTGAGCATCCAGCCGCCGACCACCAGCAGCAGCGTGAGGAACGCCCAGGTGTAGAAGCCGATGAGCGCCGCCAGGTGGTTGCGCTGCGTTTCCTTCACGCCGCCCGTGAGCTGAAGGAAGACCGGCGCCATGGCGGGCGGGTTCAGGATGGGGAAGAGGGCCAGGAAGGTGAACATCATGGTGTTCAGGAAGAGGGCCAAGACGGACTCCACGCAAGCGAATGCCTCATGCGATCCTACCCATTCCCCGCGGCCTGCGTGAACCGCGAAGCCTAACGGCGGCGCGTCGGACGCCCCTTGGTTTCCGGCCAGACGGCCATGGCGGCCTCCACGACGGCCTGGAGTTTGGCCCTGGGGGCGCCGCTCTTGGCGTGCACGGCCAGGCCCGCGAGACAGGTGTTGAAGAAGGCTGCCAGGTGGTTTGGCTCGATGTCGGGAAGAGCCTGGCCGGCCTCCTGGGCCCGACGGAGGCAGTGCCTCAAGGCCAGCTCGCCCTTCTGAAGGGCTTTCCGGAGGGCGGTTTCCACGGACTCGGGGGTGGAGGCTCCCCCGCAGTTGGCGGCGCCGGTGATGATGAAGCAGCCGCCCGGCAGCTCCAGATCTGTGAGCATGTCCACCATCGCATCGAGGAACCGGCGGATGGCCTTCCGGGCATTCGGTTCGGTGGTGAGAAGGGTGGCGTGCTGTCGGATCCGATGCTCCAGGTAGTGTTCGAGGCTCCTCAGGTAGAGCGTCTCCTTGTCGCCGAAAGCCGCGTAGAGGCTCGGTTTGCTCAGGCCCATGACCGCCGTCAGTTCAGAGATGGACGCGCCTTCGTAACCGCGGCGCCAGAACACGCTGAGGGCCGCGTCCAAGGCGGCCTCTGGCTCGAAACCGCGGGGGCGACCGCGTGATTGGGTCATGCTGCCTCCTTTCGGAACGCTCTGGTTGACAATTTTATACCGATCAGTAAATTAAATACCGATCGGTACAAAAATACTCCAGGCCCCCGAAACCCAGACCCCTCGAAAGGCGCTCCCATGGCCCCAACTCGGATCCTACGGATTCCCATCCTTCCCTTCGGCATGGTGAACTGCCATCTCGTCCACAGCCCCGACGGATGCGTGCTCGTGGATGCGGGCATCCCCGGATCCGAGGCCAAGATCGGAAGGGCGCTTCGTCAGCTGGGGCTCACCTTCCGAGACATCAAGCTGATCGTCGTCACCCACGCCCACATGGATCACGCGGGGTCGGCCGCGGCCGTGCGCGAGGCCAGCGGGGCGCCGATCCTGGGGCATGAAGGGGACCTTGCCCATTACCGCCGGGAGGCGCCGATGACCTTTTGCGCCACCGGGCTGGCCGGCCGCTTTCTGCTCAAGCGGGGCATCATCCAGCAGCCCTACGCGGCCTTCGAGCCGGATCTCCTGCTCACCGGCGACGAAACACTGGATCTACATGCCTACGGTATCGCGGGGCGCGTGGTGCCCACCCTCGGGCACACGAAGGGATCCATTTCCGTGGAGCTGGCCACGCGGGAGGCCCTGGTCGGGGATCTCCTCGCCTCGGGCATCTTCATGGGAGGGATCCTGCGAACCGGTCACGCCATCCGCCCGCCCTTTGAAGATGATCCCCAGGCCGTGGGTCGTGAGCTGCAGCGCCTGGTGGCATCGGGTGTCACGCGGTTCCACCTCGGCCACGGCGGTCCCCTGGATGGCGCGGAGGTTCAGCGTCATGCGCGGCGACTGATGAAGCACCCGCCAGTTCGCTAGACTGGAGGCCCACCTTCGAGGCCTGCATGCGGTTGTCCCCCCTCATCCTGGCAGGCCTGATCGGCACCCCTCTGATGGCGGACACCTATCCCCGCCAGCCCGGTGTCGAGGTTCAGCACTATGTATTCCGCCTCGAAGTGACGGATCAGTCCGATGGCCTTCTGGGCGAAGCCACGGTCACGCTGCGCCTGCGCGAGGACGGGGTGAAGGCGGTGATCCTGGATCTGGCGTCGGTGAAGGCGGGCAGGGGCATGGCGGTGAGGTCCGTGTCCTTGGCGGGCCGGCCGGTGCCCTATACGCACGAGGACGGGCGCCTGAAACTGGCCCTGGGAGCGGCGCGGAGGGCCGGGGACGTCCTCGTCTTCGAGATCCGCTATGGGGGCGTGCCGGCGGCGGGACTGAAGTTCCTGGTCAATAAGCACGGGGAGCGGGGCATCTTCAGTGAAAGCTGGCCCGACCGCGCACATCAATGGCTGCCCGTGATGGACCACCCCTCCGCCAAGGCGACGGCGGAGATGGTGATCACCGCCCCGGCCCACGACCAGGTGATTTCCAACGGCCGGCTGATCGAAACCACGGACCTGCCGGGCCAGCGTCGGCGTACCCACTGGAAGCAGGACCAGCCTCTGCCGGTGTGGCTCTACACGGTGGGCATCGGCCACTTCGCCGTTCACCGCACGACCGCAGATGCCCTGCCCCTGGAGAGCTGGGTGTTTCCCCAGGAACGCGAATCCGGATGGCGCGCCCTGGAGGACACGGCCCGCCAGGTCCTGGGCTTCTACAGCGCCCGCATCGGGCCCTTCCCCTATGACAAGTTGGCCAACGTGGAGGCGGCGGGGATCACCGGCGGCATGGAATCGGCCACGGCCATTTCGTACGGCGAGGCCGCCTTCGACGGTCGGCCGATGACCAGCCTCGTGGCCCATGAGATCGCCCACCAGTGGTTCGGCGACGCCGTGACCGAAGCCGATTGGGACGACGTCTGGCTGAGCGAGGGCTTCGCCACCTACCTGACCGACTGCTTTCTCGAGCACGCCCAGGGGCGCGAGGCCTTCGTGGCCTCGCTCAGAAAGGAAAGGGCCCAGGTCATCTCCGAAGAGGCCGCGCGTCCCGATACGCCCGTCGTTCACCGCAACCTTTCGGACACGGGGAAGGTGCTGAATGCCTTCGTCTACGAGAAGGCCGCCTGGGTGCTCCACATGCTGCGCAACCAGGTGGGGGACGCGGCCTTCTGGCGCGGTCTGCAGGCCTACTTCCAGGGCCATCGGCATGGCCTGGCCACCACGGCGGATGTCCGCCACGCCATGGAAGCCGCCAGCGGGCAGAACCTGGAGCCCTTCTTCCATCAGTGGCTGGACCGCCCGGGGATTCCGAAGCTCCAGGGGACCTGGCGGTACGAGGCCGAGGCGCGGCAGCTGGTCGTGGATCTTCGGCAGACCCAGGCGGGCGAGGCCTTCCAGATGCCCCTGAGCCTGAGCCTGGGCCTGGGCGGTCGGGTGGAGACGGTGCTCCTCAGCCAGAAACAGCAGTGCTTCACCTTCCCCATGTCTGAGGCTCCGGCCTTCGTCGAAGTGGATCCCAACACCGTGGCCCTTATCGATGGGCCGGGTCGTCTGGATCCCCCATCCCGCTGATCGGGCCAGGCTCGAAGGGCGGTTTCCCGGAGGCCCCCAGGCCCGAATAGACCTCGGGCCTGCGGTCCTGGAGGGCGGGGAACCGATGGCGCCAGGCGCGCAGCTGCACCAGATCGATGTCGCCGATGACGATGCCTTCCGAAGCATCACCTACTGCGATGACCTCGCCGAAGGCATCGTGGATGGCGGATCTTCCGGGGTAATCCACCAGGGGATCGCGGCCCACGCGGTTGACGCCGCAGACGGCCATCTGGTTCTCGATGGCCCGCGCCGCCAGCAGGGTGGACCAGGCGGAGATGCGCCGTCGGGGCCAGTTGGCGGGCACGAACACCACCTCGGCGCCCCGGGCGGCCAGGGTCCGGAAAGGCTCGGGAAAGCGCAGGTCGTAGCAGATCTGCAGGCCGCAGGGCACGCCGTCGATCTCGAAGATGGGGCACGATTCGCCGCCGCTGTAGTGCCGGTTCTCGTCGCCGTAGGAGAAGGGGTGGATCTTGCGGTAGGTCGCGAGGAGCGATCCGTCCGGGGCCGTCACGAAGGCCGCGTTGCGCGGGTGGGGCGCATGGGCTTCGACGGCAGTGCCGACGAGGTAGAGGCCGAAGGCTCTGGAAAGATCCGACAGGGCCGCGCTCGTGGGGCCCGGAATCGCTTCGGCGAAGGGCTCGGGTGCCATGGTGAACCCCAGCGTGAACAGCTCAGGGAACACGGCCACCCGCGCGCCCGCACGGGCGGCGGTGGCGACGTGATCGCGGGCCCGGGCGAGGTTCGCCGCCGGATCTTGCCAGATGGTGTCCTGCTGGATCAGGGCCACGCGAAGGGAGGAGGCTCGCATGGAATGATCCTATCCGGCCGTCCGGCTCAGCGCTCCAGGACCTTGACCTGGTTGCGGCCCGCCGCCTTGGCGCGGTAGAGGGCTTCGTCGGCGCGGTGGATGAGGGAATCCACCGTGTCCCCGGGCAGCCACTGGGCGAGTCCCAGGCTGGCCGTGACGGAGCGGGAGGCGCCATCCGGGGCGCGCAGGGTCACGGAAGTCTCGATGCTTTGGCGCAGCCGTTCGGCGACGGGCAGGGCCGTTTCCAGATCGGTGTCGGGCAGCAGGCCGATGAACTCTTCGCCGCCGTAGCGGCCCAGGATGTCGTAGCGGCGGAGGGAAGATCGCATGATCTGGGCGATCTTCTTTAGCACCTCGTCGCCCTCCTGGTGGCCGAATTGGTCGTTGACCTGCTTGAAGTGGTCCACATCGAGCATGAGGCAGGTGAGGCCGCTGCTGCCGCGCCGGGCCCGCTCGCATTCCTCGGCGAAGCGTTCGAGCACCCGCCGCCGGTTGAAGAGGCCCGTGAGCATGTCGGTCATGGCGAAGGATTCCAGCTGACGGCGCGCCTCGGCCAGCTTGCGCACCAGTTGGCGGAAGAAGAAGATCACGAGGCTCAGGAGCAGGCCCGTGGTGAGGAAGGCGAGCACGGCCACCAACCGGAGATTCGACCGCAGCTTGGCCTCGATCTCCTGGGTGTCGTAGGTGAAGCTGATGCCGCCTCGGATATCGCCCACCTTGTAGCCTTGCTTGGCGTGGCATTCCAGGCAGGAAGCCTCGACTTTCAACGGCGCCATGTAGCGGGTGGTGGCGCGGCCTTCGATGGTCTCGGTCCAGCTTCGTTCGGGGGTGCCCTGCTCGAACGCACGAAGGGCGCGGGCCTCCTCCGGGTCTGGCTGGTTCGCAGGGTTGAGCGGTTGAAGGCTCGTGATGTGGAAGCCGTAGCCCTCGAACCGCTTCAGCCGCTCGGAGAGTTCCCGCGTCATCAGGGCCGGGTTCTTCTTGGTGTAGCGCTTCCCGGAGGTGCTTTCGATGTCCGGGTTCTCCAGGTAGGGATTGGATTCGACGCCGGGCATTTTTTCGACGTAGACGCCGCCGTACGAGGCGTTCCAGGCCCGGAAGTGGACGAGGGTCCTGAAATCGGTGCGGGCCCGATGGAGCATCTCCTCCCGGATGAGGGTCCGGCCCTTGAGCGCGATCCCGAGGAAGGCCCCGGAGATGCACACGGCCACCGCCAGCGAGACCGAGATGATGAAGGCCCGCAGGCTCTGGGTATCAGAGGTGGGGGCCGGGGACTTGACCGGCACGTCCGTCATCGGGGGCCTCGGGTTGGGGTGTCAGATGTCTGATCGCCCGCCATCAGGCGAAGGGTGAATTCATGAATCGTACGGGATCCAAGGGGCCGCCGTGCTCCAGGCGCAGGAAACGGCTGGCGGCCTGGGCGCCGACGGCAAGGCCGCTGGTCATGCCGTGGCCGCCGAGGCCCGCGGACCAGAAGAGGCGCGGGTTCCAGGGATCCCAGCCGAGGACGAAGCGGCGGTCCGGTGCGAAGGTGCGCAGGCCCGTCCAGTAGCGCGTGACGGGCCGTTCCGCCAGATGCGGTGCCACTTCCCGCAGGCTGGCGTAGAGGCCTTCGAGCACGGTGGCATCGGTGTCGGGCTGACGGCCGCGGGTCGGCAGCGGCACAGCCACCTCCTCGCAGGGGCACATGAGCAGGCCGCCGCTTTCGGGGCGCATGTAGAAGGGGCGGTCCACCCACCAGGCCCAGGGATCCTGCTGTGGATGCGGCGCCGCGCTCCACACGAGGGAACGCCGTAGCGGCGTGAAGGCGATTTTTGAACCCGCCATCCGACCCAGTTCGCCCGCCCAGGCGCCCGCGGCGATGGCGAGCGTGCGGGCGCGCAGGGGGCCGCGATCCGTAACCAGGTCGAAGCCTGCTTCCGCAGGGTCCAGGCGATTCAGGGCGCAGCCGAAGCGCAGGTCGGCGCCTGCGGCGCGGGCGCCCTCGGCGCAGGCGCGCAGGAGGCCCGCGATGTCGATGACGCCATCGCCGGGAATGGCCAGATGTTCGGCGGCCTGAAGGCCCGACAGGGGAACGCCCTCGCCTCGGCTGACCTCCACACCATGGCGCTGGGCTTCGGCCTCCAGCGCATCGAGGGGACCCCGCCCGGCGCTGAGGAGCAGGCCGCCGCTGGCGCCCATCAGGCCCGCCTCCGCCAGGCGCCGGCGCCCCTCCACCGTGAGGGCCGTGTGCTCGTCGCGTCCCGTCAAGGAGCGCGCCACGGCGGCATTGTGGCCGCTGGCGTAGGTGCCGGCCTGATCTTCGCGTTCCAGGAGGACGATGCCGCGCTGTCCGGCCCGGGCAAGGTGGAAGGCGAGGCTGAGGCCCGCGATGCCGCCTCCGATGATCACCACCTCTGCCGTCTCAACCGTGCCCATCGAACCATCCTAGCGCCGATGGCCGTGTCTCCCGGGGTTCCAGGCGGGTGGAGAGTCTCCGCTGTGACGGGAATCAAGCGCATTCGTGTTGCCACATGGGAGAGAGGACCTATCATGGTCCATCCGGAGGCTTCTCCGTGCGGTTGATCCTGCGCGCCATTCTGACCTTCGCGCTGCTCCTGGGCGGCGGGGTCGGAGACTGGTTCCAGAATCCCGACCAGGCTCAGCCCCATGAATGCTGCTGCGGGATGCCTTCCGGCCTGGAAGACGCCTGCCCCTGCCCCAAGCCCGAAGGGAACCGCAGCCCCTCGCGGAACCTCTGCTCGGACCGCGCGGCGGCCGTCGTGGCCCCGGTGGCGCGACGCGCCCAGGCCGAGCGGCGCGTCGAACCCCGTCCAGAACCCGAAACCTGGGCCACGGCTGGCGATGCGGCCGTTGCCGATGCAATCACTGGCGAGGGGCGCGGCCGCGATCCGGATCTGGGCCGGCACCTCGCAAGACTGAGCACGTTCCGGATCTGATCGGAGCCTGAGCGAAGCCCTGCCCGCGCAGCCGCGGGCGTTTCCTCGTGTTTCCATCCGGAGTTTGCCATGCGCGCACCGCTGCGCCTGGCGCCGGCCCTGGTGCTTCTCGCGCCGGGCCTGGCCCAGGTTCCCCCACCCGATTCCCCGTCCCCCGACCCCGTCCTGGCCGCGCTGCTGAGCGAGGCGCTGGCGCAGCATCCGGACCTCCAGAGGGCCGCGGCCGCCGTCCGCATGGATCAGGAGCGCGTGCCCCAGGCGGGCGTGCTGCCCGATCCTTCGCTCTCGCTGGGCCTGCAGAACGACGGTTTCAAGCGCCTCGAAGTGGGCCGCATGGAGACGAGCTTCTACAGCGTGGCCCTCACCCAGCCGCTGCCCTGGCCGGGCAAGCGCGGGCTGCGCAAGGAGGTCGCCGCTCTGAGCGTGGACCTGTCCGAAGCCACGCGGTCCCGCGTGCGCCTGGGCATCGAATCCGAGGTGCGTCGGGGCTACGCGGCCCTGCTCCTGATTCGCGGCCAGAAGGCCCTCCAGGCGCAGCAGGGGGTGTTCCTCGAGCAGGCCGAACGCCTGGCGCGCACCCGCTACGAGGTGGGACAGGGCAGCCAGGGCGACCTGCTGCGGGCCCAGCTGGAACGCACGCGCCTGCAGATGGCCATCTGGGCGCTGGACGCCGATGAGAAGACCGCCTTGGCCGCGCTCAACCGCCTGCGTCAGCACGACCCCGCGGATCCCATCCCCACCACCGCCGCGCTCATGGATCTTCCCGAACCGGAACTGCTGAGTGCCGAGGCCGTGGAAGCCCGCAGCCCCGAACTCGCTGGGGCGCGCGCCAGCGTCAGGCAGACCGAAAAGCAGCTGGACCTGGCCAAACTCGACCGCCGCCCGGATTTCGCCGTGACCGCGGGCCTCATGCCCCGGGGTGGCCTCGACCCCATGTGGCAGGTGGGGGTCAGCATCTCGCTGCCCATCTACGGTCGCAGCAAGCAGCAGCGGGCCGTCGCCGAGCACGAGCACCACCGCCAGGGCCAGGATGCGGAAGTGACTTCGGTACGCACGCTGCTGCGCCAGCGCACGGAGGAACGGACCATTCAGATCCAGTCCCTGCGCCGCACCCGCGACCTCTACCGGGAAGGCCTGCTGGTGCAGAGCGAGGCCAATTTCAAGGCCGCGCTGGCCCAGTACGAGGGCGGGCGCGGATCCTTCCTGGGCGTGCTGGAAGCGCTCAATGGCTGGGTGGGCGATCAGGGGGCCTACCTTCAGACCCTGGCCCAGCTGCAGGCCCAACACATCGCCCTGCGCGAGGCGGCCCTCGGCCCCGCGGCCCCCATCGGCGGAGGCGCCATGCCCTCGGCCAGCCTCGCTTCCGGAGCCGCGGCCCCCGCAGCCTCCGGATCCACCGCCAAGCCCGCGGCCCAGGCCCAGGACAGCGGTCCCTCGATGAAATCCATGTGAGCGGAGTCGACCATGATTGATGAACCGAACGAAACCCCATCCAGCCGACCTTCACGAATCCGCACCGCAGGCCTGGTGGCCCTGGGGCTGGCGGCCGGCATCGGCGGCACGCTGCTGCTGAGCCCGCGCCCGAAGGACGCCCACGTCCATGAAAACGCAGGGCCCGCCCAGCCCCACAAGCAGATGTACCAGTGCCCCATGCATCCGCAGATCATCCAGGATCACGAAGGCACGTGCCCCATCTGCGGCATGACGCTGGTGGCCATGGACGGCGGTGCGCCCAAGGAAAAGGGGAAGGTGGTGTTCTACCGTTCCCCCATGAATCCGAGCCAGACCTCCCAGGTCCCCATGAAGGATGAGATGGGCATGGACTATGTGCCGGTCTACGAGGGGGACCTCAAGGGCGAAGGCGCGAGTGTGGAGGGCCATTCGGCCATCACCATCGATCCCGAGCGCCAGCAGCTCATCGGTCTGCGGACCGAGAAGGCGGCCGAAGGCAACGTGAGCGGCGAACTGCGCGCCCTGGGCCGCGTGGTGGTGGACGAGACACGTGTGCGCAAGGTGAACGTGAAGGTCGAGGGTTTCGTCGAAAGGCTCTTCGTGGATTTCGTCGGCAAGCCCGTGGCCAAGGGGCAGCCCCTGTTCAGCTTCTACAGCCCCGAATTCGTGAGCGCCCAGCGCGAGTACCTGCTGGCCCTCAGGACCCAGAAGGCGTTGATGGGCGGCTCGCTGCAGGGCAGCGGGGGCGATCTGCTGGATTCCGCCCGGCGCCGTCTCGCCCTGTGGGACGTGCCGAAGGAGGCCCTCGACCAGCTCGATAAAACGGGCGAGGTGCAGAAGGCTCTCACGCTGCGCAGCCCCATCTCCGGCGTGGTGACGGCGAAGAACGTGGTGGAGGGCGCCCGCCTCACGCCCTCGGACATTCCCTTCGAGATCACGGACCTGAGCCGGGTCTGGGTGCAGGTGGACATCTACGAAGCCGAACTGGGCCGCGCCAAGGTGGGCATGCCCGCCGAATTGACGATGTCCTCCTCCCCCGGGAAAACCTACCAGGGCCGGGTGGCCTTCGTGGATCCGGTCCTGGATCCCAAGACCCGTACCGCCAAGGCCCGCCTGGAATTCCCGAATGGCGGCGGCGAGCTGAAACCGGAGATGTTCGGGGACGTGGTGCTCCGGGGCCAGGGACGCAAGGGCCTCCTCGTCCCCCTGGATGCGGTGCTGGACGCGGGCACCGCCAAGGTGGTGTTCGTGGCGCTGGGCGACGGCAAGTTCGAGCCCCGCGAGGTGAGCACGGGCACGACCGTCGGCGAGAAGGTGGAGATCCGCTCGGGCCTGAAGGCCGGGGAAGAGGTCGTCGTGCGCGCCAACTTCCTCGTGGATTCCGAATCCCGCCTCAAGGCCGCCCTGGCCCAGATGAGCCACTCGCACTGATCCGAGGATGGTCATGAACCTTTTGCCAAAGAATTTTGAAAGCGGAGGAGAGCGGAGAAGCAGAGGAAAGCGGAGACAGATCCAATCGCTTTTCTCCGCTTCCCTCAGCCCCTCAGCTTTCCTTCGCTTCAATCATTCCTTTCCTCCATCAACAACCCGCCCTGCTCAGGCAGGCCCGCGGCCCTGGGGAGTGTCGATATGAGTAGCCACGCTGCCTACGATCCCGAGCACCCGACCTTCCTGCAGCGCATCATCCGGTTTTCGGCGGAGAACCGCTGGTTGGTGATGGCGGCCTCGGTGGTGCTCATCGTGATGTCCTTCTGGACCATGCGGAACATTCCCATGGACGCCCTGCCGGATCTCAGCGACACCCAGGTGATCATCTACAGCAAGTGGGACCGCAGCCCCGACATCGTCGAAGACCAGGTGACCTATCCCATCGTCACCAGCCTGCTCGGCGCGCCCAAGGTGAAGGCCGTGCGCGGCCTGTCGGATTTCGGATTCTCCTACGTTTACGTGATCTTCGAGGACGGCACGGACATCTACTGGGCCCGCAGCCGGGTGATGGAATACCTCTCGAAGATCACCTCCACGCTGCCTTCCGGCGTGCAGACCTCCCTCGGCCCCGACGCCAGTTCCGTGGGCTGGGTCTACCAGTACGCCCTGGTGGACCGCAGCGGGAAGCACAGCACGGATGAGCTGAGATCCCTGCAGGACTGGTTCCTCCGTTACGGCATCCAGAGCACGCCGGGCGTGGCCGAGGTGGCCACCGTGGGCGGCCAGGCCAAGCAGTTCCAGGTGCAGCTCAACCCCAACCAGATGGCGGCCTACAAGATACCCATCGAGGCCGTCATCGGGGCCGTCAAGTCTGCCAATTCAGAGGTGGGCGGCCGCCTCGTGGAATACAGCGGGCGCGAGTACATGGTGCGGGGCCGGGGCTATGTGAAGACTCCCCAGGATCTCGAAAGCGCCGTGCTCAGGGCCGAGAACGGCACGCCGGTGCGGTTGGGCGACGTGGCCACCGTATCCCTCGGACCCGAGATGCGCCGCGGCCTGGCGGACCTGGACGGGCAGGGCGACGTGGTGGGCGGCATCGTCGTCATGCGCCAGGGCGAGAACGCCCTCAACGTCATCGAGCGCGTGAAGGCCCGGATCGCCGAACTGAAATCCGGCCTGCCCGCAGGCGTGGAGGTGGTGACGACCTATGACCGCTCCGAGCTGATCCACAACGCCATCAAGACCGTGAAGCACAAGCTCATCGAGGAGATGATCGTCGTCTCGATCATCATCCTCATCTTCCTCTGGCACATCCCCTCGGCCATCGTCCCCATCATCACGATCCCCGTGAGCGTGGCCCTGGCCTTCATCCCCATGTTCGGCATCGGGCAGAACGCCAACCTCATGAGCCTCGCCGGCATCGCCATCTCCATCGGTGTGCTGGTGGACGGCGCCATCGTGGAGGTGGAGAACGCCTACAAGAAGATCGAAAGGTGGATCGAAGACGGCAAGCCCGGGAATTTCTACCAGGTGCGCCTCGAGGCCCTGATGGAGGTGGGTCCCAGCGTCTTCTTCTCCCTGCTCGTGGTGGCGGTGAGCTTCCTGCCCATCTTCACGCTGCTGGATCAGGAGGGCCGGCTCTTCAAGCCCCTGGCCTATTCCAAGAACTTCGCCATGGGCATCGCCGCGCTTCTCGCGCTGACGCTGGATCCGGCCATGCGCATGCTCTTCGCGCGGGTGGAGCCCTTCCGGTTCAAGCCGAAATGGCTGGCATGGACCTTCACCCAGGTGGTGGTCGGAAAGTACTACGCCGAGGAAAAGCACCCCATCAGCGTCTTCCTCCACCGCATCTACGAGGGCCCCTGCCGCTTCGTCGTGAAGCACGCCAAGGCCACCCTCGCCGTGGCGGTGTTGCTGGTGCTGGCCACCATCCCGGCCTTCGTCTCGCTGGGCAGCGAGTTCATGCCGCCCCTCAACGAGGGCACGCTGCTCTACATGCCCTCCACGCTGCCGGGCCTCAGCCAGACCGAGGCCCAGCGCATCCTCCAGGTGCAGGACCGGCTCATCCGCACGGTGCCCGAGGTGGCGCGGGTCTTCGGCAAGGCGGGCCGCGCCGATACGGCCACCGATCCCGCGCCCTTCTCCATGATGGAAACGGTGATCGTGCTCAAGCCCGAGGACCAGTGGCGCGAGAAGCCCCGCTGGTTCAGCGCCTGGGCTCCGGACTTCCTGAAAGCCGCCCTGCGCCCCATCTGGCGGGACCGCATTACGCAAGAAGACATCGTCGCCGAGCTGGACCGGGTGGTGAGGCTCCCCGCCATCCCCAACGCCTGGACCATGCCCATCAAGGCCCGTCTGGACATGCTCAGCACGGGCATCCGCACGCCCGTCGGCCTCAAGATCAACGGCGCGGACCTGGAGACCATCCAGAAGATCGCCGTGGAGGCCGAGCGCATCCTGCAAGGGGTGCCCGGCACGCGGAGCGCCTTCGCCGAACGCACGGCCCAGGGCTACTTCCTGGATTTCGTGCTGAAGCGCGATCAGCTGGCCCGCTACGGCCTCAGCGTGGAGCAGGCCAACATGCTCGTGATGACCGCCATCGGCGGCGACAACCAGAGCACGGTCTTCGATGGCCGGGCCCGCTATCCGGTGAACGTCCGCTACGCCCGTGACTACCGCGAAAGCCCCGAGGCCCTGAAGCGCGTGCTCGTGCCTACGCCCGGCGGCGCCATGGTGCCCATGGAGGCGATCGCCGATCTGAAGTGGGCCAGCGGGCCCGCCATGATCCGCGATGAGAACGGCCAGATGAACGGCTACGTGCTGGTGGATTTCGACACGTCGAAAATTGACGTCGGCACTTACGTCCACCACGCCAAGGCTGCCGTGGAAAAGGATCTGAAGCTGCCCGCGGGCTACAGTCTCGGCTGGTCGGGGCAGTACGAGAACATGATCCGCGTGAAGGAGCGGCTGAAGCTCATCCTGCCCATCACGCTCGTGCTGATCTTCGGCCTGCTCTACGCCAACACGAAGAGTGCCTTCAAGGCTTCCGTCGTCATGCTGGCCGTGCCCTTCAGCGCCATCGGCGCCTTCTGGCTGCTCTGGCTGCTGGGCTACAACATGAGCATCGCCGTGTGGGTGGGCCTCATCGCCCTCATGGGGCTGGATGCCGAAACCGGCGTCTTCATGCTGCTCTTCCTGGACCTCAGCCACGACGAGGCCCAGCGGCAGGGCCGCCTGAACTCCGAGG
The DNA here is from genome assembly GCF_030268085.1 of Geothrix limicola. GTDB lineage: Bacteria > Acidobacteriota > Holophagae > Holophagales > Holophagaceae > Geothrix > Geothrix limicola. Next base: position 150,991 of record NZ_BSDE01000001.1, read on the forward strand.
GCGACCTGGTGGAGGCCATCATCCACGGCGCCGTGAAGCGCGTTCGCCCCAAGGCCATGACGGTCTTCGCCGCCTTCATGGGCCTGCTGCCCATCATGTGGAGCACGGGCACGGGCGCCGACGTCATGAAGCGCATCGCCGCACCCATGGTGGGCGGCCTCGCCACCAGCTTCCTCCTCGAACTGCTCGTCTATCCCTCGATCTACTTCCTCTGGAAGAGGCGTTCTCTTCCGGCTCAGGCTTCCGTCGAAGCCTGAGATGAACACACCACCTAGAAAGGAACCCACATGCTTGCACCTCTCCTTGCCCTTTCCATCTTGGCGGCACCAGCCGCCAAGCCCGCCACCAACGCGATCTGCCCCGTCCTCGGCGGCAAGGTGACGGAGAAATCGAAGACCGTCGTCGTCCGCGGCCGCGAGTACCGCCTCTGCTGCGGTGGCTGCGATGCGACGCTGGCGAAGAACCCCGACAGGTATCTTGAGAAGGACGGGACGCCGAAGAATGCGAAGAAGTAGAGCCCTGCGCGCCGCGCCGCGGTGCGACTAGACTGGACCCTTGATCCGGAGGAACCGATGCTCCATACCGTCCTGCTCAGCCTCGCCGTCCTGGCCGCGCCTGCGGCCGAGAAGGCCAAACCCGCCGTCAATACCAAGGATCCCGTCTGCAAGATGACCGTGGATGCCAAGGCCACCACCGTCGCCGTGCGCGGCCGGGAGTACCGCGTGTGCAGCAAGCACTGCGGCGAAGCCCTCCAGAAGGATCCGGACAAGTACCTGGACAAGGACGGTTCGGTGAAGGCCGAAAAGAAGTAACCCGGTCTTTGGCGGTGTGGACCCCGGTTCGGCGGTGTGCCCGCCGGGCCGGGGTCCTTCCATGTCCAGGGCCGGATCCAGGGCCGGTTCGCTAAGTCGGGTCGATGTGCTTTTTAAGGTGAACATTGATTAACGAGTCGAAAAATTAATATCAATTGATCGCAGGGAATGGAGATCGGGCCTAACCTTTAGGAAAGTCCAAAACCCAATCGCTGTGGAGGTCCTGTGCGCCGCGCCGTTCCTTTCCTCCTTCCCGCCTTCCTGCTGGCGGCCCCGCCGGACCAGGCCCGGGCCGACGCCCGGATTGACGCCCTGATCCGGGATGCCCGAGGCCACCTCTCGGCTCGAGCCCACCAGATGGGTCTCGGTCCCCAGGTCGGATTCACCTTCAAGAACCACCACGCGGACGCCCTCGGCGAGGATCACGTGCGCCTGGACCAGACCTACAGGGGCGTCCCCGTCTTCGAGGGCGAGGCCATCGTGCATTTCCGGAACGGCCGGGTGCGCGCCGTCACGGATGACCTCGAGCGCGGCCTGAACCTCGCCGTGGAGCCCACCCTGGGGCGCGCCGAGGCCCTTGCGGCAGCCCACGGATCGCTGGCTCCGCGCGGCAGCTACGCGCATGAGCCGACCGCGACCCTCGTCATCGCCAATCTCGAGGGGGCCGGGCCTCGCCACGCGCTGGCCTACCACGTCCACACGGAACTGGAGAACGGCGCTGGCGAGACGAAGCACACGGATTTCCTCGTGGACGCCCACACGGGTGCGATCCTGGATTCCTGGGACACGCTGCACACGGCCGGCACGACGGGGTCGGGACAGTCCCAGTGGTACGGCACGGTGAGCCTCAGCACGAACAGCACGGGCACCGGCTACGAGCTGCGGGACATGAGCCGCGGCAGCGGCGGGACCTTCGGCAACAACGTCACGACGAACCTGCTCAACGGCACCTCGGGCACGGGCTCGATCTTCACGGACGCTGACGATGCCTGGGGCGACGGGCTGCAGTACAACGGCACCGCGGGCATGGGCGCGAATGCCCAGACCGCGGGCGTGGACGGCCATCGCGGCATGCAGGCCACCTGGGATTTCTATGTGAATGCGTTCGAGCGCAACGGCATCGATGGCGCGGGCAAGGCCACCTACAGCCGCATGCACTACAGCAGCCAGTACGACAACGCGTTCTGGTCAGACAGCTGTTTCTGCATGACCTATGGCGATGGCCAGGTGGGCGGCTCCGTGGGCGAAGCGGATCTCGACACGGCGGGTCACGAGATGAGCCATGGCGTCTGCGCCGCCACGGCCAACCTCGTCTACCGGAAGGAATCCGGCGGGCTCAACGAGGCCAACTCCGACATCTTCGGCACCCTGGTGGAGTTCTACACCCTCAACCACGCCACGGGATCCTTCATCCCCAGCACGCCGGGCCCCGGGCCCATCACGGCCAACTACAAGTTGTTCGAGAACAGCTGGGGCCATGCCTTCCCGAACGAGGCCCTGCGCTGGATGTACAAGCCCAGTCGCGACGGCCGCAGCCCCGACTTCTATGACAGCCGGATCGGGCGCCTGGACGTTCATTACAGCTCCGGTGTGGCCAACCACTTCTTCTTCCTGCTGGCCCACGGCAGCCAGGTGGACGACCTCTGCGATAACATCGCCTCGCCCATGACCAACGACGTGCAGGAAGTCATCGGTCTCGGCAACGACACGGCGGGCCGCATCTGGTACCGCGCCCTCACGGTCTACATGACCAAGCGCACCGACTATGCCGGCGCGCGGCTGGCGACCCTGAACGCCGCAGCGGACCTGTACGGCGCGAACTCTACGGCCTACACCACCGTCAACACCGCCTGGCTGGCGGTGAACGTGAAGTAGGGCGCAGACCCGGCCTAGGGGCAGGTCTTCAGCACGTCCAGCCAGGCCTTCAGCACGAACGCGGTGGCGCCCCACAGGGGCGCCGCCCAATGGTCCAGATCCAGCTCCAGGCGCGGCACGTCGAGGACGAGGCCCTGACGGCCCAGGCGCTCCGTGGTCCAGGGCGCGTCCAGCAGCGGGGCGAGGGGCAGCATGAGCGCCTGTTCCAGCTCGCGGTCCAGATGGAAGGTCGGTTTCGGCGCCTCCCAGCGGAAGAACACGGGCGTGAAGCGGACGCGGGCCTTGGCGACGCCGTCGGGGAAGCAGCCGAGCTCCCAGAGGCCGTTGCTGAGGCCGATCTCCTCCGCCACCTCGCGCCGCGCCGTGGCGGGCAGGTCGCGGTCCTGAGGCTCCACCATGCCCCCGGGGAAGGCGATCTCCCCGGCGTGCTGAGGCGCACCGAAGCCGCGCTGGGCCAGCACGATCTTCCGGGCGCCCGCGGCGTCGCCCCACAGGATCACGCCCACGGCGGCGCGGCGGGGGCTTTCGGGGATGCGCACGCTGAGCTTGTGGGGATTGGGCCAGGACTGGGGCAGGCGCAGGCTTTCCGCGATGCGCGGCCAGGGAACGGGCGGCGCATCCAGCGGGGGGCGCCAGCCGGTCATTTCACTTTCCCGAACACGGACCCCTTCACGCGCTCGACGGTGTAGACGCCGCGGATGCGCCGGAGGCCGGCCATCAGTTCGACGAGGTGGGCGCGATCCCGCACGCGCAGCGCGATATGGAAGAGGCCGGCGCCTTCTTCGGTGGCGGATCCGTGGAAGCGCTGCACGTTGATGCCCATGCGCTGGATGCCTTCGGAGATGGCGGCCACCATGCCCGGGCGATCCTCGGTGGTGAGGGTGATCTCCGTGTCGTAGAGCTCGGCGCCGTGCTTGCCCCAGGCCACGTTCACGCGGCGCTCTGGGTGCAGGGTGCCGGTGTTGAACTGGGGGCAGTCCGCGCGGTGGATGGCCGTACCGCGGGAACGCGTGATGTAGCCTACGACTTCATCGCCCCAGATGGGTTTGCAGCAGGCCGCCAGAGCATAGAGGATGCCCGTGGTGTCGCCCACCACCACCGAATCCAGCAGGTTGGAGGTGTTCTCCTTGGGCTTGGCGCGCTCGGGCTCGGGCACCAGCGGCTCGATGAGCTTGTGCACCGTGAGGCGGCCGAAGCCCAGGGAGGCGTAGGCCGCATCCCAGTTGGCCAGCTTCAGTTCGACGAGCCGGGCCTCGAGCTTGGCGTGGGCATCCGGATCGTCCAGTCGCACGCCCATGGCGCGGGCCTCGCGCTCCAGCCGCTCGCGGCCCTGGGTGATGGCGTGGGCGCGCTCCTCCTCGCGGATGAAGGCCTGGATGCGGCTCTTGGCGCCGGCGGATTTCACGAAGCCGAGCCAATCGCGGCTGGGCTTGTGGTCGGGCCGGGTGAGGATCTCCACACGGTCGCCGTTCTGCAACGTGTGCTTGAGTGGCACGATGCGGCCGTTCACCTTGGCGCCCACGCAGCGGTGGCCCACCTGGGTGTGGATGGCGTAGGCGAAGTCCACGGGCGTGCTGCCTTCCACGAGGCTGCGCAGGTCCCCCTTGGGCGTAAATACCTGGATGCGGTTGAAGGTCAGTTCGCCGCGCAGGTTGGCCACGAGATCCCGGCTGTCCTGGGCGTCCTGGTGCAGCTCCACCATGCGGCGGAGGAAGGTCACCTGGTTGATCTCGGAGCGGTTGGCGATGCGGCCGTCCTTGTAGGTCCAGTGGCTGGCGATGCCGGCCTCGGCGTGCAGGTGCATCTCCTCGGTGCGGATCTGCACCTCGAAGAGGTCGCCGGAGTTCATCAGCACCGTGGTGTGGATGCTCTGGTAGCCGTTCTCCTTGGGCAGGCTGATGTAGTCCTTGAACTTGCCGGGCACGGGCTTGAACAGGCCGTGCACGAGGCCCAGGGCCGTGTAGCAGCTGGCGCGATCGGGGCAGATGATGCGGTAGGCCAGCCAGTCGTGGATGTCGTCGAAGCCCTTGGCCTGGGCGCCCATCTTCTTCCAGATGCCGTAGAGGTGCTTGATGCGGCCGTAGACCTGGGCCGAGATGCCCTGCTGGCGCAGGATGGCCTGCATGGCGCCGTGGATCTCCTGGATGGTGCCCGAAAGCTTGGCGCGCTTGGCTTCCACCGCATTGCGCAGGCTGGCGTACTGTTCGGGCTCGAGCTGGCGGAAGGCCAGATCCTCCAGTTCGAGGCGCACGACGCCCATGCCCAGGCGGTTGGCCAGGGGCGCGTAGAGTTCGAGGGTCTCGCGCGAGATGCGGCGGCGCTTCTCCTCTTCCATCACGCCGAGGGTCTTCATGTTGTGCAGGCGGTCCGCCAGCTTCACCAGCAGCACGCGCACGTCCTTGCCCATGGCCACCAGCAGCTTGCGCACGTTCTCGGCGTTGAGCAGGTGCCTGTCCGTGAAGGCCAGCTTGCTCATCTTGGTGAGGCCGTCGACGATCTCGGAGATCTCCTCGCCGAACTGGGCCCGCACCTGGGGCTGGGTCATGAGGGTGTCTTCGACCACATCGTGCAGCATGCCGCAGGCCACGCTCACGGCGTCCAGCCGCCAGTCGGCCAGGCTCTGGGCCACGGCGAGGGGATGGAAGAAGTAGGGCTCGCCGCTCTTGCGGATCTGGGTGGCGTGCATGTCCCGGCCCACGGCGAAGGCCCGGTTCAGCAGGGCGATGTCGCCCTTGGGATGGTGCTGGAGGAAGGCCGCCTTCACCCGCTCGAAGGCCCCTTCGAGGGTTAGGCAGCCATCGCCTTCGCATGCAGATCCTTCCCCCTCGCGGAGGACAGGTTCCGGGGCTTTCCCAGACACGGCCATGTTTGAGTGTCGCGCAGGCGATTCTGATATGCCAGACGGAAATACGGGAGCCACAGAAGATGCTGGGACAGGAAGTCCTTGAGCGCGAGAGGACGGCAGACAGGAACACCGATGAACACCGGTTAAAGCTGTGTTTCCGATTTTGCTTTCCCGGCTGGAATCATCGGACACTCAAGGGATGTCGCGCCGATCCGCACCCCTCGATGGCCCCAGCTTCAAAGGCTGGACCCGCCCCGGCCCCGTGCCGCCGGGCGGGGTGGAACTGGAGGCCGGCGAGACCCTGGACGGCCTCTGCGGGCACTGGCGCATCTTCCAGTTGGAGAAGGGCAACCGCTTCAGCGTCGATGACCTGGTGACGGCCTGGTACGGCACCACCTGGTGTCCCCGCGCCGCGCGCATCGCCGACCTGGGTTCGGGCATCGGCAGCGTGGCGCTGCTTGCGGCCTGGCGCTGTCCAGGCGCCCAGGTGCACACGGTGGAGGCCCAGGAGCAGAGCCTGCGGCTGGCACGGAAGAGCATCCGCTACAACGGCCAGGAGGACCGCGTCTTCCCGCGCCTGGGCGACCTGCGGGACCCGGACCTGTTTGCGGACCAGGCGCCCTTCGACCTGGTGACGGGCACGCCGCCCTACTGGCCCGAGGGCCACCGGCTGCCCGCGGCCCACCCCCAATCCGTGCCCGCGCGCCTCGAAGTGCGCGGCAGCATCGCCGACTACGCCCAGGCCGCGGCGCGCCTCCTCGCACCGGGTGGGATCTTCGCCTGCGTCTTCCCCAACGATCAGCGCGAGCGCGCACTGGCGGCCCTGGACGAGGCGGGTCTGCTCTGTCTGCATCGGCGGGAACTCATCTTCAAGGATGGCGAACCCTACGGGCTGGATGTCTTCGCGGCGGGACGGCGCCAGGACTATCCGGAGGATTTCGCCACGCGCGCGGAATGTCCCGAGGCCGAAGCGCCCATCCTCATCCGCCGCGCCGACGGCAGCGTGGACCCGGGCATCGCCCGGCTGAGGCTGGCCCTGGGATTCCCGCCGGGGCTGTGAGCCGCCGAGCCTTCAAGGCCGGGACGTGGCCGCTCCGGAAGGTTCCCACAGCGCTTCGACCCTGATCCGGAAGGCCTCGAAGGCCTGGAGGGCGCCCTGCCTGAAGTCGGGGTTGAGGCGGTTGCACCGCGCCCGGGCCCGCGCCACGAGGCGGTCCCGGCGGGCCTTCCAGGCAGCCAAACCTTCCGTCTTGTCCTGAAGCACGCGTCGCAGCCTTTCCTCAAGATCACGCCGGGACTGGTCCAGCCTTTCCTTGAAGCGCTCCAGCTCCATGAGGCTTCGCGTCAGGGTGATGAAGTGGTGGCCCTTCACGGCCATGGTCACGATCTCGGCTGCCAGGAGCGGGCGCAGCCACAGGGCGCGCAGGAGGAAGGTCCAGTAGGAGACGACGTAGCGGCTGCAGGTCTGCCGGACGAGGGAATGGATGAAGGCCCGCAGCTCGGGCCACCGGATCCGGCGGCTGATGAGCTTGCGGTGCTTCATCTGGCGGATGAGGCCCAGGCAGCGCGCGAAGTAGCGGCTGGGGCGGTAGACATCGGACAGCACGCGCTTGTAGCCGGCGCGTAGGGCCTGCAGGTTCATCCGCGGCACGAAGTTCAGATCGAGGTCGTGGGTGTTGTTGCCGCCGGGGGAGAGGGCCAGCAGGCGTCCCTCCGAGGCCAGGCGGGCGTGCAGCTTCGTTTTCGGAAGGGCCGTGAGGAGGCCCACCATGGCCGTGGGGATGGCGGCCTCGTGGATGAAGCGGATCTGGCGATCGAAGATATCGTCCCGGTCCCCATCGAAGCCCACGATGAAGCCCCCCGAGACTTCCAGCCCCTTGGCCTGGATGGCGTGGACGTTGGCCAGCAGGTCGGTGTGGCAGTTCTGGCGCTTGCCGATGGCGTCCAGCGTGGCGGAATCCGGGGTTTCGATGCCCACGAACACCATGTTGAAGCCCGCCCGGACCATGTCGTCCATGAGCGCCTCGTCGGCGGCCAGATCCAGGCTGGCCTCGGTGTAGAAGGAGAAGGGGAAGTGGTGCTCCGCCTGCCAGCGGGCCAGCTCGGGCAGCAGGCGGCGGACCTCGACCCGGTTGCCGATGAAGTTGTCGTCCACCACGAACAGGGAGCCCCGCCACCCGGCATCGAAGAGTCCATCCAGCTCCGACAGGAACTGGGCGGGGGACTTGGTCCGCGGCCGGTGCCCGAAGAGCTCGACGATGTCGCAGAATTCGCAGTGGTGCGGGCAGCCGCGGGAATACTGCAGGGCCGCGCCGGCGTATTTCCGCCGTTTCAGCAGGTCGAAGCGCGGCGGCGGCGTGCGGGCCAGGTCGGGATGGGAGGGATCGGCATAGCAGGGCTTGGCCTCACCCCGCTTGAAATCCTCCAGGAAGGCCGGGAGGTTGACCTCCGCTTCGCCGAGCACGAAGTGGTCCACGCCCTCGATCTGCGCGTGGCAGCTGGTGGGGTAGGGGCCACCCGCCACCAGCGGCTTGCCCACCTGGCGGCAGAGCTGGACCAGGGCATCGAAGGAGGGCCGCTGCACGAGCATGGCCGAGGTGAGCACCAGATCCGCGGACTCGATGTCCTTCCGGTCGAGGCGCTCCACGTTCAGATCGATGAGCCTGAGCTCCCATTCGGGCGGCAGCATGGCCGCCACCGTCAGCAGGCCCAGGGGTGGCAGGGCCGCCTTCCGGCCTAGGAAGGGAAGGGCGTAGCGCATGCTCCAGTAGGTGGTGGGCATTTCCGGGTAGACGAGCAGTGCCTTGATTCCCAAATCGTCCCCCTCGGGGTAGACCATCTTTCAAGGTACGCCCCGGCGGCGCCTTTGGCCACCGACATCACTCCGGATTCGAACTTCCTTTCGAATTGGCTCAAACTGGGGGCTGCGGGCGTCTCAACCGATAAGCCCCCCGAGGGTCGACATCATGGATCGAGGCAGTTTCCTGGGCGTGTTGCTGGGCGTGCTCCTGCTGGCGGTGGCCATCGGGCTGGGGCCCAATCCGCGGATCTTCTTCCATCCGGCCAGCACCATCGTGGTGGTGGGCGGCGTGATCGCGGCGACGCTCATCCGCTTCCCGTTGGATCACGTGCGCTACGCCTTCAGCATCGCGAGCCGCGCCTTCTTCACCCGGGCCCCCGAAGTGCAGGCGCTGGTGAACCAGATCGTGGGCCTGTCCCAGCGGGCGCGCCGCGAAGGCCTGCTGAACATGGAGAAGGCCATGGACGTGGAGGGCTTCCTCTCCAAGGGCCTGCGCATGGTGGTGGACCAGGTCAATCGCGACCACATCCACGCCGTGCTGGCCTCCGAGCTGCGGGCCACGCAGGATAGGCACATGCAGGGCCAGGAGATCTTCCGTTTCATCGCCCTCAGCGCGCCTTCCTTCGGCATGGTGGGCACACTCATCGGCATGGTGCAGCTCTTCGCGGCTCTGAAGGATCCTTCCAACGTGGGTGGGGCCATGGCCCTCTGCCTGCTGTCCACCCTCTACGGCGCGGTCATCGCCTACCTGCTGGCCATTCCCATCGCGGGCAAGCTCGAGCTGCGGAGCCGGGAGGAACTGCAGCTCAAGCAGATCATGCTGGAGGGCGTGCTCGGCATCCAGGCCGAGATGCATCCCACGGCCCTGGAGGCCCAGCTGAACGCCTTCCTGGCGCCCCGGGAGCGGGGCCAGGAGCGGAGGGCCCGTGGGTAATTTCACACCGGTCCGCTTCGCCCGCCGGAAGGCGGATCTGGAGTCGCTCTGGCTGGTGACCTTCGCCGATCTGATGGTGCAGCTGATGGCCTTCTTCGCGCTGCTCTATTCGTTTTCGGTCTCGGACCAGACCAAGCTCCAGCAGGCCCTGAAATCCATCCAGAAGGCCCTCGGTGTGCAGGCCCAGGTGGCGACGCACGATGGCATCCTGCCGGGCTCGACGGGCATGGATCCGGTCAAGGCCGAGGATCTGGAAAAGCAGCTCAGCGCCGCCCAGGCCGTCGAAGGCCGTGACGTGGGCTCGCGCCTGCGCATCGTGAGCTTCCGGGGTTCCCTGATCTTCGACGAAGGTAGCGCGGCCCTCACCTCGGGCAGCGATGTGCTGCTGACGCGTCTCTCCGAACTGGCCTTCCGCTACCAGGGCTTCACCCTCGTCTGCGAAGGCCACGCGGCGCCCGGCGAGCGGGGCCGGGGCGGGGCGGATGCGCTCGACCTGAGCGCCCAGCGCGCCATGGCGGCCCAGCGCTTCCTCGCAGGCATCGGCCTTCCGGCGGAGCGCCTGAGTTCCGAGGCCCGCGGCGACAGCCAGCCGGAAGGCAATGAGAACAGTCCCGAGGGGCGCGCCCTCGAACGGCGCGTGACCTTCCGGTTCCAGCGCGTGGCCGAGCGCTAGGGCGCCGCTACTGGAAGCGCACGTCCGACTGGGCCAGCGCGTAGGCGAAGGTGGCGAGCGCGGCGGCGTTGTGCGCGAAGTCCTCCTTGGAGACCTTGTCGAAGGTGTCGGCCTCGGTGTGATGGACGTCGAAGTAGTGGGTGCCCGCGTGGTTCATGCCGATGCCGGTCACGCCTTCGCGCACCATGGGGCTCACGTCCGCGCCGGAATGGCCCAGCTTGAGCGCCACGCCGAAGGGTTCCATGAGCGGGGCCGCGGTGCTTTTCAGCGCCGTCAGGGCCGCGGTCTTGGCTTCGGCGCTGGCCTTGGGCAGATCGAGTTCGAAGGACTGCACCTTCTCGCTGCCGGAATCGCTTTCCACGGCGGCGATGATCTGCTTGAACTCGGCGCGGTGGGCATCCCGGTAGGCCTGGCCGCCGCGCAGGCCGTTCTCCTCGTTGGTCCACAGCACCACGCGGATGGTGCGGCGGGGCTTGAGGCCCAGGCCCTGGATGAGGCGCGCGGCCTCCATGGTGATGACCGAACCGGCGCCATCGTCCTGGGCGCCCTGGCCCACATCCCAGCTGTCCAGATGGCCGCTGATGAGGACGACCTCCTCGGGCTTCTCCGTGCCGCGGATCTCGGCCACCACGTTGGCCGAAGGCACGTCGGGCAGCAGCTTCGCGCCCATCTCCAGCCGGAGCTGGATGCGCTCGCCGCGCTGCTGCATGCGGCGCATCTGGGTGGAGGCCTCGATGGTCACGCAGGCCGTGGGGATCTTCGGATAGGCGGGGTCGTAGTCCATGGCGCCGGTGTGGGGCGTATCGAGGCTGATCGGGCCCACGGAGCGCACGAGGGCGGCGACGGCCCCGTATTTGGCAGCCCTGGAGGCGCCGTCGTGGCGGTAGGCGACGGTGCGGCCGTAGCCGGCGTAGGGCACGTCGAAGAGGACGATCTTTCCCTTCACGGCCGTGCCGAGCTTGTCCAGTTCGTCGAAGGAACCCACCACCACCACGTCTGCCGTGAGGCCGCCTTCGGGGGTTCCGACGCTTCCGCCCAGGCCCAGGATGTGCACGTGATGCGGGGTGGGCAGCAGCAGGTCGGCGGATTCATGGCCGCGCACCCAGTGGGGCACCATCACGGGTTCGGCGTGGACGTTCACGAGGCCCGCGGCCTTCAGGCGCGCCTGGGCCCAGTCGATGGCCCGGTCCAGCTGGGGCGAACCCGACAATCGATGTCCAATGCGGTCACAGAGCCAGGCCAGGTCCTCGTAGGCGCCATTCGTGCGGGCGGCCTCGGCCCGGAGGCGCTGGGAGGTCTGCAGAAGCGGCTCGGGCGCGGTCTGGGCGCCGAGGCTGAGGGCCGTGAGGCAGGCGAGGAGGCAGCGGGAAGAAATCATGCCTCATCTTACTTGGTAGATCCCCGGCGTCACGGTTTTTTTGAGGCCTCGATCTGGGCTTTGACCGACTTCATGAGGGCGTTGGGGATGGGCACGCTGAGGTTGTACTGCTGGATGAGCCAGCGGTCCTTTTCGCGGGCGAGCACGCCGCTGCCGCGGGCGGGGCCGAGGTTGGGCGTATCCAGGTCCTCGTCGAACCAGGCGGTGCGGCCGTCCTTCGAAAGGGTGATGGCGCGGCGGGTGGCCCGGAAGCTCCAGGCCTTGCCGCGCTGGAAGATGGGGTGGGCCCAGGCCTGGAAGACCGCCTTGGGCCAGCGTTCCGCTGGATCCGTGCCCAGGAAGACGGCGCCTTCGGCCAGGTGGGCGAAGTAGCGCCCTTCGTCCGCCTGGGCCGCCGCCAGGTGCCAATCATCCAGCACCGCGGCCACGGCCCGCTCGGAGGCGGGTTGGGCGGTAAGCGCGGTGGCGCAGAGAACCAAGGCGAGGGGCAGCAGGTCAAGGCGCACGAGGGCTCCTGGGCGGATTCGACCTTTCCATCCTAAACGAGCGGGAGCCGAACGAACGGGGCGTGGCAGACCCACCCTGGGTGATCCACGGCCGTGTGGAAACGGCAGGCATTGGTGCTTCCATGGGCCCAAGGGTTGGGTCCGAGGCGCCGCAAGAAGGCTCGGGAAGGGCGGTTGCAGGTAATGACATCTCGCGCGATTCAAAGGCCTTCCTGTCTTTGGCCTATCGATTGCTATCAGGTTCTTTCATCTGAAACAGTCCATCCAATGCCCGGGGGTCAGCATGCTGAATGCCTTCGCTTCCAAACTCAAATCGTCGAAGGGCAGTACCTCGTCGGGGCCCGTCCGGACTGGCCTCCTGCAGCGCGCCTGCGCCTGCGGCCAGCACACGGGCGGCGGGGGCACCTGCGAGGCCTGCAAGGGTAAAGCTGAACGGGGCCTTCAACGCGCGGCGGCCGACAAAACCTCCGCCTTCGAGCCGCCGGAATCCGTCCAGGAGACGCTGCGCACGCCCGGCCAGCCGCTGGAGCCTTCCACGCGGGCCTTCATGGAGCCGCGCTTCGGGCAGGACTTCAGCCATGTGCGCGTGCACGCGGATGCGCGCGCGGCCGCCTCGGCCCAGGCCGTGCATGCCCATGCCTACACCGTGGGGCAGGACGTGGTCTTCGGCGCCGGGCGCTACGCGCCTCACTCCCCGGCCGGGCGCGCCTTGATCGCGCACGAGCTGACCCACGTTGTCCAGCAGTCCTCGGCGGCTCCGGCCATGCAGTCGCGTTCCGCCATCAGCCAGCCGGGTGACGCCGCCGAGCTGGAAGCGGAGTCGGTCAGCCGGGCGGTGATGGCGGGCGGAGCGGTTCCCGCCATCGGTTCGGCGGCGCCCAGCGTCCAGCGGCAGGATGGCGCGGGCGCGGGTTCCCGCGCGCCGGCGCAGCGCAGGACGATCTGGGTCAACGTCGGCTTCGATTCCAGCGCCCAGGCCAACGAAACGACCATGGCCAAACTGAGGGCCTCCATCGCCGCGGAGAAGGCCGCCATCGCCAGCTGCTGCAGCGCCCGCTCCACGGCCTGCGATGTGGACGTGAAGACCCACTACGACTGGAACCGGGTCAACAAGCCCGCGCCCACGGATCACGATTACGACGACGACAGCGCCGCCGACCGTGCCCTGCGGGACAGCAACCTGGCCAACATCAGCGGCCCCGCCAACGGCCGGAAGGTGCTGGTCACCGAATCCACGCTCAGCCAGACCTGGCAGGGTGTGCGCATCTTCCCCCGGGCAAACACGGGCGCGAGCGGCATCCTGTGGAACCGGGCCCTGGCCGCCGATGACACCATCGCCCATGAATCCGGCCACGCGGCCGGGTACGCAGGTGACGCGGAGGGCGGGGCCCACAGCTCCGATCCGGACAACCTCATGAGCCCGGGATCGATCCGCCACGCGGGGGCCCTGCCCGATGCCAACTGGTGCACCCAGATGGCCGGCACCGCCCAGTAGCGGCAGGGCGATCTTCTCCCTGATCCCGAAAGGAGGACCTGCTAGCGGCGGTCCAGGCTTACCTTCACCCGCATGCGCCCGCGGGCATCGGTTTCGAGCACTTCCCAGGCGAGCGGGCCGCTGCGCCCCTTCGGGTTCTCTCCGGGACCGAGGTTGAAGGCCGCGTCGTCCAGTTCCCACAGCCGCAGGGGCAGGCGGGGTTTGGGGGGCTCCGGCGAGTCGGGGTGGGCATCCACCACGCGCACGGGCCCGCGGGGATCGCCGTAGGCCAGCAGGCCCGGATCGATGGTGGCCACCACCAGGCCTTCGTGGCCGGGGCCGAAGCGGTGGCCGATGCGGCCCCGCTCGAAACCCCAGGGACGGCGGACTTCCAGACTGAAGAAGCGGCCCTTCTTGCGCGGATCGGCGAGGGTGAGCCACTGGGGGTCCTCGCCGGGGGCCCGGGACACCGGGGCCAGCCAGCCCTCCCAGCTCCGCCCGCCCACCGCGAGGTGGTGAAGGGCGGACCTGAAGTGACCGCGGTACCAGAGCTCGGAACGCACCCAGGCCATGGGGTGCGAGGGGCTGTAGCCCGTATCCTCCACCCAGGGTCCCTGGTCCGGGTGGGAACGGTCCCAGCCGCGGTACTGGCCACCGTCCATGAGGTCCCAGATGCCTGCGGTGAGCGCCGCGCCGCTTTCCAGGTAGAGGTCATCCACACGGTGCTCGCCCATGGCGTGGAAGGCTTCGTGGACGATGTTTCCCAGCGGCACCTCCTCGGTCATGAAGAGCAGGGGCCAGCGCTGGTTGTGGCTCCAGGGCAGGGGGGCGAGCAGGCTCACGGCCTTCAGGTGGGATTCGTCGGCCGTGATGGACTGGGGATGGCCGGGCGTGATGATCCAGAGGTGATCGGGCTTGCCGTCGGGCTTGGATTCCCCGGTGCGGTTGTTCACGCGGTCGCAGTCGCCGAAGGTCTCGCCTTGAAGCCGCTCCAGCACCCAGCGCGCCATGGCGGCCTTGTGCTCATCGCGGCGCGGGGCCGGATGCTCGGCGCTGCGCATCTTGAGAAAGCGTCCTTCCACCAGGGACAGGGCGCCCTTGCTCACTTCGTAGAGGTAGTTGGCGGCGCTCGCCACGCCGGGCCGGCGGGAGAACAGCAGCTCGCGCAGGGCGCCGTCGGGAAGCCTGGACGGCTCGTCCGTGAAGTCGAGGCGGACGAGGAAGACGGCCTCCCGGCGGAAGGCCGGTTCGGGATGCAGCACGATCTCGCGGCCCCACTCGGCCGCGGGCACGAGGTCGCGGCGCCAGCCATCCTTTTCGACGGCGAGCACGGCATCCTCCGCCTCCAGATCGAGCTGGAAGCGTCCCTGGGCATCGGTCACGGCGACCGGGAGATCGCCCGCGGGAGACACGCGGGGCAGGCGGTCCGGATAGACGCGAACGCCGGGAAGGCCCTGGCGCCCATCGGTGATGCGGCCTTGCACCGGCGCTGCGGTAAGGGCGGTGGCCAGCAGTCCGAGGGCGAAGGCCCGAAGCATGCCTAGACGAGTTTCTGAAGCTGGGCCAGGCGGGTGAGGAGGGCCACGCGGCGCCGGGTTTCCAGGGCCACCAGGGGCTTGTCGAGGGCATCGGCCACGGGCTCCTTGAGCCGCGACCAAGTCTCCAGCTCGCCGGGATTGTAGAGCAGCAGGATGGGCAGATCCTTCAGCTCCTCGGCCTCGTGGATCGCGATGGCCAGGGTCTGGGCGCTGCCTTCCAGCAGCTCCGTGTCCAGCACGAGGACGTCGGGCCGGTGGGCCAGGATCTGGGCGCGGGCCTGGCCTTCGCCCTGGGCCTCGAGAAAGAAGGCCTGGTCCTTGCCGTAGTGGTTCTGCACCTGGGAGCGGACCAAGGAACTGGCGGACACCACGAGGACCTTGGGCTTGGCGGCGGCGAGGGTGCCGACCCGCTTGGAGAGGTCGCGGATCCGCAGGTGGGTCTGCACGCGCACCTGCAGCAGCAGCGTGTTGGCGGGCTTGCGCAGGAAATCATCGGCCCCGGCTGCGTAGCTGCGGTCCTTGGCGTCGCGGCTGAGGGCCGTGAGCACGAGGACGGGGACTTGGGCCATCAGGGGATCGGCCTTGATCATCTCGCAGGCCTTGAAGCCGTCCATGGAGGGCATCACCGCGTCCATGATGACGAGGTCGGGCAACGCCTCCTTCATGCGGTCCAGGGCCTCCACGCCGTTGGGGGCGCTGATGATCCGGTGGCCCAGCGGCTGCAGCTGGGCTTCAATTTGGCGCCGTTGAAGGGCGTTGTCCTCCACCATCAGGATGGTCATGGGGGACGCGAAATGGGACAAGCTTGCTCCTTGCTCTCGTGAGTCGAGGTTAAGGGGCCTATCGTCCACGATCAACCGCGGAATGAACCTTGGATTGGTAAAAGCCCGCAGACTTCAGGGAGTTCCAACAGTACAATGGTGGGTTCGAGGTTCCTCAGTGTCCGATCCCACCCTGATCCGAAATTTCTCCATCGTCGCCCACATTGACCACGGGAAGTCCACGCTGGCGGATCGCCTGCTGGAACTGACCAAGACCGTGGCCGGACGTGACATGCAGGCCCAGATCCTGGATGACATGGATCTGGAGCGGGAGCGGGGCATCACCATCAAGGCCCACGCGGTGACGCTGAAATACCCGGCCAAGGACGGGAAGACCTACACGTTGAACCTCATCGACACGCCGGGTCACGTGGATTTCACCTACGAGGTGAGCCGCAGCCTCGCGGCCTGCGAGGGCGCCATCCTCGTGGTGGATTCCACTCAGGGCGTCGAGGCCCAGACCCTGGCGAACACCTACCTGGCCCTGGAGAACGGCCTGGAGGTCTTCCCCGTGCTCAACAAGACCGACCTGCCGAGTTCGGACCCCGAGCGCGTCCTGGAGCAGATCGATACGGTCATCGGCCTGGTGGACACGGCCCACGCCGTCAACGTGAGCGCCAAGACCGGCCTGAACTGCGATCAGGTGCTCGAGCAGATCGTAAAGTGCATTCCCCCGCCCCAGGGCGATCCGGACGCGCCGCTGCAGGCCCTGGTCTTCGACTGCTACTACGATTCCTACCGCGGCGTCGTGAGCCTGATCCGCGTGGTCAACGGCACCCTGAAGGCCGGCGACCAGATCCGCTTCATGTCCACGGGCAGCGAGCATCGGGTGGACGAGATCGGCATCTTCGATCCCAAGATGGACAAGCAGGAGACGCTTTCCGTCGGCGAGGTGGGCTACCTGGTGGCCAGCATCAAGTCCCTGGTGGACGTGAAGGTGGGCGACACCATCACCCACGCCGTGACGCTGACGACCAAGCCCGCCACCGAGATGCTGAAGGGCTTCAAGGAGATCCAGCCCGTGGTCTTCGCGGGGATCTTTCCCACCTCCAGCGACGACTTCGAGAACCTGCGCAACGCCATGGACAAGCTGCGCCTCAACGACAGCAGCTTCACCTACGAGCCGGAGACCTCGACGGCGCTGGGCTTTGGCTTCCGCTGCGGCTTCCTGGGCCTGCTCCACATGGAGATCGTGCAGGAGCGCCTGGAGCGCGAATTCGACCTCGACCTCATCACGACGGCGCCCAGCGTGCGGTACCACGTGTTCCTCACCGACGGCTCGGAAACCTCGGTGGACAATCCTTCCAAGCTGCCGCCCCTGCAGAAGATCTCGAAGATCGACGAGCCCATCATCGAGGCCACCATCCTCACCCGCACGGATTTCGTCGGCGGCCTCATCAAGCTCTGCGAGGAGCGCCGCGGCATCCAGCAGAAGCTGGAATACGTCAGCCAGGACCGCGTCATGCTCGTCTACGAGCTGCCCCTCAACGAAGTGGTGCTCGACTTCTACGACAAGCTGAAGTCCATTTCGAAGGGCTATGCCAGCTTCGACTACCACATGAAGCACTACGTCGAATCCGACCTGGTGAAGATGGACATCCTGGTGAACGGCGATGCGGTGGACGCGCTTTCGATCCTGGTGCACCGCAGCAAGAGCCAGACCCTCGGCCTCGCCCTCTGCCAGAAGATGAAGGAAGTCATCCACCAGCAGATGTTCGACGTGGCCATCCAGGCCGCCATCGGCAGCAAGATCATCGCCCGCACCAACGTGAAGGCCCGCCGCAAGGACGTGCTCGCCAAGTGCTACGGCGGCGACATCAGCCGCAAGAAGAAGCTCCTCAACAAGCAGAAAGAGGGCAAGAAGCGGATGAAGTCCATCGGCAACGTGGAGATCCCGCAGGAGGCCTTCCTGGCCATCCTGAAGGTCGACAACTAGAACCAGCCGCTAGCCGACCCGGTCATCGTCCTTGATCTCGCCGGCCTCGATGAGGTTGGCGATGAGGTACTGAAGCTCGTCCTGGCCGATGATGCCCCGTCGCTGGAAGAGGCGGATGAGGCCGAGCACCAGGGTGCGCGTCTGGTAGGTTTCGAGGCGCCGCACGATGGGGGGGGCGCTGCGGCTGTGCACCAGGTCGGGATTGGCGGGCGGGGCCACCACGGGCGGCTTGGGCTGCGGCGTCGATTCGAAGAGGCCGAAGGGATCGATGTTCACGGGCTGGGTGGGTGCGGCCGGACCGTCGAAGAAGGGATCCCTTGGGAAGGCCGCGGGGGGCGGGGGCGGCGGAGGCACGGGCAGCGGGGCCAGCGTGAACGAGACGGGCAGGGCTTCTTCGACCCCGGGGTCGGTGCCCAGGTCCACGGTCAGGGCGGTGACGGGCGCCTCCAGGCGGCGATAGAGGTCGGAGATGGCCCGGCGTAGGCCGCTGTGGGAGGCCACGACGGGTTCGATGTGCAAGCCCGAGGCGAAGCGGGCGCTGTCGATGGCGTTCAGATCCGAAGGATCGGACATGGCCAGGACGAGGGACTTCGGTTCCTTCGTGGCGATGGGGAGCACCGTGAACTGGTCGGCGAGACGGTGGGGCACGAGCTTGAGAATCTGGGGTGGGACCTCGATGTTGCGCACATCCATCTGCGGCACGCCGGTCTGGTGGCTGAGGAAATCCATGAGGACCTCCTCGGAGATGTAGCCCAGCGCCACCAGATTGCTGCCCAGGCGCCCCCGGGCGATCTTCTGGTGCGTGATGGCGCTTTGCAGTTGGGTCGGGGTGATGAGGCCGCCCTCCACGAGCATCTCGCCAAGCCGCTTGATGGGTTGCTGCATATGGGGTCCTGGAATCAGCTATCTCTGCACAGAGAGTCATATCCAAGGTAACTTTATTCAAGGGTTTTGTGCGTGCAGGGGGCCTATGACTTCCCAGGAACTGTGGCGGGCGGCGTTGCACGACTTCAACAACCTGTTGGCGGGTCTTCAAGGTGTACTGGACCTGAGCGACCCGAGGATGCCCCTGGATGCGCGGAACCGGATGCGTCTGGGCGCCTCCATCGAGGATGGCAAGACGCTCATCACCATGGCGCGCGCGCTGGCTCTGGGTCGCCTTCCGGATCCTGGCATGGCGCCCTGGGACGAATGGAAGGCGGGGCTGCAAGCGCGCCTGGACCCCATGGCCGAACTCTTCCGCTGTCCGATCCACTTGGCGGATGAGGGGCTCGATCAGGGCCCCTCCTGGCCCACGCCCCTTTGGCAGGATTGGGTCGCGACGTTCACGCGCCAGGTCCTTCCATGGTCGGTGCCCGGGCCGCTTCGCCTGATGGCCAAGGTGGAGCCAGACGCTTGGATCCTGATCTGGGAGAGCGATGCCCCGATGCCGCTGGCCCTGAGTCCCGAACCGCCGGCGGACACGCCGAAGAACCTTTCAACGCTCTGGCTTCGGGCGATGGGCGAACGTCTGGGCATCTCCGTTCATGAAGTTCCCGGGGGGCTCATGGCCAGGATGAAGCGGCCGGACGCCTCCTGAATGCCGCCCTCCGGGTGGCCCACGGTTCACCCCTTGGAAGGCGCGGGTCGCCCCGGCCCCGATGCCGGCGCTCCGTGCGGCGGGTACGGTGGTTTCCGAGGTGCCCCATGGTCTCCAAATGGATGCTTTGCGCTCAGATCGCGATCTGCGTGTTCTTGGCTTTAGCCGGCCTGGAACTCCAGTCCGGAACCCCGGCCATGTTCCGGGGCGATGCCTCGCACTCCGGCGTCTATGGCTCCGTTCCACCCACGCTTTCCGCCGTGGCCTGGCGTTTCCGCATGGGCGGGAAGGTGCTCTCCTCGCCGGTGGTTTCGGAAGGAGTGGTCTATGTGGGCGGCTCCGACCACACGATGATCGCGCTCGATGCCCGAACCGGCGTCGAACGATGGCGGTACAAGGCCGGGGGGGCCATCGCTTCGTCTCCAGCCGTCGTCGAAGGCCGGATCATCTTCAGCAGCCTGGATGGCAGCATCCGAGCCCTCGAAGCTGCCACGGGCAAGCCCCTCTGGACCTTCCGCACGGCAGGCGAGCGCCGCTTCACCGCGCCCGGCATCCATGGCGCGCAGCCCAGCACCGAACTGATGGCGGATCCCTTCGATGTCTTCCTCTCCTCGCCCGTGGTGGCGGGGGACCGGGTGTTCGTGGGCAGCGGGGATCAGCACGTCTATGCGCTGGATGCCGCCACCGGCGCCCTCCGCTGGAAGGTGAAGACCGGGGATGTGGTCCACGCCAGTCCCGCCGTGGCCGGAGGGAAGGTCTTCATCGGAAGCTTCGACCGCACCTTTTATGCCCTGGATGTCGACAAGGGCACCATCCTGTGGACCTTCCAGACGGGCAATGACCCCGAAACCCACAACCAGATGGGCATCGCCAGTTCCGCCGCCGTGGCCGATGGGCGGGTCTTCTTCGGGTGCCGGGATGGCCATTTCTACGCCCTGGATGCGAACACCGGCGCCCTGCTTTGGAAGCACGACAATCACATGGGCTGGGTGATCGCTTCTCCTGCCGTGACGGAGGGCCGGGTGTACTTCCCCACCTCGGATGGCAGGCGCTTCAAAGCCCTGGAGGCGGCCACCGGCAAGGTGATTTTCGACCAGCCCATGAAGGCCATCTCGTTTTCCTCGCCCGCGATTGCCGGATCCCGCGCCATCTTCGGGACCTCGGATGGCTGGTTGCACCTGGTCGACCGGAATACGGGCGCGGTCGTGGCCGACTTCCAGACCGAGGGCTCGCGCGAAATGTCATCGAAGTACGTGGACGCCAAAGGCAAGCTGAACAATGCCGCACTCTACCCCGACAACACGCTCGACGGCATGGTCATCGGCATGGACCGGCTGTTCAGCCTCGGCGCGATCATGTCCTCGCCGACGGTGGCGGATGGGATGGTCTTCGTGGGCAGCGGGGACGGCTTCGTGTATGCCCTCCGCTAGGCTTAAACCAGGACGTGCCCTCTTTCGGATCGACCGTTAGAATGGTGGATTCGGGAGAAGCATGAAGTTTCATATCCAAACCTGGGGCTGCCAGAACGGGGCCCCCTCCGCGGGCCGGCGAAGCGGGCACGCGGGAGCACAGCGCAGTGCGCTGTGCGTTCGGGGGGTTGTCCCCTTCATCCAGCAGCGCCAGGTTCGAGGCGGTCGATGAAGTTCCACATCCAAACCTGGGGCTGCCAGATGAACGACCACGACGGCGAGAAGCTGTCGGGTCTGCTGTCGACGGAGGGCTTCGAGGCCGTGGATTCGGCGGAGGATGCGGAGCTGGTGCTGCTGAACACCTGCTCCATCCGCGAAAAGGCCGTCCACAAGGTGTATTCCGAGCTGGGCCGCCTGCGCGAGGAGAAGCAGCGGCGCCCCCTGATGGTGGGCGTGACGGGCTGCCTGGCGCAGCAGGAACAGGCGGCGCTGTTCAAGCGGGCGCCCCACATCGACTTCGTGCTGGGCACCATGGCCCTGCGGCAGCTGCCGCGGCTGGTGGCCGAAGCCCAGGCCGGCAAGTCCCAGGTGATGGACACGGGTGAATACCTGGACAACCACCTGTTCCCGCCCTCGGTCACGCGCCGCCGCGATACGGCCAAGGCCCTCGTCACCATCACCGAAGGCTGCAACCACGCCTGCACCTACTGCATCGTGCCCACCACCCGCGGCAGCGAGCGTCACCGCCCCTACGAGGATGTGCTGGCCGAGGTTCGCGGCCTGGTGGAACGCGGCTACCGCGAGGTGGAGCTGCTGGGCCAGAACGTGAACAGCTATGCGGGGGGCTGCACCTTCGCCGATCTGCTGGAGCGCGTGTCCGAGGTCGAAGGCCTCGAATGGATCCGCTTCACCACCAGCCATCCCATGAACTTCACGAAGGAGCTGGCCCGGGTGCTGGTGAGCACCCCCAAGGTGGCGCCCTTCCTGCACCTGCCCCTGCAGAGCGGCAGCGACCGCGTGCTGCGGCGCATGCTCCGCGAGTACACGGTGGGCGAGTATCTGGAACGCCTCGGCTACCTGGGTGAAGGGCGCGCCAAGCTGGCGCTCAGCACGGATTTCATCGTGGGATTCCCCGGCGAGACCGACGAGGATTTCGAAGCCACGATGAAGGTGCTCGACGAGGTGGCCTTCGATTCCTCCTTCAGCTTCATCTACTCTCCGCGCCCGGGCACGGCCTCGCTGCGCCTCAAGGACGACCTGCCCATGGACGTGAAGTCCGAGCGGCTGAAGCGCCTCCAGCAGCGCCAGAACGAGCTCACGCGGGCGAGCAACGAGCGATTCCTCGGTCGTGAGATCCCCGTCCGCGTGGAAACCCACGGTCCCAACGAGCACGGGTGGTGGCTGGCCCGCAGCGGTGAATGGAAGACCGTGCACCTGGCCGCCGGGCCGGGCCGCGAGCTGCCCTTCGGCGAGTTGGTGCAGGCCCGCGTGACGCTGGCCAGTCCCCACTTCCTGGGCGCCGAACTGGTCTAGTCTGGGCTCCAAGGAATGCTGGAAGCGGAGGGTTGCAGAGACGCTGAAGAAAGCGGAGAACCGAAAAGGAAGTCATTCTCCCTGCTTCTTCTCGGCTCTCCTCTGCCTCTCCGCTTTCCTCAGCTTTAAAGATTCCTTTTTTGCATTTTGAGCACGAATCAGGGTTCCAGGCTCGTGGTCATGACCCAGTGCCGAGTGCTGCCGGGCGGCAGGAGGAAGCTCCCCGGTTTCTCAGCGAACTCCCCATCCCAGCCGGCGGGATCGGCGTGGCCCTCCCAGGGTTCGATGCAGAGGTAGGCGGGGCCCGGATTGGGCTTGGTCCAGATGCCCAGGTGGGGGAAGCCCTCCCAGCGCAGCCTCAGGGCCGGCCCGCCCTCGGCCTCGAAGCGCAGGCCGCGGCTGCGGGGTTCGAGGAAGAGCAGGGCGTCGTCGATGAACAGATCTTCGCGCAGGGGCAGGGTCCGTTCCCGGATGGGCGTGGGATGCAGGTCAGGGGTCAGCAGGCCGTGGGCATCGAGGCGCCGCAGCGGACCGGGTTCATCGGCATCGAAGACGAGGCGGTGGGCGGCCTTGGAGATCTGCGGCACCAGGGGCCAGCGGAAGGCCGGATGCAGGCCGAGGCTGGCGGGCAGGGGCTCCGCGCCCGGATTGTGCAGGTCCAGATCCATGCGCAGTCCCGAGGCCTCCAGCGTGTACGCGACGCGGAGTCGGAACGCGAAGGGATAGTTCTTCCGCGTCGCCTCGTCATCCTTCAGTTCGAGGAGGCAGCGCGTGGCGTCCCGCTCGATCCAGGTGAAATCCCTGTTACGTGCGAAACCGTGCTTGGGCATGGGGAAGGTCGCGCCGCGGTGCCTGAGCTGGTCATCCTTCAGTGCGCCGACGATGGGGAAGAGCAGGGGCGCATGGCGCGGCCAGAGCGGGTCGGCGGTCCAGAGCAGGTCGCTTCCCCCGAGCCTGAGGGCCTGCAGTTCCGCACCGGCAGGGGCGATCAGGGCTTCGGATCCGTCCAGGTGCAGCCGATGGATGTCCATGCCGAAATCATGGCACGCCCATGGTAGATTGGCGCGCCCCCTCCTTCACGAACGCAGCCTTCCCTCGGGAGCAAGCCATGCCGTTCACGGCGGACACCATCGCGACCATCCTTCACGCCCCCCTGGCCAACGTGGAGGCGCACTGGCCCCTGGTCGTGGAGGCACTCCAGTCCCTCGAGATCCACAGCTCCGCGGTGGAAGTCGCGGCCATCGCGAGCATCGGATCGGAGAGCTACGTCTTCGCGCCCGAGAAGGAAGCGGGCACCGACGCCTATTTTCGCCGCATGTACGAGTTCGACCGCAGCCTCGGCAACCTCGAACCCGGCGATGGGGTGAAGTATTGCGGGCGCGGGTTCGTGCCCGTGCTGGGGCGCTCCGAGTACGCGCGCTTTGGCAAGCTCGTGGGCGCGGACCTGGTGGCCCAGCCCGAGCTGGCCCTGGATCCCCGCATCGCAGCCAAGATCCTCGCCTACGACTTCATGCTGAAGGGTGTGCCCAAGGCCGCCGCCGAGGATGACTGGGTCAAGGTGCGGCGCCTGGTCCACGGGGATCTGTCGGGGTGGAAGCGGTTCAACGGGATCCTCATCCCGCTGTTGAAACTCCATCTCAAAATTCAATAGACCAGGGGAACGTCCCGAGTTACAGATGATCGGCGCCAGACCGAACTGGGCTCTCTGTGTCTGGTCGTTTCTCGGGGGTCCCCATGCGCGTGAATCAACCGGTCACCAAGGTGGAGCACCTGATCCAGGACGGCGCCTACATCGTCTCCATGACGGATCTGCGGGGCGTGATCACGTACGTGAACGATGAGTTCGTCCGGGTGAGCGGATTCACGCAGGAGGAGCTGATTGGCCAGCCCCAGAACCTGGTGAGGCACCCGGACATGCCGCCCGCGGCCTTCGAGGATCTGTGGCGCACCATCAAATCGGGCCGGCCCTGGCAGGGCATGGTGAAGAACCGGTGCAAGAACGGGGATTTCTACTGGGTCGACGCCAACGTGACCCCCCTGCAGGAGAAGGGGCAGACCGTGGGCTACGTCTCCATCCGCAGCAAACCCAGCCACGCCCAGATCGACGAAGCCGAGCGCATGTATGCCCGGGCCAGGGCCGGACAACCCATGGCGGAACCCGAACGGAAGATCTGGATTCCCTTCCCGGAGATGGCCTTCAGGAACCGCGTGTGGGGCGCCGCGGGCCTGGTGGTCGCGGTCTTTTCGCTGGTGGCTGCCTTGAACATCTACGGGCTGTCCGCCAGCCGCGCCGACATCAGCGCCGTGAAGGAAGCCTCCCTGCCGACCCTGCTCCGCGCCGAAGAGATGGCCTTCCAGGTGGTGCAGGTGCAGCAGACGCTCACGGACGCGGCCCTCACGCGCAGGCCCGAGGCGCTCCAGGAGGCCGCCAAGGCCTCGGCCGATTTCCACAAGGCCGCCGAAGGCTTCAGGCGGGCGGCGCGCGAGGGGGCGAGCCAGGCGGAGCTGGATGGAATCATCCGGGAGTTCGATGCGCTGTATGCCTCCGGGCAGGCCATGGTCGCCGCCTACCAGGCCCAGGGGCTGGCCGAAGGAAACCGGGCCATGGCGCCCTTCGATGCCGCCTCCGACACGGTCACGGCCCACGTCCTGAAGCTTCGGGACGGGAGGGTCCGGGACCTGGAAACGAATCTGGGGCACACCTCCTCCCGGGCCGGTCTCGACCTGTGGGTGCTGGCCGGCGGCGCCATCCTGGGCGTCGGCCTGGGCCTGCTCGTGTTCCGGAAGCTGATCCAGATCATGGACCATCAATTGGGTGGGGATCCGAAGCACGCCCTGCTCCTCGCGAAGGCCGTGGCGGAAGGCGACCTGCGGGCGGAGATCCCCGTCCGGCCCGGGGACAGGACCAGCCTCATGGCTTCCCTGCTCGGCATGCAATCCCGTTTCAAGAACATGATCAACCGCATCCGTTTCGACGCCCAGCTGCTGCAGGTGAACAGCGGCGAGATCGCCGTGGCCACCCACGAGATCGCCACCACCAGCCGCGAACTCGCCCGCAATGCGGAAGACCAGCGCACCTCCTCGGACCGCATGGCCTCGGCCATCACCGAACTTTCCGCTTCCGTCCGGGAAGTGGCCGGACACGTCCAGTCGAGCCATCAGCGCTCCCTGGAAGCAGCCCAGACCGCCCATTCGGCGGATGCGGCAGGTCAGGCCGCGATCCTTGCCATGAACCGTGTGGAAGAGGCCACGACCCAGATGGTGGAGGCGGTTCAGGTCATCCAGGACATCGCGCGGCAGACCAACCTGTTGTCCCTGAACGCGGCCATCGAGGCCGCCACGGCGGGCACCCTGGGCAAGGGATTCGCCGTGGTCGCCGAGGAAGTCCGCAAGCTGGCCGAGCGGAGTGACGCCTCCGCGCGGGAGATCGCCGCGTTGATCGAAGGCAACAACAGGGCCGTGGCCCAGGGCAAGGCCACGGTCCAGGAAGTCGTCGAGTCCCTCGCCGCCATCCGCGATCACATCTCCGAAGTGGCCGCCATGTCCACCCAGATCGAAGCCGCCTCAAGCGAGCAGGCCAAGGCCAGCGACGAGGTGGCCAGCCAGGTGGAGCTCAGTGCCGAACAGGCCGTGCAGAACGCCAGTGCAAGCATCCAGCTCTCGGGCACCGTGGACAGCAATGCCGCCACCACCGAGAAACTGTCCCGCACCGCCGAGGGCCTCACCTCCCTGCTGCAGCACTTCAGGACATAACCTCTTCGCCGGAATGGACGCTCGCGGAAGGCTCGCCTTCCCTCTGAACGGTGGTGCGCCCGGCCGGACTCGAACCGGCACGCCTTACGGCAAGCGATTTTAAGTCGCTGGCGTCTGCCATTCCGCCACGGGCGCGAGCTTCCAGCCTACCAACACTTGCCGGAGAGTGGCTGCCCAGAATTGGGGCGACGGTTCAGGGCTGGTCTGCCAGGCAGGCTTCGAGCACACGTTTCACGTGGTCGTGATTGCGGAAAAACACGTCGGCGGGAGTGCCGAAGGATTCGAATAGGCGCTCGCGATGGCGCTCCAGCCGTGATTCATTGACCGGCTCAGCGAAGAACAACGCTTTCTCGGATTCCGTGAAATCCGCCAGGGGGCTGAGGACGCGCTTGGAAGCGGGATGCAGCAGGAGGTGCGCGCTGGTGAGGGCGGTCGGGCAGGAGACGGCCGCCGCGTGGCAGGCGATCCGGACGATCTCCTCGTGGAGTTTGGGGAGACCGTAGAGGTCCGAGGTCCAGGCCTCGGGCATCGTGAGGGGAATGACGAATAGGATGTCCGTCATGGGCGCAGCCACTCCGTCGATGGATTCCACGAGAAAGCCTTCGCTCGGATCGATCTGGATGGCCAGGGTGCCGCTCATGTCCAAGGGGCGGGCCCGGAAGGGGACGGGTTCCAGGGGACCCTTCATCAGATCCAGGTAAATGGCAAAGACGGCATAGACCAGGTGCGGCGGCGTGTGCCGGATCGGGATGCCGCCGAGGTAGAGCGGTGAAAACCAGCCGCCCCGCTCTTCCGTCGGGAAGTGCTCCTTGCAGTAGGCGTCGAGGGCGCCGAACACCCGCCCGAAATCCGTGCGATCCAGGCTCAGGTCCGCATGCTCCGCCACCAGCTTCCTGAGGAAGGCCAGCCTTGGACTCTGCGTGAACAAGGGGTGCGACATCATCGGCGGTTGGGCTCGGGTCTCGGATGGGGCCAGGGTCGATTCGGGGCTCAGGATCCGGGGAGAGTCACGGCGCCCACAGGATCTCTTCGTCACATCCGGCCATGGCTTGACTCTGCCGCCCAATCGCGCGCCTTGGGAGCCCATCCGATGCGAGAAGGCCGGATATGGTAGGTTCGACCCATGAAGCTCCGCAGCGCGGCATTCCTGCTGGCGATCCCCTGTCTTCCCCTGGCCGCCCAGGCCCGGGATCTGAAGGTCTTCTTCCAGGAACGCTGCGCGGTCTGCCACGGGGCTGACGGTTCCGGGCGCGGGCCCAACGGGGCGCGGCTGGGCGGGCGCAACCTCCTGGATGCGCGTTGGCTGGCCAAGCAGGAGGAAGCGGACCTGGCCGCCTCCATCCTCAAGGGCCGCGGCGCCATGCCCGGGTTCCGGCGCCAGCTCAGCGAAGCCGAGGCGCGCCGGATGCTTTCCGATGTGATCAGACCCCTAGCCGCGCATAAACGGCCCTGATCCCCTGGGCGCGCGGCACACCCTGTAGCATGGATGAATGCCTGGCCACGCTTCCGATCCGATCGACCATCCCCTGCTGCACAACCTGAACGCCCCCCAGCGGGAGGCGGTCCGCCATGCCCGCGGGCCCCTGCTGATCCTCGCGGGCGCCGGCTCGGGCAAGACCACGGTGATCACCCGGCGCATCGCCTGGCTTATCGAGGAGGAGGGCGTCCATCCCGGGTCCATCCTGGCCATGACCTTCACGAACAAGGCCGCCGAGGAGATGCGGGAGCGCGTGGAGCGCCTGGTCTCGGTGCCCGCGGGGCAGATGTGGGTGAGCACCTTCCACAGCTTCTGCACGCGCATCCTCCGCCGCGAGGGCGAGCGCACGCCCGTGGGACGGGACTTCGTCATCTTCGATCCCTCCGATCAGAAGAGCCTCATCAAGCAGGTGCTCGCCGAGCTGAAGCTGCCCGAGAAGCAGTACCACCCGAAGAAGGTGCTGGAGCTCATCAGCGACTTCAAGAACCGCTGCCTGCTGCCGGAGGAAGCGCGCGAAGAGGCCCTGGACCCCTGGACCCGCCGGGTGCTCGAAGCCTACGACCTCTACCAGAAGGGCCTGAAGAACCACCGCGCCTGTGATTTCGACGACCTGCTGCTCTGGACCGAGCGCCTCTTCCGCGATCCCGTCGTGCAGGCGGCCTACGGCGAGCGCTTCAAGTTCATCCTGGTGGACGAGTACCAGGACACGAACCGCGCCCAGTACCTGCTGGTGCAGCACCTCGCGCGGCATCACCACAACATCTGCGTGGTGGGCGACGAGGACCAGTCCATCTACGGATGGCGCGGTGCCGATATCCGCAACATCCTCGACTTCCAGCAGGATTTCCCCGAAGCCGTGCGCATCGAGCTGCTGCAGAACTACCGCTCCACGGAAAAGATTCTCGACGCGGCCTCCCAGGTGATCTCCAACAACTCCCAGCGCGTGGAGGGGAAGGGCGCCCTGAAGACCGACCTGGGCGTGGGCGAGGCCATCCACTTCAAGCTCGCCGACGAGGGCCGCCTCGAGTCGGAGTGGGTGGTGCAGCGCATCCAGGAGCTGCGCTACCTGGATCCCGATGCGAAGGTCGCCGTGCTCTACCGCGCCAACTGGCAGTCGCGGCAGATGGAAGAGGCGCTGCGCGCCCAGAACATGGCCTACCGCCTGGTGGGCGGCGTGAAGTTCTACGAGCGCCAGGAAGTGAAGGACCTCATCTCGTACCTGCGGCTCATCTCGAATCCCTTTGACCTTGTGAGCTTCCGCCGCTGCGTGAACGCGCCCACCCGCGGCGTCGGCCCCACGACGCTGGGCAAGATAGAGGCCGCCATTCCCGAAGGCGGCACGCCGCTGGAGGGCCTGGCCGCCCTGCTGCGCTCCGGCGAGCTGAAGGGCCGCGCACAACGCGAGCTGGGCAAGTTCCTGGAGCTGTTCCGCCGCGCCGAAACCGAGCGCGAGGCCCTGGGGCTGGCGGGCCTGGTGAAGTGGGTGCTGCAGGAGAGCGGCTACCTGCAGAGCCTGGAGGACGAGGCCACACTCGAAGCCGAAGGCCGCATCCGCAACCTGGAGGAATTCCTCAGCGCCGCCGCCGAAACCGAATCCATGGGCCTGCGCCTATCGGAATTCCTCGACCGCATCACCCTCGCCGCGGACACGGATCAGATCGAGGAGGCCGCCCACCTCAGCCTCATGACCATCCACTGCGCCAAGGGGCTGGAATTCCCCTACGTCTTCGTCATCGGGTTGGAGGAGGACGTCTTCCCCAACCGCAACGCCCGCGAAACCCCCGAGGGCCTGGAAGAGGAACGCCGCCTCTTCTACGTGGCCATCACCCGGGCCCAGCGCCGCCTCACGCTCAGCGCCGCGCGGCGCCGCCGCGTCATGGGCACGGAGATGCTCTCCATGCCCAGCCGCTTCCTGCGGGAACTGCCCTCCGAGGCCCTGACGGCGCCCATCCGCTGGGGCACCGAGATCTACCAGGCCGGCGAGGGTGTGCGGCCCGGCAGCTCCTTCAGCCGCGGTGCCGGCGGCGGCTCGGTGGCCACCGAGCTGCAGCGCATCCGCAGCTTCTTCGACAAAGTGAAGGAGGTGCCGACGCCGTCTTCCCATGAGGCGGACCCCACCCACGAACCCGAACCGGCCGAGAAGCAGGATCCCAACGCCTTTGCGCCCGGCACCCGCGTTAAGAGCGCCCGCTTCGGGGTGGGCACCATCCTCGCGGCCTCGGGACGCGGAGACGGGCTGACCTACACGGTCCGCTTCGATCACGGTGGCGACAAGCGCATCATGGCCCGCTTTGGAGGGCTGGAGCGCGGTTGAGGGGCGCAGGGCCTGTGATTTTGACCACAAAAGATATTGAGACCTAATCTCAAAACGTATAAGCTGGACGCATGGGAAACGCCCTCGCCTCCACCGTCCTTTCGATCCCCCTGCGCGATCACGTCGCCCCGGCGCCCGCGTCCGCACCCACACCCGCACCCTCCTATCCCGCGGCGGCTTCTGCCGGCGGCCTTCTGGCGGAACCGCCGGCCCTCGGCACCCTGCCGAAGGGCCCCAGGACCCGCATCTGGGCTGTGTCGGCCACGGCTTACGCGGGCCTGCTGGCGGCGGGCGTGGCCATGGCCGTGGCGCCGCCCCGCCAAGGCGTTCCCCCCAGGATCGTCACCCTGTCGCTCGACAGCTTCGAAGACCTGCCCGCAGCCCCGCCACCGCCTGCGGGCGGGGCTGAGACCAGCCACGCCTCCGCCCAGCCGCGCGCGGAGGAAGTCGCTCCCGTGCAGCCTGCCGTCGAGGCCCTGTCCTCCATGGACACCGTGGCCAACCCTGTGCCCGTCCTCCCGTCCGGCAGCCTCTCCGGTGGGCACCCTGGCGGACAGCCGGGCGGCGTGACCGGCGGTCAAGTCGGGGGCCAGGCCGGAGGGCAATTCGGAGGGCTAGTTGGCGGCATCACGGAGGCCGTCGCGCCGCCGCGCTTCGACGCCGCCTACCTCCAGAATCCTGAGCCCACCTATCCCGCCCTCTCCAAGCGCTTCGGGGAAGAAGGCCGGGTGATCCTCCGCGTGCTCGTCAATCCCGAGGGCCAGCCCGAGCAGGTGGAGGTCCGCCAGAGCAGCGGCCACGCGCGGCTGGACCAGGCGGCCCTGGGCACCGTCCGCCGTTGGCGCTTCACCCCCGCGCGCCGGGGCTCAGAGCGGCTCGCCGCCTGGGTACTGGTGCCGCTCTCGTTCCAGCTCGACGCCTGACCTTCCCCCTCCTCTGAGTCTCGGCCCCGGCGGGGCCCGGGATGCCTCTGTCTGAAAGGAACCCCATGTCCCACGTGCTTCTGCTGTCCCTGCTCGCGTGTCTGTCACCCCAGGAGAGCCCTGCGCAGCTCCCTCCAGCGGCCGAGGCCGCCCTTCCTGAGGTGAAGGTGAAGGGGAAGAAGGCCAAGTCGAAGGAAAGGGCCGATGGCCCCGTCAAGGGCTACCGGGCGCGCCGCTCGGCCACGCTCACCAAGACCGACACGCCCCTCGCCGACCTGCCCCAGTCCGTGCAGGTGGTGCCGGAAAGCCTCGTCAAGGATCAGGGCATGAAGAGCATGGCCGAGGTCATCCGCTACGTGCCGGGGGCCTCCATGAATCCCGGCGAGGGCGGACGCGACCAGCCCGTGCTGCGCGGCATCAGCACCTCGTCGGATTTCTTCGTGGACGGCCTGCGGGATGACGCCCTCTACTTCCGCGATCCCTACAACGCCGAGCGCATCGAGATCCTGAAGGGGCCCAGCGGCATGACCTTCGGCCGGGGCGGCGGCGGGGGCGTGGTCAACCGGGTGACGAAGCGGCCCCTCGATCAGCCCCTGGCCCAGGCCGAACTCAGCCTGGGCAGCTGGGACGACAAACGCGGCGCCGTGGATCTCGGTGGCCAGCTCGGCGGGGCGCGGTATCGCGTGAACGGCGTGGCCGAGGACGCCAAGGGGTTCCGGGAGGGCTACCAGTTGCGGCGCTCGGGCCTCAACCCCGTGGTGGAGTTCGCTCCGGGAAGCGACACCCTGGCCCTGCTGAGCGTGGAGCATTTCGAGGATCGGCGCACGACGGATCGCGGCCTTCCGGCTCTGAACGGTCGTCCCTACGAGGCCCCGCGGGAGCGCTTCTTCGGCGATCCGGCCCAGAGCCCCAGCGCCGCCGTGGTGGACGCATTCACCGCCCGAGTGGAATCGAACCTCGCGCCGAATGTCCTGCTGCGCAGCACCCTGCGCGCCACGCGCTACGACACCCTGCGGCAGAATGTCCAGCCGAACAGCGTCGTGGATCCCGCCACGGGGCGGCTCAGGATCTCGGCCTACAGTCAGGCCAACCTCCGGATCAACTTGTTCGATCAGACCGAACTCGAATGGCGGGGCCGGGTCGCGGGCATGGACCACCTGCTGCTGGCGGGCCTGGAACTGGGTCACCAGGACAGCGAGAACACGCGCCTCACGGGCTATTTCGGCGCCGCCGGCACCGCCACCACCGCAACGGTGGGGGCCGCGAATCCCCGGGCCTCGGTCACCCGCTGGGCCGCCGCGAGCAGCGACACGAACAACGAAGTCGTCGCCAACCTGGCGGCCCTCTACCTGCAGGATCAGATCAGCCTCTCCTCCCACTGGAAGGCGGTGCTGGGTCTCCGCTACGACCGCTTCGCCGTCGCCCTGGATGACCGGAACGCGGCCAATGTCGACCTCGCCCACACGGACAAGGCCGCTTCGCCGCGGGCCGGGCTCATCTACCAGCCCACCGAGGCTTCCTCCTACTACCTCAGCTACAGCTACGCCTTCCTGCCGAGCAGCGAAACGCTTTCCCTCAGCGCCAGCAACGCGGACCTGAAGCCCGAAAAGGCCACCAACTGGGAACTGGGCGGGAAGTGGGACCTGAGCCCGGGCTTCGCGCTCACGGCGGCCCTGTTCCGCCTGGATCGCGCCGATGTGAAGAGCAAGGATCCCAACGACCCGACCAAGCTGGTGCTGTCGGGCCTGCAGCGGACCGATGGCCTGGAGCTCGGCTTCCAGGGCCAGGTGACCGAGCGGTGGCAGGTCTACGGCGGTTTCGCGCAGCTGGATGCGCGCGTCGTGAAGGCCACGGGCGGCAGCGCCACCAGCGCGGCCGTGCCCGCGGGCACCCAGGTTCCGCTGGTGCCGCGCCGCGCGGCAACCTGCTGGAACAAGGTGGAGCTCACGTCCCAGTGGGCGCTGGGTCTGGGTCTGATCCACCAGTCGAGCAGCTTCGCCAGCACGACCAACGCGGTGATCCTGCCCGCCTTCATCCGCGCCGATGCGGCGGTCTACTTCAGCTTCGGCAAGCAGAACCGGCTCTCCCTGAACCTCGAGAACCTCCTGGACCGCCGCTACTACCCGACCGCTGGGAACGACTACAACATCGTGGTCGGCTCTCCCCGCCGGGCGCAGCTCACCTTGTCCTGCCGCTTCTGATGGAGTCTGATCCGGTGGACGCTTCGAGTCATTCCCCTCATGCCGCAGGCTTCCGGCGCGTTCCGCGGGCGAAGCAGAGGGCCTTCCTGCGCCGACTTCGCAAGCTCCACGCCTGGGTGGGACTCAGTGGTGCTGCGTTCGGCCTGCTGTTCGGCCTCACCGGCTTCCTGCTGAACCACCGGGGTGTCCTGAAGATCGAGGCTGGGCAGATCCAGGAACGCAGAGTCACCGTGGCATTCGCCGAGGCGCCGGCCAGTCCCGAAGCCCTGGCCCGGGCGCTGGCGGCCCGCTTCGACGTGCCCACGAGCCGCGTGAAGTGGCTCGTCAAGACGCCCAGGCCGGGACGCGTGGGGGGCGCGCCGGTGCAGGTCGCCGAGCAGTGGACCGTGGTCTTCCTCGGTCACGCGCACTTCGCCACGGCCACCTATGCGCCGGGCAACCGAACGGTGGAACTGGAACAGCGCGACGCGAACCTGATCCAGGCCCTGAAGCGGCTCCACAAGGGGGATGGCGGCCAGGTCGCCTGGATCCTGGTCTCCGATGCCTTCGCCGGGGCCCTGGTCTTCCTCAGCCTTTCGGGCACGCTGCTGTGGACCCGGCTCTCAGGGCCGAAACTGCTGGCGGCGGGCCTGGCCGCGGGCGGGCTGGTGCTCGCGCTCCTCGTCGGGGGCCGGGCCTGGTAGGCCGTCCAGCTCAATCAGCCAGGAGATCGTCCAGCGCGCCCTTCGCGGTGGGGAACCGGAAATCAAATCCCAGGGACTGGGCCCGCGCCGGCACTACGTAGGCGCCGCGGAGCAGCAGTTCCTCGGCCATCTCGCCCAGCAGGACCCGCAGGCCGAAGGAGGTCAGGCCGGCCGGCACGGGCAGCACGGGGCGGCGGAGCCGCGCCGCCATAACCCGCGTGAAGGCCTCATTGCCGAGGGGCTGCGGTGCCGTGCCGTTGAAGACGCCCACCCAGGCCGGGTTCCGCGCGGCTTCGATGAACATGGCCACCAGGTCGTCGAGGTGGATCCAGCTGAGGCCCTGGGTGCCCGTGCCCAGCCTGCAGCCGAGGAACCAGCGCAGGGGACGGGCCATCTTCGGCAGGGCACCGCCCTCTTTCGCCAGCACCACGCCGATGCGGATGAGCGCCACGCGAACCCCTAGCCTGCCGGCGGCCAGGGCTTCCATCTCCCAGGCGCGGCACACCTCCGGCAGGAATCCCAGGCCCGAGTCGGCGGCTTCGTCCACGGGTTGCTCGTCGCGGCTTCCGTAGTAGCCCACGGCCGAAGCGTTCACCAGGGCCCGGGGCGGGCGGCTGCAGCCGCGCATGGCCGCCACCAGGCGCGCGGTGGCGCCGATGCGGCTGTCGAGGATGGCGGCCCTGCGCGCCAGGCTCCAGCGCCGATCCGCGATGCCTTCGCCCGCGAGGTTGATGACGGCGTCGGCGCCTTCCAGCAGGGCCGGCAGATCCTCCCAGTCATGAGCCGAAGCTCCTGCGGGAAGCGGCTGGCGCCCGGGGTTCCGGGTCAGCACGGTCACCTGCGAACC
Source organism: Geothrix limicola (assembly GCF_030268085.1). Taxonomy (GTDB): domain Bacteria; phylum Acidobacteriota; class Holophagae; order Holophagales; family Holophagaceae; genus Geothrix; species Geothrix limicola. The sequence goes on from NZ_BSDE01000001.1 coordinate 185,302, forward strand.
CCGCTCCAGCAGGGCCTTCACGAGGGCCCGCCCCACCAGGCCCGTACCCCCGGCCACCACCACCTGATTCAATTCCGACTCATTCATGGCGCCACCGGTTCCCACGATATACCGCCCGGGAAACGGGAGTAAGCTGGGCGCCGATTCCCGGAGGCCCCCATGTCCGAACCTCAGTTCGCACCCATCGGCCACTTCTGCTGGCCGGAACTTGCCACCACGGATATCGCCGCGGCGAAGGCCTACTACGGCACCCTCTTCGGCTGGTCGGCCTTCGACGTGCCTTCGGCCATGGGCAATTACACGATCTTCAGGGCCGGAGATCTGGATGCGGCGGCCGGCTACCAGATGGGCCCGCAGCAGAGCGCGCCGCCCCACTGGAATTCCTACGTGGTGGTGGAGAGCGCCGACCGCAGCTGTGCCCGGGCGCAGGAGCTGGGCGCTCAGGTGCTGATGGCCCCCACGGACATCCCCGACGTGGGCCGCATGGCCTTCATGCGCGATCCGGACGGGGCCTCGCTGGCCCTCTGGCAGTCCGGCAAACACCGTGGCGCGGGCCTCTTCGGCCGCCCCGGGGGCCTCTGCTGGACGGAGCTCTACTCGCGCGATACGGCCGCCTCCATCGCCTTCTACACGGCGCTCTTCGGATGGCGGGCCGTCACCAAGAATGACTTCGGCATGACCTACACCGAGTTCCACGCCGGGGAAGCGCCCATCGGTGGCATGATGGGCATGGAAGGGCCGGAATGGGAGGGCGTGCCCAGCGCCTGGATGCCCTACATCGCGGTCAAGGATGCCGATGAAGCGGCGGCCGCGTTGGCCCGGATGGGAGGCGTCTGCCTGGTGCCGCCCAAGGACATCCCCACCGTCGGGCGTTTCGGCGTCGCCAAGGATCCCCAGGGCGCCGTGATCGCCTTCATCAAGCTTCTGGAACGCTGAGTCCCGGATCCGGAGTGCATCCTCCGGTGGAAGGTCCGTGACGGGCAAAAAAATGGGCCACTTCCATCGGAGCGCCCCATACTACGAGGGCCCAAGTCGAGGTGCACCATGACCATGGCGCTTCAGATCATCCTTGGATTGGCCATTCTGGCGGTCGTCGCCTTCCTGATTCCCTTCCTCTTCCAGGCGCGCCGGACCGCCCTGGCCCTGGAGCGGCTGGCGGAGCGCTCCTCCCAGGATCTGGACCGCATCGCGGAGGATATCCACGCCGTGCGCACGGAGGTGGAAGGCCTGACCCAGCGCGTCGCCCACAACCTGGATCATCCTTCCGGACTAGCGCAGATCGTCATCAGTCTGATGCAGGTTTCATCCGCTCTGACTGGGGGCCACGAAAGGAGGCCAAATATCCTCGAGGCCCTCCTGACAGGCCTGCGAAGCGTCCTACATTTGTTCCGTCGGCAGAGAGCCGCTGCAAAGGAGGGACCACATGAGTGATGAACGTGGCATGGCGAGTACCTCGATGATCGTTTTCCTGGCGGGGGCCGCCCTCGGGGCCCTGGTCGTCGCCCTCACCACACCAAAGACTGGGCCGCAACTCCGGGGCGATTTGAAAGACCTCGGGATCCGGATGAAGGATCGGCTCGGGAAGCTCAGGGACCACGATCGAAACACCGTGGAAGTCTGAGTCTCGGACAGGCGCATAAAGGTTTTGTGCTTGGCCTCGCAGGAGGCCGGGACCGGTTGGGGAGGTGATCCCTTCCAGGTATCCTGGGCCTTGGCTTTGAGTCCCGTGGACTCCTTCCGCCGAGGCGACCATGCGCTACCTGCTTTCCAATCTGCCGCTGAACCTGGGCGAGGAGGCGCTGGATCTGGCGAAGCCGCTGGCCCATGCCCTGGGCGGCGCGCCGAAGGACTACCGCGACGTCAGGCTGGAGCGCCGCAGCCTGGATGCCCGCCACAAGGGGGCCATCCGGTTCCTGACCACCCTCAGCTTCGACACGGACCGGAATCTCGTAATCGGCCCCCTCCCGGGGGGATTGAAGGTTGATCCGGCGCCGGCCCCGACGCCCTATGCCGTGGCGCCGCCTCCGCGCCGGCCCCGCGTGGTGGTCGTGGGCAGCGGGCCCGCGGGCACCTTCTGCGCCCTGCGCCTGCTGGACTACGGCATCGAGCCCATCGTGCTGGAGCGCGGGCCCGCCATGGGCGAGCGCGTGAAGGCCATCTCGACATTGTGGAAGGATGCGGTGCTGGATCCCGAGGCCAACGCCCAGTTCGGCGAGGGCGGGGCGGGCACCTTCAGCGACGGCAAGCTCACCACGCGCATCGGCCATCCCGCCACGCGCTACGTGCTGGAGGCCTTCGTGCGCTTCGGCGCGAACCCGCGGATCCTCTACCTGGCCAAGCCCCACGTGGGCACCGACGTGATCCGCCGCTGCGCGGTGCTCATCCGCAAGGAAGCCGAGAGCCGCGGTGCCCAGTACCGGTTCCGCGCCAGGCTGACCGACGTACGCTTCGACGCGGAAGGCCGTGTTCGCGCCGCCGTGCTCGACACCGGCGAGGAGCTCCCCTGCGAGGCCCTGGTGCTGGCCCCGGGCCACAGCGCCCGCGATACCTTCGAGATGCTGCACCGCCACGGCGTCGCCATGCGCCAGAAGCCCTTCGCCATGGGCGTGCGCGTCGAGCATCCGCAGGATCTCATCGACCGCTCCCAGTACGGTCCCAGCGCCGGCCATCCCGCGCTGCCCGCCGCGGATTACAAGCTGGTCTGCAACTTCGGTCTGAACCGCGCGGCCTACAGCTTCTGCATGTGCCCAGGCGGCGAGGTGATCCAGTGCAGCAGCGAGGAAGGCGGCGTCGTGGTGAACGGCATGAGCAACGAGAAGCGGGATTCGGGCTTCGCCAACTCGGGGCTCGTGGCCAAGGTCAACACGGCGGATTTCGGCAGCGACCACCTGCTGGCGGGCATGTACTTCCAGCGCAAATGGGAGCAGGCGGCCTTCCGCGCGGCGGGCGAGACCTACGGCGCCCCGGCCATGGCCGTGCAGGATTTCCTGAAGGGCCGGGCCACGGGTCGACTGCCCCGCACCAGCTTCCGCCCCTTCGCGGTGGCGTCGGACCTCAGCACCTGTCTGCCGGACTTCGTGCAGGAACAGCTGGCGGGCGCGCTGCCCACCTTCGATAAGAAGATCCATGGATTTGCCAGCCGCGAGGCCATCCTGCTGGCCATCGAAAGCCGCACCAGCAGCCCCATCCAGCTGCTGCGGGGCGAGGATGGACAATCCGTGTCCCATCGCGGTCTCTACCCCTGCGGTGAGGGCGCGGGCTTCGCGGGTGGCATCACCTCCGCGGCGGTGGATGGCATCCGCGTGGCCGAATGGATCGCCCAGACTGCGGGAGCTCCCGTCTTCCAGCCCTTCGAAAAGCAGGTGCGGGCGGGCGATCTGGCGAATGAATACTAGATCTGAGGTTCGGTGGTTTCGATGATGCGCCAATCGTCGCCGAACTGCTCCAGGAAGCCGAGGGAGTAGCAGCGGAAGAAGACGAAGAGGGGCAGGCAGACCACGGAGCTGAGGTAGGGCAGCAGGGCCACGCAGCAGGTGAGACAGCAGGCCACCAGGATCAGCAGCGAGGCGGGGATCCAGAGCAGCAGGGTCATCAGGTAGAAGCCCACGAAGTGCCACGTGTGGCCCGGCAGCAGTTCCTCCCTCAGCACCGCCCAGGCCGCGGAGGTGTCCAGGCCGCGGCGGTACATGATCGGCACGACGAAATCCCGGAGCAGCAGGCTGAGGACTCCGAGGGCCAGGCTGCCGAGCACCAGCAGCCCTCCGGCGCCCACAAGGGCTGTGAGGGCCGAACTCCCGAAGGTGCGGGCGTGGATGTCGGGCAGGGCGATGAGCACGCCGAGGCCGCCGCAGACGAGAAAGAGCGCGAGGCCCACCAGCATGAGCATGAGGCGGAACCGGAAGACCTGGTTGCCGGGCGTCCTGAAGCGCGTCCAGGGTTCCGCGATCTCGGCGCGATCGTGCGCCACGCCATCCAGGAACATGAACTGGCCCCGGCTGCTCAGCCACTGGAACAGCACCGTCAGGGCCAGGATGACCACGAAGAGCAGGATGCCTAGGGCGATGACCAGGGGCAGGTGCTCGCCGATCCAGGAGGTCACCGCTTGGAAGTCTGGCCGGGCGCCCCGGTTCGTCCGGTCGAAGGGGTTGCCGTTGTAGTTGTAGGATCCACCCCCGCTGCCTAGGTTGGCGAGAAAGGCGCAGAAGCCCAGCACGAACCATTTCCGCAGGTCGAAAGGCTCGAACAGGATCCGCTTCGCATGGGCGATGGCCGGTGAGATGGGATCGGTGATGGAAACCATGGCCCCATCATTTCACGGGCATTCCACGGGCGGGGTTCTGGAAATCAGCTATCGTGGCTTTCCCGCCGAAAGAAAAGGCATCCGGCCCGGAGGAACCATGTTCGAATCCGCGGAACTCGGCCACAAGGTCTCCAAGGAGGTCTGGGACAAGGAGATCCCGGCGCTTCGCGAGGCGCTGCTGGACGCGCAGTACGACCTCGCCGCCGCGAAGTTCCCCGTGGTCATCCTCGTAGCGGGCGTGGACGGGTCGGGCAAGAGCGAGACCGTGAACACCCTGAACGAATGGATGGACCCCCGCCACATCCAGACCCACGGCCTCGATGAACCCACCGATGAGGAGCGGGAACGGCCCCACATGTGGCGCTACTGGCGCATGCTGCCGCCCAAGGGCAAGATCGGGATCTTCGATGGCTCCTGGTATTCCTGGCCCATCCTCGAGCGGGCCCACGGCCGCATCAAGACCTCGGACCTGGATCAGGACATGGGCCGCATCGCCCGCTTCGAGCAGATGCTCATCCACGAGGGGGCCCTGGTTCTGAAATTCTGGATGCACCTCAGCAAGGAGACCCAGAAGAAACGGCTGAAGGGGCTGGAGAAGGATCCCAAGACCCGCTGGCGCGTGACGCCGCGGGACTGGAAGCATTTCGAGATGTACGACACCTTCCGTCAGGTCGCCGAGCGGGCCCTGCGCTCCACGAGCAGCGCCGACGCGCCATGGATCGTGGTGGAGGCCACGGATCCCCGCTACCAGAAACTCACCGTGGGGAAGCTCGTCCTGGAGAAGATCCGGGCCCGCTTGGACCATCCCGAGCCCCGCCCCGCGCCCCTCGTGCTGCCGCCGCCGGCGGCCCTGGACGGCCTGAACATCCTGCGGGCCCTGGACCTTTCGAAGCGGATGGACAAAAAGGACTACGAGGAGGAACTGCTCACGCTGCAGGGCCGGCTGAACCTGCTGACGCGGCACCGCAATTTCAAGAAGCACTCGGTGGTGCTGGTCTTCGAAGGCGTGGACGCGGCGGGGAAGGGCGGCGGCATCCGGCGCATCACTCAGGCCCTGGACGCGCGGACCTACCGCATCCATCCCGTGGCGGCGCCCACCGAGGAGGAGCGTGCCCAGCCCTACCTCTGGCGCTTCTGGCGGAACCTGCCGCGGCGCGGGAAGGTGGCCATCTTCGATCGCAGCTGGTACGGCCGTGTGCTGGTGGAGCGTGTGGAGGGCTTCTGCTCCGAAGCCGATTGGCAGCGTGCCTACAGCGAGATCAACGATTTCGAGGACCAGCTGGCGCGCAACGGCACCATCCAGCAGAAGTTCTGGTTGTCCATCAGCCAGGAGGAGCAGTTGCGCCGCTTCGAGGAGCGGCAGACCACGCCCTTCAAGCGCTTCAAGATCACCGAAGAGGATTGGCGCAACCGCGAGAAGTGGCCCGCCTACGAATCCGCCATCTGCGACATGCTGGACCGCACCAGCACCGAGATCGCGCCCTGGACCCTGGTGGAAAGCGAGAACAAGTACTACGGGCGGATCAAGATCCTCAGGACGCTTGTGCAGCGGCTGGAGGATGCGCTCTAGGCTTGCGCCGAAGGCCCTTGTCGGGGCGGTCGAGGAGGGGGCGTTGACGAATTGAATTAAATGATTACCATGATAACTATATTCAAGGAGCACCCGATGACGCACCCCCTCACGACGTTCGACAAGAAACGCACGGCGCTCGTCTTCATCGAGTTCCAGGCCGAGTGGATCGGAGGCCGGGGGGTGCTGTACGAGCGTCTCGTGGAGGACAAGGCCGCCTTCCGCGCGGCGGTGGATCGGGCCGCGGAAGTTTTGAATGTGGCCCGCCAGGGCGGCTGGCCCATCGTGCATGCCGGCCTCGATTTCCGCGGGGATCCGACCTACCGCCTGTTCGCGGGAGGGAAGGATGTGCTGGGGCTTCGCGCGGCCATCCCGAGGGCCGGCACCTGGACGGGCGCGGGCGCCGAGCACGTGGCGCCCTTCGAGCCCTTGCCGGGGGAATTCAGCACCCTCGGACGTTCGGGCGCGAGCGTGCTGAAGCATTCCAATCTCGACGCCTTCCTGCGAAACAACCGCATCGACACGCTGCTGCTTCTCGGTTTCGCGACCCACGTCTGTGTCGAATCCACGCTGCGAGAAGCCCACGATTTCGGCCTGAACGCCTGGGTGGTCGAGGACGGCTGCGCGGCCTTCACGCGGGCGCAACACGAGCATGTGCTGCGCGAGGTGGTGCATCATTTCGGGGGGCGGATCAGTTCGACGGACCTGATCGGCCAGCTGCATTCGGGGGCCTGATGTTCTTTCTCAAAGACCTGCCCAGCCGCACGACCCTGGAAGCCTACCGCGAGCGTTTCACGGCCATGGACGTGGACAAGGTGGATGAGGCCCTTCACATGTTGCGGAAGGCCAGCCTCCTCATGCGCGAACTGGAGGAATATTTCGCGTCGCGGGGACTCTCCCAACTGCGGTATCTCATCCTGGTGGTGCTGGACCGCGAATTCGAACGGGATGGCCTCCTGGCGAGCGAGGTGGCCGAGCGGCTGGATGTGTCCCGTCCGGTCATGACGCGCACCCTCCAGGCGCTGGTGGAAGAAGGGTTGCTGACCCTGCAGACCCACGATCAGGATCTGCGGGCCAAGCAGGTCCGACTGACCAGGAAGGGGCGGGCCAAGCTCCACCAGGCGCTGCCCGGCTATTACCGTCTCATCCACGATTTCATGGATCGGGACACGAAATAGGAGCGGTGCCGAGGCAGCCTCGGGCCTCGGGCTTCAATTGGAGCTTGACCGGAAGGCGCCGGGGGCCGACCTTCCAGACCAGCGAGGAGGCCATGATGAGACTGAGCGCGCGGAATATGCTCAAGGGCAAGGTGAAGGCCGTCACCCACGGGGTCGTGGAGTCCGAGGTGGTGCTGGAGCTTTCGCCCGGCGTGGAAATCGTCTCCACGATCACGAAGGGTTCGGCGGAGCACCTGGGGCTCAAGGTGGGCGACACGGCCTGGGCCGTCATCAAGGCCTCGAACGTCATCCTGGCCACCGAGTGATGGCCTAGACCGCCCTTTCCTTGCCGAAGACGCGGTCCAGCACCAGGCCCGCGGTCTCCTCGATGCTGCGTCCCGTCACATCGAGCACGGGCCAGCGACGGTGCTGCTTGAAGACTCCGTCGGCGTAGCTCAATTCCTCGAGGATGTGTCCCATGTCGCTGTACGTGTCGGCGCTTCCCGAGGCGCCGAGGCGTTTCAGGCGGTAGGCACGGATCTCCTGCAGCCGGTCCGCCTGGATGGTGAGCCCCACGATGCGCCCCTGGGGGATGGTCTCGAGCTCGGGGGGCAGGGGCACGCCGGGCACGAGCGGCACGTTCATCACCTTGTAGCCTTCCATGGCCAGATACATGGAGAGCGGGGTCTTGCTCGTGCGGCTGATGCCCACCAGCACGATGTCGGATTCGGGCAGCCCGCCCATGTCGATGCCGTCGTCGTATTTCAGGGCGAATTCGATGGCTTCGATGCGGCGGAAGTACTTGTCGCCCACCGCGTGGAAGCTGCCGGGCAGCTCCTCGGGGCGTTCCCGGAGGTAGAGGGCCAGGGTGTCGAGCAGGTTGCCGAAGAGGTCCACCTGGGTCAGGCGCAGCTCCGAGCAGCGCCGGTCGAGGTAGTCCCGCATCTCCCGCGAGACGGTGGTGTGGATGATGACGGCCCGCTTCTCTGAAGCCGCGGAGAGCACCCGGTCCAGGTCCTCCTGGGACCGCACGTTCTGGAATCGGCGCACCAGGGCGGAGCTTTCGCCCTTGGCGAACTGAGTGAGGGCGGCCTGCACCATGCGGTGGGCGGTCTCCCCGGATCCTCCGGACACGATGTAGATGGGCTGCCTGTCCATGAAAACCAGCATAACCTGAGGGGATGTCACCCCACGTCTTCGCCTGGCTGATTCTGGCCCTCCCCGTCGGATCGGTGATCGGCGGCCTGCTGCTGATGCTGATCCGCTGGGCCCGGATCAAGCGCCGGACGCCGGCGGATCCCGATTCCCTGGTCCTGTCCGCCGTATCGGGCAGCCTGAGGGAACGCGGCGAACTGGCGGCCTCCCTGGGCGAATTGAGGACGGTCCACGAGCGGCTTCTGGACGCCTTGCCCACGGGCCTGATCTGGGTGGACCAGCGGCAGCGCCTGGCCGCCATGAACCGGCGGGGTCAGGAGCTGCTCGGCGTGACCCCCGGCGTGATCGGCCTGCAGGCGGCGTTCGTGCTGGAACCCTTCCCCTGGCTGCATGAGGCCCTGGATCGGGAACCTGGACCTGCCCACCGGGTGGAGGCCCTGGGACGGCGCTGGCGCGTCCAGCGCATCGAGGCGCCGGATCGCATCGGCGCCCTCATCCAGTTCGAGGACATCACTGAGGCCGAAGCCGAGGAACGGCGCCGCCAGCTGCGGGAGCGCTTCGCTGAGCTGGGCGAGATGACCGCCGGCGTGGCCCATCAGCTGAAGAATGGGCTGGCCGTGCTGAAGGGCCAGGGACAGCTGCTGAGGCGGGCGGGGCACGGCGATGCCGCCGAAGTGTTGCTGGAGGAGACGGACGATCTGGAGCGGCTGGTCCAGCGCTTCCTCCAATGGGCCAAGCCCCTCGAACCCATCGCCGAGGCGCTACGCCTGGAGGATGTGGCGGCCCAGGCGGTCTCGGAGTTGAAACGACGGCCCGTCAGCCAGGGAAAGACCTTGTTGTGCGAGGGCCGGGGCGGGGCCAAAGGCGATCCCGTGCTGCTGCACCAGGCCCTCGTGAACCTGCTGGAGAACGCGTGCGCGGCCGCCCCCTTCGGAAGCCGCGTGCTGGTGCGGATCGCCGAGGGACGGCTGGACATCCTGGATGAGGGGCCGGGCCTATCCGAGGACACGGCCATTCGCATGCTGCGTCCCTTCGAAAGCGGGCGCCCGGACGGCACGGGGCTGGGCCTTCCCCTGGCGCTGAAATGGCTCAACGCCCAGGGGGCGGACCTGCGCCTCACCATGCGTCCCGAAGGTGGCACCTGCGCGGAGATCCGCTGGTAGGAGGCTGGTAACGTGGTGGGATGAAGATCGCGCTCCTTCAGCTCAACGCCCGCCTCGGTGATCCCGAAAGCAACGGCCGCAAGGTGGAGGCGGCCTACGCGGAAGCCGTCGCCGGCGGGGCCGACCTGGTGCTGGCGCCGGAACTGGCCATTCCTGGCTACCTGCTGGAAGACCGCCTCTGGGAGCCCGGCATGCGCCGGCGCATCGAGGCGGAATCCATGCGCCTGGCCGCGCTGGCGGGTCCAGTGCCGCTCGTATTCGGAACGGCCCATCCCGCGCCCTCGGGCCGTCTTTGGAACGAGCTCTGGTGGTGCGAGCGGGGCGCCCTGCGCCACTGCGCGCGCAAGCGCGTGCTGCCCAGCTATGACGTGTTCGACGAGCATCGCTACTTCGAGCCGGATCCGTCTCACCAGCCGCTTGTCGCCTTCGGCAACCACCGCATCGGGCTGTCCATCTGCGAAGACCTCTGGGCCGATCCCTCGCTGGGTCAGGTGCCGGTGGAATACGGCGTGGATCCCATCGCGGATCTGGCCGCGGCCGGCGCCACGCTGATCCTCAACGCCAGCGCCAGTCCCAGCGCCCTGGGCAGCTGGCTGCCCGAGGGCCGCAGCGCGCCCTGGGCGATCCCCTCGAAGGATGCCCAGCGCCGCCGCCTTCTGCCGGGACTCGCGCAGAAGTACCGGATCCCCATCGCCTATGCCAGCCGTGTGGGCGCGGAAAGCTGGCTCCTCTTCGACGGCGGCTCCGGACTGGCCCTGCCCGACGGGCGCTGGCAGGGCGGGGAGGTGTTCCGGGAGGGCACCTTCATGGTCGATCCCGGCGCGCCGGGGGAGGCCTGGCGCGCCAAGGAGGAGGGCCCCTGGCTGCACAAGGCCCTGGTGACGGGCCTGCGGGACAACCTGGCGAAGCAGGGGCTCCAGGCCCTGGTGCTGGGCCTGTCCGGCGGCATCGACAGCGCCGTGGCCGCGGCCCTCGCCGTCGAGGCCCTCGGACCGGATCGGGTGCTCGGCGTGGCTCTGCCCACGCGGTTCAGCAGCGAGGAGAGCTCCGCCTTCGCCGAGCAGCAGGCGCGCCACCTGGGCATGGGCTTCCTGAAGCTGGATGCGGACGCGCCCTTCGCGGGCTTCGGTGCGGCGCTGGCGAAGGCTCTGCCAGGCCGCAGCTTCAGCCTGACGGACGAGAACCTGCAGAGCCGCAGCCGCGGCAGTCTGCTCATGGCCCTCACCACCGAACCGGAGATCCAGCAGCGCCTGGGATCCGAGCGGGTGGCGGTACTCAACACCGGCAACAAGAGCGAGGCCGCCACGGGGTACTTCACCCTCTACGGCGACGGTATCGGCGCCTTCGCACCCCTGGGGGACTGCCTCAAGGCCCGCGTCTACGCGCTGGCGCGGGATCTGGGCCCGGCCGTGCCTCGGGGTGTGATCGATCGTCCGCCCACGGCGGAATTGCGGCCCGGCCAGACCGATGAGGCCAGCCTGCTGCCCTACGCGCAGCTCGATGCCATCCTCGGCGCGGCCCTCGAAGCCCAGCGACCCGAAGAAAGCCTGGCGGACGACCTCGCCCTGATGCTGGAAGGCGAGGCCCTGGCCCAGGCACGGGCGGCCCTGCCGCGCATCCTGGGCCTGCTGCGTCGCACCGAGTTCAAGCGGCGCCAGTTGCCCTTCGCGTTCAAGGTGAGCCCCAAGGCCTTCGGCGCCGGACGGCGCATTCCGCTCACGGCGCTTTGAAAACCCGCGTCCCTGCGATATCCTGGCCCTCCTGGCCGGTGTGGCGAAATGGCAGACGCGACGGACTCAAAATCCGTTTCCCCCTAAAGGAGTGTCGGTTCGAGTCCGACCACCGGTACCAATCAAGGGCCCCGAAGGGGCCTTTCCTCGTGGTGGGAGGACTCGAAGTCGCGGATGAAACGTCTACCCGCAGGGCGAATTCACTTGATCACAAGGTCAATTGAAATTACCTTCAACTGGTGGCTTTGGCTGCCTGGGCGAGCATTTGTTCGACCATCCTGTATCTGTGAGACATTCAAGGACAAGGGAGCCCCGGGATCATGGACACCTCGTGGAACACGCGGTACGACACCGGCATCCGCATCATCGATGAGCAGCACCAGGAGCTGTTCCGGATTGTTGAGGCGCTTCGCCGGATGGTCCAGGACGGGACCAGGCGGACCGAGGTCGAGGCCCTCCTGGAGGACCTGGTGACGTGCTCCGAACGGCATTTCGCCACCGAGGAAGGCATCATGGCCCGGTACGGCTACCCGGACCTCACGCAGCATGTGTCCGAACACGCCACGATGCTCACGAGCCTCCATGAACTGCTGGCCAAGTTTCAGGAGAGCGATCAGGCCATGGCGATGCTCGTCCCGACGTTCATGGAAGGCTGGCTGAAACATCACATCAGCGATGGCGACTTCGGATTCGTGACCTTTTTGAAGGCCCGGAACCTCGCCTGAGCTCCCAAGCGTTGAAAGCATTCCGAGTAACGAATGAATGTTGCTCGTTGAAAATCTTTGGGAACTTGTCGGGCGAAAAAGACACTTGAGCCGCCTGCCCGGGATCGGGAATGCTGGGGGTATTCCTCTGACCATGGATTACCCTCCCCCCAGAGTGCATCCGTGCAGATTGATCACGGCCCCTGCGGGCCCCAGGAGACATGCATGAATCGAAGACTGGCAACCCTGACTTTGACGGCGCTGGCCTGCACGATGGTCGCCTCGGCCCAGACCTCCTCCACCAGTGGCGCCGTCCGGGGCCAGATCAAGGACAAGGGCGGCAAGTCGGTGGCGGGCGCCTCGGTGCTGCTGCGCAACCGCGAGACCGGTTTCACGCGGACCGCGGTTTCCGATGTCCAGGGCGAGTACCACATCGGTCTCCTGCCCGTGGGCAACTACGAACTGACCGTGACCGCTTCGGGCATGCGCGCTCTGAAGGACACGAGCGTCCAGGTATCCCTGGGCCAGAACACCGTTGCGAACTTCAGCCTGGACAAGGCCGAAGCCTCCGCCACCGTGGAAATCGTCGCCTCCAGCCAGACCCTGGACACCACCCAGGTGAACAACGTCACCGCCGTCGACAGCAAGATGGTGGAATCCATTCCGCTCAATGGCCGCAACTTCACCGACCTGGTCAACCTGACGCCCATGTCCGCCCCCAACGATGACGGCACGCGGGTGTCCGTCGGCGGCGCCCGCGGCATCCAGAACAACCTGACCATCGACGGTGCCTCGTACCAGTCGAACTTCTTCGGCGAGCAGCGCGGCTCGACGCGCATTCCCTTCACCTTCGGCGCCGACACCATCAAGGAACTGCAGATCATCACCAACGCCTACGACGCCCAGTACGGCAACGCGGCGGGCGCGGTGATCAACGCCGTCTCGAAGACGGGCACCAACGAGTTCAGCGGTTCGGTGCTCTACCAGATCCGCCCCTCTTCGATGGTCTCGAAGATCCGCCCGGTCCCCTATGACCGCCTGGGGACGGTCAACACCCAGACTGCCCTGACCCGCGAGTTCAAGCAGGACATGATGAATTTCGTGTTCGGCGGTCCGATCATCAAGGACAAGCTGCACTTCTTCATCGGCGTGGAAACCCTCCACTACACCGAGAACATGACGCCCAGCTTCGCGACTGCGTCCACCGGTTTCAACAGCGATACCTACTTCCAGACCTTCCTGCCCACCTTTGGCAAGCTCGTCGTCGGTAACGACGGCCACACCCTGGCCTCGGAAAGCGGTAGCCCCTACACGTCGGATCAGCGCAACACCACCTACTTCGGGCGCCTGGACTGGACCATCAACGAAAGCCACCGGGCCACCCTGCGTGTGAACGCCCAGGATCTGAAGTGGCTGAACGGCACCACCAGCCTCCAGTCCACCTTCGCGCCGACCACCGGCGTGTCCAACCAGGGCACCGAGAAGGACAGTGGCCTCTCCTGGGTTCTGGAACTGAACAGCAGTTTCGGCACGAATGTGGTGAACGAAGCACGTCTCCAGCGGGCGATCGAGCGCCGACCCCGCTACGCCAACACCACCGCCACGCCTGAAGTGCAGGTCTCCAGCGGCTTCACCTGGGGCCAGACCAACTTCCTGCCCAACGGCCTGGACGAGAAGACCTGGCAGTTCATCGACAACCTGACCTGGAACGAGGGTGACTGGACCCTGAAGGGCGGTATCGACTACCAGAAGTTCGATTTCGTGAACTCCTTCTACCGCTACCAGAACGGTGCTTACGCCTTCAGCAACTACCAGACCGCCAACCTCTGGGCTGTAGGAGGCTTTACTACGGCTAATTCGACTCCAGGTAATGCCAATTTTGTGGGTCGTCTCCAGTACACAGGATCGTACAGCGACTACGACGGCACCATCTCCTACGGTTCCAAGCTGATCGCCTCTTACGTGCAGGCCCAGTACGCGGGTCTGCTGGACCGCCGCCTGAACCTCAGCCTGGGCCTCCGCGTCACCCAGGAGGACCAGCCCGCGAATCCCCGGCCCAATGCCAGCTTCCAGGGCCTGGACCAGGCCAACAGCACGACCGCGAAGGATCCCCGCTTCGGCTTCACCTATGACCTCGACGGCAAGGGCACCACGCTGCTGAAGGGCGGGTACGGGCACTTCTCGAGCCCCAATCCCTCCCTGACCGTTTCGAACACCATGAACAGCAATGGCAACACGACCAGCACCTTTGTGATCACCAGTTCGGGGGCCGCGGCGCCGCTGCTGGCGGCCTTCAATTCCGGCCTGCTCTCCTACGGGACGCGGGTCACGAACGCGGGCACCGTCCTCACGGCCCTTCCGCAGGACGTGCTCAGGAACCCGGGGAGTTATGGACTGGCCTCGGCCTTTTCCGCCTCCAAGACCGGCCAGGTGTGGGATCCGAACAACCGGCTGGCGGTGGCCAAGCGCATGTCCCTGGGGCTGGAGCACCAGTACGCCAACGGCCTGAAGCTCGGCATCATGGGCGTCTACACGATGCTGGAGAACCTCCAGTACTTCGTGAACATCAACGCGTGGCAGGCCAATGCCGACGGCACCTTCAATGCGAATGGCTGGTACCAGAATGGCTTCCAGACCCAGGTGAACCGCTTCACCACCACCGGGACCAACGGCCGCCCGAACAAGGCGATCGTCCGGGGCCACCTCCTCGACCTGACTGGCTTCGGCAATGTGGCGCTGTCCAAGAACGATGGCGAAGGCCGCTACCAGGCCCTGGCCCTCACGGCCTCCAAGTTCTCGGATTCGGGCTACGGGTTCCAGACGGCCCTGACCTTCGCCCAGGACAAGGACAACAACAGCAACGAGCGCGACACCTTCGGGACCACCTCCGCCATCGCCACCCCGGCCAATCCCATGGATTCCTACGGGTACAGCGACAATGATCGCCGCATCCGGTTCACCTTCGCCGGCTACTTCCCCGTGATCTGGGGCATCCGCGGTTCCGTGAACTACAGCTACAGCAGCGGCCGGCCCTACAGTGCAAACTACTCCAACGATACCAATGGCGATACCTTCACCAACGATTTCGCGCTGGACAAGGGTTATGCCCGCAACGCCTTCCGCCAGCTCAGCATGAGGACCCTGGATGCCCGGTTCTCCAGGGATTTCGAGATCACCAAGCGCTTCCGCGTGGAGACCTTCGCTGACATCTTCAACGTGTTCAACTGGGCCAACCAGAGGACCACGAGCACCACTTACGCTTCCAGCCCCACGGGCACGCCGTTCTCCGACTTCGGCTACACCAATGTGCCGGACCGGAAGACTCGCGAGATCCAGTTCGGCGTCCGCGCCAAGTTCTAAAGGCCCGCTCCAAAACAAAGGCCCCGCTTTCGCGGGGCCTTTGTTTTGTCTGCATGAGGGTCGCCGGCGGGTGGAGGTCTCCTACGCAAGGCTCGCGCAGGGAACCCTGCGGCCCACGCGATGGTGGCCATCACACCCCGGGAGCTCCCGATCTGGACAAGCACAAAAAGGCCCCGCAGATGCGGGGCCTTTTCAAGAGAAATGCGAAGGATCAGATCCTGAACCGGGCCACCAGCGAATTGAGCTGCTCGGCCAGGTGGCTGAGTTCGTCGACGGTGCGGGTGGATTCCTTGATGGTGGCGGCCATCTGTTCCATGGCGGCGGCATTCTGCTCGGCGATGGCCGTGAGGTTGCCCATGGCGGCCACGACGGACTGGCTGTCGCGGCTCTGGGTCTCGCTCTGGGTGCCGATGGTCTTCATGCGCTCGGCGGAGTCGGTGATGGCGCTCTGGATGCTGTTCAGGGCCTCGCCGGCGGTGTTCACCATCTTGGTGCCATCGGTGATGGCGCGGTTGGAGGTCTGGATGAGGGCCGTGATCTCCTTGGCGGCCGTGGCGCTGCGTTCGGCCAGCTTGCGCACTTCCTCGGCGACCACCGCGAAGCCCTTGCCGTGCTCGCCGGCCTTGGCGGCCTCGATGGCGGCATTGAGGGAGAGCAGGTTGGTCTGGTTGGCGATCTCGGTGATCACCGTGAGGATGTTGCCGATCTGCTTGGAGTTCTGGTTGATGGCCTGCATGCCCGAAATGGCGCTGCCCACGGCCGTGCCGCCCTTGCCGGCGGCCTGCTGGGCCTGCTCGAACACGCCGAGGGCGTCGCCCACGTTGGAGTTGACCACCTGGGAGGCGCCGGCGATGCCCTGCACGCTTTCGGTGGTGGTCGACACGCTGGATTTCTGGCTTTCGGCCGCGTGGGCGATGCTCTGGGCGGTGCTGTGCATTTCCGACATGCCGGCGGACATCTGCAGCGAGCCCGAGGCGATGTTCGTGGAGATGGCCATCACCTGCTGGACGATCTGGTGGATGTTGTCCACGAAGCGATTGAAGTGGCCGGCCAGGGCGGCGATTTCGTCGTTGCCGTGCACCTCCAGGCGGGCCGTGAGGTCGCCCTCGCCTTCGGAGATGTCGCGCATGCGCTTCTGGATGTTTTCGAGGGGCGTGACGATGGCGTTGCCCAGGAGGAAGGCGGCAGCGACACCCGCGGCGATCATCAGGATTCCCAGAACCGCCATGCCCACGAATGCGGCCAACTGGTCCTTGTGGAGCCGGTCCCGGTTGACCAGCAGCATCAGGTAGGACTTCACGGGGGCGCCTTCGATCTTCACGAGGGCGCTGATCACCATGTACCCGTCCTTCTCGAAGGCGGGGCGCTCCTTGGAGGGATCCTTCGCGACTTCCTTCAGCATGGCGTCGGCGAAGGGCACCAGGTCCACCTGGGAGGCCTTGGCCTTGGACTTGGTGACGACCTTGGTGGCGTGGGTGGCGGGATCCTGGCTGACGAGGGCGGCCTGGGTGACATCCGCATCGTCCTTCATGCCGTCGAGGCCGCGTTCGACCAGGCCCATGTCCTCGAACTGCACACCGGACTGGATGCCGTCGGCCACGAGCACCGCGAGGCTTTCCCCCTTGAGTCTCAGTCCGTCATTCAGGGCCGAGTTGAGCCGCCATAGCGAGAAGGCCGTGGAAGCCAGTCCGAGCAAGACCGCGAGGGCCAGGATCGAATACAGCAGCTTCTTGCGGATGTTGAGGTTGTTCCAGAATTCCATGATCCGCCTCTGAACAGGTGTGACGTCCCATCGGCCCTTTGCCTGGGGAGTTGAATTTTGGGGGGTTAGCGGAGCGTGACCACCGTGGCGCCGGCGCCGCCCTGGGCCTGAGGCGCGTCTTCAATCCGGGAGATGCCGGGGTGTCCGCGCAGGGCTTCTCTGACCGCGGCTTTCAATTTTCCGGTGCCGTGGCCGTGGACGATGCGGATGAAGCGGCGGCCTGCCGCCAGGGCCTCCTCCACGAAGCGGTAGATCTCGCTGTCGACATCGTCGCTGGCCCGGCCGATGAGGTTGATCTCGGAATCGACCTCCTGCACCTCGGCGCGTACGCGCACCTTGCCCGAGGCCCGGGGAGCGGCCTCCTTGGCGCCGATGGGTTCCAGTTCGCCCAGGCGGCATTCCAGGCGGCGGCCCTGCTGGGTTTCCAGCGTGGCCCGATCGCCCTTCAGGGAGGCCACGCGGCCTTCGACACCCAGGCCGCGGTGCCGCGCGTAGCCGCCTTCGCGGACCTCCTTCGGCGGGGCGGATTTGGCAGGGCCCTTCGCGGGCAGCAGTTCGGCCTCGGCGAGGCGGGTGAGCTGCTTCACCCGTTCGTGGGCCTCGGTGCCCAGGCGATCCGCATTCACGGCCTGAGCCTTCTGCCGATCCTTCAATTCCCGGACGAGGCGCTTGCCCTCGTGATCGAGGAAGTCCAGCACCCGCGCCACCTTCTCCTTGGATTCCCGCTGGAAGGTCTCGCGTTCGAGGCGGAGCTTCTCCTCCCGCTGGCGGAGGATCTCCCGGTCCTTGTCGGCGGCGGTCTGCTGCTGGCGGAGAAGCTCGGATTCCTCCATCAGCCGCATGCGCTCGGCCTCCAGCTCCCGCAGGAAATCGCGCCAGTCCTGTTCGCGCTTGCCCAGCACCTTGTCGGCGTGATCGAGCACGGGACGGGGCAGGCCCAACCGCGCCGCGATGGTGAGGGCTCGGCTCTGCCCGGGCTGCCCCACCAGCAGGCGGTACGTGGGCGCCAGGCGCTCCTCGTCGAACTGGACGGAGGCGTTTTGGAAGCGCGTGTGGCGTAACGCCCACTGGCTGATCTCGCCGAGGTGGGTGGAGCAGAGGATCCAGCAGTGGCGGCGTGATAGCGTCTGCAGCAGGGCGATGCCCAGGGCGGCGCCCTCTTTCGGATCCGTGCCCGTGCCGAGCTCGTCGAGCAGCACCAGACCGCCGTCATGAACACTTTTCAGGATCTCCTTCAGATGCAAGATATGGCTGCTGAAGGTCGAGAGGCTTCCCGTGATCGTCTGGTGGTCGCCGATGTCCGCGTGGAGGCTGGGCAGGGCGGGAAAGGCCGAGCCCTCCCGCGCGGGCACAGCGCAGCCGCAGGAGGCCAGGGCCGAGAGCAGGCCCACGGTCTTGAGGACCACGGTCTTCCCGCCTGTGTTCGAACCCGAAATGATGAGGCCCGGCTTCTGGGGTTCGAGCACCAGGTTGAGGGGCACCACCGGGTGGGGCAGGGGCTCCAGACCCATGGCTTCCCGCACGGCGGGCAGGAGCAGGGGATGGCGGGCCTCCAGCAGGCAGAGGCGGCCCTCCTTGGGATCCGTGGCGAGTTCCGGAAGGAGGCCATCACAGAGGGTGGCCCAGCGGAGGAGCGCGAGGCCCTGGTCGGCCTGGGCCTGCAGGTCGCGCCAGCGCACGAAGTCCTCCCGGCGGGCGCGCAGGTCCGCCAGCAGCTCCCGCAGGAAGGCCTGGACGGCCTGGGCGTAGTCGCGGTCGGCTTCGACGAAGGCGTTGTTGAGGGGCACGGCCTCCATGGGTTCGACGAACACCGTGGCGCCGCTGCCGCTGCGATCCAGCACCAGGCCCGGCATGAGGCCGCGCCGCTCCTGGCGCACGGGCAGGCAGAAGCGCCCGTTGCGCTCGACGATCATCGCCTCGTTGAAGGCGTCGGGCGCGGACCGGAGCAGCTTCTGTAGCTTGGCCTGCACGGCCTGGAAGGCTTCCTGGCGCACGCGGTGGAGGCTCGCCAGCGCGGGGATGCGCAGGGGATCGAGCTGGCCATCGGCATTGAAGCTCTTCGCCAGCCGCTCGGCGAGCGGGGCCGGATCAGGCAGCAGGGCGGCCGTCACCTGGAGCCGGTCAATGCCCAGGTGGGTGCCCGGCGGCGCGGGGCGGGATTCGGGCCAGGGCAGGGAGGCCAGGCTCTGCAGCAGGCGGGAGAGCGCCTTCAGCCCGTCCCGCAGTTGCCGCCAGTGCTCGGGCAGCAGCCAGCCCGCGGGATTCAGCAGCTCGTCCAGGCTCTCGTCCAGGGGCAGGACGGGCAGCAGGTCCGGCGAGGCGGCCCAGAGATCCTGCAGCTCCATCTGGTGCAGGCGACGCAGCCCCGCCAGGCCGTCTCCAGGCTGCATGGCGCCCAGGGCTCGGCGCGCGAGGTCGGTCCGCGCACCCGACTGGACCAGGCGGACGGCTTCGGGAAATTCGAGGGCTTCGAGTTCGGGATTCATGGCCTGTCTTCGTTCATCCAACGTTCAGTAAAACAAAAGGCCCGCGGATGCGGGCCTTTTTCACGCGGTGCGGTGCACCGAGCCGTATCAACCGATCATGCGACGCTCTTGCGCGAGGCGCTTCAGGGTCTTCTTACGGGCGGCAAGCATCTTCCGCTTGCGCTTGGCGCTGGGCTTCTCGTAGTGCTGGCGCTTCTTCAGCTCGCTGAGGATGCCAGACTTCTCGCATTTCCGCTTGAAGCGGCGAAGGGCGAACTCGAACGTCTCGTCTTCTTTGACCTTGACCAAAGGCATAGTGGATGCACCTCCTTTCCCGTGGATTTCGACCGGAGCTGCCGGGCAGGACCGGGCCGAACGAGAAGTGTATCCCGAATTCGTGGTTATGGCGAGGTTGAATCCCTCCCGTTACCCTGGATGCTTCTTCTCCGGAGCTACATGTCCCGCCCCATGCTGCTGATCGTGGACGGCGAGTCCGTTCGGACTCCCGGCTTAGCCACCACCCTGGAGGGGGATGGCTGGGATCTCCAGTGGCTCGGATCGGCGGATGCCCGGGCCTTTCTGGGCCGGGATCTGGTGCCGGATCTGCTGCTGCTGGATACCGTGCCCGGCGGCTCGGGCTACGCGGTGGCCGAGGCGCTTCGCAGGCGGAAACCCGGACTGCCCGTGCTCGTGCTCTCCGAAGCCTCGACGGCGGGATCGGCGCCCCTGGGACAGCCCCTGGAGGTCCAGGCCTTCCTGGACCGGACGCTCTCTCCGGGTGACTTCGCCGAAACCCTGCGGAAGTACCGTCCCGAAGCGCCGAAACTCACCAGCGATGACATCTTCGGCGACCTGCTGGCCGATCTCGAAGGGGCCGAAGTCCCGGCACCGGCAGCGACCCCGGTGGTGGCCTTCAACGGCGTGCCCAGGGCCGCTCTGCCGGTTCCGGCATCTCGACCACCCATGAGCGCGGAGGAGATTTTCGGTCCCGTCATCGAGGAGGTCGAATCCCTGACCAACACCGAGCCCGAGCGCGGGAATCTGCCGGTTCCCTCCGTCAAGGTGGATGCGATCCGGGTGGCCGAACCCCAGCCCGTGGCGCCCGTCGAGACGGCGGAACCGCTGGGTCCGTCGGATTTCACGCTCAGCGGGATTTCCGGCGTGAACGATCCCTTCGAGTGGGCGGCCGCGAACCCGCCCACTGGACGTGAGGCTGCAGCGGCGCCGCCGCCTCCGGCTCCGCGGGCTGAGATCCCGGCCGGTTCCCAGGTCCTCGAGGAGTACGGAAATTATTTCCTGCTGGAAAAGATCGCCGTCGGCGGCATGGCCGAGCTCTTCAAGGCCCAGCAGCGCGGCGTCCAAGGCTTCCAGAAGATCGTGGCCATCAAGCGCATCCTGCCGCACTTCAGCGACAACGAGGACTTCGTCACGATGTTCATCGACGAGGCCAAGCTGGCGGCCCAGCTCACCCATCCGAACATCGTGCAGATCTTCGATCTCGGAAAGGCCGGCAGCTCGTACTACATCGCCATGGAGTACGTGAACGGCCGCGACCTCCGCACCCTGCTGAAGAAGGTGCGCGAGTACGGCATGCCCATCCCCGAACAGGTGGCGGCCTTTGTCGTGATGAAGGTGGCCGCGGCCCTCGACTACGCCCACCGGAAGCGGGGCTTCGACGATCGGGAGCTGAAGCTGGTCCACCGCGACATCAGCCCCCAGAACGTCATCCTGTCGACCGAAGGCGCCGTCAAGCTGGTGGACTTCGGCATCGCCAAGGCCGCCAGCAAGGCCAGCCACACGGTGGCGGGCGCGCTGAAGGGCAAGCTGCTCTACATGAGCCCCGAGCAGGCCACGGGCCAGCCCCTGGACAACCGCTCGGACCTTTATTCCCTCGGTCTAGTCCTCTTCGAACTGCTTACGGGCGAGCGTTGCTTCCAGGCGGATTCAGAGCTGGGCGTGCTCGAAAAGGTGCGCCTGGGCCGCATCTCCGACCTGGCGACGACGAATCCGAACGTGTCGAAGGAGATCGCGGCCATCGTCAGCCGTGCCCTGCAGCGGGGCGTGGATCACCGCTATCCCTCCGCGCGGTTCATGGAGCGGGACCTGCGGGAGTACCTCCAGCGCCAGGGTACGCCCATCACCGAGCATGATGTGGCCGAGTACGTGAACACCCTGCTGAAGGGCACCCGGGAGCAGCTGGAGGCCCTGATCACGGCGAAGTTCCCGGCTCCAACCACCCTCGTCAGCGGGACCCATCGGGTAATGGCGATGCCGGCTCCGGGCACCTCAGGTGGGAACGTGACGGTGACGGCGTCCCACCACGCGACCAGTTCGCGTCTGGAGACGAAGGTCGAACGCCCCCCGGCTCCGCTGCCCGACATGCGGGCACCCGCCCGCCCGCGGTGGCTGCTTCCCGTGATCCTGGGCATGGCTGTGATTCTCATCATCATGCTGATCGTGGCCACTTGGTCCTGAACCGGTATAAACTCGATTTTATCTCCCCCATATTCCCACCCCCCGGAGTTCCCAATGGATCTGAGCCAGGACCAGAAAGCCTTTTACGAAACCACTCGGGAGCGCTGCCGCTCGGAGGTTTCGCAGATCAATAACACCATCGCTTCCGAAGTGCAGCGGGTGAAGGATCTCCTCACCAGCCTGAGCAACCGCAAGACCGCCGTGCTGCAGATGTACGGGGCCGCCTGCGAAGTGCTGGGCGAAGAGAACGACCTCGCCGAAGAATCCATCGACATCGAGTTTTAGGCTTCAGGCAACCCTGAACCGCTCATCCACCCGCACCTAATCCACCCGCATCAATGGCGCCGCGCATTTCTGGCAGGTGTTCTGGTGCGGGGGATTCTTTTTTCCGCAGTGGCTGCAGTAGACGGCCTTGGCCTGCTTCCGCACCCAGATGCGGAGGTAGAGGATGCCCAAGAGCAGCACGAGCAGGCCGCCCTTCTGCCAGCTCTGGAGGTAGAAGCCGCTGGGCTTGGCCTCCTTGGCGGGCGCGGACTGGGATTCGAGGCTGAGCGAGGTCTGGTTCATGGTTCGGGGCTTTCGTCGGATTCGGGCCGTTCCCGTTCGTCAGGCGCGGATTCAGGCATGTCCTGGTCCGCCATTTCGGTTTCGAGCAGCTCGGGATCAATCATCTCGGGATCGATCTCCGGTTCCGTGATCATGGCGCCTTCGCCGAAGAGGCCGTCTTCGGGGAGGGGCGGCTCCAGGGCCGCCAGGGCTTCGGCTTCGAGGCGGCCTTCGCCGAAATCCTCGAGGCGCGGAAGGTCGTGCAGGCTCTTGAGGCCGAAGTGCAGCAGGAAGGCCTGGGTGGTGGCGTAGGTCATGGGCCGGCCCACCACGGGCTTGCGGCCTGCGGAGATGATGAGTTGGCGCTCCATGAGGCTCTTCACCTGGTTGGCGCTGCTGGTGACGCCGCGGATGGCGTTCAGCTCGGTGATGGTGACGGGCTGGCGGTAGGCGATGATGGCCAGCGCCTCGATCTGCGCGGGCGTCAGCTTGCCGCTGCGGGTGGTCGTGACGAGGCGCGAGACCATCTCCTTGTAGAGAGGGCTGGTGGCCATACGCCAACCGCCGCCCACCTCGATCAGGCGGAGGCCCGAGGCGCCCTGGAGCCGCTCCTGGAGCTTCTCGATGCCCTGCTGCAGCGCCCCGTCGCCCAGACCCGTCAGCTCGCGAAGCCGCGCCAGATCGAGCACTTCGCCCGCGGCGGTGAAGAGGGCTTCGAGGGCACCGGGCAGGTCGCCGCCCTCTTCCCAGAGGGGATCCTGATGGAAGATCTCGGAATCGTTCACCGGTACGCTCCCAGCCGCTGTCCCATCTTCACGCTGCCTTCCGTGATCTGCGGTGACCAGTCCGCGGCCTTGGGTCCGCCGATCAGGAGCACCACCGTCGAGCCGAACTCGAAGGTGCCGAGATCCTCGCCCGCCGCACAGAGCAGGTGGTCCACGGGCAATCCTCCATCCTTCGGCAGGACGCGTCCGCCCAGCCAACGCGCGTCGATCACCACGCCGCCCACGTGGGTCGCGCCCACCAGCACGGCGGCCACTTCGAGACCTTCGCAGGGGCCCGTGCCCGTGGCGGTCCAGCTCGCCCGGCGGTTGCGTTCGTAGAGGCGCGGCACGTTCCCCGTGCTCGCGTCGTTCACGGGCCAGAGCTCGCCTTCGACGTGGCTCAGGGCTGTGACCTGGCCCTCCAGCGGCACGTGGATGCGGTGGTAGTCCTTGGGCGAAAGGTAGAGGGTGAGGAAGTGGCCGCCCTCGAACCGCGCGGCGTTCGCATCGTGCTTGAGCAGTTCGGAGATGCGGTAGGGCAGGCCCTTGGCCTGGATGGCGGTATCGCGCTCGATGCGGCCGCTGGCGATGATGCGGCCATCCACGGGGCTGTTCACGAAGCCGGGCAGGGCCGCCTCCTGGGGCCGGAGACCGGGCTTCAGGCGGCGGGTGAAGAGGGCCTGCAGGCTGGGATAGTCCACCAGCGGATGTTCGGCTTCGGCCAGGTTGATGCCGAAGTGGTTCGCGAATCGGCCCAGCAGGGGCTCGCGCCAGGAGGCGGGCAGGCGGCGGGTGGCGGCCCATCCCACCACACGTGAACCCAGCTTCTTCGGATAGAGGCCGAGGAGCCTGAGGGACAGGGGACCGGGCGTCCAAAGCAGCACGTAGGCCACCCAGAGCAGGGCGAGGACGAGCGCGAGTCGCGCAGGCGGGGGCCAGGACAGATGCATGCCTTCAGGATATACGATGGACCCATGGACTGGACGCACCTGAAGCCTGCCGATGGCCGCCTCATGCCCTGGAAGAACGGCGGGGGCACGACGCTGGAACTGGCGGTGGATCCCCCCGGGGCCACCCTCGAGACCGGCTTCCGCTGGCGGATCAGCTCGGCGGAGGTGGGCGTGTCTGGGCCCTTTTCGGCCTTTCCGGGCCTGGAGCGCTGGCTGCTCCTGCTGGAGGGCCGGGGCTTCGAACTGGATTTCGGATCCCGGGGCCGCCGGGACCTCACGGTGCCGCTCTCAACCATCCGTTTTTGCGGGGATTGGCCCGCCTCGGCCACCCTGGTCGAAGGCCCGTGCACCGATTTCAACCTCATGGTCGATCCAAAGGCCTGCCAGGCGAACCTCCGCTGCCTCCGGCTGACCGCGTCCTGCCTGCTGCCCCTGCGGGCCGCCACGACCCTCCTCTTCGTCGCCCGGGGCACGGCGGCGGTCCCGCTTTGGGATCTGTACCTGGGCCAACGCCACACCCTGAGGGTGGAGGCCGGCGAAGGCAGCCTGCAGGTGGTGCCGGGGTATGGCGGCGCGGACCTGATCCTCGTGGAGCTGGACGCGTCCCGGCTTTCCTGAGCCTCTTTCGGGGCCCGCCGGTCTTTTGAAGGGCAGAGGGGCCTGTCATCGTAGAGGGCATGACCATCTGGCACGTCCTCACCGTCATGGCCGCGGCCTTCCTCGCGGGCGCCATCAACGCCATCGCGGGAGGCGGCACCCTCGTCTCCTTCCCCTCGCTGCTGGGCATCGGCCTCACGGGCCAGCAGGCCAACGTCACGAGCACCCTGGCGCTGTGGCCGGGCTCCATCGGCGGCTTCTGGGGGCACCGCGAGGACTTGGCTGGCATCAAGGCCTTCGCCCTGCGCCTGATGCCGCCGTCCCTGCTGGGCGGAGGCCTGGGCGCCTGGCTCATGCTCGTCACGCCGCAGAAGGTCTTCGACCAGCTGGTGCCCTGGCTCATCCTGGCGGCTACGGTGCTGCTGGCGGCCAATGATCCCGTCGGGCGGCTGCTGAGGAAGGTGCACGGCCACGAGCGGACCGCGGGCTGGTGGACCGCCGCCATCTGCTTCCAGTTCATCGTGGGCATCTACGGCGGCTACTTCGGCGCGGGCATCGGCATCCTCATGCTGGCGGCCCTGAGCCTGCTGGGGCTCACGGACATCCACCAGATGAACGGCCTGAAGAACCTGCTGGCCCTCTGCATCAACGGCATCGCCATCTTCGCATTCATGGCCATGGAGTTCCTGCGGCACCCCGGCAACGTCAAGTGGATGCTGGTGCTCCCCATGGCCGTCGCCGCGGGGCTGGGCGGGCTGTTCGGATCCCACATGGCCCACCGCGTGGGGCGGACACCGGTCCGCTATGGCGTGGTCGGCATCGGCTTCATCCTGGCGGCTTGGTATTTCTACAAGACCTACGGGGTCTGAGCCGAAGAGGGGAACAGGCGCTGCCTGGCCCGAGGAGGCTGCATGACCGAGACCGCCATCACCTTCGATGATGTCCTCCTGATTCCCGCCTACAATCACCACGAGTCGCGCCGGGTGGTCGACGTCGGCATGACGGACAAGTCCGGCAAGCTGAAGCTGGAACTGCCCATCCTCACCGCCAACATGGACACGGTGACCGAAGACGCCATGGCCAACTTCGTGGGCGAGCGGGGCGGCATCGGCGTGCTGCACCGCTTCGTGTCGGTGGAGGAGAACGTGGCGATGTTCAAGCGCTGCCGCCATCCCGTCTTCGTGTCCGTCGGCACGGCGGAAACCGAGATGGAGCGCATCGAAGCGCTGAAGGATGCGGGCGCCCAGTATTTCTGCGTCGACGTGGCCCACGGCCACGCCAAGTACGTGGGCAAGATGATCAAGCGCATGCGCCAGATGCTGCCCAACGAATGCATCATGGCGGGCAACGTGGCCACCTACGCGGGAGCGGACTACCTGGCCTCGGTGCACGCCGACATCGTGAAAGTGGGCATCGGGCCCGGAAGCGTCTGCACCACCCGCATCAAGACGGGATTTGGCGTGCCCCAGCTCAGCGCCATCCAGGAATGCGCCCGGGCCGATCGTTCCATCGTCGCCGACGGCGGCATCCGCACCCCGGGCGACATCGTGAAGGCCCTCGCCTTCGGTGCGGATTTCGTGATGATCGGCGGCATGCTCGCGGGCACCCGCCCCACGCCGGGAGCTCCCATCCTCGATGAGAAGACGGGCACTTCCCACAAGGTCTACCGCGGCATGGCCAGCAAGGAGGTGGCAGAGGACCACCTGGGCGGCCTCACGGGCTGGAAGACGGCCGAAGGCATCGCCACCAAAGTCCCCTACCGCGAGGACGAGGAGGAGATTCTCGCCGACATCGTCGGGGGCCTGCGCTCCGGCCTTACCTACGCGGGCGCAAACACCATCCGCGAACTGCAGCGCAAGCTCAACTACGTGATGGTCTCTCCGGCGGGCCGCATCGAAAGCCTGCCCCACAAGCTGCTGGGCTGAATGGATGAACCTAAGAAAAGGGCCGCGAAATTCGCGGCCCTTTTGGTGAAACGGATCGGGCGCTAGAAGCGTGCGCCGAGGCTGGCGAGCACGGTGCGCGGCGCGGTGAACTGGCGGTAGTCGCCGTTCGCGCCGGGTGCCCCGAAGTTCGCGGGCAGGTTGATGGTGGGCGCGGCCGAAGGATTGGTCGCGGAATAGACCGTGTTGAAGGACGTGTTGTAGCCCTTGTCGATGTGGTTGAAGAAGTTGCTGATGGTCACGTCGCCGAAGAGCTGGAGCTTCCAGACGTGAAGGGGCAGCTTGAAGGCGGCGCGGAAATCCACGCCGGCCAGGCCGTTCTGCTCGAAGGGCCGGCGGCCGCCGACGTAGCCGAGGATGGTCCTCGACCCGGAGACGGTGGTGTTGTTCGCGCCCGCATGGATGTCGCTCAGGCCCCAGCCGCTCAGATCGATGCCCGAGCTGTTGCCGAAGTTGACGGCGCCGTAAGGCTGGCCGGTGACGTAGTGGGCCATCCAGTTGAGGGTGACCTGGCCGCCCTTGCCGAAGGGAATGGTGGCCGTCGCGCCCACGCGGATGCGGTTGGTGAGGTCGTTGAGCAGGCGGCCGTCCGGCGCATAGACGCTGGTGGGAACGCCCTTGGAGTTCAGGAACTGCGAGTTGTAGAACAGCGGCGTGGGGTTGGTCTGCATGATGGTGGAGTTGCCCGTGGGGTCGTCTCCCTGCTCATCGTTGCCCGTCAGGCGGCTGTAGCTCCAGCTGCCGTTGAAGCTCCAGATGCTCTTGGTCTTGATGTCCCAGGCCAGTTCCAGGCCGTTGTACTTGCGCTTCAGATCGCTGCTGTTGAAGAAGTGCTTCTGGATGCCGTAGCTGGCATCGGGGGTGATGGTCACCACCTGGTTCGGGGCGTAGTCGTAGCCGATGGCCCAGAGGTTGGACCAGCTGCGGTTCACGTAGGTGATGGAGACGCTGGAGCCGTCCAGGTAGGACTTGGAGAAGCCCAGGGTGAACTCGTCCATGCTGGGGGGCTTGAGCCCGGAATCCACGACATTGGTCTTGGAGTTGTCGAACTGGTTGATGAGCACGCCGTAGTTGGCGGGATTCATGAGCGTGGCCCAGTCGACGAAGCGCACGCCGTAGTTGCCGCCGTCGGCCGGATCGCCGGGGGTGGGCAGGGGCGTGCCGTTGATGCTGCTGAAGCCCTTGTAGATGCCGCTGTTCTGGGGATGCGTGGCGAAGGCGGCGATGAAGGACTGGGGCAGGTCGCCCTGGAATCGCGCGGCCGTGAAGGTGATGAGGTTGCGGCTGTCGCCCTTGATGTCGTAGCGGACCTGCAGGCGGGGGCTCACGGTGTTCGACTTGATGAGCTCCGATCCGTTGCTGTCGTCGATCTTCTGGGATTCGAAGCGGAGGCCCATCATGATGTTCCAGTGGGAGTTGATGGTCCACTGGTCATTGGCGTAGAGCGCCTGCATGGTCGTGTCGATGGTGCCGCCGGCGGGGCCCGTGTACTGGATCATCGTCGGCGCCAGGCCCATGGTCCACTTGTTCCAGGCGGTTTCAGGCTGCCGGTTCAGGGCCGTTGGACCGGTGTAGGCGATGACGGGGAAGAGGAGATCCGTCGGATCCGTGGCCTTCTGGTAGTAGCCGCCGATGACGTACTGGCGGTTCAGGGAACCCAGGTCCGTCGTGTTGAAGTCGGCGTTGTTGTCGTACTTGGTGGTGTAGCCGTCGAAGCCGAAATCGATCTCGTGGGAGCCGATGCCGAATTCCTTGATCCACTTGAGGTCGATGTTGTACGAGGTGGATTTCTGCTTGGAGGGCTTGGGCGAGACCCAGGGGCCGAAGGGTTGGTAGCCGTAGGCGTTGGCGCCGGCGGCATCCTGGGCGGCGGTGGTGTAGGGCACGCCGCTCGTGATGCCCAGGCCGTGCTGAAACACGGCGGCCAGTCCGCCGGCGTACTTGGTGTCGCCCTGGGGCTTGGTGATCTTGTCCTCGTTGGCCGTGAAGCGGGCTTCCAGGAAGAGGCTGCTGGTCAGGGTGCCGCGGTAGGTCAGGCCGTCGATCTTGCGGTCGTCCTTGAGATCACCCAGGGACTGGACGCGCACGCTGTGCCACAGATCGTTGTTGGGGTCGGCGTTGGTGGTGGTCTTGCTGGAGCGCATGAACGCGTATTCCAGGATGTGATCCGGGCTGATGGCACCGGTGATCTTGGCTTCCACGTAGTTGCTGGTGGTGTTCTGGGTGAACTGGGCACCGGCCTGGGGGAAGCCGAAGACATATCCGCCGGGCACCTTGCTGCCAGCCAGGGGCACGCCCGTCGTCAGATCCGTGGCGGTCACGGCGTCGATGTTGGCATTCCGGGTGGGGTAGACGGCGCGGGGATCACGCCAGCCGATGCCGCCCCAGTTGAAGGACTGGCCGTTGGCGGACTTGGGGTTGAGGATGGACGCCACGTTGAACCACAGCTTGTCCTTGACGATGGGGCCGGACACGACGAGATCCCAGGAGCGCTGCAGGCTGTCCGTGGCGGTCACGGGGAACAGCGCGCTGTTGGCGTTCCAGGACTGGCGGTTGAAGCTGGAGCGGAGGGAGCCGGAGAAATCGTTGCCGCCGGTCTTGGTGACGACGTTCACCGACCCGCCCGCGGCGCGGCCGTAGCGGGCGTTCAGGGGCGAGAGCACCACCTGCACGTCCTCGATGTTGTCCTGCACGTACCAGGCGTTCTCGACCTGGCCGCTGAGCTGGTTCTTGACGTCGGCGCCGTTCACCGTGAAGTTCGTGGCGTTGATGGTGCCGCCGCGGATGGTGGCGGTGTTGCCGTTGGGCGTTTCACTGACGACGCCGGGCGCCACGGAGAGGGCGCCAAGGAAGCCGCGGTCACCGCCCACGGTGGCGAGGGTCTGCAGGTTCTCGGCGCTGTAGTTCACGGCCGACTTGGTGTCGGACTTGTCCGCGGAGGAGGCCGAACCAAGCACCTCGACGACGGCGCCCTGCTCCTTGATGGGCGTCAGGCTGAGGTCCTGGCGCTGGTTTCCGGCGATGCCGATGCGGATGCCCTTGGCGGAGGAGGAAATGTAGCCGTCCACATTGGCGACGACGTCGTATTCGCCGATGGGCAGCAGGAAGGCGCGCCACTCACCCTTTTCGTCGGTGGTGACGGTCCTGGGGGTGAACAGGGCCTTGGAGCTGATGATCACGCGGGCGCCGGGAAGGGGCGCGCCCGCCTTGCTCTTGACAGAACCCGTAAGGGATCCGGCGGCGGTCTGGGCCATCAGCACCGATCCCGCGGCCAGCCCGAGGACGATGGAAGTAAACCGAGTCGTGCTTCTCATGTCTGTGTCCTCCTGGATCGGGTTAGAAGCGGAACACGTAGGCGATTTCCAGATTCGGAACGATGCGGTCGCTGGTGGTGACCGAGTCGAACTGGTTCTGGGTGTTGGCCACGTGCTGGTAGCTGAGGGAGGTGTAGGAGAGGAAGAGCACGCCGAATTCGAAGGAACTGGCCTCGTCGAACTTGTAGGTCAGGCCCGCGAAGGGGCTCGGGGTCGAGGCCGTCTTGGAACCTACGTAGAAGTAGGAATCCGAGAAGCTGCCCGCGGCGGAAGTGCCGTTGACGTTGCCGAGCACCTGATGGGTGAACTTGTTGCCGCCGAACTGGAGGCCCGCGCGCCAGGAGAGGCTGCCGGTCCAGGGGGCTTCGTAACCCAGGCGTAGGTGCAGGCCTTCGACCTTGTTCTTGCGCGAATCCACGGAATTGGCCGAATCGATGACGACGCCGGATCCGTAGGTGCGCATGTCTCCGGTGTTGCCCAGGAAGGCGTCGCCCGACTGGACGGTGTAGCCCAGTTCACCCGTGATCCGGCCGGGGCCGAGGGCATAGCCGAGCTCGAGGCCGAAGCCGGCGCCCATGGCCAGGTTGTTGCCGAGCACGCCGTTCGACATGCCCTGGTCCGACGAGGTGGACGAGACCAGGCCCCGCAGCTTGAGGGAACAGGACAGGCCCGGATCCTCGGCCCTGAGGCTGGCGGTGCCGAGGATGAACACGGCCAAGCCCATGAGAGCTGAACCGAATCTTGGTTTCATGGTGTCTCCTTTGTGAGGTGAAGGCCCTCGGGGCCTCGAATGAAAAGGGGTGGGGGGAGAGTGTTCAGGGCAGGTTGAGTTCCTTGCGCAGCACCAGGGCGCAGGCGCCCTGGATGACGATTTCCGAGCCGATGGCGGAGAAGCAGACCTGGGTTTCGCGCGCCATCTCGGGGAGCACCCGGGCGCGGATCTCCGTGCGCATGGCTTCCAGGAGCGGTTCGCCGAAGAGGGTGGGCATGCCGGAGAGCACGATCTTGTGGATGTTGAGCACACCGGCGAGGCTGGCGGCCACCACGCCCAGGTGGGTGCCCAGGTCGTGGACCAGGGCGCGGGCCTGGGGATCGCCGCTTTCGTTGAATTCCCTCAGGAGTTCGAGCGAGGCGCCCCTGGCGGCCAGGGCCCGGCCGAAGGGTGAGTCCGGTGCGCGCTCGGCCTCGGCTCGGACGAGGCGGAGCAGGGAAGGGGTGCTGGCCACGGTCTCGAGGCAGCCGTGGTTGCCGCAGGTGCAGGGCAGGCCGCCGCGCTCCACGCAGAGGTGGCCGACTTCACCGGCGCTGAAGCCCTCGCCCGTGTGGAGGTTGCCGCCGAGCACGATGCCCGAGCCGATGCCCTCGCCGACCTTGATGAGCACCAGGCTCGGCGTGCGTCCATGGCCGCCGTAGGCGCATTCCGCCAGGGCCGCCACGTGGCTGTCGTTGGCGATGTGGATGGGGACGTTGAAGCGGGCCCCGAAGATCTCCTTCAGGTCCAGGTTCGTCCAGTCGCGGTTCACGGCCTGACGGATGATGCCCTTGTCGGGATCCACCGGGCCCGGGGTGCCGATGCCGATGCCCAGGATGGGCGCGGTGACCTGGGCCCAGAGTCCCTCCACCAGCCGGTGGGCCAGTTGGAGGGCCGCTTCGCCCTTGCGATCGCCCAGGGGCAGGGAGTGGCGCTGGAGCACGTCCCCCCGCAGGTTGACCAGGGCGCCGTGGAACTCCTCCTCGCCCAAGTCCACGCAGATGAGCTGGCGGGCGCCGGCATCGAAATCCACGTGGATGGGCGGCTTTCCGATGGTGGCGGGACCGAAGCCCGTCTCCCGGACGAGGCCCAGGCCCATGAGCTCGGTGACGATCTCCGATACGGTGGTGCGGGTCAGGCTCGTCATGCGGGCGATGTCCGCCCGGCTGATCTGATCATTGTGGTAGATGGTCTTCAACACGAGGGTCGTGTTGTGTTCTTTGGTGGCTTGGTGGGTGGCTTTTTTCATGACGTCCTGGCGGCAAAAAATTTTCGAGTTTTGTTAGTGCATTGAACTTACTAATGGAGTAGATTTGAAAGTGAAAACAATCTTATAGACAGGAAGAGGCAAGTCAAACAAAAAAGGTGCCCCATGAAAATTTTGTGGAACTTTTGGTCAACTAAATCTAAGCATAAGTTAATAAAGAATTTCGCTATTTCAATAATCACGGTTTTTTCTCTGACACCAGGGCTTCGGGCTCAGGCGATCCTCCCGATCCCCCGCGCGCTGACCCCCCTGGAGGGCACCTTCAGCCTGGGTCCGGGGACTCGTATTTCGGCCCGGGGTGAGGCCAAACCCCTGGGGGACCGCCTGAGGCAGTACCTCCGGCCGGCCACCGGGCTGGACCTTCCCCTGGTGGAGAAGGAAGGGCGGGGGGACATCGTCCTGGCCCTGGATCCCGCCCTCGGCGCCCTCGGTGCCGAAGGCTACCGGTTGGAGGTTCGCCCCGAGCGGGTGCGGATCCTGGCCCCCAAACCGGCCGGCCTCTTCTATGGCATCCAGAGCCTCCGCCAGCTGCTGCCGCCCCAGATCTTCCGGGAATCCGTGGTGCCGGGCCTGGCCTGGACGCTGCCCTGCGGGCTCATCGAAGACGGCCCCCGCTTCGCCTGGCGCGGCTCCCACATGGACGTCTCCCGCCACTTCATGCCGAAGGCCTTCGTCAAGAAGCACCTCGACCTGATGGCCCTGCACAAGCTCAACGTCTTCCACTGGCACCTCACCGATGACCAGGGCTGGCGCCTGGAGATCAAGAAATACCCCCGCCTGACGGAAGTTGGCGCCTGGCGCAAGGCCACGGTGATCCCCTGGGCCAACCGGGACGACCACCAGACCCTGCTGCCCTACGACAACGTGCCCCACGGCGGCTTCTACACCCAGGACGACGTGCGCGAGATCGTGCGCTACGCCGCCGACCGCTTCATCACCATCGTCCCCGAGATCGAGATGCCCGGCCACAGCAGCGCCGCCGTGGCAGCCTACCCGGAGCTGGGAAACTTCCCGGGCCAGAAGGTGGAAGTGGTGGGCAACTTCGGGGTCTTCCCCAGCACCTTCAACGTGAGCGACCGCACCCAGGCCTTCCTGCGGGATGTGCTGGACGAGGTGGTGGCCCTCTTCCCCTCGCACTACATCCACATCGGTGGCGACGAGTGCCCCAAGGGCGAGTGGGCCCGCAGCGAAGCCGCCCTGGCGCGGATGAAGGCCCTCGGCCTGGTGGACGCCAAGGCCACCCTGGCGGATCTGAAGCCGACCACCAACGAGAAAGGCGAATCGGTGGACCACCCCGCCCTGCTCAAGCTGCAGAGCTGGTTCATCCGCCAGGCCGCGCAGCACCTGGCTTCGAAGGGCCGCGCCATCATCGGTTGGGACGAGATCATGGAAGGCGGCATCGATCAGTCGGCGGCGATCATGGCCTGGAACCGCGGCGATATCGTCGCCCAGGCGGCGAAGGAGGGCCACGACGTGGTGGCCACGCCCATCGGCACCACCTACTTCGACCACTACCAGAGCAAGAATCCCGAGCCATACACCATCGGCGGTCTGCTGACCCTGGAACAGGTCTACGCCTACGAGCCCATTCCGGCCGGCCTCGACGAAGCCGCGCGGCGGCACATCCTCGGCGCCCAGGCCCAAATCTGGACCGAGTACCAGCCCACGCCACGGCACGTGGAATACATGCTCTGGCCCCGCCTCGCGGCCCTGGCCGAAGTGCTGTGGTCCCCAAAGGAAGGCCGCGATACTGGGGCTTTCCTCTCGCGTCTCCGCGGTCACCTTCAGCGCCTGGATGTGCTGGACGTGAACTACCGCCCCCTGAATGGTCCCAAGGGCTACGAGCTGCATGCCCAACCGGCGACCACCCCAACCGCCCAGTGAGGTGAGCATGTTCCACCACGAAACCTTTGCCAGCAGCCTTTTCAACGTTCCCCTGGACCAGCCGCTGGCGCTGGATCCGCAGTACCGCCCCCTCTCCCTGGGCGTCCGGAATTTCCGAAAGGCCCTGGAAGCCCACGGCAGCCACGAGACCGTGGTGGTGGGCCTGGAGCAGAACGCCGGGCCCGTGGCCCGCCTCGAACTGAAGGTCTTTCCCGCCGGTGCGGGGCGCGACGAGGACAACCTGCGCTACGTGTCGTGGATGCTGAACGGCCTCCTCTGGGTGTGCGGCGGATGGCGCGCCTCCGTGGGCGGACCCAAGGCCCTGTGCGAAGCCGTTGTCGCGGAGTACGGTGCCGACGGGCCCTGGAAATTCGAACGCGAGATCATGGGCCAGGCCTTCAACCGTCCCTTCGAAGTGGCGGTGATGGATCCTGCCGCCATTCCCCCCGCAGGCAAGGGCGCCCTGGCCCTGGGCGGAAACCTCACAGGCTGCCGCATCGGCTTCGATCTGGGTGCCAGCGACTACAAGGTGGCCGCGGTCATCGATGGGGAGGTGGTCTTCAGCACCGAGATCCCCTGGACGCCCAAGACGGAAGCCGATCCTTCCTACCACTACAACTGCATCAACGAGGGCTTCAAGCTCGCGGCCTCACACCTGCCGCGCCTGGACGCCATCGGCGGTTCCTCCGCGGGCATCCTCGTGGACAACCAGGTGATGGTGGCCTCGCTCTTCCGCGCCGTGCCCAAGGAGCGGTTCGCCGCCGAGGTGAGCCCGATCTTTTTGAAGCTCCGAAAGGAATGGAACGTGCCGCTCGAAGTCATCAACGACGGCGACGTCACGGCCCTGGCCGGCGGCCTGTCGCTGGAGCAGAACGGCATCCTGGGCATCGCCCTGGGATCCAGCGAGGCCGTGGGTTTCCTCGATCGCAATGGGAAGATCACCGGCTGGCTCAACGAGCTCGCCTTCAGCACCGTGGACGCCAATCCCACCGCGGGCACGGATGATTGGTCCGGCAATCCCGGCGTGGGCGCGGCCTACTTCTCCCAGCAGGCGGTGGACAAGCTGGCGGGCCCCGCGGGCCTCAGCTTCCCTTCGGACATGGGCCTGCCCGAGCGACTCAAGGAAGTGCAGGCGCTCATGGCCAAGGAAGATCCCGCGGCCCGCGCCATCTTCGAGACCATCGGCACCTACCTCGGCTACACGCTGCCCTGGTATGCCGAGTTCTACGACATGGAGCATGCCATGATCCTGGGCCGGGTGACCTCGGGCAAGGGCGGCGAGATCATCCTCGACAGGGCGAAGGCTGTCCTGGCGGCGGAATTCCCGGAACTCGCCAAGGCCATCTCCATCTTCCTTCCCGACGAGAAGAGCCGCCGGGTGGGCCAGGCCGTGGCTGCGGCCAGCCTGCCCGCCCTCGGCTGACCTCGACCGAATCCACGAGGAGACACATGTTCAAGACATG
The DNA here is from genome assembly GCF_030268085.1 of Geothrix limicola. Taxonomy (GTDB): domain Bacteria; phylum Acidobacteriota; class Holophagae; order Holophagales; family Holophagaceae; genus Geothrix; species Geothrix limicola. The sequence goes on from NZ_BSDE01000001.1 coordinate 220,622, forward strand.
GATGGTGGTGGCGCTGGCGATGTTCGGGACGCTGCTCATGGGCGGCGCACCGGCCTCCGACACCACCGTCCTGGGCCGGGGTTGGGCCATCCGGGCCGCGTCCGTGGGGGGGGCGGCCCGGGATCTTTCGACTCCCGGCTTTGATACCAAGGCGTGGGTCCAGGCCCAGGTGCCCTGCACGGTGCTGGGCGCGCTGGTGGACGCGGGTCGCTACAAGGATCCCTTTCTGGGGCAGAACCTGGACGCCATCTCCCCTGAGCCCTTTCAGGAAGCCTGGTGGTACCGCACGGAATTCCGGGTCAGCCCGACCCAGCTCAGGCAGCACACCCGCCTGCTGCTGGACGGCGTGAACTACCGGGCGGACGTGTGGCTGAACGGTAGGCAGATCGCCGGACAGGACGCGCTGACCGGTGCCTTCCGCACCTTCGATCTGGACATCACGAATCACCTGCAAGCAGGCGCCAACGCCCTCGCCATCCTCGTCCACCCGCCCCGCAAGGGCGACTTCACCATGGGCTTCGTGGACTGGAATCCCGAGCCGCCCGACCGCAACATGGGCCTCTTCCGGGAGGTGAAGCTGCGGCGATCTGGCGCCGTATCCCTCGAGAACGTCTACGTCCGCAGCGACGTGAACCTCCAGACCCTGAAGGAGGCCGCGCTCACCATCACGGCAGACCTCGTGAACCACGAGGGTCGGGTGGTTTCAGGCGAGGTCACCGGCGAGATCGAGACCCTTCATTTCAAGGTCGCCTACACGCTCCAGCCCCACGAGCGGAAAGCGCTCGTCTTCTCCCCGGAGCAGGTGCCGGGTCTGCGCATCCGGAATCCCCGACTCTGGTGGCCCGTGAACCTGGGCGAACCCGCGCTCTACACGCTGAAGCTCCGCGCGCGGGCAGGGCAGGGCGCGAGCGATGCCTTCAGCACGACCTTCGGCATCCGTCAGGTGGGCACCTATCTCAACGAACAGGGGCATCGCGGCTTCATCGTCAACGGGCGCAAGGTGCTCATCCGCGGTGGCGGCTGGGTGGACGACCTCTTCCTGCGCGAGGACCCTAGGAAGCTGGAAGCGCAGTTCCGACGGATCAAGCACCTGAACCTGAACACTGTGCGTCTCGAGGGATTCTGGGGCAGCAGCCAGAAGCTGTACGAGCTCGCGGATCGCGCAGGCCTGCTGGTGATGGTGGGCATCAGCTGCCAGTGGGAATGGGTCGAATACCTCGGCACGCCCCAGGATGACGAAACCTACGGTGCCGCGAAAACGCCGGCTGAGATCCAGCTGGTGGCCTCGTACCTGCGGGACCAGGTGCGCTGGCTGCGCAACCATCCGAGCATCCTCGTGTGGGTGCTGGGCAGCGACAAGCTGCCTTGGCCCGAGGCGGAAAAACAGTATGCCGCCGATCTGAAGGCGCTCGACCCGGCGCGCCCCTACCTGGCCGCCACCAAGGGCTGGACCAGCACCCTCAGCGGCCCCACGGGCGTGAAGATGCTCGGGCCCTACGATTACGTGACCCCCAACTACTGGTTCGAGGACACGAGCCACGGCGGCGCCTACGGCTTCAATACCGAAACGGGGCCCGGGCCGCAGATCCCACCCCTCTCCAGCCTCAAGAAGATGATTCCCGCAGCCGAGCTGTGGCCCATCAACAAGACCTGGGACTTCCACTGCGGGCGCCACGCCTTCAACACCCTCGATCGCTACCTGAACGCCTTCAACCAGCGCTACGGTGCGGCTTCCTCCGTGGAGGATTTCGCCTTCCGCGCCCAGGCCATGAACTACGAGGGTGTGCAGGCCATGTTCGAGGCCTTCGGCATCCGCCAACCCCAGGCCACGGGGGTGGTGCAGTGGATGCTCAACGCCTCCTGGCCCAAGCTCTACTGGCAGCTCTACGACTACGACCTGGTGCCCACCGGCGCCTACTACGGTGCCCGCAAGGGCTGCCAGCCGCGCACCGTGGCCTATGATCGGGCCGCGAAGACCGTGCACGTGGTGAACGACACGCGCGAGGCCCTGGAGAACGTCACTGTGAAAGCGCGGGTCTTTGACGCCGGCTCGGCCAAGGTCTTCGAGAAGGAGGTGCGAGTCTCCTGCCCCGCGGGCGCTTCTGCGTTGGCGCTGGACCTCAAGAGTTTGAAGCCCGCGACCTCGACGTACTTCCTCGACCTGCGCCTGAGCGGCAAGGGTGGGACCCTCGCGGACAACTTCTATTGGCTCTCCACCCAGCCGGAGACTTTGGACCAGGCCCATTCCAACTGGTTCATGACGCCCAACACCGCCTTCGCGGATCTTACGGGCCTGCGTTCGCTACCTCAGGCTCAGGTGAAGGTGACCTCCCGCTTTGAGAAGGGCGAAGGGATCATCACGTTGACCAATTCCTCGGATCGCCTCGCCTTCTACCTGGACCTTGGGTTGGTCCGCGCCGGTTCCAAAAAACCGATCGCTTCGGCGCTCTGGGATGACAACGGCCTCTCCATCCCGCCCCACGAAACGCGCACCGTGCGGGTGCAGTTCGATCCCACAGACCTGCACGGCGAGCGGCCCCATCTCACCCTTCACGGCTGGAACGTGGTCCCCCGGGACTGAGGAGCCTCCATGCATCGCAGCCTCTTCAAGGTCGGCCTGATCATGCTGATCTTCGTCGTGATTTCTTTCGTGACGAACATCCTCGATCCCATGGGCACGGACGTCCAGGCCTCCTTCCGCTTGACGGAAGCTCAGGTGGGCACACTGGCCTCGGCGCTCTTCCTCGCCTATGCGGTGATGTCCATTCCCGCAGGCCTGCTGGTGGAGCGCTTTTCGGCCAAGGCGGTCCTGATGGTGGCCTTCCTGCTGTCGGCGGCAGGCGCCCTGGCCTTCGCCGCGCGACCTTCGTACGCGGTGGCCCTTCCTTCGCTGTTCGTCATCGGGGTCGGCTTCGCCATGCTGCAGGTGGTCATCAACCCACTGCTGCGGATCTCGGGCGGCGAGGAGCACTACGCCTTCTTCGGCAACCTGTCCCAGATGATCTTCGCCCTGGGCTCCACCCTCAGCCCGCACCTCTACGTCTACCTCGTGAGCGGCATCAACGGGCGCCAGCAGGGCGGTCTCGTCGGCGTGCTCACACGGCTGGTGCCCGAGGGGCTGTCCTGGGTGGCCCTGTACTGGGTGTTCGCGGCGCTGCTCGCCGCCATGACGGTGGTGATCGCCTGTGTGCGGCTGCCCAAGGTGGAACTGGTCGAGGACGAGAGGGTCGGCTCCTTCGAGACCATCCTCCTGCTCCTGAAGAACCGGACCGTCTGGCTCTACTTCGTCGGCATCGCCTGCTACGTGGGCACCGAGCAGGGGCTCGCCACCAAGATCAAGCCCTTCCTCATCAACTGCCACCAGGTGGATCCGGACCTGGCCAATCGCGTCGCGGTGTCGGGCTTCTGGGGCGCCATGACGCTGGGATGCGCCGTGGGACTGGTTCTCCTGAAGCTCTTCGACGCGAAGAAGATCCTCGTCGCCTTCATGGCGGGCGGCATGCTCACGCTGCTGGCGGCGCTCTTCGGCAACCGCCCGACGGCCCTGGTGGCCCTCCCCATGATGGGCTTCTGGTGCTCGGTGGGCTGGCCCCTGGTCTTCGCCCTGGCCCTGAACTCTCTGGACAGGCACCACGGCACCTTCGCGGGGATTCTCTGCACGGGTATCCTCGGCGGCGCCATCCTGCCGCCTCTCATCGGCCTGATCGCGGACCATGCCGGGCCCATGGGGCTGCGCTACGGCCTGCTGGCGGTGCTGGGCACCTTCACCTACCTGCTCTTCATCGGCTTCTGGGCGAATCCCCTGACCAGCAACGCCACGCTGGGCAAGCAGGATGCCCAGCCCGAACGCGCGTGAGGTCGGACATGGCGAATCGAACCTTGATCGGTGTGGACCTGGGCGGCACGAACATCCGCGCGGGCCGGGTGGAGAACCACCGCATCGTGAAGCTGGCGGCCCGCCCCACACCGGCGAAGGCCGAGGCGGATGTGGTGGTGGCGGACCTCGTCCGCAGCATCGAAGACGTGCTGAGCCCCGAGGTGTCCGCCATCGGCATCGGCGTGCCCAGCGTGGTGGACGTGGAGCAGGGCATCGTCTACGACGTGGAGAACATCCCTTCCTGGCGGGAAGTGGCGCTCAAGCGGATCCTGGAAGACCGCTTCCAGTTACCCGTTCGCGTCAACAACGACGCCAACTGCTTCGCCCTCGGCGAGTACCACTTCGGCAAGGGGCGTGGATCCAAGAGCCTGGTGGGCCTCATCGTGGGCACGGGGTTGGGCGCCGGGCTCGTCCTCGACGGCCGCCTCTATTCGGGCGTGAACTGCGGGGCCGGCGAGATCGGCAGCCTCCCTTACCGGGATCACACCTACGAATACTACGTGAGCGGACCGCGCTTCCAGCGGGAGCACGGACGCAACGGGGGTCAGTTGTACGAGGCCGCGCTGCGCGGCGAGGCCGAGGCGCTTCAGATCTTCGAGGCCTTCGGGCGGGATCTGGGGAAGGCCATCGCCCTCGCAATCTACGCCTATGACCCGGACCGGATCCTCCTCGGCGGTTCGGTATCCAAGGCTTATCCCTTCTTCCGCGAGACGGTCTGGGCCGAGCTGCGGACCTTCGCCTTCCAGCAGTCCCTGAAGCGGCTCTCCATCGAGGTGAGCGAGGAACCCCAGATCGCCATCCTCGGCGCCGCGGCCCTTTGCCTGGACGTTCCTGCGGCCATATCGATATAATATTGATACATCATTAAAATTACTGGAACCTGACTGAACCGAGGTGATGCCCATGACCACACCCGCCCCCGACGCCTCTCCGGCCCTGGTCCGGAACCTCCGCTACCTGCTGTTCATCGCGGGACTGGGAGGGCTCCTCTACGGCATCGATGTCGGCATCATCGCGGGCGCGCTCCCGTACCTGGAGGCCACTTCGGGGCTCACGAGCAACCAGCTCTCGATCATCGTGGCGGCCGTGCTGCTGGGCAGCGTGATCTCAACACTTTTCGCCGGCATGCTGGCCGATCTCATGGGCCGGAAGAAGCTCATGATCCTCAGCGGCTTATGCTTCGTGCTGAGCATTCCCATGATCGCGTTGGCGCATGGCTTCGGCCCGCTGGTGCTGGGCCGCCTCCTGCAGGGGGTGAGTGCGGGCCTGGTGGGCGTGGTGGTGCCGCTCTACCTGGCGGAATGCCTGGATGCCTCCAACCGGGGCAGGGGAACCGGCGTCTTCCAGTGGCTGCTGACCCTCGGCATCTTCGCGGCGGCCCTCATCGCCTGGGGTTTCAGCTTCAAGGTGGAACACCTCGAGAAGGCCGGGAACGCCGAGGCCCTCTTCGCCTTCAAGGATCTGGCCTGGCGCAGCATCTTCTGGGTGAGCATCCTCCCGGGGCTGTTCTTCGTCATCGGGGCCTTCTTCGTCGCGGAGAGCCCCCGCTGGCTCCACCGTCGGGGCCGCAAGGAAGAAGCCCGCGCCGCGCTGCGCAAGACGCGGACCGAGGCAGTGACCGAGATCGAACTGAAGGAGATGGACGAAAGCGCCCGGGCTGCCGAGAAGAGCATGGGCGAGAAGGCGAAGGAAAGCCTCCTGAGCCGGATGTACGTCATCCCCTTCCTGCTGGCCTGCGTCATCCTCGCCTGCAACCAGGCCACGGGCATCAACAGCGTCATCGGCTACAACGCGACGATCCTCATCCAGGCGGGCCTCGGCGACAACGCGGCCCACCTGGGTTATGTGCTGCTCACCCTCGTCAACTTCCTCATGACCATGGTGGCGGTCGCCCTGGTGGACAAGAAGGGACGCAAATTCCTGCTCAGCGTCGGCAGTGCCGGCATCATCGTGGCCCTGCTGGGAACGGGCCTCCTCTTCCGGCGCACGGAGCAGCACCGCGTGGATGTGGCTCCTGCCATCCAGGCCCTGGTGGACGGGGACCAGTCCGTGACCCTGAAATACACGCCGGAGGCTGCGGACCACCTGCTGGGAAGCGCAGGCGCGGCGGGCGCGAAGGTGGCGGGAAAGCCCTCCACGCTGATCGTCATCTACAGCTATGGCGATTTCCGGGCCGCCACCAAGGTGGTGCGCTCCACGGACCTCAGCGCGGCCATCGCCATCACCCGCGAATCCTGCGTGCCCAAGGACAAGGCGGGCGCCCTGGCGGCGCGCATCACGAACCCCACGGCCGACGCCCAGGCGGCCCGCACGGCGCCGCTCAAGATCGAGGCGGCCCTCATCACGCCCGTGCCCAGCGCCGCCAACGGTTGGCTCGTCGCCCTGTTCACCTTCATCTTCATCGCCTTCTTCGCCATGGGGCCGGGCGTGTGCGTCTGGCTGGCCCTGTCGGAGCTGATGCCCACGCGCATCCGCTCGAACGGCATGAGCATCGCGCTGCTCATCAACCAGGCCGTGTCCACCACCATCGCCGCCGTCTTTCTCCCCACTGTGGGCAAGTACGGATACGGCACGATGTTCTTCCTCTTCGCCGGCTTCACGGTCGTCTACTTCATCACGGCCTTCTTCTTCCTCCCCGAGACCAAGGGCAAAACGCTGGAAGAGATCGAGGCCCACTTCGTCGGCAAGAAGTGAAGGCCCAGGTTCTGCCGTCCGTCCCTAAGGAACCCTCATGGAAGTGATCATTCTCCCGAACCAGCAGAAGGCCGCCTACCTCGTGGCACAAATTCTCGCGAAGGAGCTGAAGGCCCATCCCAGGCTGGTGCTGGGCATGGCCACAGGCCGGACGATGGAGCCTGTCTACCGCCTGCTGGTGGACATGCATCAGAAGGAAGGCCTGGATTTCTCGCTCTGCTCGACGTTCAACCTGGATGAATACATCGGCATCCCGGCCGATCATCCCTGTTCGTACCGGCACTACATGAACGAACTCCTCTTCGACCGCGTCAACATCGCCAAGGCGAACACCCACCTTCCCGATGGCATGGCATCCGATCTCGGGGCCGAGTGCCTGCGGTACGAGGCCGCCATCACCCAGGCCGGCGGCATTGATCTTCAGCTGGTGGGCATCGGCAGCGATGGCCACATCGGGTTCAACGAACCCCTGTCCTCGCTGCGTTCGCGCACGCGCGAAAAGGCGCTCACACCGGCCACCCGCGAGCAGAATGCGCCCATGTTCGGGGGTGATCCCGCCAACGTGCCGCGTCGTGCCATCACCATGGGGGTGGGGACCATTCTCGATTCGCGCCGCTGCCTCATGCTCGTCACGGGCAAATCCAAGGCCACCATTCTGGCCAAAGCGGTCGAGGGTCCCATCTCCGCGATGGTGACGGCCTCAGCCCTGCAGCTGCACCCCCGCTGCCAGGTGGTGGTGGATGAGGAAGCCGCCTCGGAACTGAAGGAGATCGAGTACCACCGCTGGGTCTTCGCCAATGAGCCTGAGTGGGCGGAATTCCAGAACCTGGTTTGAGATCCCAGGAAGGTCCAAAAGAAAGAGGCGCTGATCTCCGCAGATCAGCGCCTTTTTCACTGGGGGTTGAGATTCTGGATTACTTGAAGAGTCCCGCGAGATCACCGTCCCTGGCGATGACCTGACCGGCGCGCGGAGCGGTATCGAAGGCGCCCATCAGCCAGTCGCGAACCCGATAAAGGGTGGCGAAGGGGAAGGTCGGTGCCGCCCCGCCCTGGCCACCCACGATCTCTCCGCCTCGGCGCACATTGTCCGCCATCCAGGCGGGCAGGGTGAGGTGGTACGGGTTGCGTACCACTTCGCCTTTGTGGAAGGAAATGGCGGCGACCAGATCCGCCACTTCTTCGGGGGTGGATTCGATGACCAGGTTGGGTTCCGCCATGGCGCGCCAGAATTCGGTTTCGACGATCCGGCACTTGAAGCTGGGGCCAAGGGTCTTCAGGGCATCGGTGACGAGGAAATGGGTGCCGATGTGGGTGCTGTTCCAATCCTGGTCATGGGGCATGAACAAGACGCTTGGCTGGTGATCGATGAGGATCTTGGCGATGATGCCGACTGCCGCGGCCCACTCCGCGGGATTACCATTCCGCGTTTTGGGGTTGATGTTGAGCAGGCCATTGGGGCAGGTGGGAACGAGCTTGAATCCCAAATAATTGCATGCGCCCTGCATTTCTTCGAAACGCGCAGCCTGGCGGTCCGCGCGGCTTCCTTGAGTCACGGCCACGACGCGCACGTCGTAACCGAGTTCGCGTCGCAGGCGGAGGGGCAGCGCTCCGATGATGGATTCGTCGTCGGGATGGGGGGAGAACACGAGTGCCCTCGGTGCATCTTCGCGGAGCACCGGCGCCGCAGCGGGCGGAATATCACCGAGAGGCACCGATCGTGCCTCTTCCATCAATTGCGCAATGCCGGTGACGTACGATGTGAAGGGTTGGCTCATGGGATCTGCTCCTCAATGCGCGTGGCCGATTCCGGTCGCTAGATGGCCACTGAACATCACACTCAAATTTATCACTTTTCTACCTGCCACGAGTGGCAGATCAGTCCAAAAAAATGAGAATGGAAGAGGTCGAGTGAATGAGGCTCAAATGCATGCAGAGACGCATTTTGAAACATACACATCATTAGTGCTTGTAAATGAAACAATGATTTTTCGAGAAACAAAAAATAGTGACATGCTTTTCAGATGACTGTGGAATGTTGAAATCGGGCGCCGTGAAACCTTCGAGGCCATGGCGCGATTCCTGAACTCAGATCCACCCTTTATCCGATGGGAATTTGCTGAAGGTGCTCTTCCTGGGGTGGGTGACGGGTACACCGCGGTCTGAGGGCGAGCGCAGGAGGTCTGGAAGGGAGCTCGAGGTTCTTCGGACAAGTTGTGACGAAGGCCCTCATTGACACCTGAAGGGCGGTGCAGAGACCTTTCGCCGGATTTAAGTGGGTGGTCCCGAAGCCGACGACCTCTTGAATGGCCAATGGGTGGTGACGGGTCTTGTTAAAACCATAGAAGTCAATGTTGGTGGAGGCGGCTTAGTGTTCGAGGGGCCACCCGAGGTGTGACCCGATTTCTACAAACTTTGACCTGTCTCCTTTCTTGTTCCTCAGGGGGCTGAGCGTAATTTATTGAGAGTCCTTCGTTGAATCGGGTCTTGTTTTGTGGAACGGATTCGCCGCGCGGGATTTCAAGGGTGACCCGATTCCTACAAAAAGTTATCGGAACACCCTTGGTTAATTCGAATATAGAGCGTAGTGTTGTATGTGATATTTCAGAATGTGTGTTTCCTAAGAGTCGTTCCGGAGGGGTCATGCCCAGCTTCACCCGCATTCATCTGGGAGTCGCCGATTGGCTGATTCTCATCCTCTACTTCTCATTCGTGGTGGGGATCGGAGTCGCCCTCAAGCGGCGCATGCGGAATTCGACGGATTTCTTCCTGTCGGGTCATGCGATCCCCGCCTGGATCGCGGGCCTGGCCTTCCTGAGCGCGAACCTGGGCGCGCAGGAGGTCATGGGCATGGCGGCCTCGGGCGCGAAATACGGCATGATGACCGCCCACTTTTACTGGGTGGGCGCCGTGCCGGCCATGGTCTTCGTCGGCGTCTTCATGATGCCCTTCTACTACGGATCGAAGGCCCGCAGCGTGCCGGAATACCTGAAGCTGCGCTACGACGAGAAGACGCGCACCTTCAACGCCTTCAGCTTCGCCATCATGACGGTCTTTTCCAGCGGCATCTCGATGTACGCCATGGCCAAGCTGTTGAACCTGCTCCTGGGCTGGAACTTCAACGTCTCGCTCTGGATCAGCGCGGCCATCGTGCTGGCCTACATCTTCCTCGGCGGCCTGACGTCGGCCATCTACAACGAGGTGATGCAGTTCTTCCTCATCGTGCTGGGCTTTGCGCCGCTCGTCTTCCTCGGCCTGAAGGACTGCGGTGGATGGGCGGGGCTCGTGCAGCGCCTCAACCTCGTCGCGGGGCAGAGCCACAACCTGCAGGGCCAGGCCTACGCGGGCGGCGCCTGGGTGAGCACCTGGCGGCACATGGGCACGCCCGGCGCGAACCCCATGGGCGTCGAGTGGTTCGGCATGGCCATGGGCCTGGGCTTCGTGCTGTCCTTCGGCTACTGGTGCACGGATTTCCTCGTCGTGCAGCGGGCCATGGTGGCCGAGAACGAAACGGCGGCGCGCAAGGTGCCGCTCATCGCCGCCGTGCCCAAGATGCTTTTCCCCTTCCTCGTCATCCTGCCGGGCATGATCGCCATCGGCCTCACCTACAAGAGCGGCCAGACGGGCTTCGCGCTGCCGGTGAAGGGCGCGTCCTACGACTACGACATGACGATCCCGCTCATGCTCAAGCACTACTTCCCCACGGGGCTGCTGGGCCTGGGCCTGACGGCGCTGATGGCCAGCTTCATGAGCGGCATGGCGGGCAACGTGACGGCCTTCAACACGGTGTGGACCTACGACATCTACCAGAACCACATCGCGAAGGACAAGAGCGACAGCCACTACCTCTGGATGGGCCGCATGGCGACGGTGGGCGGCATCCTGCTGTCGATTCTCACGGCCTACATGGCGGTGCACTTCAACAACATCATGGACATGCTGCAGCTGATCTTCGCGTTCGTGAACGCGCCGCTCTTCGCGACCTTCCTGCTGGGCATGTTCTGGAAGCGGACGACGGGCCACGGCGCCTTCTTCGGCCTGCTCTCGGGCACGGCGGCGGCGGCGCTCCACCACGGACTGACCGTTCCCATCGGCGCCGAGAGCCTCTTCAAGGGCGGCTGGATCGGCCATGTGCTGCACGTCTACCCGAGCGAAATGGCGCAGAACTTCTGGACGGCCATCTGGTCCTGGAGCACCTGCTTCATCGTCACGATTCTGATCAGCCTCGCGACCCGCCGCACGAAGAGCGACGAGGAGCTGCGCGGCCTCGTCTACAGCCTCACCGAGCGGCACGCCGAAGGGCACCTGCCCTGGTACAAGCGGCCGCTGTACCTGGGCCTCGTCATCCTCGCCATCGCCGTGGTTCTGAACATCCTCTTCGCCTAAGGTGACGCATGAACTTCGACCTTCGTGTTCCCATTGGAATCCTCTTCACCCTCTTCGGAACCATCCTCGTGGTTCTGGGGCTCACCACCTCCCAGGAGCTGTACCAGGCCTCGCTGGGCATTAACGTGAACCTGGACTGGGGCCTCGCACTGCTCGTCTTTGGACTGGTGATGCTGGGCTTCGTATTCCGCTCCAACCGAAAGGCACATCGATGATGACGACCATGGCTAAGGTCGGCGCTGCGCGCATCCGCGAATCCTTCCTCGAACATTTCGGTGAGCCGGAGCTCATCGTGCGGGGGCCGGGGCGGGTGAACCTCATCGGTGAGCACACCGACTACAACCTGGGTTTCGTCCTGCCCGCCGCCGTGGACAAGGCCATCTGGCTGGCCATGAGCCCGCGCGCGGACGGTCGCTGCCGCTTCCACAGCGTGGACCTCAATGAATCCTGCGAGGTGGACCTGAAGGATCTGGCCCGCTCCGAACACCATTGGGCCAACTACCTTCTGGGGGTGATCACCGAATTCCTGGCGGATGGGCGTTCGTTGGGTGGCGTGGACTGCGCGTTCGGCGGAGATGTGCCCATCGGCAGCGGGATGTCCTCCTCGGCGGCGCTGGAATGCGGCTTCGCCTTCGGCCTCAACGAACTCTTCGATCTGGGGTATGACCGTCTGGCCCTGGCGCGGCTGGGGCAGCGGGCCGAGAACCGCTACGTGGGTGTGGCCTGTGGAATCATGGACCAGTTCGCCTCGCTGCTGGGACGGGAAGGGCGCCTGATCCGACTGGACTGCCGGGATCTCTCCTTCGAATACGCGCCCTTCGAGCGGTCGGATCTGCGGGTCGTGCTATGCGATTCCCGGGTCCGTCGCACCTTGGCGGGCAGCGAATACAACGTGCGCCGAACCCAGTGCGAAACCGGCGTCGCGCTCCTCGCAGGCCAGTATCCGGGCGTGAAGAGCCTCCGGGATGTGACGCCCGCCATGCTTCAGGCCCACCGGAAGGAGCTGAATCCCGTGGTCTTCCGCCGCTGCGATTATGTCGTGCGCGAAAACGGCCGCGTGCTCGAGGCATGCGAGGCCCTGGGACGATCCGATTTCGAAGCATTCGGAGCCCTCATGAACGCCAGCCACGACGGGCTTCGGGACGACTATGAAGTCTCCTGCGCGGAGCTGGACATCCTCGTGAATGGGGCCCGGACCATTCCGGGCGTGCTGGGCAGCCGCATGATGGGCGCCGGATTCGGGGGGTGCACGATCAGCCTGGTGGAGGAGGGCGCCCTCACCGACTTCTCCGTGTGCATGGCCGACATCTACCGGAAGGGCCTCGGCACGGAACCGAGGATCCATGAGTGCCGCCTCACGGGCGGAACGGCTTCGGTCGAATGAGCACGGCCCCGGTGACGTCCCCAGGCACGGAGGAGCAAGGCATGTTTTCGCGTTCCCATCGGAGGTTGAACCTGCTCACGGGAGAGCATGTGCTGGTGAGCCCGCAGCGCACCCAGCGGCCCTGGCAAGGCAAGGTGGAAGCCCGGCCATCGGATACGCGTCCCGCCTATGACCCGGCTTGCTACCTCTGTGCAGGGAACGCGCGGGCAGGGGGGCACCGGAACCCCGACTACGTCTCGACGTTCGTCTTCACCAATGACTTCGCAGCCCTATCGCCCCACGGGGCGAGCGCCGAGGCGCATTCGGAAAACGAACTGCTGGTCGCTGACTCTGAAAGCGGCACCTGCAGGGTGGTCTGCTTCTCGCCCCGCCACGATCTGAGCCTTCCGGAATTCAGCGTGTCCGAAATCGATGCGGTGCTGCGCACCTGGACCGAGGAGACCCGCAGCCTCGGCGCGGATCCGGGGATCCGCTCAGTGCTTGTGTTCGAGAACAAGGGCGAGCTGATGGGCTGTTCCAATCCCCATCCGCACAGCCAAATCTGGGCCAACGAGCATCTCCCCACCGAGATGGTCAAGGAACTCGGTCGTCAGGAGGCCTATTTCGCCAAGCATGGCCGTCCCCTCTTGATGGATTACCTGGCTCAGGAACGGGAGAAGGGCGATCGAATCGTCCTCGAGAACGACGCCTGGGTGGCCCTTGTGCCCTTCTGGGCCATGTGGCCCTACGAAACCCTGGTGCTTCCCAAGCGCCCCGTGCGAACCCTCCTCGACCTTGATGACGCGATGCGGCTCGCCCTGGCGGACCTCCTCAAGCGCCTCACGACCCGGTACGACAACCTCTTCGGGGTGAGCTTCCCCTACAGCATGGGTTTCCATCAGGCCCCCTTCGACGACGGGGACCATCCGGAATGGGTGCTGCACCTGCACTTCTATCCGCCCCTGCTGCGGGGCGCGACGGTGAAGAAGTTCATGGTGGGCTATGAAATGCTCGGCATGCCCGGCCGGGACATCACGCCCGAAACCGCTGCGGCGGCCCTTCGGGAGCTTCCCGACCTTCACTACAAGCAGTGGCAGCCCCAGGGCTGATCCGTTCTTTGCCACCAGGAGCGTTCATGGCAATCCCTTCTTCATGCATGGCCCTTGTGGCGGCCCTGCTCATCGCACCCTCCCTCTCCGCACAGGCAGTCATCGACCTGCAGAGGCCGTGGAAGTTCATTCCGGGCGACAACGCCGCCTACCGCCAGCCGGACTTCGACGATTCAGCCTGGGTGTCGCTGAAGGTGGACCGGGTCTGGGAGGAGCAGGGCTACGAGAAGCTGGATGGCTACGCCTGGTACCGCGTCCGCTTCGTCCTGCCTGAAAAGATGCGGCAGGACGACACACTGAAGGCCGGCGTCCGCTTCGATCTGGGCAAGGTGAACAACTTCGATCAGAGCTACCTCAACGGGCAGCTGCTGGGCTGCAACACCAAGGTGGCGGCCCTGAACGAAGCGCCAGATCCGGACTACATCAAGGCGCCAAGCACCCTCCTGAACGAGGAACGTCTCTACGTGATCCCGGTGGATGATCCACGCCTGAAATGGGGCGCGGAAAACGTGCTGGCCATCCGCGTCTACGACGAGGGCGGGTTGGGCGGCATGTTCAACGGCGGTCAGAACGTGCGCATGATCCGCCTGTCCGATTCCGTGGAAATGGAGCCCCGGACTTCTGCCTTCGAGTTCTCGGCCAAGGGGTTGAAGAAAACCCTGCGCGTGAGCAACACCTCACAGGAGCGGAGGCTGAAGGGCACGTTCACGGTGGATGCCAAGGGCGTGTTGTCGGGCGCGGCCGTGCTTCACAAGGCCTTTCCGCTGGAACTGGCGCCGGGCGCGTTCATGGAGGTGCCCGTCGTCCTCGGGAACCAGGAGCAGTCCTGCCTGGTGACCTACACCTACGACCTGGGCGGAGACCGGGCCGTGCGCTCGGAGACGTCGCCCTACCTCCTCACACCCAAGGTTTCGGCGGCGCCGCGCATCAACGGTCCCGCCGTCGTGGGCGCCCGCCCGGGTCGCGACTTCATCTTCACGGTTCCCGTGAGCGGAGAACGCCCGATCCGCATCCAGGCCAAGGGGCTTCCGGCGGGATTGAAGCTCGATGAGGCTACGGGCATTCTCCGCGGAACCACACCCGCGGCCGGAACCTACAAGGTGACCTTCACTGCCCGCAACGCGAAGGGAAGTGCTGTCCGCGAATTGGAGTTTGCCATCGGGGATCGCCTGGCCCTCACGCCGCCCATGGGCTGGAATAGCTGGAACGCCTGGGGCCTGGCGGTGGACGAGGAAAAGGTGGTGGCCAGCGCCAAGACCTTCGTGGCCAAGGGCCTTCGAGACCACGGCTGGGGCTACGTGAACATCGATGACGGCTGGGAGATCAAGGGGAGTTCCCCTGAACCCAAACGTCTTCCCGACGGCACCATCCGCGTGAATGAGAAGTTTCCCAATATGGCCCGGCTCGGGGACCGGCTCCACGACCTGGGCCTGAAATTCGGCATCTACAGCTCGCCGGGGCCGCTCACTTGCGGCCAGTACACAGCCAGCTACCAGCACGAGGTCCAGGATGCCCGGTCCTTCGCGAGCTGGGGGGTGGACTACCTGAAATACGACTGGTGCTCGTACGATCAGATCGCCAAGGACCAGTCCAAGGCCGAGCTGATGAAGCCCTACCAGATCATGCACGAGGCCCTCGCGAAGACGGACCGCGACATCGTCTACAGCCTGTGCCAGTACGGCATGGGCAAGGTCTGGGAATGGGGCGATCAGGTGGGCGGCCAGCTCTGGCGCACGACGGAAGACATCGAGGACACCTGGAAGAGCATGAGCGACATCGGCTTCGCCCAGGCGGTGAGTTCGCCCTTCGCCAAGCCCGGCAACTGGAATGATCCGGACATGCTCGTGGTGGGCTGGGTGGGCTGGGGCCCGAGCCTTCACATGTCGCGCCTCACGGCCGACGAGCAGTACACGCACCTCAGCCTCTGGTCTCTGCTTTCAGCGCCCCTGCTCATCGGCTGCGACATGACGCGCCTGGATGACTTCACCCTCAACCTGCTCACCAATGACGAGGTGCTCGCGGTGGATCAGGATCGTCTGGGCCGCCAGGCGGTTCCAGTCCTCATGGAGGGGGAGATCCAGGTCTGGGTGAAGGAACTGGCCGACGGCGGCCGGGCTTTCGGGATCTTCAACCTCGGGAACACGCCCGCGGATTACACGGTGGATCTGGCGAAGCTGGGACTGAAGGGCCGGCAGCAAGTCCGCGACCTCTGGCGGCAGAAGGCGCTGGGCGCGGCTTCCGGGCGCCTTCCCACGCGGGTCGCACCCCATGGAGTGGTGCTCCTGAAAGCCAGCGCCGCCAAGTGACTTCGATGCCCCTGCAGAAACCCCAACGAACGCCTACCCGGAAGACCATGAACAAATCCTGTATTGCCGCGCCCGTGCCGATGTTCTCGAGGAGCGCCTTCGGGTGCACCGCCGAGGGCCGCATCGTCGAATTATTCACCCTGCGGAACGCCCGGGGCGTGGAAGCGCGCCTCACGAATTTCGGCGGAAAACTCGTCTCCCTCAGGGTTCCGGACCGGCAGGGCCACGTGGCGGACATCGTGCTGGGGTACGGCACCTACGCGGCTTATGTCCATGGCAACCCCTACTTCGGCGCCATCGTCGGCCGCTACGCCAACCGCATCGCCCACGGCCGGTTCAGTCTGGATGGTCGGGAATACCAGCTTGCGACGAACAACGGCCCACACGCGCTGCACGGCGGCCCTGCCAAGGGTTTCCACAACGTGCTTTGGGATGCCGTGGAGCATTGCGGGGAGGATTTCGCAGGGATCGAGCTCGCCTACACCGCCGAGGATGGCGAGGAAGGCTACCCAGGCCGCCTGGAATGCCGCGTGACCTACACGCTGAATGATCAGAACGAACTGGAGATCGGCTACCGCGCCTGGACCACCCGGCCTACGCCCATCAACCTCACGCACCACAGTTTCTTCAACCTGCGCGGGGCGGGCCGGGGGGACATCCTGGACCACCGCTTGGCCATCTTCGCGGAACGCTTCACGCCCGTGGACGCCACGCTCATCCCCACGGGCGAACTCCGCGCCGTGGCGGGAAGTCCCTTCGATTTCCGCACCCCCTGCGCCATCGGGGCCCGCATCGGGGATGACGATCCCCAGCTGAAACATGGCCGTGGCTATGACCACAACTACGTGCTGGACGCCGGCCTCGCGGCGGAACCCCAGCTGGCGGCCACGGTGGTCGATCCCGCGAGCGGTCGCCGCATGGACCTCTACACCACCGAACCCGGCCTCCAGTTCTACTCGGGCAACTTCCTGGATGGCCCGGACCGGGGCCGGCGGGCGGCCCACCGTTTCCGCAGCGCCTTCTGCCTGGAGCCGCAGCATTTTCCCGACAGCCCCAACCAGCCGGCCTTCCCGGACACCATCCTCCGGCCCGGTGTGGAGTGGACGAGCCGTACCCGCTACCGTTTCAGCCTCGAAGAGGAGCAGCCATGAGCCTCCTGCCCGTCAAGATCCTCGGCCTGCTGGCCAGCCTGACTCTGGCCGCCCAGGGACCCGCGGCCCCCGACCGCTGGAAGCTGGATGCCGCGGAGCGCCGCGTCAGCTGGGATGTCGCCGCCGATCAGCGTCTGCCCCACTCGGATCGCATCGAGATGGCGGGGCGGCGGGTGGCGGGGATCGTCTCGTACGGGGCGGACGCCGAACGCAACCTCCTGCTCGAGCGCACCTGCGTCTGGCCGACGCTGCGCGTGGCACCCAACGACACCCACGCCTCTCTCATGGTTCGGTTCCGCCGGGACCAGGCTCCACTCTGGCTGAATGGCCGCAACCAGGCCCTTCCAGTGTCCGGTGTTACGCGCTTCGAGCCCCGGGTGCACGTGGAAGGCCCCGTGCCGCCCCGGGAGCGGCTGGTCCGTGCGGCGCACCAGAACGGCATCCTGAGACTGGAAACGGATCTGAACGGTGGCCTGAGCCTGGTGCGGGAAATCTTTCCCAGTGGGGAAGGCACGGCCCTTCTCGAACGGTGGACCCTCTGCAACCCGGGGAAAGAGCCCCGCGTGGCGGGCGTCGAGAGCCTTCACGTCGTGACCAGCCTGCCGTTCTCGTTCGTCGACAAGGGCCTTCAGATGGCGGGTCAGCCCGCGCCGGCGCCGATCACACGCGAAGGCAGCTACCGCATTTCCATCGACTGCGAGGGGATTCCGGATCGCCCGATCCGGCCGGGTGAATCCGTGTCGGTGGGGCTGGCCTTCCGTGCGCAGCGCGCGGACGAGCCCGTGCTCCCCGTCGCCTTCGACCGCGAGCGCGAAGCGCGCATCGCCTTGGTGCAGGGCCTGCGGGACGCGCTCCGGCTGGAATGTCCGGATCCCGTCCTGGAATCGCTCTTCGACTATTCGAAGCTGCGGGCCTGCGAAAGCATCGTGGAAACGAAGCACGGCCCCCTGCACGCGCCGGGGGGTGGCAGCTACTACGCCGCCATCTGGGCCAACGACACCATCGAGTACGTGGCGCCCTTCTACCCCTTCACGGGCTATGCCTACGGCAATGCGGCGTCGCTCAACGCCATCTCCCATTTCGCGCGCTACATGAACCCCGGATTCCAGCCCATTCCCAGCTCCATCGTGGCCGAGGGCACGGACTTCTGGAATGGCGCGGGCGACCGCGGTGACCAGGCCATGTTCGCCTTCGGCGTCTCGCGCTTCCTGCTGGCCCTCGGTGATCGCGCCGAGGCGAAGACGCACTGGCCCCTGGTGAAGTGGAGCCTGGAATACTGCGAGCGGAAGAAGACGAAGGACGGCGTCATCGCCTCGGACGCGGATGAGCTGGAGCACCGGTTCTCCAGCGGTACCGTCAACCTCAATACGAACATGCTCACCTACGGGGGCCTCCGTTCTGCGGCGGACCTCGCCCACGAGCTAGGAGAAGAAGATCTTGCCGCGACCTATCGAAAGCGGTCCGAGGCGCTCCGCGAAGCCATGGAGCGGTATTTCGGAGCCGAGGTCCGGGGCTTCCACACCTACCGCTACCACGACGGCCTGGACGAGCTGCGCGCCTGGATCTGCATCCCTCTGACCATGGGCATCGACACGCGGAAGCAGGGCACCATCGAGGCCCTGTTCTCGCCCCGCCTGTGGACGCCCGACGGCCTGCTGACGGCGGAAGGTTCCACCACGTTCTGGGATCGGTCCACCCTCTACGCCCTGCGCGGGATCTTCTACGCCAACGAACCGGACCGGGCCCTGCCGGCCTTCAGGGCGCTTTCGCGTCGCCGCCTCCTGGGCGACCACGTGCCCTACGTGGTGGAAGCCTATCCCGAGGGCAACGGGCGCCACCTCTCGGCTGAGAGCGCGCTCTACGTGCGGGTGGTGACCGAGGGGCTCTTCGGGATCACGCCTCGCGGATTCCGAAGCTTTGAACTCAAGCCCAGCCTACCCGCCAGCTGGGACCACATGGCCCTCCGGAATGTGCGGGCCTTCGGATCGGCCTTCGATCTTGAGGTGCGGCGCGCGGCCAAGGACCGCCTCTCGGTTCGGGTCATGCAGAAGGGTCGGGCCATCCTCGACCAGACGCTTCCCGCGGGGGAGAGCCTGCAGGTCAAGCTTCCCTGATCGGAAGGATGCCGCGATAAAAGAATCCCCCTGGCGTGGCCGCTCAGGGGGATTCTCGCATTCAGGTTCAGAAGGGCAGACGGTTGGAGCCCAGGGTGCGGTAGAGGCTGGCGGAAGGGGCGTGATGGCTCTGGAACAGCCAGGTCAGGTTGTCGTTATCCCAGTCGAGGATGAAGGAGATGGTGAAGGCTGCGGACCATCCGAAGGACTTGGCGGCGAGGCCCTGGCCGGTCTTGGGCTCGTAGTACTCGTAGATGGAATCGGCGTTCTTGGAAACCCAGCCGAGCAGGGTCCTCCGCATCTGTTCGGAGACGCCGGTGTGACCGTAGTCCTTCAGTCCCTTCAGGGCAAAGTACGAGGTGTTGAGCCAGGCCGGCCCGCGCCACATGGCCCTGGGGTCGAAGCCGGGCGTGTCGTAGGCCGCGGTGGGCATGCCCGGGAAGAACTTCTTGGGATCGGCGGCGAGGGTGGCCAGTTTGGCGGCCCGGTCGGGCGGGGCGATCTGGACGAAGAGGGGCATGAAGGAGGCCGGCGAAAGCACGGCACTGGGTTTTCCGGTCCGGCGGTCCACGTCGACGTAGCATCCCCGGGCTTCATCCCATAGTTTCTGATTGATGCGGAGGGCGAGCTGGTCGGCCTCCGAGATCCACCGTTTCTGCTCCTTGGTGAGGCCCAGGCGACCCGCAAGGTAGGCCATGGCACGGTAGTGCGACACCATGTAGCAGTTGAGATCGATGGTCCAGAGTCGCTGGTCGTCACTGCGGGACTTCTGATAACCGCCATCCCAGCGGATGGCATTGTCCCAGCCCGATTCGTTGCCCGCGTGCGTGCCCGCGTAGAAGAAGAGGCCGTCCTTTGCGCCACCCCGCTCCTTCACCCAGAAGTCGCCGAGCTTTTCCAGTTTGGGGTAGATGCCGCGCAGGAAATCCAGGTCTGGAGCGCGGCGGTCTACCACGGCCACAGCCCAGGCCATCACGGGCGGTTTGGTGAAGTCGATCACCATGGAGCCGTCTTCCCAGATGACGTCGGGAAGCATGCCGTTGGGCTGCTGCTTGTCGAAGAGGATGTTGAACTGCTCGCGGGCGAAGGGCGCGTCCCACTTGGCGAGCGCTACGGCGTGGAAGGCGGAATCCCAGTTCCAGACGCCCCGGTAGGTTCCGAGGGAAGGCATGATCCCTCGGTAAGGCTTCCAGGCCTCGCAGCGCACGATGTTGCCCATCAGCGTCGCCTGCGAGCGCTTGAGCAGGAGCGCCTGCTCGGGCGATACCGTCGATGACGCCGAGGCCAGCCAGGCCTCTGCCCGGTCGCCGGTTTCCGCCGTGAGGTGGAGCGGGCAGGAGAGAACCGCTGCCGCCAGGAGAACGCGCTTCATGGGAAGACTCCGTAAGGGTGGTCGAGAAAAGGAGAGATGGGGCTTTCGAGGGGCCCATCCAATCCGAATTGTGGGCCGAGGTGGCATCGCCAGGTGGTGGCTTGACAGACATTGCAGAGCCCGCCGCAGAGGCTCGGTGAATGATCGAGAAGGAAGCCAATGGTCGGAGGCGGGCCCCGACCATTGGCTTCAAGACGCAACCCTTCCTGTTAAATCAGAACCTGAGCTTCACGCCGGCACGCACGGAGCGCCCGAACTGGTAACCGCTGGGCTTGCCCCAGGAATCCAGGATCACGCCATCCCCGATGTAGGCGCTCCGGAGCCCCGTTTCCACGCGTTCGTTCAGAGCATTGAAAATATCCAGACTTGGGACCACCTGCATGCCTGCGGCCTTGAAGGCGTAGTCGATGTGCAGATCAAGCTTGTTGGTGAACGCGGAGCGGCCGAACTGGCCCACGCGGAAGTCGGTGGGGATGGCGGCACCGTAGTAGGTGTAATCCAGCGGGGCAGGCTTGGTCCAGTTGCCCACTGCGGGCCCACCGGAGAAGGTGGGATCGCCCGTGTACTGGCTCAGCGGCAGGCCGGACTGGAAGGACCAGTTGTAGCCGAGGGTGAGCAGCCCGTTGCCAAGGGAGAATCCGTGAGACCCGAGGAGGCGCACGACGTGGGTGCGGTCGGTGGAAAGCAGTCCCTCGCCCACGAGGAGGGGATAGTCAAAGGCGGCCGTGCCATTGGTATCAATCTGACCGTTGCTGGCGCTGACGACCCCCTCGTAGTTGCCGTAGAGGCGGCTCCAGGTGTAGCTCAGGCGCAGGTAGTGGTTCGAGTTCTTCCACTCGATGGAGGCATCGGCCGAGCGGTAGATGTTGTAGGCCGCGGGGAATGAGCTGTCCCAGGTGATCAGCTGGCCCGGCGTGGTCTGGCTGTTGGCATTGGCTGTCCAGCGCCAGACACCGGGCCGGGGATTGCCGAGAACGGCCTGGCCTCCACCGGTGCTGCCTCCATCAATGGGGGCGCCGGTGCTGTCCACGGGAGTCATGTCCTCCACAGCGTTGGTCAACTTGCGGTAGGTGCCGTGAGCGGTCAAGGTCCAGTGCTGTCCGATGGCGCGTTCAAAACCGAGCACCCACTCGGTCCGCTTTGGAGGCTTCACGCCCTGTTGCACCGGCGGGTCGTTGTAGGGAGACGAATAATCCGCACTGAAGCCCAGCGCGCTGCGATCGAAGCTGTACGCGCCGGTGGAATCGTCGTAAGTCGTTCCGGGTGCGCCTGCGGGTACGCCTGCCCGCTTGTAGAGATACCGACCCCCGCGGTAGCGAAGCGCGTAACGGAGGGGGAAGACTTCGTTGTACTGCGCGTAATTGGCCGTCAGCTTGGATCGGCCGTCATTGTTCAGGTCCCAGATCAGGCCGAGGCGGGGCTGAAGTTCATCCTGGAATCCGAACTTGAGGAAGGTGATGCCGTTGGCATCCGTCAGCTCCTGGTTCTCAGCGCGAACGCCATACGAAGCCTTGATGCCATTCATGAAGTCCCAGGTGTCCTGGACAAAGAAGGCCTCCACTTTGGATTTGGATTCGGCATTGAAGAAGGCTTCCTGGAGGGTGCGGATGCCTGGGGCAGTCGTGGCACTTCCATTGGCCCGGATGATCACGTAGCCGCCCATGCCAGCGTAGGTATCGGCTACCGGCTGATCCCCGATCCAGGAATTCTGCTTGAAGGTGGAGCTGACACTCGAAAGGCCCGCCTTCAGCTGGTGGGAATTGAGGAACCACGTGAAGTCCAGCCGAGCCTGGTTGCTCTTGGCGTCGGAACTCTCGTTGTAGCCACCGCCACCTCGGCGGTAAGCCGTACCTGAGGGCACGGTGGCCCCTTTGCCGGGACCATAGACGTACCAGCGGAAATCATCCACCCGCAGCCGGGGATCCACGGGCGAAGTGTCCACGGTGTTGCCGCTTTGACCCAGTTTGGCGCTGAGGATCATGTCGGATCGCAGGTTCCAGTCCATCGAAAGGCTGAAGGCCGTGTTCCCGTTCTTCTGCCGGTAGGCCGTGTTGGCGTCGCCATAGGTCGGCACGTCGCGATCATTGTCGTGCTTGTAAGGGTTGGACGTGAGGAAGAAGGTGAATTGGAGGTCTTGGGTGGCGAACCAGTTCATCTTCCCGAAGAACTGGAGCTGGGTGTTGCGGACCGATGTGCCCGAGAGCCCGTCGAAGTTGGTGTTGACCTCGGGATTGGTGGTAATGGCGCTGTCGAAGCCCACTTCATAGAACAGTTTGTTCTTGATGATGGCGCCACCGACTTCTGCACCGACATCGTAGCGACCCAGGGGGTTCGCTTGCGTCGCCCATTCCGTCTTCTTGGCGGCGGCGACCATGCCCCGAGGATCCCAGGTCGCCCAGGCGGAGCCCTTGAAGTCATTGGTGCCACTCTTCGTGACGACGTTGATCACACCGCCCAGGGCGTTGTATTCCGGCTTGAACCCACCAGTCTGAACCTCTACCTGGTCGATGAAGTCCGTCACGAGACTGGTGCCGCTGCCGCCATAGCGGCTATCCGTGGTGTTCACGCCATCGATGTAGTAGGCATTCTCTGCGCCAGATGCACCGCTGATCGAGGAACCGAATAATCCACCCATGCCACTGTCCACGACCCCAGGGGCCAGCAGCGCGATGGATTCCATGGAACGTCCTGTGGGGATTTTCGCAATGGTATCCATGGAAAAGGCCGTGCCGACCTGGGATGAGGTCGTGTCGACGGTCTGGGAGGCAGCGACGACTTCAACGATCGTCTCCTGCACTTTGGCCAACTTGAAATACGGTGTGGCGACTTCATTGAGATTGACTTGAATCGTCTGCCGATCGAGGGTCTGGTACCCGTTTAAAGACACCGCGATTTGGAAGGCTCCGGGGTTCAACAAGGAAATACGGAACGCGCCGTTCGCGTCGGTGGTCGCCGAGCGGGTGACCTGGTTGGAGATGGCCCTCACAAGGGCGCCGGCTAAAGGCGCTCCCGTCTTATCGGTCACCTTTCCGATGATGGCGCCGGTCGTTGTGGTCTGGGTGTAGGCCATTGATCCGCTCGCGAGGGCGAGGGTCAACAACCCGAGATGAGGCAGGGATTTCATGGGATCTCCTTTGGTGGAATGCAGGCCGAAAGGGCTGGAAGGTGCGGGATGTGGTGAAATTTGGATGGGTTAGCTTTAAATCTAAAATTAGAAATCTAATACATCAATGAATTCAAAAAAATTACCAACCATGCCAGAGATGGACAGCTGGCTGCGCCGATGATGCCCGGGGGTTCAAGAAGAGCCGTGACTCAAGAGTGAAGGCTGACATTTTTCAAGGTGATTCGATAGAAATCTAATGTATCAAGACTGATGTGTCAAGTGCTTTATGGGAAACTTTTTCCAGGTCTTCGGCATCCGGGACGGACTCACGAGCGGTGTAGTCGTGGTATCCCTTGCTTTTTCAGTTAGGTTGAACCGGCATGACGGTGGTCGTCCGACGGTCTTTGGCCCTTGGTTCTCTTGGGTTCCACGGCGAATGAGCGAAGATTAGGCCTAATGCCCAAATGCGATGGAGTACCCTGGTTTCTAGCGGAATCAAAATCCAAGCGAACCATTCTTCGCCCCACCTCATGAGGTCAAGCGCCCGATGCCTACCAAACGCCCCACCTCTGCTACTGCCACACGATCGGGTTCTGAGACCCCCCTTCTCCAAACCCGCTCCTTGCGGGAACAGGTCTACGAGTTTCTCCGCACGGAGATGAACACGGGCGGGTTGAGGCCCGGGTCATTCCTGGATCTCAACGCCTTAAGCGAACGCCTTGGCGTTAGTCGCACCCCTTTGCGTGACGCGCTGTTGCAGTTGGAGGTTGGAGGACTGGTGGAGATCCTCCCCCGTCGCGGCTTCAGGGTGAAGCCTCTGACCATGGACGAGATCCGCAACATCTACCAGATTGTCGGCGCCCTCGAATCCGCTGCCGTGGCTACCACGGGGCCGAAACTCGGAAAGCAGGACCTGGCCAAGATGAAAGCGGCCAACAAGGCCATGCTACAGGCCATCAAGGCCGAAGATTACGAACTCTACTACTCGTACAACACGGCCTTTCACCAGGTGTTCATCGATGGATGCGACAACCCTCAGATGGTGACCCTGCTCCAATCCCTGAAACACCGGCTGTACGACTGGCCGATGCGGAAGGTCTTTCTCAAGGCCTGGGAAGAGCGGTCCGTGAAGGAGCACACCCACCTCGTGACGCTTCTTGAAGCAGGCCGGTTCGACGAAGCCGCGGCTTTTCATCGGGATGTGCACTGGTCTTTCGAGACGCAGGAATCCTTCATCCGCATCTACTACTTGTCGGATAGCCCGGAGTAGGGTCAACCGTGTTCGGCGCTCTCCAGCTTCAGATGCATTGAATGATTCAGCGACAGTTTCATTTCCAAAAAAGAAGGGGTGAATCCACTGGATTCACCCCTTCTCGTGTGGTTCTACAACTAGAAGTGATAGCTGGCGTAGACCGTAAAGTAGGCCGGCTTGCTGGGGTTGACCCCGTCAATCCCAGTCGGGGTCGCGTTGTCACTGATGTAGCCCGCCCACTTTTTGGCTTCGGCGCGGTTGCTGGCCCATTCCGTGAGGGTGTAGTTCACGCCCACGTTCACGAGTTTGGTGACAGGGTATTCGGCTCCCAGGCGCCATCCGGCACGCCAGTTGGCCTCGCCCATGCGGGGATTAACGCCGTCCACGCGCCTGACCTGCCATAGATGGGCTGAAGGGCCAGTGATGACTTTCAGCGCCTGGCCATCGAAGGGGGTGAAAATGAAATCACACCCGACCTTCCAGAAATTCAGCTGGTAGGAATTCGGGCCCCAGACAGAGAGTGTGTTCCGATCCGGGACATTCTGATTTCCGGGCAGATTACCCCAACCCAGGTTAGGGCGGATGGAAATGCCATAGCCCTCTGGAGTGACCTGATATCCGAGCTCGAAGGTGTGCCCACCCCAGATTTTTCGGGTCATGGTGGACGTATCACCCTGGGACGCGAGCAGCCCAAAGGTGAGCTGGGGGCCATCTTGGGCGAAGGCGAGGCTGGTGGCGAGGCCGACCAGCAGAAGCGTAAGTTTCTTCATGTCAAATCCTCCTGAACCCTAGAAGCGGAAGCCAGATTCAATGCTCATGGAGCGGAAGCCCGACTTGCTGGCAGCGCCGGTGGTGTCGCCGACGCGCCAACCGCCGACATAGGGCGATACAGCGCCAGTTGGGTTCCACGTCGGCGGGTAGTCGTAGTAGTTGCCAGGGGTGTAGCCGTTGGTGACGATATGCTGGAAGACGTTGCCAATATCGCCGTTGAAGAACCACACCAAACTGCGGTGGACGGGCACCTCGAGGGCGTAATGGAGGTTGAATCCGTACGAGCCCTGGTAGGTGAACTGGTTGTTGCCGCCGATCGGTAGATACATTCTGTTGCTGGGGAGGCGGTTGCCATCGTAGCCGCTCACAGGTGTCACCCCTCCCGGCGTCGGCGTGTCGTTGATGCCGGGAATCGCGTAGGCCTGGGTGGGTGAGAAGGGCGAACCACTGGTGTAGTTGAAGCGGAGGGTGACGGACTGTTTGACTTTCGCGGTTCCGCAATCGAAGACGAACCAACCGTTCAGATGGTGCACTGAGCGGCGGAGCTGATCGGGATTCGGAACGGCTCCGGCCTGGGCGTAGTAGTAGTTGTAGTAGAGGCTGTTCCAGTTCGATTGTTCTGAAGGATCGTACCGGACGCTCGAGTCGGGGTTGCTGGTGAGGTTCTCGTTGTCGTTCCCCGTGAATCTGGCATAGGAGTAGTTGCCCCCATAGGTCAGACGATGGGCAAGGGGAAGGTTCCATTCCAGTTCCAGGGCCTTGTAGCGGCGGTGGGCATTGGAATCAATGGCCAGAGTGCGTCGGAGTGCGGTGAACTGGGCATTCGGATCGTTGGGGTTCGATGGATCCTGGAAGACCGTGCCCTTTGTGTCGGGGAACCAGTCATAGAGATTCTCCCAATTGCGATTGATATAGGTGATGCGGATCGAACCACCGTTATCGAAATTGCGCCGGTACCCAACGGTCCATTCGGTGTCGGTCATGCCTTTCACCTTGGGATCGATTTGATCAACCCCAGGTGCGGAGTAGTAAGCCAGGTGGGTGTAATTGGCGGGGTTGGTGAGCTGCGCCAAGCTAACGAGATAGGGCGCGTTCGGGTTGGCGGCGTTGGGGCTGGGGTCCGCCGCGCCTGTCCAGTAGTAGCCGCGCTGGTAGGCCTTCCGGGATTCGATGAAAGGCAGAATGACGCCGCCATTCAGGGGCTGGTGGAATTTCGCATACGAAACGTTGATCACCCGCTTCTGGTCGCCGCCGATGTCGAATTTGTATTCGAAGCGGGGCGTAAACTGGGTGTAACTAATTACGGTGTGCTTGACGTCCGAGCCCTTGAGCTTGTCCTGGCGAAGACCGAGCATCACACTGTGATTGTTGTTGATGGACCACAGGTCATTCACGTACACGGAATCCGTGTCCACCTGGTACCAGCCGTGGGCGAGGCCAGAAGCGATGAAGTGTTCAGGAATGATCGGAGAATTGTAAGGATCCGTCCAAATCTGCGCGTTTCCAGCACCTGGCCAGATGTCATTGAGGGTCGCCGTGTAGGGGAACACGATGAATTTCCCAGCGAGATTGGGGTCCGGGTAGGTTTTAGAGATTGAACCGGGGGTCTGGAACTGGTCGGGAGCACGGTATCCGTGGGGCGATGGCGTATCCCATTCAAACCTGTGATGGGTGAAACCCACATCGATGATGTGGCTCCCATGACTGGTCTGGAGGATGTGCTGGTAGTTCAGGTCCGTCGTGGTGTCCCACTGACCGTCGAAGGGATCTGTCGGCGCCCCGCTCACGTTGATGAAGGGCGTGTAGATGGGTTCATTCCAAACCTGCAGGACGTTGGAAGGATTGACCCAACCGCTGCCGGTATTAATCTGCTGGCCGACCATGGCCGTGACGTTCGGATCGGAACTCACGGGGTAGCTCCAGGTGCGCTTGGTCTGGCCGTAGCGCGCATCGAGGACCCCAGAGCTGCCAATGATGCCCTTGTAACCGATGCTCAGGAAACTGGTCCAGTACCGGTCGGTGCCAGTGCCACCGGGTGTGTCACTTCGGTAGTCCGTGTAGCGCTGGTTATCCTGCGTGTAGCTGAAATCGACCTGGTGGTTTTCATTGAGCTGGGCGAACAAAACGTACTGGTTCCAACTTCTGGTGCCTTGGTAGGGAAGCGTCTTGCCATCAAAGTCCCCGAGGTTGGCATTGCCGATGGTCGTCGTCGTGCCGGGGATCGTGAAGCCGGTGTAGTGGAGATCCGTGGGGCTGTTCGGGTAATAGTTGCGGGAAATGGGCGTGTTGTTGTCGGGAAAGATGCGAGTCGCGTAGGCGAAGGTGATGTGATCCTTCCAGATGGGGCCGCGGAGGGTGGCCTGCCATTCGCCGTTTTGCTGGCCCTCAGGAGCCTGAGGTTTGGCGTAAACGTTTCCTAGACGGTCCGGATTGGTGTACAGGTTGGCACCATTCCAATAGTTTCGGCTGTAGCTGCGACGGAGGGTGCCTGCGAATTCGTTGCTGCCGCGGGTGGTCACCCAGCTCATGATGCCGCTGTCCGTGCCGCCGTACCTGGCGTTCAGAGGTGACTGAATCACGGCCATGGATTCGAGCATGTCCGGAATCGTGGGGTTGACGGTCCAATTGGCGAAGGCGCCGTCGTTCACCTGGGAGCCGTTGAGCAGGATCTTGGTGCCCACGTTGGAGCCGCCCCGAATACTGGGTGAATTGATGTTCTTCCCGTCTGCGGTCACGCCGGGGGCGAGGTAGGCCAGGGCGAAAATATCCGTCTGAGTGATTTTCATCATCTCTTCTTCAGAGAAGATGCTCTGGGTGACGGTTTCGGTCTTGTCCCGCTGGCCCATGGTGCTTTCCACCACCACCACAGCAGCCTGCTCCTTTGCGACTTCATTCATGGGCGTCAGAACGCCGTCCTCGTGAGAGGTCTGGCCCGCGACAACTCGGAAGTTCCCCTTGGAAGTCGCGAAGTCCTTCATGGTAATCGTGACGGTGAATTCGCCGCCGGGAAGCAGGGGAATGCGGTAGCCACCTTTGGCATCGGTGATGGCCGTTCGCTCGCCCAACAGTGCGGGCGAGCTCAGGCGCACCACGGCGCCTTGAAGCGGGGCTCCAGCCTTGGAGGTGACCCGGCCGGTCACGGTACCGGTGGTCTCCTGGCCCATGAGGGCACTGGCGGCAATGAGCAGCGCCAGGGGTGTCATTCTTCGTGTCATGTTCATCAGAAGGCTCCTGTCTAGAATCAATGGGGGTTAAAGCTTCATGGACAGGCCGATCTCGAATACGAAACCTCGGCCGTTCTTGTTGCTCAGAGTTCCGGGCTGGCCAGAGTAGGCGAGGGGGGTGTAGTCCTTGATGCCGTAGCCGATGTTCCGGAGGTTGCCTTCGAGCTTGAATTCCTTGGAGAACTGGTAAGCCAGACCTACGTGGGCGCCAATGCCAACCACAGTTCGATTGCTTTGGCCCGCGTAGCCCTCGTGAGCAGTGACGAAGTTTCCATTCGCATCACGAGGGAAGTACCTGCTCATCGAATGCCAGTTGCCATTCGCATCGAACCAGACGGCCCGCAGGTCAATCAGGAACTCATTACTGGACTTGTAGGCGTCGAGACTCAGGCCTGCCTGCCAGGAGAGTCCCTCGATGCCGGGAATGGGGCTCAGATATGAGGTGCGTACTCCGAATCCTTCCATCTTGTGGGCGCGAGAATCCGTGGAATTGATGGGACTGATCACCAGCGGATTTTGGGTGCTCGGGTCCTTGGTGACGATGCCGTAACCAGGAACGTCGGCATACACGGTGCTGGGGGACTGCATCCGATCTCGCGTGTTCCCGGGGAAGAAGTCGTAGCACAGTTCGACACTGATGCCCCTGCCGCCGCCCAAGGGGAATGTGTTAGCCAAGGCAAAGCCGAAAGCCTGGTTGTTCTGTGTGTCCTTGGCCAGGGTACCGGCGGTGAGCCCGGACCGGATCTTGAACTCTGGGTTCAGTAACGACCCGTCCTTGGCTGCCAGGGGCAGGGCCAGGATGGCGGCGCTTGCGAGAAGCAAGCGCCCGAGTTTGATGTGCGACATGGAGAGTTCCTCCTGGGAAAGGTGGCGATGTCTTGTCAGAGCTCGCCGAGTTGGAAGGGGGAGACGGGGTAGTCGAAAGCTGTCAAAATCGAAGGAACACGGTGTGCTGTATTTGAGATCTAATACATCAGGTTTTCAAGATAAAAATCTACAGCCATCTTCTGAGTTGAGCCTCTTCCCTTGTTTGGCCATGAATTTTGTTGATTTCAGGCGTGTTGTAATTTTATGAGTAGACAAAACATGAGAAAAAAAATTAAAGTGTCGTTTTTTTCGTGGCAACGATCTGGGGCGAGCTTGAAGGCAGGCGGTGCCATCCATGCCCCTGCCTGGAGGCATTCCGGTAGGGGGCCCCAGGGTCGTCAGTTCGGAGGCACTGGCGGGACGGGCCACCCATGCTTTGGCCGGACCAGGGCTCCCTTGGTCGCGAGCTGCCGATGAAACCTGCGCCCGATGTCGCCGTGATGTCGCCTCGTTCTGGGGACACCCGACTCCCTTCCAGGACGCCGCTCCTTCAGACCAAGTCCCTGCGCGAGCAGGTCTATGACTACCTCCGCGCGGAGATGAACCGGGGGGGGCTGGATCCTGGAGCCTTTCTCGATCTCAATGCCATCGCGCAGCGCCTCGGAATCAGCCGCACGCCGCTACGCGATGCGCTGCTGCAGCTGGAGGTCGAGGGTTACATGGAAATCCAGCCCCGGCGCGGATTCCGGCTGAAGATGCTGACCATCGAGGAGATCCGGCACATCTATCAGATCGTGGGGGCGCTGGAATCCGCGGCGGTGATGATCGCGGGGCCGCGGATC
Source organism: Geothrix limicola (assembly GCF_030268085.1). Taxonomy (GTDB): domain Bacteria; phylum Acidobacteriota; class Holophagae; order Holophagales; family Holophagaceae; genus Geothrix; species Geothrix limicola. The sequence continues at coordinate 250,993 of NZ_BSDE01000001.1, forward strand.
GGGAAGGCCGGCCTGGCGAAGATGAAGGCCGAGAACCTGGGCATCTACCGGGCCATCCAGGCCCAGGACTATGGGATGTTCTACCTCCACAACTCCGCCTTCCACGGGGTCTTTCTGGACGGTTGCGCCAATCCGCGCATGGCCGCGCTCATCAAGTCGCTCAAGCAGCGCCTCTACGATTGGCCGCGCCGCAAAGTGTTCCTGAAGACCTGGGAAGTGCGCCTCGTGAAGGATCACGAGGATCTCATCGCGCTCCTGGAGGCCGGGAATTACAAGGAGGCCGGCGCCCTGCTGCGGGAGGTGCACTGGTGCTTCGACGCGCAGGAGGACTTCATCCGCGTCTACTACCTGACGGATCTCCCCGAGTAGGCGTCTGTTATAGGGGACCTACTCCCGGTTGTTGGTGTACTTCGTGATGAGCTTCTCGCGCAGCCGGATGTAGAAGGCGGGAACTGCGTTCTGGAGGCCCACACAGTAATCCGTGAGGAGCCGCTTGGCGGCCTCCGGGTCCTTCTTGTGAAGCGCCAGCGCCTCGGCTTCCAGGGCGGGCAGGCGGTCGAAGATGGCCTGCTCGAAGGGGGCTCGAGCTGCCCGCACATCCCGGATGGCTTCCTGGTAGCGAAGGTTGGCGAGGTTGTCCACGAAGTCGATGGTCCAGCGCGCACTGGCGTCGCTGTAGGCCTCGGGATCGTAGGTCTGGTAGCTGGGGGCGGTGGCCGTGACGCCCGCGTACATGGGCACGTAGGGGCTGATGGCGGGGTTGTCCAGATAGACCCAGTAGAGGCCGCCGATGGCATCGGGCAACCAGCCGCGCAGCTGGCACACCATGCCGTAGAAGCCGCGGTGACGGGCCACGGGGCGCCGGTAGGTGATCCGAAGGAGCGCGCGCAAATCCCTGCCTGGGAAGGGCGTGGCGAGGGGGCTCTGCACCAGGCCGCCCTTGCCGTCGGGGACGCGCCAGGCGGGGTCCGAGGCCATGTCGTAGATGGTGCCTTCCATGGTGGAGCGCTGGAAGGCGATGACATCCTGCACGGAGATCTTCTTCTCCGGTTTCAGTGAGAAGGGATAGATGGAGAGCGGCTCCACCGTCTGGAAGTAGGCGTTGAGGCCCTTGGCGGGATCCTCCGGGCCGAGCCTGCGGTTGGGCCAGGGGTGCCCGCCGGGGCGCATGCTCGGGGCGAAGGTGGTGGCGAAGAGCCAGCTTCGGCCGGTGGCCACCTCGTCGGGCAGGGGTGCATAGGCCTCCTGCCAGATGAAGGGGCGACCCGAGGCAGGATCGAACCAGCCGCGATCGATGGCCTCCTGCTTGTAGTTCTTCGAAACGAGGAAACGGGTGCTGTCCGCCGGATCGATGGCCTTGATGATGCTCCAGTTCGGGATGAGCACGGCCTCGTCATCGGGAATGCGCTGGGCGGCCCAGATGGCGCCGGGTTTTCCACCCGCCTTCTTCCATCCGGGGCCGACGGCGAAGACCTCGAAGACCCAGGCCTCCTCCGTGTCGCCGATGACGAGGGCTTCGGAGCCATCGCCCGCGGAGGGCAGGAACCCGTGGGTTTCGAGCAGCTCGCCCACGAGGCGCACCGCGTCCTTGGCCTTGCGGCAACGCTGGAGGGCGAAGATCTGGGCCTGCTCGATGGTCATGATCTGGTCGCCCGCGCCCTTGGTCACGATCAGCTCTGGGCGCTGGCTCGTGGTGCTTTCCGCGATGCCGAGCTGGTGCTCGTTCATGTGGGAGTAGGCGGACTGGAAGTAGCCGTAGGTCTGCGTGACCTGGGGGATGTGCCCGAGCACCTCCCGCGGATGATCCAGGGGTTGCGAAGGATCCTGCAGGCCCCAGTAGATGGCGGCCTGGTCACCGGGCTTGAAGCGCATGGCGGGCACGACGCGGATTCGCGAGTCCGGCCCGCAGTCCGTGTGGGAGAGGATCACCGATCCATCCTTCGTCGCCTTCTTGCCCGCGGCGATGACGGTGCAGGGCCGGAGGGTGGCGGACGCCACGAGCATGGCGCAGAGCAGGAGCAGGGGCTGCTTCATGTAATCACCTCTTGGGTTGGGCGTTCATCAGGTTGCGCACGAAGAAATCGCCGATGCGCCGGCGGATGTAGGGGTTCTCCAGCAGCCAGTGGTCCGCGCCGGGCACGACGAGCATCTCGAAATCCTTGTCGGCCTTGATGAGGGCGTCCACCACCTGCAGCGTGGAGGCGGGATCCACGTTATGGTCCATCTCACCCACGGTCAGGAGGAGCTTGCCCTTCAGGTTGTGCGCCTGGGTGATGTTGCTCTGGGCTTCGTAGTGGGGGCCGATGGGCCAGCCCATCCACTGCTCGTTCCACCAGATCTTGTCCAGGCGGTTGTCGTGGCAGCCGCAGTCCGAGGCGGCGACGGTGTAGAAATCGCCGAAGGCCAGGAGGGCCCGTAGCGCGCTCTGCCCGCCGGCGCTGCCGCCGTAGATGCCCACGCCGCGGCTGAGGTCCATCTCGGGATGGGCCGCGGTCGCCGCGCGGATCCAGGCCATGCGGTCGGGGAAGCCCGAGTCGCCCAGGTTCTTCCAGCAGACGTCGTGGAAGGCCTTGGAGCGGTTGCTGGTGCCCATGCCGTCCATCTGCACGACGATGAAGCCGAGCTCGGCGAAGAACTGGGGCGAGTGGTAGGCGCGGAAGGCCTTGGGCACGTGGCTGTCGTGGGGGCCCGCGTAGATGTATTCGATCACGGGATACTTCCGGGCGGGGTCGAAGGCGAAGGGCCGGAAGATGACGCCGAAGATATCGGTCTTCCCGTCGCGTCCCTTGGCGGTGAACCGTTCGGGAGGCCGCCAGCCTGTGGCAAGCAGGGCGGTCCAATCCGCCTTTTCGACCTCGGCCAGGACGGCTCCGTCCTCGGCGCGATAGAGCCGCGCGACGGGCGGCAGATCCACGCGGGAGCACAGGTCCACGAAGTAGCGACGGTCCGGGCTGAAGGTGGCGCGGTGGGTGCCATCGCCTTCGGTGAGGATGCGCAGGCCGCTGCCGTCAAGGTTCACGGACGCGTAATGGAGGTAGTAGGGATCCTGTCCGGGGTGCAGGCCGCCGGCGGTGAAGGTGACCCGGCGGGTCTTGGGATCCACCTGCTCCACGGCGCGCACGGGCCAGGCGCCGCGGGTGATCTGTCCCTTCAGACGGCCATCTTGGCTGTCGTAGAGGTAGAGGTGGTTCCAGCCATCCCGCTCGCTCATCCAGACGAGTTCGTGCGTGTCGTCCAGGAATTCCAGGAAGAATTTCCCGGAGTAGTCGATGAAGGTCGCGCTGCGCTCCTCCACCAGCACCTTGGAGTCGCCCGTTCCCGCATCCACCGAAACGACGCGCAGGAGCTGGTGGCCGCGCTCGTTGTAGAGGTAGGTGAAACGGCTGCCGTCCTTGCTCCAGCGGACCTCGGAAACCTCGTAGGGATTGGGCGCGAGGTCATCCTTCACGGGAATCTGGCGGCCCGTCTCGACTTCGAAAAGCTGGGGCCTGGGGCGGGGCAGGGGGTCGCCGGGCTTGGTGTATTCGTTGATCTGAGTCTTGGGCTGGAACTGTTCCCTGGGCGTGGATTCCACGAGGGTCACCTTGCGCTGTTCCACTTTGGTGGCGCGCAGGGCCACGAGCCGTTTGGAATCGGGGCTCCAGTGGAATTCCCCTGTGTAGGCGTCGCCCAGGTTGCCGTCGCGGCTGCGGAAGACTTCGGTGCCCTCCTTCACGCGGAGGACGGCGACGTTGTCACCGCGCAGCGCCGCCACGAATCGCCCGTCCGGGCTCTTGGGATCACCGGGCTTGTCGTCTTCGCGCTTGGGTTTGTCGGGTTCGGGATGCAGCGCATAGTCCTTCAGGTCGCAGATCCAGATCTGTTTCTCCACGCGGAAACGGAGGCTGGTGGCCGAGGGGCAGCTCAGGTCCTCCATCGGGAGCTTGCCTGCCTCGACGCTGCGTCCGAGCGCCGTGCCGAGGGCCTTGGCCAGCGCAACCTGATCGAAGGCGGGCTGCTTGGAGCCCGAGGGCACCTCCATGAGCACCCAGGCCCAGGTTCCATCCCCGAGCTCATCCCGGTAGAGGAAGGCGCTGCCGTCGGGCAGCCACAGGGGACGGAGGTCGCCGTGGCGCACCTTGTGGTCGACGAGGGTCCGGAGCCCGGCGGCGCGGGCGAAGTCCGGCTTGGGCAGGGGACTCTGGGCGCTCAGCGACATCCCTGCGAAAAGGAGGAACGTCGCCATGCCACGAAGGGTCGGGTGCGGAAGCTTCATGCGGATCCCCCATGCGGTGCCGCCAGGATTGATTCGGTCTGGTCGACACGGTCATTCTGGACTAATACATCAGATATAACTCCAAACGATCCCGGAACCCAGGGCTTTCGCGGGCCGGTCTACTTCAGGAGGAAGCCCTTCCCGATCTCGTCCCCATCCTCGAGCCAGAACCGGGCCTCGCCGGTGTAGTGGGCCGATCCGCCCACGCGGACAGTGACGGCGGGCTTGGAGCCACAGGCGATTTCAGTTCGGATTTCCCCTGTGAAACGGGCGCCGGTGACGCTGTCGATCTCGCAGACCTGCCCGGCACGCACGAGCCCGCGCTGGAACCGCGCGGCCATGCGGGCGGTGACGCCCGATCCGGTGGGGCTGCGGTCCACCTCCGCATCCGCGAAGACGCAGATGTTGGCGGAGGGGCCTTCCTCCGGGCGCTCGCGGCCATCCGTGAGGATGCTGCCGTAGAGAAACCCCAGGTCCGGCTCGAGGGGATGCTCGATGGGAATCGCGCGGTTGACGGCGGCGGAGAGGACCGTGGCGGCATCGACCAGATCCCGCACGCGGCTGGTTCGCACATCGAGGCCGAACTGGCCCGCGTCCGCCAGGGCGTAGAAGGCCCCGCCATAGCTCACGTCCGTCGTCACCGGTCCGAAGCCCGGAACCTCCACCCGAATCTGTTCGGCCAGCAGGAAGGCGGGCACGCTGTCGAAGCTCACGCGTCCGGCCTTGCCATCCCTGACTTCCACGTAGACCTTCACGAGTCCGCAGGGGCATTCGAGGCCCACTTCGGTGATGGGCTCCACCTTCGGCACCAGGCCGTGGTCCACGGCGTAGCGGCCGAGGGCGATGGTGGCGTGGCCGCACATGGTGCTGTAGCCCTCGTTGTGCATGAACAGCACCGCCAGATCCGCGCCAGGAAGACTCGGCGGCACCAGCAGCGCCCCGTACATGTCGTAGTGACCGCGGGGTTCGAACATGAGCAGCTTGCGCAGGTGGTCGAGGTGCTCGCGGACATGGCGGCGCTTGGTGAGGATGGTCGCGCCTTCGATGGGCGGGTACCCGCTGCGCACGATGCGGACCGGCTCGCCACCGGTGTGCATGTCAAGAACATGGATGGAAGGGGTTGACGTCATGTCGGTGCCTTCAGGTGGCCTTCTGTTGAAGGGCTCAACGCACGGGGTGCGCCTCGCGGGGACTGCAGGGCCGGCCCGTATCTTCGGCCAAGGCGGCGCTCACGATGCGGCCGCCCTGTACGAGCAGGCCGCCCAGCAGGCCCGGAGCCTCCGACACGGCGCCCTGCAGGCCCCGGTCCGCGATGAGCCGCATGAAGGGCAGGGTGGCGGCCACGAGGCTCTGGGTCGCCGCGCGCGGCACGAGGGCCGGGATGTTCGACACGCCGTAGTGGAGCACGCCCTCCTCCACGTAGAGCGGGTTGGAGAGCTTGGTCTGCCGCGAGGTTTCGGCGAGGCCGCCCATGTCGATGCCCACGTCGATGAGCACGGAGCCCCGTCGCATGGTCTTCAGCATGGTCCGGGTGATGAGCTTGGGCGTCAGGCGGCCGGGGATGGAGATGGCGCCGATCACGACATCGGACTGGGCCACCCGGGCGGCCAGGGTGGCGGGTGTGGACAGCGCCGTCTCCAGACGTCCCCCGGAAACATCCAGCAGCTTTGTCTCTACCTGCTTCAGCTGCGGGAGGGCGACGCCGAGCACGGTCACGGGGCAGCCGAGCCGCAGGAAGGCCCTGGCGGCCGCCTGGCCCACGACGCCGTCACCGACGACGAGCACGCGCGCGGGCGGCACGCCTTCGGCGCCCGAGAGCAGGATGCCGCTGCCGCAGAGCTCGCCTTCGCGATGCTGGAGGGCCCAGGCGGCGATCTGCGCCGTCATCTGCCCGGCGATGGCGCTCATGGGCGTCAGCATGGGGCGGCTGCCGTCGGAGGCGGTGACGCCTTCGTAGGCGAGGCAAGTGATGCCGCTGGCGAGGACGGCGTCCAGCAGCTCGGGATCTCGGCCCAACTGCTGGTAGCAGGCCACGATGGTCCCGGCCCGCAGCCGGGCGTACTCGGCCTTCTGGATCTCCTTCACCTTGACGATCAGGGGGCAGGCGAAGGCCTCTTCGGGCGCGACGACGATGCGCGCGCCGGCCGCCACATAGGCCTCGTCCCCGAAGCCGACGCGGGCTCCCGCGCCCGTTTCCACCCACACGGAATGCCCGCCCTCGACGAGGTTTCGGACGGCCTCGGGCGTGGCGCCCACCCGGGCTTCGCCGTCCTTGATTTCCTTCGGGATTCCGATCTGCATGGTGAGCTTCCTTTGCGTCGCGGGTGCGACCCCTTCAGGGTATGCGGCGCGAGCCGGGAAGGTTCGGGTTCAATGTTTCCCCATCACGCCGTCCCGCAGGCGCCAGAGGCCGAGCGGGTTGTCCTGGCGCAGCGGGGGAGGGAGCAGGCCCTCGGGCGTGTCCTGGTAGCACACGGGCCGGGCCCAGCGGGAGATGGCGCGGGTACCGACGGAAGTGGTCTGGGGCGCGCTGGTGGCGGGCCAGGGGCCGCCGTGCACCATGGCATGGCCCACTTCGACGCCGGTGGGCACGCCGTTGAACAGCACGCGCCCGGCCTTGGCGCTGAGCAGAGGCAGCAGGTCCGCGGCGAGGGCTTCATCGCCGTCGCCCGTCCAGAGGGTGGCCGTGAGCTGGCCCGACAGGGAGGCGAGCACGGCGCGCCGTTCTTCTTCGTCCTCGCAGGCTACGAGGAGCGTGAGCGGTCCGAAGACCTCCTCGGCCATGGAAGGCGTGGCGAGGAAGGTGCGGGCGCTGGTTTCCAGCAGGGCGGGGGCGCCGAAACGCGACGAGGTCCCCTGGGGTGCGAAGGCCAAGGTGGCGCCGGCGGCCTCCCGTTCGGCGCGTCCCTCGCGGTAGGCGCGTGCGATGCCTTCGCCGAGCATGGGTCCGGATGTGCCACCGCTCAGGGTTTCCGCGAGGCCGTTGCGGAACGCGTCGAAACCCGGTCCCTTCACGGCCACGACGAGGCCCGGGCAGGTGCAGAACTGGCCGACGCCATTCAGCACGGAGGCGCCGATGGCCTTGGCGATGGCTTCGCCGCGACCGGAGAGCGCCGCCGGCAGCACCGTCAGCGGATTCGCGCTGCCCATTTCGGCGTAGACGGGGATGGGCTCGGGGCGCGAAGCGGCGTGATCCAGGAGGGCCTTGCCGCCGCGGTAGGAACCCGTGAAGCCCACGGCGCGGATGGCGGGATGCCGCACGAGCCGGGCGGCGACGGCATGGCCCCCATCGAAGAGCAGGCTGAAGGTGCCGGAAGGCAGGCCGAGCGCCGCGATGGCCCGCAGCGTGACGCGTGCCACCAGTTCACTGGTGCCGGGATTCAGCGGGTGCGCCTTAGCCACCACGGGGCAGCCCGCGGCCAGGGCCGAGGCGGTGTCGCCGCCCAGGGCGCCGAAGGCCAGGGGGAAGTTGGAAGCCCCGAAGACGGCCACGGGGCCGAGGGGTTGCAGGGCGGAACGCAGATCAGGCTTGGGCAGCGGCGCGCGCGCCGGATCGCCCTTGTCGAGGCGCGCCTCGACCCAGGAACCCTCTTCGGCCACGTCCGCGAAGAGACGCAGCTGGAAGCAGGTGCGGCCCAGTTCGCCGCGCACGCGGGCCTCGGGCAGGCCGCTTTCGGTCATGGCCAGGGGCACCAGGTCTGGCGCCGCGGCTTCGAGGCCCTCGGCGATGGCGCGCAGCAGGGCGGCCCGCTTGCTTCCAGGCAGCGCGCCGAAAGTGGGCGCGGCAGCCTGGGCCAGCGCCACCGCCCGATCCACCTCGGCCTCGGTGGCGCTGTGGAAGAGGGGCTCCAGGGCCTCGCCCGTGGCGGGATTCACGGCCTGGAAGGTCGCGGATCCCCGCTGGCCGGGTTCAGAACCGAGAAGAGAGAGGCCTTGGAGCATATGTCACCTGAGGGAGGAAAGCGGTTGAAAGGGCCTAGGCGCGGGTCGGCAGCGCCTCGTTCAGCGTGGCCTGGGCCTGCTTCAGTACTGCCAGGGCCGCCTCGCGCTCGGCGCCGACGAGGGCCGCGCGGGGGGCGCGCATGCGCTCGCTGCCCCAGCCCATCTCCTGCTGCACGAGCTTGATGAGCTGCACGAACTTGGGCACGGTGTCCATGCGCAGCAGGGGCAGGAACCAGGCGTAGAGGCGGAAGGCCTCGTCGAACTTGCCGGCGCGGCTGAGTTCGAAGAGCTCCACGCTCTCCTTGGGGAAGGCATTGACGAGGCCGGCGATCCAGAAGGAGGCGCCCATGGCCACGCCTTCCATGAGGCAGTCGTCCACGCCCACGCCCAGCACGAGGCGGTCGCCGATGAGGGCGCGGATGGCGGCGATGCGGCGGGCATCGGTGCTGCTCTCCTTCACGGCCACGAGGTTGGCGTGGCGCTTGGCCATCTCGGCGATCTGCTCGGGCAGGAAGTCGACCTTGTAGGCCACGGGGTTGTTGTAGAGGAGGCAGGGCAGGGGCGTGGCGTCGATGACGGCATCGAGGTGCGCGCGCATCTCGGCCCAGTCGCCCACGTAGACGTAGGGCGGAAGCACCATGAGGCCCTTGGCGCCCACGGCCTCGGCGGCCTTGGCGAGGCGCACGGCCTCGGCGGTGCTGAGGGCTGCGATGCCCGCGATCACGGGCTTGTCGCCGGCGGCGAGCACGCAGGTACGGATGACCTCGACCTTCTCGTCGAAGCTCAGCGTGGCGCCTTCGCCGAGGGAACCGCAGGGCACGAGGCCCGAGCAGCCGTTGGCCAGCATCCAGCGGGCGTGGGCGTCCATGACGGCGAAGTTGACCGTGTCATCGGCGAGGAAGGGCGTGGTGATGGCGGGAATGACGCCCTGGAAGGGATTCATGGCTGCTCCGTGGGTGAAAGGGCGCCGACGAGGTCGGCGAAGGTGGTGGGAACGAGGGGCTGGTTGGGCCCGCCCGGGGCCCATCCGAAGAGGAATTCCGCGGCGGGTCCGCAGGTGCGGCCCTGGCAGCGACCCATGCCGCAGCGGGCGTGCAGGCGGGCGTCGCGGCCCCGGGCGAAGGATTGGAGTGCGCCCACGCTCACGTCCTCGCAGCGGCAGAGCATCGTCTCGGGCGTGGCGAGTCCGCGCAGCTCGGGACGCAGGGCGTGCGCCGCCTCCAGGGCCCGTCCCCAGGCGCGGCTGCGCGCAGCGGCGGGGATGTGGCGCCGGGCTTCGTCCTCAAGCCCGGTGGCCGCAAGGCCCGCGAGATGGCCTTCGGTCAGGGCCTTGTCCACGCCGCCGATGCCCGTGGATTCCCCGGCGGCGAACACGCCGGCCACGGAGGTGCGCTGCAGCTCATCGACCGCCACCGCGCCCTCGTGGATGGCGCATCCCAGGAGGCGGGCCAGGTCGAGGTTGGGCACCAGTCCGAAGCCGCAGGCGAGCAGGTCGGCCTCCAGCACACGGGCTCCCTTGGGCGTATTCAGGTGCACGCGTTCCAGGCGTCCTTCGCCTTCCGCGCGGGTCACCCAGGCGCCCGCCTGCGTGGGCAGGCTCAGGAAGGGCAGGGCCTGGAGCAGGAGTTTCGGACGCGCGAGCAGGCCGGGGATGAGCGAAACCAGGGCACGGTTGGGCGCCTGCTCGGCCACCGTGAGCACGCGCGCGCCCTGGCTGCGCAGGTGCGAAGCCACCGCCAGCAGCAGGGGGCCGCTGCCCGCCACCACCACGCGCTTGCCCCTCACCTCCAGGCCGCCTTTGACGAGCCCCTGCAGGGCGCCTGCGCCGAGCACGCCCGGCAGCGTCCATCCGGGAAAAGGCAGGAAGCGCTCGCGCGCCCCGCTGGCAAGGACGAGGCGGTCGTAGGACAGGACCTCGGGGCCATGGGGCCCGATGAGGCCCAGGCTGCCGGGCCCGGGCGCCGTGACGATGCGGCAGCCCATGCGCAGGACGACCCCGCTGGTGCGCAGCGCGTGGAAGTGGGCCCCGGCCTTGCCGGGCGCGTCCTTGCGCCAGAGCCCGCGCCAGATCTGGCCGCCGGGCTCGGGCAGCGCATCCACGAGGGTGACGTCGGCGCCTAGCGCTTCGGCGGCCAGGGCGGCGCCGAGGCCCGCCGGACCGGCGCCCAGCACGAGGATCCGCGGCGCCCTAGCCACGGCGCACCTCCATGCCTTCCCGTGCGGGCGTGAGGCAGGCCAGCACCTCGCGGCCTTCCAATTGGACGCGGCATTCGAAGCATTGGCCCATGCCGCAGAGGGGGCCGCGCGGCTCGCCCGAGAGGCTGCGGCAGGCCACGGGCGGAAGGCCCAGGGCCGCCACCAGCAGGGCGCCTTCGGCCACGTCGACGGGCCGGCCATCCACGATGACTCTAGGCATGGATCACCCTAGGCATGGGCCAGCTCCGGGAAGCGCGAAGGCAGGTAGGGCGCGGGATCGATGGCCGGCTTCCGCCCGAGCACTTCGGCGGCGATGAGTTCGGCGGTGGCGGGGGCTGTGGTGATGCCCAGGCCCTCGTGGCCGCAGGCCAGGAGGACGCCAGGGTGGCCGGGCAGGGGCCCGATGAGCGGGCGGTGATCCGGCGTGATGGGGCGGAAGCCCGTCCAGGCGCGGACCACGGAGACCTGGGCGAGGTCAGGTACGTAGGAGAGGGCCTGTTCGATCATGCGCCGCAGCAGGGTGGTGCGGATATCCGGCGCCTCGTCCCCGAACTGGCGGCTGGATCCCAGGAGCAGCTGACCATTGGGCCGCGGCTGCAGGTTGAAGGCCACGCTGTCGGTGTCGGAACCATGGGCGGATTTGAGGTAGCCGAGTTCCACCAGCTGGTGGTGGAGGAAGCCGGGACGCCGTTCGGTGATGGCCAGGTGGCCCTTGCGCCGCACGAGGGGAAGCCTCGGGATCAGGGCTTTCGACGCGCTGCCCGCCGCCAGCACCACGCATCCGGCCGACAGGGCGGTGCCATCCGCCAGCCGCAGGCCATGGGGTTCCAGCGAGGCCACCCGGATTCCCGTGAGGATGCGCGCGCCCGCGCGCTGGGCCGCTTCCGCCAGCAGGCGCGCGCCCGCGGGCGGGTAGATCACCGAATCGCCGGGCACGCGCATGCCGCCGGGCAGGTGCGGGGCCAGGTGGGGTTCCGCTTCGTGCAGGGCGCGGGCATCGAGCAGTTCCGCCTCGATGCCCGCGGCGCGGTAGGCCTCGCAGCGGGGCTTCACGAGGGCCATCTCCTCCTCGTCGGCCGCCACCCACAGGGTGCCGCAGGGATCCAGTTCCAGCGCCGCGCCCAGATCTGGGGCCAGCGCGTTCCAGCGGGCCTGGCCCAGGCGGCAGAGGGCCAGTTCGGCGTCGGAACCGTCCAGGGCCACCAGGTGCCCCATGGCCGCGGCCGTGGCGCCGCCACCCAGGCCTTCGGCCTCAAGCAGCGTGACGCGGCAGCCCTCGGTCGCGAGGGCCTGCGCGCAGGCGGCGCCCACGACGCCGCCGCCCACGATGAGGACGTCCGGGTTCACGAGGGGATCCCGAAGGCGAAGGGATCCTCGAGGTCGAGGATCAGGATGGCTTCGGCGGTGATGTAGGCGCGTCCCTGGATGTGGGGGAGCACCTGCCCGTTCACCCTGGACATCCAGCCCGTGAAGACCGAACCCACCAGACTCTCCTGGCGCCACACCTGGTCTTCGATCAGCTTGCCTTCGTCGAGCAGGCAGGCCAGCTTGGCGGAGGTGCCCGTGCCGCAGGGGCTGCGGTCCCACTCCATGCCGGGGCAGAGCACGAAGTTCCGGCCGTGGTTCGCGCGGTTGGCTGCCGGCCCCGTGAGTTCGATGTGATCGATCTCGGCGCCGTGCTCGCCCGTGATGCTCGCCGGGCCGAGGGCCTCGCGGATGGCGCAGGCGGCCTCCTGCAGACGGCGCAGGTTGGAAGGACGCAGGTCGAGGCCATGGTCCTCCACGAGGAAGAACCAGTTGCCGCCCCAGGCCACGTCGCCGTGAACGAGGCCGAGGCCGGGCACCTGAACCGGGACCTGGCGCCGGTATCGATGGGATGGCACGTTGATCACCACGGCGGTGCCGTCCACCCTCAGCTCGGCCTCCACCACGCCCACGGGGGTGTCGATGCGCAGGCGGCCAGGTTGCAGGCGCCCCAGGTGGCGCAGGGTCTCCACCACGCCGAGGGTGCCGTGACCGCACATGCCCAGCACGCCGACGTTGTTGAAGAAGATGATGCCGAGGTCGCAGCCGGGTTCATGGGGTTCCACCAGCAGGGCGCCCACGAGGACTTCCGAGGCCCGGGGTTCGCAGGCCACGGCCCGGCGCCAGGCGTCGTGGACCGTCATGAGCCGTTCGCGGCGTTCGCTCAGGGGGCCACTGCCGAGATCGGGCGCGCCCTCGAGCACCACGCGGGTCGGCTCGCCGCCGGTATGGCTATCGACGACGCAGATGGATAAGCGACTGGCCATGGACGTTCCTTCAGGGGAAGGCCTCATCTTGTCGTTATAGGGTGCGGGCGGTCTTGTCTCATTCTCCTGTCATGACCGGCGAATGAGACAAGGATGGGACCGGAGGTGCATCCAGGCGGGTTAGACTGCCTGACATGCCTCTCCCTCGCGTCTCGGGCCTGGATGCCCTCCTGAGCCGGCTCGACAGCCTCGGGTTCGTGGAGGAACTCTTCGATCACGTCCGCGACGCGGTCTTCACCGTGAAGGATCCCGAGGGACGCTACCTGGCCATGAGCCGGAGCGGCGTTGAGCGTTGCGGCCTGCCCTCCAAGGAGGCGGCCCTCGGCAAATCGGCCTTCGACCTCTGGCCCGCGGACATGGCCCGGCGCTACGCCGAGCAAGATGCCCGATTGTTCCGCACAGGCCGGCCCATCGTGGACGCGCTGGATCTGACCCTCTATCCGGATCTGCGGCCGGGCTGGTGCCTGACTCAAAAGGTGCCCCTGAAGGACACAGGTGGGCGCGTGGTGGCCCTGGCCTGCCTCAGCACGGACCTGCCCGAGCCCAGCCGCGCGGGCTTCATCGACGCGCCCTTCGCCGCCGCCGTGGATCACATCCACGGGCACTTCGCCGAGGGGCTGCGCCTCGAAGAACTGGCCGCCCTGGCCGGGTTGTCCCTGGGCCAGTTCGAGCGGCGCATGCGGAAGCTCTTCCACCTGAGCCCCGGCCAGTACGTGATGAAGGTGCGCATCCAGGCCGCGGCCCAGGCCCTGGCGGACTCCGATCATCCCATCGCCGCCATCGCCGATGAGGTGGGCTTCTGCGATCAGGCCGCCCTGAGCCGCCATTTCAAACAGGTCGTGGGCCTGAGTCCGGCCGCCTACCGGAAGTGGGCTTGGGAACGGACCGAGAAGCCGTCCTAGCCGGCGTCGCCACAGGCTCCAGGCCGGATGCGGGGGCAATCCCTGGCGCTTCGGCCGGGTTCAGCCGAAGGGCAGATTAAAAATATCGATGACACAATATTTTTCTTGACCCCTTTTAAGTGTGTCCATATGCTACAGAAAATTCTTTGACAATTGAATTCTTTTGTTTGCTCAAAAATATATTCCCAGCCCCGTTCCGATCTTCAAGTCTTCAGGGTTCGGCTGTCGGTCTCTTCGGCCGGAGCGCCTCCAGGAAGGGGGCCGCAGATCGCGTTCCTTTGTCTCGATGAACCCGCCGGGAGCCTTCCCGGTCTTCGACAGGAGAAGCAATGGCTTTTGAACCGAGGTTTCCACGCGCGCTGAACCACTGGAGGACCCTCGCCATCGTGGCGGGCCTGTGCGTTTCGGCCAGCCAGGCCGGCGCCCAGGATCTCGCCTACAACGGCGGGAAGGGCTCTGCGCTCATCTTCGAGAACCAGATCAATGTCAGTGCCGCGGTGCCCGGCACCTACTACGGCATGATCGGCAACGCCTGGGGCTATGGCGGCATCCAGATGAACGACAGTGTCACGGCCCGGACCGGTATCTTCTCGATCTGGGACACGACCGAGATGACGACGGAGTATGCCTACAACGCCACGCTGGACATCAAGAAGCACGGGCGCTTCGGCGGGGAGGGCACGGGGGCCCAGTTCCTCTTCCACTACGACTGGCAGTACGGCACGGACTACCGCTGCGCCTACCGCGTGTTCCCCGAGCCGGATGGGATCCACCTCCGCTTCAATGCCTTCTTCTACGATGCGAGCCTGGGCACCTGGGTCTATGTCGTGACGTACCGCGCCAACACGGGAGGGACGGCGCTGCAGACGGATCGGTTCTACTCCTTCGCCGAGAACTACGCCAACACCTGGGGCAATCGGACGGCGACGATGAGCAACGCCTGGATGTATTCAGCGGGTGGGGGATGGACGGACCTCACCGGGGGATGGATCTTCAACATCCCCCCGGGCGATCAACCCTCGCAAAGCAATCGGCCCGACTTCGGTCAGATCCTGACCAGCTCCCAGGGTTTCCGGTTCCATTCCGATACCGACCCCGCCACCAGGACCCAGGCGGAATGGGAGGCCGTGAGCTACGCGCCGTCGGCGGCGGAAGCGCCCATCGTGATCCCCTACTTCCTCGGCTGCGGCAACGCGAACGCCCAGGGCAATTGGGAGCCCGACGGCTATTGGAAGGATGTGGCCGGGGATTCGCAGATGCGCAGCAACCCCGCGCCCGTGGACGCCTCGGATGTCCGGAACCCGGCGCCCCAGGCGGTCTACCAGAACCTTCGGAAGGGGAGCCACTTCCAGTACAACCTCATTGGATTCCTGCCGAACGCGGAGTATCACGTCAGGCTCCACTTCGTGGAGGACTCCGCCACGGCCCGCGGCCAGAGGCTGCAGGACGTCTTCATCAACGGAGGAGAAGTCCTCGGCCGCTTCGATATCTTCAAGCATGCCGGCGCAGCGCATAAGGCGATCACCCGAAGCTTCACCGCCAAGGCCGACGCGTCGGGCCAGATCCTGGTCGAGTTCAAGGCTTCGGCCGGAAGCCTGTTGCCCGAGGCCGTGGTCAGCGCCATCACGGCCACCGAGGGCCGGCCGGCCTTCAGGCTGGAGCCCCGTTCATCCTCCATCGAGGTGATGCGGGGCTTCGGCACCCAGACGAAGGAAACGGTCCTGAGCCTGAACGGCTTCAGCTCGCCGACCCACCTGGCCATCTCGGGCCTGCCCTGCGGCGTCACGGCGACCTTCTCGCCCAATCCCGTGACCTTCGATTCGGGGGCTTCCGCCGTGTCTTCCACCCTCACGCTCGCCTCTTCCCCGGAGACGCGCCACGAGGATCGAGCGCATGAGCGCGAGGGCGGGCGGGTCGTCCTGACCGCCTCCTCCGAAGGGCGCACGGTCCATGTGCCCCTCCAGGTTTCGGTCGTTGCGCCGAGTCCCACCTTCGTGCAGGCCAACGAGAGCACCTATGTCGATGCGGCCACATCCCTCCAGGCGACCTACGCCTCCGCGCAGGTGGCGGGCGATCTGAACGTCCTGGCGGTCCAGTGGCAGGACACCTCGGCCCACGTGACCTCGGTGACCGATTCCAGCGGCAACGCCTACACCCTGGCGGTGGGGCCCACTCAGAACCCGGACCAGCCGGGCACCCAGGCCATCTACTATGCGAGCAACATCCGGTCGGCCGAGGCCGGGGCGAACACGGTGACGGTCACCTTCGACAGTCCCGCCGCCTACCCGGACGTGATCATCGCGGACTATGTCGGTGTCCGCTCCCTGGGCACCACCGCCGCGGCCATCGGCAGCACCGTCACCCTGGACAGCGGCGCCGTCACGACGGATTCGCCCAACGAACTCCTCTTCAGCGCCACCAACGTGCCCTGGTGGACCGATGCCCCCGGCACCGGGTACACCCAGCGTTTCCAGTCGGACTGGGGCAACATCATCCAGGATCGCGTGGCCACGACGCCCGGAACCTACAACGCCACCGCCACCCAGAATGGCGGCGCGCCCTGGATCATCCAGCTGGTGACGTTCAAGTAGCCGAGCCAGCCCAGGCGAAGCGGGCCCTCGACCTTCGGGACGGGGGCCCGTTTTCGTTCGAAAGGTCCACGGTGTTCCAGTCGGCTCCGGTTTCTGAAGCAACCCTTCAACGCCAGCCGAGCTCCCAGGGTCGATGAGAGGGGGACCTATGACGAGATTCGATGAGAAGGATGTGCCACCGGTCCGGGCGGTACGGCGAGTCCGGGCTCTGCGCCCGGTACGGATTCCCCGGCGGGTCTGGCGGCCACTGCGCCGGCGCCTGGTCCCGGCCGGGTTGGCCGCCCAGCGCCGCGAACAGAGGCAGGAAACCCTGGATGGGCGCAGGGTCCCCCCTCCGGTTCGTCCGCCCGAATGCGAGCCGCCGGAAACCTACGGCGAACACGGCGACCTTCACCATGCCGGATCCACCGAACAGCCCTTGATCCACAGGCTCGACCTGGAAGGCTGAGATCCCGGATTCGTGACGAAGGACTGGGGACTTCCCTCCGGGACCGCCAAGCTGCGGCGTTTCCTCGAGCCTTTCTGTGATGTCGAATTCCCCCACCCTTCCCACTTACGAAAGAAGCCGCCTTGCGGCGGCTTCGATCTGGCGGAGAGTGGGGGATTCGAACCCCCGGTAAGCTTTTGACCTACACACACTTTCCAGGCGTGCTCCTTAAACCACTCGGACAACTCTCCATGGCTCCGCGAAACCGCGGAAACAACAAGGCTACCACGGCCCCTGGCCTGCGCCAAGGGCCGGTATGAGGGGGGCTACACGGCCTCGAGGACGGCCACCAGCAGCTTCCAGAAATTGGCGGCGGAGGGCACGCTGACGTGCTCGTCGGGGGTGTGGACATCCCACATGTTGGGACCGAAGGAGACCATCTCCATGCTGGTGTACTTCTCGCCGATGAGACCGCACTCCAGGCCGGCGTGGATGGCCATGATCTCCAGCGGCTTGCCGAAGAGCTTCTGGTTGGTGTCGTTGACGATCTGGACGAGGGAGGCCTTGGGCTCGGGCTTCCAGCCGGGGTAGCCGCCGGTGACGTAGGACTCGAAGCCGCCCAGGGCGCAGGTGGCCGCGATGCGCTCGGAGAGGGCGGTGCGCGAGGCGTTGATGGAGCTGCGGGTGAGCAGGTTCACTTCCACTTCGTCTTCGCGGGTGTCGATCACACCCATGTTCGTGGAGGTCTGCACCAGGCCCGGGATGTCGGGGCTCATGGCCTCGACGCCGTGGGGCAGGGCGAGCAGCAGGCGCATCAGGGCCGTGGCGTCGGCCTCGGACATGACCTGGTTGGCTTCGCTCGTCTCAAGGGCGAAGTGCAGGCCCGGATCGTGGGCGCCGAGGGCGGCGCGCCAGTGGGCCTCATGGGTGGCCAGGGCCTCGCGGAAGGCGGCTTCCTTGGCGGGGTCCAGCAGGAGGGTGGCCGAGGCTTCGCGGGGGATGGCGTTGCGCTTGTTGCCACCCTTGATGCCCGCCAGGCCGAAGCCGAAGGCCGGGTTCAGGGCGCCGAGCACCTGGGCCAGGATGCGGATGGCGTTTCCGCGGTGGCCGTTGATATCGATGCCGGAGTGGCCGCCCTTGAGGCCGAACACCTTCAGGCGGAAGGCGCGGCTGCCCGCAGGGGCCGCGACGCGGGTGAGCTTGCGGGTGGCGATGGTGTCCTCGCCGCCGGCGCAGCCGATGGTGAGGAAGCCCTCCTCCTCGCTGTCGAGGTTGAGCAGGAATTTGGCCTGGAGGCGGCCGGGCTGCAGGCCGTTGGCGCCGGTGAGGCCCGTCTCCTCGTCGATGGTGATCAGCACTTCGATGGGGCCGTGGGCGATCTCCTCGCTGGAGAGCACTGCCATGGCGGCGGCGACGCCGATGCCGTTGTCGGCGCCGAGGGTCGTGCCCTTGGCGCGGAGGAGGTCGCCATCGCGCCAGACCTGGATGGGATCGCGGGTGAAGTCGTGGTCGGTGCCTTCGTTCTTCTCGCAGACCATGTCCACATGGGCCTGGAGGCAGACGGTGGGGTGGCCTTCCTTGCCGGGCGTGGCCTTCTTCCGGATGATCACGTTGCCGACGGCATCGCGCTCGACCTCGCAACCCAGGGCCTTGGCCTGGTCGGCCACCCAGTCCGCGGCGGCGGCCTCGTTCTTCGAACCGCGGGGGATCTTCGAGAGCTCGAGGAAGTAGGACCAGAAGGTCTTCGGTTCGAGGGTTTCGAGCAAGGCGTTCACAGGGCCTCCCAAAAGGTCGTCGTCAGCCCGCGCGGGGATCGGGGCCACGGTTCAGGGTACCGGGGGCCTCTCCGGGCAGGCGTGACGTGCATCACGATGACTGTGCATGATAAGGGGAAACCCGCCTCAAATCGAAGTTTCTGCCTCTGAACGGTCTATTGGGGCGGGAAATGGAGCTGATTTATCCAACCCCCGGCGACGACCGGGCCGCCCTGACAGGACTTCGGCCTGAAGCTCTGGCGCTGCTGGGCCCGGTCGGAGTCCTTTGGGGCGGACCTGGTTCGGGGGGGGCTGGCCGGGCCGGGACCCGATCCATCAAAAATCATTCTTGTTCCGGACTTGGACGAAAGAGGGAGGCACATCATCCCAAGAGGGCTCCTTGTCTGGCCAATGGAAGTCCAACCACTTGTGGACCCCCCTCGGAGGGCTCCTCCTCGCCATCTTGTTCTTCGGCCCCGTGCTGGCCGCGAAAGGCGGCGCGGCCGGCTGGGTATGGGGCCTGCTCTGCGCAGCGGCGGGGGCCTGGGTCCTCGGCCGGACCGGAGCGGACGACCGTTCTGGGGCCGGCGAGGTTCTGGCCCAGCCCACCCCCTTGGCCCATCACTCCACCTCGCCGGCCACGGAAGATCCCCTTTCCTTCGCCGTGGTTCCGGTCTGGCGCCGCCAGACCCAGTCCGTGCACGATCAGACCGAAGAGGCCGTGACCGACCTGACCACCCGCTTTTCCGGGATGCAGCGGCTGCTGCTGGAAAGCGCCGGTGGTGTGGCCCTGAAGGGCGAGAACAGCCTGTCGACCGTCATCACGGGCAACCAGACCCGCCTCCAGGTCATCGTCGACTCCCTGCATACGACCCTGGCCGAACAGGTCGAACTGATCTCCAAGGTGGGCGAACTGGCGGGGTTCACCGAGGAACTCCAGCAGATGTCCGTGGAAGTCACGGCCATCGCGGATCAGACCAACCTGCTGGCCCTGAACGCGGCCATCGAGGCCGCCCATGCCCGTGAGCACGGCAAGGGCTTTGCCGTGGTGGCCGAGGAGGTCCGCAAGCTGTCGGAACGCTCCGGCCGGGCGGGACAGCTGATCACCGAAAAGATCCAGTGGATGGACCAGTCCCTCCGCAAGACGCTGGAGGCGGTCGAGGCCTTCGAGGCGCGGCAGTCCTCGCTCATCCAGGATGCGGAGGCGACCATCCTGGGCGTGGTGTCCGATTTCAGCTCGGCCTCCGGTGAACTGGAATCCGCGGCCTCTCGTCTCGAATCCGTGAACGCCAACGTCAATACCGAGATCCAGGAGACACTCTTCCAACTGCAGTTTCAGGACCGGGTCTGCCAGATCCTCCGCAACATCATCCGGGACATGCAGAAGTTCGAGGCCCGGGACAGCGTGGTGATGGGCAAGGCGGAGATCGACGTCTGGCTCCGGAACCTGGAGACGACCTACACCACGGCGGAGGAGAAGCACCTCCACCGGGGAACCTCGGCGGCCAAGGCCGACGAGGATTCGGACATCACCTTCTTTTGAGTGAGCCCATGGCCAAGACGATCCTCATCATCGACGATTCCACCAGCCTGCGGCAGGTGGTGAACATCACGCTGACCAACGCGGGCTACGACGTGATCGAAGCGGTCGACGGCCGGGACGCGCTCACGAAGCTCGACGGTCGCAAGATCCATCTCATGATCTGCGACGTGAACATGCCGAACATGGACGGCATCAGCTTCCTGAAGGCGGCCAAGGAGGATGCCCGCTACAAGTTCACGCCGATCATCATGCTCACCACCGAGGCGGGCGAGGACAAGAAGAAGGAGGGCCAGGCCGCCGGCGCCAAGGCGTGGGTGGTGAAGCCCTTCCGCCCCGAGCAGATGCTGGTCGCTGTTTCCAAGCTGATCCTCCCCTGACCGGGGATTCCCACGAGGCCCCTATGCTCACCTTCGAGAGCACCCAACAGAAAGGCAAGGTCCTCATCAAACTGGTGGGGGCGCTGACCATCTACACGGCGGTCCAGGCACGCAAGGAATTCTCGGACGCCCTCGAAGTCCACGCGGCGCCCGAAGTCGATCTCAGCGGGGTGGACGAGATCGATACGGCCGGCGTGCAGGTGCTTCTCTGGATCAAGCAGGAGGCCGCGCTGCGCGGCCGCAGCATTCCCTTCGCCTTCCACAGCCCCGCCGTGGTGGAGGTGCTCGACCTGCTCAACCTGGCCGGCACCCTGGGCGACCCCATCCTCATCGCCCCGCCTCATTCCTGAGGATTTCCCATGGACATGGATCTCGCCAAGCAGACCTTCATCCAGGAAGCCTTGGAATTGCTGGCCTCCATGGAATCCGCTCTCCTCGCCTTCGAGGACCAGGCCGATCCCGGAGAATCCATCAACGCCATCTTCCGGGCCGTGCATACGATCAAGGGCAGCGCCGGACTGTTCGGCCTGGAGGGCATCGTCCGTTTCGCCCACACGCTGGAGACGGTGCTGGATCGCGTGCGCAATCACGAGGTGTCCCTGAATCGGGCCTCCATCAGCCACCTGCTGGAATGCCATGACCACCTGGCGGGCATGGTGAATGATCTGGCCTCCCAGCCCGAGGGTTCGCCGGATCTGGATCCACACGGTCGGCAGCTGCTGGAAGGACTCGTGCCTCTGCTGGAAGGCAAGGAGGTGGCGGCCTTTGAAGTCGTGCGGGTGGACGCGCCGGTGGCGGAAACGGCAGGCGCCCCCGCGCTGGGCGGCGGCAATGGTGCGGACTGCTGGCACCTCTCCATCCGCTTCGGTCGCCAGGTCATGCAGGACGGCATGGACCCTCTGGCCTGTCTGCGGTACCTGGGCACCCTGGGCACCATCAGCCACCTGTTCAGCCTCATCCATCTGCCCGAAGGCGATGCCTTCAACCCCGAAGAATGCTACCTGGGGCTGGAAATCGAACTCGACACCGCCGCCGACCGGAAGACCCTCGAGGAGGTGTTCGAATTCGTGCGGGAGGAGAGTGTCATCCGCCTCATCCCGCCCCACGCCAAGATCCGTGAGTACGTGGCCCTCATCCAGGAGGCCGGCGATAGCGGCGACCTGCTGGGGGACATCCTCGTCAAATGCGGGTGCATCTCGAGGGATGACCTGCGGGAGGCCCTGCAGATCCAGGGCAAGGAGCTGACCACGCCCGGCAGCATGCAGCGGCGCCTGGGCGAGATCCTGATGGATGAGCAGTCGGTTCCGCCCGCGGTCGTGGCTGCGGCGTTGGACAAGCAGCGCCGTCCCGCGGATCGCCAGGGGATCGAGAGCAAGGTCGTGAAGGTGCAGGCCGACAAGCTGGACCGTCTGGTGGACCTGGTGGGCGAGATCGTGATCGCGGGCGCCTCGGCCCACGTGCTGGCCGCGGCCACCAAGGAGCCGGCCCTCATCGAATCCACGGCCATCATCAACAAGCTGGTGGAGGAGATTCGCGACAACGCCCTGAGCCTGCGCATGGTGCAGATCGGGGAGACCTTCAACCGGTTCAGGCGGGTGGTGCGGGACGTATCGCGCGAGACCGGCAAGGCCATCGAACTGGAGATCCGGGGCGGCGACACGGAACTCGACAAGTCCATCGTGGAGAAGCTCAGCGATCCGCTGATGCACATCGTCCGCAACGCCATCGACCACGGCATCGAGCCCGTGGAGGTGCGCCGGGCCCGGGGCAAGGTGGACACCGGCTCCCTCACGCTGGCCGCGACCCACGAGGCGGGCAGCATCGTCATCGAAGTCAGCGACGATGGCGGCGGCCTGAACCGCGAGCGCATCCTCGCCAAGGCCAAGGAGAAGGGCCTGATCCGCGAGGGTGAGGTGTTGAGCGATCAGGAGGTCTGGCAGCTCATCTTCGAGCCCGGCTTCTCGACCGCCGCGGCCGTCACCGACATCTCGGGACGCGGCGTGGGCATGGACGTGGTGCGCCGCAACATCGACGATCTGCGCGGGTCCATCGAGATCGAATCCTACGAAAGCGCCGGCACCACCTTCCGCATCCGCCTGCCGCTGACGCTGGCCATCATCGATGGCTTCCGGGTTGGCGTTGGGGCGGGATCGTACGTGCTGCCGCTCGAGCTGGTGCAGGAATGTGTGGACCTTGGGCCCTTCCTGGAATCCGCCGAGAATCATCTGGTGAACCTCCGCGGCGAGGTGCTGCCCTTCATCCGCCTGCGGGAGATCTTCGGGGTCCATGGCGCGCTGCCCCCCCGCGAGCAGGTGGTGGTTGTGCGTTACGGCGAGACCCGCGCGGGCATCGTGGTGGACCGCCTGCTGGGTGAGTTCCAGACCGTGATCAAGCCCCTGGGCGAGCTCTTCCGCCAGATCCGAGGCATCGGGGGGTCCACCATCCTTGGTTCCGGCGAAGTCGCCCTCATCCTCGACGTGCCCCAGCTCATCCAGCTGGTGGCCACCGCGAATCGACGTCCCACCCTCTCGAGCACGGTCAATTGAGCGAACCGCTATTCAAGGAGATCCCATGAACTGGTTCAGGAACCTCAAGCTCGGCACCCAACTCATCTCCGCCTTCCTCGTGGTGGCCTTCATCGCCGGGTTCGTCGGCCTTGTGGCCTACCGGAACATCCACAACATTAATGACGCGGACACCTTCCTCTACGAGAAGACCACCGTGCCCCTAGGTCAGATGGCCGTCATCGTGGGTAACTTCAACCGTATGCGCGTGGCCGACTACCGGACAGCCGTATCGCCCACCAAGGAAGAAGCGATCAAGGCCATGGAGCGCAGTGTGGATCTGATGAAGGGAATCCAGAAGAACCTCGAAGGGTATGCCAAGACCTTCATCGATGCCGAGGACGAGGCCAACTGGAAGAAAATGAAGGCTGACCTTGAAGCCTTCGACAAGGCCCAGGCGCGGGTCCTGGAACTGAAGCTGGCCGGGAAGGACAAAGAGGCCCTTGTCTATATCGAAAATGACCTTCGCAAGCCGGCCCTCGCTCTCACCGAGTTCCTCGACAAGGTGGTGGAATCAAATGTAAAGGCGGCCAAGGAAACCTCGGACAAAAATACCGCCACCGCCAACGCTTCCGATCGGCAGATGCTCATCACCATCGCCCTGGGTATGGCCCTCGCCGCCGGACTGGGCCTCTTCGTCACGCGCGTCATCAAACAGCAGGTGGGCGGCGAACCAAAGTACGCCGTGGAAATCCTGGGACAGGTGGCCTCGGGCAACCTCGCCGTCGACATCCACTCCGCTGAAGGCGACACCCACAGCATGATTGCGTCCATCAAGGCGGTGGTGGCCAAGCTGGGCGAGATTATGGGCCAGGTGCGGGAAGCCTCCGGCAACCTCGTGGGCGCCTCCGAACAGTTGAGCTCCACGGCCCAGTCCCTCAGCCAGGGTGCCTCGGAACAAGCGGCCAGCGTGGAGCAGACGAGCGCGGCCATGGAGGAGATGAGCGCCTCCATCGCGCAGAACAACGAGAACGCCAAGGTCACGGGCGACATCGCCACCAAGTCCGCCGGAGATGCCTCGACGGGCGGCGGCGCCGTAAAGGAAACCGTGGCGGCCATGCACCAGATCGCGCAGAAGATCGCCATCATCGATGACATCGCCTACCAGACCAACCTGCTGGCGCTCAACGCGGCCATCGAGGCGGGCCGGGCCGGCGAGCACGGAAAGGGCTTTGCGGTGGTGGCGGCCGAGGTGCGGAAGCTGGCCGAGCGCAGCCAGGTGGCGGCGGAAGAAATCAGCCAACTGGCCAAGGGCAGCGTGGGGCTTGCAGAGCGGGCCGGAACGCTGCTGGAGACCATCGTTCCCTCCATTCACAAGACCTCGGACCTGGTGCAGGAAATCGCGGCGGCCTCCGGAGAGCAGACCGGGGGGGTGGGCCAGATCAACGGTGCCCTCTCTCAGATCAGCCAGGCCGTGCAGCAGAATGCCGCCGCCGCCGAGGAACTGGCCTCCTCCTCGGAAGAGGTCAGCGCCCAGGCCGAAGAGCTCATGAGCATGATGGAGTTCTTCACCCTGGCCAACGAGCCGGTGAAGGCCTCGGCCCAACGCCGGTCCGCCCCGGCCAAGATGCGTTCCTCCTCACCCGCCGCACGGCAAAAGCACCTGCCTGGCGACGAGGTGGACGAGCGCGAATTCACCCGGTTCTAGGGGGTCGCCATGGACGAACTCATCAAAGCTCCCAGCCACGCACTTCGAGGTTCCGGGCGTACGCCGGCCTCGGAGGTCCGCATCCAGTACCTGGCCTTCTCCAGCGGCGGAGAGACCTTCGCCATGGACATCCGTTCCGTGCGGGAGGTGATCCAGTACGGCGGTCTCACGGAAGTGCCGCTCATGCCCGTCTTCATCCGGGGTGTCATCAACCTCCGGGGTTCGGTGGTGCCGGTCATCGACCTGGGCGTCCGCCTGGGCCGCAATGGTACCGAAGTGGCCCGGCGCACCTGCGTTGTGATCCTGGAAGTTCCCAGCACCGATGGCACTTCGGTTATCGGGATCATGGTCGACAGCGTGAACGAAGTGCTGGAAATCGCCCCGTCCGAGATCGATCCGGCGCCTTCCTTCGGGCATGACATCCGCACCGAATTCATCAGCGGCGTCGGCAAGGTCAACGGCCGCTTCGTCATCCTCCTGGATGTTCAGCACGTCCTCTCCATTCAGGAGATGGCGGCACTGGCTGGTGGCCGCGAGGTTCCTGCAAGTGGCTGAAGGTAGAGAATGCTAACGCTAAATCAGAGGCACTCTTACAGGAGATAACATGGACTGGTTCAGGAATTTGAAACTGGCCACCCAGCTCATCACGGCCTTCATTCTGGTGGCGCTCATTGCTGGGGTCGTTGGGGGCATCGCCATCCAGAACCTGGAAAAGCTGGCCGCCAGCGACAAGGCGATGTACGAAGATGCGGCGGCTCCCATGAAGAACCTGGACGCCATCAATGGGAACTTCCAGCTGGTTCGGAACTACCTGAGCAAGACGGTCTCGGCCTCGGACAAGGAGAAGCTGGGAGCCGTCACGGTGAGATACCGAACCCACTGGAAACTGATGGAAGAGGCCGTGACTGCCTACACTTCACAGGCGAAGACGCTCACGGAAAGGTCGAACCTCACCCGCCTTAAAGAACTCGTGGACCAGTACGATCGGGAAGTGGCCCTGCCCCTGGTTAAGGCCGCGGAGGCGGGAAAGGTCAGCGAGGCCTTGGCCATTTCCTTCAGCACCAACGTCTCTAAGATCACCACCGAACTCAATGAACTCATCGACAAAATGATCCGGGAGAATGTGGAAGCGGCTAAAACCATTTCCGAAAACAACGCCAAGATCGCCGCTGCGGCCACCCGGCAGATGGAGGTGGCCATGGTCCTAGGCGTGCTCCTGGCCATCGGCCTGGGACTCTTGGTCACCGGCGTCATCAAGAAGCAGGTGGGGGGCGAGCCTGGGGATGCCTCTCGCATCGCCCGGCGGGTGGCTGAGGGGGACCTGTCTGTGGAGGTGGTTCTCGCCGACGGGGATACCACCAGCATGGTGGCGGCCATCAAAACCATGATCGAATCGCTTACTGCAGTGGTCGGGGATACGAAGAGGATCGTGGAGGCGGCCGGGCGGGGTGATTTTGGCCAGTCCATCGATGTCACCGGGAAAAAGGGATACATCCACGACCTGGGTGTGGGTCTCAACCAACTTACCGAGACCTGCCACAGGGGACTGAGTGATGTTGAGCGTACGCTTGGCGCCATGGCCCAGGGAGATCTCAGGGAGCGGATCCGGGCCGAGTATCGCGGTGCCTTTGGCCAGCTTAAGGATGCCTGCAACGAAACCAATGAAAAGCTTGCCTCCACCATTGCTCAGGTGCGGGATGCGGCGAGCAATCTCCTTGGGGCCTCGGAACAGCTCAGCTCCACGGCCCAGTCCCTCAGCCAGGGGGCGTCCCAGCAGGCGGCCAGCGTGGAGGAGACCAGCGCGGCCATGGAAGAGATGAGCGCTTCCATCGCGCAGAACAATGAGAATGCCAAGGTCACCGGCGATATCGCCACCAAGTCGGCCGGGGATGCCACCACGGGCGGGGCGGCGGTGAAGGAGACCGTGGCGGCCATGCATCAGATCGCGCAGAAGATTGCCATCATCGATGACATCGCGTACCAGACGAACCTGCTGGCTCTCAATGCGGCCATCGAAGCGGGTCGGGCCGGCGAGCACGGCAAGGGCTTCGCAGTGGTGGCGGCCGAAGTGCGCAAACTGGCCGAGCGCAGCCAGGTGGCCGCCGAAGAGATCAGCCAATTGGCCAAGGGCAGCGTGGGGCTCGCGGAGCGGGCCGGCACTCTGCTGGAAACCATCGTGCCCTCCATCCAGAAGACCTCGGATCTGGTGCAGGAGATCGCGGCGGCCTCGGGCGAGCAGAACGGCGGCGTGGGCCAGATCAACGGGGCCCTCTCCCAGATCAGCCAAGCCGTACAGCAGAATGCCGCAGCAGCAGAAGAACTGGCTTCCTCCTCCGAAGAGGTGAGCGCCCAGGCGGAGGAGCTCATGGGCATGATGGAGTTCTTCACCCTGGCCAACGAGCCTTCGAAGGCCCCGGCCCGCCGCAGCGCCCAAAGGAAGGGGCTGGGCGTGACCCCTTCCGTCCGTTCCAGGCCTTCACCCGAGGACCCGGTCGACGAACGCAACTTTTCCCGTTTCTAGGGGCCCAGGGCTGAACGCATGCATCCCCACGGCGCCGCCAGAGCCTCCACCAAGCCCCATTGAACCCGCACGGCCCTGGCCGGATACCCCACAGGAACCCACCTTCTGATGCCCACCGACGCCGCTTCGAAAACGGGCCCTTCCTCGGGGCTGGTGCTGGACATCTCGGATGTCGAGTTCATGAGATTCCAGACCCTCGTGAAAACCGCCACGGGCATCACGCTCTCGGATCTGAAGAAGGCTCTCGTCGTCTCCCGTTTGGGCTCCCGGCTCCGTCACCGGAAGGCCCGGACCTTCAGCGAATACTACCGGATCATCACGGACCCCGAAGAAGGCGATGAGCTGCAGGCGGCCATCGACCTCATCACCACCAACGAGACTTCCTTCTTCCGCGAACCGATCCACTTCACGGTCCTGCGCGACCATATCCGCAGCCTGCGCCCGGTACCGCTGCCCTTCCGCGTGTGGAGCGCCGCAGCCTCCTCCGGCGAAGAGGCCTACACCATCGCCATGACCCTGGCCGAAACCCTGGGCCAGGCCGAGTGGGAAGTCCACGGCACGGACATCAGTACGCGCGTGTTGGAACGGGCCCGGAAAGCCGTCTATCCCATCGAACGCAGCACGACGATCCCGAAGGAGCTGCTGAGCCGCTACTGCCTGAAGGGCCATGGGCATTACGAGGGCATGTTCCTCATCGACCGCAAACTCCGGTCCAGGGTGGGGTTCAGCCAGGCCAACCTCTGCCGGCCGCTGCCCAACCTCGGGCTCTTCGACGTGGTGTTCCTGCGCAACGTCCTGATCTACTTCGCGCCCTCCGAAAAGCGCATGGTGGTGGAGGCCATCGCCAGCCGGATGAAGCCCGGCGGGCTGCTACTGATCGGCCATTCGGAAACCCTGACCGGTCTCACGGACCGGTTCCAGGCCATCCAGCCCACGGTGTACCGTGTCCCCTGAGTCCTCCGTCAAGCTCATCACCCTGAATCCGGGCGACTACGCGTTCGGCGAGGGCGGCACGGTCCTCCAGACCCTGCTGGGCTCCTGCGTCGCCATCACGTTCTGGGTGCCCCGGTGGAAATTCGGGGCCATGTGCCACTACATCCTTCCCACCCGGCCCAGTAACAACGAGCACAGCAGCCTCGGCTGCTACGCGGAGGAGACGCTCCCGGCCATCGCGGGCCGGTTTATCGACATGGGGCTGCGGGCCGATGATATGGAAATCCGCATGTTCGGGGGTGGCAATATGTTTCCCATGCAGTTCCCCCAGAAGGAAACCCTCATCGGTGAACAGAACATCGCCGCAGGACGGCGTCTGCTCAAGGCCTTCGGGTTCAGTCTGGCCGAGGAAGACGTGGCGGGCGAGATGCGCCGAAAGGTCACCTTCGAGATCCTGACGGGGCGGGTCCAGGTGCAGCACGGCGTCGGCCTCAATCCGGACCTGATGGAGCGCCGATGAATCGACCCCAGCCCATCAAGGTCCTGATCGTCGACGACTCCGCCGTCGTCCGCCAGGTTCTGGCGGAGCTCATGAACAAGGCGCCGGACATCGAGGTGATCGGCCACGCGATGGATCCCATCTTCGCCATGGACCGGATGCAGAAGCAGTGGCCGGACGTGATCCTGCTCGACATCGAGATGCCCCGCATGGATGGCATCACCTTCCTGAAAAAGATCATGGTCGAGCACCCCACGCCGGTGATCATCTGTTCCTCCCTTACGGAAAAGGGGGCGGAAACCACCATGCAGGCCCTGGGCGCGGGAGCCTTTGCCATCTTCACCAAACCCACCATGGGCGTGAAGAGCTTCCTTCAGGAGGCGGCGCAGGAGCTGGTGGCCTCGGTGCGCGCCGCCGGGGCAGCCCGGGTCTCCAGGATCCCGCGCCTGGCCCTGCACAAGCCCACCGCCAAGCTTTCGGCCGATGCGGTGCTCGCGGCTTCCACGGGCGCCATGGCCGTCACCACGGACCGCTTCTCCGCCATCGGCACCTCCACGGGCGGAACCCAGGCCCTCGAGTACGTGCTGTCGGCCCTGCCGAGGACCTGCCCGGGCCTGGTGGTGGTGCAGCACATGCCCGAGCGGTTCACGGCGGCCTTCGCCGAACGCCTGGACAACCTCTGCGAGATCCGTGTGCGCGAGGCGAAGACCGGGGACCGCATCATGCCCGGCCTCGCCCTCATTGCGCCCGGCGGCAAGCACCTGGTGGTCAAGCGCAGCGGCGCCCAGTACCACGTGGATGTCATCGGTGCCCCGCCCGTGAACCGGCACTGCCCTTCCGTCGACGTGCTCTTCCGCTCGGTGGCCAATTCGGCCGGGGCCAACGCCAAGGGCGTGATCATGACGGGCATGGGCGACGACGGCGCCCGGGGCCTGCTGGAGATGCGGGAGGCCGGGGCCCGGACCTTTGCCCAGGACGAGGAATCCTGCGTCGTGTTCGGCATGCCCAAGGAGGCCATCCGCATGGGGGCGGCCGAACGGGTGCTGTCCCTGAGCGAGATCCCCGAGGTGCTGGAGCGGTGAATCCGCCCCGCGATCGCTCGAAAAGATCCACCACGGAGGCACGGAGCGCACGAGAAGTCACGGAGAAAGAAACAGGTTTTTCTCCCTGTCTTTTCCGCGTCCTCCGTGTCTCCGTGGTGAATCCTACAGCGGCCTCAGAAGTGGATTTCCAGCTGCACCATGGGGGCGGTGACGCGCTGGTTGTTCAGCCAGGGGGTGCTGGCCGGAGCCGTGTTGTTCTCGCCGCCGAACTTGTTGTTCCAGTATTCGAAGCCGGCACCCAGGTAGACGGCCTTGGGCTTGCGGCCGAACACCGAGCTGATGTCGAACATGAGGGCGATGTCCGACAGGGTTTCGGGTTTGGTCTCGACGCCGAAGCCATCCTTGCCCTTGGTGCCGAGGTAGTTGGCGAAACCCTTGAACTCCGCGTCCACCGGGCCCACGGAGAAGGGGATGCCCCAGGCGGCCGAAATCTCGAAGGTCGTTTTGAAGTCCACGGGCTTCATTACGACACCGTTGAAATTCTGCTCATGGCAGGCCCAGATGCCCACGTCCAGGAAACCCTTGGGCACGGCGAAGTTCACCGTGGGGCCGAAGGAGATGAAGCGTTTCCGGGAGCCGAAGGTGTTGGCCTTGGCGTTGAATTCCAGCCCCGCCGTCAGCGAGATGTCGCGGATGGGGCCCGCGGCGAGGCTGGTCTTGAACACCTTGCTGAGATTGAAGGCGGAGTGGTAGACGACGTAGACCTCGTTGGTGCCCGTCACGCCGTTGCCCGGCTGGCCGGCCCCGAAGTTGGGGGCGTTGCTGTTCTGGGCCGGATCCTGGTTGCTGGAAAAGAGCATGTCCACGTTGAAGAAGTTGGTGCCGTATTCCCATCCGCTCACGTGGGTCAGCTGGAAGATGTTCTTCTCGATGGTTCCCGCCAGGCCGGGTTCGCGGAACTGGGTGCCGTACCGCCAACCGGCCCAGGTGTCGCTCCAGTCGGCGGCGGCGAGGGGAAGCGCGGCGAGGACGAGGGCCAGGGCCTTGATGGGGAGTGTGTTCATGAATCGCTCCGGAGGGGGTGGCTTGAAACAGCGTCGGGGAAGGGAAGGCGGGGCTAGAACCGTGGCCTGGAAGCGGAAGCGCGACGGGGGCTCCGGGTCGAAGGGCGCGTGAGTTCTGAGGGCAGCTGGAAGAAGGTCATGGTCGTCTGCAGTTCCTGGGCCTGGGCGCTCAGTTCGCTGGCGGTGGAGGCCAGCTCTTCCGACGACGCGGCCGTGTGCTGGATGGCCTGGCTGATCTGGGTGATGGCCTGGCTGATCTGGTTGACGCCGGTGTTCTGTTCTTCGGAGGCGGCCGAGATCTCCTGTACCAGGTCCGAGGTCTTCTGGATGGAGGGCACGATGGTCTCCAGCAACGTTCCGGCCTTTTCGGCGAGGACCACGCTGCCCTTGGCAAGCTGGCTGATTTCCTCGGCCGCCACCTGGCTGCGCTCCGCCAGCTTGCGCACCTCGGCGGCCACGACGGCGAAGCCCCTTCCATGTTCACCGGCCCGTCCCGCCTCGATGGCGGCGTTGAGGGCCAGCAGGTTGGTCTGGTAGGCGATCTCATCGATGATGGCGATCTTCTGGGCGATCTGTTTCATGGCTCCCACGGTTTCCATCACGACGCGTCCGCCCGCCACGGTTTCGGTGGAGGTGCGCGTGGCGAGGCCGCCCGTGACCTTGGCATTCTCGTTGTTCTGGGCGATGGAGGCGCTCATCTCCTCCATGGCGGCGCTGGTCTCCTCGACGCTGGCGGCCTGCTCGCTGGCACCCTGGCTGAGGGACTGGGCCGTGGTGCTGAGCTGGTCCGAGGCGTCCACCAGCTTTCCGGCGTTGGCCGACACCTGGCCGATGGTCTCGGCCAGCTTGGAGACCATGCGGGTCATGGCGGTCTGGAGCACCTTCAGTTCACCGCCCTGGGCCGTGACAGACACGTCGAGGGCCAGGTCGCCCTCGGACATCCTTTCCAGCGAGGCCGCAATGGCACCGATGGGGTTGGCGATGCTTCCCGCGATCCACACCATGACGGCCAGGGCAAGGACCAGCATGCACGCCATGACGAGTCCGAGTTTGGCAAGCATGGCGTGGACCGGACCGAGAACCTCGGATTCGGGCAGTTCCACGATGACGAAACTCTTGAGCGAAGGAATGAAGGAGGAGGCCACCAGCCGCGTGCCATCGGCAGCGGGATAGCGATCGAAATTGAAATCGGTCTCCTTCAGAAGTCCGGGAGCCGCGGCTTTCAGGCCGGGAAGATCCTCCAGCTTCTTCTTGGCGATGAGGGCACTGTCCCGGTGTACGAGAAAAGTGCCGTCCTTGCGCACCAGCATGGCCTGGCCGCTCTGGCCCACCTGCACCTTGCGGATCTGCTCGGCGAGTCGGTTGGCGCTGAGCCCCAGGCCGCCGACGAAGAGGCGCCCCTTGGCGTCTCGGCCACGGGCGTTGATGTAGAGCATCATCTCGGTGGGTTTGTGCTCGTCGGCATCGGCGTTCAGTTCAAAATCCGCGCCCCGGTCCAGGAACCCGTACAGCCAGCCGCTGTCGGCATTGCCCCGCTTCATGGTCTTCAACAGGCCGACCTGGCTGTAGTAGTGCCCCGTCTCCATGGGGATGAAGGTGATGGAATCGGCGGCGTTGAGCCGCATCATCTCCTCGCCGTAGCGTTTCCAGATGGCCAGTCCGCCGGCGGACTCCCCCCCGCCCGCCCAATCCATGAGGAAGGGGTTGCTCACGACGGAACGGGATACGGCCAATGGGCCCGCGATCTGCTGCTCCACCTCATGGCGGATGGACCCGAGGATGGCGGGCATCTCGGAGGTTTCGATGCGCTTGTTGACGAAGTCGCTGGTGCTGGTCAGGTAGACGAAGGAACTGACCCCCAAGGTCACCAGCAGCACGAGCGAGGTCGTGAGAAGCAGCCGGACCTTGATGGAATGAAGGTCGATCATGCCTAGCCTCCGTTACTTTCTCATAACGGCCAGGCGGGTCGGCTTCTCAAATTCTAGGGCGGCTGATCGGCGTGGAAAGGCCGTTGAGACTGACTCTCCGCAGGGGGCGACCTGTGCCTCAGGACCGGGGAAGCAGGGGGTCGGCGGGGGACGACTCGATGCCCAGGCCATGCAGCTTGGCCGCGAGCTGATCGAGCGTGAAGGGCTTCTTGATGAGGTTGAAGCCTTCTTCCAGCACACCGCGCTTGGCGATGACATCGGCGGTATAGCCGGACATGAAGAGGGTGGGGACGCCCGGCCGCAGCGCCTCGAAGCGGTCCTTCAGCTCCTTCCCGTTCATTCCGGGCATGACCACGTCCGTGAGCAGGATGTGGATCGGGAGGTCTTTCCGAGCGGCGAATTCGAGGGCCTCCTCGGGCGAATCCGCCGCGAGGGCTTCGTAGCCGAGTTTCTGGATGACCGTCGTGATGACGTTCCGGAGCAGGGGATCATCCTCCACGAGGAGAATGGTCCCGCCGAGGCAGGTCCTCGGCGGCGCGACCTTGGATTCGGGCGCGGCCAGCTCCACCTCCGCGATGCGGGGCAGGTAGACCTGGAAGCGGCTGCCCCGGCCCAGTTCGCTGGTCACGGTGACGAACCCTTCGTTCTGCTTGACGATGCCGAGGATGGTGGGCAGGCCCAGCCCCGTACCGACGCCCAGCTCCTTGGTGGTGAAGAAGGGCTCGAAGATCCGCGTGAGGGTGAGCGGATCGATGCCGCTGCCCGTGTCCTGCACGGAGATGACGACGTAATCACCCACCGTGGCCTGGGGGCATTCGCGGCAGAAGGTTTCGTCCACGTGCTGGTTCCTCGTTTCGAGGCTGATGCTTCCCCCGTTCGGCATCGCATCCCGGGCATTGATCACGAGGTTCATGAGGATCTGGTCGATCTGGGAGGCGTCGGCAAAGATCTGCCAGAGGTTCTCGCCCGGCCAGAAGGACAGCTGGATGTCCTCGCCGATCAGGGGAGCGAGCGTCTGCTGAGTGGCCTTGAGATGTCCGTTCAGATCGAGGGACTGGGGCGCGATGACCTGTTTGCGGGAGAAGGCCAGCACCTTCTGCACGATGTCCTTCGAGCGATCCGCCGCCGCTTGGATGCCCTCCAGGTGCCGGTTCACGCGGGGGGTGGCAGGCACCTCGTCCCGCAACATCTCCAGGTGGCCCATGATGGCGCCGAGCATGTTGTTGATGTCGTGGGCGATGCCCCCCGCAAGCAGGCCCAGGGATTCGATCTTCTGGGACTGGAGAAGCTGGCTTTCCAGCAGCTTGCGCTCCTGGTCGGTACGGATCCGCTCGGTGATGTCCCGGGACAGCACGATGAACCGCGGGTCTTCGCCCGGCTCCGTGGCCTTGCGTGCCACCGAGAGCTCGAACCAGGTCCTGCCCTGGGCCAGGTTCAGCTCGATCTGTCGGCCCAGGGATTTGCCCGTGTCGTGGGCCTCTCGCAGCGACTGCATGACCACTTCCGCCGCTTCGGGCGGAAGGACTTCCTGGACGGTGTGGCCGAGCAGCTGTTCTGGAGGTGCCGCCAGCAGGTCTTCGCGTTCCGAATGGAAGTCGTGGTAGCGGCCGTCCAGTCCGATTTCGAAGAGGAGGTCGGGAACGGCGTCGAGGGTGGCTTTCAGGCGGTTGCGGTAGGCCCGGAGCTCATCCTCCTGCTGCTTCCGTTCGGTGATGTCGATGAAGGTGGCCAGATTGAGGTTTCGTCCATGCATGGCCACGTGGGACAGGCGGACTTCGCAGAGACGGGTGCTGCCGTCCTGCGTGCGGATGAGCCGCTCGAACAGGATGATGCTCTGCTCCTTGGCCAGAATGTTGTTCCGCGCCATGCTTTCGGCGATGGGCAGGCCGTCAGGCTGCTCCTCGTGATAGTAGTGGTCCGGGTGACTGCCGAGCAGCTGGTTCCGCGCCACACCGAAGAGCTCCTCGGCCCGGGGATTGGCATCCACGATCACATGCTTGTCGACATCGAAGACGAGGATGGCCTCGGGAGCGTTATCGAAAAGCACGCGGTTCTGCTCTTCGCTCATCTGCAGGGCCTCGAACCGGTTCTGAAGCTCACGTGTGCGGTCCTTCACCAGCCATTCGAGGCGTCCGTTGGTGTCTTCCAGGTGGCGATTCTTCGCCTGGAGTTCCCGCTGCAATTCCGCGAGGTGCAGGTGGTGCCCGACCCGCGCGGTGACCTCCTGGAGGCGGAAGGGCTTCTGTACATAGTCCGCGCCACCTACCTCGAAGGCCCTGACCCTCAGCATGTCTTCATCCTGGGCGCTGATGAAGATCACGGGCACGTCGGCCAGTTGCGGATCCTGCTTCAGCAGGGAGCAGAATTCGAACCCGTCCAGCTCGGGCATGGTGATGTCCAACAGCACCAGATCGGGCTTCGCCAGCCGCGCCGCGTCCAGCCCGCGCCGTCCGTTGGTGGCCACGCGGACCCGGTAGCCCTGCCGCTGCAGCATGTCCGACAGCACCCCGAGGTTGTTCGGGTTGTCGTCCACCACGAGGATGTCGGGCATGGGGAAGGTCTGATTCATGGGGCTGCTCCCGGATGGGAGGGCAAGGTCAGGTTCGTTTCGGGAGGTTCCCCTCGGGGAGGGGCAGTCGCACCCAATCCTGCCGGACGACTTTCCTCACGAGCACCGACCCGAGCTTCGTGTTGAATTCGACCTTCATGGCCTGGGTGCCGCCCACCTCGGAGGCGAGGATGGGAATGCCATTCATCTTCAAGGCTTCCTCCGCGAGCTGGATGTTGCGTTCCCCGACTGAATAGAGGTCCTGGGAAAGGTCGATGACGCTGGCCCCTCCGAACACCTTGGCCACCAGATCCCCTTTTCGGCAGCCCAGGGCCAAAAGGTGTTTAACAAGCTTCTCGATGGCGATGTTGCCGTATTTCGGAGTGGGAAGCCCCTTGCCGTTCCAGAGCGGCAGCATGTAGTGGTTCATGCCGCCGCAGCGGAGATTGGCATCCCAGAGGCAGACCGATACGCAGGATCCCAGCAAGGTCGAGATAAGGTGCTCCTCCCGGTGCGCGAAGAACATGCACGGATTCAGGAAGTGTTTCCTCGGACCAGGCGGGGAAGGGGCCATGTCTACAGCTCTTCTGGGCTTTCGAAAATGAACATGTTGCCTTCGAAGGAGGAGGTGCTGGTTTCGTCCATGGCCGTGAATCGGGGCAGGCGGCAGGTGAAGACCGCGCCTTTTCCGACCTCCCCTCCGACATCGATGGTTCCGTTCAGGAGGTCCACCAGGGCCTTCGTCACGGGGAGTCCCAGGCCCTGGCCGCGGTGGGCGCGCGTGGGCCCCTCCTCCAGCTGCTTGAACCGATCGAAGATCCGGGAACGGTCCTCGGGGCGGATGCCGATGCCTTCGTCTTCGATTTCCAGCCGCAGGGTGGCTTCCTCCAGGGCCGCGCGCAGGCGGATGGTTTGCCCCTCGCTGCTGTATTCGATGGCATTGGCGAGCAGGTTCGCCGTGATGATCCGGAGCATGGCCGCATCCGTGCCGAAAACGAGGGGCGTCGGGCCGGAACCGCCTTCGAGGCGCACCGTCAAGGCCTTGGCCTGGGCCTCGTGGGAGAACGCCTCCATCACGTTGCGCAGCACGGACCCCACGTCCACCTGGGTCACCGAAGGCTGGACCGCGCCGGCTTCCAGATCCGCGGCGGCGAACAGGTTGCGGATCTGGAAATCCAGGTACGAGGCCTCGGCCTTGATCCTCGCGCAGGCTGAATGGATCTGCTCGGGACTGAAGGCTGCCTGAAGGGCCTGGTCCGCCAAAGCGATGATGGCGCTGAGCGGATTGTTGATCTCATGCCTCATCCTGGCGAGGAAGCGGCTCTGGATCTCCTCGGATTGGCGCAGCTTTTCGTTGAGGCCGATCAGTTCGCGGTTGAGCGCCTTCGCCTCGAACAAGGCGTGATGGACGAGCTCGGCCTGCTCGCGCAGGCTGTTGTTGGATGCCTCCAGATCCTGGTTCTTCGCCTGGAGTTCCCCCTGGAGGGAGGCGAGGCGGAGCTGGAGCCGCACACGCATCAGCACCTCCTGGACCTGGAAGGGCTTCTGCACGTAGTCGGCACCGCCGGATTCGAAGGCTTTCAGCTTCTCCAGGGTGCCCTCATGGGCGCTGAGAAAAACCACCGGGATCGCCGCCAACTCTGGATCGGCTTTGAGCCGGGTGCAGACCTCGAACCCGTCCATGTCGGGCATGGTGATATCGAGCAGGATCAAATCCGGCTTGGCGATTTGAGCCGCCTCCAGGCCGCGGTGGCCGCTCTGGGCCACACGGACGCGGTAACCCTGATCGCGGAGCAGGTCGGAAAGCACCCCGAGGTTGCTCGGATTGTCATCGATGACGAGGATGTCGTGCTGGGGGCGCAGGTCGTTCATGGGGCCTCCGGTGGGGAGAGCAGGCGCTCAAGTTCATCCAGCCTGAATTCGCGAAGGGCTTTCTGGATCGCGTTCGAAAGGGGTCGCTGGGAGGGAGGCAGCTCGTCGATCAGGCGATGTGCCGCCTCCACGTCGCCGGCCCTGAGGCAGCGGGACAAGGCCGCGCGCCAGGTGTCGTCCAGCCCCGCCACCAAGTCCGGAGAGAGGGGTTGTGCGGCGTCCCGCGGCCCGGCGTCCTCCTCGAAGTGGAGGCCCGTGGATCGGGTGAGCAGTTCGAAGAGCTCCCGATCCCGGAAGGGCTTGTGCAGGATGGCGTCGCAGCCCGCCGCGAGGATGCGTTCCCGGTCCTGCTCAAAGGCACTGGCCGTGATGGCCAGGATGGTGGTTCGGGGAAGACGGCCTTCGGCTTCCAGGGCGCGGATGCGCCGGGCCGCCTCGTAGCCGTCCATGACCGGCATCCGCATGTCCATCCAGACCACCTGGGGCTGCCATGCCTTCCAGGCTTCCAGCGCCGCCTGGCCGTCGGCGACGGCGCGGACGTGGAATCCGGCGGCTTCGAGGAATCCGGCGAGGAGCTCCCGGTTGTCGGCCTTGTCATCGACCACGAGCTGTTTCAGGTCGGGCTGGCCCGCGGCGAGCACCAGGCGTTTCCGGTCGACCGTCGGGGACCCGGGCGCGAGGTGGGCGGCCCCCAGCGGAATCTCGAAGCTGAAGCAGGCTCCCTCCCCGAGTCTGCTTTCGACCTGGATCTCGCCGCCCATGAGCCGGACGAGGGCCTGGCTGAGGTTCAGCCCCAGCCCCGAACCTTCGGCGGAGCGGCGGCCGGATTCGGCCTGCACAAAGCTTCCGAAAATCTGGGGTATCTCTTCGGGTGTGATGCCGGGGCCGCTATCGCGGATCTCGAAGCGGATCAGGTCCCCTTCGCCCTTCCTGACCTTCAGGCTGAAGCCCCCGCGTTCGGTGAACTTCACGGCATTGCCCAGGAGGTTGAGGAGCACCTGCCGGAGTTTCCCCTCGTCGCCGGTGACCAGGCCGGGAATCCGCGGATCCACGACAACCTCGAAGGCGAGGCCTCTGGACTCGGCGCGGACCTGGATCATGTCCTGGATGCCTTCGAGGCAAAGCCTGGGGTCGAAGCCTGCCGTGTGCAGTTCCAGCTGGTGGGCCTCGATGCGCGAAATGGACAGGACATCGTTGATGAGGTCCAGCAGGTGTTCTCCCGCGCGGAGGATCTTCTCCAGCTTGGCCAGGTCCTTCGGTTCGCGCCCAGGTTCGCGTGCCATGAGCTGGGAGAAACCCAGCACGGCGTTGAGGGGGGTCCTCAGTTCGTGGCTCATGCTCGCGAGGAAGGTGCTCTTCGCCTGGTTCGCGGCCTCGGCCGCAGCCTTGGCCTGTTCGAGGTTGCGGACGGTCTGATCCAGCTCCTGGGTCCGTTCGATGACCAGCCGTTCCAGATTCTCCCGGTACTTTTCCAGTTCCTGCTCGGCCACCTTGCGCAGGGTGATGTCGTTGAAGAGCAGGGCGAACTGGCCGTGCCGTGGCGAAAAGACCCTGACCTCGTAGTACCGCTGGAGCGATTCGTTGAAGCGCTCCCAGTGCAGGGGCTTGCCACCGAGGGCCACCTGGTAGTAGGCCTGGGCCACTTCGGGCGGCCACTTGAAGCTGAGCTGCTCGGAGGTGAGGCCGATCTCCTTGGCCCGGTTCAGGCCGGTCATCTGCTCGAATTCCGAGTTGGCCTGGAGCAGGCGGTGATCCACCGGCTTCCCCTCCGGATCCAGGATCACCTCCATGAGGACGAAGCCGCTGAACATGTACTCGAAGAGGCTGCGGTACTGCTCCTCCTGCTCTTTCAGGACCGCTTCGGTGCGCACCCGCTGCGTGATGTCGCGCCCGATGCCGAGCACGCCGAGGAGTTCACCGCCGCTGGCGAAGACAGGGGTCTTGATGGTCTCGAGGTATTCCTCGTGGCCGTCACTGGCGAAGACGACGCTCTCCTCGTTGAGGGTGGGCTTGCCCGCCTGGATGGCCTTCCGGTCGTTCTCCCGGAAGAAATCCGCCTGCTCGCGGCTCACGAAGTCGTAATCCGTCTTGCCGAGAATGGCTTCCTTCCGGGCGCCGAAGAACTGCTCGAAGCGCCGGTTGCAAGCGAGGTAGAGGCCGTCTGGATCCTTCATCCAGACCAGGTCCGGAATGGTGTCGAGGAGGGTCTGCAGCTGGGCCGCACTCTTCTGAAAGGCATCCTCGGCGCGTTTGCGCTCGGTGATGTCCAGCACGTTGACGACGCGGTACAGGACGGTTCCGGCCTCGTCCTTCACCGCCGTGACGTCCATCAGCACGGGGAAGGTGGTGCCGTCCTTCCGGAGGTGCACGGATTCCCAATGGTGATGTCCGAGGGCATGTGCTGTGCGGATCTTTTCGGGGAGTTCTTCGCGGCATTCCGGAGCGTAAACCTCGGAAATCGGCTTGCCCGCCAGTTCTTCGACCGTGTACCCGTGCATGGCCGCGAACTCGTGGTTCATGGTTTCCAGGCGCTTCCCGTCTGCGCTGCCGATGACCACGCCCCATTTCGCGTGCTGGAAGATGTGCGCCCATCGCTTCAGCTCGTTCTCGGCCTGCTTGCGCGCGGTGATGTCCTTGCCGAAGACCGAGACACCGATGGTTTCCTTGCCGCGCTTGATGGGATGGAAGGCCATTTCGAGGATGCGGCCGTCCACCGCTGTATGCTCCATGTGGAAGGGGCCTTCCACCATGGCGCGTTCATAGAGCGGGGGCCAGCGGCTGGCCAGCGGGGGCGGCAAGTGATCCGAGGGGCCGGTGCCGGGCGTGGATGGGGTGCCGAAGCCGGTCCGAAGGAGGTCGGAGAGCGCGGTGTTGGAAGCCATCATCCGGTAGTCCCGGTCCACGGACCAGATCAGGTCGTTGGTGCTTTCGATGAGCACCCTGAACCGCTCCTCACTGTCGCGGACCCTCGTGAAGCTGGCGTTGACGGCGTTGAACCCGGCGAAGAGCAGGATGCCGTAGGCCAGCATCCGGCAGACATGCCAAAACCACCAGGCGGGATCCCAGGGCTGCGAACTCCCCCAAAGGAGGCCCGCCAGGGCGAACAGTACGGTCTGGCCGCCGAAGAGCAGATCCTCTATCTGGGTGCGGGCCTGGTACCTGCGGAAGAAGAAGACTGCCGCCGCGGCGAAACCGAGCCCTCCGAGGGCATGGGTCGCCTGCGCCAGGACGGAGTAGCCCCCGGGCAGAAGGGGCGGGGGCAGGGCCTGGGGCCACCGCAGAATGGCCCCGGCGCAGGCCAGGGCGAGAACGGCAGCCAGCAGGATGAGCCTTCCGCTTCGATGGCGGAGGAGGGCTGGCGGCTTCGCCCAGACCAGGGCGAATCCCAACCCGCCCAGGAAGGTGGCGCTGTGTCGGAGCCAACCCCAGCCCGGGACGGCGTCCCAGGAGGCAAGACCGTGCACCCCATCCAGCAGCCCCATGGCCACCAGTCCCGCGGCCACCCAGAGCAGGTGGGGGGAGGGGTCCCCCTGCCGCGCCCGGGCCCAGAGCAGGAAGGCCACGGCCAGTCCGGCGCAGCTGCCGATGAGTTCGAGGGCTTCGTGAAAGGTCTCCTGCACATGAGGGACGTGCCCCAACCGGGAGGCCAGGGCCAGGCTCAGCAGGGCCGGGATCACACCCGCCGAAAGCACCACCAGCAGGATCTTGTGCCAGGACCGGGTGGGTCGCATGAGGATCCCCTAGGCGTTCATTCCCGGTGGGGAAGGGTGAGGCAGAAGACGGCTCCAGACGGTTCTCCGGGCTCCACCCAGATCCTCCCGCCGTGGGCCGTGGCCACTTCCCGGCAGAAGGCCAGCCCGAGTCCGCTGCTCACCCGGGCCAGGGGAGCGTCCCGTTCCAGCCGCGCGAAGGGATCGAAGATCATTTCTTCCATCCCCGGCGGAATCCCGGGGCCTTGATCGGAGATCCTCAGCTCGCAGGTCTGCGGATCCAGGCGCGCCTCGATCCGTACGTCGTTTCCGGGCGGGCCGTACTTCGCCGCGTTGTCGAGGAGGTTGAGGATGCAGCGCCGCAGCAGTTCGAGATCGGCCTGGACCACCAGGTCCCGCGGCACTTCGTTCCGCAGGGTCACCTTGCGCCGCCGGAAGCTGGTCTGGACGCCCTCGGCCCACTGATCCAGAGCTTCCCAGAGGCGGATGGGCTGATGCAGGGGGGTCAGGTTGCCCTGATGGCACACCACGAGGATGTCCTGGACCATGCGCTCCATGGTGAGCGAGCCCTGGAGGATGTGCCCGGCCATCTTTTGCGTTTCCGCAGGTGCCGCCGGGTCCTCCGCAAGGATCTCGGCCCCCGAAAGGATGGTCTGCAGGGGGGATTTGAGGTCGTGGACGATGAACCGGAACAATCCTTCCTGCCGGGCCTGCAGGTCCTTGAGGCTGCGGGATTCCCGTTCGAGCGCCGTCTGGAGTTTGCGGATGCGGAGCAGGGATCGGGCGCGGATGACGAGTTCGCGCTGGATGGCGGGCTTGTACACCAGGTCGTCGCCGCCGGCAGCGATGGCCTCGGCCTGGGTCTGGGTGCGTTCATCGCCCGTGAGGAAGAGGATGGGCAGGCCCATGCCGCCTTCCATCGCGCGGATCCGGCGGCAGACCTCGAAGCCGTCCATGCCGGGCATCAGGATGTCGAGGACCACCAGGTCCGGCTGGTAGGTCTCCATCTGTTCGAGGGCGCTCGGGCCGTCGCTGAATCCCTGGATCTCGAAGTGCGAATCCTTCAGCAGCCCCTCCACCATGAGGAGGGCCGTGGGGCTGTCGTCGATCACCATCACCCGCTGCGGCGCATCGATACCCGCCGGTGCGAGATCGGCAGAAGGGGAGGGAGCCCCATTCGGCAGGAGGGTCATGGGCTTCCCTTCGGTGGATGCGCAAATCGGCTTGAATTCCGGTGGTGGCCGCTCAGACCTTTTCGAAATGCGTCTTCAACCCTTCGAGCACGGTTTCAAGCTGCCTTTCGAAGGCGGAGAGGAGGGCCTCCGTCAGGGTGGCTTTTTCCCCGTGAAGGGCGTCCTGGAGGGCCTGGGACACCGCCGCCAGTTCCAGCGCGCCGATGATGCCGGCCGCGGAGATCATGGAATGCGCCACCCGCTCGGCCGCTTCGAGGTCTCCCCGGGCGAGATCGGTGCGGAGCTCTTCGGCCGCATGGGACTTGGATTCCAGGAACTTGCCCAGCACCCGTTCGTAGAGGGACTCGGCCGCAAAATGCGCCAGACCGGCCTCCTTTGAAATGCCGGCGAGATCCATGCCTCGCGTCCTGCGGCGTTCGGGTTGCTTGGCCATGCGGGATGCCTCGGCGGTGAATCGGAGCCCTTCCCTCCCCAAAGGATGCCATTGAATGCTTCTGCGGAGAGTAGGAAGGCATCGCCTGGGTGAGTTGGGAATCCCGGAACGGGAACTCAGGGGTGCTTGGGCCCCATGCCCGGATAGAGCTTCTCGGCGCATTCGGGGCAGATGCCATGGGTGAACTCCGCCTCGGAGTGTTCGGAGATGTAGGCTTCGATCTGGTTCCAGTAGCCGTGGTCATCCCTGATCTTTTTGCAACTGCTGCAGATGGGTAGCAGGCCACCCAGTGTGCGCACGTCTTCCAGGGCCTGCTTGAGCTCCCGGATCAGCGCCTCGCGGGCCAGCTCTCCCTGCTTGCGCTCGGTGATGTCGGAGACCACCGAAAGGATGAGATCCGTTCCATCCGGATCGGTGACCAGGCTGCCCTCCAGAAGCACGGGGATGCGCCGGCCATCCTTGTGGAGGTATTCCTTTTCGTAGGGGCCGTAGTGTCCGGTGGTCTTCAGGCTCTGGAGCTGCGCGGCCTCCTGCTCCATGTAGTCCTTGGGGGTCAGGTCCCAGTAGTTCAGCGCGTTGAGTTCATCGGTGGTGTACCCCGTGATGGCTGCGAAAGCATCGTTGCTCGCGAGGAACCATCCGTCCGACAGGCGGTTCAGGGCATGACCCACGGGGGCGTCGTAGAAGAGCGTGCGGAAGCGACCTTCGCTTTCCCGCAGGGCCTTTTCGGCCGCCTTCCGTTCGGTGATGTCGCGGGTGACCCCCTGGAAACCCTGGACCCGTCCATCGGGCCCCCAGAGCACCCGCACGCGCACTTCAGTGTGCAGCAGGGGGCCTTCCCTGGTCTGAAAGGCTAGTTCCAGCACCTCGTGCTTGAAGGGCTGTGAACCGGGCGGCAGGGTGCGGACCGTGTCCAGGCGGGACCACAGCTGTGCGTGGACGCGGCCCAGGGGTGTCTGGCTCCCGCTGGTGCCCCCATCGACCTCGGGTGGCATGGCGCCATGGTGGACCAGGGTCGGGCTGACGTAGGTGAGGAACCCTTCGGCGTCGGCGGTCCAGGTGACATCCAGGGCGTTCTCGGCGAGCATCCGGTACTTCTCCTCCTGCCTCGCCAGTTGGGCTCGATCCGCCACCTGCTGGCGCCAGGCCCATCGGACCGTCCAGCCGATCAGCACGGAGAGGGCCAGCACGCCGAAGACGGCCAGTCCGGCCATGAGCCGTTCACGCCGCCAATCTTCCAGGTAATCCTGCTGGGAGAGCCCCACGAGGATGTGGAAGCGGGGGTTGTTCATCCGTCGCAGGGTGTAGGTGCGGATGGCGCCGTCGAGCACGGAAGGGGCCGTGAAATGGGCGATGGCCTGGCCTGAGCGGATCGCATTCAGGAAATCGCCCGAGACCGTCCGGTTGCCGAGCATCTCCTCCCGGCCCGTCAGGGCGGGGTATCGCACAAGCAGACTCAGGTCCTCGCCGCGTAGTGAAATCGAACCGTGGGGCCCCACATCGATCTGATTGAGGCTCCGGCTGAGTTCGTCGAGGGTGATGGTTCCGTAGACGATTCCGGCGAATCGTCCATCCGGTCGCTCGATGCGCCGCGACAGGTGGAGGTCCCATTTTCCCGTCAGGCGGCCGATGCTGGGCCGTGAGATGAACAGGCCCGTGGCCGGGCTGTCCTTCTGGATCTGGAAGTAGTCCCGGTCCGCCACGCTGAGCGGCGGTCCGGCGGGCAGGGCCGTTCCGCGGGTGACGAGGCCGTCGGCGTCCGTCGTGCGGAGTCCGTGCAGGATCTGGACGCGGGAGACCTGGGCCTCCAGATGGTCCTGGATCCGTTTGCGTCCCTCCGGGAGGTCGTTCCGCTCAGCCTCGTCCTTCACGGCGAGGAGGGAGAGGTCGACCTCGTGCACCGTGGCCAGGATGTTCTGTTCTAGCACCTGCGCCAGGTGGTGGGTGGCCGTCTCGGCCCGTTCCACGTGCTGCCGGCGGCTCT
Source organism: Geothrix limicola (assembly GCF_030268085.1). Taxonomy (GTDB): domain Bacteria; phylum Acidobacteriota; class Holophagae; order Holophagales; family Holophagaceae; genus Geothrix; species Geothrix limicola. The sequence continues at coordinate 295,211 of NZ_BSDE01000001.1, forward strand.
GGCGGAGGCTCCATCCCGCGAGGGCGAGAATCAGGAGGTCGAAGAGGACCAGGCCGATGACCAGGATCCGGCTGAGTGCCGAGGGAGACCTCCCTTCCGGATCGAGGTGGAATCGCATGGCTTCACCTTGGATCCGTTGATCGACGTCCTCCGGGCCGGATCTGAGTCCTGGTGCGGTGGCTTCAGTCGCAGATCGGGGCTGAAAGCTGTCACGGCCGCCCCTCCGGGGAATCCAAGGGTCCGCCATCCAAGCAAAGGAGGTCCTATGATCCTCGTCACTGGCGCGACTGGAAAGATCGGCAGGGAACTCATTCTGGACCTGTCGGCACGGCAGACGCCCTTCCGGGCCCTGGTTCGATCCATGGAGACGGTGCGGGTCTTCGAGGCGCGAGGACTGCACGCGGTCCAGGGGGACCTGGAGCGCCCCGATACCTATGGTGCGGCCCTGTCCGACGTCCAGACGGTGTTCCTCCTGACGGCGCCGAGCTCCGACAGCGTCGCCATGGAGCGGAAATTCCTGACGGCCTGCAAATCCATGGGCATCGAACGGGTGGTCCGGGTTTCGGCGGTGGGGGCCAATCCCTGGGCTTCCTCTGCCCTTCTCAGGAACCACGGCCGGGCCGAAGCCCAGCTCGAAGACAGCGGCCTGCACTGGACGATTCTGCGGCCGACCATCTTCATGCAGAACCTGGTGCCCTTCATCGGGCCCACCGTATCCGCAGAAAGCACGCTCTACGCCCCGGCGGGGGCGGCCCTCATGCCCTGGGTGGATACCCGTGACATCGCCGCGGTGGCGGGTGCGGTGCTGACCGCCAAGGGCCACGAGGGCCTGGTCTACGAGATCACCGGGCCGGAATCACTTTCCTACACGCACGTGGCCGAAGGCCTGAGCACCATGCTGGGCCGCCAGATCCGGTACGTGAACGTGCCGGACGGCGCCGCCCGCCAGTCCATGGTGAGCATGGGCATCTCCCCCTGGCTCGCCGAAGGCATGATCACGCTCTACCACCTGTTCAAGGTCAACGGCGCCACCGCCATGGTGCTCGAAACCGTGGAGCGCCTTACGGGACGCGCACCCAGGAGGCTGATGGCCTACCTGAAAGAAAACGAGGCAGCCTTCCGGTCGCCCCAGTACGTCGAGGTCCGCCGGCGTTAAAGGCACGGGCTTCTGGGGGCATGGGCCTGATGGCTATGTGTAAAGGTGGTAATCAGCAAGAACATTGATATCCCTTCGCGGAGTCGAACTGATTTGAGTGGCTCACATTCCAAAGCCCCCGGCTCTGCCGGGGGATGTCTTGCTGGAAACCTGATGTGATGAAACGCGAGATGCGAAGGTGCATTCCTGTTGAAAAAAATCATTAAGGGTTGCATGGAAACGGGCGAAAATAGTGGTGACAACCGGAGCTGCGGACCGCCGGATCACTGGTCTGTCGACCTGCTTCATCGGGGTGGGCGCTGCCTGCGAGGCGTGAGGCCGGCCCGGTGAAACCCGCAGGTTCCTTCGCCGAAGATTCCATCGAACCGGGAGATTCCTTGCGTCCAGTCCGACTGCTCCTCTATATGATCGTCGCGGGCTCCGCCCAGGCCTGGGCTTCTGAGCCCCTGGCCTACACCATCCGGATTTCCAGGCCTGCGGACCATCAGGCGGAAGTGAGCGTGAAGATCCCCACGGAAGGCCGGGCCAGCCTGGATCTGATGATGCCGCTCTGGTCGCCGGGCTACTACGCCATGCAGGATTACGCAGGCCAGGTTCATGATCTAGTGGCTGTGAATCCAGCTGGCAAGCCGTTGGCCGTGGAGCATCCGGCCCCGAACCGCTGGCGGGTTCACAGCGAGGGTGAACGTTCAGTGGCCCTTTCCTACCGATTGGCCTGCCCATCTCATTTCGTCACCACCAATCTGGTGACCGAAGATCTGGCCGTTCTGAATGGGCCCGCCACCTTCATTACGCCCACCACCTCTTTGAAAGGGTCCTACGACGTGTGGCTGGATCTCCCCGCAGGGTGGAAGCATTGCGCCACGGGCCTGGAGGGGGCACCCGACCAGAAGGCGGGGCATTTCGTGGCCCCGGATTACGACACTCTGCTGGACTGTCCCATCGTCGCAGGCACCTTTTCCACTCACTCCTTCGTGGTGGCGGGCACCCGTAATGACCTGGTGGACATCGGTTCCTTCGGGACCTGGGACGGCGCCAAGGTCAGTCAGAAACTCGCAGCCGTGGTGCAGGAAAACCTGCGGTTCTGGGGTGTCTTGCCCTACAAGAAATACGTCTTCCTCAATGTTTTTGGTCCAGGCGCCGGAGGGCTGGAACACCAGAACTCCACCATGCTCAGTTCCATGCCGCCTCCCGCGGGATCCACCGAGGCCGATTTCCGCTGGTACACGTACGTGAGCCATGAGTTCTTCCACGGCTACAACGTCAAGCGCCTGCGTCCCGTGGAACTGGGGCCCTTCGACTACGAGCATCCGCCGCGCACCACCGGGCTTTGGGTGGCTGAGGGCCTCACCACTTATTACGGTCCCGTGATGGCGGTCCGGGCTGGGCTGGGAAGGCCCGAAGATTTCCTCGCGGAACTCAGCGGCGAAATCCGTGGCCTCCAGAGCGCGCCCGGCCGCCTGAAGCAGACCCTGGAGCGGTCCTCCCTCGATGTCTGGGAGGAGGGCGGTTCCGGTGTGGGCGGCGATCCAACCAAGGGCATCAGCTACTACGTGAAGGGCCCCGTGGTGGGATTTCTGCTGGATGCCCGCATCCGCATGGCCAGCCAGGATCGGCGAAGCCTGGACGATCTCATGCGTCTGGCCTTCCAGCGCTATGGCGGCGAGAAGGGATTCACCGAAGCCCAGTTCCGCGCGACGGCGGAAGAGGTGGCTGGCGTGGATCTCCGAGCCTGGTTCCGCAAACACCTGGCCTCCACCGAGGAACTGGATTACAGCGAGGCCTTGGACTGCTTCGGCCTGCGCTTCGCGACCTCTCCAGACCCCGCCAAGCCCACCTGGAAACTTGAGCCGAACCCAAACGCCACCCCCGCCCAGAAGGCGCGCCTGGCCGATCTGCTGAGGGCCAGGCGCGGCTGATCCCAGGCAAAGAGACGTTCGCCACGATATTTCTGTTCGTCTCGCGTACCGGCGAAGCCGGTGCCGAGAAGGCAAGGAAGAGCACGGCGATGACCCCTAGGTCTCAGTGCTCCTCCGTGCCATTCCTCCGTGTCTCCGTGGTGGATCTTTAACGACCGTTCGGACTCAGTTCGCGCGAGGCTTCACGCCCAGCAGCTGGCGGACGAAGAAATCCTTCACGCGGCGCTCCACGTGGGGGATCCGCATGGTGCCGTGGTTGGATCCCGGCACCACCAACATCTCGAAATCCTTGTCCGCTTTCACGAGGGCGTTGACCACCTGCATGGTGGAGGACGGATCCACGTTGCTGTCCAGCTCGCCCACCAGCAACAGCAGGTCGCCCTTGAGCTTGGCCGCGTTCGTCACGTTGCTCTGCTCGGCGTAGTGGGGGCCGATGGGCCAGCCCATCCATTGCTCGTTCCACCAGACCTTGTCCATGCGGTTGTCGTGGCAGCCGCAGTCGGACACGCCGGCCTTGTAGAAATCTCCGAAGGCCAGCAGGCCGCGGAGGCTGTCCTGGCCTCCGGCGCTGCCGCCGAAGATGCCCACGCGGGTGATGTCCATGGCGGGATCTTTGGCGGCCGCGGCCTTCATCCACAGGATGCGATCGGGAAATCCCGCGTCGCCCAGGTTCTTCCAGCAGACATCGTGGAAGGCCTTGGAGCGGTTGCTGGTGCCCATGCCATCGATGGAGACCAGGATGAAGCCCAGCTCCACCATGTCCCAGTGCAGGGGCAGGCGCGTGAAACTCTTGGGAACGAATGAATCCTGGGGCCCGGCATAGATGAATTCGATGACGGGATACTTCTTCGCGGGGTTGTAGGTGCTGGGACGATAGATGACGCCGTGGATGTCCGTGAGGCCATCTCGCCCCTTGGCCACGAACCGCTCCGGCGCGCGCCAGCCGGATTCGAGCAGGTCCTTCACCTCGAAGCGTTCCAGTTCGGCGATCAAGCCTCCGTCCGCGACGCGGCGCAGTTCGGCCACGGGCGGCTGATCCACCCGGGACCACACATCGACGAAGGCCGAGCGGTCCTTGTTGAGGGTGACGGTGTGCGTGCCGTTTCCCGCCGTGAGTACCTTCAAACCCGTGCCATCGAAACCGACCTTGGCCAGATGGAGGTAGTAGGGATCCTGGCCGGGAAGGATCCCGCCGGCCATGAATAGGATTTCCCGCTTTTTGGGATCCACGTTCACCACGCTGCGCACCACCCAGTTCCCGCGGGTGATCTGGTTCTTCACGGCGCCCGTGCGGGAATCCACCAGGTAGAGGTGGTTCCAGCCGTCGCGCTCGCTCATCCAGATCAGTTCATCGGTGTCGCCCAGCACTTCGAGAAACTGCTTGCCGGAGTAGTCGATGAAGGTGGGACTGTGCTCGTCGACCACGACCCGCGATGCACCCGAGGCGGCATCCACGGCGATCACGCGCAGCACCTGGTGGCCCCGCTGGTTGTACACGTAGAGGTAGCGGCTGGAATCCTTGGCCCAGATGACGCGCAGATCCTCGCCGTAGCCGTTGTATGGTGTGGGTGCCAGGGCCGGATCCGCGGTGCTCTGGCTTCGCGCCGCGGGGTTGATCAACACGGGCCTGATCACCGGCAGGGGATCGCCGGGCTTGGCGTAGTCGACGACGTGCACCTTGGGTTCCAGCTGATCCTTGGGCGAGGATTCCACCAGGGTCACTTTGTGGATGGGCACTTGGCTGGCGCGCTGGGCCACCAGCTTCTGGCCATCCGGGCTCCACAGGAAGGCGCCGGTGTAGGCGTCGCTCGTGGTGCCATCGGTGGTGCGGTAGACCTCCTTGCTTCCGGATCGGATCACCACGTTCGAATCCTGCAGCTGGGCCGACCAGCGTCCATTGGGACTGAGAACAGGGTCGGTGGTGCGCTGGGAGGGCTCGTCGTCGTCGACCTGGGGCGGCTTTGGCCCCACCTTCGGGGGGCTGCCCGCTTCAAGCAGGCCAGTCTTCAGCGTGAAGCGCCACCAGCCCTCCTCAGTGCGGAAGAGAAGGTGGCCGCCATCACCAGGGAAGGACAGGTTTTCGATGGGGAGTTTGGCGGCATCCACGGGCCTGCCCAGGGCCTTGGCCAGGCCCGCGGCCAGCCTGGCGTGATCGAAGGCGGGCGCCTCCCTGCCCGTGCGCGCCTGGACCCGCAGCCATTCCTGGCTACCGCCGGGCAGGCCATGGCGGTACCAGAACGAGGCGCCATCCTCCATCCAGGTGGGATCGAGGGCGAGGCGCTTGTTTTCCGCCGAGACCAGCTCCTTCATTTTGGCGGCGCGCTGGTAATCCGCCTGGGTGCCCTGGGCGCTCAGAACGCTGCCCAGGAGCAGGGCGAGGATCGTGGCTTTCGTGGCCATTCGGTTCTCCATGTATTCGAATGTTTCGTTCGAGTCCGTTGCGGGAAGGCTCAGCGCGTTCCCGCCAACACGGGCAATTCCACCTGGGGATCGCTCAGCCATTCCGCGCCCGAGTCGGTGATCAGCACCATCTCTTCGATGGAGACGATGCCGTGGCCTGGCACGCTGAGCCGAGGTTCGATGGTGAAGACCATGCCCGCCTCCAGCGGCTTGAAGGGCTTGCCCGCGTACTTGGCCCAGGCGGGGCCCAGCAGGGCCGTGCCATCGTGGGCGAAGCGGCCCACCTGGTGACCCAAGCCGAAGGGGTATTCCTCGTAGCCATGCGTCAGGAGCGTCTGCCGCGCGGCGGTGTCGGCATCCAGGCCCTTGGCGCCCGGCTTCAGGACGGCCTTGGCGGCCTCGATGGCCCGACGCAGGGTGTCGAAACCGTGCTGGACGGCCTCGGGCAGCGCCGTTTCACCGGGCCGCGCCACGTAGAAGGTGCGCTGCAGATCGGAGCAGTAGCCATCCACGCGGACGCCGAAATCCATGGTCACCAGGTGGCCCGGTTCGACGGCTCTATCGGTAGGGCTGTAGTGGGCCTCGGCGGTGTCGGGGCCCGTGAACACGGAAGGACAGGTGTCGGGATGCCACGCGAAGGTAAGGCCGCGGCGATGCACTTCGGCCTGCATGAAGGCGGCGATCTCCCGCTCGGTGCGGCCGGGGACGATCTGCGCCTGCACCAGCTGGAAGATTTCCTGCGCCTGGCGGATGGCCTTCCGCATGGACGCAAGTTCTCCTGCGGATTTCCGCTCCCGCAGGGCGGAGACGATCCGCTCGGCGGACACCATCCGATCAGCCATCCCCAGTTCTCCCAGCAGCCCCTGGAGGGTGAGGAACATGCCGTGGGTGAGGCCATCGCATATCTCGCTGCCCTCGGAGTAGTTCAGGGCGATGCTCGCAGGCTGGATGGCGCGGATGCAGTCCAGGAAGGGCTCCCGGAAGCTGGTGACGAAATCGTAGACTTCGTCGTAGGCCCCGGTCTCTTCCACCGTGGCGCGGTCGTAGCGGCCCACGATGGCACGAGCCCGGCCATCGGGCGTGATGATGAAGGCCGAATGCCAGGTGAGGGGGCCCGGAACAAGGAAGGGCAGGATGGGATCCCCGTTGATTTCGGTTTCCCGGGTGAAGGTGATCCAGCAATCCAATCCGCATTCGGAGAGCGCCTTCGCGGCCTGCTGGATTTTCTCCTTGATCATCATGGGCGGCCCCTTCAGGCGGTGTATCGTTCCAGGCGCGGCAACTGGATGAGGGCCAGCAGGGCTGAGCAACCCAGCAGGCCCACCAGGAGCAGGTAGTAGTGGTGGTGGGGCATGCGCCCGTAGAAGCTGCCGATGAGGCCGGAGGCGTAGCCGCCGGTCGCCGTGGCCGCGAACCAGCCGCCCATCATCCTGCCCCGGAGGTGCGGCGGGGCCACCTTGGTGACGAAGGACTGCCCCAGCGGTGATATCAGCACCTCGGCCACCGTGATGATGCCGTAGACGCCGATGAGCCAGGATGGCGACATGATGGGCCGGTCCAGGTTGCCGCCGAGCCGGCTGGCCAGACTCATGATCAGCATGGCCAGGCCCATGACCAGCATCCCCAGCAGGATCTTCCGCGGCGTGGACGGCTCCGAGCTTCGCGTCCGAAGCAGGGTGAAGACGCCCAGAATCAGGGGCGTGAGGACGAGGATGAAGGCCGGTTGGAAGAACTGATAGGTCTCTGGGCGCAACAGCGGCACCACGCGCGTGGATCGCTCCGCGAAGAGGGTCATGGCGAAGCCGTTCTGGTAGAACCCGGTCCAGAACAGGGCCGCCACCAGGAACAGCCCCAGCAGGACCAGCACCCGCTGCCTCGATTCAGCCGGAAGCATGGTCTCGGTGGAATCCTCCGCCCCCGCGGCCAGGGGATTGACCTGGATGAGGCGGCCCCTGCCACGGTAGAAAACCACCTGGGCCATGACCATGCCGAGAGCGCCCACCCAAAACGAAGGACGGTAGCTGCCGAACCAGAATCCCAATGCGGTGGCGGCGATGGGTGCGATGGCGGCGCCGATGTTCACGCCCATGTAGTAAAAATTGAAACCCGCATCGCGCAGGTGCAGGCGATCCACGTAGAGGTTGCCCACCAGGACCGAGATGTTGACCTTGAGGATGCCGGTGCCAACGGCGATCAGGCACAATCCCGCGCCAAAGAGCGCCACGTGGGCGCGGGAAGACAGGCCCAGGGCCACGTAGCCGAGGGTCATGAGCGCGGCGCCCAGGCGCACCGTTTTGATCTGGCCCAGCACGCGATCGCCCAGCCACCCTCCGGCCAGTGGGAAGAAATAGCATCCGGCGAGGAACACGCCGTACACCACCCCCTTGGTTCCATCGCTCCAGCCCATCTCCTTGTCCATGTGCAGCGTGAGCACGGCCATGAGGATGTAGAAGCCCAGTCGCTCCCAGACCTCGGTGAGGAAGAGGGTCGAGAGGCCCGCAGGGTGACGGTCAGGGGCTGGAGTCATCGGTCATCTCCGACGGGTAGAAAGGGGCACAGCGACGCCCATCCCATCGCCATGGATGAGAAACAGTACAGAAAGACGCACGTTGGATTAACGACGGGGAGGGGCGGTGGATTCCCGAATGACGAGCTGGGTGGCGAGGCTGATCTCCTGGGAGGATTTCCGCTTGGGCTTGGCTTCCTTCAGGTGTTTCATGAGTCGGCTCATGGCCTGGAAGCCGATCTGGTAGCGGGGCATGGCCACGGTGCTGAGGGGAGGGGTCGAATGGGCGGCGGGCCAGATGTCGTCCAGGCCGATTACCGACAGGTCCTGAGGCACGCGCAGATCCCGGGCGTGGGCTTCTCCCAGGACCCCCAGGGCCATGAGGTCGTTGGCGGTGAAGATCGCCGTCGGCCATGTCTTCCGGTCGAAGAGCCGGCGAGCGGCCTCGCGTCCGCCCTCGATATGGAAATCCCCCTCCTCGCATTGGATGTGGCTGGGCTTGATGCCGCGGGCTGCCAGCTCTTCCAGGAACACATCCCGCCTGTGGCGGCTGGTCTGCAGGTCGAGGGGGCCGCTGACATGGGCGAAGCGCCAGTGCCCCAGGCCCACCAGATGCTCCACGGCCGCGCGGATGCCGGGGCGGAAATCCACCTTGATGGACACCGACTCCAGAGTGGGAAGGCTGGCATCGGGATCGACCACGGTGACGGGGATGTTGTGCCCGGCCAAGGTGGTGAGCCACTCTTTGGAGGTGCGGCTGAACAGGATGATCACGCCATCCACCCGGCGGTCGATGAGCGAATGGATGAGGGTGGTTCCGCGTTCGAGATCGAAGTTCGTGTTGCCCAGGAAGAGGTTGTAGCCCTCCGGAAGGCCAGCGTCTTCCACGCCCTTGATGACGTCGGCGTAGAAGGGGTTGCCGATGTCGGATACCAGGACGCCCACCGTGTAGGTGCGCTTGCCCGATAGGCTTCGGGCCACGGCATTGGGACGGAAACCCAGCTTCGCGACGACCTCCAGAACCTTTTCGCGAGTGGCGGGTTTGATCGGCGCATCGCTGCCCGAAAGAACCCGGCTGACCGTGGATCTGGAAACCCCCGCTTCCTCAGCCACATCGGTGATCGTCGACATCTTGATTGGGTGAACAGCTTGTTTCAATTCACTGCCCCTTCATCCGTGGCAAACCAGAATCTTGACCATGCGTGAATCTACGACATTTTCACGGCTTTGTGCCGAAGTGATAGACCGTGGTGGAGCGATACACCTGGCCGGGCTGCAGGATGGTGGTGGGAAACCCTGGCTGGTTGGGGGAATCCGGATAGTGCTGGGTCTCCAAGCAGAATCCGCTGCGCTTGGGATAGGGCTGGCCGCCCTTGCCGACCAGGGTGCCGTCCAGGAAGTTTCCCGCGTAGAACTGGATGCCGGGTTCGGTGGTGAACACCTCCATGGTGCGCCCCGAGGTGGGTTCGAAAACGCTCGCAGCCAGAGCCAGGGCCTTCGTCTTCCGGTCGATCACCCAGTTATGGTCGTAACCTGCGCCGAAACCGAGCTGCTCATCCTGGGTTCCGATCCGTTCTCCGATGGCGTGGGGCGCGAGGAAATCGAAGGGCGTTCCCTTCACGGACCGGAGTTCACCCGTGGGGATGAGTCCCTTGTCCACGGGCGTGAAGCGGCTGGCCTTGAGCGTGAGCTGGTGGCCGAGGATATCGCCGCGGCCTTCGCCGCGCAGGTTGAAGTAGCCGTGGTGGGTGAGGTTCACGGGCGTGGCCTTGTCCGTCTTGGCGCGGTACTGGATCTTCAGATCATTGCTGGCCGTCAGGGAGAAGGACACGGTCACATCCAGGGTGCCGGGGTAGCCTTCCTCGCCATCCTTCGATACATAGCGCATCTCAAGGCTGTCCGTGCCCTTCCGGGTGACCCAGGCGGCCTTCCACACGACCTGATCGAAGCCCTTCGTGCCGCCATGGAGGGAGCAGGGCAGGCCGCCGGGCGTGTTATTGGCCGCCAGCTGGTAGGTCTTTCCCTCCAGGGTGAAGGAGGCGTGGGCGATGCGGTTCCCGTAGCGGCCCACGATGGCCCCGAAGTAGGGATTGCTCTTGCGGAAGGCCTCAGAGGTGTAGCCGTCCAGCGTGGGGAAGCCGAGCACCACGTCATCCAGCTTTCCGTTCCGGTCAGGGACGAGCAGCCTCACCACGGTCGCGCCGTAGTTGGTGATTTCCGCCTTCATGCCATTGCGGTTGGTGAGGGTGTAGAGCTGCACGGGGACGCCGTCCTTCGTGGTTCCGAAGGGGCTTGGTGCAGGTGGCGCGGCCATGCTGATGGCCGTGCAAAGCCCGGCCAGGACGGTGGTGACCGCGGTGCGGCAGGTGGTGGCCAAACCAGGGGTGCTCATTGGGTTTCTCCAATCGAACGTGGGGCGAGGTCGCGAAGGCTGCTCCGGTGGCCATGATGGCGCAAATGGTCAACAAATGAAATCGGTTTCATTTTCGCTTCTGAAACACCTCGATCACTCCGAATGGGAAGCCGGGTGATGGCATAGAACCCAGCCGGCGTGGAGGAGACAGGCAGCTCGACCGTCTTCTCTTGACCAGGTCTGATCCGAAGCAGATCCCTCGAGCCATCGGGCCTTTCGATGCGGTAAAGACCCGCGTCTCCCGAGAGCCGCAATCCGATGCTGTGCTGGGTCGGATTGTCGCTCTCAAGTTGGAAGCGGAACACTGAGAGGTCTTCTTTCACCAGCACGGGGCTGGTGGCTGCAAAGCGATCACCCTCCAGTAGCACGTGCAGCTTTCGATTCCCCAAGAGGGCGTGGAAGCGCCTGCGGACACCATCCCGTGGCTCGACCTCCAGGAAGCCGCCGGCCGCACGCCAGAGGCCCCCGTAGCAGATCCGGCCGAAGAGGGGATCATCCGCAAGGATCGTCGATGCATTCCGCAGCGCCCCGCAGAAACCCAGATCCGATTCCGAACTGTAGTACCAGGGCCCCCGGTGATGAGTCTGTCCCAGCCAGGTGTGGCCCTTCGCCGCGGGTTCGAATCCACCGCCGACTCCGCCGTCGTTGGCGGCTCCCGGGAACCAGTAACCGAACCCGGATTCCTTCGTTCCTGTGTTCATGAGGGCCCAGGCGCTCAGGATGGAGGCGTAGCCCAGGCGTAGGTAGGGGGCGGGATTCTGGGCGTGGTTCAGGGCGTAGTCCAGGATGGAACCCCCGCCCATGGGCGACATGTAGGAGAGGGTGAAGTCCTCGCCAGCCGTGGCCCGGTAGTCGCTCCCCAGCAGGTAGTAGGCGGGCTCGACCCATCCTCGGCAGAAGAGGTTGGCCTGCAATTGCCGCTGCAGGAAAGCCATGGCCTTGGCCCTTGTGAAGACCGGTCCCGCTGGAGAATGACGCTCCATCGAGGCCTTGAGGGCGTATGTGGCCAACGCGTGGGTCGACTCGAAACCCGTGGAATCGAAGGGGTACTCCGACCCGAAGAGATTGGGCTTGCCGTTGACGAAATGCCGGGCCTTCCGATCCCAATGCTGGCTGAGGGTCCGACTTTCCGGTTTCAGCCCCTCCTTTTCCAGCACACCGATCAGCTCCGGTATGACGATCTCGTTGTAGTACCCGGTCTCGTAGGGGGACCACTGCGCGATGGCCATGGGGATCGTGAACATGGCCAAGGCTGTGCCGTAGGCCCTCCGGAGGTAGGTTTCGGCGGGAAGGGCGGTGTGGATCGCGGGATGGTTTCGCGCCACGCGGTAGAGCCCGAGGTACATGGCCACGATGTGGGGATAGTCGTAGACCCGCCAGACATGCTGCCGTCCTTTGGGGCCAGGATCCGGGCTTTCCCGGTTTTGCTTCCAGTCGGGAATGCCGTAGATGGCATACGGGAAGGGCTCGGCCTCGGTCTGCTGGAGGCCGCCCCACACGAAGTGCTGGACGTAGTCGTCGAGGGCATCCACTTCGGATTGCACGGGGTACTCGGCCAGCTTGGTGGCCAGGAAGGCGGGCTTGCTGAGGCCGGGATCGTCGCAGGTCACTTCGTAGATCCGCCAGCCCTTGATCTGATCGTAGTTGTCGGGGCCCAGCAGGGTTTGGCATTCCATGTTCCATTCGGCCAGGAGGCCGTTGTACCACTTGCTCGGGTCGCGGTGCTGGTGGCGGGCGATGAAGCTGCCCCGCTTCTGGATGAGGGTCTCCAGCGGTTCTGTGCTGAAGAACTCCAGGTAGATGTGCCGCCCGTCTCCGTAACGCACGGTCAGGCGGTTTTCCCCCAGCTTCGAAAACCGGATCCGGAAGAGCCGTGTACCGTCGTTTCTGGCGCCCAGATCCTCGATGGTGGTGGTGGTCGGGAACTCCGCCTCCAGGGCGTGGATGGGGGCCTTCGAGCGCAGGGCCACGGTGGCCGTCAGATCGCTGGGGATGGTCATGCCGGGGACGACCTGGGTGTCCACATGTCCTTCGTTCACGAGAACCTGGCGGACACCGTCATAGCCATCTGCCCACTGGAATTTGAAATTGTAGGTGTGGCTGTCGCCCACGGACCCCGCGGGCCTGAGATTCAGGCTGGTGCCGGGTTGGCGCCAGGTCCCTGTTCCTGCCAGAAGATCCAGGCTGCGCTTGGCATGGATGAAGACACGGTAGCCTTCCTCCTTCTCCCAATACTCCAGGCTGGTGTCACCCGTGGGGGTCAGGGTGAGGAAGGGCTTGGCGCTGTCGGGCCGCATCCAGAACAGGAAGGAACCGGAACCGGAGATGAAGCTGTGCTTGAGGACGGATTCCTTTTCGGAGCCCTCCCTGCTGAAATTCGTACGCATGGGAAGGGGAAGGGACAGATCCCCCACTTCCACGGCCCTGTCCCCACGGTTCCTGAGCGTGATGGACCAAAGGAGCGCCGAACCCTTCTTTTCGAATCGGCTTTCCACCGATACATCGGGACCGCCGTTCATGGTTTCGTGCCATTCCCCGCCCGCGGTTTGGTAGCTCAGCTGCACATCCCCGAGCCGCTTCCCCGGGGCGAGGTACTCCATGCCGTGGTGGGTCTTCGGGCCCCTGAGGCTAAGGAGGAAGCCGCCCTGGGTTTTCACGTTCATGGGAGGTCCGGCGAGAGCGGCCACCGGGCCGGAGGCCAGCCCTGCCGTCAGGAGCGCAGGAACGATCGCTCGGATGAATGGGACCATGTTCAGCATCAAGCCGCCTACGACGTTAAAGGAGGTTCCTGGCTTTAAGCGCTTTCTCCAGGGCGCTGACCTTCCTGAAGGCGAGGAACCCGAGAATGCCGCCTACGGTCAGAACACCCCCAGGCACGATGGCAATCAGGACAAGCAGTATTTCCATGAGACCGAGGTTGCCCATGTTCACTCCTATGGGTGATGAGGTGGCCTATCGAATGAACCAACGGGCTCCGCCTTCGCCGAGACGACGGGTGGAACCGTGGATTCGTGAGAAGAAGAAGGGGAACAAAACTCGCGTGATCCACGTTGAAAACAGGCTCTAGGATGGTGGTCACAAGGTGATTCGATACCGGCAGCTCTTGGCCCCCCGCTGGATGGAGGCCACCACTTCCGCCTTCACGGGCTTGCCCACCACCGCGGAGAACATCTTCTCGGCGAAACCTTCGGAGCAGTCGCAAAGCAGGGTGGATTTCAGCCCTGCTTCCTTGTGAACCAGGGGGCAAACGCAATAGGACTTGGCCTCGTCGATGTCGATGAAGCCCGCGGCCTTGTCGTGGTCGATCTTCCAGCCCCATTCGGCGGAAAGAAAGACCAGGAATGCGTCCAGGCGCCCCACGTATGGCGCGAGCTGCTTACCCATGTCGATGTGGTCGAAGTGGGCCCCGGCGCAGCCCTTCAGAACCGACTTCGCCGTGCCGCGATCCATGTTCCGCTCCAGTTGGGGCAGCAGCGCCGCGATCCACTTGGAGGGCATGGGGTCCTTGACCGTCTTGACCTCTCCTTCAGCGGCCCCCACCGGCGAGGCAGCGGCCAGGCGCGAAAAGCCGCAGGCGCAGAGGCCCGTCGTGCAGGACGTGAGGAAGGATCGGCGGGTGCTTTCCATGGCAGCTCCAACGGTGAGATCGAAGACCTTTATTTGCTCGCCTTCATGAGAACGGGATCCAGCCAGGCCGCGTGCGGCGCGTTCAGCCAGTCGTCGTCCTCGGGGGCGGCATCCTTGGCGGTGGCGCGCAGCACCAGCCGCTTCACGCCGCTGACATCGAGGCTGAAGGGCTTGGGGCCCGCGGTTTTGGGCAGGGCTGCGCTGGCCCAAAGTTCACGGCCATCCCCCAGCACCACGAAGGTCACGGGGGTCTTGCCGCGGTCGGAATCATCGAAGGCCGCCTGGGCCGAGAAGGTGCTGAAGAGCCCCTTCAGATCGAATTCCACTTCGGAACCCGCATGGGCCGTCAGGCCCTCCCGGTGGCGAGTGGCCACGGAGAAGGTGCGGGGCTCGGCGCCGCGGCCCTCGGCTCGCACGGGGTCGAGTTGGGCGAGATTGGTCGTGTCGGGCAGCAGGGCGGCGAGGGTGAAGGTCAGCTCCGCCTTCTTGAGTCCCTTGCTCTCCGTTCCATCCTCCCAGACGCTGCGTACCTCGGCCGTGTAGCTCCGCGCGGGATCCAGCCCACGCAGGGGAAAATGGGGGCTTCCGCTGTGGCCGAGCAGGCGGCCATCCAGGTACACCTGGTAGCCGGCGTTGAGGTAGTACTGGTCCTTCCACAGCAGATCCACGCCATCGAGGCCCCTCGGCTCCACCTGCAATCCCACCGGGGTCTGAGTGGGATAGCGGTAGAACCCGGCGGGTTTGAAGGTCACCTTCCAGCTGACCTCCTGCGTTCTTGGTGAGGCGATGCGGAGGGTGGCCCAGCCCTGGTGGTTGGTGATGCGCACGGGCAGCGCCCCGGAGGATGAGCGGGCCGAAACCTGGCTGATCTCGAAGTTCTGGCCCCGCGGAAAGGCGAAGTGCAGCTCGTAGGGATCGTCCTTGATGACCTTGCTCCGGCCGGAAAAGCCGCTGCCCGTGCGGTGCAGCGCCTGCAGATCCACCCAGCCCTGGGTGAGGTGGCGGTTGGTGGATACCAGCTGGATCTGTCCGTCGCTGGGCACGAGGCTGAGCACACGGCAGCTCGTCGGCGCGAGATCCAGGGCCAGGCCGGCTTCCCAGGCGCCCAGGTATTCCTGGTTCCAGAAATCGAAGACATGGACGGGGCCGTTCGCGGGCAGGCCCAGTTCCTGCCAGTTCAGGTAGAGCGGGTCGGGCCTGTCCTGGCGGAAGTTGAAGGCGCCCACCACGTCGTAGCCGCGGCCCAGGTGCTGGATCTTGAGATCCCAGATGCGCTTGTTCCGCACGGCGGGGAAGAGATCCAGCGGGCGGATATCGGTGGCGGGGAAGACCTTGTGCAGGATGTCCACGCGTTCCCGCGACAGATCGGGAAGGCGGTCGCTGGCGAACAGGGCCTGGCCCGTGAGGCCATGGAGCGAAGCCCAGACGCGGGCCTGATCCAGGGAGAGCGGCGCGCGCAGCAGCATCACGTCGGGATCGGTGTACCAGGCGATGTTGTGCTGGTAGTAGGACTGCAGGGTGGGGGCCAGGGCCGTGAGGAAGCCTTCCCAGCCCAGCACCACATCGCCGCCCGTGCGAGAGCCGTTCATGAGGCCCATACCCTCCACGGGCAGGCCCCAGCAGCCCAGGAGGTAGCGCTTGGGCCCGATGCCCGAGCGGATGGCATCCAGGGTGTGGCGGTAGAGCTTGTCTGGCTCCGCGGGATGCTGCATGAAGGCCTGGGTCTTGCCGTACTCGTCCACCACGATGGGCTGGCCGTCGATCTTCAGGTAGTCGTAGCCCCAGGCGGTGAATTTGGAAAAGAGGTCTTTCAGGTAGGCCTGGGAGGCTTCCGAAGAGGGATCCACCAGCCACTTGCCTTCCCACGTGTCGGAGGGGCTGGTGCCATCGGGCTTGCGCAGGAACACACCCGGGAGGCTTTGCACCACCTGGTCGTTGGACTGGCCGTGGGGCGCGATCCAAAGGCCGGGAGTGAAGCCCTTGCTTTTGATGTAGTGCGCCAGGCTGGCCAGGCCGCTGGGGAAGTGGCGGTCGATGCTGCTCCAATCCCTGGAACCGTGGCCCCCATCGGCCTTCTCGGCCTGCCAGCCATCGTCGATCTGGATGATCTGGGCGCCGTAATCCTTGAGGTTCTGGGCGATCCAATCGGTGTTGCGCCGCACCTCTCCTTCATCGAGGTTTTGATAGTAGTAGTACCAGGTGCAGAACCCCGAGGGCGCCACCGGGAAGATGGATTTATCCAGGGGCCGAAAGAACTTCAGCTTCAACGTGTCGCGGTAGTAGTGCGGCAGCAGGGTTCCGTCCAACAAGGTGAGCTCGTCCTTGGTCGGGTCGTAGCTGCCTTGGGACAGGGGCGTCTGGACATCGCCGAGGGTCATGACGAACAGATCCCCGTTGCTGCCGTCCTTCACGCGGGCGGGGATGGGGTGGGGCCAGGTCTGGGTTTGGGGCTTGGCCTGGGGTTTGGCTTGGCCCGAAGCCAGGGCGCAGCCCAGCGCCATGATCAAGGCGGTGCGGGAAAGGGCGGGCATGGACTACTCCTGATGACGAGGGCAGGGCTGGAAGCGCCAGTCCACGTGTTCGTGATAGGCCATGGTCGTATCCACGATCTTGTACAGTTCGGGATCATGGGCCTTGAGGGCCTCGTGAGTGGTGATGGGCCGGTGCGCGCCCACGGGGGCGAAGCCGTCACCCGAGCCATCGAAATAGGCCACCACGCCCGCGGTCCAGTAGGTGAAGCGATCCTGGGCAGCTGGCGTGCCAGCCCAGATCCGTTTCTTGGCGGCGCGGGAAAAGGCGGCCTGGACCTGGCGGTCAAAGCGAGTGTCCATGCGCTGCACCCGCAGCTCGTACTGCTGAACGTTGTCGCCCTTCTTGGCGAAGGCTGGGTCCATGGGCCTCAGGCCGGCGGCAAGGTACATGGCCTTGGCGAACACGCTGAGGGTCATGCATTCCCCCGAGAAGGGGTCGCCGGGCAGGTTGAGCACGTTCTCTTCGGGCACCACCAGCAGCTTCAGCTCTGGCGTGTAATCGAGGTAGCGCACTTCGTCGAAATCAAGGGTGTCTTTACGCCCCTTGAACTCCGGCAGGTCGCTCAGCCGCTCGCCCCGGCCCAATACCACCAGGCGTGCGCCTTGGCTGATGAGCACCTTGAGGATGTCGTGCCGGTAGGCGAACAGTTTACGGATGGTGTCGTTGGCCTTGAGCAGGGCCGCGTCGCTCACCTTGGCGGTGCCCAGCACCGGGAATTCGCGTGCGTAGGTGAACTTGGTGTACGTGGCATCCGCGCCGAAGGCGGGCGGCGGAGGGAAAACGGAGGGCTGGCGGCGCAGGGGGCGGAGCCGCCAATCCTGGGTGGGACTGAGGCGGAAGGTCCGGTGGACGAAGGCGTAGGCTTCGGGTTGGTAACGCTTCAGCTCCTCACGGGTGACCACGGGGCCATGGTTCCAGTTGTTGGCCCGCTCACAATCGAAGTACATGGTCACCAGCTCCGCCCAGTACTCAGTGGCATTGGATCCGGCGTAGGTGTGGTGGAAGAGGCCCTGGGCGACGGCCCGTCGATAGAGGGCCTCCAGCTCCTTCTGCCACCGTGGATCCATGCGGGTGAGGGTGGCATCGATGGTGTGGGCGAATTCGTGGAGGCCCACGCTCATGTCGTCGTAGCGGTCGTTGGCGAGGTTCAGCAGGTTCTCTTCCCCGAAGCTGGTGACGTCATCTCCCCCGGTACCGCGCACCCGCTCGTTCCAGAAGGCGGGGTCGGGGGTGTCGCGGTAGTCGGGAAGATCCGTATAGACCTGATCCTTGCCGATGATCACCAGCCGGGTGCCGAAGTCGGACATGGCCCGGATGATGTCGGGTCGCCCCGCCAGGACATGGGTGACGATGTCATAGGTGCGCTGCAGGGCCTCGTCGGCCACCGCCTCGCCCGCCAGCACCGGCATGCCTTCGATATCCAGCGCCTTCCGGTAGAAGGTTCGGGCGTTCTCCCGGAATTTGACATCCACCTTCATGAACATTTTTTCTGTGGGAGCCATGACCACCGGAGGCGTTTGAGCCAGGCCGGAAAAAGTGGTGCCGAGGGCGAGCAGAGCCGCCTGGATGGGCCGGGGGATGTTCACGCCGAATCTCCAATCAGAAATCGCCAAGATAGCCGCTACTGCACGGCCCATTCGTAGAGGCCTGCGGACAATCCAGGCCTGAGGCGCAGTTCCAGGCGCAGCGCCGATGTGGTCACTGGCGTGAAGGCTGTGGTGAGGACGGCGCTCCGTGTGGTGGCATAAGGCGCCTTCGCCTCCACGGGCTGCCAGGCACCATCCTTGGTTCGATACAGCAGGCGCCAGGATTCCGGCACGGCGCAACCGCCTCCCGAGGGCTGATCATCGAACCAGCAGACTGAAACATGGGACACGGTGGCGGGGGCCTTGAACTGGTAATCCACCCATTCCACGCCGCCGTTGTGAGGCCAGAAATCGAAGTGGGGCGCGAAGCCATCCGTGGCGTTCTGGGGTACCAGCTGATCGTTCAGGGCCTCGGTGCCCATGCCCTCGCGGGCGAAGGAAACCGTGACCTTGCTTTCCGAAGCCAGGGTGGGTTTGGGTGGCAGGGGTACGTCCTTTTCGGAAGTGGGAAGCCAGACCTGCATGGGGGAAGGCCCGCGGTTGGCCCAGGCGAAGTAGGGAATGGCCGTGAGGGACGCCGTCGCCGAGCTGGTGCCTCCATCCTTGAGGCGGGAGACGCGGTGGGCGCCCTGGATATCCAGCACGGTCACTCCACCCAGGAGTTCAGGCCGGCTCACAGGCTTCACCTTTTGGAGGGAGGGGACGGTCACATCGAAGACATCTCCGCCGTTGTCGCTGCCCTCCAGGCAGTAGACCACCGGGCCTCGCTCCAGCGCGATGCGGCCGCGAGTCGCCGCCACCTGGGCATGGCCCAGGACCGTGCGCACAGGCATGGGCAGGTTCACCTCCACCGCGTCGCCCTTCTGCCAGGTACGCGTGAGAACGGCGTAGCCGTCGCGCAGTTCGGCCTTCACCGCTTTTCCGTTGATCGAAATGTGCCACCCATCGGCCTTCGCATCGCGGTAGGTGTAGAGGTCGCTGGGCAGGGGGTGGCCTTGAGTCCACCCGGGGATGCGGATGCAGACGCTGAACACGCCCGGCCGCACGGGGTCCACGCCCAGGCGGATGCGGCCGGACCAGGGATAGTCCGTGGTCTGGTTCAGGCTCACGGCCGTGCCCGCGACCTCGGTCGTGGCCTGGCTTTGGGCGAAGAGGTTCACGTAGAGGCGATCCTCTTTCGTCGCGTACATGTAACCCGAGAGGGCGGCCAGGGTGCGCAGGACATTGGGGGGGCAGCAGGCGCAGCCGAACCAGGGCGCGCGGCCCGCGTATCCGTGGTTGTTCCGGCTCTTGCCGTCATAGACCAGGGGATTGGGATAGAAGAATCGGTCGCCGCTGAGGGAGACGCCGCTGAGGAAGCCGTTGTAGAGCGTCCGCTCGAACACATCGATGAACCGGGATTCGCCGGTCATGAGAAACATGCGGTGGTTCCACATGAGGTTGGCGATGGCCGCGCAGGTCTCGTTATAGGCGCGCTGGGGCAATTCGTAGTCGTCGCCGAAGGCCTCGCCTGAGCCCCGGGCGCCGATGCCGCCGGTGAGGTAGAGCTTGCGCCCCACCACGTTGTCCCAGATCCGCGAGATGGCCTTGAGGTAGCTTGGATCGCCGGTGAGGGCGGCCACGTCGGCCATGCCCGAGTACATGTAGCCCGCCCGCACGGCGTGGCCCACGGCCTCGTCCTGGTCCACCACGCGCTTGTGCATCTGGGCGTAGGTGTCCCCGCCGGGGCCGCGCACATCCAGGAAGAACTTGGCCAGCTTGATCCAGCGTTCGTCTCCTGTCTGGCGATAGAGCTTGGCCAGGCCCATCTCCACCACCTGGTGGCCCGGCGCGATCTTCAGGTCACCCTTGCCGAAATCCTTCCAGAGGAGTTCGGCGCTCTTGAGGCAGACGTCCAGCAGGGCCCGCTTGCCCGTGGCTTGGAAGTAGGCCGTGCCAGCTTCGTAAAGGTGGCCCAGGTTGTAGAGTTCGTGGCTGAGGTCGGGGTCGTTGAGCCAGCGCTTTTCATGGATCCAGGGATGGGCGGGGGAATCCGGATGCATGGTCCGCCAGGTGTAGAGGTAGCCATCGGGCTCCTGGGCGGCGGCGATGCGCGTGATGATGCCGTCGCAAAGGGCCTCGAGGGCGGGATCCCGCTGGATGCTGAGGGCGTAGGCGGCGCCCTCGATGCTCTTGTAGGCATCCGAATCATCGAAGGTGTATTCCGTGAGGGGCTTCATCTGGAAGTCCTTCTCACCGGCCGCGCGCCGCCTCATGACCTCGGCGGCCTGATCGAAATTCTTGATGCGTCCCGTTTTTTCGCACTGCTCGAAGGCGAAGGGCAGGGTTACCCGGCGATTCACTTCCTGGCGGGGCTGCCAGAAACCGCCGGTGATGCGCACGGACGTGAACGGTACGGGCTTGACCGGATAGTCTGCGGCGGGGGCGAAGGTGGCGCAGAGCGTGAGGGCGGTACCCCAGGCTCTGCCTGATAGGCGAGGGAAGGTGGGCAGGGAGAAGGGCATGATCGGTACTCCGGAGCGAGGGGGATTCGGCGGTCAGCGCTGGGAATCGGAACGGATGGTGCGGACGCCGAAGATGGCCGGCGTTTCGCTGTCCTTGGCGGCTTCGATGCGGACGGTGACGGTTTTCTTGCCCTGGACCAGCGCAGGGGGAATGGCGTATTCGCGATCGAAGAAATGCGGCACGCCGCCCCGGTCGATGACTTCGTCGGCGATCTTCTGGCCGTCCACCTGGATCGTGAAGGTGCGCTTGCGCCACTCATCCTGGAAATAGGTCAGCACGACAGCGGCGGGATGAGCCGCGTCCACGGGCATGTCAAAGGAGAACCACTGCTTCGAGTGCCGGAAGGGACGGCCCTGGATGCGCCGCATTTCATCGAGGATCAGGCCTTCGCCCTTGAAGTTGAAGTCGCGCTC
Source organism: Geothrix limicola (assembly GCF_030268085.1). GTDB lineage: Bacteria > Acidobacteriota > Holophagae > Holophagales > Holophagaceae > Geothrix > Geothrix limicola. The sequence goes on from NZ_BSDE01000001.1 coordinate 316,268, forward strand.
CGGCTGCATCTCCCCGGGCTGGGCATAGGCCACGGTGGCGAGCTGGAGCTTGCGCTGCCGCTCCATGGCCTGGGCGTACTCGGCGGAACGGGCCTGCCATTCCTTGGGCGTGAACAGATCGAAATAGACCGCATAGGAACGGCGGTGCAGCTGGAAGAAGGGCACCAGATCCACCTCGTGGGGATTGCCCGCGCCTTCGGTGCGGAAATGGCCGGGCTTTCCGGCCACGGGCTTGAGCCACTGATCCAGGGGGCGTTCCGCGGCCACCAGGACGGGCACGCTGCCTTCCTTCCAGGTTTCGAAGTCTTCCTCGGGCCCCAGGTTTCCAGCCAGCACCAGGGGTCCCCACAGGATGGCGGCGCGGCGCGGATTGTCCGGCAGGGGCTCCAGGCGCAGCGTCTTGGGCAAGACCAGGTGCACCACATCTCCCGTCTTCCAGGTGCGGGTGATTTCCACGTAATCGCCCGCCTTGGCCAGGGAGGCGACAGCTTGCCCGTTGACCTGGACCTGGAACCCTTCGTGGGCCCAGGCCGGGCGGCGCAGATTGAGCGTGAACGTCTTCGGTTTTTTCAACGTGAAGGCGAGGGAGGCCTCATCGCCGATGGGCAGATCGGTGGTGGTGGCCAGGCTCAGGCCCGCGGCGGCCCAGGTGGCCGTGGAGGGGGCATAGAGGTTGACCCAGAGCCGGTCTCCGGCCTCGTAGTAGATGCCGAAGGCGTGCAGGGCATGGCTCTCCATGCCCGATCCCACGCAGCAGGTGAAAGACTCCTCCATGTCCTGGTACTCGTGCTGCACGCCGCGTCCCACGGGCACCATGTAGCAGGTGCGGCCGTCCTGGGGATCCATGGAGGCCAGGATGTGGTTGAACAGGGCCCGCTCGTGGAATTCGGCGTAATAGGGATCGGGCCGCAGGGCGAAGAGCTTCCGGGCCATCTTGATCATGTTGTAGACGTTGCAGGTCTCGGCGGTGCGGCCATCCACGCTGTCGGACATGCGGTCGGCGTCGAAGAAGTATTCATTCTTGCCGTGGCCGCCGGTGGCGAAGGTGTGGTGCTGCACCACCCGGTCCCAGAAGAAGGAGGCCGCATAGCCGTCACCGGGATCGCCGGTGTAGGCGTAGCGGGCCAGGTTGCCCATGAGCTTGGGCACCTGGGTGTTGCCGTGCAGACCGCTGAGCTTGTCCTGGTGGCGCTTCAGGGGATCGAGTACGGCTTTGTGCTCGAACTTATATGAAAGATCGAGCCAGCGACGGTCTCCGGTATCGGCGTAGAGATCCGCCAGCACTTCGTTCATGGCACCGAATTCCGTGTTGAGCATTTTCTGGAGCTGGGCCTCGTTCAATCCGGCTAGGGTGCGCTCGGCCCATCCCGCGAACTCGATCTCGATGGCCAGGGCCAGCGGGTTCCCCGTGCAGCGGTAGGCATCACGCAGCCCGGCGAAGATCTTGTGCTGGACGTACCAGGGCGACCAGAGGCCGTTGAGGTCGAAGCCGCCGGAGCGGATGTCGCCTCGCGCAACTTCCTGGAACCGCTCCTTGCCTTGCTCCAGGGCGCCGAGGTAGCCATCGCCTTGCTTGTCCTGCACCACCTTGAGCTCGGAAAGGATGGTGTCCACCCGTGCCTTGAACCGCGGGTCGCCCGTGGCGCTGCTCATGAGGCTGACGGCAGACAGGTAGTGGCCCAGGATGTGCCCGGAGAGGTTCTTCCCATCCCCATCCCAGCCTCCGTAGGGTTGGGCCTTGGGCTGCATCCCGGCGCGCTTGCGGAAGTTGGCCAGCATGCGATCCGGCTCGAGCCGAAGCAGGTAGGCGGCATCCAGATCCTGGGCATGCTTGAGGGGGCCGCCCGTGAGACGAACATCCTGAAGAGGAAGGGGCCGCGCCACATCGGCGATGACGGGCTGGATGGGGTGGACCCCCTGGGCCGAGGCCAGGAGGGTGACCAGGAAGATCGGGAAGATGGCCTTCATGGATGGGCTCGCTTCATAGAGAGTCGGAGGACGGTCAGGGAATAGGGGGGGAAGGTTTGAGAGAAGGCGGGGCCCGGCACGGACACGTCGCTGGTCACGGGGGTGGCCTTGGGAGGCGCGCCGAGGGAATTTTCATCGGCCAGCCCGGCGCTCAGCACGGTCTTCCGTGCCGTTCCGCCCAGGCCTTGCACGCCTTGGATGCGCAGATCGAGATCCGCGGGACGCCTGGCGGCGTTGACCACTTTGAGCACCACTTCCCCGGTGGCATCATCCACCGCGGCGGAGGCGTAGAGGGCGGCGGTGGCCGTGGCGGAAGGGGGGATGGCGAGCTGGACCGGGAGGATGCGGCTGGCGCGGTTCCTGGAGAAGGTCTGCTGGACCCAGTAAGAGGGGGTCGGTGCGGCCTGTAGGCTGTCGAACCAGATGAGGTTGGGCGACCACTGCCAGGCGTCCACATTCGCCAAGAGGGGCGCGTACGAGGCCAGGCGCACCACGTCCGCGTTGCGCTCGAGACCCGTCATGAAGGCCGCTTCCGCCATCGCGGCTTCCCAAGTGTTTGGCCTGGGGGTGCCTGGGGCGGGCCGTTCGGGGTGGGCCGCATATTCGCCGGCGAACACCTTCGGCCCGCTGCGGGGATAATGGTCGTAGCGATGGGCATTGGCGAGAAACCAGCCCGGCGGCGCGTAGTAGTGCTCGTCCACGAGGTCGGCGCGGAGTTCCCGCATGCCCGCCCAGAGGGTGTCGAAATCGGCGCCGCCGCTCCAGGGGCCGGAGCTGCCGATGATCTGGATCTGCGGATACCGGGCTCGGATGGCCTTCTCGAAGCGCTGGAAGCGGTCGAGGTATTCGGGGCCCCATTGCTCGTTGCCCACGGCCAGGAACTTCAGGCCGAAGGGCGCCGCGTGGCCCATGTGGGCGCGCACCTTTCCCCAGGGGCTGTCGGGCGCGCCGTTGGCGAACTCGATGAGATCGAGGGCATCCTGGATGAAGGGGTCCAGGCTTTCGGCTGGCACCATCTCGCCCGATTCAAACTGGCAGGCCATGCCACAGCTGAGCACGGGCAGGGGCTCGGCGCCAAGATCCGCGCAGAGCTGGAAGAATTCGAAGAAGCCCAGCTGGAAGGACTGCTGGTAGTCCGGGGCGAAGCGCCCTTCGCCGGCCATGTTGTCCAGCCAGCGATTGGGCATGGGACGGCGGGCATCGGCGGGCCCCAGGGTGCGCTTCCACTGGTAACGGTTGGCGAGGTCGTGGCCTTCCACGACGCAGCCCCCGGGGAAGCGCACGAAACCGGGCTTCAGGTCCCTGAGGAGGCCCATGAGGTCGGGGCGGAAGCCGTGGGTGGCTGTGGTGGGCATCAGGGAAACTGCATCCAGGTCCACCTGGCCCGGGTGTTCCAGCGTGAGTTCCAGCCGGCTCCCAGGGTCGGTGAGGGTGGGGTTCAAGGTCAGGCTGTACGGGGTCCAGGCGGTCTTGTCGACCTGGATGCTTCCCTCGGTCAGGAGGCGGTTTTCGGCGCCCCGCAGGGCCACCCGAAGGGCGACGGACGCATCGGGGCCACGGCGGGCCCAGAAGGAAAAGCGAAGACCCTCCCCCGCTCGAATTCCCATGCCTCGAAAGCCTTCGTTTCCGACTCCATACCCTTCGCCCGGAGCCTGAGATGTGATCCTGAGATAGTGGGGATTTTCGGGAATGGCCGGTGAATCTTCATGAATGGTCAGGGTGCCGCGGGCATTCTTCCTTCTCACCTCGAACCAGCCTTGGAGGCGATGGGGAAATTCGAAGGAGCGGTTCTTCACCAGCTCGGCCCAGAGGCCTCCGTCCGCGGCGAAATTGATGTCTTCAAAAAAAACACCCCACATGGCGGGGTTGATGGCGGCGCCGGGTTGGTGTGCATCCACCGTCAGAGTGGCTGCGGGCACGCGTGGATGCTGGCTTGGAACCTGGGCCGCCAGCCACGGAATGCTTGCCGCCAATACGAAGAGGAGCGCAAAGAAGGGGGATCTCACGAGCAGCCTTGTCGCCCGGCCGGGGTGGCCGAATCAGAAAAGAATGACGGGAAGGACCGAAGCGCTTCCCGTCATTTTGAGGCCATCTAGAAGTGGTAGGACGCCGTCAGCGTCAGGTAAGCGGGACGACTCGGATTGCCGCCCTTCTCGTAGGTCATCGTGGCGGAATTCTTGGAGCGCCACTCCGTGAAGACGTAGGCCAGGTTGAGGTCGACATCCTTGGTGACGGGATAGCCGAGGCCCAAGCGCCAACCGGCTCGCCAGTTCCGATCTCCCTGCGTCGCGTTGGGGTTCACGCGCGTGACGAACCACTGATGGAGGGAGGGGCCCAGGAAGGCCGTGAAGGACTGGCTGCCCACCGTGAAGGGGTGGATCATGTCGAAGCCGAAGAAGTTGCCGCGCAGGTCGTACGAGAACTTCTGCTCGAAGACGGTCATGGAACTCTGCTGGCTGGCGCTCATGGCCTGGTATTCAGAATAGGGGATGACTTCGCTGCCGTTCCCCTGGTCCACCCGGAGCCAGGGTTTGAATCCGGCATCCCCCGGCATGGTTACCATGCCCGCATAGACTCGGTACTGCAGCCCTTTCCAGGACTCAGGCGCCCCGGTGTACCCGAACTCGAGGGTGTAGCCGTGGCCATTGTTGGTCATATCGCGGGCATCGCCCTGGCTGCTGACCAGGCCGCCTTTGACATACAGGTTGAGCGGTCCCTCAGCGAAGAGGGGAGTGGCGGCGGCGGCCAGGGCCAACCCCGCGATCATGATGGCAGTTCGTTTCATGTTGATCTCCTCAGGCCTCAGAACTTGATTCCGGTTTCAACCGTGAAGTAGCGTCCCCCTGGCATGCCGGCGTAATAGGGCCCCTTGTATTGCATGGCCGAAGGATCCATGAAGTAGCCGTTCTTGCCGTACATGTTCGCGGGGTGGCTTCCGTCGGCCATGTTCGGGCCGACGCCGAGGGTGGCGCCCGTATCTCCCACCTGGTTCTGACTGTAGACATGGTTGAAGGGGTTGGAGACCTCCACGCCGAGCCACCAGCGGACCAGGGGGCCGATGGGAATCTCCAGGTTGTAGCGGAGGTTCAGTTCCATGGAATCCGGATACTGGAAGCCCCCGACGGAGGTGCCGCGCTGCGCCTTGAAGATGTAGGTGCCCGCCCCGCCATTGATCATGTTCGTCGTGGCGTAGTTCGCCGGGGCATTGGCCATCACCGCCTGGTACGCCGCGGAGTAGGGATCGAGGTTCCACTGCTCCTGCTGGGTGTAGGTGCTACCCGTGGTGTACTTGCCACGAAGCACGACGGAAGATTTCACCGCACCGTGGCTGAGGTCGTAAGAGAACCAGAAATTGGTGACCTGGTTCGTGGTGACGCTGGGCTCGGTGATGTCCTCGGTGTTGTAGCCGAAGCGCTTCCAGAGGTCCTCCCACCTCAGGCCCCAGACCCAGTGGTTGGTGCCGATGTTATCCACGCGCAGGTTGGACTGGGCAGACCAGTACTGGAGGTTCTGATGGTTGCGGCTGTAGACGTAGTTGCCGCCAAAGGTCAGATCCTTGGTAAGCCTGAAGTCCCACTCGAGTTCCGCCGAGGTGTAGTCGTGGTAGAGGCCGGGATCATTGGCCAGGAGGTTCCGGTAGCTGCTGACTGTGGTTCCGTTGGTGTAGGCGTTGTTGACGGAGTACTGGTAGGGATCGGCCAGCCACTGGTAGTTGTTCTTCCAGTCCCTTCGCACCAACGTGAACCGGATGCTCGATCCGTTCTCGTAGGCGCGGCGGAAGGAAATGCTGTGCTCGTCCGAATATTCGGCCTTGAAATTGGGATCGAGCTTGATGAAATCGGGCGACCAGAGGCTGCGGAAGTAGGTGTAGTTGGATGGATCCAGCAGCTGCGAGGTGGTGGCCAGGGTGAATCCGCCGTTGGCCAGGTTGGTGCCGTCATAGGGCTGGCCGTTGGTGGTGGGATCCCAGCTGTAGTTGGCGACATAAGGTTTGCGGCGGTGGACGAAGGCCATGTACATGGCCGCGGGGATGCGGTTGTGGAAGCGGCCGAAGGAGTAGCTGAAGAGTCGCTTCTGATCACCCCCGAGATCCCATTTCATTTCGAAGCGCGGGGTCAGGATGCTGTAGGAGAGGACGCTGCCCGTGTCGTCGCCCAGTTTGAAGCGATCGTAGCGGACGCCGCCCATGATGGAGAATTTGGAATTCAAGGCCCAGCGATCGTTGACATAGAGACTTGTGGTGGGCTGGTTGAAGCTGCCGCTGTCGGGACCCATGAAGTTCCGCATGCTGGCGACCTGATACCACTGATAGGCGTAGGGACGGCTCGCGGAGACGGCATCGGTGGTGCCGGGCCATAGGGTGGTGAGGTTGGCGTGGGCGGACCACATGACCCATTTGCCGGCGTAGGCGGAGGGGTCAAGTGGTTGGGGCCCCGTGTAGCCTGTCGGGTAGAGGATGTCGGCTGCGGTGAGGTTTGGAGAGATCTGGCCGCCCGGGGTGTAGAACTGCCTGGGGGCTGCCCCGGTGGAGGTATCCCAGTCGGTGCGCTCGTAGTTCACGCCCCAGTCGATCTGATGGTCTCCGAGGAGCGACTGCACGTTGACGTAGAAGGTCGTGTTGGACTTCTTGTCCCCCTGGTCGTAGGGGCTGCCCATCACGGCTTCATCCCGCGTCCAGCCCTGCATGTGGCGGGCCTGGAGGAGATTGGTGTAGGGATACCAGGCTCCCGTGGCAGTGGGGCTGCCGGGGTGGAGGAAGGCGCCGGGAATGCCGCTGGCCCCATCGGAATAGTGGCCGTTCTCCCAGGTGCGGTTCGAACCGGAGGTGACCAGGTATCCGCTGCTGGGAGGAACGATCGTTTCGCTGGTGTGTCTGGCTAGGCGGGCTTCCACGAGGTGGGTGCCGAAGACACCCTTGTAGCCAAGGTTCCAGACGCGATTAGCCTCGCCGGTGTTGCCGTAAAGGCCTGGACTGATGGAGGCATTCCAGTCCCGGTTGTACATGTCCGTGGTGGCGCTTCGAGCCTGAGAGTAGGACCACTCCAGGGTTTGATCCTGGGTGATCTGGTAGAACAGGGAATACTGGTTGAAGGTGTCCTCTTGGCTGGTTTGGTAAGTCTTCCCCTGGTCCCATAGATTCGCCCTGCGGATCTGTGCGCCGCCCGGAGTCACGAACAAAGTGCCGTCGGTGGAGTTGGCGTAGTCGTGGCTGATGGCGTTGCTGCCGCCGTTATAATCGGACCACCATCGGGGGACGTAATTGCTGCTGCTCACGTTGGGCTTGAATCGGCCGCCCCAGGCGAAGGTGATGTGGTCCTTCCAGAGCGGTCCGCTCACCGTGGCTTCATAGGTTCGATTGATGGCGTCATCACCCGGAGTGATTTGGTGGGTGTTCCAGTCGGAACCGAATCTGGAGACCTGACGTCCGGGATAGCCGGGATCGGCCGTCGCCCCGAGGGTCGATCGGCCGTAGCTGGCACGCAAGGTGCCCTTGAATTCGTTGGTGCCGCGGGTGGTGACGTACGAGACCATGCCGCTTTCGGTGTTGCCGTAGCGTGCATTGAGAGGCGATTGGATGAGCGACACGGATTCGATCATGTCCGTGACCATGAGCTGGTCGCCCTTGAAATTTCCCCAGCCGGCGTCACCTGCGGACATGCCATTCACGAGGAATTTGCCGCCCACAGTGTTGCCGCCGCGAATGTGGACGGTGGTCCCCTTGTCGTTGCTATCCGTTGTGATGCCTGGAGCGATGGAGGTGATAGAGAGCAAGTCCGAGGCGGGCATCAGTGTCGTGAGCGCTTCCATGGGGTAGACCGACTGGGTGACCGTCTCTGTCTTGTCGACCTGTGAAGCAAGCGAAACGACCTCGACCACGGCTTGCTGTACGGTGGTGTCCAGGACGTCCACGCGCATGTTCTGGCGGACGGTCTGTCCGGGGCTCACAAAACATTTGGTGCTGCCGGATACGTACCCATCCTTCGAGAAGGACAGGGAATACTCGCCGTTTGGCAAGAGGGGGATGCGGTAACCCCCTTCGCCATCGGTGATTACCGTCCTGTCGGTCAGGATCTTGGGGGATTTCAAGACGAGGCGGGCGCCTTGGATCGGTTTACCCGATTTCCGATCCGTGATGGTGCCGACGAGGGTGCCGACGGTTTCCTGTGCCATGAGGGAAGTGACCCCGGCCAGGATGAGGGTGAGGGTTGAGAAGCGAGAGAATGGGCGCATGGGGATGTCTCCTTGAGTGGGAGCCGGGTGGCCGCGGGTCAGAGCCGGACGCCCAAGGCGACTTCAAGCACCAGTCCATTTTTGGTGGACTCGCTGTACCTGGGCGCCGCGCCGGTCGTGGAGAAGGGGTGGTAGTAGATGCCGTTGAACGTGGTTTCGCGGAGGTTCAGCTCCAGGCGGAAGATGTCCGAGAAAGTCCTGCTCACGCCGGCATAGGCGCCAGGCTGGACCTTCTTTACGTCCTTGGAGTAGTTCGCGCCCTCGTAGTAGTACCAGTCGCCATAGCCGCTTGTGCGGGGAATGACCTGGAATGTGTGGGTCGAGTCGTAGTACCCCGGTGTCAGCGTCATGAAGATTTCGTGGTGGGTCTGGCGGTAGTCGAGACTGAGGCCCGCCTGCCAGTCCCAGCCCTCGGCCCAGGAGAAGGGAAGGGGGGCCTGGTAGCCCACCTTCAGCCCGAAACCCTTGAAGGTCATGGATTCGCCCTGGAGGGACATTTCCGGACCGATGACGACGGGGAAGGAGTTGGTCCCATCCGAGTAGGTTCGGGTGATGCCGGTGGGGTTCCAGGGATCCTGGTTCGCGGCGTAGAACGCCGATCCGTACTGCGTGGTGTCCCGGCGGTAGCCGTTGAACACGTCGTAGGTGATTTCGGTGGTCAAACGCCCCTTGCTCAGGGGGAAGGCCGCCTCCACGCCGAAGCCGGTGGTGCGGTTGCCGAGGGAATCCTTCGACACCGGGCCGGAGAGGTTGCCCGCCCGGATTTTGAATGAAATGTCGGGAAACGATTGCGCCTTGGCTGGCAGGGCCAAGCCTACCGCCAGTGCGAGGCTGAAAGCCGCGATTCGAACGCGGGTGGTCATGTGGAACCTCCGAGGTGAGTGGGGTGGAGGAAAAGGGACAACGGGACCGTTGGGATGGCCGCCATCGGGGGATTAGTGCAGGTGAGGGATTGATGCTGGTGGGGAATCCGCTTAGGCATGGAGCGCCGGCGCCGGCCCATTTCTGAAGGCTCGGGCCGCAAAGTTGTGCAGGCGCGTGTCCGGTGGGACACAGCGCCGACTTCATGGGGCTGGGAAGGATCTCGCGAAATGCAATCGGTTTCTGAAATCGGTTTCATTATTGCGCTCAAACCAGCGCCCAGGTCAACAGTCTTTTTTACTTATTTTTTTGAAGTGCGTTTCTTCGTTGTTCCATCGCTGTGGCTGGGCCCGCTTCTCCGCTTGGAGACTGGGGCAGGCTGGTGGAATACGTGAAATTCAAGGCCTAGCGGCCGCTCTTCTTCCAGTCCGCGAGAAAGCCTTCAATGCCTTTGTCGGTCAAGGGGTGCGCCAGCATCTGATCGAACACCTTGGTGGGAATGGTGGCCACGTGCGCCCCCGCGAGGGCCGCATCGGTTACGTGCCTGGGGCTGCGGATGGAGGCGGCGAGGACTTGGGTGGGCAGATCATAGTTCGCGAAGATGGCCGTCAGTTCCGCGATGAGATCCATCCCCGGGAGGTTGATGTCATCCAGCCGGCCGATGAAGGGGGATACATAGGTGGCGCCTGCCTTGGCCGCCATCAAGCCCTGGGTGGCGCTGAAGCAAAGCGTCACGTTGGTCCTGATGCCTTCTTCCTGGAAGGCCCGCGTGGCCTTGAGCCCTTCGGAGGTCAGAGGCACCTTCACCACGATGTTCCGGTGGATTTTCGCCAGCTTCCGGCCTTCCTCGATCATTCCGGGCGCGTCGAGGGCGATGACTTCCGCGGAAATGGGGCCATCCACGATGGCGCAGATTTCTTCGATGATCGCTTCAAAGGGGCGGCCGGATTCCTTGGCGATAAGGCTGGGATTGGTGGTGACACCATCAAGGATGCCCCATTCGCTGATCCGGCGGATCTCGGTGACATTGGCGGTGTCGATGAAGAATTTCATGTGGGGTTCCTGTGCGTGGTCAGCCTCGTGACAGAGGCAGGGAATGGGTTTCGGGGAATGTCATACCTGAATGAGGGCGGCCAACTCGTCGGGGGTGTCCACGAGGGCATCAAAAGGCAGCGATTCCATCTCCGCCCTGGAATGGGTGCCCCAGGTCACACCGATGGCCCGCATTCCGGCGTGCCGGGCCGTGGCCAGGTCCGCAGAGCTGTCGCCGACATAGACGGCTCGTTGAGGTGGGATGGCCCCCAGGGCGGCAAGGAGCCCCCGTGGATCGGGCTTGGGGGCGGGCATGTCATCTTCGCCCACGATCACGGCAAAGTGAGGGGCCACACCCAGGCGGTCGAGGATGCTGCGGATGAAGGCTCCGCGGCTGTTGCTGACCACGCCCAGGAGGAGATCCCGGCGGGACAGGGCTTGAAGCAACTTCGGGATGCCCGGATAGAGCGATGCCAGCACCGCGTTTTCGAGAGCCAGCTGACTGTATCGATGAGCCATTTGTTCCTGGATGAATCGACTCTCTTCTTTTGCGAGCAGGCCCAGCCGCTGAGCCGTCGGATGGACCATGCCCGCGATGATCTGACTCCAGGACGCCGGGGCAAGCCCCATCTCCCTCAACACGCCATTGGACGCGGAGACCACCGTGGGGAGGGAGTCGACGAGGGTGCCATCGTGATCGAACATCACGGCCAGGATGGGGTTGAGATGATCCAAGACAGGCTCCTAGGTTGGATGGTGAGGCATCAACCCCGGAAATACAGATACGCAGCCGCGATCAGCGCGACCACCAGGAGGGAGACCGCCACATCGCGGCGGCTCCAGGAGCTGCGGCTCTCCGCCCGCTGCTCTCCCGTGATGGTGCTGAAGGTGAGGCCCACGAGCTGAGCCTCGTCAGGTGCTGCGGTGAGATAGCTCACCACCACCATGGCGACGGCGCTCACCACCAGGATGATCATGCTGAAGTACTGGAAGTAGATGTGATTGATGATCCAGAGCCAGGAGCCAGGGGCGTAGCTGAAGCCGTGGACCAAGGCCCCAGGCGTATCCACGGCCAGGCGGAACAGGCCGAGGATGAAGCCGATGGTGAGCGCGGCCAGACAGCCCTTCGCATTGAGGCGCTTCCAGTAGATCCCCATGAAGAAGACCACGAAAATGGGGGGCGCCAGGTAGCCCTGCACCGATTGCAGGTAATCGTAGAGACCGTGGGAGCCCTTGATGACGGGGATCCACATGATTCCGATGAGGACCATCACCATGGTGGCCGTCCGTCCCATGCGCACCAGGGAATGCTGGCTGGCCTGGGGCCGCATCTTGGCGTAGCAATCCAGGGTGAACAGGGTGGAGCTGGCGTTGAACACGCCCGCCAGCGAACTCATCAGCGCGGCGATGAGGCCCGCCACCACGAGGCCGCGGACGCCCACGGGCAGCACATAGGCCACCATGGAGGGGAAGGCGTACTGCAGCTGGGACCGCACGGGCTGGCCCGTGGCGTCGATCATGCCGTTCAGGGCGGGAACGGAACCGCCCTTGGCCAGCGCGAAACAGATCATCCCGGGGATGATGAAGATGAACACGGGAAGCAGCTTGAGCAGGGCGGCGAAGATGGAGCCACGACGGGCATGCTGTTCGTTCTTGGCGCCCAGGGTGCGCTGAACGATGTACTGGCAGGTGCACCAGTACCAAAGGCCGATGACGGGGGCGCACACGATCATGCCCAGCCAGGGGTAGTGGCCGTTGAAGTACCAGGCCATGCGGGTGACCACGCCTGCTTGGTTGGCTTCGATGACGGGCGCCCAGGTGCTTTGCACGCCATGGGGCACCATGGGCTTCCAGAGGTTGAACATGTCCGCAGGCAGCGCCTGGTGGAGGGCGTGCCAGCCCCCGAGCTTGTGCAGACCCAGGACGGTGACGAGCAGGGAGCCGAGGATGAGCACCACCACTTGGATGGTCTCGGTGTAAGCCACGGCGCGCATGCCCCCGATCACTGTGTAGATGCCCGTGAGCAGCAGCAGGGTGAGGCATCCCACCCAGAAACTGTCGAGGTAGATGAAGCCGAGGTTCAGGTGCATTTCCGGCAGCAGGAAGCCGAAGACCACGCCGCCGGCGAAGATGCCCACCGCCACCTTGGAAAGCACGTAGAGCACCAGGGAGACGATGGAGAGCATCCAGCGCGAGGCGGGTGAGAACCTCCTCTCCAGGAATTCCGGCATGGTGTAGACCCGGCTTCGCATGTAGAAGGGCACCATCACCCAGGCCAGGACCAGGAGGCACCAGGCATGCAGTTCGTAGTGGGCCATGGCTACGCCATCCGTGGCTCCGGATCCCGCCAGCCCCACCACGTGTTCAGAGCCGATGTTGGAGGCGAAGATGGAAGCGCCGATGATCCACCAGCTCAGGTTCCGCCCGGCCAGGAAGTAATCGTCCGTGGTTTCGCGGTTCTTGCGGATCACCCACCAGGAGACGGCGAGGAGGACGCTGAAGTAGAGGGCGATGACCAACCAGTCGAGCGCTTGCAGGGCTGATCTGGATTGAGTCAAGGCCGTGGCCGTATCGCCTGTGATGAATGAGAGGAACATGGCGGATTCCTTCGGGGAGGCTGGTGGGTGTGTGGATGCTGCTAGCGGAAGGAGGTTTCATTCCAGCGAAGCTGGTTCTTGAAATCAGGGATGCGGGTGGCTTCGTCGATGCAGAGGTACTCGATGCCTGCCATGGCCGTGAAATCTTCAAGGTGGCCGGCGTGGGCCGCCTGGCTGAAAGCCGCATGATGGGCTCCACCTGCGTAGATCCAGGCGGCCGCCGCGACCTTCAGGTTCGGGCGGGGCTCCCACAGGGCGCGCGCCACCGGTAGGCGGGGCAGGGCGTGCTGCGGCTTCACGACATCAAGGACGCTGACGATCATGCGGAAGCGGTTACCCATGTCAATGAGGGAGGCGTTGATGGCCGGGCCTGAAGGCGTGCCAAAGACCAAGCGGGGCGGATCATCCTTGCCTCCGATGCCCAGGCGGTGGATCTCCAGGGCGGGCTTCGGCGTATCTGCGATTGAAGCACAGACCTCCAGCATATGGGCACCGAGCACCTGGGATCTCGAGGGATCGAGGTGGTAGGTGTAGTCCTCCATGAACGAGGTGCCTCCGGGGAGGCCGGCGCCCATGACTTTCATGGCCCGGACCAGGGCCGCCGTCTTCCAGTCGCCTTCGGCGCCGAAGCCGTAGCCGTCAGCCATGAGGCGCTGCACGGCCAATCCAGGGAGCTGGCTCAGCCCGTGCAGATCCTCGAAATTGGTGGTGAAGCCCTTGAATCCACCTTCGGCCAGGAAGGCCCGCATGCCCAATTCGATCCGGGCCGCATCCTGAAGCGAAGCCCGCCGCTCCCCGCCGGGACGCAGGCAGGACATGAGTTCGTACTGGTCGTCGAATTCCCTGCAGAGGCGTTCCACCTCGGCGTCGGCCACGGACTGCACCGAGGCGGCGAGGCTGCCCATGGCGTGGGCGCTCACGGAGTAGCCGAGGCGGATCTGGGCCTCCACCTTGTCGCCTTCGGTGACGGCCACTTCCCGCATGTTGTCGCCGAAGCGCGCGATCTTCGCGCCTTGGGCATCCTGCCAGGCGCAGGCGGCCCGGGCCCACACGCCCACTTCTTCCTGGACCGAAGCCTCGGTCCAGTGCCCCACCACCACCTTCCGCTCCTTGCGCATGCGCGTGGCGATGAAGCCGAATTCCCGGTCCCCATGGGCGGCCTGGTTCAGGTTCATGAAGTCCATATCGATGGTGGCCCAGGGCACGTCGCGGTTGTGCTGGGTGTGCAGGTGCAGAAAGGGCTTGCGCAGCACGGACAGTCCGCGGATCCACATCTTGGCGGGCGAGAATGTGTGCATCCACAGCACCAGACCCGCGCAGGCGGGGGCGCTGCTGGCCTCCTCGCACAACGCGGTGATGGCCTCCGGCGTGGTGAGCACGGGCTTGAATACCACCCTGGTGGGAATGTGCGGGGATGCGTCGAGGGCCTGGGCAATCTCCTGGGAATTCGCCCGCACCTTCTCGAGGGTGCTCGGCCCATAGAGGTGCTGGCTTCCGGTCACGAACCAAATTTCCTGCTTCTTCAAGTCGATCATGCTTGCTCCTGGGGTTGGCACTGCTGGTCCCGGATGGTGAGGAGCTCCTTCATGACGTTGGCCATGGAGCCGTTCCAGGACACTGTCCCGAAACCGTCGTGGAGCTGGCGATAGAGGCGGTACATGTCGTGGTAGACGGCATGATGTTGGGGATTGGGTTGATAGATCTTGCGGATCCCGCAGAGGCATTCCTGGGCCTTGCGGATGGAGGGGAAGGCGCCCGCGGCCATGGCGCCGAAGATGGCGGCTCCGAGCGCCGGAGTCTGCTCGCTCCGCGTGATCTTCATGGGCCGCCCAGTGATATCTGCGTAGGCCTGCATGAGGAACGCGTTCTTGGCTGCGAGTCCGCCGCAGTTCACCACCTCATGAATGGGCACCCCGAATTCCTCGATGCGCTCAATGATCGTCAAGGCTCCAAAGGCGGTGGCCTCGATGAGGGCCCTGTAGATTTCGTGTGGCTTGGTGTGGAGCGTCTGACCCAGGAGGAGTCCCGTGAGGCGGGCATCCACGAGGATGGTGCGATTTCCGTTGTTCCAATCCAGGGCCATGAGGCCGCTTTCTCCTGGGCCCTGCTGGGAAGCCAATTCTTCGAGGGCCCTGAACTTTTCGTCGAGACTGGTCCCCAATGTGTCGGGCGCCAGATTGCGCACGAACCACAGGAATAGATCTCCAACGGCGGACTGGCCGGCCTCGATGCCGTAGTACCCGGGCAGGACGGATCCATCCACGATGCCGCAGACTCCCGGGATGTCTGCCAGGGGCTGGCCGCTCGGCCAGACCATGATGTCGCAGGTGGAGGTGCCCATGATCTTCACCAAGCTGCCGATACCGACACCTGCGCCCACCGCGCCCATGTGAGCGTCGAAGGCGCCCACCGCCACGGCGATGCCCACACGGAGACCCAGGCGGGCCGCCCACTCAGGGCTGAGCCCGCCCGCCTGATGGTCCGCGGGATGGGCTTCCGAGAACAGGTGTGGGCGCAGGCCCGCGAGAGCCGGATCCAGCTGGCGGAGGAAGTCCTCGTCAGGCAGACCGCCCCACTTGGGATTGAACATGGCCTTGTGACCGGCTGCGCAGATGCCGCGCACGATGCGATCGGGTTGCTGGTTGCCCGTGAGCACGGCCGGAAGCCAATCGCAGATCTCCACCCAGGTGGCAGCGGCCTCAAAGACTTCTGGGGCCACGCGGCTGCAGTGCAGGATCTTGCTCCAGAACCATTCGGAACTGTAGGTGCCGCCGACTTGTGCGAGGTACTCCGGGCGGATCCGGGCCGCCAGATCTGTGATCTGGGCCGCCTCTTCGAAGGAGGTGTGATCGCGCCAGAGCCAAACGTAGGCGGCGGGATTGTCTTTGAACCGCGGCTGGAGGCTGAGGGGATCGCCGTGGCCATCGATGGGCATGGGACTGCTTCCCGTGGTGTCGACACCCAGGCCCACCACATAGGCCGGATCGAAATCCGGATCCTGCTCCTGGGCTTGGGCCAGGATAGAACGGACCGTCACTTCGATTCCATTGAGGTAGTCCGAGGCGTTCTGCCTGGCGAGATGCGGGTCCCTGGGGTGGGTGATGATGCCTGCTTCGCCTGATGGGTAGTTGAATACCTCGGTGGCTTTTTCCTCTCCGGTGTGGAGATCCACCAGCAGGGCACGGCAGCTGTTGGTGCCGAAATCCAGTCCGATTGAGTAGATGGTCATGGGAGTCTCACTTCTGGCCGTAATAGGCGCCGCTGCCGTGCTTCCGCTGGAAATGCTTCTGCACCAGGGAATCCTTCAGGGGCGCGATGTTGGGGTTGATCTGCAGCGTCAGCAGGGCCATCCGGGCGATCTCTTCCAGCACGCCGCTATTCAGAACCGCCTGCATCGGGGTGGAGCCCCAGGTGAAGGGGCCGTGCCCGCCCACCAGGATCATCTGGGGGTGAGGTTGGGGCAGGGCGTCCAGGGTCTTGAGGATTAGCTTTCCGGTCTCTTCTTCGTAGTCGCCTTGGATGGCGGAGTCGGAAAGGAGCGGGGTGACGGGAATGGAGGCGGGGAGCTGGTCTGCGTGGGTGGTGCCCAGGAGGGGGATGGATCGCTGGGCTTGGGCCCAGGCCACGGCGTGGGTGGAATGCGTGTGGGCGACCCCGCGAATGTTGGGAATGCCCTTGTACAGCACTGCGTGGGTTTTGGTGTCCGAGGAGGGCCGGCGGGATCCTTCCACCACCCGGCCATCCAGATCCACCACCACCATGTCCGTGGGTTTCAGGTGGGCGTAGGGTACGCCACTGGGCTTGATGGCGAAAAGGCCCTCCGCCGGATCGAAGGCGCTGACGTTTCCGAATGTCTGGATGACCAGACCATCCTGCTGGAGCTGCATGTTCGCGTCCCAGGCGGCTACCTTCAAATCATGGCGCGCACTCATCTTTGCCTCTCCCTGGCTGGAAGCCAGTCGTACAGAGAAAAACCCGACCTGAATCAGGCGGGTGGAGCAGATTCTCGATGGAAATGAAATCGGTTTCAGAAACCGATACCAATCTACTGGTCCGAGAGTAGGTGGTCAAGTATCCTCTTGAGAATTCCCCAACTCCTTGGAGGAATGCCGCGCGGTGCCTCGGCCAGATGGTGGATTCATTTTGGAGTGCCCATGCGCACTAGGCTTCTTGTTGCGATGTTGTGTGCCGTGCCTCTTCTTTCCGCTGGGGAATGGTCCTGCGCTCCATTGGATTACCCCGGAGCCGAGCCGAGTCGGCAGAAGGCCGCATTCCAGGAGCAAAGCTCTCTTGAACCGCTAAGCGCGGCACACACGGCCATGGTGGCCGCAGCCCAGGAGGGTGCGGCGCCAGCCTTCCACGGGGCGTCTCGGGCGGGCGTTCGTCCTGGCAGCCCACTCCTCCACCGGGTTTCCGTCACGGGTGAGTGGCCCATCCGATTTTCGGCGGCGGGGCTTCCGGAAGGCCTGTCCGGGCCTGCCCCTGGAACCGGGACGTGTGGGGAGTCGATGCCGCCACAGAGGCCGGAAAAGCTTGGTACAACGCCCTCTATGCGCACGTTGCCGCCTGGGGGGTGGACTCTGTGAAGGTGGACGATCTGTCCCAAATCAACGGCGCGTATTCCACTGCCGAGGTGGAAGCCATCCAAGCGGCACTCCGGAAGGGAGGGCGCTCCATCGCGCTGAGCCTGTCCCCTGGCGAGGCCCCCATCGCCGAAGCGAATCTCCGCGATCTTTGGGCCCGGAAGAATCACGGCCATCAGAAGCGCTACCGCGCCATGCTGGCTGGGCACGGCTGCGTGATGCTGAGAGTTGGTGGGTAAGTGGGTCCGTAGCTTGGATCGGGCCGTGGAAGGCCATGACATGACGTTCTTGATGATCAACAACAAACCGACAGGAGTAGCTGTGAGCAATCTCGACAAGCTCTGCATCGATACCATCCGCTGCCTCGCCATGGACGCCGTGCAGAAGGCCAACAGTGGCCATCCGGGCACCCCCATGGCCCAGGCTCCTGCGGCCTACGCCCTCTGGACGCAGGTGCTGAAGCACAACCCCGGGAATCCTCAGTGGCCAGACCGGGACCGCTTCGTGCTTTCCTGCGGCCACGCGTCGATGCTCATCTACAGCCTGCTCTACCTCGCGGGCTACGGCCTGGAACTCGATGATCTGAAAGCCTTCCGCCAGTGGGGGTCCAAGACTCCCGGCCATCCGGAATTTGGACATACGGTGGGCATCGAAACCACCACGGGCCCTCTGGGGCAGGGCATCGGGAACGCGGTGGGCATGGCCATCGCCGAGCGCTGGCTGGCGGACCGATTCAACCGCCCCGGCCACGAAATCGTGAACCACCGTACCTTCGCCTTCGCGGGCGATGGCTGCCTGATGGAGGGGGTCGCCTATGAGGCAATCAGCCTGGCGGGCCACCTCGGTTTGGAAAAGCTCCTGGTGCTTTGGGACAACAACAAGATCACCATCGAAGGCGAAACGAACCTGGCCTGGAGTGAGAACGTTCCAGCCCGCTTCGAAGCCATGGGCTGGCGCGTCCTGAAGGTGTCCGATGGCGAGGATCTCGAGGCCCTGGTGAAGGCCTTCCAGGAAAAGCCCTGCGGCAAGCCCACCCTCATCGACTGCACCACGGTGATCGGCTTCCCCGCCCCCACCAAGCAGAACACCCACCACGCCCATGGCGCGCCCCTGGGCGACGCCGAAATTCGCGCCACCAAGGAAATCCTCGGCTTCGATCCCGACGTCCGGTTCGCCGTGCCTGAAGAAGCCCTAGCCCATTGGCGCGGACAGTGCGCCTCCCGCGGTTCTGCGGCGGAGCTCGATTGGAAGGTCCGCTTCGAAGCCTACCGGAAGGCCTACCCCGAGCTGGCGACCGAATACGAAGCCTTCCTCAAAGGCGAGCTGCCTGCGGAATGGCAACATGCCCTGCCCACCTTCGAAACCACCGGCACATTCGCCACGCGGGAAGCCAGCGGCAAGGTGCTCAACGCCCTGGCGACGGTCATTCCCAACCTCATCGGCGGCAGTGCCGATCTGGCGCCATCCAACAACACGCACCTGAAGGATGGGGGCGATTTCGGTCCCCAGGAGAGTGGCCGCAACTTCCACTTCGGCATCCGCGAGCACGCCATGGGCGCCGTGCTGAACGGCATGTGTCTCCATGGAGGCGTGAAGGCCTTCGGCGCCACCTTCTTCATCTTCTGCGACTACATGCGGCCCACTGTGCGTCTGGCCTCGCTCATGAAGATACCTGTCACCTACGTGTGGACCCACGATTCCATCGGGGTGGGCGAGGATGGCCCCACTCATCAGCCCATCGAGCAGATGATGAGCATGCGCCTCATCCCCGGCTTCACCATGATTCGCCCCGCGGATGCCAACGAAACCGTCCAGGCCTGGTCCATCGCCGTGTCCAAGACGGATGGCCCCGTGGGCCTGGCCCTCACCCGCCAGAAGCTGCCCACCCTGGACGCCGAAAAGGCCAAGGGCGCCGCCCGGGGCGCCTACATCCTGGAGGAAGCCAGTGCCGTGCCCCGGCTGCTCCTTCTGGCCTCGGGCTCGGAAGTCCACCTGGCTGTTGCAGCCCGAAAAGTGCTGGAAGGCCAAGGCGTGCCCACCCGCGTGATTTCCATGCCCTGTTGGGAGCTGTTCGAGGCCCAGAGCGCCGAATACAAGGCGAGCGTCTTGCCCGCTTCCGTCACCGCACGCGTCTCCATCGAAGCCGGCGTGACCACGGGCTGGCAGCGCTACACCGGCACCCGGGGAGCCTGCATGGGTCTGGACCATTTCGGCGCCAGCGCCCCGGCGGACATCCTCTTCGAGCAGTTCGGCCTCACCGTGGACAACGTGGTGAAAACCGCCAAAGCCTTATTGGCCTGATGGGTTCATGGATGCGCCCAATGAGTGAGTGGATCGGTTTTATGGCAGCCTTCTGCACGACAGCAAGCTTCCTCCCGCAGGTCTGGCGGGTTTGGAAAACCCGAAGCGTGAACGATATCTCGCTCGGGATGTACGTCCTGTTTGTGCTGGGTGTCGCCCTATGGTTTATCTTCGGCCTCGCCATCCACTCCCTTCCGGTGGTCCTGGCCAACGGAATCACGCTGATTCTCGCCGCCCTGGTTCTTGTTGCAAAAATCAGATTTGGCTGACCCGCAAAGCAGAAAACCGATCATCTGATCGGCATCAGGGCTTACGGGAGAGCGCATCCGCGACAAGATCGCCGCCTCCAAGAAGGAGGGCATGTGGACGGGCGGTATCGTCCACATGGGCTATGACCTGAAGGCTCGAAAGCTCGTGGGTAAGAAGATGGGTAATAGAAAGACAGATCGCCAAGATGTTTGTTTTTCGACATCTTGGCGATCCCGCTGGCGGAGAGAGAGGGATTCCCTCCAGGGCCACCGCGGCGTCCCTTCCGGCCGCACGAATCGCTGGCACGCCGCTTCACGTCTCCGGCAGTCCACAGGACTGCCTCCGCCTGCGGCTACCTGCCAGCGATTCTGTGACTTCGAATCCCTCTCCGCCGGGATATGAATGCGCCCCGCATCGCGGGGCGCCGGCTGGCGGAGAGAGAGGGATTCGAACCCCCGAACAGGTTTCCCCGTCTCCGCATTTCGAGTGCGGTGCCATCAACCACTCGGCCATCTCTCCGGAACGCTCATTCTAGCAAACTGGCCGCTAGAATCCAGCCTCAGGGGGCCGTATGCGATGGGCGAGGGCTTTTGGGGCGGGTTTGGCCATGATTGCGGTGGCCCAGGCACAGGATGTGGATCTGGTGCAGTCGGACGCGCAGGCGGACCGTTTCGCGGCGCTGGCGCTCAAGTGTGTGCGACAGGAATACCCCAACAAGCTGGATCACGTGATGAACGGGGCAGGGGAGGTGAAGGGGCCGAAGGAGCTGCACCCGGCCTTCTATGGCTGCTTCGATTGGCATTCCTCGGTGCATGGCCACTGGATGCTGGTGAAGCTGCTGCGGGAGCATCCGGGGATGGCCCGGGCAGCCGAGGTTCGCCAGGTGCTGGATGAGAATCTCAGGCCAGAGCGCATGGCTGTGGAGGTGGCCTACCTGGGCCAGGAGAACCGGCGGAGCTTCGAACGCACCTACGGTTGGGCCTGGCTGTTGAAACTGGCGGCGGAGCTGCGCACCTGGAATGATCCCAACGCGCTGCGCTGGGGAACCGCCCTCCAGCCCCTGGCGGACGAACTGGCCCTGCGCTGGACATCCTTCCTGTCCAAGGCGACCTATCCCATCCGCACGGGCGTCCACCCCAATACGGCCTTCAGCCTGGATCTGGCCCTGGACTATGCCCGCGCCATCAAGGATGCCAAGTTGGAGGCGATGATCCTGGAGCGGGCCCGGTCCTGGTTTGGCGCGGATCGCAAGGGGCCGTTGGCCTGGGAACCCGGAGGCGAGGATTTCCTCTCGCCCTGCCTGGAGGAGGCGGCGCTCATGTCCCGCGTGCTGCCGCGCCCGGCTTATGGCCGCTGGCTGACGGGCTTCCTGCCCGGCTTCCCCGCTGGCCTCGTGCCTGCCACGGTCTCGGATCGGACGGATCCGAAGATCGTTCATCTCGATGGCCTCAACCTCAGCCGAGCCCGGGCCCTGCTCCGTATCGCCGCCGTGCTGGGCCCAGCCGATCCGCGTTCGGCCGGATTGAAACGGCTGGCTGACCGCCATGCCCGGGCCTCCCTGCCGCACCTGGCTTCGGGAAGCTACGAGGGAGAGCACTGGCTCGCGACCTTCGCCGTCCGGACGCTGACGGAGCGTTGAAGCCGGGACCCGTTTCTCTGGCCAGTGGTTCCGCCCAGCCGGCCTGGCAGAGGGACCCATCGGCCTGGGAGATCGAGGCCTGGCGTGATTCCACCCCCTCGGTATTCGGCGATGCAGATGCGGAGGGTCCTGGATTCGGCGCCGGTCCCAGCTTCCCCTGAGGTGACCGGAGTCGGCGAGCGCCACCGAACGTCCCAAGGATCACTGGCGAGGAGCCGTGACCGTCATGACGATCGGCGTCGCCTAAAGAAGGCCTGGATCTGCTCGCGGCACTCGGGCTCCATCAGGCCGCCCTGGAACTCGAAGCGGTGGTTCAGGGCCGCGCCGTCGAGGGTGTCCAGCCAGCGGCTGACGCCCACCTTGGGATCGGAGGCGCCGAAGACCACGCGTCCCACGCGGGCGTGGATGAGCGCGCCGAAGCACATGAGGCAGGGCTCCAGCGTGACGTAGAGCGTGGCGCCGGTGAGGCGGTAGTTCTTGGCCCAGGCGCCGGCGCTGCGCAGGGCGAGCACTTCGGCGTGGGCGGTGGGATCGTTCAGCTTCACGGGGTGGTTGTGCCCGCGGCCCAGCAGGGCGCCCTCGGAGACCAGCACGGCGCCCACGGGCACTTCGTCCAGGCGGTCCGCCTTCTCGGCCTCTTCGAGGGCGAGCTTCATGAAGTAGATGTCGTCACCGGTCCACATGATTGGGATAGTGTGGCAAGAAAGTCGAGAGACTGAAGGTGGGCGAGGAATGTGCTGGGCCAATCTGATGTGATTGGGCTCAACGCCGCGATACTCAACGGCCAACTCGCGCCCCCTCCAGCACCGCCTTTAGACATCCAAGCAGTACATGGGTGGCTTCCTCTGGTTTGAGCAGGGCCGAACTGACGAAGGCGCCATTGATCAACAACGCCAATTGTGCGGCCAGTTGGTCGGGCCGGGGGACGCGCAGCCGTTTGGCAATGTCGTGTAGGCGGTTTCGCAGCACCTGCATGTGTCGCTTCGAGACTTGGCGCGCCGGGTGGTCCTGTTCAGCAAACTCGGCGGCCACATTGATTTGGGGGCATCCGCGGTAATTCGAGCGGGCAAGGCGTTCGCCGATCCAGCGCATGTGGGCGTCGAGTTCGCCGACGGGGTCGTTAGGGTGTTGTTGGGCCACGCCGTCCCACTGCGCCCAGAACTCGAGGTCCTCGCGCTCTAAGAAAGCGACGACGAGGTCATCCTTGGTGGGGAAGTAGCGATACAGGCTTGTCTTCGCTACTGCGGCTTCCTGCACGACCAGGTCGACGCCGACCGCGCGCACGCCGCGCTGATAGAAGAGGGTGGAAGCGGTTTCGAGGATGTGTTCTCGGATGTCGAGCACTGGCTTGGCCGCTGCTCTCGCTGAGCGTTTCGTCGCTGCGAGGGTGCGGCCGGTCGATGCAGGACTTCGCGGAGTATGGGTCGATGCAATGCGCATGTTTGACATGCTACAGACCTGTCTGTAATGTGTGAAGAACAGACAGGTCTGTATCTGTCTTCGGAGGGCCCCAATGCATTCCACAGCAAAGTCCGTTGCCGTATATGGCGCCAGCGGCCACACCGGTCAATTTGTCGTCCAAGAAGCGCGGCGGCGAGGGCTGTCGGTAGTGGCGATCGGGCGCAGCGCCACGCGGCTCAATGCGGTGTTTCCTTTGGCCGTTACCCGGCGCGTGGCAGCGCTCGACGACCCGGTCAGTCTCGAGCAGGCCTTCGCCGATTGTGCGTTGGTCATTAACTGCGCAGGTCCATTTCTCGACACCGCAGCGCCTTTGGCGCGGGCAGCGCTACAAGCCGGCTGCCACTATATCGACGTGACGGCAGAGCAGGCCAGCGCACAAGCCACCTTCGCCGACTTCGATGCGCCGGCGCGCGCAGCCAGCCGGGTCGTGATTCCTGGGGCCGGCTTTTATGGCGGCCTGGCTGATCTGCTGGCCAGCGCACTGGCACCTGACGGTGACATCGACGAGATCACAGTTGCGATTGCGCTCGACCGCTGGTGGCCCACCGCCGGTACGCGCAGGACAGGTGAGCGCAACAATGTGCCTCGTGTGGTGGTGAAGCACGGGAAGCTTGTGCCTCTGATACCCCCGGCGGAGGTGCCGGACTGGGTTTTCTCCCCAGTGCTGGGTCATCAGCCAATGGTCGAAATGCCGTTCAGCGAGATCATCACCTTGGCCCATCACCTGAAGGTCGGCTCGATTCGGTCACTCCTCAACCGCTCTGCGCTTGACGACATCCGCGATGGTACGACGCCACCGCCCACTGCCGTGGACGACAGCGGGCGCTCGGCGCAGCGTTTCGAATTGGAGGTGCGACTCGTGCAAGGTAGCGTGATCAAGACAGCCAGGGTGCGTGGGCAGGACATCTATGCCGTGACGGCGCCCATCGTGATCCAAGCCGGACTGCGTTTGCTGTCGCCCTCGTACCGGCACAGTGGCGCGTTGGCACTGGCCGAGGCGATCGATCCCGTTGAATTGTTAGGCGCCCTGCATGGTCAGTCGCTGGAGGTGTTTGGAGACGTCTTGCGCTGAAGATACGGAAACCTCGCTTCTCGTGGATATTTCCGAAGACACGCATGTCATCCATCGCGTGTCGGCATAAGTGAGCAATTCCAAGGCTCGTCGCGATGCCGAACCAAGGAATTGGGTCGGCGCCTGGACCGAACGAAAAACGCGGCGCATGCCACCGCAGCAGACATCAGTGCCTCTAATCTCCAGCCGCCAGACTCCGGCCGAACGAAAAAGCCCATCAGGCACCTTGGGAGCAAAGGAGCAGGGTGGCTGAATCAGG
The DNA here is from genome assembly GCF_030268085.1 of Geothrix limicola. Taxonomy (GTDB): domain Bacteria; phylum Acidobacteriota; class Holophagae; order Holophagales; family Holophagaceae; genus Geothrix; species Geothrix limicola. Next base: position 340,521 of record NZ_BSDE01000001.1, read on the forward strand.
CCCCATCCACTCGATGGAGACCATCTGGCACCAACCATCATCTGGAGTCGGAAAGTCTCGCGCCCAGGTTCTGTTCTGTGGATCCGGGCCTGGTCGGGCCGTGATTCCAGGAAAGTCCGTTCGGTACGTCGGAAACAAAGGAGTAGTATGCCTGAGTTCCCCTTGAAGAAAAAGGCTGATCCTCGTTTTTAGGGGTCGCTACACTCACTTCTGGTCCCTAAGACCGAGTCATTCTCACGACCCCGCGAAGGCCTGGCCCTCGCGGGGTTTTTGCAGAGGCTTTGACATGGTCCGTGGGGGACCGCCAGCTCACGCTGTTCCCGAGGCCCTCCGGGCTCGGTCTGACAACGAAGGAGGCACATGCGCGCGCACCTGATCCTGAAGGACGGAACCATTTTCCGGGGACGGGCGCCGTTGGGATTTGGCGGGGGCGGCGAAGCGGTGTTCACCACCGCCATGGCCGGCTACCAGGAGATCCTCACGGATCCGAGCTTCGCGGGGCAGATGGTCTGCATGACCTTCCCCGAGCAGGGGATCTACGGCATCCATGCCGACCTCAACGAAGGCACGCGGCCCTGGGCCACGGGCCTGCTCTGCCGGCGCCTCACCTTCGCGCCGGACCATCACCGCTGCGAAGGCGATCTGCCGAGCTGGCTGAAGCGCCACCACATCCCCGTGATGACCGACCTCGATACGCGGGCGCTGACCCAGCACCTGCGTGACCAGGGTTCCCAGCCCTCCCTCATCTGGACCGAGGTGGACGGCAGCCTCGACGCCGGTGTGGCCAAGGCGAAGGCCCTGCCGGACATGACGGGCCAGGCCCTCTGCGGCGAGGTGAGCTGCAGGGACCGCTACGAACTGAACCCCGGCGGCGCACTGAAGGTGGCCGTGCTCGACGGCGGCATCAAGCTGAGCATCCTGAACCAGCTGGTGGGCGTGGGCCTGAACCTCGAAGTCTTCCCCTGGGACACGCCCGCGAGCGAGCTCACGGACAAGCGCTTCCACGGCCTCTTCCTCAGCAACGGGCCCGGCGACCCCGCGGCGCTGCCCGGCATGCAGAAGGAGGTCGAAGCCTGCATCGGGAAGCTGCCCATCTTCGGCATCTGCCTGGGCCACCAGCTGCTGGGCCAGGCCTTCGGCGGCAAGACCTTCAAGCTCAAGTTCGGCCACCGCGGCGCCAACCAGCCCGTGCACGACCTGATGACCGGCCGCATCGAGATCACCGCCCAGAACCACGGCTTCGCCGTGGACGAGAACGGCCTGCCCGGCGATCTCGTGGTCACCCACAAGCACCTCAGCGATGGCACCGTCGAGGGCCTGCGGCACACCAAGCTGCCCATCTTCTCGCTGCAGCACCACCCCGAGGCGAGCCCCGGGCCTCATGATGCGCACCCGGCCTTCCATCGCTTCGTCGCCCTGCTCAAGGAGTTCCACCATGCCTAAGCGGACGGATCTGAAGAGTGTGCTGGTGCTGGGCTCCGGGCCCATCCAGATCGGGCAGGCCTGCGAGTTCGACTACTCGGGAACCCAGGCGCTGAAGGCCCTGCGGGAAGAGGGCATCCGCACCATCCTGCTGAACTCCAACCCGGCCTCGATCATGACGGACGCGAACCGCGCCGACGCCACCTACATCGAGCCCCTGACGCTGGCGGTGCTGGAGAAGGTCATCGAGGCCGAGAAGCCCGATGCCATCCTGCCCACGGTGGGCGGCCAGACGGCGCTCAACCTCGCCATGGAAGCCCACGAGAGCGGCCTGCTGGAACGCACGGGCGTGCTGCTCATCGGCGCCCAGCCCGAGGCCATCAAGCGCGGCGAGGATCGCCAGCTCTTCAAGGCCCTCATGGACGACCTGGGCCTGGAGACCTGCCGCGGCGGCTTCGCGCACAACATGAGCGAGGCAAGAGATCTGCTCAAGCTCACGGGCTTCCCCGCCATCATCCGCCCCAGCTTCACGCTCGGCGGCAGCGGCGGCGGCATCGCCTACAACGTCGACGAGTTCGAGACCATCGTGGCCCGCGGTCTGGATCTGAGCCCCACCAAGCAGGTGCTCATCGAGGAGAGCATCCTGGGCTGGAAGGAGTTCGAGCTCGAAGTGGTGCGCGACCTCGACGACAACGTCGAAGTGATCTGCTCCATCGAGAACTTCGATCCCATGGGCATCCACACCGGCGACAGCATCACGGTGGCCCCCGCGCTCACGCTCACGGATCCCGAGTACCAGAAGATGCGCGACGCCGCGCTGGCTGTCATCCGCGCGGTGGGCGTGGAGACCGGTGGATCGAACATCCAGTTCGCGCTGCAGCCCGAGACCAGCCGCATCATCGTCATCGAGATGAACCCCCGCGTGAGCCGCAGCTCCGCGCTGGCCTCGAAGGCGACGGGCTTTCCCATCGCCTGGGTGGCCACCAAGCTGGCCCTGGGCTACCGGCTCTGGGAGCTGCCCAACGCCATCACGCGCATGACCAAAGCGGCCTTCGAGCCGGTGCTGGACTACGTGGTGGTGAAGATCCCGCGCTTCACCTTCGAGAAGTTCCCCCAGGCCGACAAGGTGCTGGGCACGCAGATGAAGAGCGTGGGCGAAGTGATGAGCATCGGCCGCAGCTTCCAGGAGGCGCTGCAGAAGGCCGTGCGCTCGCTGGAGGAGGGGCACAAGGGCCTTTCCGGCGCGCTCGAAGGCAAGCTCGATCTGGGCCGCCTCAAGGAACACCTGATCATTCCCGGCTCCCAGCGCATCTTCTGGATCTACCACGCCCTCAAGGCCGGCCACAGCGTCGAGGAGCTGCACCGCCTCACGAAGATCACGCCCTGGTTCCTGCGCGAGATCGAGGAGATCGTTGTGCTCGAAGGACGCCTGCGCAGCTTCCCCGTGGACCGCCTGCCGGAGGAACTGCTGGAGAAGGCCAAGCGCGCGGGTTTCGCCGACAACCAGATCGCCGTGTTCTGTTCGGGCACGGAGGCCGAAGTCGCCGCCCGGCGCGAGGCCCTGGGCCTGCGCCCCGCCTACAAGCGCGTGGACACCTGCTCGGGCGAGTTCAAGGCGGAGACGCCCTACCTCTACGGCACTTGGGAAGAGACGAGCGAGGCTGAACCCACGGACCGCCCGAAGGCCATCGTGCTGGGCAGCGGGCCCAACCGCATCGGGCAGGGCGTGGAATTCGACTGCTGCTGCGTGCAGGCGGTGGAAGCCATCCGCGCCAGCGGGGTCGAAGCCATCCTCATCAACTGCAACCCCGAGACGGTGAGCACGGATTTCGACACCAGCGACCGCCTCTACTTCGAGCCGCTCACCTACGAGCATGTGAAGGCCGTGGTGGATCGCGAAGCCGCGGGCGGCAAGCTGCTGGGCGTCTTCGCCCAGTTCGGCGGCCAGACGCCCCTGAAGCTGGCCTCGCCCCTGCACGAGGCGGGCGTGAAGCTGCTGGGCACGCCGCTGAATACGATCATGGACGCGGAAGACCGCGAGCGCTTCGGCCAGGCCCTCAAGCGCCTGAATATCCCGGCGCCCCAGTGGGGCATGGCCACCAGCTTCGAGCAGGCCAAGGATGTGGCCCACCGGCTTTCGTACCCGGTGATGGTGCGGCCCAGCTTCGTGCTGGGGGGACGCGCCATGGCGGTGGTCTTCGACGATGCGGGGCTGGAAAAGTACATGCGCGAGGCCGTGGCGGTGAGCAACGACCAGCCCGTGCTGCTGGACCGCTTCCTGGACGGCGCGCAGGAGCTGGACATCGACGTGGTCTGCGACGGCGAGGACGTGGCCATCGCGGGCCTGCTGGCCCACATCGAGGAGGCGGGCATCCACAGCGGCGACAGCTACGCGGTGATCCCGGCCCTGGGCGTGCCCGAAGAGATCCTGGAGACCGTGAAGGGCTATGCCCGGAAACTGGCTCTGGATCTCGGTGTGCGCGGCCTCATGAACCTGCAGTTCGCCGTGAAGGACGGCATCGCCTACTGCCTGGAGGCCAACCCCCGGGCCAGTCGCACGGTGCCCTTCGTCAGCAAGGCGACGGGCGTGGATTGGGCGGGCGTCGCCGCCCGCATCGGTCTTGGCCAGAGCCTGAAGGCCCAGGGCATCACGGACGGCGTGCCCCGCGCCGTCTCGGTGAAGGGCGTGGTCTTCCCCTTCGCCAAGTTCCCGGGCGTCGATCCGGTGCTCGGCCCCGAGATGAAGAGCACGGGTGAGGTCATGGGCATCGGCGACACCTTCGGTGAGGCCTACGCCAAGTCCCTGCTGGCGGCGGGCATTCCGCTGCCGCTGTCGGGCACGGTGTTCCTCACGGTGAACGATGCGGACAAGGCGAGACTGCCCGAACTGGCCCAGAAGCTGGTCGCCCTCGGTTTCGGCCTCTGCGCCACCGAAGGCACGGCCCGCACGCTGGATGCGGTCGGCATCAAGGTGCGCAAGATCTTCAAGGTGAACGAGGGCCGGCCCAACGCGGTGGATCTGCTGAAGAACGGCGAGGTGCAGTGGGTCATCAACACGCCCCTGGGCCGCGACGCCTTCTTCGACGAAAGCGCCATCCGCCGCGAGGCCCTGCGTCTGAAGATCCCCTGCCTCACGAACCTCAGCGCGGCCCTGGCGGCCTGCGAGGCCGTCGAGACGCTGCGAGGCGAGATGAAGGTCCGGGCCATCCAGTCGCTTTGAGCCAGTCCGATTGAAAGGGCTGGGTCCGGACCGGATTAATTAATTTGACCCAAGGGTCGTTAAGCACATAGCGTATAGCCTCGCCATCCGATTGGGCGTGATCCGTGGCAGCTTCCGGGTATCCGACATCTACGGTGCTCCGCCGGCCCCTCCGGTCGCCGTGGCCCTGGCTGGGCCTGGGCATCAGCCTGGCGCTCACGCTGCTGGTCTGGCAGGTGGTCCGGCGGGCCGAGCGGGACCGCCTGAACGACCTGCAGGCGGCGCAGGCCACGGCCATGGCCAGGCAGCTGCAGGCCCGTACCGAGGACATGACGCTGCTGCTCCGGAGCGCCTCGGGCTACCTGGGCAGGGGCAGCCTGCCCACCCGCGCCGAGTGGCGCGCCTACGTCGAGCATCTGGGACTGACGACCTTCCATCCGGGCATCCAGGGCATGGGCTTTGCGGAATGGATCCCCCGCTCTGAATTGAATGCCCACATCGAGCGGCTCCGGAAGGAAGGCTTTCCGGACTACCGCGTCCTACCTGGCGGGCCACTCCCGGAAGATCCCGATGGGTGCAGCTCGATCATCTACCTCGAACCCATGGATGCCCGCAACCCGCCGGCCTTCGGCAAGGACATGCTCAGAGAGACGGTCCGGCGCGAGGCCATGGCCCGGGCCCGGGACCAGGATCTGGTCTCCCTTTCCGCACCCGTCACGCTGTTCCAGGAAACCGCCACCGAGGTCCAGGCCGGAACCCTCCTCTTCGCGCCGGTCTACCGCCAAGGGGCGCCCCTGGAAACCGTGGCGGACCGCCGGAAGGCCTTCAGGGGCTGGGCCTACTTCCCCCTCCGCATGTCGGATCTGGTGACGGCGGTGCTGGCTCGCAACCTGAAGCTGAGCGATCTGCGGGTGTCGGACCGCGCCGTGGCCGACGCGCCCCTCTTCGATTCAGAGTCCGTGGCGGCCTCGAAGGGGCCGGTGCCCGCCACGGAGGAGTCCATCGAGGTCGCGGGTCGCACCTGGATTCTTCGGATGCGCCCCAACGCGCTCTTCTTCGAAGAAGCGGGACGGAAGCACCACTGGGAGATCCTGATCGGGGGGTGCGCCGGAAGCCTGCTGCTCTTCGCCGGCCTGGTGGCGGTCATGGGTTCGGAAAGCCGGGCCCGCCAATTGGCCCAGCGGCGGGCGGACGAACTCCTGGCGACGGAATCCAGGTTCCGCGCGCTGTTCGAGAAGGCGCCCATGGGCATGGCCATCGTGGATTCGAACACGGGCCAGTTCCTGTCCGCGAATCCGCGCCTGGGAGAGATCCTCGGCTACTCGCATGAAGCGCTGCTGGCCTGCACCTTCCGGGATGTGACCCATCCCGATCATTTGAAGGCTGACCTCGAATCCGCACACCAGCTGGCGCTGGGCACCGTGGCCGAAGTCCAGAAGGAGAAGCGCTACCTGCACAAGGATGGCCACGTGGTCTGGGGCCGCCTCACCATGGCCAAACTGCCCACGGAGCCCGGGCAGCCTCCGAGGCATTTCGCCGTGGTGGAAGACATCTCCCTGGCCCACCAGGCCGAGGAGGAGCGGCGCGCCAGCGAGCAGCGATTCAAGGGCATGTTCGAGCTTTCGCCGGATCCCATCACCCTGTCCCGGCTATCCGACGCCACCCTGGTCATGGCCAACCCCGCCTGGTGCGGCCTCACGGGCATCCCCCTGGAGGAAGCGCTGGGACGCCCCCTCACGGACCTGGGGATCTGGCCCCAGGCAGAGGCGCGGGAAAGCCTCATTCAGGAGATCCGCGTCAGCGGCCGGGTCATGGGGCGGGAGGCCCTGCTCCGCCACCGCGGAGGATCCGAGCGCCATGTGCTGGTGACCGCGCAGGCTCTCCGCCTGGGAGACGAGGACCTGGTCCTGATGCTGGGCAAGGATGTCACCGCCTTCATGGAGATGGAGCGGTCGCTGCAGGACAGCGAATCGAGGCTCAGGACCCTGGGAAACCAGTTGCCGGATGGCTTCCTCTTCACGTTCCTCGAGGTGCCCGGAGGAACTTCGCGGTTCACCTACCTCAGCAGCGGCGTGGAAAGGCTTTGCGGGGTGACCGTCGAGGCGGCGCTGGAGGATCCCCGGCGCCTCTTCCACCTGATGGACCCGGACCAGGTGGCGGCCTTCCGGGAGGCCACCACTGCCAGTTCCCGCGAACTCACCCCTTTCATCATGGACCTCCGCCAGAAGGGGCCGAACGGGGACCGGCGGTGGCTCCGCGTGAGCTCGATGCCCCGGGCCCAGGCTGGCGGCGCCGTGATCTGGGATGGCGTGTCCATCGATATCACGGAACAGCAGCAAGCCCTGGCAGCCATTGAGGAGAGCCGGTTCCGCCTGGAGCGACAGGCGAAGCGCTATGCGCGGCTCCTGGCCACGTCGAGGGATGCGATCCATGTCATCGATCCCCGGGGGCGTCTGCGGGAATGGAACCCCGCTTTCCTGGAACATCTGGGCTACTCCGAGACGGAGGCCCCCGGCCTGCGGGTGTTCGACTGGGATCACCAGTGGAGCGAGGCCGAACTCCTTGAGAAGATCGCCGCGGCCATCCATGCGCCGCAGCGCTTTGAAACAGTCCACCGTCGCAAGGACGGCACCTTGCGCCATGTGGAGCTCAACGCCACGGGCATCGAACTGGATGGGGAGAAACTGCTCTACGTATCGGCCCGCGACATGACCGACGCGACGGTGGCGCGGCAGGCCCTGGATGCGAGCCGGCGGCGGTACCAGGGACTCTTCGACCTCTGTCCCGACGGCATCAGCGTGACCCGCCTGCGGGACGGGACCCTGGTGGAGGTGAACGCCGCCTGGGAAGCGATGTTCGGATTCACGCGGGAAGAAGCGCTGGGCCGGACCACAGGGGATCTGGGTGTCTACGCCCGCCTGGAGGATCGCCAGGCCCTCCTCGATCAGATCTCCAGAAGCGGCGCGGTTTCGACGGTGATGCTCAACCTGCGGCGAAAGGACGGAACGCCCCTGATCGCCGAAGTGAACGGTCGCGTGACGGAGGTCGGCGACGAGCGCTGCCTGGTGGTGGTGCTCCGGGACGAGACGCTCAAGGAAACGATGAAAGCGTCGCTGCAGGAGAGCGAGGCCCGCTTCCGCACGGTGGTGGAGGAAAGCCCCGTGGCGCTCTTCATCCACCGCCAAGGCCGCTTCGTCTACCTCAACCCGGCGGCCACGGCGATGCTCCGCGCCAGCCGCCCCGAAGACCTCGTGGGCCAGAGCGTGCTGGACCGCATCCACCCCGAAGACCTCGAAGCCGTGCGGGAGCGCATGCGCCTCGGGGCGGAGCAGGGGCAGGTCGCGCCGCCCATGGAGGAGCGCTTCTTCACGCTGGACGGCGAGGTGATGACCGGTGAAGTCCAGGCCCGGCCCATCATCTACGAAGGACAACCGGCCACCCTCGTCTACGCCCAGGACATCGGCCCACGAAAGGCGGCCGAAGCGGCTTTCCGGGAGAGTGAATCCCGGTTCCGCACGGTGGCTGAGGAAAGCCCCGTGGCCATCTTCGTCTATCGTGAGGATCGATTCATCTACGTCAATCCCGCCGGGGTGGCCTTGATGAAGGCCCGCGTTCCCGAGGATCTGCTGGGGACTTCGATGATCGAGCGCGTCCACCCCGCGCGCCGGGAACTGGTCCGGAGCCGGGTGTCCGAGGCCGTCCGGACAGGGCAGCCCAAGCCGGTCGGAGAAGAGCAGCTCCTGGCGCTGGACGGAACGGTGCTCGACGTCGAAGTGCAGGGGCGGCCCATCGTCTACGGAGGGCTTCCGGCGGTGATGGCCTTCGTCCAGGACATCAGCCAGCGCAAGCGGGCCACCGAGGCCCTGGTGGAAAGCGAGGCTCGATTCCGCAGCCTGGCGGACACGGCCCCGGTACTCATCTGGCTGTCGGATCCGAATGGCCTCTGCACTTACTTCAATCAGAGCTGGATCGCCTGGACGGGGCTGGATCCCGAACTCGCCTACGGCAAGGGATGGGCTGCCTTCATCCATCCGGAGGACCTGCCGCGCTGCGCGGAGGCTGCTGCCGCCCAATTCGAGGCCAAGGCACCGTTCACGCTGGAATTCCGCCTTCGCCACCACAGCGGGGCCTACCGCTGGATCTCGGACCGGGGCACGCCGCGTTTCGCCGCCGACGGGAGTTTCCTCGGCTACATCGGCGCAGGCATCGACATCCAGGATCTGAAAGACGCGGAGGCCGCGGTCTGGAACAGCGAATTCCGCGCTCGGAAGGCCGAAAGCCTGGTGCTGATGGCCGGGGGCATCGCCCACGACTTCAACAACCTGTTCCAGGGCGTGCTCGGCTACCTGGAGATCGCGACCTCCAAGGCCGGCGACAATGCGCCCCTGGTGCGCACGCTCAACAAGGCGGTAGACACCCTCCGGAAGGCCATCGGCCTTTCCTGGAAGATGCTGGACTTCTCCGGTCGCGGGCTCATGAGGCTGGAAAGCCTGGATCTGGAAACCTGGCTGCCGGCCTGTCTGGCGACGCTGCACCTGGAACTGCCGCCCAACTTCCAGCTGGACCTGGCCTGCGAATCGGTGCCCTTCATCGATGCGGATCCGTCCAAGCTGGAGCAGGTCCTGAAGGCCGTGGTGGACAACGCGCGGGAGGCCGCCGGGGGCGAGGGCGGCTGCGCGCATGTGCGGCTGCGCGCGGATTTCGGCGAGGATCATCCAGGGCCGACCTCGCCCGGAGTCTGGCCTCTGGCGCGCCCGGACTGCCCGGCGACGGTCTGTCTCGAGATCTTCGACGAGGGACCGGGTCTGCGGGCCGACCAGCTCAACCTCATCTGCGATCCCTTCTACACGACGAAGGAACTGGGGCGCGGCCTGGGCCTGGCGGCCGCCGTGGGCATCCTCCGGGCCCACCGCGCGGGCCTCCATATCCTGAGCGGGGAAGGGAAGGGACTGATCCTGCGGATGCACTTCCCGCCCGGCGGAGCCTGAGGCCCTGAGCCTGTCACGCTGCGGAAGGCCGCGGCATCAAAAAAGAGGAGGCCCCATGGCAAGCAGCATCCAGCAGAAGATCGATTCCTTTTTGAGCGCGGATTCCTTCGCCGTCGTGGGTGCGAGCACGGACCGCTCGAAGTACGGCAACAAGGTGCTGCGCTGCTACCAGCAGCACGGCAGGGTGGTCTACCCCATCAATCCGAAGGCCCCCGACGTCGAAGGCCTGAAGGCCTATCCGTCGCTCGCCTCGCTGCCCGCGAAGGTGAAGGCCATCTCGGTGATCACGCCGCCGGCCGCCACCGAGCAGGTGGTGCGCGAAGCCGCCGCCGCGGGTGTCTCACACATCTGGATGCAGCCCGGCGCCGAAAGCGACGCGGCCATCCGTACCGCCGAATCCCTGGGCATGTCCGTCATCGCCGAGGGGCCCTGCCTGCTCGTGGTGATGGGCTATCACGAGTGATCGAGTCGGCATCTTGAACGTAAAAACGGAGCCGCGAATGCCCGCTTCGCGGGCCGCGAAAGAACAGCCCGTACTGCCGAGCCACGGCAAGGTCGAGGTGCCAGAGCAGTTCATTCGCGTGGCTTGCGGAGCAAGCCTTTAGCGTCATTCGCGGTTCAATTCTTTTGCATTCAGCCTAGGCCAGTCCCAGGTTCCGCCGCACTTCCAGGCGATGCTCCTCGTGGGCCTGGATCACCTTCGGCACTTCGTTCAGCCACAGCCTGGAAAAATCGGCGAAGGAGATGGTCGGCCTCGCTTCGGCGCCAAGGGTCGACTGTTCGGTTGAGTCCTGCGAGCACATCTCGCGGGTACCAGGCTTGGGGGTCATGGGTGGGGTTCCTCAGAAGAGAAAGGTAAGCGGTCTGAAGCTGGTAGGCAACCACGGATTCGGCGGGCTTGGGCTTGGCGCGCACGCTGTCCAGCGCGTCCTGGCCCTCGGTCATGCGGCCCGGTCCCTCCTCGTCCACGCGCACGTGGTAGAGCTGCAGGGAGCGGCCCACCCGCGGCGCCAGGCCGAGGAAGGTGAAGGGCGCCCAGGCATGGGCCCGGGCCATGCGGTCCAGGGGCACGTAGCGGCCCTCGCGTTCTGAGCGCGCGAGCATGGCCTTCAGCGAACCTTCGGGATCCCGGTCGGTGTAGGCCAGGTGCACTTCGCGGCAACCCGCCTGGCGGATGCGTCCCAGCAGGAAGGCCACGCCTTCGGGATCCGTGTGGGGGGCGTCGAACACGGCGCCGAAAGCCGGGCCCAGTGCGAGGGCGCCCGTCGTCTTGCCCGTGGCCTGGCCGCCCATGAAGATGATCACCGGGTCGCCCTGGGCCCGCGCGAGGGCCCGATCGCGCAGGCGCTTGCCCAGGAAGTTGAGGTGCACCGCGGCGCGGCCGGCGGGATCTTCCAGCGCCTCGTAGCCCTGGGTGGGGTTGCGCCGCAGGCTGGGCAGCAGGGTGGCGAGCACGTCGCCGTTCACGAGCTGGCCCTCCAGGGTGCCGGAAAAGCCGGCATAGACCTCCAGGGCCTGCTCCGACCGGCGCGCCAATCCGGCGGCCTCCCGCTCCAGGGCCTCCCGCAGATCGCGGCGCTCGTCTTCCGCCAGCTCCCAATAGGAGCGGCGCTCGTGCCAGGCCACGTGCTGCCAGGTGGATGCGGGGGTCATCGGGACACAGTACTCGATTTATGCTGTCGGATATGTCCGCGTCGATGCCCTCCGTCCTCCTCTTCCCCGGCCAGGGCACGGAGGCCGTGGGCATGTCCTCGGGCTGGGAATCGCACGGGGCCTGGGTGGACACGCTGCAGGCAGCCGAATCGCACACGGGCTATCCTCTGCGCCGCCTCATGGCCGAAGGCCCGCTGGAGGCGCTCCGTTTCCAGCGCCACGCCCCCTGCGCGGTGCTGGCCCATTCGGTGGGCCTGTTCCGGGCCTGGCGCGCGGCGGGGATGCCCCTTCCCGTGGCGGCGGCGGGGCACAGCATGGGTTTCTATTCGGCCCTGGTGGCGGCCGGCGTGGTGCCCCTGGAAGCCGCGCTGGATCTGATCTCGGCGGTGGAGGATCTGAGTGGGGCCGCCTTCGCGGACCGGCCCATGGGCATGGCCTTCGCCATCGGCGTGCCCGAACTGGACCTGCGCCGAGCCCTGCTGGCCCATCCTGAGCTGGCCCTCTCGAACCGCAATGGCCAGGCCCAGTTCACGATTTCAGGGCCCGTCGCGGCGCTGGAGCCCCTGGTGGAGACGCTGCGGCCTTCGGCTCTCAAGGCCGGGCTGCTGCCCGTGAAACATCCCCTGCATGGCCCTCACATGGCGGCGCTCCTCCCGGCCATCAGCCGGCGCCTGGCGACGGTGAAGCCCGTTCCGCCGGCCTTTCCCCTGATTTCCCATTTCGACGGCAGGCTGCTGAACACGGGGGCCGAAGCCTGGGATGACGGGGTGGCCTCGGTGGCCCTGCCGGTGGATTGGCTGGCCGTCGTGGCGCGGTTGCGCTCGCTGGGGGCGCCCCTGGCCGAATGCGGTCACGGCAACCAGTTGACGGGGCTGACCCGCTGGGCCGAGCGGAGCCTTTCGGTGACCAGCCTCCAGGCGCGGCCCTGCTAGGGACTAACCTCATTAAAGAATCACCCTGAAAAAGACGTTCGGGGGAAGAGGCGATTCGTTGGATCGTCCGTGCTCCGCTCTGCCATGATTGGGAATCCCACCTCCACCGACCAGGATCCTTCCGCCATGTCGCCCTCCACCCTGATTCTTGGTGATGCCCTCGCCAACCGGTGCTCGCAGGTGCTCTACCGCTGCCTGGAAGAAGTCGGCAGCACCAAGGGGGCCCTCTACCTCCGGGCACCGGGACAGGGCGGCTTCGAGGTGGTGAGCTTCTACGGCTGGCCCCGGGGCACCCGGCCGCCGGTCTCCATTCCCGAAACCCATCCCCTGGTGATCCACACCCAGCGGATGCGCCGCACCTTCGTGGTGAACGACGCCTCGGAATCGCCCGAGCTCGCGGCCTTCGGCCAGGGCGGCGAATGGCCGCGCTACCTCATCACGCCCGTCTACCTGGCGGGGGACTGGGTGGGCCTGCTGATCCAGCGCGATCTCATCAAGGGCGGCACCTTCAACGTGGACCGGGACGAACCGCCCACCCTGGCCATCTGCGGGGACCTGGTGCAGGCCCTGCGCGAATTCCGGCTGTACGGGGCGACGCCCCAATCCGTGCCCGCACCGCCTCCGGCATCCGAGGCGCCCGCGGCGGGGCCAGGTGCGGGGTCTGACACGGGGTCAGCCGTGGGCCCGGGCGTCGTGCCCGAGGGCCTGCCCACGGCCTCGGCCATCATCGACGAAGTGGCGCCCATGGCCGAGCGCCTGCTGCCCCCCGCGCCCATGACGGCGCCGCCCATGCACACGACCGGCGTCCACATCCCATCAGGCGGCCCCAGCGCTCGGGAGCGGATGTACGGCTTTCCCGGTGGGCAGGACGGCTACACGGCGCTGCCCTGGGAGGCGGACCGCACGCTCAGCGGCTGGGTAGCGCCCCCGCCCGTGAACCCCGAGCGCAAGCGCGGCATGGTGCCGCCCGAGCAGCGGCTCTTCTTCTGGGAGATCGCGGGCCTGCTGAGCCAGATCCTGTCGGCCTCGGCGGTGGCGCTGTGGATCGAGGATCCCGAAGAGATCCGCCCCATCCTCGCCTACAGCACGCTGCCCCTGTCGCCGGACCTGCAGCAGCAGATCCTGGCCCACGCCACCTTCCACCTGCCGACGGTGCGGGAGCAGGACCTGAGGCTCATCACGCGGGCCGAAATGCCCGAGTCGGCGCCGATCACCGGGGCCTTCTCCACCTACATGCCGCTGCTGCTCAACGAGACCCTGCAGGGCCACGACCTGCTGCTGGTGTTCCGGCAGGAGGACCACTCCTTCTCCATCGCCGAGATCGAGGCCATCCAGCAGCTGGGGCGCATCCTGGGCCTGCACATGCAGGAGGCCCGCCTCCACGAGCGGTACCACCACGCCTTCCTGTCGGTGAGCCACCGGATCCTCCAGTCCAGCGAAAGCCGCCTCCCCACGCTGCGCCCCCACAGCCTCGCCACGGCGCGGCTGGCGCGGGACCTGGCCCTCAAGCTGGAACTCACCACCGAGGAGGTGGAAGCCGTCAGCATCGCTGCCATCCTCCACGATGTGGGCCTGCTCATGCTGGATCCGGCCATGCTCAACAAGCCCGAACTGAGCGCCGAGGAGCTGAAGAAGGTCCGCAGCCATCCTGAGATGGCCGCCGTGTTCCTGAAGGATCTGCGCTTCCCCTTCGACGTGGTGAAGATGATCCGGCACCACCACGAGCGCTGGGATGGCCGCGGCTACCCTGAGGGACTGCGCGAAACGAGTATCCCCATCGGCAGCCGCATCATCGGCCTGATCGAAGCCTACGAGGTGATGACGAGCGGCAAGGGCTACCGGCGTCCCAAGGGGTTCCGCCAAGTGTTGGCGGAACTGGAGAACGAGGCCGGTTCCCAGTTCGATCCCAAGGTGGTGGAAGCCTTCCGCGAACTCATGGCACGCAAGGGTGAACAGGGGTAGTACCCTGAAGACTCGGAGTGCGCATGTCCTTCCCCCGATCCCAGCGCGGATTCACCATGGCCCTGGCCCTGGCCATGGCGGTGGTGATGGGAATCCTGCTGCTGAAGGCGGCGCCCAGCGTGATCGCCGAGGTGCAGCGCGAGAACGAATCCGAACTGATCTTCCGGGGAGAGGCCATCGCCAACGCCTTGCGGATCTACGGCGCCAAGATGGGCCACTATCCCCAGAACCTGGACGAGGTGATGAAGGTCCGCCCCCGCATCCTCCGCCAGAAATACCTGGATCCCATGACGCCCGACGGCGAGTGGGACTACATCACCCAGGTCCAGCCCGGCGCCTCCGGCAGCAAGGCCGGGCTTCCCATCGTGGGCGTGCGCAGCCACAGCCAGCTGAACAGCATCCACATCTACCAGAACAAGACGCTCGTCCGGGATTGGCAGTTCGCCGCCGAACAGAACCTGCTGGGCATCACGGACGACCTCTCCAAGGCCCAGAACCTGCTCAACGGCGCGGCACCGGGGTCCAGCCCCATCGTCCCCCCCGGCGGCACCAAGCCCGGATCCACCCCGAACCCCGCGGAGCCGAAGTAGTGCGGAGGCTGAGCCTTGTCGCTCTGCTCGCGGTGTCGGGCTTGGCCCTCGGCGCCCAGGATATCCAGAGCTGGGCCCGGCGCCTGGAGGCGCGCGGCGTCAGCGTATCTGCGGGCCTCTGGGAGGTCGGCTCAGGCAAGGTGCTCGAGCGGCATCGCGAGGATCTGGCGCTCATTCCCGCCAGCACCACCAAGGTGGTCAGCACCTACGCGCTGCTGAAGACGCTCAAGCCCGATTCGACCATCGATACCGAGATCTGGGGCGATCTGAAGGACGGCGTGGTGCAGGGCGACCTCACCTTCAAGGGGGACGGCGATCCGCTGCTCACCAGCGAGCGCATCTGGCTCATCGCCCAGTCCCTCAAGCGCCTGGGCGTCCAGCGGATCACGGGGAGCATCCGGCTGGACCAGAGCGCCTTCGACAGCCAGCGGGAGCCGCCGGGCTGGGAGAACACCTCGACAGATACCCTGCCGCCCGTGCTTCCGCTTTCGGTGAACTTCAACCGGGACGAGGCGGGCCGCCTGGTGGCGGATCCTGAGCGCCAGTCCCGGGAGATCATCCAGCGCACCCTCCAGGAGGCCGGCATCGCCATCGAAGGCCGGGCCAATTTCGAAGGCAGGCCCAATGGGCTCGGGGCCCCGCGGAAGCTCATGGCCTGGACTTCGCCGCCCCTGCGAGCCCTGGTGCTCGACATCAACAAGTGGTCGAACAATTTCATGGTCGAGATGCTCGTGCGCCGGTATGGCGCGGGCTCCTGGTCCCGCGGCGTGCAGCGGATCCAGGGCTTCTACCGCAGCGTCTTCGGCCTGGGACCCGAGGACATCCACATCACGGATGGATCGGGCCTCAGCAAGGAGAACCGCCTCTCGGCGCGCACCCTGGCCATCATCCTGCGGGGTGCCTACCACGATTTCGAGGTGGGGCCGGAATTCGTGTCGTCGCTCAAGATCATCGGGGGCGAACCCTGGAGACTGAAGATCAAGGATCCCAACCTGACGCGCCGGGTGCGCGTGAAGTCCGGGCACCTGGACCAGGTCAACAGCCTCTGTGGCTATGTGCAGCGGCTGGACGGCGAGGTCCGTGTCTTCGCCATCGTGCTCAACGGCCCCTGCCACGACGAGGACATCTGGGAGCAGGTCTCGCGCTGGGCCAACTAGAACCTTCAGGCCCCATCCAGCACCCATAGGCCCATTGTTGATCCCCAGGTTCTGGAGGACGATGAGAGCCAGAGGAGTGGACATGCACCGCATCGCCATCGTGGACGACAGCCGTTTGGTCCGGGCCTTCGCCGCGGCGGCTCTGCGGGCAAAGGGCTTCGAAGTCGTGGAGGTGGCGCCAACCTCGCTGTTCGACGTGCTGAACCAGCTGCGGGAACGCCCGCTGGACCTGCTGGTGGTGGATGTCCTCATGCCCGAGTGCCCGGGGGAGACCCTGGTGCGGGCTGTGCGCGAGGACGCGGTGCTGAAGGACCTGCCGATCCTCGTGGTGTCTGCCCACCGGGATGACACGACCCTGCAGACCGTGCAGCAGCTCGGCATCTCGGGATTCCTGCTGAAGCCGGTGGATGCGGCGACCTTGGCGGCCAAGGTAGCGGAGACGATCGAGGCCTGAATCGTCCTCGGCATGGCAGGAAGGCTGGTCCCATGAGTTCAAAGAAAACGCCGGATCCGCGGGGCCTCGCAGCCCTGATCCTGGGGGCCTCCCTGCTCGGTTTCGCCGCCATGCTCGTACGCTGGGCCACGCCGGCCGGGCCCCTGGCCGTAGGCTTCTACCGCATGGCCTTCGCGCTGCCCTTCGTGGCCTGGATGGCCCGGGACACGGCCCGGCCTGGCACGGGCCGTGCGCGGATCTGGGCCCTGCTCGCCGGAACCTGTTTCGTGCTGGATCTGTGGATGTGGCACTCGGCCCTCCACCATACGAGCGCCGCCAACGCCACCCTGCTGGTCACGCTGGCGCCCATCTGGGTGGCCGTCGTGTCGGTGCTGTGGCTAGGCGCGAAGCTGCGGCGCCGTTTCTGGATGGGCGTGCTGCTGGCCATGTCCGGGGCCCTCGTGCTGGGCCTCGCCAAGGGCGCCCGCTGGGGCACGGGCCTGGGCGAGCTGCTGGGGGCCCTGGCCTCCCTCGCCTACGGCGCCTTCACGCTGGCCCTGGGCCGCGCGCGGCGCGACCTCAGCGCGCCCGAGGCCCTCTTCTGGGTGGTGCTGTGCTGCACGGTGCTCTTCGGGGCCCTCGGCTGGGCCCGGGGCGAGGCCTTCTACGGGTATCCCGCAAGGTCCTGGTGGGCCCTGTTGGGCTTGGGCATCTTCGTCCAGGTGGTGGCCTGGTGGTTCATCACCTGGGGCCTGGGCCACGTGCCCACCAACCTGGGCGCCATGGGCCTGATGGTCCAGCCCGTGGCCACGGTGATCCTGGGCTGGCTGCTGCTCTCGGAATCCGTCCGCCCCTTGCAGGGTGTGGGCACGCTGCTGGTCCTCGCGGGCATCGCCCTCTGTGCCTTCGCGCCGCCGGTGCAGAGCCCGGCCTGAGGTGTCGCCGGATCCATCAGAAGCCGCACCAATGCTGAGTCTGGATGGTGCCGATGCCGTCCGGTAGAATCAATGCCTGGCCGAAAGGAGGTTGCGATGAAGACGATATCTGCGCTCGCTGAACCTCCGTCGTGCGTCACGCACCTGGGCTAGCCTTCTCGCGCAATCGCAGCGTGGCGGCCTGATTTGAGCGTGTTCCGTGCCTCGGCCTTCACGGCTTCGTCACGGCTCGGACCTTCCTTCCTGTCACGGTGTTTCCATGTCCTGCCCTCGATCGACCTTTCGTGTCTCGCTGATCTCCCTCTTTCTGGCTTGTGGTGCGGGCCTGATGGGCCAGACTGCCGATCCGGCCCCCGAGGCCTGGAACCTCCACGGCCAGGCGACGGTCGTCACGCAGTCGCACGGCGATTTCACGTCTCCCTACCAGGGACCCAACTCTCTGCGTCCGGGCGCCGAGCGGGCCACGTCGTTCACCACGACGCTCATGGCGGGGTGGCGGCCCTGGCAGGGCACCGAGGCCTATGTGGATCTGGAAGGCGCCGCAGGGAAGGGCGTCAGCAGCGTGCTGGGGCTGGCGGGGGCGCCCAATGGCGAGACCTACCGCGTGGGCAATCCGGATTTCCGCGCGGCCGTGGCCCGCGTGCTGATCCGCCAGACGCTCAACCTGGGCGGCGAGTCCCAGAAGGTCGAAGATGATGCGCACCAGGTGGCCGGGGTGCGGGATTCGCGCCGGATCGTTCTCCACGTCGGCAAGTTCAGCGTGATGGATGTCTTCGATGCCAACGCCCACGCCCACGATCCGCGCGCCCAGTTTCTCAACTGGACTCTGATGGGCCACGGCGCCTGGGACTATCCCGCCGACACCCGCGGCTACACCTGGGGCGGCGCCGCCGAGCTGTACTGGGACGCCTGGGCCCTCCGCTACGGCCGTTTCGCCGAGCCGCTGGAGGCCAACCAACTGGCCATGGATCACGGCTTCGCGCGGGCCCACGGCGACGTGGCCGAAGCGGAGCACGATCATGTCCTCGGCGATCAGCCGGGCGCCGTGCGGGTGATGGTCTTCCGCAACACCACGCGGATGGGGGACTACCGCCAGAGCCTCGCCGAATCGCCCGCCGCGCCGGATGTCACCGCCACCCGTGCCTACGGCCGCGTGAAGGAGGGTTGGGGCCTCAACCTGGAGCAGGGCCTCACGGCGGATCTGGGGGCTTTCGCACGCTGGAGCTGGAGCGACGGTCGCACGGAATCCTGGGCCTTCACCGAAGTGGATCGCTCCGTCTCCGCGGGGTTCACCTGGAAGGGAAGCGCCTGGGCCCGCTCGCAGGATCGCCTGGGCGCCGCCTTCGTACAGAACGGCCTGAGCCCCGATCACCGCGATTACCTGGCGGCCGGCGGCCTCGGGTTCCTGCTGGGGGATGGTCGCCTGAACTACGGCTCCGAGCGGATCTTCGAGGCCTACTACGCCGCGGCGATGGGGCGCTTCCTCACCCTTTCCCTGGACGCCCAGCGCATCTGGAACCCCGGCTACAACCGGGACCGCGGCCCTGTGAACCTCCTGGCCCTGAGGCTGCACGCGCAGTTCTGATCCCGCCTTAGTGAAGATAAAAAATGTAACCGCGAATGGCGCGAATGCCCGCTTCGCGGGCCGCGAAAGGGGTACCAGAACGGCCGTGGCGCCTTGATCCAGAACGACCCCATTCGCGTGGCTTGCGAAGCAAACCTTTCGCGTCATTCGCGGTTCAATGTTTTTAAGGCACCTCGGTCTGGCACGAGTTCGGCCTACTCCGGAGTCAAGACGCCTCGGTCTTCGCGGAAGGCGAAGAGTTCGCCGAAGCGGCCCCACGGGGCCCCCTCCGCGACCGAGCGAAGCGAGGAGCGGGAGCACGCGACTGAATGTCGCGTGCGATCGGGGCGGTAGTCGGGTGGGGCCTGGCGCTGCTGCTACTCCGGCGTGAGCACGCCTCGGTCTTCGCGGAAGGCGAAGAGTTCGCCGAAGCGGCCCCACGTGACCAGGGTCTCGAAGGTCTGTTCGGGGTTCTCCATGGGCAGGCGCTGCTGCAGCTCGGAGAGGAGTTCGTTCTCCTTGAGTTCGCCGTGGTGCAGGTCGATGAGCTCCTGCACCAGGCGGAAGAGGCGCAGTTCGAGGAGCTGGGCCTTCCAGATGTCCTTGCGGTCGTCCATGTTGGCGCGGATGAAGCGCTGGCCCAGGGCCGTGAGGATCACCTGGCGCTTGGGCGTGTCGACGAAGTCGAGCATCTCGGCGCCCTTCACGGAGGCCAGCACCTTCTCGAAGGTCACGTGGGTGGCCGTGGCCACCTGGAAGAGATCCGAGGTGCCGCCCTGGGTCTCCAGGTATTCAAGCAGACCCAGGATGTCCGAAGAAGGCGCGTTGGGCAGGGGTTCCACCAGGTCCACGAGGAGGCTGGGCTCGGGGGCGCTCACCTCGATGTCGGGCAGCTCGGCGCTGGTGATGATGTCGTGCAGCTGGTCCACCAGGCGGAGGAACTCGGGGCTGCGCATGTCGCGAGGCCGGGGCAGGGGGTTCTCCACGATGGTTCGCACGCGGCCGGGATTGGCCGACAGCACGACGATGCGGTCGGCCATGTAGGCCACTTCCTTGATGTCGTGGCTCACCATGAGGATCGACGAGGGGTTGCGCTCGGCGTCGTCCCAGATGTCGAGGATTTCGGCGCGGAGGCCTTCCGCCGTGAGGGCGTCCACGTGGCTGAAGGGCTCGTCCATGAAGAGGATCTCGGGATCCACGCTGAGGGCGCGGGCCATGCCCACGCGCTGCTTCATGCCGCCGGAAAGCTCGCGGGGATAGGCTTCCTCGAAACCCTCAAGGCCCACCAGGCGGATGGCGCGATGGGCCTTGGCCTTGATGGTCTCGTCGTCCAGACCCTGGGCCTGGAGCACGGTCTTCACGTTGGCTTCCACCGTCATCCAGGGGTAGAGCGCGAAGTTCTGGAAGACGATGGCCACGCCGGGGTTGAGGCCCTCCATCTTTTCGCCGTGGTAGAAGGTCTTGCCCTTCGTCGGCTTGATGAGACCCGCGAAGATGCGCAGGATGGTCGACTTGCCGCAGCCCGAGGGGCCGATGAGGCAGACCACCTCGTTGGCGCGGATGTCGAGGTTGATGTCTTCCAGCACGCGCAGGGCGTGGCCGGTCTCCCGGTCGAAGGACTTCTGGATGCCCTTCAGTTCGCAGATGACTTCGTGAGTGGCGTGGATGGCGTGCTTCATGGCTGCCTCACTTCGACAGGGAATAGTGGGTCTCGGCGATCTTGTAGAGCGGCTTCCAGACCAGGCGGTTGAACAGCACCACAGTGCCGGCCAGGACGAGCGTGGAGGCCGCCAGCAGCGGGAAGTTCCGCGATTCGCCGGCTTGGCTCACGATGGCGCCGAGGCCGAAGGTCTGCAAGGTGGGGCCGCTGATGTTGTAGTACTCGGAAACGATGCTGGCGTTCCAGGCGCCGCCTGCCGCCGTGAGGCAGCCGGTCACCAGGTAGGGGAAAATGGCGGGCAGGTAGAGGTTGCGGAAGCGCTGCCAGCGGCTGAACCCGAAGGCCGTGCCCACTTCGCGGAGGTCGCTGGGG
Source organism: Geothrix limicola (assembly GCF_030268085.1). Lineage (GTDB taxonomy): Bacteria > Acidobacteriota > Holophagae > Holophagales > Holophagaceae > Geothrix > Geothrix limicola. The sequence goes on from NZ_BSDE01000001.1 coordinate 361,388, forward strand.
ATGGCGCTGGCCCCGGCGATGACATTGAAGAGGATGTACCACTGGGTGCCCAGCAGCATGAGCACGATGCTGCCCCAGCCCAGGCCGATCTTGAAGGAGGCGAGGATCGCCACCACCACGGGGAAGAGCATGGGCGCGGGGAAGGAGGCCGCCACCTGGACGATGGGCTGGAAGATGCGGGACAGGCGCTGGGACAGCCCGATGGCGAGGCCCGCGGGCAGGGTCCAGCAAAGGCCGATGAGGATCGAGGCCATCACGCGGGAAAGCGTGAGGCCCGCGGCCTTCAGCAGGGTCCACCAGGCGCCGGAGTGGAGGCGGTTCAGGAGATGCACCACGCCGAAGCCGCCCAGCACCAGGAAGCCCGAGAGGATGATGAGTGCAACGAGAGCGAGCAACGGTGCCACATGGGCGGCCCTTTCGGCACCCTTGTCCCCCTGGGGTTTTTCCTTCGCCGGATGGCGGTGCTGCTGCTTCCGGCGCCGCTTCGCGCGCCAGCGATCCCAGCGGCGGATGAGGCGCGATCCGCGGATGAGGTTGAGGAACCAGCTCTGCGAATCGGCGTTCTGGACCGTGTCCTCGATGCGGAAGCGCTGCGCCCAGACGACGATGGGCCGCCAGAGCACCTGGTCGAGCAGCACGATCATGATGATCATCGCCGCCACGGCGCAGAGCTGGGCCCGCACGTCGTGATGTTCGACGGCCATGCTCATGTACGAGCCCAGGCCCGGCACACGGAAATCCTTGTCGCCCAGCTTGAAGGCCTCTACCAGCATGAGGAAGAACCAGCCGCCGGCCATGCTCATCATGCTGTTCCAGGCCAGCCCCGTCGTGGCGAAGGGCAGTTCGATCCACTTGAAGCGCTGCCACCAGTTGAAGCGGTACACGGTGCCGGCCTCCTGCAGCTCGGCGGGCACGCTCTTCAGCGAGTGGTAGAGGCTGAAGGTCATGTTCCAGGCCTGGCCTGTGAAGATGGCGATGATGGCCGTGAGTTCGATGCCCACATTGCTGTGGGGGAAGGCCGCCACCAGGGCGAGCATCAGAGGCACGATGAAGGTCATCACCGGGATGCTCTGCAGGATGTCCAGGAGGGGCACCAGTAGCCGCTCGGAGCGGGCGTCCTTGGCGGCCCAGTAGGCGTAGGCGAGGGTGAAGAAGAACGAGATGAGGTAGGCCGCCAGGCCCCGCATCATCGAGAAGAAGGTGTATTTGGGAAGCGCCATCGGCGAGAGGTCGATCTCCAGCACGGGGCGTTGGATATCGGCCCATTGCCGGCCCAGGAGGATCAGCCCGTAGAGCATGCCAAAGGCGGCGGCGACGAGGAGCAGGTCCACCCAGCGCCGTCGCCGCAGGGGCGCGAAGAGGGCGTTGGCCTGCCCCCACATGGTGTCGAGAAAGCGGTGCATCATGGCCGTTCCGGAGGAGCGGACGCGGCGCGCGGGTGCGGGCCGGCATCCCGTTCAGGGTGCGGATTCGGGGAGCGAAAGAGCGGAGGATGCCGCCTCAGCGGGCGGCGCGACTCGACGGAGGTTCGGAGAAGTCGGCTTGCTGTCCCATGGAACCTCCTTTCCGCCTTCTAGGCCAAGGTCAGTCTGCCCTTCGGCCCCAGCCCGGTCAACCCAGAGTACCTTCTCGGAAGGCCCCGGCGGCCTCACCATGGATTGTTCACATGGGAGTCACAAGCATGGGCAAGGGCGGTCATGGCCACCTCTGACGAGCGGGTGCTCGCCCTGGCCGTGGCCCGTGGACTGCTTGAGCCCGGCGAGGTCCACGGCGCCGAGCTGGGAGAGCTCGTGTCTTCCGGGCGTCTGTCCGAGGCCGACCGGCACCTGCTGGAGCAGGACCTGGCGGATCTGGAGGCGGACGAAGCCAGCCACTGGTCCATGGAAATCACGGCCCAGGCCCCCACCCATCCGGATTCGGACTTCACCCATCCCGGGCCTCCGACGCCCATGTCCGACCCCTCCATGCCCACCAAGGGCTTCCGCCAGGGCGGCGTGTTCCGGGCCCAGACCCTGGAGCGCTGGGGCCGTTTCGAGCACCTCGAACTCCTAGGCGAAGGCGGCATGGGCCGCATCTTCAAGGCCGTGGATCCGCGCCTCCGGCGAGATGTGGCCTTGAAACTGCTGCGCCGCGACGATCCGGATCTGATCCAGCGCTTCCTGCAGGAGGCCCAGCTCCAGGCCCGGGTGGATCATCCCAACGTGTGCCGCGTCTACGAAGTGGGCGAATGGCGTGGCCAGCCCTACATCGCCATGCAGTTCCTTCGGGGCGAGACACTGCAGAAAGCCGCCCCGACTCTGCCCCTGGAAGCTCTGCTCCGGCACATGGTCGAGGTCTGCGAAGGCGTCCACGCGGCGCACCGGGTGGGCCTGGTCCACCGCGATCTGAAGCCGGCCAACCTGATGATCGACCGCCTGGAGGACGGCTCCACCCGCGCCTGTGTGCTGGATTTCGGCCTGGCCCGCGGCGCCGAGGGCGCGGGGCTCACTGAGACGGGCCGGGTGATGGGCACCGTGAGCTACATGTCCCCCGAGCAGGCGCGAGGGCAGACGGCCCTGCTGGACCGCCGCTCCGACGTCTACTCGCTGGGCGCGACCCTCTACACGCTGCTGACCGGCGCGCCGCCCTTCGGTGGCGACGGGCTCGAATGCATGGGACGCATCGTGAAGGATGATCCGGTGCCGCTGCGCCGGAAGATCCCCACCCTTCCGGCGGATCTCGACACCGCCGTGCTCACCTGCCTGCAGAAGGATCCCCGCAAGCGCTACACCTCGGCCCGGGCCCTCGGCGAGGACCTGCAGCGCATCCTGGACGGCGAGCCCATCCAGGCCCGCGCCGCCACGCCGCTGGAACGGCTCGCGCACTGGGCCCGCAAGCACAAGGTGCTCGTCTCGGCTTCGGCGGCGGTGTTCCTCTCCATCGTGATCTTCGGGGGCTTTGCCGTGCGGGAGCGCCTGCGGGCCAGCGCCCGGGCCGCCCACGCCCAGCGCTTCGCCCAGGCGGCGGAGCGGATCGAGGCCCTGGCGCGCTACCTGCGGCTGCAGCCGGCGCGGGATCTGACGCGGGATCAGGCTGATTTGCGAGCCCGCGTGGAGGCGCTGTCTCGGGAGGTGCTCGCGGCGGGCCCCCTCGCGGAAGCGCCGGGCGCCTACGCCCTGGGGCGTGCCCGCCTGGCCCTGGATGATCCCGCCGGCGCCCGCGCCCAGCTGGATCGGGCCTGGGCCATGGGTTTCCACGCACCCGAAGCGGCGCATGCCCTGGGGCGCGCCCTGGCGGCGATCTACCAGGTCGAACTCGGAAAGGCCTATGCGCTGCCGGATCCAGATCTGCGGCAGAAGCGCTTGGACGATCTGAAGAAGACCCTGCGGATGCCCGCCGCGGATTGGCTGCGACGCGGCGCCGGCGCCAGCCTGGAGCCGCCCGCCTTCCGCGCGGGCCTGCTCATGCTCATGGAAGGCCAGCCCCATGCCGCGGCAAAGCTGGCCCGCGAGGCCCAGGCTCAGGCTCCCTGGTTCTACGAGGCCCTGCGGCTGGAGGCCGAAGCCTGGCTGGCGGAAGCCCACGGCGCGCCCACGGCCCGCGAAGCCGAACCGGCCATCCAGACCGCGGGCCGCCTGCTGGCGGAGGCCGAGCTGCGCGCCCCCTGCGACGTGGACCTGCTGCGCCTCGACATGCGGCGCTGGCAGGAGGTGGTGGCCCTGGGCTGGCAGTCCGGCGCCGATCCCAAGGTCCCCGTGCTGGCGGAAGTGGCGGTGGCGGATCGCTGGGCCCAACTCGAACCCACCGCCGCCCAACCCCTCGCCTGGCGCGCCCGCGCCCGTGGTGAGATGGCGCGGTACCTGGCCTTGAGGGAGATCGACCCGGCCGCCTGGTTGGCTCAGGCCAAAGCGGATGCGTCGGAGGCCATGAAGCGGGACCCGAAGGAGGTCGAGGCCTGCACGGCCGAGGCTTCTGTATTGAGGACGGAAGGCATTCGTAAGCTAAGCCGGGGCGAGGATCCCACGACGCGTTTGAAGGAAGCCATCGCGGTGTCGGATATAGGTCTGCGGCTGGACCCCGGCCACATCGTCCTTCGGAACATTCGCTACTCGGCCCTGCTGCTTTGGATTGATGGCACTCGCCTGAGGGGCACCTACGATGCGGCTATTGTGGCGCCCTACATTCGGGAGGCGCGGGAAATGGCGGATGCCCACCCGGAAGAGGCCTACTTCCTCGCAAATCTCGGGGGCTTGGCACAGGCAGCAGCTCGGGCAGAGGTCGCTTCCGGTGGGAATCCCACGGTAGAAGCTGAAGAAGCCGTGCGAGCCTATGAAGCGGGATTGAAAACACAGCCTCGTCATGTCGGATTTCACCGAGGCATCCTTCTGGCTCGTGCGGCTCAGGCCAAGGCTCTCGCTCGGGATAAGCAGAATCCAAAAACCAGGATTGATCAGGCGCGATCTGCCTTCGAGAAAGCCCAGGAAGCCCACGTGCCTATGGCGACCCTTGCACCCTATTTTATGGATGCGCTTGTATCAGGAGCCACGTTCCTCGCAGAACAACAAGGGGATGCATCCCCGTATCTAGAAGAGGCCGACAATCTCTTGCCGCACCTCGTAGCCACACCGGAAGATCCGGTGGAACTGGGATCGATCAGGCTTCGTTACTTGGCTCTGGTGCTACGTTTGGGGTATTCACCACAACCCGCTCAATTGAAAAATCGGGGTGAGGGGCTCGCAAAAAAGTTGCTCCGGTTGAATCCGATCGATCCAGATTTCTGGACCGCCTTGGCCCAGTTTCACGAAGCATGCGGAAACCCTGCTGCGGCAGCCAGAGAGCGGGCGCACAGCAGGGTTCGGGACTTCAAGAAGGTGAATTGACCCGCTATGGATCAGCCGTTGACGATGTTGACCGGCGACTTGCAGAGATAGGCCGGGGTGTTCCCATCTTCCTTGGGATGGTTCCAGATCTGGTTCACGACATCCGGGGTCACGGTCAGGTGGGGCTGCTCGCCGATGATGGGCGCGCCGTGGGGGAAGTGCTGCAGGAATTCCTCGCGGGCCATCTGCTTGCCTTCGGCCGGGCCGCCCTTGTCGTAGTACTTCCCGAGGATCTGGACGGCGCGGTCGCTCCAGGCGAGGGCCTCGGCAGCCTTGGGGTCGATGGTGTGCACACGGGTGGTGCCATCGGGCATGAGTACGTTCAAGGTGATGCCGGTGATCCGGGGGCGGTTCGCGGCCATGAGGCCTCCTTCGGAGTGGGGTTGGAATGGGGCCCTGGTCAGGGCCGGGGAACGGCCTGAAGCAGCTGGGCGATCACCTGGTCGGTGGTGGCGCCGTCGGCCTCGCTTTCGAAGGTGAGCAACATGCGGTGGCGCAGCACGTCGGGCGCGAGGTCCACCACGTCCTGAGGCAGCACGTGATCGCGGCCCTGCAGGAAGGCCAGCGCGCGCGAGGAGGATTGGAGCGACAGGGAGGCCCGGGGACTGGCGCCGCAGCGCAGCAGTTCCTTGCCCTTCCAGACCTTGCCGTGGCCGGGTCGCGTGGCCTGCACGAGCCGCACGATGTAGCCGCGGATGGCCTCGTCGAGGCGCACCTGCTGGGCCTCGCGGCCGGCGGCCAGAAGGCTGGTGGCATCCACCACCGGGCGCACGTCGTCGCCGTTCAGGTGGGCGCGGCGGAGCACCTCGACCTCCTCCTCCTGCTTGGGGTAGTCCACCCGGAGCTTGAAGAGGAAGCGGTCCATCTGCGCCTCGGGCAGGGGGAAGGTGCCCTCCTGTTCCAGCGGGTTCTGGGTGGCCAGCACGAGGAAGGGATCGGGCAGCCGGAAGCTTTCATCGCCCAGCGTGACCTGGCGTTCTTCCATGGCCTCCAGCAGCGCGGCCTGGACCTTCGACGGCGCGCGGTTGATCTCGTCCGCGAGCACCAGGTTGGCGAAGATGGGGCCCCGCTTCGGGGTGAAGGTGAGCTGCTTGGGATCGAAGATGAGCGTGCCCACCACATCGCTGGGCAGGAGGTCCGGCGTGAACTGGATGCGGTTGAAGCTGGTGTGGCTGGCTGCGGCCAGCGTCTTGATGGTGCGCGTCTTCGCCAGGCCCGGCAGGCCTTCCAGCAGCACGTGGCCGCGGCAGAGCAGGGCCACCAGGAGGCGATTGAGCAATTGCGGCTGCCCCACGATCACCTTTCGGCATTCGGCGAGAAGCGGTTCCAGGTCGTGGGCGAAGGGGGCGGCCATGTGGTATCCCGTAGGTCTTACCCATCTTGACTGGAATTTGAAACATTCGCGCAAGAGATCGGTGCATAAAATTCTTGTAAAAGGCCTGGAGCTACAGATTTTACACATTCATTCGCGGGGAACTTCTGCGTATGTGGAGGCATGAAAACCGGCCTTGTTTTCGCCCGGATCGGGGGGCCTGAAAGGTTCGTTCCTTCGACGCTGATGCCGAAAGGCTGATGGGTTCCTCCCTGCGAGCGGTCCTTGGGAAAGGGCCTGCGGTCCGCGGGCCCGCATGGACATGGACCTCGCAGCGACCGAGGGAGATCCCTGGGAACGCGAGGCCAGCGATATCGCAGCGGGATCTCCGCCCATAGAGGGGCGGCCGGAGGTTCCGCTGACCCCTGGTAGGTGTGCATGACCCACGGTAAGTGCTTACGCCGGTCTCAGCGGATGCTAGGCTCCTAAAAAACCAAGACATCCCCTTCCCATTTTGGAGGACCCATGCGATCTGCCGTCATCGTCGAAGCCAAGCGCACGCCCATCGGTCGGGGCATCAAGGGCGCCTACGCCGCCACCCGGCCCGAAGCCCTCGGCGCCGCCGTGCTCGAAACGATCAAGCCCCTGCTGAAGGACTGGTCGGGTCTGGAGGATGTGCTGGTGGGCTGCGCCATGCCCGAGGGCGAACAGGGCATGAACATGGCCCGCCTCATCAGCTTCCGCGCCGGCCTGCCCATCACGGCGGGCGCGGCCACCATCAACCGCTTCTGCGGCAGCAGCCAGGAGGCCATGCTCATGGCGGCCCGGGCCATCATGACGAACCAGGGTGACCTCTTCCTCGCGGGCGGCGTGGAAAGCATGTCCAAGGTGCCCATGATGGGCTTCAACCCCAGCGTGGACCCCTACATCAGCGAGCACTATCCCGAGGCCTACTGCTCCATGGGCATCACCGCCGAGAACCTGGCGAAGGAATACAAGATCAGCCGCCGGGATCAGGATGAGTTCGCCTTCAACAGCCACCAGAAGGCCGCCGCGGCCTGGAAGGCCGGAAAGTTCGAACGGGAAGTGGTGCGCTTCGAGACCAAGGGCCTCGACGGCAAGCCCGTCACCCTGCAGCAGGACGAGTGCGTCCGCGCCGACACCAGCCTGGAGAAGCTGGGTGAGCTGAAGGCGGCCTTCCTGGTGGATGGAAACGTCACGGCGGGCAACAGCTCGCCCGTGACCGACGGCGCGGCCTTCCTGCTGGTGATGGAAGAAGGCCTGGCCAAGTCGCTCGGCCTGAAGCCCCGCGCCCGCATCCTCGGCGGCGCCGTGGCGGGCGTCGAGCCCGACCGCATGGGCATCGGCCCCGTGCCCGCCGTGAAGAAGGCGCTGGACCGCTTCGGCCTCAAGCTGGATCAGATCGATGCCATGGAACTGAACGAAGCCTTCGCCGCCCAAAGCCTCGCCGTGATCCGCGAAGGCGGCTACGACCCCGCCAAGGTGAACGCCTGGGGCGGCGCCATCGCCGTGGGCCACCCCCTCGGCGCCAGCGGCGCGCGCATCCTCACCACCCTGCTCAACCGCCTTGAAACCGACGGTGGCAAGTACGGCATCGCCACCATGTGCATCGGCGGCGGCCAGGGCATCGCGTCCATCATCGAAAAGATTTGATCCAACCACACGACACGAGACTGGAGGTTGGACATGAATATCAAAAAGATCGGCGTACTGGGTTCGGGTGTGATGGGCTCGGGAATCGCGGCGCATGTGGCGTCGGCGGGCTGTCAGGTGGAGCTGCTGGACATCGTCATCGACGAGGCGGCGCCGGACAAACTGGCCGAAGGGGCGCTGGCCGCGCTGGCGAAGTCCAAGCCCGCGCTGGCCATGCACGCTTCGTTCCTGAAGAAGATCCGTCCGGGCAACCTGCGGGATCACCTGGATCGCCTGTCGGACTGCGACTGGGTGGTGGAGGTGGTGAAGGAGGATCTGGCCATCAAGCGCGAGCTGTACGGTCGCCTGGAGCCCAAGCTCAAGGCCGGTGCCTGGATCAGCTCGAACACCTCGGGCATCCCGCTCAAGCTGCTGGTGGAAGGCCGCAGCGACGCCTTCCGAAAGCACTTCGTCATCACCCACTTCTTCAATCCCGTGCGCTATCTGCGCCTGCTGGAATTCGTGAAGGGCCCCGAGGTCGATGAGGCCGAGGCCCAGGCCTTCCGCACCTGGCTGGAAGAAGGCCTCGGCAAGGAGGTGGTGCCCGCTTTTGATAGCCCCACCTTCATCGGCAACCGCATCGGCATCCACGGCATCATGGCCACGATGCACTTGGCCCTGGCCGAGAAGATCCCCTTCGAGGTGCTGGACCTGGTGCTGGGCGATGCCGCGGCCCGCGCCAAGAGCGCCGCATTTCGCACGGCGGATCTGGCGGGCGTGGACATCCTCGCCGCCACCGCGAAGAACGTCTACGACCTGTGCCCCAACGACGAGGTGCGCGACGTCTTCAAGTTCCCCGAGTTCCTCCAGTGGATGCTGGACAACAAGCTGCTGGGCAACAAGACGAAGCAGGGATTTTTCAAGAAGGGCCCCAAGGACGCCAAGGGCAAGAAGACCTTCCTCGCCATCGATCCCGATACCCGCGAGTACGTCCCGCAGGTGAAGAAGGATTGGCCGATTCTGAAGGAACTGAAGGGCATCGACGATCCTGCGGAAAAGGTGAAGACGCTGCTCACCAGCGATACCGAAGCGGGCCGCCTGGCCTGGCGCTGCATCGCGCCCAACCTCACCTACGCGGTGAACCGCCTGGGCGAGGTGACGGACGGCCCCCTGAACGTGGATCGCGCCATCAAGAACGGCTTCGCCTTCGAGCTGGGGCCCTTCGAACTGTGGGACACGCTCGGCGTGGAGCGCGTCGCGGCCCGCATGAGGTTCGAGGAGCAGCCCCTTCCGCCTCTCGTGGAGCAGATGCTCGCCAAAGGCATCACCAGCTTCTACCGCTGGGAGCACGGCGTCCCCGTGGCCCAGCTGAACCCGAAGACGCTGGCCTTCGACGCGATCCTCGAAGACAAGCGGGTGATCATCCTCAAGCGCGAGGAGGGCAAGGGCAAAGTCGTGGCGGAGAACGGCAGCTGCCAGCTCATCGACCTCGGCGACGATGTGGCCTGCCTCGCCTTCCGCAGCAAGATGAACGCGCTGGACGACGGCATCATCGGCCTCATGGAAGACACCGTGCAGAAGCACGTGCCGGGACGCTTCAAGGGCCTGGTGGTGGGCAACCAGGGGCAGCACTTCAGCGCCGGCGCCAACCTGGTGATGGTGCTGAATGCCGCCAAGGACAAGCAGTTCGATCTGATCGAGGAAGTGGCGAGGCGCCTGCAGTACGCGGGCCGCATGCTCACCTACGCGCCGTTCCCGACGGTGGCGGCGCCCTTCAACCTGGCCCTGGGCGGCGGCTGCGAGATGTCCATGGCCTGCCAGCGCGTGGTGGGCCACGCCGAGCTCTATATCGGCCTGGTGGAAGTGGGCGTGGGCGTCATCCCCGCGGGCGGCGGCTGCCTGCAGATGCTTTTGAGGATGGAAGACGCCATGGCGGCCAAGGGCGAGCTGGGCCCCATGCCCAAGGTGAAGGCCAGCTTCCAGGGCATCGGCACCGCCACCGTGCACACCAGCTTCGACGAGGCCCAGCGCAACGGCTACCTGCGCCGCACGGACCGCCGCGTGATGAACAAGGCCTTCCTCCTGAACGAGGCCAAGCAGGAAGTCCTCAAGATGGCCGCGGACTTCCAGCCCGTGAAGGAGCGCACCCTGCGCCTGCCGGGCCGCGGCGGCGCCGAGGCCCTCAACTTCGCCGTGCGGGATTTCAAGCTGCAGGGCCTCGCCAGCGAGCACGACGGCATCATCATGGGCGAACTGGCGACCATCCTCACGGGTGGCGACGTGAGCCCGGTCCAGGAGATCAGCGAGGAGCGCATCCTCGAACTGGAACGCCAGGCCTTCGCCCGCCTGTGCAGCTATGAAAAGACCCAGGCCCGCATGGACGCCATCCTCAAGACGGGCAAGCCCCTGCGCAATTAGTTTCAACCCTCGCCATTTTGTGACTTAAGCCGCCTTTTCCCGGGCGGCTTTTTTTCGCTGTTGCCAGCGTGTAACAACGTCGGAACACTTGGGTCGGTCCACATCGGAACCAGACAATCAGGAGGCACTGTGAGCGGAAATTCTCAGTCAACTCCACGCGTAGCGGCCATCGTGGGTCCCTACCTCTCCGGAAAGACCTCCTTGATGGAGAGTCTTCTCTTCGTGGCAGGCGCGCTGCCGCGTAAGGGCTCCGTCAAGGAGGGAAACACCGTCGGCGATGCGTCCATGGAGGCCAAGGCCCGCCAGATGAGCGTCGAGGCCAGCCTTGCGGCCTGTTCGTACCAGGGTGAGGCCTGGACCCTCATCGACTGCCCCGGGTCGGTCGAATTCAGCCAGGAGACGGCCCACGCCCTGATGGCCGCCGACATCGCCGTGGTGGTCTGCGATCCCGACCCCAACCGCGCCCTCATGGTGGCGCCCACCCTCAAGTTCCTCGACGATCACAAGGTGCCCCACGTGGTCTTCATCAACAAGATGGAGGCCGCCGGCAGCGCCGGGAAGCTGAAGGACGTGCTCAACGCCCTGCAGGTGGTATCCGAGCGCCCCCTCGTGCTGGTGGAGATCCCCATCCGCGAAGGCGACCAGGTCACGGGCTACGTCGACCTCATCAGCGAGCACGCCTACAAGTACGAAGCCGGCAAGGACGCGGACCTTATGCAGCTGCCGGAATCCGTCCTGCCCGAGGAGCACGAGGCCCGCCAGCTCATGCTGGAAAAGCTCGCCGACTTCGACGATCACCTCATGGAGGAACTGCTCAGCGACGTGGTGCCGCCCCTGGAGGAGGTCAGCGAGGATCTCGCCAAGGATGTGCAGGAGGACCTGCTGGTGCCCGTGCTCTTCGGCTCGGCCGACCGGGATTCCGGCGTGCGCCGCCTCTTCCAGGCCCTCTGTGACGAGGCGCCCCGTGTGGATGCCACGGCGGCCCGCCTCGGCATCCCCGAAGGCAAGGATGCCCTCGTGCAGGTCTTCAAGACGGTCCACGCGCAGCATGTGGGCAAGCTGAGCATCTCCCGCGTGTGGCGCGGCGAGGTGGTGGACGGCGCCTCCATGGCCGGGAACCGCATCAGCGGCATCAACAAGCTCTTCGGCGCCCAGCAGATCAAGCAGCAGAAGGCCACCGCGGGCGAGGTCGTGGCCCTGGGGCGCATGGATGAGGTGAAGACCAGCGAAGCGCTCACCCCGGCCGCGAAGGTTGAGCTGGCCTGGCCCGAACCGCTCCAGCCCATGCTGGCCCTCAGCCTGCACACCACCAAGAGCGGTGACGATGTGAAGCTCTCGCTGGCCCTGCAGAAGCTCTGCGAGGAGGACGCCTCCCTGCAGGTGGAGCAGAACGCCGAGACCCAGGAGCGCATCCTCTGGGGTCAGGGCGAGGTGCACCTCAAGTGTGCGCTGGACCGGCTCAAGAGCCGCTTCGGCCTCGATGTGCTGCAGCACCCGCCGATGGTTCCCTACCGGGAGACCTTCACGAAGGCCGCCAAGGTGCACGGCCGCCACAAGCATCAGACCGGCGGCCACGGCCAGTTCGGCGACGTGTGGCTGGAGGTGAAGCCGAGGCAGCGCGGTGAAGGCTTCGAATTCGAAGAGAAGATCGTGGGTGGCGTGGTGCCCAAGAACTTCTTCGGCGCCGTGGAGCACGGCATCGTGGACTGGATGAAGCGCGGCCCCCTGGGATTTCCCGTCGTCGACATCTACGTGGCCCTGGTGGACGGCAGCTACCACACGGTGGACAGCTCCGACATGGCCTTCAAGACCGCCGCCCGCATCGGCATGACCGAGGCCGGCAATGTCTGCCATCCGGTGCTGCTGGAACCCATCTGCGAGGTGAACATCTGCGTGCCCAGCGAGTTCACGCCCAAGGCCCAGCGCCTCGTCACCGGAAGGCGCGGCGGCCAGGTGCTCGGCTTTGACGCCAGGCCCGGCTGGACGGGCTGGGACGTGGTGTCGGCCTACATCCCCCAGGCCGAGATGGGGGACGTGGTGGTGGAACTCCGCAGCCTCACCATGGGTGTCGGTTCCTTCACCTGGGCGTTCCACCACCTGCAGGAGCTGATCGGGCGGGATGCCGACAAGGTGGTCGAGGCAAGGAAGCAGGCGAAGACCACGGCCTGATGCTGTCCGGGGGTTCCCCTTGCAGCGCATGCGCCGCAAGGATCTAGTGGCGCGCTGCGCGCACACCCCCGGGCCCCCGCGAAGAAGCCCGGCTGAGCTGGGCTTCTTCTTATTAATCCCCGTCTTTGGGCTCTGGGCTGGGCTTGTTGTTCTAATCCTGACTTGCCCGGTCAACCAAATCCCCCCAGACTGGAAGGTCGGGGGGATTTGCCTTGGCCCAGAAAGGCGTTCAGATCATTGCGGTCGAACCCGGCAGTCTCGCCGAGGAGGCGGGGATCCGCCCCGGCGACACACTGCTGGAGATCCACGGCGAGGCGGTGCTGGACCAGCTGAACTACCAGTACCTGATCACCCGCGAGGATGAGGCCGACCTCGTCCTGCAGCGGCCGGACGGCAGCACCTTCGAGGCCTTCGTGGAGAACGGCGGCGAGGGCATCGGCGTGGACCTGGCCCAGGATGAGGTGAAGGTCTGCAAGCAGAACTGCGTGTTCTGCTTTGTGCACCAGATGCCCAAGGGCTTCCGCAAGTCGCTCTACCTCAAGGACGAGGACGTCCGCCTGTCCTTCCTCTACGGGCACTTCACGACGCTCTCGAGCAGCGACGACGCCGAGCTGGACCGCATCGTGCGCGAGCGGCTGAGCCCCATCCACGTGTCCGTGCACGCCACGGATCCGGTGGCTCGGGTGAAGGTGGTCGGCAATCCCCGCGAGGGCGACATCCTCCGCAAGATCGACCGCCTCCTGGCGGGCGGCATCGATGTCCACACCCAGGCGGTGGTGGCGCCGGGCCTCAACGATGGCGAGATCTGGCAGCGCACGCTGGACGATCTCTGGGCCCGCCGCAGGGAAGGGCGGGGCAGCGTGCTGAGCCTGTCCTGCGTGCCCGTGGGCCTCACGGCTCATCGCGAGAACCTGCCCAGCGTGCAGGACGTGGGCCCCGAATTCGCCCGCGATTGGGTGGCCCACTGGACACCGCAAGTGCGGCGCCTTGCCCAGGCGAACGACGGTGAGCCCTGGCTGCTGCTGGCGGACGAGTGGTTCACCCGGGCGGGCATCGAGGTGCCGGGCCGGGCCTTCTATTCGCGCTCCTGGGCCCAGCTGGAAAATGGTGTGGGCCTGGTGCGGCGCTTCCTCGAGCACAGCCGCCGCTTCATCAAGAGCCCGCGCGCCAAGGGCTTCGCAGGCCGTCGCGTACTGCTGCTGACGGGCTCGAGCTTCGCGCCCACCCTCAGCCGCGTGGCGGCGGAGCTGAACCGCGCCGTGGGCAGCCAGCTGCGCGTCGTTCCGGCGAAGAACTTCAGCTTCGGGGAGAGCGTCACCGTGGCGGGCCTGCTCTGCGGCGAGGATCTGAAATACGCCGCCCACGCCGACCGGGATGCCAAGGGCGGAAGGGGCGACTGGGTGGACGCCGTCGTGGTACCTTCCGCCAGCCTGCGCACGACCACGGGGCCCACGGACCAGTACACGCTGCGGGGTGCCGTGGTGCGCGAGGAAGGCACTTTCCTGGATGATCTGACCCTGCCCCAGCTGGCCTCGGACCTGGGCGTGCCCACGGTGCCCAGCGGCGCCAACCTGTCCCATCTGCTGGACCACCTGGAGGCGGCGGACCGCGGTGCCTTCCGCGGTGGGGCCCTGCAGTCGGCCTTCCACACGGCGGGCCTGAACCTGCCCCAGGGCGCCTACAACCCCTGAAATCGGCTCCGACGTGTATTTGAAGATATGAAAAAGGGCCCCGTGAGGGGCCCTTTTCGTGAAACGGATAAACCTAGCTGACCGGAGCGACCGCGCCAGCGCGCTTCCGGAGGGAGACGGCCACTTTCACGTCGCCACCATCCTGGCCCTGGAACTTGTCGACCTGCTCGAGGGACTTCTTCTTCGCCGTTTCCGAGGCGACCCGGACGGCGTCGAGGACGTCGACCATGGACTGGAACTGGACGTCCTCATCCACCTTCAGGAAGACCTTGCGGTAGCCCAAGGGCTGCAGCAGGACGGCGTCCGGCAGCTTGTCCTTGAGGCCCTGGGCGTCGACCTTGTCCTGCTGGAGGGTGATCGTCCCATCCTGCTCGATCTGGATCAGGATGTTGTTCGGATCGGGCTTCTGGGGGGCGCTGGTCTGAACGACCTGGGGCACCACCACCTTCATCGCCTTGCTGAGGCCAGGCACCATCACGATGAAGACGATGAGCAGCACCAGCACGATGTCGATCAGCGGGGTGACGTTAATATCGGATTTTTGCTTGCCTTTGGCGCCACCGGCATCCATCAGTTACCCCCTTCCTTCTTCTCGCTCTTGTCTTCGCTGGTGACGATGGACGCCTCGTCGGCGCCACCTTTCCGGCAGGACTGGAAGAGCTCGTTGATGTACCGGAACGGGAGCTGGGCGTCAGCCTTGATGAACACCCGCTTGTCCATGTGGGCGCTCACGTTGCGGTTGATGAAGTCCTCCAGCTTCTGGCGCTGGGCATCGTTGTCGATGAAGAACCGGAGGTCCTTGGCATCCTTGTCGTCGATGAGCACGGGGCCCGGGCCGATGACTTCGTACTTGTCGTTGCGCTTGGACGTCAGCATCAGGGTGAGGTACTTCTCGCCACCCTCATTCTGCTGTTCGACCTTGGGCGCGTGCTTGGACAACGGCAGCTTCACGGCGTCATTCACCGCGGGCGTGATCACGATGAAGATGATCAGCAGCACCAGCACGATGTCCACAAGGGGCGTGACGTTAATGTCGGACTTAACGCCACCCTTCTTGCCACCACCTGCATCCATGGTGTGTTCTCCTCTGAATGGCCCGGGGGCTTGCGCCCCCGGACGGGGTGGAAAGTCTGCTTAGCTCTGGCTTTCGCGACGGATGAACTCGTCGATCATCTGGGAAGCGGCATTGTTGATGTTGGTGACGACCACGTCCTGCTTGTTGGTGAGCAGGTTGTAGATCCACACGGCGGGGATGGCGACGATCAGGCCGAGAGCGGTGGTGGCGAGGGCCTCACCGATGGAGCCGGCCAGCGCGTTGATGTCGCCAGCGCCCTTGGTCTTCAGATCAGAGAAGACCTTGATGATGCCGATCACGGTGCCGAGCAGGCCGATGAAGGGGGCCAGGGCGCCGATGGTGGCCAGGCCGCTCATGCCCTTCTTGAGGAGCTCGAGGACTTCGGCGGTGCCGCGCTGGATGGCGCGCTCCACGGGCTGGATGGCGTCGTGGTTGGGGTTCATGGTCTTGAGCTGCTTCTCGTACTGGAAGATGTCCAGGCCGTGCTTGAGGACGAGGGCGACGTGGCTCTTGTTGTGGGTGGTGGCGGCGCGCTTGGCGGCTTCGAAATCACCGCGGCGGAGGGTGTCCATGAAGAGCTTGAGGAACTTGTCGGAGGCGGCGTTGCTCTGCGCGTAGGTGACGAAGCGCTCGACGGTCACGTAGATCTGATAGGCCAGCAGGATGAAGAGGATGATGATGATCCCCTTGTTCGCGGGGGAAGCGGCCTTGAAGAGCTCGACGGGAGAGAAGCTGTCGTGGCCGCCTTCGGCGAGAGCGAGCACCAGGGGAGAGGAAAGCAGGTTCATGAGATTTCCTTATGAGGGAAGAAAGATGGTGGATGACAGGGTGAGGGTGAAGTCTAGTGGAGGCGGAAAGGCATCGTCAGCTTGAAGCGGGCGTACTGGGGCGCGCCGTTCAGCATGGCAGGCTCGAATTTCCACTGCATGGCATAGGATTCAGCCGTGGGACGGAGCTGGGGAGGACCTTCCTTGGCCACGGCCGAGGTCGGCACGCCGTCAGGTCCGACGGTGATTTCCACCACCACCGTGCCCTGGATCTTCGCGATCTTGGCGAGGGGGGGGTAGGGCGGCGGAGGCGGCTGGTACTTCACCTTGATTTGGCTGAAGTCGAAGTCGATCACCTTGCCCTGGCCACCGACGACGCCACCGACGACGCCACCGACGACACCGCCGATCACACCACCGGGAACACCACCGGGAACACCACCGGGAACGCCGCCCAGCGAGTGATCCGTCTTCGGCAGTTCCTTGGGCGCCTGCTCAGGCACCACTTCCTGCCGGGGATCGATGGGCGTCGTGTCCGCCTTGCTGGTGGCCGCGGCCATGGGCGGCGGCGGCGGCGGCGGCGGCGGCGGCGGGGGAGGAGGAGGCGGCGGCGGCGCATCGTCGGGCTTCTGCTCCGAGATGTCGATCCCCACCGTCTTCAGCTTCTCCTTGACCACTGACGACTGCTTCGCCAGCTGGAGGGCGACGAATCCGAAGAGCGCGTACATGGCCACCGTCGTCGGGATGGTGACCAAGGGGTTGCCCCGCTTGATGGCATCGTTCCCAGCCGACAGAGAGGAGCGATATACAGCGTCCTCCAACGACTCGGGAGTTGCCGGCTTGGCGGGAACGGGTTTCTGGGGATCTTTGCTCATGCGACTCCCTTGAAAGATCCAGGAAGAAAAAAATCAAGCCGAGCCAGCGGGAACACTGGTTCGGCCACAACGATTGGGGTAAAGAACTGGGGCGAGCCCAGCGGCTAAGATGGCAAAGGGGAAGCGGTTGGTCAAGCCTTGTTGCTGGTTGCAAGCCCCCGTGGATACGGCATTCCACTGTTTTTTCATGAATACCGCAACATCCTTTGAGCCGGCAAAAGGGTGGAATTGTTAAATCTTGTTAAGAAAGTCAGGTTGGCCCATGCTCCAAATCACAACTTCGGATTTCACATTCAGGTGCGAGTCCGGAGGCCAGGCAGAACCCGCCCGTGCAGGGCATTTTCGGACCGGCCACGGGGAGGTGTTGACCCCGGCTTTTATGCCCGTGGGCACTCAAGGCACGGTGAAAGGCATCACGCCCGTGCAGCTGCGCGACATCGGTCCGCAGGTGATCCTCGGCAACACCTACCACCTGGGGCTGAGGCCGGGCGATGAATTGGTCGCCAGGCTGGGAGGCCTGCACCGGTTCATGGGTTGGGACGGACCCATCCTCACGGATTCGGGGGGGTTCCAGGTGTTCTCCCTGGCTTCCATGCGGAAGATGACCGAGGACGGAGTCACCTTCCAAAGCCACGTGGATGGCAGCCCCCAGTTCCTGTCGCCGGAACGCAGCATGGAGATCCAGCGCAACCTGGGTTCGGACATCTGCATGGCGCTGGATGAATGCCCGCCGGGGCGCATGGAGCGCACGAAGCTGGAATTCAGCATGGCCCGCACCACCCGCTGGCTGGCGCGCAGCCGGGCCGTGCCCCTGCAGCCCTACCAGGGGCTCTTCGCCATCAACCAGGGCGGCACCCATCTGGATCTGCGCCGGCGCCACCTGGCGGAGGCCCTGGAACTCGACGCCAGGACGCCCTTCCAAGGCTTTGCGGTGGGCGGGCTCAGCGTGGGCGAGCCCAAGGAGGAGATGAACGCCGTGCTGGCGGAATTCGTGAAGGAGCTGCCCGCGGACCGGCCCCGCTACCTCATGGGCGTGGGCACGCCGGAAGACCTGATCTTCGGCATCGAGCACGGGGTGGACCTCTTCGACTGCGTCCTGCCGACTCGTGAGGCCCGCCACGGGCGGATCCTCACGAGCAAGGGCAGACTCAACCTCAAGAACGCCCGGCATCGCGAGGCCGACCGGCCCCTCGACCCCGACTGCGCCTGCTACACCTGCCGCACCTTTTCAAGGGCCTACCTCCACCACCTGTTCCGCTGCGGGGAGCTGCTGGGCTTCACGCTGAACACGATCCATAACCTGAGCTACACTGTGGAACTCACCCGAGCCGCGAGGCAGGCCCTGCTGGAGAACCGGTTTCCGGCCTTCGCCCAGTCCACACGCGCCGGATGGTTGACCGAGGAGCCTTGAATGACTTTCGCCCTGTTTCAGCAGACCCCCGCAGCCGGCCCTCCGGGCTGGACCCAGTTCATCTTCATCGGCGGCATGGGCCTCATGTTCTACTTCCTCCTCATCCGGCCCCAGAGCAAGGCCCGCAAGGAGATGGAGGCCCGCCTGTCCAAGCTCAAGGCCGGCGACGAAGTGGTGCTCAGCTCCGGCCTCTACGCCACCATCGACCGCGTCGAGGACAAGCACATCTGGGTCAAGCTGGGCAGCTCCGTGGTGAAGGCCCGTCGCACGGCCGTCGCTGCGCTGGCCACCGAGCCCGAAACCGAGAAGAACTGATCTCCCTGGACCTTCCGGGCCGGCGCCCTTGTTCGTCCGATGCCAGCCCGCTTCCTTAAGGAGCGCCCCGTGACCAAACGGAGCCTCTGGCGCCTCGTCATCGTCCTGGCCGTGCTGTTCGGCTGTGGATACTTCTTCCTGCCCCTTTCCAAAGTGAAGCTCGGCCTCGATCTTCGGGGCGGCGTCCACTTCGAGCTGGAGGTCCAGGGCCAGGAGGCCCTCGCCGCCGATCTGCGCGATGGCAAGGACCGCCTGGCCTCCCGCCTCCGCGAGAAGGGCCTCCCCACCGCCACGGTGCGCGTGGATGGCGCTTCCCTGCGCGTGGAAGGCACCGGTCCCGACCAGAAGGCGACGGTGGAGAAGGTAGCCAAGGACTTCTTCCCCGGCTACGTCGTCGCGGTGGATGGGGACGGTTTCCGCCTCACCCAGAAGGAGACCTACCAGAAGCAGCTGAAGGACGACGCCAACAAGCGGGCCCTGGAAGTCATCGAGAAGCGCATCCGCGACATCGACCCCGCCAACGTGCTCGAGCCCGAGATCACCGCCAGCGGCACCGAAGGCAACCGCATCGTCGTCGAGATCCCCGGCATCGAGGAAGGTGACCGCGAGCGCATCAAGGCCCTGCTGTCCACGCCGGGCCGGCTCGAACAGCGCCTGCTCGCGAAGGCGCCCCAGATCTACTTCGCGTCGAAGGACGAGGCGCTCGCCGCCTACAAGGGACAGATCCCCCAGGAATTCGAACTGCTGCCCGAGATCGAAAGCGAGCGCCAGGCCCGCCGCGCGGGCCAGCCCGTGGTCAAGGCCAAGGCCGGCGAAGAGAAGATCAGCCGCTGGGTGCTGCTGGAAAGCCGCGTCGCGGTGGACGGCGCCGACATCATCGATTCGCACCGCGCCTCCAATTCGCAGACCGAAGCCAACGAAGTCAACTTCACCCTCAACAAGAAGGGCGATGACGACTTCGCGCGCCTGACCGGCACCGCGGCCGAAGAGAACCGCCTCATCGCCATCGTGCTGGACCGCAAGATCGTCACCGAACTCAGCGCCAAGGAAAAGATCATCGGCGGTGCCGTGCGCATCAGCGGCAGCTTCTCCGCGCAGGAGGCCGACGATCTCGCCAGCCAGCTGCGCAGCGGCGCTCTGCGCGCGCCCATGAAGTTCCTCGAAGAGGGCGTCGTGGGCCCCGGCCTCGGCCAGGATTCGATCCGCTCGGGCGTGACCTCGGCCCTGGTGGGCTTCATCACCATCATCGGCTTCATGGTCTTCTTCTACCGCTGGTCCGGCGCCAACGCCATCGTCGCGCTGACGGTGAACGTCATCGTGATGATGGGCCTGCTGGGCTCCTTCCGCGCCACCCTGACCCTGCCCGGCATCGCCGGCTTCGTGCTGACCCTGGGCATGGCCGTGGACGCCAACATCCTCATCTTCGAGCGCATCAAGGAAGAGTTGGCCCTGGGCAAGAGTGTGCCCGGCGCCATCGACGCGGGCTTCGACCGCGTGTTCTGGACCATCGTGGACAGCCACGTGACCCAGCTCTTCGCGGCGCTGCTGCTCTTCATCTTCGGCACGGGCCCCGTGAAGGGCTTCGCTGTGACCCTCACCGTGGGCGTCGTGGCCTCGCTGTTCACCAGCATCTACATCAGCCGCTTCATCTACGACTGGGTGCTGGAGCAGCATCCCGGCACCAAGACCCTGTCTGTGGGCATCCACACCTTCTTCAAGGGTGCCTCCTTCGACTTCATGAAGTACAAGGGACAGGCGCTGGCCATCAGCTGGGGCATCATCGTCCTCAGCCTGCTCTTCGTGCAGCCCTGGAACCTCACGCACAACAAGCGGATCCATCTGGGCATGCAGTTCGTGGGCGGCAATGACATGACGGTGCGCTTCCGCGGCGCCATGGAACCCGAGACCATCCGGGCGGCCCTGGCCAAGAACGGCTTCGCCGATGCCACCGTGGTGCCCTATGAAAACTCGGACAAGTCTGTCCGCGACTTCTCCGTGAAGGTGAAGGCGGCCAAGGACAGCGATCAGAAGGACAGCACCATCCAGGCCAACATCCTGCGCGGCATCTTCAAGCAGCTGGATCCCGAGGCCGCCGGCAGCCCGCTGCCCGCCCTCAACCTCGAAGGTTCGAAGACCCTGGCGGACGCCCTGACCAAGGCCAACCCGCTGCACGTCGCCAACGACGAGGCCGTCCTCACCGCGACCTACGGGCCCCTGGCCGACAAGGTCATCGCCACCCGCGATCGCCTGCCTTCGGGCCTTTACCACGCCTACAGCGAGCTGCCCCAGGATCTGCCCCAGGCCGTGAAGGACACGGTGCAGACGACCTACCGCCTCGGCGCCGTGGGCATCCGCAAGAACGAAAGCTTCTCGCCGAGCATTTCGGGCGAGTGGACCACCAAGACCCTCACCGCCGTCGGCCTCGCCATGCTGGCCATCCTGGCCTACGTGATCTTCCGGTTCACCGCGAGCTTCGCCGTGGGCGGCATCGTCGCTCTCGTCCACGATCTGCTCATGGCCCTGGGGCTCTTCGCGGCCTTCGGCTATGAGTTCAACGTCCCCGTGGTGGCGAGCTTCCTCACCTTGATGGGCTACTCCATGGCCGACACCATCGTGGTGTTCGATCGAATCCGCGAGAACAGCCACCGCCAGGATTACCGCCGCGTCAGCGTCACCAAGCTGGTGAACGATTCCATCAACCAGACCCTGGGCCGGACGATCCTCACCTCGCTGTCCGTGCTGTTCGTCTCGGTCTGCCTCTGGCTCTTCGGCGGTCCGGCCCTCCGAGACCTGGCTTTCCCGCTGGTCATCGGCGTCATCACCGGCACCTACTCGTCCATCTACATCGCCGCGCCCGTGGTGGTGTACTGGGACCAGTGGTTCGGCGGCAAGGACAAGTTGAAACAACACGCTTGATGTTCTCCGGGGGTTCCGCGCTGCGCGCCTCCATCTGACGCCACGCTGTGCGTGGCTCCCACTCGCCCGATGGCTCGTGGAGATGGAGCCTCCCCCCAGACCCCCGCGAAGAAGCCCGGCTGAGCCGGGCTTCTTCTTTTTTTCTGAACAAGCCATTCGGATGCTCGAAGGCTAGCCTTCCCAACTCACCCAGCCGGCTCGACCGGGGATCTCTCTGCGGGTGATCTCCTTGGCGGGGGGATTCGCGGCCAGCAGTTCGGGCAGCCAGTCGGCGTGGGTGCGGGCCTGGACGCCGCGGGCATTGAGGCCGGTAAGGAAGGCGTCGAAGGTTTCGAAGAGGGCGCCGCCTTCCACTTCGGTGTGGAGGGCGTAGACGTTGAGGGCGTCCTCGCGCACCAGATCCCACACTTCGCGGTTCACCTGATCGGGGGTGCGGCCGTCCAGGCCCAGCAGCTCGTCCAGGGTGGGCAGGGTGGTGGGGATCTGGAGGGTGCGCAGTGTCTGTCCCTTCACGATGGGGTAGAAGGGCGCGAAGCCGCGGCAGTCGCCGGCGTAGGTGAGGCCGTAGACGTCCTGCAGCTCCAGGGTGGTGTCGTTGCAGCGCCAGGCGGGGCTGACGGCGCCCAGGGGCTTTTCGCCGAAGACGGTGCTGAAGGCCTCATGGGCGTTCGCGTACCAATCCGACAGCCAGCGGCGGGATTTCCGGTCCAGCAGATCGTGGTACTGCACGTGGTCCCAGCCGTGGATGCCCACCTCGTGGCCCGCTTCTTTGGCGGCTCGCATCTCGGCGGCGGCGCGCTTCCAGATGATGGGGGCTGGCAGCAGCACGCCGTACATCATGGTCTTGAAGCCGTAGAGCTTGGGGGCATTGGTGCGCCGCATCTTGGCGAGGAAGCCCTTGCGGAAGATGCGCCGGATGGCCTTGCCGCTGTTGTCCGGCCCGAAGCTGAAGTAGAAGCTGGCGCGCATCTGGTGCTTGTCCAGCAGGCGCAGCAGGGTCGGAATGCCCTTGATCGAGCCTTCGAGGGTGTCGACGTCCACGCGGAGGGAGATGGCTTTCATGGGGTGTCCTTGAAGCTTCCATTGCACCCGCGAATAACCGCCGCCACAAGCGTTTCGGGCCGTGGAGCGGTCTGATGGAGGTGGCTAGGTGGCTCGAAATGCGACGGAGACTCTTGTGCTTAAGCTTCTAAAAACGCCTTGTTTCCTGCGTTTCCAGCGCCTGAAAAAAGCCGATGGAAAAGGGGCTGCGCACCCCGTTATCCGATCTATGATCATCGCCGCACACCACCCCACACCGTTGACAGGCTTCAGTTCAGAGGAGGTTCCGCCATGCAGAAGTCCCTCCACCTCGATCCCAACAAGTGCACGGGCTGCCTGCAGTGCGAGATGGCCTGCGCCTGGGAGAACTACCGCAGCTTCACGGTCGCCAAGTCGCGCATCAAGGTCTTCACGTTCCATCGTGAAGGCCGCTTCGTGCCCTACACCTGCACCCAGTGCGACGAAGCCTGGTGCATGACGGCCTGTCCCGTGGACGCGATCCGCCTCGATCCCGAGACGGGCGCGAAGATCGTGCTGGAACCCACCTGTGTCGGCTGCAAGGTCTGCACCATCGCCTGCCC
The DNA here is from genome assembly GCF_030268085.1 of Geothrix limicola. Lineage (GTDB taxonomy): Bacteria > Acidobacteriota > Holophagae > Holophagales > Holophagaceae > Geothrix > Geothrix limicola. The sequence continues at coordinate 384,471 of NZ_BSDE01000001.1, forward strand.
CTTCGGGACCATCAACTATGTGGCCCAGACCGGCAAGGTGCAGAAGTGCGACCTCTGCGGCGGCGCGCCCGCCTGTGCGAAGGCCTGTCCCACGGGGGCCATCACCTACGTGGATTCGGATTGGACGGGATTCGGGAAGATGCGCCAGTGGGCCGGCAAGACCGACACCAACCCGGCGACGGTGTGAGGAGCGACTGCCATGGCATGGACCAAGAACGTCCTTCGCGTGAACCTTGAAACCGGCTCCTGCACCACGGAACCGCTGAATCTGGCCTGGGCCCAGGACTACCTGGGCCAGCGGGGCCTCGCCACCAAATACCTCGTGTCGGAGATCGACCCGAAGGTCGATCCCTTCTCCCCGAAGAACAAGCTCATCTTCGTGACGGGCCCGCTCACGGGAACCATGGCCGCCACCGGCGGGCGCTACTCCGTGGTCACCAAGGGCCCGCTCACGGGCGCCATCGCCTGTTCCAATTCCGGCGGCTACTTCGGCGCCGAGCTGAAGTTCGCCGGTTGGGACATGGTGATCTTCGAAGGTGCGTCGCCCAAGCCCGTTTATCTGCTCATCCAGGACGGGAAGGCCGAGCTGGTGGACGCCGCCCACCTGTGGGGCAAGACCGTCTGGGAGACGGAAGAGATGCTCAAGCGCTTCCATCAGGATCCCCAGATCCGTGTGGCGGCCATCGGTCGGGCCGGCGAGAACCGGGTGCTCTACGCCGGCATCGTCAACGACCTGCACCGGGCCGCGGGGCGATCCGGCGTGGGCGCGGTGATGGGCTCGAAGAACCTCAAGGCGGTGGCCGTGCGCGGCACCCGCACCGACGCCTATACCATGGCCGATCCCGAGGCCTTCATGCGCGCCACGGAAGCCGGAAAGCAGGTACTGGCGGCCAATGGCGTGACAGGGCAGGGGCTCCCGACCTACGGCACCCAGGTGCTCATGAACGTCATCAACGAACTGGGCGCGCTGCCGACGCGCAACCACCGCGACATCCAGTTCGAGGGAGCCCAGGCCATTTCCGGCGAGGCCATGCACACGAAGCGGCCCACTGACGGCAAGGCCAACCTGGTCACCAACGGCGCCTGCTTCGGCTGCACCATCGCCTGTGGCCGCATCTCCCGCATGGATCCAAGCCACTTCAGCATCCAGGACAAGCCGCAGTACCAGGGGGCTTCCGGTGGGGTCGAGTACGAGGCCGCCTGGGCCCTGGGCGCCGCCAACGGCGTCTCGGATCTGGAGACCCTCACCTACGCCAACTTCCTTTGCAACGAGGATGGCTTCGATCCCATCTCCTTCGGCGCCACGGTGGGCGCGGCGATGGAGCTCTACGAACTGGGCCTGCTGACCAAGGAGCAGGTGGGTTTCGAGCTGCCCTTCGGCTCCACCGAGGCCATGGTCAAGCTGGCGGAACTGACGGCCCGGGGCGAAGGGTTCGGGAAGGAGATCGGCCTGGGTTCGAAGCGGCTCTGCGCGAAGTACGGGCGGCCCGAGTTGTCCATGACCGTCAAGGGCCAGGAGTTCCCGGCCTACGACGGGCGCGGCCTGCAGGGCATGGGTCTCGCCTACGCCACCAGCAACCGCGGCGCCTGCCACCTCCGCGGCTACATGGTGTCTCCAGAGGTGCTCGGCATCCCCGTGAAGATGGAGCCCCAGGCCACCGAGGGGAAGCCCGCCATGCTGAAGGCCTTCCAAGACCTTACGGCCGTGGTGGATTCCAGCGGCCTCTGCCTCTTCACCACCTTCGCCTGGGGGCTTTCGGACATCCAGCCGCAGATCCAGGCCGCCTGCGAAGGCGACTGGTCCGAGGAGCGCCTGCTCCTGGTCGGGGAGCGCATCTGGAACCTGGAGCGCGAATTCAACCTCGCCGCCGGCCTCACGGGCAAGGACGACACCCTGCCGCCCCGCCTCCTGAAGGAGCCCGCGAAGACGGGGCCCCAGAAGGGCGCGGTCTCGAAGCTGCCCCAGATGCTGCCGGAGTACTACCGGGTCCGGGGTTGGACGCCTGAGGGCGTTCCTACCGCCGAGACGCGAACGCGTCTCGGCGTGTGAACGGCGCTGATCCCCATGCGACACCTCATCATCGGAAGCGGGCCCGCCGGCGTCGTGGCTGCGGAAACCCTGCGCAAGGCCGACCCCGCCGCAGAGATCACGCTGCTCTGCGGCGAGGCCGGCCCCCCCTATGCCCGCATGGCCATCCCCTACCTGCTGAAGGGTGAGATCGACGAAGAGGGCACTCACATCCGGAAGGACGCGGACCACTACGCGCGCCTGCGCATCCAGCTGGTGCAGGCCCGCGCGGTAGGCCTCGACACGGCCCTCGACACGGCCCTCGACGCGGCCCAGGGCCAGGTCCGCCTGGAGGATGGTCGGCGCCTGCCCTACGACCGTCTGCTCATCGCCACGGGATCCCGCCCCAGCCATGAGCAGATCCCGGGCATGGACCTGCCGGGGGTGCACAGCTGCTGGACCCTCGAGGATGCCCGCACCATCCTGGCCCAGGCCCGGCCGGGCACCCGCATCGTGCAGATGGGTGCGGGCTTCGTGGGCTGCATCATCATGGAGGGCCTGCTGTCGCGCGGGGTCGAGCTCACCATCCTCGTCCGCAGCGGCTACATGGTGCGGCGGATGATGAATCCCACGGCCAGCGGGCTGATCCGCCGCTGGTGCGAGGGCAAGGGCGTGCGTATCCTCACGCACACCCAGCCCCTGGGGATCTCGGCGGCGGAGGGCGCCCTTCGGGTCGCCCTGCCGGAGGGACGGTCCTTGCCCGCGGACCTCTACCTCAGCGTCGTCGGCGTCGATCCGAACCTCGGCTTCCTGGAGGGCAGCGGCATCGAGATCGGTCACGGGATCCTCGTGGATGCCACGATGCAGAGCAGCGTGCCGGGCATCTACGCCGCTGGCGACGTGGCTGAGGCCGCGGACTGCCTGACCGGGCAGCGGCGGATCAACGCCATCCAGCCCAACGCCGTGGAGCAGGGCCGCATCGCGGCGCTGAACATGGCCGGGCTGCCCGCCCGGTTCAAGGGCGGTTTCGTGTTCAACGTGCTCACCACCCTCGGCCTGATGTCCTCGTCCTTCGGCGAGTGGCAGGGCGTGGCGGGCGGGGAATCCACGGAGGTGCTGGATGAGGCACGCTTCCGCTACCTGAATCTCCAGTTCGAAGGAGAGCGCCTGATCGGGGCCAACTGCGTGGGCTTTTCCGATCACATCGGCGCCCTGCGGGGTCTCATCGAGGGGCGGGTGCGGCTGGGCGTGTGGAAGCAGCGCCTGATGGAGGATCCCGCCCAGATCATGCAGGCCTACCTCGCGGCCGGGCCCCGCGTGGCATGAGGATCACGCTCAAGCTGTTCGCCAGCCTGGCGACTCACTTGCCCGTCGAGGCGCGCGTCCAGCACCGCGTGGAGTTGGAACTGGAGCCTGGCACCACCGTGCAGGAGGTCATCCGCCGCCAGGGCATTCCCGAGGCCCAATGCGCCATGGTGCTGGTGGATGGGGTGTGGGTGGGACCGACCGAGCGTTCCGGCCGGGTGCTGGTCGAGGGGGAGGCCCTGGCCATCTGGCCCCCGGTGGCGGGCGGATAGATGGCGCATCTGGAGATCCTGGAGATGAGCCTCAGCCGCGCGGAGTTCCTGCGCCTGCTGCCCGGGGCCGTGGGATCCGTGCCGATCGAGGAGGCCGGGACCTTCGGCGCATCCGATGGAAGACGATGCTGGACGCTGCGCCTCTGTCCCCTCGCCGATCAGCACGTGGGCAGCGTGAACTTGCCGCGCCACCGCGTGGAACTTCGTCTGGAGGGTTATTCCGACGAAGAGGCCGCGGCCTTCATGGTCCGTTTCCATCGGGGCTTCCTCCGTGGGGGCGGATAGGCCCCGACGGTTTCTCTAGGGGCATGGATGACCGCTTCGTCCTGTATAATCGGCGGATGTCGACGTCACGCTCCTCCGGAATGCTGCGCTCCTTCCCGCCCGTCTTCTGGCTGGCGAACGTCATGGAGCTCTTCGAGCGGGCCGCCTACTACGGCCTCAATTCGGTGCTCGCCGTCTACCTCACCAACAAGATCTCCGAGGGCGGCCTGGGCTTCACTGAGCAGTCGGTGGGCTTCCTGCAGAGCCTGATCTACGCCTTCACCTACGTCATCCCCATCGCCGGCGGCGCCCTGGCGGACCGCTACGGCTACCGGCGGATGCTGCTCTTCGCCTTCTCCATCATGACGGCGGGCTACTTCATCGCCGGCAGCGTCACGGTCTACGGGGCGGTCTTCGCGTCCCTGCTGCTGATGGCGACGGGCGCCGGCCTCTTCAAGCCCATCATCTCGGGCACCCTGGCGCGCACCACCACTGAAGAGAATTCCGGATTCGGCTTCGGCATCTACTACTGGATGATCAACATCGGCGCCTTCCTCGCGCCCCTCGCCGTCAGCGTGCTGAAGGGCTTCTCCTGGCGCTACGTCTTCATCGCCTCGGCCACCTACTGCGCGGCGATGATGCTGCCGGCGATCTTCCTCTTCAAGGATCCGCCGCGGCCCGAGAACACGAAGCGCTTCCGCGAAGTCGTGCACGGCGCGGCCATGGTGCTGGGCGACGCGCGCTTCATGCTGATGATCGTCGTCTACTCGGGCTTCTGGATCCTCTACTTCCAGACCTTCGGATCCGTCCTCTGGTACCTGCGCGACTTCGTGGACACGGCCCCGGTGAACGCCTTCTTCGCCTCCTTCGGCGTGCCCCTGAAGTTCGACGCCGAGCACGTCACGGTGATCAGCGGTGGCACCATCATCCTGCTGCAGGTGCTCGTGAGCCGGATCGTGAAGAACCTGCGCCCCCTGCCGACCATGGTGGCGGGCATCGTCATCGGCACGCTGGGCTTCCTCTGTCTCGCCGCGTCCACGCACATCTGGGTGTTCATCCTGGGCCTCTCGGTCTTCGCCATCGGCGAGATGACCGCCCACCCGAAGTACTACAGCTATGTGGGCCTGGTGGCGCCCGCGGACAAGAAGGCCGTCTACATGGGCTACGCCTTCCTCTACGGCGTGATCGGCAGCCTCATCGGTTCGAGCCTCGGCGGCACGCTCTACGGCGCCATGCTCAAGCCCGTGGTGGGGCAGCCCGGCGCGGCCGCGGTGGCGCGGACCTTCTGGCTGATCTTCGTGGCCCTCAACATCGCCGCGGCCGTGGGCCTGATCGTCTACGACCGCATCTTCGCCCAGGACACGCCGGCGACGAACGAGAAGGCGCGGAAGGTCATGCTCGGGATCTACGCCCTGCTGCTCGTGGCGGGCCTGCTCTTCCTGCGTTCTTCCATCTGGGGCGGCGCCGAGGTCTCGTACAAGACCATGGTGCAGGCGGTGATCATGCTGATCCTGGGGGCGGGTGGAACGCTGGTCAGCCTGCGGAAGGCCTGACCCGGTCAATTCTTCCGGAAACTCTGAGAGCGATCGGTGCGCCGCGCCTGGATGAAGCGGTGCACGGATTCCATATCCGTATCCTCCTGGGGCTGGAGCACGACGCCCAGGCGCGTGGGATAGTCCTGCCCTTCGAGGTAGGTCAGGTGGCGCACCTCGCCGGGGCAGTGCAGGATGGCGCCATCGGGCAGTTCGGCGTCGATGTCGACGGTGGCGTGCAGGTCCACGATCAGGGGCTTGTCGAAGGCGAGCCCCACGCCGGTTTCCGTGAGGTTCACCAGGAGGGCGTCCAGCTGCTGGCCTTCGAGGCCCACCCGCACTTTCAGCGGCGACTGGTCGGGCGCGGCCACGCGCACGTCCCGGCGGCGGTGAAGGCGCGCGGGTTCCTGCGGCCAGGCGAGGCGGAGCAGGGTGGCTCCGGTCTCGTCGGTGGCCGGCGAGAGCAGGGTCGATTCCAGGGTGAGGACCTCTTCGCCCAGCAGGAGGGTCAAGGTCACGGGCGTGCCGCCGGGGGGCACCGAATCCCGCACGTGGAGGCCCGCCAGTTCCAGCACCGCGCCCATGCGGAAGGCCAGGATGTGCAGGTCGCCCAGCAGGCGCGAATTGGGGCCCTGCAGCCGGAGGCTCGCCACGGCCTTCGTGAGCCGGGCCTGGATGAGGAACTGCTCCAGGACGGAAGCGGATAGTTGCGATGCGTGACCCATGGAGAAACTGCCTTTCAAATGCCCTGGCTCAGTCGATCCGCCAGATTGTGGTGCAGGCCCGCGGCCAGGATGGCCTTGGCCGCGCCCTTGATGTCGTATTCAAGCCGGTGCAGACGGATGCACCGGCGCTTGGGATCGAAGGTCATGAAGGATACGCGCGGATCCCGGTCCCGGGGCTGGCCCACGGAGCCCGGGTTCACGAGGTATCGGCAGTGGGGCTGGAGCTGGAACCATTCGCCCGGCTCGAGGCAGATCCAGTTCAGCTGGCCCGCGGATTCATCCAGTTCGAAGCAGCCCGGCAGATGGGTGTGTCCGAAGAAGCAGAGCTGGCCCTCGAAGGCGTCGAAGGCCTGGCTGATCTCACGCATGTGGAGCAGGTAGGCATCCTCGTCCATGGGCGACCCGTGGGAGATCTGATAGTCCTCGCCCACCCAGAGGGGCCCCACCGGAAGCTCGGCGAGGAAGCGCCAGTTGTCCTGGCGCAGCCGCTCCCGGGTCCAGTCCGCCGCCTGCCGGGCAGGCAGGCTGAAGGTGCCGTCAGGCTCCAGCCCGGCGCAGACCTTGTCGTGGTTGCCGCGCACCATGAAGCGGGGCCGCAGCTCGCGCACCTTGTCCAGCATCTGGTTGGGGTTGGCGCCGTAGCCCACGAGATCGCCCAGCAGCACGAAGCGGTGGATGGCACGGCGGCGCGCGAACCTCAGCACGGCCCTGAGGGCGTGCAAATTCGAATGCAGATCGGAAAGGATGAGGTCCAATGGGAGTCCGGGGAGTGGCCCTAGTCTAGCAAGGCCGACACCAGCTCCGCGGAACTGTGACCGAAGGCGAGCAGCATCGGCGCCTGCGACCAGGCCGCCATCCGGGAGGCGGTACGGGCCATGAAGGCCTCACGGCTCTGGGCCAGGGGGCGGTTGGGATCGCGGCCCGCGCGTTCCCAGGCGCGGGCCGGCGCTTCGGCGAGCCAGAGGGGTACGAAGCCCGCGGCCCGCACGGCCGCCCGATTGCCGGGCGATTCCCAGGCTCCGCCGCCCAGGGCCACCACGGCGGGGCGACCCAGGAGCGTGGGCAGGTGGGACGCTTCCAGCGCCCGGAAGGCCGCCTCGCCCGAAGCCGCGAAGATCTCCGCCACGGGGCGCCCCTCGCCGTCCTCGATGACGGCGTCCAGATCGTGGAAGGGTAGGGAGAGGGCGAAGGCGAGCTGCCGGCCGAAGGTGGATTTCCCCGCGCCGCTGCCGCCGATGATGGCGAGGCCCTGACCGCGGGCGAACGGAGGGCGCACGCGCCAGCGCCGGCGCTGGATTTCCCAGCCCAGGGCGGCGGGATCGGCGGCGCGGTGGATCTCCCCCACCATGGCCAGGGATTCGGCGCCCGCCTCGAAGCAGGCTTCCGCATCGGCGAGACCGAGGCCCCCGATGGCGATGGGCGCGATGTCCCGGGCCCGCAGGGCCGTGCAGCCCGCGCGAAGCCCCTCCAGCCCGATGGGCGCGGCGTGATCGGCCTTCGTGGCGGTGCCGCGGAAGGGGCCGACACCCGCGTGATCGCAGGCCGTATCCAGGGCTTCGAACTCGCCGGCCTCGTGGGTGGAGGCGCCGATGTGGACCTGTGCGAGGCCCGGCAGACGGCGCGCCTCGATGGCGGGCAGGTCCTCCTGGCCCAGGTGCAGGCCCCAGGGTGCGAGCCCTTCCCGGGCCGCGAGCATGGCGAGGTCGGCGCGGTCATTGACGCAGATGAAGGGCCAGCCGCCGTTGGCGGCGGCTTCCATCAAGGCCTGGCGCAGCTCCGCCCACTGCGTCTGTGTGTCGAGGGGCTTGCCCCGGAACTGGACCAGCGGAAAACCGGCCTCGCCCAGTCGCCGGATCTGCGCCGACAGCGGTTCTGCGAGCGTGGCATCAGTGATGGGATAGAGGGGCGGCAGGTGGAGCATGACCCTAGTCTGCCAGCCTGGCGGAGGTATCCACGATCGCGGAAAGGCCAGAAACGCCCCGAGCCGTTCAAATGGAAGGGGATGGTCCATCAATCTGATGACTCTTCCACCTTCAAAAGCTTGAATGCCCTTTGAAGTGTTTCACGTCACGCGCTTTCCAGACTGGCGCGAATCATGCGACTGGTGGATGTTTAAGTTCGAGCGGCCTGAGTCGTTCCAACCTTGTTTACAGTTATTCTCGCTTGAGGTGTTCGATGACCTTCTTCCCCAACTGGCGAAACCTGGGGTACCTCGTCAGCGTCCTCCTGGTCGCCCTGATGCTTTCCTGCGGTGGGGGTGGGAGCACTCCTCCTCCCCCTCCCGAAGGCAATCTGCGGGTCTACAACGGCGGCAACCTCGCCATGTGGAACCTCCATGTCACGCGCAGCGTCAGCTCCACGTGGGGCGTGGACCAGCTCGCTCCCGCCACCTTGTTCCCGGGAGAATCCCTGACCCTGACCGGCCTGTACCCAGACACCTACGACGTGGAGGCGCGGTTCTCCGACGGCAGCCTCGACAGGGTCTACGATGTGCAGATTCAGGATGGGGTGACCACCGTACTCACCATGATGGACACGGGCAATGGCTCGGTGGCCGTGTTCAATAACTCAGGCCTGACCATCACCGGGATCTATCTCACGCTGTCCACCGCCAGCACCTGGGGTCCCAACCAGGCAGACCAGCCCCTTTACGATCTCCAGACCCTGACCTTGACCGGAGTCTCCCCGGGCACCTACGACCTCAAGGTGGTGTTCTCGAACGGGAACCTGGCGTACCCCCCGGCCTTCAGCGTGACCTCCGGGGCCGTGACCACCCTCCAAGTGAATTAGGAGTCCACCATGCGACTGGTTTTGAATGTGGTGCCCACGCTCCTCCTGCTGGCGGGAAACCTGTCAGCCCTTGCGGTCCAACCCGAGCCTCCGCGGTCTGTCGCCACGCACCGCATTCAGGTCATCCGGCCGGGCAAAGGCGAGCCTCGAACACGAGAGGCCGTGGCTGCCCGGACGGCTTCCCCGCAGACTCCAACGACCGACGGAGGCATGAGGCGCACTCGCCCTTATCAGCCCGCCAAGCCCGGCGAAGGCGCACCCAAGGGGTGAGGCCAGCTGCTCCATTCCCCACCTGAGGGATTCAGGCCGCGTCCTCCTCGGCGAACTGCAGGCGGACGAGCTTGGCGTAGACGCCGTCCTGGGCGATGAGGCTGTCGTGGTTGCCGCGTTCCACGAGCACACCCTGGTCCATCACCCAGATCTCGTCGGCCTCGCGGATGGTGGAGAGCCGGTGGGCGATGGTGAAGGTGGTGAGGCGGTGGCTCACGCGCTCGATGACGGTCTGGATCTTGGATTCGGTTTCGGAATCGATGTTGGCCGTGGCCTCGTCCAGCAGCAGCACCGCCGGTTCGAGGTAGAGCATGCGGGCGAAGGCCAGCAGCTGCCGCTCGCCGGCGCTGAGCTTCTGGCCGCGTTCGCCCACCTGGGTTTCCAGGCCCTCGGGCAGGCGGCCCACCAGATCCTTGAGCTGGCTCTGTTCCAGCACCGAGGCGATGCGGGCCTCATCCAGGGGGCGGTCCAGCACGATGTTGTCGCGCAGGCTGCCGGAGAAGACGAAGACATCCTGCAGCACCAGGCCGAAGAGGCTGCGCAGGCTGCGGATCTGCAGGTTCCGCACGTCCACGCCATCCACCGTGATGCGCCCTTCGTTCACATCGTAGAAGCGCATGAGCAGGTTGATGAGGGTGCTCTTGCCGGCGCCCGTATGGCCCACCACGGCCACGCGCTTGCCCTTGGGGATCACACCGCTGAGGCCGCGCACCACCTGGCGGCCACCCTCCTCGTAGGCGAAGGTGGCGTCCTCGAAACGGATCTCGTGCGCGAAGGAAGCCGGCTGGGCCCCGGGGGCCTCGTGGATCTCCTCGCGGTTGTCCAGCAGGCGGAAGATGCGCTCGCTGGAGGCGAGGGCCGTCTGCATCACGTTGTAGCGCTCGGCCAGTTCGCGGATGGGACGGAAGAAGCGGCTGGACTGCTGGATGAAGGCCAGCAGCAGGCCCCAGGTGATGGCCCCCGCCTTGAGCTTGAAGCCCGCGTAGAAGATGAGCGCGGCCAGGGTGCCCGAGGTGATGAACTCCACCACGGGGAAGAACACGGCGTAGGCGAAGATGGTGCGCAGGAAGGCCTGGAAGTAGTCCTCGTTGAGCACGCGGAACTGCCGGTTGCTGCTCGCCTCCTGGGCGTTGATCTGCACCAGGCCCATGCCCGAGATCTGTTCCTGCAGGAAGGCGTTGATGGAGGCGTAGCGGCGCTGCGTTTCGCGGAAGGCCTCGCCGGCGCGGCGGCGGAAGATCTCGGTGGCCACCAGCAGGAAGGGCAGGATGCCGAGGGCCACCAGGGCCATGCCGGCGTGGGTCCAGAACATCCAGACGACGATGGCCAGCAGGGACAGCGCGTCGCCCACGATGGCGACGAAGCCCGAGGCGAACATCTCGTTCAGGTTCTGCACGTCGCTGGTCACGCGGGTCATGAGGCGGCCCACGGGATTGCGGTGGAAGAAGTCCGTGCTGCGTCCCATGAGGTGCTCGAAGAGCTGCACCCGCAGGTCGAGCATGGCCTTCTGGCCCACCTTGGCCAGCAGGAAGTAGCGGGCGAAGCTGACGAGGAAGCCCGCCACCAGCACGCCGACGAATCCGGCGATGAGCGGCGCGGCGCCCCTCAGGCTACCTTGGCCCATGAAGCGGTTGATGAGGCGCAGCGTCAGCTCGGAGGGCATCACCTCGAGGAAGGCGCCCAGCGCCATCAGGGCGAGCAGGGCCAGCAGGGCCACCCACTGGGGGCGGAGGTAGCTCGCCAGGCGCCAGAGCAGCGCGTGGCGCATGGGGCGCTCGTCCACGCGATCGGGTTGGAAGAAGGCTCCCTGTTCGGACATGGGGCCATTCTCCCACACTGCGTGGATTATCCCGCGGCTTCTGCGCAAGTGGCCCAGGATCCGGCGTCAGAACGGGGCCGGGAGTTGCCCGCCGGCCTCATGTAAACTGGAGGATCCCCCGGAGACCTGATGCGTTCCAGGCTGCCTGTCCTCTTTGCCGCCGCCCTCGTGGCCCAGGCTCAGGTTCCGGCGTCCAAGGCTGAGGCTACGGCCGCCGTGGAGACGCGGCTGAGGAAGGATGTGAGCTTCCTCGCCTCGCCCGAGCTGAAGGGCCGCGGCAACGGCTATCCGGAACTCGACGCGGCCGCCCGGCATATCGAAGGCGAATTGAAGACCCTCGGCCTCAAGACGCAGGTCCAGCGCTTCCCCTTCATCGCCCAGGTGGTGCGGGAGCGGCAGCAGGCCGTGTTGACGCAGGATGGTGCCCCGCGTCCCCTCGCCTGGGGCCGGGACATCGAAGCCCTGGGCCTGAGCGGTGATGCGGATCTCAAGGCCAAGCCCATTCTGTTTCTCGGGTACGGTCTCCAGATCCCCGGCGGCTATGACGATGCCGCGGGCCTCGACCTGAAGGACCGCGTGGTGGTGATCGCGCGCACCGTGCCCGACCTGGATGCCTTCGCCCACCTGCCGCGGGGGGAGCGGAGCCTCCTGGCCCGCCTGAAGAAACTCGAATCCGCCAAGGTCGCCGCCGTCCTCGTGCTGGAGGATGCGGGGCTCCGTCCCCTGCAGCGCGAAGAGGGTCCGGTGAAGGTGGACCTTCCCGTGCTCGGCATCACGGAATCAGCCCTGGGCGGGGTCTTCGGTGACCTGCCCGCCCGCTTCAAGGCCATCCGGGAATCGGGCCGGCCCGCCAGTCAGGAAGCGGGCCAGGCCACGCTGTCTCTGGAGCTGGGCCTGCGCCGCATCGAGGCCCGGATGCCCAATGTCGTGGCCGAGATCCCGGGCCGCGATCCCAAGCTGCGCAAGGAATTCATCGTGCTCGGCGCGCACATGGATCATCTGGGCCTGGGCGAACGCCACAGCCTGGGTGGCGCGGAGGCGCGCGGGCAGGTGCATCCGGGGGCCGACGACAACGCCTCGGGCACGGCGATGGTGGTGGAATTGGCGCGGGAACTGAAGCGGTCGCGGCCCCGGCGATCCATCCTCCTGCTGCATTTCGCCGGCGAGGAAGAGGGCCTACTGGGCTCCCAGTACTGGGTGCAGCATCCGACCCACCCACTGGAATCCGTCAAGTTCATGCTCAATTTCGACATGGTGGGCCGGCTCGATCCGCGCGCCCCCAAGCTGCTGATGGGTGGTCTGGGCGCGCCGAAAACCGCGCTGGAAGCGGCCCGGAAATTCGCACCGGCGGACTTCTCCGTCAGTGCCGACGTGGGCGCCAGCGTGGGTGGCTCCGATCACATGAGCTTCTCCCAGGCGAAGATCCCCACCTTCTTCTTCTTCACGGGCCTCCACGGCGAGTACCACCGCCCAAGCGACACGGCGGACCGAATCAACTACGCCGGCATGGCCCGGCTCGCGGCCTTCAGCAGGGCCGTGGCGCTCGATCTGGCCAACGCGGACCAGGTGCCCGCCTTCGATCCCGAGACCGCCAAGCTGCCGCCCATGGGCGACCGCGGGCCCATGCGCATCGCCTTTGGCACCATTCCCGACTACGCCGACAATCCGAAGGGCTTCCGCATCAACGGCGTGTCCAGGGGCTCCACGGCCGAAAGCATCGGCCTGCAGGCCGGCGACATCCTCATCCAGTTCGGCGACAAGCCCGTGAAGAACATCTACGACTTCATGGGCGCGCTCGGGGCCTTCAAGCCCGGAGACAAGGCCGTGATCCAATGGCTTCGGGGCGATGCGTTGATGAAAGCCGAAGCGATTCTGAAAGGCCGTCCATGAGGCTCGCCACACCATCCGGATTCGCCACCGAGGTCTTCCTCCTCGAAAAGCCCGATCAGACGCTGCTTCCCGAAGGCGCCTGGACCCTGGTGGGTGACGAGCGTCTGCGCGAGGCCTGGACCCGGGCCGGCATGCCCGAGCCCGAGCACGCGCTCTGGGTGTCGGTGCCCGAAGAGGAAAAGCGGCTGCGCACGGTGATCCCCTGGCTGGAGCACTGGGCCCGTGTGCCCCTGCATCGCGACGCCACGGTGGTCGCGCTGGGCGGCGGTGTGCTGACGGACCTCACGGGGCTTGCGGCCTCGCTCTTCCTGCGGGGCGTGGCCTGGCAGGTCTGGCCCACCTCCCTCCTGGCCATGGCGGACGCGGCGCTGGGAGGCAAGACCGGTGCGGATCTCGCCGCGGGCAAGAACCTGGTGGGTGCCTTCCATCCGCCCCGCCGCCTCGTGGCCTGCACGGATTTCCTGACCAGCCTGCCGGAGCGCCACCTCGAAAATGGCCGTTGGGAGCTCATCAAGACCGCCCTCATCATGGGCGAGATGGGCTGGGCCATGGAGATGCTGCAGGAGGGCCCCGTCAAGTTCGCCTGGGTGGAACGCGCGCTCGCTTTCAAGGCCGGCGTCGTGCACCGGGATCCGCGGGAGTCCGGCGAACGGCGCCTGCTCAACCTGGGCCACACGCTGGGCCACGCTTTGGAGGCGGCCTCGGGCTACCAGCTCCTCCATGGCGAATCGGTGGGCCTGGGCCTGCTGGGATCCTGTTTCCTCGCGGAGGAACAGGGGTTGAAGTCCTATCCTGCGGGCCTCCTCGACCTGCTGGCCCGCCGGCTGACGCACCTGGCGCCGCTGGTGGCGCCCTGGGCCGACTGCCTGCCGCTGCTGGCCCGGGACAAGAAGGCCGTGCGCGCCGCCCATGCGGACGGCGAAACGGCCGTCACGCAGATCCAATGCGTCCTCCCGCGCCCCGGCGAACCCGCCGTGCAGCGGGCCCTGCCGCCCCAGGCCTGGGAATCCGCCCACGCCCGGCTTCTGTCCACGCTCCACCAGGAGGGTGTCCGTGCCTGATCGCCGATTCCCCATGCGCGCTGCCATGCTGCTTCCCCTGTTTGCGCTGTCGCTCGCGGCGGCGCCCCTTGCCGCCGAGGATGTGCGCGCCCTCATGCTGCAGGCGAGGGCCCTCCAGTTGCGGGGCGGAGGCGCCGATCCGGCAGCCGCCGCGGCGCTCTACCGTCGTGTGCTGGCCCAGGTTCCCGAAAGCGCCGAAGCGAATCTCCGCCTCTCCGAATCGCTGCAGGAAGCGCAGGATGCGGATGCGGCCGTGGCTCCGGCGCGCAAGGCCGTGGAACTGGCGCCGCAGAACGCCGAAGCCCAGGCGCACCTGGCCCTGCTTCAGTACCAGCGTGCGCAGAAGGACGCCAGCCTCGCCCCCGAAGCCGTGCGGGAACTGCGGACCGCGACGCTGCGGCTGCCCCAGGATCCCGAATTATGGGCCCGCCTCGGCGAGGTCTCCGAACAGACCAAGGACAACGAAGGGGCGCTGCGGGCCTGGCTCCGGCTGGGCCGCCTGCGGCCCAGCTTCGCCCCAGCCTGGGAGCGCGCCTTGATTCATGCCCGGGCCACCCAGGATTACGAGGGCAAGCGCGAAGCGCTGCTGGCGTTGAATGCGCGGAACCCCGAAGACCGGCACCTGCGGATGCTGGAGGAACTGGCGCGCGAGCAGATCCAGCTGGGCTACCTCGCCCATGCCGAAGAAAGCTTCCTCCTGCTGGCCAGCCATCTGCCCCAGGAGGCGGGGCTCTGGGAGAACGTGTCCCTCGTGCGTCTCCAGACCTCCCGGTTCTCGGAAGCGCTTGAAACCCTGGCCAAGGCCGAGGCGCTGAAACCCAGTCCGGCCCTGACGTTCAACACGGCGAGCGCCCTGATGAACCTGGGGCGGTTCGAAGAAGCGGAAAAGCGCCTCAAGACCATCGTGAATCAGGAGGTCGAGCCGCAGCGGGTCGCGGACGGTGCGCCGATGCTGTACGCGGAATCCCTGCTGCTGCAGGGCAAGGGGAAGGCGCTGCTGGCCTTCCTGAAGGAGCGGCGCCCGCGCCCCGCCACCGATGGCGAAGCGCAGGTCTTCAAGACCCAGGCTCTCATCAGCCTCAACGACTGGAAGAGCGGACTCGAAGCCCTGAAGGAGGGCATCGCCCTCTATCCGAAGGTGCCCTTCTTCCAGCAGGCCGCCAAGCTGCCGCCCAAGTATCTGGAGTATTCCTTCTTCCATCGGAAGGAGACCCGCGCCGCCCTGGAGCAGCTGCATCTGGAAGGCATGGCGGCCCTGTGGCAGGAGTTCCAACGCTGGGACAAGTGCCTCGAAGCCCTCGAAAAATCCCGCAGCCTTTCGCCGGTGCGCCGCGTGGACATGCTGATCACCCTGAGCCAGGCCTACGATCAGCTGGGCCATCAGGTGGAATCCCTGGCGGTGCTGCGCGAGGCCCAGGCCCTGGAGCCCACCAACCCCCTCGTCCAGAACAACCTCGGCTACTCGCTGCTCGAACAGGGCCGCGATCTCGAAGAGGCCGCGAGCCTCATCGAGGCCAGCGCCAAGGCCACCCCGGACAACGGCAACGTGGTGGACAGCCTGGGCTGGGCGCAGTTCAAGCTGGGCCGCCTCGCCGAGGCCGAAGCCACCCTTCGTCGTGCCGCGGAGCTGAATCCCTTCAGTCCCGAAGTGCGCAAGCACCTCGGCGAAGTCCTGGTGAAACAGGGCAAGCTCACCGAGGCCGCCGAGCAGTGGGACCGAGCCCTCGCCTTCGTCTTCCCCGATCGGACGGCCCTGGAAAAGCGCCTGGGCGATCTTCGCGTGCGCATCGCCAAGGAGCAGGCCCGGAAGCTGGAGATGGTCGCGCCTCCTCCATCGGCGCCCACCTTGAAGCCCGACGATGAGGAGGATGACCTGTGATCTTCCTGCAGGCGCCGCCCGCCCTGTCCACCCCCGCTCCCATGACCCCGGCGCCCATCCGGGCCCAGTACGGCTGGGGCTACGCAGGCCCCGACGGCGAGGGCGTCGGCACCCTGAGCCTGCTCATGGAGCCCGTCAGCGGCCGCCTCGTCATCGAACTGCACGCGCCCGGCGAACGGCTGCTCCTGCTCGAAGGAGACGCTGCCTCGGGCTACCGCCTGCAGGTGCCGCGGCAGAAGGTGGATCAGCGGGCCGCCTCGCTGTCCCAGCTGCCGCTGCCCTTCCTGCCCCAGATCCCCAGCGTGGAGGCCCTGCTGAAGCTCCTGCGCACGGGGGAAGGCGCGGGCGTCTCCGTGACGAAGAAGGACGCCCAGGGCCCCCTGAAGCTCCACTGGCGGGGCAAGGATCCGCGAGGCAAGGACGAGCAGGTCTGGCTGGACCGGCGGCGTTGGGAAACCGCGCCCTGAGCTTGACTGGGCGCTTGCCTGGGCGGTTTCAGTGGACCGGTTTCACCCGGGGGGCGGGCCGGCCCGCCTGAATCCACGCGCTGAGGATGGCGTCGCCGAGGTGTTGGCCCGCGGTCTGTAGCTGCTGCTTCACGACGGCCCGCTGCTTGGTCCAGAAGATCGCCCAGTAGGCGTCGGTGCGCTGTTTCCCGCGCCCACCCACGGGCGTGGTGCGGTCGGCGGCGCGGTCATCTTCCAGGAGCTGGGGCACCAGGGCATGGGAGGCGCGCAGCCAGGCCCAGGGGCGGACGAGCAGGGCCGCATCGGGTTGGGCCGGGAGGGCGGCCAGGTCATCCTCGACGATGAAGCGTTCCACCAGGCCGGTCTCCCAGCGCTTGTGCACACCCTTCTGGCCAGTGAGTTCTCCGTCGTGGTTCACGGTGGTGTGCAGGGGTACGTGGGCATCGGCGATGTAGTGGCCCAGGATGGCGGTGGCCATCGCGACCTCGGCGGGATCGCCGCCGCGAAAGGCATCCACCAGATCCCGCCAGCGGTCCTGGATGATCCAGGGCACCACGCCCTGGCGGTAGAAGTCGCCGCCGAGCTTGACCTGCGCCTCATCCAGCGAGAGGGAGATCTGATCCGGACTGCCGTAGGCTTCCATATCCAGGAAGTGACGAGGCCCTTCTTTGTGATCCTGCTTCCAATGATCGGGATCGGAGGCGTGGTCGGCCACCTCCGCTTCGCGGCCCGCGAACCAGGCCTGCGGCCCCGCGGGCAGCGACCGGAGCGCCAGGGAAGACACGATGCGGTGGCCCTTGTCGCCCCAGGCTTGGAGGGGGGTGCCCAAACTCAGCGTCGTGGCGAGGAGGGCTCCCGCCAGGTACCGAGGCCAAAGAAACGAACGGGGCACTACAGCGCCACTTCCAGGGCGGGGCCCACCACCCCGGTGCGGAAGAAGGAGGTCTTGATCTCGGCCTCCTTGGGCACGCTGATGAGCACCGCACCTCGCACTTCCTCACCGGGCTTGAGGGTCTTCAGTTCCAGAGCATGGCCGTAGCCCAACTGGAGGCCGCCCATGCTGTAGCGGCGGCCCTGGGCATCCAGGACTTCCACATTCAGGGGGTTCACCTGGAACCCGGCGGCCACGCTGGCGTTGCGCACGCTGACTTCCAGCTGGCACAGCTTCTGGCCGGGCTTGGGGCTGGACTTCCAGAGGCCATCGGAGACGGCCTCCGGGAAGGCCACCTTGTGAACGGTGTACTGGAGCCCGCTCGCCTCGGTCGGTTCGCCAATCCTAGGCATGGGCCTCCGGGGTGGAGCCTGGGCCGGGAGGTCCAGGCGCACCCGCAGCGCATGCGGGAGGGGACCCTGGAACTGGACGAGGCGCTTCCCCTTGGGAACGACGAAGAGTGCGGAGGCTTCCCTGGTTTCACCGGGATTCAGGCGCAGCTGGAGCATGCGGTTGATGAGCATGGGCCAGGCGGGCATGTTGGCGGCCTTCAGGGGCTGATCCTGGCCCTCAACCTCGAGACGAAGGTCGAACTCATTGGCGGTGAGGGGGGAGGGGGACAGGTTTTCCAACCGGAGCTTCACCACTGCAAAGAGGGCTCCGGACTGGGCTGGCGTGAGCCGGGCTCCCAGGTCGCTGGTCATCTCCTCGCAGAACTGGAGCTCCTGCAGAGTGAGGGCGAGTTGATCGTTGGCGGCCCGCTCGCCCATCTGCACGGGCCTGGGGCCCGAAAAGCGCCGGCAGGCGAGGCCACCGGAGAGGATGAGGGCGGTCGTGAAGGCCAGGGCCGCTCGTTTCAAGAGGTGCTGGTGGACGGGCATTCACGGCTCCGGTGGGCGGGGCTGGGGACGGGCAGAGGAGATTCGACGGGTCTATTCGGGGATGGTCCCCGTGCGGTCCCAGCGGGTGCGGGTGAAGAAGTGGCGGGCGGCGTCGATGAAGTCGGCGGCCACGTCCGTGGGGCCGTCGGGCACGCGGCCGTTGTCATTGTCTGTGTCGCCTTCTCGGAAGCTCCACCACACGATGAAGGGCCGGCCCCGCAGGTGGTCCATGGGGAGGAAGCCCCAGTAGCGGCTGTCCATGCTGTTGTCGCGGTTGTCGCCCATAGCGAAGATGTGGCCCGGCGGCACGGTGACGGGGCCCAGGTTGTCCTTGAATCCGTTCTGGATGAGGCTTTCCATGGACTGCATCTGGTTGCGGTCGTGCAGGGCGAGCACCTCGGGATCGGCGTGACGCCAGAGCCCGACAGGGCTCTCGGCTTCGCCGGCGTTGCGCGTGAGGGGCCAGGGGCCCGGCGTCGGTCCATCGGGCGTGCGGCCGAACATGTGCTCGAAGGGGCCCGTGACCTGCTTCCCATTTACGTAGAGCCGCTTGTTGCGCATCTCCACCGTGTCGCCGGGCAGGGCCACGCAGCGCTTCACGTAGTCCTGGTCGCGATCGATGGGATAGCGGAAGACGATGATGTCGCCGCGCTTCACGCCGCGCATGGGGAAGAGCTTCTCCTCCCAGGCCCACTGGGGCTGGGCGAAGATGAACTTGTTGGCCAGCAGGTGGTCCCCGATCATCAGCGTGTTCCGCATGGAGGCGGAAGGGATCTTGAACTGCTGCCCGACGAAGGCCTTGAAGAAGAGGATCAGCACCATGGCGAAGCAGATCACTTCGAGGTTGTCGCGCACCATGCCCTTCTCGGCGCCCGGAGGCACCGCGATCTCGAGATCCTCGGCGGGGGCAGGGTGGGTGGATTCGGTCATGTCAGCTCCGGTTCGGGGCTTCAGGAGCGCTTGGAGGTGGGGAGGTCCGTGAAGCCACGGGCCACGAGTCGATTCACGGCCACCCAGGCGCCGTCGCGGTAGATGCGGGATTCCACCTCACCGAGATTGGGCAGGAAGAGGGTCCGGCGCTGGATGCCATCGGGTGTGCGGGTCTCGATCCAGAGGCCCACGGGGTCCGAGGTCTCAGGCAGGATCGAGGCCCCTTCCCAGGTGGAGCGGCCGATGACGCGGTATTCGATGCCACGGTCCGTCCAGCGGGAAAGGTTCTGGAATCCCGCGGGCAGGGGCTGGGCGACGACATTGCCCTGGTCGTCGAGCATGGCGATGCCGCCGCCTTCGTGCTTGAACAGCAGGTTCTGCTGGCCGTGGGCGTTGGACAAGGTCAACCGGACGAGGGTGGGGCCGCTGGGACTCAGGGAGGCCCGGGCCACGCGGAATTGCAACCGTTCCGCCGTGCGGAGGGGCTGGGGCAGGGAGGGGTTCTCGTAGGTGAGGGTGAGGCCCTCCTCCCATGGGCCGTAGACCGGCGCGGCGCTGCGAGGCTGGCAGGCCAGGAGCAGCAGGAGCGCCGCGGGCGCGAGCCGGTTCAGCCGGGCCTGCATCAGCGGTGGCCCTTGTTGAACTTGGCCATCAGGTCCGTCAGTGAGGCGCCGCTGGCCACGGGCGCGGCCTCGCGCCGAGGTTGGGCGTGGGACTGAGTCTGGGCCGGGCGCGTCTCACGCTCGGGGCGCGCAGGACGTGCGTCCTGCGAACGCGGGGGCCGCGAGCCCTCGGCGCGGAAGGGACGTCCCTGGTCGGGCCGGGCGCCCTGGGGGCGGCCTTCGGGGCGGGGCGGACGCGGCCCATTCTGGGGCCGGGGCTGGTTGGAGTCGGGCCGGGAGCCGGCGTGGCGTCGGTGCTGCGGGGCCTGTCCGGCACCCGCGGGGGCGGCGAGCATGGCCTTGATGGAAAGGGCGATGCGCTTGGCTTCGAGATCGACAGCCAGCACCTTCACCTTCACCGCCTGGCCCACGCTAAGGGCGTCCGCGGGGTTCTTCACGTAGCGGTGCGCGATCTCCGAGAGATGAACGAGGCCGTCCTGGTGGACGCCCACATCGACGAAGGCGCCGAAGTCCGTCACGTTCGTCACGATGCCCTGCAGCTCCATGCCCACTTCCAGGTCGCTGGGCTTGTTCACGCCTTCGCGGAACTGCACGATCTCGAAGCGGTGGCGGGGATCGCGGCCGGGCTTCTTGAGCTCGGCGAGGATGTCCTTCACGGTTTCCGCACCGAACTTGTCGTCCACGAGCAGCTTGATGTCGAGGGCGTCCAGCACGGCGTCGTTGCCGATGAGCTCGGGCACGGTCTTGCCCGCCAGCTGGCAGATGCGCTGCACGACGGGATAGCTTTCCGGATGCACGGCGGAGGCGTCCAGCGGATCCTCGCCATCGTGGATGCGAAGGAAGCCCGCGGCCTGCTGGAAGGCCTTGGCGCCGAAGCGGCTCACGCCCATCAGCTGCTCGCGGCGCTTGAAGGCGCCATGCTCGAAGCGGTGGGCCACGATGCTCTTCGCCAGGCCCTCGCCGATGCCCGCCACGTAGGCCAGCAGCTTGTATGAGGCGCTGTTGATGTCGACGCCGACACGGTTCACGCAGCTCTCCACCACGTCGTCCAGGCCCTTCTTGAGGGAGGTCTGGTTCACGTCGTGCTGGTACTGGCCCACGCCGATGCTCTTGGGATCGACCTTCACCAGCTCAGCCAGGGGATCCTGGAAGCGGCGGGCGATGCTCACGGCACCGCGCACGGTGACGTCGTAGTCGGGGAATTCCTCGCGGGCGATGTCGCTGGCGGAGTAGACCGACGCGCCGGCCTCGCTCACGCTCACGCAGATGAGGTTCGTGCGGTTCGTTTCCTTCAGCCACTCGCGGATGAAGGCCTCCACCTCGCGGCCGCCGGTGCCGTTGCCGATGGCGATGGCCTCGATGGGATTGCCGGTGCAGAGCTTCTCGAGGATGGCGCGGCTCCCGTCCAGATCCCGCTTGGGTTCCAGGGGGTAGATGACCTCGTTCTGCACGAGCTGGCCCAGCCGGTTGATGACGACGAGCTTGCAGCCCGTGCGGATGCCGGGGTCCACGCCCAGGGTGCAGCGCTGGCCCGCGGGGGGCGCCAGCAGCAGGTGGTCGAGGTTGGTCTGGAAGACCTTGATGGCTTCGGCGTCGGCCTTCTTCTTGGCCTCGTAGCGCACTTCGGATTCGATGGTGGGCGCCAGCAGGCGGTCGAAGGCGTCGCCGGCGGCCTCGTTGAGGAAGCGGCGGTAGCCGCTGCCCGGGTTCACGGGAACCTTGGACACGAGCTGGCTCACGAGGTTCTCGCGCTCCACGAGGAGCTTCACCGTGAGGATCTCCTCCTTCTCGCCGCGGCGCAGGGCCAGCAGGCGGTGGCTGGGGATCTTCTTGATGGCCTCGGAGAAGTCGAAGTAGGGCTTGAAGCGCAGGGCGGCCTGATCGTTCTTGCGCTCTTCGCGGATCTCGGACTTGAGCACGCCCTGCTCGTGGAATTCCATACGCAGCCAGGCGCGGATCTCGGCATCTTCGGTGAGGCGTTCGGCCAGGATGTGACCCGCGCCTTCCAGGCATTCCGAAGGCGAGCGCAGGCCGTCCTCATCCTTGATGAAGGGCTCGGCGAAGATGAACGGATCGGCGCCGGTGGCATCGGCCAGCAGCGAATCCAGCAGCGGTTCGAGGCCGCGCTCCTTGGCCACGGTGGCCTTGGTGCGCTTCTTGGGCTTGAAGGGCAGGTAGAGATCCTCGAGTTCGGCCTTCACCCAGGTCGTCTCGATCTTCGTCTTCAGTTCCGGCGTGAGCTTGCCCTGCTCGTCAATGGACTTCAGCACCGTCTTGCGGCGGTCCAGCAGGTCCTTGTAGTAGGCGTGCCGGTCTTCCACGGCGCGGATGGCCACTTCATCGAGGGAACCGGTCGCCTCCTTCCGGTAGCGGGCGATGAAGGGGACCGTGTTGCCCTCCTCCAGCAGTGCCACGATGGCGGCCACGCCACTGCGGGGGAGCTTGAGCTCCTTGGCCATGAGGTCCAGCACCTGATCCACACTTGCTCCTTGCGAACTTTCCCAGAGGGACCTGCGATCATACCAAGGACCGGCCTCGGCTGCTTGGTTCAGCCCCCGAGGGGCCGCAACCATGACCTCCTTTCTTCGCACCGCGACGGGGATGCACGGTGTGGGGACCTTCGGGAAGATCCAACCGGTCTGCCTTTATCACCGTCCATCACCGTTTATCACCGGCTTCATGGCCTTGTCTTTTTCGCTGGGAAGCCGCGGCGAAAGAAAAAAGGGCAACCGGTGATGGACAGTGATGAACGGTGATAAGGAGGGCCTTCATCGGTCGATCGCGTGACTCAGGCCAGATGGGAAGACAGAAGCGATCTCAGTTCCGGAGGGTGACCTTGCGGCGGGCGCCTTCGGGTGCCACTTCGAGGCCGCGCAGATCCTTCTTCCATTGCGTGTGATCCAGGTTCGTGCCGATGGCCACAGCTACGCAGGCCGCTGCGGTGCCGTCGGCCAGAAGGGGCAGGGGCGAGATCTCCAGGCGCCCGTCCGCCAGTTGGAAGGCCCAGCGGTCGCTGCCGTCGTTGCGCGCGGCCCAGCCGGCGAAGGCGCAGACACCCTTGGCGCGCAGGAGCTCGCCCTGGGTGGGCGACGCGAGGAGGAGGGCCTCCAGGGCCGCCGGATCCACCGGATGATCCCAGTGCAGGCTGAGCGAACGGGCCTCGGCGAAGCTGGTGCTGTCGCTGGCTTCCCAACCCTCGGGCAGGGGCCGCACATCGCCCAGCCAGGGATCGGGGCTGCCTTCGGGCGCGACGCCCTGGCGCGTCGCCACCAGCGGAATATGGCGGAAGGCCGCGTGCAGTTCACTTTCCCAGGCCACCGCGCCCGAGGGATCGAGGTCGGCCTTGCTGAGGTGGATGAGGCTGGCCAGGGCCGCCTGGCGGTGGAGCAGGGGCTTGGTCTTCAGATGGTCCACGGGGGCCAGGCAGGAGATCACCGTCAGCAGGCCCGCCAGGCGCAACCGCCCCGCCAGCGCGGGCTCCTGTTCCAGATCCAGCAGGTCCGTGGGATCGGCCAGGCCCGTCGTCTCCAGCACGACGCGCTGGGGGCGCTGGGCCTCGGGTTGATCGCACCAGGCCTTGAGGGTGGTGATGACATCGTCGCGCAGGCTGCAGCAGACGCAGCCGTTCACCAGGTTCTCCACGCCCGCCAGCTCGGGCCGCTCGGTGTCCACCAGGGTGCCGTCCACGCTGACGGCGCCGAATTCGTTGATGAGCACGGCCACCCGGCGGGAGGCGGCCACCTCGGCCTTCAGCAGCCGGTTGACGACGGTGGTTTTGCCCGCGCCCAGGGGGCCGGTGACGATGAGGATGTCGAGGGGGGCGGGTCCGTCCATCCCTCCATGATGCCGCCCAAGTCGGCCCTGTTCCAACAACGGGTTGAGGCGTCAGCGAGGAAGGAATTCAAAAGCGGAGGGTAGCCGAGGCGCTGAGGATAGCTGAGAAAATCGGGTGCAACGCTACCCCATGCCTCCGCTTTCCTCTCCCCTTCCGCTTTCCTCCGCTTTAAATATTCCTTTCGCCCTTGTGAATCGGTTATCGCTGAAATCGCGGGATTGGCTGAAAACACCATCGCCAAGGTTGGTCCACGTCTCGCCTGCTTTTTCGATTCCAAAATTCCGCACAAGCCTGGAATTGTGAGAGCGTTGAGGCGTGGATTCACTCGACCTCAGCTACCGACTGGCCGTTTCTCTGGCCGGGGCCGCGGCCCGGGCCTGTGCCCGGGGCCTGCCCCAGGGCTGGCGGGTGCGCCTGGAGGCGGAGGCCCCGGATCTGCCGGCGGGTCGCTGGGTCTGGCTCCATGCGGTGAGCGTGGGTGAACTCCTGCTGGCGGATGGCCTGGTGGGCCGTCTGCGGGAATCGGGCCACCGCGTCCACCTGAGCACGGGCACGCCCGCGGGGCTGGATCTGCTGGCGCGGCGCCTGCCGGAATGGGATGGCGGCACGGGCCGCATCACGGGCGGGGCCTTCCCGCTGGACGATCCCGCCGGACTGGAATCCTTCCTCCTTCATCCGCCCGGAACCTTCCTCGCATTGGAAACAGAACTCTGGCCGGGGCTGCTGGAGGCCCTGGAGATCCGCGGCGTGCCGCGCCTGGTGGTGAACGGGCGCCTGACTGAGAAGTCCCTTCATCGCGGCGGCCCCTGGCTGCGGCGGGCCGCGTCGCGCCTGACGCGGGTGGCGGCCCGGGACCGGGCCAGCGCCGGGGCCTTCCAACGCCTGGGCGCCCCGGACGTGCAACTGGGCGGCAACCTCAAGGCGGACCTGCCTCCGCCCCGTCCCCTGCATGCAGGCTGGGACGGGCTTCGGACGGCCTGGGCGAAGCACCCCGTGCTGGTAGTGGGCAACACCCTGGCGGGCGAGGAGGACCTGGCCCTCGAGGCCTGGATGGGCGCGAAGGCCCGTGTGCCCGGACTGCGCCTGATCCTCGCGCCGAGGCAGCCCAGGCGCTTCGAGGCCGTGGCCGAGGGGTTCACCGCGCGTGGGCTGGCCTTCCGACGGGCCTCTGGGCCCTGGCCGGAGACGGCGGCCTGGCGCGAGGTGGAGGTGCTGCTGCTGGACACCCTGGGAGAGCTGCCCTCCGCCTATGCCGAAGGCACCGTGGCCCTCGTGGCGGGCGGCTGGACCGCCGGCGGCGGGCACAATCCCCTGGAGCCCGTCCGCGCGGGTCTGCCGACGCTGCTCGGGCTCGGCTATGCCAACTTCGAGGATCTGGTGCCGCCCCTCCTGCAGGCGGGGCGCCTTCAGGTGGTCGAGGCCGAACACCTCGAACGCGAGGTTCTCGCCACCTTGGCGGAAGCTCCGCTGAGGCCGACCCCGGGACGCGCGCTGCCGGAAGAGCTGGCGGGAGCCCTCGATCGGACCTGGGCATTGATTGCACCCTATCTGCCGCCGGTTGGATAGAATCGGCCAGACGGAGCTTCCATGATTCGACGGGCCGCCCACATTCTGCTGATCGATGACGACCCGGCGGTGCTGGACATGGTGCAGTCCGCGCTGGCGCACTACGGCATGGAGGTGCACGCCTACCCGGACGCCGCCCAGGCCCTCGAGCTGATCCAGAATCCCTCGGCCCCCCAGTTCGATCTGGTCATCACCGACATCAACATGGAAGGCCTCGATGGCTTCGACGTCATCCACAAGGTGAAGACCCTGCAGCCGCGCCTCCCCGTGGTGCTGATGACCGGCCAGGCCTCGGTGGACTACGCCATCCGCGCCATGCGCATGGGGGCCTCGAACCTCTTCATGAAGCCCATCGCCATCCGGGACATGGTGCAGAGCGTCTTCCACCTCGTGGACCTGCACCGGGACATCCGCCTGGCGGACGACGGCCTGCGCGGCCTGGTGAACGAGCGGCGCCACTTCCTCTTCCGCTCGGACGAACTGGACGTGCCCATCCTCGTGCGTCACCTGACGGACCGCCTGGTGCCCATGGGCTTCGCCTCCACGAGCAACCTGGACGTCATCGCCATGGCTTTCCACGAGGCCCTGGTGAACTCACTGGAACACGGCAACCTCGAGCTGGAATCGAGTCTCAAGGGCGACCTCTTCGCGAAGGAGGATCCCTACGTCCAGCTGCGCGATCAGCGGATGGCCGATCCGCACTATGCGGGCCGCCTCATCGAAGTGCGCCTGGCCATGGATACGGAGCGCTTCGAACTGGAGATCAGTGACGAGGGCCGGGGTTTCGACGCCAGCCGCATCTCGCCGCTGCCCGGGGACTCAGACATGGCGCCCCACTGCGGCCGGGGCCTGCCGCTCATCATGCTGGTGATGGACGAGGTCCATTTCAACGACAAGGGCAACCAGATCCGGCTGGTGCTCCGGAGAAAATAGAGGCCGATTCTTTACCCGCCACCTCCAGGAACCGAAGGGTTCTCCAGAGGGATGAAGGCGCATGTCGGGAGCCTCGGAAACCACCCGGGAAGGCCTGCCGGATGTCGGCGAGGAGGCCGTCGCGCCGCCCATTCTGGTTGAACGGGTTTCGGACGAGTGGGAGGAGCAGGTGCTCCGCGCCTACGAAAGCGTGGCCCTGTGGTTGGGGCACTTCTTCCTGTTCCTGACCCTCTGGCGCCTGGAGCGGTACAGCGCGACGCCTCTGAAGCGGACCCTGGTCCTGGAATCCCTGGCCGAGATGGCGCTCTTCTACCTGGCCGGCTACTTCATCAAGCCCCTCAACCGCCTGCTGCGGGACGTGGAGAACGTGGGCTTCCTCCTGGTGGCCCTCGCCAGCGCCAACGGGATCTTCCTCGTGGCGGTGCTGCCGGGCGCCGTGCAGATATCGACCTTCATGCTCATCCAGATGGGGGCGGCGGTGGCCTTCCGGTCGCGCTGGCGCTTCCTGCTGGTGCAGGGCACCACACTGGGACTCTGCGCCGGGGCCTTCTGGTTCTGGACGGGGCTGGACGTTTTGTTGGGCGAGGTCTTCACCCTGCTTTCCAGCCTGCTGGTCAGCGTGGCCATCTGGGTCTTCATCAACCGCCTGCTCTTCAAGCTCGCGGTGATGCGCGCCAAGGACCGTGTCCTGCTGCGGCAGCGGTCGCGCTTGTTGGCCGAGCTTCGAGGCGCCCTCAAGAACGTGAGGGCCCTGCGGGGGCTTATCCCCACCTGCGACTACTGCAAGCGGGTCCGGGACGACCACGGCACCTGGCAACACGTGGAGGCTTTCATCCACCAGCGGAGCGAAGCCCGGTTCAGTCACATGGTCTGCCCCTCCTGCCATTCGGAGCTGGAAGGCGAGGTCCGCCGGCTCCGCAGCCCCGACAAGGGCCAGCCCTGAAACGAAGAACGACGCCTTTCGGCGCCGTTTCATCGAGGATCGGGCTGGCTCAGAAGGCGCCTTCGACAAAGGCCTTGAGCTGGGGCTTGGGCTGGCCACCGACGAGCTTGTTCACGGGCTTGCCGTCCTTGAAGACGATGAGGGTGGGGATGCTCATGATGCCGAACTGGCCGGCCACCTGGGGGTTCTCGTCCACGTTCATCTTCACGAACTTGGCCTGGCCCTTCATTTCGGAGGCCAGTTCATCGAGCACGGGGGCGATCATCTTGCAGGGGCCACACCAGGGGGCCCAGAAATCCACGAGGGTGACACCCTGGGCGACGGCCTGGGGGAATTCGGCGTCGGTGATGTGGGCGACGAGGTCGGACATGGGAACTCCTTTCAAGTTCAGGGGACGGGAAGGGGGCCGTCGGGGTTGGCGCCCCCCCACTGGGCAATGGTGAAGATGTTCATGTAGCGTTCATTGGTTTCCCGCAACCGCTGGGCGAGCACCTCGCACAAGGCGTAGAGAATCTTCAGGGCGATCCGGTGCTGGGCTTCGATCAGGGAGCGGAGGCCCTGGAGCGGCACGAAGAATAGCACTGAATCCTCGTTGACGATGGCATCCGCTGCCCGGGCCGCACTATCGATGAGGGCCATCTCGCCGAAAAAGGCAGGGGGCTCCAGCACCGCCAGGGCCTCTTCACCGGTCACGCTCTGCTTGGAGATGCGCACCGACCCCTTCACCACCAGGTAGAGTCCGTCCCCCGGATCCCCTTCCCGGAAGAGCACCTGTCCGGCCGGATAGGAACGCACGTCCCCGATGATGAGGATCTGGGCCCGTTCCATCTCGTCCAGGTTCCTGAACAAGGGGGACTGGGTCAGGAAAGCGGCATCGATCAATGCTGTTCCGTGGAGGGGTGGGCCGCGGGGGGTTCCAGTGGCACGTGGGCGCAGAGGTCGAGGCCGAAGCCACGTAGGCCAATGTACTTGGTTTCATGCCGGCTGAGGAGGCGCATTTTACCAATGCCCAGCTGCCGCAGGATCTGGGCTCCCACGCCGAAATCCCGGTCGCTCATGACCTGGGGCTGGGCGTGATCCTCCTCGGCCACGCCGGGGGTGTGGATGTGCCGGCGCAGGTAGACGAGGGCCCCGCGGCCCTCCTTGGCGAGGACGCCCATGGCCTTCTGGAAGAGGCCGGATTCGAAGCCGTGCAGGTCGTCGGGCAGCGTTTCCACGTGCACGCGGACGAGGGGCGGTTCGCCGTCGCCCGACAGATCCCCCAGCACGAAGGCCAGGTGGCTGCCGCCATCCAGCAGGCTCTGGAAGCGGTGGACCTTCAACTGCCCCCAGATGCTGCTCATGGCGCGGACTTCGAGGGGCTTCACCAGGGGTTCCTGGCGCAGCCGGTAGGCCACGAGATCAGCCACGGTCACGAGGAGGAGGTTGTGCTGCTTGCAGAAGGGAACGAGGTCGGGCACCCGGGCCATGGTGCCGTCATCCTTCATGATTTCGCAGATGACGCCGCTGGGGTGCAGGCCCGCCAGGCGCGCCAGGTCCACGCTGGCCTCGGTCTGGCCCGTGCGTGTGAGCACGCCTCCGGGGCGTGCGCGCAGGGGGAAGACGTGGCCGGGTTTCACGAAGTGCTGGGGCTTGGCCTCGGGATCGATGAGGGCCTGGATGGTGCGCGAGCGGTCCTGGGCGCTGATGCCCGTGGTGGTGCCTTCCCGCGCCTCGACGGAGACGCAGAAGGCTGTTTCGAAGGGGCTGGTGTTGTCGCGCACCATGAGGGGGATCTGGAGCTTGTCGAGGACCGGGCCCTCGAGCGCGGCGCAGATCAGGCCGCGCCCATAGGTGGCCATGAAGGCGATGGCTTCGGGGCTCACGTGCTCGGCGGCGAGGGTGAGGTCCCCCTCGTTTTCTCGATCCTCGTCATCGACCACCACGACCATGCGGCCCTGGCGGATGGCGTCGATGGCTTCCTCGATGGGGGCGAAGGGGGAGTCGGGGCGGGGGCTCATAGGACCCCCAGCATCGCTCATGAGACCTTCCTGGGGAAGGGCGCACTCCAAGGTATGGGCGCACTCCGTGGTATGGTTGGGCATCCGATTTCATTTTCCCGAGAGGAACAGCCCATGTCCCAGGGTGTGATCCAAGGCTCTATGCGCGAGGCTCCGCTGCCCGACATCATCCAGCTCGTGAGCCAGGGCGGGAAATCGGGCTGCTTCCACGTGCAGCAGGAAGCCTCCAAGGCGCGCATCTACCTGAAGGATGGCCGAATCATCCACGCGGTCACCCATGCCGGGGAAGGCTTCGAGGCGCTGATGGAAGTGGCGCTCTGGCTCGAGGGCAGCTACCGCTTCGAGGAAGTGGTGCCGGATGTGCCCGCCACCATCACCAAGCCCAACGCCTCCATCCTGATGGAACTGGGGCGGCGCATGGACGAATGGCGCGTCATCAGCCAGAAGGTGCCCTCGGTGGACCTCTATCCGGCCTCCACGCTCCTGCCCGGGGAGACCCCTCAGGGCGTCAACCCCCGCGAGATCAAGCTGCTGGCGCTGGCCACGGGCTACTACACCGTGTCCGAGCTGGCCGAGGTGATGCAGAAGCCCGTACTCACCGTGGCGAAGGACCTCTACGGCCTGGTCATGGCCGGCCACGTGGTGATGAAGGGCATCCGCTCGGGCAAGCCCGCCAAGATCGACGCCCCGGCCGCCGAGCCCGCCAAGGAGAAGGAACTGGTTCCCGTGTCCACGCTGCTGGGATCCTCCTCCGGCCCGGTGATGCCCGAATCGACCGCCGAGGAAACGGCCATCGTGCGTCTCCAGGCCCCCCGTCCGCTCCCGAGGATGCAGGGCTTTCCCGAGAACGAAGAACCGCTTCCCGAAACGGTTGGCGGTGGCGTGGTGGGCGGCGAGCCGCCCGTGTCGGCTCCCAAACCCGCGCCCATGGACGATCCCCAGCGCATGGTCAAGCTCATGAACTTCACCCAGCGCATCGCCCAGGCCGCCAAAATGGTGCTGCCCGAGGCGCAGCACGAGATGGTGAACCGGCTGCAGGCGCGGGCCACCCAGCAGATCATTTCAGGCGACGGGCCTGAAGCCGTGAAGGGGCTCGCCCTGGCCATCAGCCGAGGCGCGGTGGATGCGGGCTGCGACGCCGACATGGTGCGCACCCTGAACACCCACCTGAAGGCCCTCTTCTCCACCAAATAGGGTTCCCATGACATCGCGCGTTCTGACCGGCCTCCTGGCCTCCCTCCTTCTGCTCGTTTCGGGATGCAAGGAGCCGGACGGCACCTCCGGCGGCACGAGCGGCGTGGCCCTGTACACCTTCGACTCCACCACCAGCGAGGTGTTCGTTTGGAAGGATCTGAACACCGTCTACGACAGCACGACCACGCCCGCCCCCAGCTACCAGATCACGTCCAGCCTCTTCAGCAAGGTCACGAACCTGGCCTGGGGCGGTCTGGCCTTCGATAGTCAGCGGGGCACGCTCTACCTCGTTTCGGATGCGGGCACCATCGTGCGGGTGAGCAACATCCGCGCCCAGTCCGGCACGGTGCCTAACGGCGAGGTGGTCTCCTTCAGCCTGTCCAGCACGGGCCGCCTGACCAACGGGAAGTTCGGCCAGATCGCCCTGGACGCTTCGAACGACACCCTCTTCATCACGGAAAACGGGGACAACAGCACCCAGATCTGGGTGGTGGCGGGCGCCAGCGCCCAGACCCAGGACGCCACCGTGACCCTCCAGGCGCTCACCATGAGTGGCGACACGGGCGGAACCGGTGTGGCCGCGGCCTCGGGATCGGTCTACGCCTTCTTCAAGGATGGGGGCACCGTGGGCATCGACGCCTTGACGGGGCCCCGCCTGCGCAAGGGCACCGCCTCCACCTTCGATCCCACCCGGGTCATCCTCGGCGACAAGACCACCCTCGGCGTCTACGGGGCCCTGGCATTTGATTACGGTAACGGCAACCTGTACGTGGCCCGCCACAACACCGATGCCTCCAGCACGGCCCAGCCGATCCAGGTCTTCACCGCGGGCATGTTCGGCAGCACCTACAATGTGGCCCCCTACAAGACCCTGGGCAGCGCCGCGAGCCAGGCGGATCTGCGGGTCCTCGCCCATCCCGGTACGAAGGATTGGCTGGTGGGCCTCGGGACCACCGCCTCCAGCACGATCTACATCTGGAAATCCCCCCTCGGCGGCACGGACGCCAAGGTCGTCGTGGTCTCGCCCACCGCGTCGGTCTTCAAGGGCATCGCCGTGGACGGGAACGCCTCGTGACCAGCCTGCGCCTGCTGGGACTGCTGCTCCAGGACGTGCTCCGCGACCTCTTCCGTCATCGGGGCCAGTACGTCCTGGCGGTACTCACCCTGGCCTCGGGCCTGCTGCTGGCGGGTGGCGGCCTGCTACTGGTGGAAAGCCTGGACCGCTTCGTCGGACGCCTCGAGGGCATGGCCAAGGTGGTGGTCTATGCGGCCGAAGGCCGGACGCTGGATGAAACCGCGGTCCGTCTGAAGCGCGATCCGCGCTTCCGGGAGGTCCGCCGCCTGTCGGCCGAGGAGAACCGCAGGCAGTTCCAGACAGCCACCCGAGAGGCGGGCCTGTTGCTGGAAAGCGCCGGCAAGGACGCCCTGCCCGAAAGCCTGGAGCTGACGCTGCGCCAGGATCTGGCCACGGGGGGCCGGGCCGTGGGCGTGGGCGAGAGCCTGAAGGGGATGCCCGGCGTGGGCGATGTCCTCGTGGATCAGGAACGCCTGGAAAACCTCCAGCGCATGGCGCGCATGCTGCGTTCGGCCCTGGCCACCCTGGGCGTGCTGCTGCTGCTGGCGGCGGGATTTGCCACGGGCAACGTGATCCGCATGAGCATCCTCGCCCGCGAAGAAGAAATCACGATCATGCGACTGGTCGGCGCTTCCGAAGGCTTCATCCGCACCCCGCTGCTGCTGGAAGGGGCCTTCCTCGGCCTGGGCGGAAGCGTGCTGGCCATGCTCGGCCTCTTCGGCCTCTGGCTGCCCCTGTCCCGCGGCGTCGGCGGCCTGTCGCCCATGCTGGTGGAACTGGCCCGCCTCGGTTTCTTTTCCATGGGCAGCATGCTCCTGCTCGCCTTCGTCGGTGCAACCACCGGGGCGCTGGGCGCCCTCTGGGCCTTCTGGTCCACCCGCAAGGCCCAGCGCGAGGAAGAGGCGCTGATGGAAGGCGCGGGCTGATCGTCCAAGATTCACCACGGAGGCACCGAGGGCACTGAGAACGACACGGAGAAAAACAGGACCTCTTCTCGGAGTCCCTTCCGTGTTTTCCGTGTCTCCGTGGTGAATCAGTCCTTCCACCGCCGGGTATCGGATTCGCTGAGTCCCAACTGATCCAGCACGCGGGTGGCGAAGGTGTCGAAGAGATCGTCGAGGCTCTTCGGGCCGCTGTAGAAGCCGGGCATGATCGGCATGACGACGGCGCCCGCATCGTGAACGCGCAGCATGTTCTCGAGGTGGATGCGGTTCAGCGGCGTTTCGCGCAGGCAGAGCACGAGGGGACGGCGCTCCTTCAGGCAGACATCTGCCGCGCGGCTCACCAGCGTTTCGCTTACGCCCGAGGCGATGCGGCCCAGGGCGCCCGCACTGCAGGGGACGATGGCCATGCCGTCATGGCGGTGGGATCCGGAGGAAATGTCGGCGCCGAGGTCGCGCTCGTCGCGCAGGCTCACCTTGGGCAGTGCCGCGAGATCCTTGGGCGTCAGCCCCGTTTCATCGAGAAGGCAGCGCTTCCCGGTGGGGGACAGCAGCAGGGCGACCTGCTCCACCTCCGGATTCGCGGAGAGGCGCTTCAAGGCCGCCACGCCGAAGGCGGAGCCCGAGGCTCCGGTGATGGCGAGGGTGAATCGAAGGCCCATGATCGCTCAGTCGTTGGTGGGTCGGTAGGCGCCGAAGAAGATGGCGTTGAACAGGATACGGCGCGTGAACGGCGTCTGGGCCCGGAACACCGGATCGCCGGCCAGGAGGATGATGGCGCCCTGGCCTGATTTCTCGCGGATGGCGTAGGCGCTCTGCTGCAGCTTGGCTTCCATGGCCCTGGGCAACAGCCCGGAGACCCTGAGCTCCTCCTTCGCGTAGTAGAGCGGATTCTCGCCGCCCGCGCTCAGGTGGAGCACCGGGTCGCTGGTGTCGAGCACGGCGGCGCCCTGCTCGGCGTGAAGGCCCCAGGCCAGCGGATGGGTGCCGTCCACGCGCACCTTCAGGAAGGCGCCGGGGATGCTCTCCTCTAGGCTGCGTTCCTCCCGTTTGTCCCAGGGACGCACCAGGTCGGCGGGGTCGACCTTGGGCGCCTCACGCTTGGGATCCTTTTCCTTCAGGCGCGCTTCCTCGGCGCCCTTCGCCAGCAGGTGGTACCCCGTCGCCGTCAGCCCCGCGCGCGACGCGTAGGCTGCGCCGCCCTGGAAGGCCAGGAGGCTGCCGCCCTCCGCGACCCAGGCCTTCAGCTTGGCTGCGCCGCCTTCACCGAGGGCCTGCTGCCAGCCCTTGCCCTGGGCTTCGTCGTCGACGAGCACCAGGTGCGTGTACCGCTGCAGGGGGGCCGCCGCGAGCCGATCCGCCCGCAGCTGCACGAAGGCGAGGCCCGCCTCCGTGAGGGTGTGCGCCAGGGCGCCGAAGGCCGTCGGACTGGCGGGCCGGTCCATGAGCACGGCGATGCGCGGGGTCTTGAGGATCAGGGCGCGGTTCGATCCGAGGTCGGGCCCCAGGCCCATCTGGGCCGTGTCCGTGGGCAGCACGGGATGCTGGTTCTGGCGGGCCAGGGCGTGAAGGCGTGCCTTGAGCGTGGGTGGATTGCCGCGCAGGGGCAGGACGATGGTGCCTGCGGGAAGGCGTTGATCCAGGTGCCGCGCCGGTTCCGCCAGGGCCGTGGCCTTGAATCCCTCCTGCAGCAGGGCGGCCAGGGTCTTTTCGGCGCCCTCGTGTCCCGCGGGGATCAGGTAGCCCCAGGCGGCGTCCGGAAGCCCGGTTTCTGCCGGTGGGACCAGGGTTGCCGCGTCGACCTTGGGCCGGACTTTCGCGCGCCAGGCGGGCACGTGGAAGGCGATGGGCAGGCTCCAGGCCGTGGTGTCGTAGGTGGGCTTGGGGCCCATGTGGGCCTCGGCTTCGAGCAGGGCCTGGGCCAGGGCGCCCTTCGCCTGGTCGAGGGGCACGAGATAGCTTCCCGCGGGCAGGCCGGCGCCCTGCGCGAGGCCGATGGGTTCGAGGCCGGCCGTGGCCAGTTCCCGAGTGGTGCGGAGCACGTCGATCCCGTTGCGCTGGAGCAGGGCCACGAGGGCCCGGGTGCGGGAGGGATCCTCGCCTTCGCCGAGGAGGAAGGCTCCGGCGCGATCTCCGAGGGCCGCGCGATCCCGTCGCGCCTGCTGGAAGTCCCAGAGCAGGGCCTGGCGCTCAGCAGCAGCGGTGGCCACCACGGCGAGGCAGGAAGCCGTGTGGCGCTGGATGCGGCCCTCCAGGGTGAGGATGTCCTCGTCCTGGCGGCGGTAGGCCACGCCGCCCTGGCCGGCCGTTTCGAAGGTCATGCCCACGGCTCCCTGGAAGGTAGGCCAGGAATCGCCGTAGCCGGGGTAGAAGAGGTCGAAGACATCGCGGCTGAAATAGGCCCAGCCGCGGGCGTCGAAGGCCCGCGCCACGCCCTTGCCGAAGGTCGCCTGCCAGCGCCCCGAGAAGGCCTCGGGCAGGCCCTCGTGGATGGGCTGCATGGTGGGCGGGAAGTAGTACGAGGATTCAGGCGTCATCTCGTGGACATCCACGGCCACCTGGGGATTCCACTGCAGGAAGGCCGCGGTCTCGGCGCGGATCTCGCCCTGGGTCTGCCAGACCCAGTCGCGGTTCAGGTCGAAGAGGCGGTGGTTGAAGCGTCCGCCGGGCCACTGGGCGGTGTTCTGCGCGTCGAGCGGATCGTTGGCCTTGAAGGGTGTGCTGGCTTCAGCCACACCCTGCAGGTGCCGGGCGCGGCCGTCAGGATTCTGCGT
Organism: Geothrix limicola; assembly: GCF_030268085.1. GTDB lineage: Bacteria > Acidobacteriota > Holophagae > Holophagales > Holophagaceae > Geothrix > Geothrix limicola. The sequence goes on from NZ_BSDE01000001.1 coordinate 419,379, forward strand.
GAGGTCCATGAGGAGCACGACGCGGTCCAACTGCTTGAGCACCTCGGGACTGCGGGCCGAGGCGAAATGGTAGGCCACCGCCAGGGCCGCCTCCGATCCCGCGGCTTCGGAACCATGCACCGAATAGCCGAGCCAGACGAACACGGGGCTCGTTTCGGTGATGCGGCGGGCCTCCTCCTCCGGGCAGGTTCTGGGATCCGCCAGCTTCGCGTTGAGGGCCTTCCATTCGTCCAGGCGACGCAGGTTCTCAGGTGAGCTGATGACGAGGAAGGGCTGCTCGTATCCCTCTTCGGTGACGTTCAGGATCGACATCCGCACGCGCTCGGGCGCTGCGGCGGCCAGCGCGCGCGCGTAGGCCAGCAGGGCGTGGTGAGGCGTGTAGCGGGTGCCGAGGTCGGGCTGGGGCACGTCCGGGCGGTGATCCGCGGCAGGCAGCAGCCCCGGCGGCAGGCCCGCCATAAGCGGCGCGGCGCACAGCAGAGCGAGGAGGGCCGGCCGCGAAGGCATCCGCATGGTCAGTCCAGATCGAGGAAGGCGGGGCCTGCGTGGGTGATGGAACCGGCCCCGAAGGTGATGAGCAGATCACCGTTGCGGGTCAGGCGCTTCATGGCGAGGGGGAGATCCTCCACCCGGTTCACGAGGTGGACATCCTTCTGCCCGTGGGCGCGCAGGGCCTCTGCGACGGCGGCGCCATCCACGCCCTGGATGGGCTGCTCGCCCGCGGGATAGATGTCGGTGACCAGCACGGAATCAGCCTCGAAGAAGGCGGTGCCGAACTCGTCGAGCAGGGCCTTGGTGCGGCTGTAGCGGTGCGGCTGGAAGGCGGCTACGAGGCGCCGCTCGGGGAAGCCCGCACGGGCCGCGGCCAGGGTGGCGGCGATCTCCGTGGGGTGGTGGCCGTAGTCGTCGACCACCAGGACGCCGCCCTTTTCGCCCTTGAGGTGGAAGCGGCGGTCGGCGCCCGTGAAGCTGGAGAGGCTGGCGCGGATCACCTCGGGTTCGACGTCCAGTTCCAGCGCGATGCCGATGGCCGCCAGGGCGTTGAGGACCATGTGGTGCCCGGGAACGCCGAGGCTGAAGGATCCCAGGTCCGCGCCGTGGGCCGTGACCTTGAAATGGGTTCGGAAGCCCTCTTGGCGGATCTCGCGGGCGCGGATGTCCACCTGGGGGTGGGTGCCGTAGGTGCGCACCTGCCGCTTCAGGCGCGGTCGCACGGCGGCGGCGTGGGGATCGTCCATGCAGAGGAAGACGGATCCGTAGAAAGGCACCTTGTTGGCGAAGGTCACGAAGGCGTCCTGGATTTCTTCGAGATCCTTGTAGTGGTCGAGATGCTCGCGATCGATGTTCGTGATGACCGCCAGCGTGGGGTTCAGCATGAGGAAGCTGCCGTCGCTTTCGTCGGCTTCGGCCACGAGGAAGGGGCCCTTGCCGAGCTTGGCGTTGCTGCCGATGGTGCCGAGCTTGCCGCCGATGACGATGGTGGGATCGATGCCGCCCTGGCTGAGCACCTGGGCGACCATGCTGGTGGTCGTCGTCTTGCCGTGGGAGCCCGCCATGGCGATGCCGTACTTCATGCGCATGAGTTCCGCCAGCATCTCGCCGCGCGGGATCACGGGGATCTTGCTGGCGTGGGCGGCGACCACCTCGGGGTTATCGCCCTTCACGGCGGAGCTGATGACCACCACCTGGGCGCCCTCGATGGCCTTGCCGTGATGGCCGAGATGCACCGTGATACCGAGGCTGCGCAGCCGCTGCGTGACGGCGCTCTCCTTGAGGTCCGAGCCGGAGACCTGGTAGCCCAGGTTGGCAAGGACTTCGGCGATGCCCGACATGCCGATGCCGCCGATGCCCACGAAATGGATGTGCTGAATCTTGCCAAACACCTGGGAGCCCCCATCATGGAATCCGCCAGGATACCGCCAAGACGCCCTTTGGGAGGGTTCATGGCACGGGTGGCACGGGTCTGGCATCATAAGATCTGCACCCACCCAAAGGAGGTGTTTCGATGCGACTTCGGTTCTCGCAACATCATTCCATTAATGCCTTTACCTGTCTGGCCCTGGCCACGACCATCTGTGGCGCTTCGCGACCCGAGGGCAAAACGCCTCGTCCCGAGCCTTCGGCTATGACCTCATCCGTGGCTCAGGCGCCTTCCCGCGCCGTCCAGGCTCCTTCTCCCTCCCGCATCCAGGGTGGCTTTCAGACCCGGGCGAACTTCGTGGCCCGCTACCCCGGCACACACATCGTCGTGCCCCGCCCCTGGGACCGCTGCATGATGCTGCCCGATTCCTTCTATTGGCGCACCCGGGACCTGTCGACGGAGATCCAGTGGATGGCCCGCCGGGGCTTCATCCCGGTGAGCCCGGTCGGTGACAGCGTGGAGGTGCTCAGCGACTACACCATGCAGCCCGCGGGATGGCGCGCCTACGGCATTTCCGTGCCTGCCGGCGGCACCGTGCAGGTGGAGGTCAAGCATCCGAACCTGGCCTGGTTCCGCCTGATGCTCGTGGACAAGTGGGGCGTTCCGGGCCCTGGCATGCTCCAGGCGGCCATCGCGCACCAGCCGGTGATGGTCACCTACAAGAATCCGAACAAGGACGACCGGGCCATCTACGTCATCGTGGACGATCCGGCCTGGTGGTCCGACGCGAAGTCCCCCTACACCCTGGAAGTGCGCCGTGACTGGGATCCCGCCAAGACCGACCTCAGCAAGGTCCAGATGGTTGCGGGCCTGTGGGGCGCGAGCCCCAGTGTCAGCGCCGAGTTCAGGCATTCGAGCCTGACGGGCCCGGCGGTCTATCCTCACTGAATTCTCGCCTCACTGAAGTCTCGATCTTCGAAGAAGCGGCCTCGGGGAGGCCGCTTCTTCGTTCTGGCCGGACCTGCGGCTTCAGCCCCGGGCGACCATTTCGATCTCGATCCGCGCACCCAGGGGCAGGGAGGCCACGCCGATGGTCGTGCGGGCCGGGAAGGGCTGATTGAACTGCCGCGCATAGACCTCGTTCATGGCGGGGAAGTCGCGCATGTCCGTGAGGAAGACGTTCACCTTCACCACCTGGTCCGGGCCCAGCCCGGCGGCTTCGAGCACCTTGAACAGGTTCCGGAAGCATTGCTCCGTCTGGGCCTCCACCCGATCTTCCAGCAGTCTGCCGGTGGCGGGATCGAGGGGCGTCTGCCCCGACAGGTAGATGAATTCCCCGGCGCGGATCCCTTGGGAATAGGGGCCGACGATGACGGCTTCCGGGGTGGTGATGGCTTGACGAGACATGGCGGCTCCTTCACGTGAACGGGATGGGGTAGGTGGCTCAGGCTGGGAGGGGCGATCGATCGCAGGCTCCCTGGCCGTCACTGATCCAGATTGGATGCGCGGATCATCCTCCATGAGGTTGTGGAACGGAGCGTCGGTTCAATTCCAGGGACAGGCGCCGGTCACCTGCATCCGGAAGCCTCTGGGTTCCACGGTCAGTTCGGCGCGGTCCCGCTCGGGTGCCGGTTCGCCGTCCAGATGCCAGGGCAGGGGGCGATCCAGGCGCAGGGTGGCGGCGCGAAGGCTGCCTTCGTGACGCAGGGGCGTGCGCCCGCCTTCACGGAACAGCTGGGGTACGTCCACCAGGAGTTCGACCAGGGAAGGGCGCGCCAGGGTGGCCCACTGGAGCGCCCCATCGGTGGGATCGGCCCCGGGGGCGATCCAAAGGCCCGATCCGTACTGGGGCAGGTTCGCGAAACAGAGGCTCCAGGCGGAGGCCGGAAGGGCTGGCGCCGAGGCGTGGAAGGCCGCGCGGAGGCGCTCGAGGCGGCCCGCATCATGGGGGGTGGAGGCGATGTCCGCATCCCAGCTGAGTGCCGTGTCCGGCCAGGTCCGCCAGAGCTGCCAGCAGGCCTTCGCATAGGTGCGGAAACCGCGGCCGGGAAGGTCGTGGAATCGGTGGGCCACGGCGGCCTCGAAGCCCGTGCCGGCGAGGTTCAGGAAGGGGACGCCGTCGAGGCGCGGCAGGTCCATGCGCAGCTCCCGGCCCTCCAGCAGGCGCTGCAGGGCGCCGGCGGGTTCCAGCGGCGTGCGTAGGCTGCGCACGAGTCCGTTGCCGCTGCCGCCGGGAATGGCGGCCAAGGGGACAGGACAGCCCTTCTCGATCAGGGCCCGGGCGGCGTGATGGATGGTGCCGTCACCGCCCCACACGAACAGCGGCCCGCCGGCGCGGCTGGCCTGCGCGATGTGCGGCTCGAAATCCCAGGGAGGACCGAAGGGCCGGGGCTCTACGCGCGTCCGCAGGTCCTTGGGGAGGGCCCGCAGAAGGACGTCGGGATCCTTCGCGGTGCTGCCGGAGGCGGGATTGAAGAGGAGGGGCAGGGCCATGGGGCGAGGATAGCCGTGCGGCGGCCAGGGTGGGAATCTGGATATGGTGGTTGCAATTGCCTGGGGCCTGCGTAAGATCGCCCCGATGATCGAACGGACCTTCACCATCTCTGAACTCGCCGCGGAATTCGGCCTCACGCCCCGCGCCATCCGCCACTACGAGGAGCAGGGGCTGGTGTCGCCCCGGCGTGTGGGCCTCCAACGGATCTACACCCGGCGGGACCGCACCCGGCTGAAGCTGACCCTGCGGGGCAAGCGCCTCGGGCTGTCCCTGACCGATATCCGCGAGTTGATCGACATGTACGACAACCAGCCGGACGAGACCCCACAGCTTCTGAAGCTGGTCGGCGTGCTGGGACACCGCCGGGCCACCCTCGAGCAGCAGCGCCGGGACATCGAGGAGATCCTGGCGGAGATCGGCGCCTTCGAGCGCCAGTGCCGGGAGATCCTCGCGGCCCGCAAGTAGGAGGGTGCTGGGCCACGCCTGCACCCGCCCGGGCTGAGGGACGGCCTCAGAATGAGCTTTACGTTTACGTAAACGTAAACTACTCTGAACGGCACCCACCCAACCCGCTCAAACCAGGAGGCGCCCATGCCCGGACTCGACTTCCAGCTCGGGGAGACCATCGCCATGCTGCGCGCCAGCGTGGCCGAATTCGCGTCGCGGGAGATCGCCCCCAGGGCCGCGGAAATCGACCGCGCCAACGCCTTTCCTACGGATCTCTGGCGCCGCCTGGGCGATCTGGGCGTGCTGGGCATGACTGTCTCCGAGGAATACGGTGGGACCGACATGGGCTACCTGGCCCACATCGTGGCCATGGAGGAGATCTCCCGCGCTTCGGCCTCCGTGGGCCTTTCCTATGGCGCCCACTCCAACCTCTGCGTCAACCAGATCCACCGGAACGGGAGCGCCGAGCAGAAGGCGAGGCTCCTGCCGAAGCTCGTCTCGGGCGAACATGTGGGCGCCCTGGCCATTTCTGAGCCCGATGCGGGTTCGGACGTGATGGCCATGCAGCTCCGCGCGGAACGGCGCGGCGACCGCTATGTCCTGAACGGCAGCAAGATGTGGATCACCAACGGCGGGGACGCCGATGTGCTGGTGGTCTACGCCAAGACGGATCCCTCGGATGGCGGGGGCCGGGGCAGCGGAGCCCTCTCCGCCTTCATCGTGGAGAAGACCATGAAGGGTCTCAGCCACGGCTCGCACCTGGACAAGCTCGGCATGCGCGGATCCAACACCTACCCCATGTTCTTCGACGATGTGGAGGTGCCGGTGGAGAACCTCCTTGGCGGCCTGGGCTGCGGCGTGAAGGTGATGATGAGCGGCCTCGACTACGAGCGGGCCGTGCTCGCTGGCGGGCCCCTGGGCATCATGGCCGCCTGCATGGACGTGGTGCTCCCCTACATCCACCAGCGCAGCCAGTTCGGCTCGGCCATCGGGCAGTTCCAGCTGATGCAGGGGAAGGTGGCGGACCTCTACACCACGTGGCAGGCGACGCGGGCCTACGTCTACGCCGTGGGGCAGGCCTGCGACCGTGCCGATCATTCGCGCGCCCTCCGGAAGGAGGCCGCCGGTGCCATCCTCTACGCCGCCGAGAAGGCCACCTGGATGGCGGGCGAGGCCATCCAGGCCCTGGGCGGAGCCGGCTACACGAACGAATACCCGGTCGCGCGCATGTGGCGGGATGCCAAGCTGTATGAAATCGGCGCCGGAACCTCCGAGATCCGACGCATGCTGATCGGGCGGGAATTGTTCGAGGAAACGGCCTGAGACTTCTACTGTTCAATCGGGAGGGGGCATGAGTCTCATCCAGTCGAAGATCGATCCGAAGAGCGAGGAGTTTCGCGCCAACGCCGAGGCCATGCGGGCCCAGGTGGAGGATCTGCGGGAGAAGACCGCCCAGGTGACCCGCGGCGGCTCGGAGGAAGCCCGGCAGAAGCACCTGTCGCGAGGCAAGCTGCTCGTGCGGGATCGCCTGGAAGGCCTGCTGGATCCGGGCTCACCCTTCCTTGAAATCGGGACCCTGGCGGCCTGGGGGCTCTACGGCGGGGATGTCCCCGGCGCGGGCCTCGTGGCGGGCATCGGCAGGGTCTCGGGCACCGAATGCGTGATCGTGGCCAACGACGCCACGGTGAAGGGCGGAACCTACTATCCCCTGACGGTGAAGAAGCACCTCCGGGCCCAGGAGATCGCCCTCCAGAACCGCCTGCCATGCATCTACCTCGTGGATTCGGGCGGCGCCTTCCTGCCCTTGCAGGACGAGGTGTTCCCGGACCGCGACCACTTCGGGCGGATCTTCTACAACCAGGCGAATATGAGCGCCCTGGGCATCCCCCAGATCGCTGTCGTCATGGGCTCCTGCACGGCCGGCGGGGCCTACGTACCGGCCATGAGCGACGAGACCGTCATCGTGCGGAACCAGGGCACCATCTTCCTGGGTGGCCCGCCCCTGGTGAAGGCGGCCACCGGCGAGGTGGTGAGCGCCGAGGACCTGGGCGGCGGGGACGTCCACACCCGTCTCTCCGGGGTGGCGGACCATCTGGCCGAGAACGACCTCCATGCCCTGGCCATCACCCGCGACATCGTCGCCAGCCTCAACCGCCGCAAGCAGATCTCCCTGCAGCTGGCGGCGGCGGAGGAGCCTGCCTACGATCCTGCCGAACTCTACGGCATCATCCCCACGGATACGAGGAGGCCCTACGACGTGCGCGAAGTGATCGCCCGCCTCGTGGACGGTTCCAGGTTCCACGAGTTCAAGGCGCGCTACGGATCGACCCTGGTGACCGGCTTCGCCCACCTTCACGGCTATCCCGTGGGGATCGTGGCCAACAACGGCATCCTCTTCTCGGAATCGGCGCTGAAGGGCGCGCACTTCATCGAGCTCTGCGCCCAGCGGGGCGTTCCCTTGGTCTTCCTGCAGAACATCTCGGGCTTCATGGTGGGCCGGAAGTATGAGAACCAGGGCATCGCCCGCGACGGCGCCAAGCTCGTCACCGCCGTGGCCACGGCGGCGGTGCCGAAGTTCACCGTGCTGATCGGCGGCAGTTTCGGCGCGGGGAACTACGGCATGTGCGGCCGGGCCTACAGCCCGCGCCTGCTCTGGATGTGGCCCAACGCGCGCATCTCCGTGATGGGCGGCGAGCAGGCGGCCTCGGTGCTTTCCACCATCCGACGCGATGCCCTCGAGACGGCCGGGAAGGCCTGGAGCGCCGAGGAGGAGGAAGCCTTCAAGGCGCCGCTCCGGAGCCAGTACGAGCAGCAGGGGCATCCCTACTTCGCCACCGCCCGGCTGTGGGATGACGGGGTGCTGGATCCGGCCCAGACGCGGCGGGCCCTGGGCCTGGGGATTTCAGCGGCGCTCAACGCACCGGCGGCGGAAACGCGGTTCGGCCTGTTCCGGATGTAGGTCACACGGGGTTCTGGGGGGCGGCATGTTCGAAAAGATCCTCATCGCGAACCGGGGCGAGATCGCCTGCCGGATCATCCGCACGGCGCGGCGCCTGGGCGTGCGCACGGTGGCCGTCTACTCCGAAGCGGATGCGGGCAGCCGCCACGTGCGCCTTGCCGACGAGGCGGTGCCCATCGGTCCTTCCGAGGCCCGTTTTTCCTATCTTTCGGCGGAGCGTATCCTCGATGCGGCCCGTCGCTCCGGAGCCCAGGCGGTGCATCCGGGTTACGGCTTCCTCTCGGAGAATGCTGCCTTCGCCGAGGCCTGCGCCGAGGCCGGCCTCGTCTTCATCGGTCCGCCCGCGGCGGCCATCCGCGCCATGGGTTCCAAGGCCGAAGCCAAGAAGCTCATGGACCAGGCCGGCGTACCCCTCGTTCCCGGCTACCACGGAGATGACCAGGACGCGGCCCGCCTGGCCCGGGAAGCCGAGGCCATCGGCTGGCCCGTGATGATCAAGGCCTCGGCGGGCGGCGGCGGGAAGGGCATGCGGGCGGTACAGGAGGCCGCGGCCTTCGGCGCGGCCCTGGAGGCCGTGAAGCGCGAGGCCGCCGCCAGCTTCGGATCCGATCACGTCCTGCTGGAGAAGTACCTCCAACGCCCGCGACACATCGAGGTCCAGGTGTTCGGCGACACCCAGGGCCACGTGCTGCACCTGTTCGAGCGCGACTGCTCGGTGCAGCGCCGGCACCAGAAGGTGCTGGAGGAATCACCGGCTCCGGGCCTGGATCCGACCCGCCGCGAGGCCCTGGGAAAGGCCGCGGTGGCGGCCGCGCGAGCCGTCGGTTACGTCGGGGCTGGGACCGTGGAGTTCATCGTCGACCAGGATTTCGCGCAGACGGGGGCCTTCTACTTCATGGAGATGAACACCCGCCTGCAGGTGGAACATCCGGTGACCGAGATGGTCACGGGGCTGGACCTGGTGGAGTGGCAGTTGAGGGTGGCCGCGGGTGAGCCGCTCCCGCTGGTGCAAGAACAAGTGAGCCTGAACGGGCACGCGCTGGAAGCGCGGATCTACGCAGAGGATCCCGAGCGGGGATTCCTGCCCTCCACCGGGCGGCTGCATCACCTCTCGGCGCCGACGGAATCCGCGCACCTGAGGGTGGACACGGGTGTCGAGCAGGGCGACGAGATCACGCCCTACTACGACCCCATGATCGCCAAGCTCATCGTCTGGGACGAGGATCGCGGGCGCGCCCTGGCGCGGATGCGGCAGGCCCTGGCCTCGTACCGGGTGGCGGGCGTCGCCAGCAACATCGCCTTCCTTTCACGGCTCGTGGCTTGCCCATCCTTCGACCGGGCCGACCTGGACACGGCACTGATCGAACGTGAAGGCGCGGTGCTCTTCCCCGATCCGATCCCGACGCCAGCGGAGGCCTGGATGGCCGCCGCGCTGGCGGAGCTGCTGCGTGAAGAAGCCAGGACCCTGCCGACGGCGGACGACCCCGGATCACCCTGGAACCTGCGCGACGGATGGCGCGCCAACGCCGCCGGGAGCCGGGTCCTGCACTTCCGGCGGGGCGACGAGGCCGAGGCGGTGACGGGCCGCCGCCAGGGTGACGGCTGGAGGCTGGAGGTCGCGGGTCGATCGGCTTTCGGGCGCGGCCAGATCCTGGACGGTGACGACCTGCGGCTGGAACTGGACGGTCGGGTCCACGGCGCGACCCTCGTGGCCGCCGGAGCCCGGCGCCACCTCTTCCTCGACGGGCACCACCATGTCCTGGACCATGTGGATCCACTTCATCACGCCGGAGGCGCGGCAGCCTCCGACGGCAGTCTCCTGGCCCCCATGCCGGGAAAGGTCATCGCTCTGCTGGTGGCGGCTGGAGCGGAGGTTGACAAGGGGGCGCCGCTGTTGATCCTGGAGGCCATGAAGATGGAGCACACCATCGCGGCGCCCGCGGCAGGCCTGGTGAAGGCCTTCCGCTTCGCCGTGGGCGACCAGGTGGAGGAAGGCCGCGAGCTCGTGGACTTCGAGGCGCGACCATGAAAGGGGGGACCGCCCGCTCGCGAAAGCTCGCTCTGCGTCCCCCCTCGGACCCATACGCGGTGCCTGAGCAAAGCTCAAGCACCGCGTCTGTGAAGGACGCCCACGCGCTGCCCAAAAGCATCAAGCTGGTGGAGGTCGGGCCCCGCGACGGCCTGCAGAACGAGGCGGGCCAAGTGCCGACGGCCGTCAAGGTGGAGCTCGTGGAGCGCCTTGCCGAGGCCGGTCTCCGGACAGTGGAGGTGACATCCTTCGTCTCGGCCCGTTGGGTTCCCCAGATGGCGGATCATGCCGAGGTGCTGCGGGCCATCCGTCGGAAGGATGGCGTGGCCTATCCCGTGTTGACGCCCAACCTCCAGGGCCTCGAAGCCGCCGTGGCCGCGGGCGCGAAGGAGGTGGCGATCTTCGGGGCGGCCTCGGAGACCTTCTCCAGGCGCAACATCAACTGCTCCATTGAAGAAAGCCTGGCTCGGTTCGTCCCGGTCCTGCGGGCCGCCGAAGCCCTCGGCATTCCTGTGCGGGGCTACGCGTCCTGCGTGGTGGATTGTCCCTTCGAGGGACACATCCAGCCCGAGGCTGCCGCCGATCTGGCCCGCCGCCTCTTCGACCTCGGCTGTTGCGAAATCTCATTGGGCGACACCACCGGGCGCGGCCATCCGGCGAGTATCGCGCGCATGGTCGAAGCCTGCGCGAGGGTCGTCCCCATGGATCGCCTGGCGGGCCACTACCACGACACCTACGGCATGGCCGTGGCCAACATTCACGCCTCGCTCCGCCTGGGGATGCGCGTGTTCGATAGCTCCGTCGCCGGGCTTGGCGGATGTCCCTATGCCCCCGGCGCTACGGGCAACGTGGCCACGGAGGATGTCGTCTGGCTGATGCGAGGCCTGGGCGTGGAGACGGGAGTGGACCTGGAGGCCCTGGTTTCCGTCAGCGCCTGGATCTCGGCCTGCCTGGGGCGGCCTCCGGCCTCGCGGGTGGCGCGGGCGCTCCTGGCGAAAGGCGGGGGTGGAGAGGCCTGCGCTGGCCCCGCCTGATAGCCTTCCGGCTGATTCGATAGGGGAAGGATCAAAATTTCAGTGTGAATTTGATGATGATCATTGGATCAAAAATGGATTAGCCTGTTTTCAAATACATAATCCTGGATTGCCGCAGACACGGCTCTGAAAATGCCAATGAACGTCACGTTCCGCCCTGCAGGTTGACCACCTTTTCCGCCCACCCATCCAAAGGAGCACCTCGTGTTCAAACGGACCCTCTTCTTCAGCTCGATGCTGATGTCCGCGGCTGGCCTATGGGCCCAGGCACCTGCGGCGCCAGCCGCCAAGGAACTGAATGGCAACGAAGCGGTCCCTTTTCCCACCAAGGATCACCCCACAGTCTGCCGCGGGCATGTCACAGGGCGAAACGCCGTCTCCGTGCCACTGGTCGTACCTCCGGGCAAGCAGGTCAAGGCCCAGTTAGGAGGGCGCTTCGCCGGGGAGTTGAAAGTTCGTTTCGTGAACAACATTCGGTCACACAAGGATCCGGGCCTCATGGTGGATGCCACGAATTTCCGCAACGACGTGAGCTACTACAAGAACGTGACGAACGAACCCCAGACCATCTTCTGCACGGTGCGGAGCATCGAAACCGACGTGCCGCAGATCATGCCCGAATTCACGATCACCTTCACGGAAGGGGCCTAGTTCTAGCCCTCTGCTCGAAACCGCAGGGGAGGGGCCTCCAGCATCAGGTCCTTCCCCGTTACCGGGTGCTTGAGCCCCAGGCGCCAGGCGTGGAGCCAGATGCGATCTGATGGCGCGCCTCCGTAGAGCGCGTCGCCGAGGATGGGCCGGCCCAGGTGGGCGAGGTGCACCCGGATCTGATGGGTGCGGCCCGTGTGGATGCGCGCCACCACCCAGTGTCCGGGCACGAGCCCGGCCGTTTCCTCGGCGGTGGCGGGCCTGAAGTCCGTGCGGGCGGACTTGGGATCCATGAGATCTCCCGAGCATCCGAAGCGGCCGGGATCGGCGCCCCGCAGGCGGCCGATGGGGGCCTCCACCGTGCAGGCCTCCAGGGGTTCGGAGATGCGGGCGAGGTAGAGCTTTTCCAGATCGCGATCGGCGAAGGCCGAAGCCAGGCCCTTGTTGGCCTTCGGGTCTTTGGCCAGCACCAGCAGGCCTGAGGTGCCCTGGTCCAGCCGGTGGTGCAGGAACAGGCCCAGATCCGGTCGCTGCGTCTTGAGAAGGGCCAGCAGGTCGTGGCGGTCCGTGGCCCAGGTGCCCTGGGTGGCGATGCCCGCGGGCTTGTCCACGGCCAGGATCCAGGCGTCTTCGAACACGATGGGGATGGCCGTGGTCGGCACGGCGGGCAGATCGGGGTCGTAGGCCACGCGTACCTCAAGACCGGGCTTCACCAGCTTGCCCGCCACCTTCACCCGCTTGCGGTCCACCTGCACCCCGCCCAGCTTCAGGGCTTCCCGGGCCGCCCGCCGGGACAGCTCCGTCCGCTTGGCGATGAGCTGGTCCAGGCGCAGTTCAGCGTCCTCGGGAGCCACGGTGAAGGTCCATTTGCGAAGCGTCATGCCTCCAGGGTAGCCGGGGCGCTGTGTTGCCTCAAAAAGCGAGGCAATTCGGGGCCAGGTTTGGCATGCTTGGGGATGGAGGCTTCCATGATCCGATCGCTTCGAGTTGGGCTGCTGATGGCCATGGCGGTGCTCGCCAGCGCCGCCGATCTTCCCGTGTCGGGCTGGGCGCTGAAGCCCGGTTCCACGGTGACGGTCGCGGACCTGCGCCTCGTGGCGGCGACGGCGGGATCCGAGGCGACGCTTGCTTCGGCCCCCGTCTCCCTGAAAGTCGGCGAGCTGTACCGGCTGAGCGCCACCATCCGCACCGAGAACGTGAGGGCGGACGCGCTGGCCCGCTACCCCACGGCCCTTGGCGCGTGCCTGTCCATGGAGAGCTTCCCCTTCACCAATGCCTCCCAGAGCGTGGCGGGAACTTCCGAGCGTCAGATCTCGATGCTCTTCCTCGCCACGAGCCCCAGCGACCGCGTGCAGCTGCACCTGGGCCGCAACGGCAAGGCCACGGGCACTGCCGCCTTCAGCCACGTGAAGCTGGAAAAGGTGGACGACGTCACGGCCTTCATCCCCATGCAGACCGTGCGCTGGGCCGGTAAGGGCTTCCGCTACGAGATGGGCGGCTGGACCTTCCTGCACATCGAGGGCGCGCCTTACGCGCGCGGGCGCCAGCACGGAGAGCTGATGGCCGACGAGATCGTGCGCTACATCACCAAACTCGGCGTGCAGAAGAACGCGGCGGATCCCGCGCGGGGCTGGGCCGACCAGCGCCAGACGGCGGATGCGCTCTTCTTCCGGAAGTACGACGTGGAATTCCTCGAAGAGATGAAGGGCATCGCCGATGGTGCCGCCAAGGCCGGCGCGACGTTCAAGGGGCGCGCCATCGACCTGCTGGACATCGTGACGCTGAACAGCGCCGTGGACATGAGCTCGCTGCAGGATGGCCTCACCCACGCCGCGAATCCGCTCACGGGCCGCACCTTCATGACCGGTGACGACGAGCTGGAGAAGGGCGGGAAGGGCGATCACTGCAACTCCTTCGTGGCCACCAAGGGCGCCACGAAGAGCGGGCGCTTCATCCTCACCCAGATGTTCATGTGGAACGGCTACACCGGCACCGAGTGGAACGTGATGCTCGACATCGTGCCCGAGAAGGGCCACCGGCTCGTCCTGCAGACCTTCGCGGGCGGCATCCACAGCGGCACGGACTGGTACCTGAACACCGCCGGCCTCGTCATGGGCGAGACCACCGTGGGGCAGACGCCCTTCAACGTCGATGGCACACCCCAGAGCAACCGCATCCGCAAGGCCGCCCAGTACGCAGCCAGCATCGACGAGGCCGCCGAGATCCTCTTCAAGCAGAACAACGGCCTCTACACCAATGACTGGACCATGGCCGACACCAAGACCGATGAGGGCGCCTGCTTCCTGCTGGGCACGGAGAAGGCGAAGATGTGGCGCACGGGAACGAAGGGCAAGGCCGCCGATACGCCGGGCCAGCTCCAGGATTTCATCTGGGCCAACAACAACAACCGCGACCTCGACGTGCGCGGCGAGTACGTCGCCAATCCGGAGAACGCGCCCGCGGATCTCGCCTTCAACACGTGGAACCGCGACATCGCCTGGCAGGAGGCCTTCAGGACCTACGGCCGCACCGGCTTCGACATCGACATCGCCACCCGCGTGATGGCCACCAGCCCCATCAACCGGCCCCACGCCTGCGACGCCAAGCTCACCACCTCGGAGATGGCCGAGAAGCTCGTCTTCATCGCGCACCAGGGCAAAACCACCCTGCGCGAAAAGATGGTGGGCGGCCGCTGGATCCCCGACCTGCCGGGCGCCACGCCGCACCTCACCCAGGGTTACACGGCCTTCAGCCCCATCTGGATCACCGAAAAGCTCCAGGCGGCCAAGGCCGCATGGCATGAGGGCAAGCCCGCGAAGGCCACGCCCACGCCCAATGTGGAGGGCGTGAAGGAGGCCTTCGGTTTCGAGGCCAGGCGCCTGTGGACCGGGACGGTACTGCCCGCCTCGGACGCGGAAAACTGGTTCGTCAGCGCCTCGGCGGCCTACTGGCAGCAGCTCAAGCACCTGCCCGCCGATCCCGCCAAGGCCTTCGAGTCCCAGGGCGCCGCCCTGGCGGATCTGAACACCCGCCACCTCTGGCTGGACGCCCGGGAAGGCGCCAAGGCGCCCCTGGCCACCCGCACGGAGTACGACAGCTACGGCGCCTACCAGATCCCCCGCATCCGCGGCGTCTTCGCCCTGCACCAGCTGCGCCTGCACCTGGGCAACGCGGCCTTCGCCAAGGCCATGCAGGCCGTTCACGCACGCTTCGGCGGCAAGCCCGCCCGCACGGCCGATATCCTGAAGACCCTCTCGGAGGCCGCGGGACAGGACGTGTCGCCGATCCTGAAGCCCTGGCTCGAGCGCGCCGACCTGCCCACGCCCGCAGTCAAAGCTCGCATCGAAAAGGCGGGGACCGGCTTCGACGTGAAACTCGACGTCGAACAGAAGGGCTTCGCCTATCCCTTCGTGGCCTTCGCCAGTCTCGAAACCGAGAAGGGCGCGAAGCTGGAACGCGTCGCCGTGAAGGGCGCGAAATCGACCTTCACGTTCCACAGCGAAACCCGACCCACGCGCCTCGCCTTCAATGCGGGGCACGACGTCCCCGTGGCCCGCGCCAACTTCTGGGTGCCGGGCAACGTGCTGGATGATTGGAGCGCCACGCTGCTGATCTACGGCACGGGCCGCGAGGTGGAGGCCCAGCGTACCCTGGCCCTGAACTACCGCGAGGCCCTGGCCGACGCCATGACCGAAGTGCTGCTGCCCGTGAAGAGCGATGCGGAAATCGGCGACGCCGAGCTGGCGGCCAGCGACCTGCTCGTCTTCGGTGGCGCCGCCGAGAACGGCCTCGTGGCGCGGCTCCAGGCCGAAGGCAAGCTGCCTCTGGATACCGGGTCCGGCTGGTTCAAGTGGCAGGGACGGACCTACGGGCGTCCCGACGACGGACTCGTCGTCTCGCTGCCCAATCCCTGGAACCCCAAGCGGATGCTGCTGCTCGTGCTTTCCAACAGCCGCGTCCAACAGTGGGCGATGACGAAGACCGTCTCCCGCGGCCTACCCGGCTGGGCGCTCTACCGTGGCTCCGACGTTCAGCAGAAGGGGCACGCGGAGGCTGAAGGGATGGGAATCGCCTTCTAGCTCCGCGCCCGAAGAAGGTCCGTGTCTGATCTTCCGGCCTCGTTCCGCACCTCCGCGGGGCGAGGCCGGATCGCTTGTCGCAGTCTCAGGCAGTCCGCGCAAGGAATCCTCCCCGGCCTGTTCCGAAGACGTACACTTCAGGACGCCAACGCCTCTGGAGGCGCCCATGGGACCCATGGAGCTGCTCAAGATCGCGATCCACGCCATCCTGCGGAACAAGATCAGGGCGCTGCTGACCATGCTCGGCATCATCGTGGGTGTGGGGGCGGTCATCGCCATGATCGGCATCGGCGAGGGCTCCAAGCGCGCCTCCATCGCGATCATCCGGAACATGGGCTCCAACATGCTGACCATCTTCCCGGGGACGCACACCCATCACGGGCCCCAAGCCATGGGTTCCGCCGAGATCCTGCAGCCGGATGACGCCGATCTCATCCAGGAGGAACTGGCCCTGTCCACGGTCCATGCGGCCACACCCCAGGTTCAGACCACGCGTCCGGTGGTCTACCAGAACGCCAACTACCTCACCCAACTCCAGGGCACGGGCCCGGAATTCCTGTGGATCCGGGGCTGGGAACTCCAGGCGGGCCGCTTCTTCACCAGGAGCGAAGTGCGGGGGATGTCCAAGGTCTGCGTCATCGGCCAGACGGTGAAGGACAACCTCTTCCCCGGGGGTGAAGACCCGCTCGGCCAGGTCATCCGCGTGAACCACCTCCCCTTCGAGGTGGTGGGGGTCCTCGAAAAGAAGGGGGCGGGCATGTGGGGGGATCAGGACGATCTGATCGTGGGTCCCTACACCACCGTGATGCGGATGGTCATGGGGCGGACCACCATCCAGCGCATCCTTGTGAGCGCCCACGAGGATGAGGCCGAACTCGCCGAAGCCGAGATCACGGCCCTGCTGCGCCAGCACCTGAAGGTCCCGCCCCAGGACGTGAACCCCTTTCAGATCCGCAAGCAGGACGACATCGTGCGGATGCAGAACGAGCAGGCCGGCATCCTGACGACGCTCCTGGCCGTGGCGGCCAGCATCTCCCTGGTGGTGGGCGGAATCGGGATCGCCAACATCATGCTGGTGAGCGTCACGGAGCGCACCCGGGAGATCGGCATGCGCCGCGCCGTCGGGGCCACCCAGCACCAGGTCCTGTGGCAGTTCCTCACGGAGGCGGTGGCGCTCTCCACCCTGGGCGGCCTGCTGGGCGTGTTCTTCGGTCTCGCCGCCATCACGATCCTCCAGCGCTTCCAGTTCCCGGCGGTGGCCGAGGTCTGGGCCGTGATGCTGGGCCTCTTCTTCAGCGGCATGGTCGGCGTGGTGGCCGGATTCCTGCCGGCCCTCAAGGCGGCGCGGCTGGACGTGATCGACGCGCTCCGCTACGAGTAGCTGGGGTGGCCCCGCTTCAGATCGAGTAGCCCTGGCTGTCCACTTCGAGGGCCAGCTGCTTGGCGGCCAGGTCGGCGAGGGTGGTGGCCTGGAGGACGGCGCGGGCCGCGGCGGTGCTGCGGGCCCAGAGATCCCGCACGGCGCGGGCGCCGTGGCTGGCGTCCTCGGGGAGATCCTCGGTCCCCAGCTGGCCTTCGAGGGCTTCCAGCACCTCCAGGGCCGTGATGTGGCTGGGATGCTTCGCCAGTTCGCAGCCGCCGCTGGGGCCGCGCTGCACCTTGATGAGGCCGTCGGCCTTGAGGTTGCCAAGCAGCACCCGCACGAACTTGGCGGGCAGGCCCTGGCGCTCGGCGATGGTGTCCACCAGCACGGGCCCGCGCCCCGCCTGGATGGCCAGCTCCACCATGAACTGCAAGCCGTAGCGTCCCTTGGCCGAACCTTTCATGGCCGCCTCCCTCCACATGACCACTGAGTATATTACAAAACAAATTAACAAACTTGACAATCTCGCAGGGGTTTCCATAATTCATCATCCGGCTCGGCCCGGACACCTAGGAGATCTCGATGAGCCGCCCCACCGACCGCCCCAATCGCGCCGAACACGCCTATGACCTGGTGGGCTACACGCCCGTCGTGCGCCTGAACCGCATCGTCCCGGCGGGTTCCGCCAAGGTCTACGTGAAGCTGGAAAGCGCCAACCCCGGCGGCAGCGTGAAGGATCGCATCGCCCTGAGCATGATCCAGGACGCTGAATCCCGCGGCACGCTGAAAGCTGGCATGACGCTGCTGGAGGCCACCAGCGGCAACACGGGCATCGGCCTCGCCTTCGTGGCCGCCGCCAAGGGCTACAAGATCACCCTGGTGATGCCCGACACCATGACCCAGGAGCGCCGCGCGCTGCTGAAAGCCTATGGCGCCGAGCTGGTGCTGACGCCCGGCTCCGGCGGCATGAAGGCCGCGGTGGACAAGGCCCAGGAGCTGGCGGATGCCGATTCCAAATACTTCCTCGTGCGCCAGTTCGACAACCCTGCCAACCCCGCCGTGCACCGCCGCACCACCGCCCTGGAGATCCTGGAGCAGGTGCCCGAGTTGGACGCCTTCGTGGCGGGCGTGGGCACGGGCGGCACGGTGACCGGCGTGGGCGAAGTGCTCGCCGAGAAGAAGCCCGGCACCCTCGTCGTCGCCGTGGAGCCCGAGACCTCGCCCCTGCTCAGCACCGGCAAGGCCGGTCCGCACAAGATCCAGGGCCTCGGCCCCAACTTCGTGCCGGGCATCCTGAACCGCGATGCCTTCCAGCGCGTCCGCCCCGTGGGTTACGACGATGCCATCGCCACGGCCCGCCGCCTGGCCCGGGAAGAAGGCCTGCTGGCGGGCATCAGCACCGGCGCCAACGTCTTTGCGGCGCTCGAAGTGGCCAAGGAGCTGGGTGAAGGGAAGACCGTCGTCGTCATCCTCTGCGACACCGGCGAGCGCTACCTCACCCACCCGCTCTTCGCCGAGATCGACGGGCCCGCGATCTAGCGTTTTCCAGCCGGCAGCGCGACTATCCTGGGAGCCCCTTCCGAGGTGCCCCATGTGGATCGCCGCGCTGCCGCCCGCTGTCCCGCAGGTTCAGGCCCAACAAGCCCAAACCTCGGCACCCACGCCTGAAAAAGCCACGGCCTTCGAGCGCGCGGTGGTGCAGGAGATGAGCGACGCGCGGGTGCGCCCCCGGGCCTGGGCGAAGCTCCTGCGGGAATTCCGGGAGGGTTTCGAAGGCACGCTCTGGAAGCGGCCTGGGCGGACGGCCCTTCGCACCGAGGAAGGCCTGAAGGCCTTCGACGAGGCCATCGCCTTCCTCGAATCCGCCCGCCCCGTGGGACTGCTGCGCTTCAACGAGGGGCTGGCCCGGGCGGCCCGCCTGCACGCCCAGGACCTGGGGCCGCGCGGGGGCGTGGAGCACGCGAGTGCGGACGGCAGCCGCCTCTCCGACCGCCTGAACCGGCTCGGCACCTGGCACGGTGTGATCGCCGAGAACATCGCCACCTTGGAGGAGGATCCGCGCCAGGTGGTGATCCAGCTGCTGGTGGATGACGGCATCCCCGGCCGAGGGCATCGGCGCAACCTCTTCAACCCCGACTTCCACCAGGCCGGCTGCGGCAGCGCGCCCCACCGAGACTACCGGATCGTGACCGTCATCGATTACGCTGACGGGTTCGTTCCGAATCCCTGAGCGGCCCCAGGTCTGCTAGCCTGGGCCATCCCTTGGGTGAGACGTGATGCGGTTCCTTGTGCGGCTGGGTGCGCCGGTTCGCGGGTTTCTGGAATTCCTGGGCGACCAGGCCCACCTGGTGCTGCGGACGCTGCGGCACGCCCTGCTGCTGCGCATGGATCAGCTGGCCGTGGTGGGCGGGCAGACCAAACTGCAGATCCGCTTCACGGGCCTGGATGCCCTGTGGCTGGTCAGCGGCACGGCCCTGCTGCTGGGGGCGGTGACGCTCATTCAGGCCTTCAGCCAGCTGTCGGGGCTGGGAGCCGAGAACTACATCGGTGTTCTGATGGTGCTCATCATCCTGCGGGAATTGGGGCCCCTGCTCACAGCCGTGCTGGTCATCGGGCGCAGCTCCACGGCCATTGCCGCCGAGCTGGGCGCCATGCAGCTGAACGGCGAGATCGATGCCCTGGCCACCCACGGCATCAACCCCTACCAGTACCTGCTGCTGCCCCGCTGGCTGGGCGTGCTCGTGTCGGTCTTCGCGCTGGTGGTGTTCTTCGACGCGATGGCGCTGGCGGGCGGGCTGCTCGTGGCCAAGCTGAAATACGGCGTCACCTTCGGCTTCTACATGGATTCGGTGCGACAAGCCCTGTCCAATCTCGACTTCGCCGCCACGCTCCTCAAGGTCGCGCTGTTCGCCGGCGCCATCACCTTCCACGCCTGCCACTTCGGCCTGCGCATCCAGCGCAGCCAGACCGAGATCCCCCAGGCCGTCACCAAGACCGTGGTTTCGGCGCTGGTGGCGGTATTCGCCCTGGACGGCCTCATCGCCGCCCTCTTCTACTTCTGATCCGCATGATCGAGCTGCGCGACCTCGCCCTGGGTACCCCCGACGGAAGCTGGCTGCTGGAGGGGATCGAGCTGCTGGTGCCCAAGGGCGGAAACCATCTGATCACCGGCCCGAGCGGATGCGGGAAGAGCCGCCTGCTGAAGGTGATCGCCGGAACCGAACGTCCCGCGCGGGGTCTCGTGCGGGTGGATGGACGGGAGATCTGGCCCGGCGACGGCGTCCTGTCGCTGACGGAGCGTGTGCGCGTGGGGTTCGCCTTTGCGTCCGGCGGCCTGCTCTCCAACCTGAGCGTGTGGCAGAACGTCGCGCTGCCCCTGCGGTTCCGCGGGATTCCGGCGGAAGAGGTGCGGGTGCGCGCAGGGGCCGCCCTGGAGCGGCTGGGCCTGCAGTCCGTGGCCGAACTGCGCCCGCATGCGCTGAGCGCCTCTGCGCGCAAGCTGGGCAACCTGGCCCGCGTGATGGCCCTGGATGCCGAACTGATCCTGTTGGACGATCCGCTGGAGGGGCTGGATGCTGCGGATCGCGGCAGGGCCCTCGGCTTGGTGCGGGGCTGGATTGCAGATGCCACGAAGACCCTTCTGATCGCGCTGGAGGATTCCACACCCTTTGCGGAGCTCGCCTTGGATCGGCTTGAGCTGCGCGCGCCTTCGATCCCGCTGGAGTCGCCATGAAATTCGAAAAGCAGGATGCCCGTTTGGGATTGCTGGTGCTGGTGGCGCTGGGGCTGTTCCTGGGCCTGGTGGCCTACAAGAACGCCGCGGCGGTGACGGAGCGAACCTACCCGCTGCTCGTGCGCCTCGATCAGATGGAAGGTCTGGCGCCGGGCACGGACGTTCAGCTCAAGGGCTACCGCGTGGGGGCGGTGGAGCGCGTGGACATGAAGCAGGAGGGGAAGGACTACCACTTTCTGGCGCGCATCGCCGTGCGTCAGGACATCCAGCTCTGGCGCGGCACCCGTGCGAACCTGGCGCCCCGGGGTGTGGGCAGCGTGATGCTGGATCTGCGCCTGCCCGAACTGGCCGAGCGGACCGTGCTGCTGGCACCGGGCGACGAGATCCCGGGCGATACGGGCGTCTCCATCGCGGGCGTGCTGGAGCGCGCCGACCACCTCATGGGCAGCCTGCAGGCGGGCGTGGACGGGCTGCGCACGCGCATCGAAAAGAAGGGGCTCGGCGATGTGCTTGATCATCCCGCCGTGCATCAGGCGCTGCAGTCCCTGGACGGCACGCTGCGCGAGTTCCAGGCCCTGGCCAAGGAAAGTCGCGGCCTGGTGGGCCACGCCGATCGCAGCATGGGCGAGGCGGACAAGGCCCTGGACTCCCTCGACCACAGCCTGGCCACCGTGCGCGCCCTGCTGGACAAGCGCGGACCCGAGCTGGACCAGATCCTCGTGAGCCTGGCCGCCACGCTGAAACAGGCCGAAACCTTCATGGGCCGCTTCAACACCCAGGATCATCCCGAACTCGAGCAGAGCCTCAAGAGCCTGCGCCGCTCGCTGGCCTCGGTGGAAGAACTGCTGGAGCTCCTCAAGCAGAAGCCCAGCCGCGCGGTCTGGGGCACGCCCAGCGAGGCCGAGCGCGAGCAGGCCCGGCAACGGACCGAAGCCGCGAAACAAAACCCTCCCAAACCCTGATCACAGGAGTCCCGTTGAACGATTCCATCCGCATCCGCAGCGTCATGAAGGCTGATTTCGCCGCCTGGAAGGTGCTGTGGGACGGCTACAACGCCTTCTACGGTCGGGCCGGTGAGACGGCCCTTCGGCCCGAAATCACCCAGTCGACCTGGTCCCGTTTCTTCGATGCCTACGAACCCATGCATGCCTTCGTGGCGGAAGGGCCCGAGGGGCTGGTGGGCCTGGCGCACATCCTCTACCACCGCAGCACCATCCAGCTCGGCCCGAACTGCTACCTGCAGGACCTCTTCACGTCCGAGGCTGCGCGTGGCCAGGGCGTGGGCCGCGCGCTCATTCAGGCCGTCTACGACCATGCGGCTGGGCTTGGGATCCAGCGGGTCTACTGGCAGACCCACGAGACCAACGCGGCGGCCATGCGGCTCTATGACCAGGTGGCCGAAAAATCAGGTTTCATCGTGTACCGGAAGAGCCTCGGTACCTGATCCGCCGGGTGCGTGATCCGCATCACACACCCGGCGTGGAAAGGTCCCTTTTCTGCGTTTTCAGAAGAACCTTGAAGGATCCGATGCTCTGTGTCGTGACCCCCTACCGGAAGGAGGCGAGGTTCATCCCATGGTCCTCCCAGCGTCGCCCCAGGGCGTGCTCTCCTCCGAAGCCGCCCGACGGCTGAGGACGGTGTTGTCTCTGGCGGCCGGAGTGGGGGCCTGCCTGGCCGCCATCAGCGCACTTCTGGGCAGGCCCGCCCTCGCGGCTTTTGGAAGCACCTTCGTGCCGATGTCCCCCCTCGCGGCTGTCGGCGTGGTCTTGCTGAGTGGCATTCTCCTGGCGATGGACCGGTGGCCCAGCTCTGCTTCTGCACGCCGTGTGGCCTGCGGCGTGGCTGGTGGGGTGGCGCTGCTGAGCTTCGGATTCACCGCCGGGCATCTGCAGGGCGAGACGATGACGCTGGAACGGTGGCTGGTGCTGGGACGCTCCGATGTCCAGCTCACCTCGATGCTGACGGACCTCGCCATGTTCGGGGCGGCCCTCTCGGCGCTCTGCCGCTGGGGCCGGCCCCACGCGTCCTGGGCGTCGCGGCAGGCAGCCGCCCTGCTTGCCCTGATCCCCCTGCTTATCAGCACCGTGGTGCTGGTGAGCTATGCCGCGGGCGCCCCGCTGCTGTACGGATCCGGCCATATCCCCATGGCCCTGCCCACGGCGCTCTGCATGGCATCGCTGGGTCTCGCCCTGCACTGGTCGGCCGGATGCGACACCTGGCCTCTGGCGGTTTTCGGGGGCGGGCCGGGACCCGCCGCCGAGTGGTCGATCTTCGGTTTTCCCGCCGGGGTCCTGACCCTGTTCCTGCTCATCGGCGGCCTCGTGGTCACCGGCGGAGCCTTCGTGCTGAGAAGCCAGATCCGGGCCGCACGCGGCCGCGTCCAGGCTGAACTCGAATCCATCGCGGATCTCAAGGCCCGGCAGATCGCGGCCTGGTACGGCGAGCGCCGGGCCGATGCGGATCTCATCTCCGGGAGCGACCTGATCCAGTCCCAGTTGCGGCGCTTCCTCTCGGGAGCCCGGGAGGCTCCAACCGAGAAGGACCTGAGCCTCTGGATGAGTGGATTCCAGAAGCGGGCCTACCGGTGCGTCGCCCTGTTCGACGGGCGGGGGAACCTTCGTGTCTCGGCGCCAGCCGGAGAGATTCCCGGTCTTCCCGATCTGTTGGAACGCACGCAGGCATTGGCTTTTGCAGGAGTGAGCGCTGCCGACTTCCGGGAGGAACCCAACCACGCGGGGATTCACCTGCGGTGGTGGGTCCCCATTCCATCCACGGCTGCCCAGGCCAAGGCGGTCGGAGTGCTGCTGCTGGAGGTGGACCCACGGGAGTTCCTCTATCCCCTGATCCAGTCCTGGCCGACCGCAAGCGCCAGCGCGGAGACCGTGCTGGTGCGCCGGGACCAGGGAGAGGTGGTGGTCCTGAACGAGCTTCGCCACCAGCCGGGCAGTGCCCTGAATCTCCGCTATGACCTGGCGACGCAATCGAACCTTCCGGCGGTGCGGGCCGGCCAGGGCAGCGAAGGCCTGATGGAGGGCAGGGATTACCGCGGGCAGGAGGTCCTCGCGGTGCTGAAGGGGATCCCCGGTACCGGCTGGCACATGGTCGTGAAGGTGGATGAGACGGAAATATTCGGTCCTCTGCGCCAGCAGGTCTGGACGGGAGGCCTGAGCCTGGTCGGGCTGCTGGCCCTGGTGGGGGCGGGCCTCGGCCTGATGCTCCGCCGCCACGATGCCGAGATGGTGCGCAAGCAGCTGAACCTCGCCCAGCGTTTCGAATGGCTCATGCGCGAAGCCAACGACATCATCCTGCTCACGGACGAGCAGGGCGCCATCCTCGAGGCCAATCGGCAGGCGGTGACCTGCTACGGATACGAACTGCCTGAACTCCTCCGGATGAACATCGTGGACCTGCGCTCGTCGGAGTTCCGGGCCGAAGGTCGTGAGCTGTTCCAGCAGACCCAGAAGCTCGGCTCCCTCCGCTTCGAATCGGTCCACTGCCGCAGGGATGGAAGCACCTTTCCCGTGGATGTCAGCGCGCGGGCGGTGCCTCTCGACGGCGCCATGCGCGTCATCGTCTTCGTGCGCGACATCACCGCCCGCGAGATGCAGGAGGCCGAGCTGCTGAGAATGACCCGGCTCTATGCCGCGCTCAGCCAGGTGAACCAGGCCATCGTCTGGTCCACCTCCCGCGAAGCCCTGTTCAGCCGGATCTGCGAAATCATGGTCGAATTCGGGCGTTTCAGCATGGCCTGGGTCGGCGTGAGCGAGCCGCTCTCCAATCGGGTGTCCGTCGCCGCATCCTATGGGGATGCCACGGGCTACCTTCGGGGCATCCAGGTGGAGACGGGGGCTTCACGCCTGGGGACGGGCCCCGTGGGCACCGCCATCCGCGAGGGGCGGGCCTGTGTCGAGAACGATTTCCTCGCCTCCCTGGCGACCAAACCGTGGCACGCGGCCGCCGCGGGAACCGGTTACAGAGCCATGGCCGCCTTCCCCATCCGGCAGTCCGGGGAGGTCATCGGCGCGCTGGCGGTTTACGCCGTGGTGAGGGATTTCTTCGGCGACCGGGAATGCGCCCTGCTGGAGGAGGCGGCGGTGGACATCTCCTTCTGCCTGGATCACCTGGCGGGGGAGGCCCGGCGGCGGGATACGGAACGGGCGCTGCTGGAGAGCGAACGGTTCCTCACAGAGGCCCAGGAGGCCGGTGGCATCGGCACCTACACCTGGTTCATCCCGGAGGACCGCTGGCGGAGCAGCCCCTTCCTGGATGGGATTTTCGGGATCGGGCCCGAGTATCCCCGTGACGAGAAGGGATGGCTCAACCTGGTCGCCCCGGAATTCCGGACCACCATGGAAGCCTACGTCGCGGGGATCATCGAACGGCACGAGCGGTTCGACCTCGACTATCCGATCGTTCGCGTTTGCGACGGGGCCCGCCGCTGGGTCCATGGCCAGGGTGACCTTCAGTGGGATTCCGCAGGACGGCCTGTGGCACTGACGGGCATCATCCAGGACATCACGGTACGACGAGAGGCCGAGCGCTCGATCCGGAAGATCTCCGTGGCCATCGAGCAAAGCCCGCTCTCGGTCCTGATCACCAATCCCAAGGGCGACATCGAATATGTCAATCCGGCCTTCACCCAGGTGACAGGCTACCGGGCGGACGAGGTGCTCGGGCTGAATCCCCGCCTGCTGCGCTCCCCGCGGACGCCTCAAAGCCAGTACCAGACGATGTGGGACACCCTGGGACGGGGCGAGACGTGGGTGGGCGAATTCGAGAACCTCCGGAAGAACGGCGAGATCTTCTACGAGCGCGCCACCCTCGCGCCGGTGCGCGATGAGATGGGCGGGCTCGTGAACTACATCGCCATCAAGGAGGACATCACTCAGGAAAAGCGCGATGAAGCCGAGCGGCGTTCCCTCGAATCCCAGCTGCAGCAGTCGCAGAAGCTGGAGAGCCTGGGCAGCCTGGCCGGAGGCGTGGCCCACGACATGAACAACGTGCTGGGCGCCATCCTGGGCCTCGCTTCGGCCCTCCAGGAAACGGCGGTTCCGGATTCCCCGGCGCTGAAGAACCTCGATACGATCATCAACGCCTGCCTCCGGGGTCGCGGCGTGGTGAAGAGCCTGCTCTACTTCGCGAAGAAGGATCTTCAGGAGGAGCGGCTTCTGGATCTCAACGAGCTTGTCCGAGAGATGACGCAGCTCCTGAGCCACACCACGCTCAAGCGCGTCGAGCTGAGCCTGGACCTGCAGGAAGGACTCAACCCGCTGCGCGGGGATCCGGGGGCGCTGAGCCACGCGCTCATGAACCTCTGCGTGAACGCCATCGATGCCATGCCCGGGGGCGGCCTGCTCCAGATCAAGAGCGAGCAGAGCGCCGAGGGCGACCTGCTGCTGCACGTGCGCGACAGTGGGGAGGGTATGAGCGCCGACGTGCTCTCCAAGGCCATGGAACCCTTCTTCACAACCAAGCCGAAGGGCAAGGGGACGGGGTTGGGCCTAGCCATGGTCTACGGCACGATGAAGGCGCACGAGGGCAGCTTCGATCTCATCAGCGCGCCTGGGCAGGGCACCGAGGCCATCCTCTGCTTCCCCGCGAGCCGGGTGGAGGGAGCGGGGTCCCGCATGCCAGCGGCAAGTCCCGCCACGGCGGATCCAGGCGGACGTCTGCGAGTGCTGCTGGTCGACGACGACGAACTGATCCGGGAAGCCGTGGCCCCCATGCTCGAAGTGCTGGGGCACGACGTGGCCACGGCGAAGGATGGCTTCGACGCGGTCAAATGGCTGGAATCGGGCCATCAGGCCGATCTGGTGATCCTCGACATGAACATGCCGGTCATGAACGGGGCAGAGGCCCTGCCGCGGATCCTGGCCCTGCGGCCCGGTCTGCCTGTGATCATGGCCACTGGCTACAGCGATCACGAAGTGGCACCCCTGCTGGAGGGCCGCCCTTCGGTGTCGAGCCTGCGCAAGCCCTTCAGCCTGAAGGAGGTCCGGCACGCGATCGCGACCCTGGGGCCGAAGGCCTGCCAGCGCAGTGATTCCGCGGTGTGATCCAACCGAGGCTTGCTGGCGGGGTAGACTGCCGAAGGGAGTCTAGCGGTGTCGAAGATCGTCGTCGTGGAAGACAGCAAACTGATGCGCCACCTGCTGCGCCGTGTTCTGGAGCAGGCCGGCCACGAGGTGGAGGCCTGGGAGGACTTGGCGGCTTCCGAGATTCCTGAACGGATCAAGAACGGCGCGCCCGACCTGATCGTCTCTGACTACCAGATGCCCGGATGCAACGGGTTGACCCTCGTCCGCATGGCGCGGAAAGTGCGGCCCGAACTGCCGGTGGTGATGGTGACCTCCACCCGCGATCCGGATGTGATGGCCCCGCTTCGCCGCCTGGACGTCCAGCACATCCTTCACAAGCCGTTGCAGGAAGGCGAACTGATGGATGCGATCCGGCAATGCCTGGAGCCGGTCGACTAGATCCGGTCGAGGCCTTCCTTGCCCTGCCGGACCACCCAGGGGATCAGCTCGTAGTTGGCGAGTCCCTGCTGGTAGAAGGGGTCACCGTCGCGCAGCGTGTCCAGATCCGCCAGGGGATTCTCGTCCTGCACCCGCACGAGGATCATGCCGCCAGAACGAGGATCCATGGGGCCCGAGGCCACGACGATGCCCTGAGTCTCCAGCGTCTTCAGGTAGGCGCGATGCGCCTCGGTGGCGGCTTCGACCTCGGCCAGCGGACGGCGGTAGCGGACGATCATCATGGCGTACATGGAGCCTCCTCGATCCGCCCCAGATGAACACAGACGAACGCGTATGAAAAGTCCGTCGCTCAGTCGCGGACGATGCGGGTGCCCACGGTGTCGGGATCTTCGGTGGCCAGGGCTTCGGCGGTGGTGATGAGCACCTCGTGTCCGCCGCCCTCCAGGTAGGCCAGGGCGCTTTCGATCTTGGGACCCATGCTGCCGGCGGGGAACTGGCCCTCGGCGAGGAGCTTGCGCGCCTCGCTGGCGGTGATGCGATCCATCCAACGCTGGGTGGGCTTGCCGAAATCGACGGCCACCTTGGCCACGCCCGTCAGGATGATGAACAGGTCCGCCTCGAGCTGGGCCGCCAGCAGGGCGCTGAGGCGGTCCTTGTCGATGACGGCCTCGACACCCACGAGAAAGCCGCTGGCGTCACGGATCACGGGGATGCCGCCGCCGCCGCCGGCGATGACGCTGTGGCCCTGCTGCAGCAGGGTCTTGATGGATTCCAGCTGCACGATCTCTAGGGGGCGCGGCGAGGGCACCACCTTGCGCCAGCCCCGGCCCGAATCCTCCTTCATCTTCCAGCGCTTGGCCCGCATCAGCTCCAGGGCGCGGAACTCGGGATAGAAGGGGCCCACGGGCTTGGTCGGATCCTGGAAGCCCTTGTCCTCCTTGTCCACCACCACCTCGGTGAGGATGGACGTAACCGAGGTGTCGAGGCCCAGAAATCGCAGGCGGTTGATGAGCATGCGTTCGAGCATGTAGCCCATGGAACCCTGGGTCATGGCGCCGCAGATATCCAGGCTGTAGGGCGGGATCTGGCCCGAGGCCGCCTCCTGCTGGATGAGCAGGTTGCCCACCTGGGGCCCGTTGCCGTGCACCACGCACAGCGCGTAGCCCTCGGAAACCACGCGCGCCAGCATCTCGGAGGTTTCGCGGGCGTTCTCCAGCTGCTCCTCCTGGAGCCCCCGTTCTTTCTCTTTCAGCAGTGCGTTGCCGCCGATGGCGAGGAGTGCGATCTTTCGGGTCATGCCATACCCCGGGAAACGAGGATCATACAGGGCTGGCGCCACAGGGCAAAGGACAGTCGTCACAGAGTGCCCGGCGAGCCCCATGAACCCTGGTCGGAACCCCGGACCCTTTGCACCCTGTCAAAGGCGCGGCGGATGCCTGAACCCGGGTTCGACGGAGGAATCCTGCGAAAGGGTGGCATCCCGGGCATCGAGGGGCCGCACCAGCAGCCGGTCCCGATCCACCTGTTCGCCGATGCGGAAGCTGACCTCCCCGGCATCCGTGAAGCCCATCTTGGCGTAGAAGCGGATGGCCCGGGGATTCTGGTCCCAGACCTGCAGCCAGGCGCCGTCGTGGCCCCGCGCCGCCGCGTGGGACAGCGCGGCCGCCATGAGCTGCCCGCCCGCGCCCCGGCCGTGCAGGGACCGGTCAACGTAGAATCGGACCACTTCCATGGGGCGGACGAAGGGCACCTGCGCCCATTTGGAGGGGTGGTTCTGGAGCAGGGCATAGCCCAGGAGCTGCCCGGCTTCCTCAAGGACCAGCATCGTGCAGGCGGGGTCCGCCAGTTCCGCCGCCTGCTGGGCGAGCCCGAAGGTCTCGGCCAGGTGCAGGTTCAGATTGGATTCGGGAATGAGCCCCGTGTAGGTTTCGCGCCACAGGCGCTCTCCCAGGAGCGCCAGCGCCTGGGCATCACGGGGAAGGGCGATCCTGACCGGCATCCCTCCAGCTTACCGAAGTGCCGAAAACCCGCTACAATGCTCGTTTTGGCGAGCCTCCATGCACATCCAGGAACTGATCCTCCGCCTGCAGCGGTTCTGGGCCGACCGGGGCTGCCTCATCGGCCAGCCCTACGATCTGGAGAAGGGCGCGGGCACCATGAACCCGCTCACCTTCTTCGGCGCCCTGGGCGACAAGCCCTGGAACGTGGCCTACGTCGAGCCTTCCCGCCGCCCGGCGGACGGCCGCTACGGCGAGAATCCCTTCCGCGTCTACAAGCACCTCCAGTTCCAGGTGATCCTCAAGCCGAGCCCGGCCAAGGTGCAGGAGCTCTACATCGAAAGCCTCGAAGCCCTCGGCATCGACCTCTCCAAGCACGATCTGCGCTTCGAGGAGGACAACTGGGAATCACCTTCCCTCGGCGCCTGGGGTGTGGGCTGGCAGGTGGTGCTGGACGGCATGGAGATCAGCCAGTTCACCTACTTCCAGCAGGTGGGCGGCCTGGACTGTCGACCCGTCTCGGCCGAGCTGACCTACGGCATCGAGCGCATCTGCATGTTCCTGGGCGGCTATGACAATATCTTCGACCTGGTGCACGGCGAGGTGAAGACCGACGATGGCGTCTTCCCCGTCACCTACGGCCAGATGCGCCAGCGCGAGGAATTCGAACTGAGCGCCTACAGCTTCGAACACGCGGATCTCGACCTGCACCGCACGCTCTTCGAAGCCTACGAGAAGGAGGGCTGGCACCTGCTGAGTGACCTCGGCCACTTCCTCAGCGCCTACGAGCAGGCCCTCAAGATGAGCCACACCTTCAATGTGCTGGATGCCCGCGGTGCCGTGAGCACCACCGAACGCCCCGGCATCATCAAACGCGTGCGCGACCTGGCTTGTGGATGCGCCAAGGCGTACCTGGAGTTTGAAAACGCAAAAACGCCAACCGCGGAGAACGCCGAGAGCGCGGAGAAAAGCGTGATGGCTGGGAAGGGAGGTGCGAAGTGAGCGCGACCAAGACCTTCCTGTTGGAGCTGCACTGTGAGGAGATTCCGGCGCGGTTCCTAAAACCGTTACATTTTGAATTTAGTCAGCTGTTTTTCAAATTTCTCGAAAAGGAGTCACTGGTTCCTGCTGGAGCGTCGGTGTCAGCCAACGGATTCGTATCCGATGCGTTACCGGATTTCCTTTCACCACGAAAGCTCGCGTGGCGAATTTCAGGAATTCCGACCTCCCAACCCGACCAGACCGAAACCCAGGTGGGCCCGCCCCAGCGCATGTGCGTGGACGAGGCTGGCAAGCCCACCATCCAGGGCGAGAAGTTCGCGGAGAAGTGGGGCGTGCCTTTCTCCGCCGTGCGCTTCGAGCAGCCCGCGGGCAAGAAGGAACCCTGCGCCGTGGTCACCCTCACGAAGCAGGGGCGGCCGACGGCGGATCTGCTGACGGAGGCCCTGCCGGGGCTCATCGCCGGGCTGCACGTGCCCAAGGCCATGCGCTGGGGCCGCTCCGAATTCGAATTCGTGCGCCCCATCCGCAACATCCTCTGCCTCCTGGGCGACCAGGTGGTGCCCCTCCAGGTGGATGGCGTCCAAGCCTCGAACACCACCTGGGGCCACCGCCTCTTCCATCGCGCGCAGCCCGCGCCCGTGGCCATTCCCGCGCCCGAGGCCTACGAGGCCGCGCTGGAAGCCGCCGGTGTCGTGGTCAGCGTCGACGTCCGCCGCGCGCGCATGGCAGAGCAGCTCGAAGCGCTGGCCACCGAGGTGGGCGGCCGCGTCGTCGCCGATGCGGAACTGCTGGACACCCTGGCCGAGATCGTGGAATTCCCGAAGATCGTGCGCGGCGACTTCCCCGCCAGCTTCCTGGAGCTGCCCAAGGAGGTGCTGGTCACCTCGCTGCGCGAGCATCAGAAGAGCTTCTGCATCGAGCAGGCGGACGGCACGCTGCTGCCCTTCTTCCTCACGGCGGCCAACCGCACGGACGACCCGGCGGGCTTCGTGAAGGCGGGCAACGAGTGGGTGCTCAAGGCGCGGCTCTACGACGCGCGCTTCTTCTTCGCCGAAGACCTCAAGCATCCCCTATCGGACCGCCTGGAGAAGCTCCAGGCCCTCACCTTCCAGCGCGACCTGGGCAGCTACCACGCCAAGACCGGCCGTGTCGTGGCCCTGGTGAAGGGCATAGCCACGCGCCTGTCCAGCGATGAGACGCACGTCAACCGTGCCCTCGAAGCGGCTCGCATGGCCAAGTGCGACCTGCGCACGCTGATGGTGGGTGAGTTCCCCGAGCTGCAGGGCGTCATGGGCGGCGAATACCTCAAGCATGAGGGCGCCCATGAAGATGTCTGGATGGCCGTGAAGGAGCACTACCGGCCCGTCGGCGCCGAGGATGCCATCCCCTCCACGCCCATGGGCTGCCTGCTGTCCCTCTGCGACAAACTGGACACCGTCGCCGGCTGCTTCGCGGTGGGCCTCATCCCCAGCGGTTCGAAGGATCCCCTCGCCCTGCGCCGCGCCGGGCAGGGCATCGTGCGCATCCTCTGGGAGCGCGGCTGGGACCTGAGCCCCAGCGACCTCATCACGGTCGCCCTCGGTGTCGTCGGCGCCAAGGCCACTAAGCCCGCCGCAGAAACGAAGGAAGCGCTCCTGGCCTTCTTCCGGGATCGCGTGGCCTACCAGCTTGAGGTGGCGGGATACGCGGGTTCCGTGCGCCGCTCCGCCCTGGCCGCGGGCTGGGAGGATCTGACGGATCTGAAGGCCCGCTGCGAGGCCCTCTCGGCCTTTGCCGAAGACCCCCGCTTCGCCTCCCTGGCCCAGAGCGCCAAGCGCATCGGGAACATCCTGAAGGACGAAACGCCCTCCACCACCTTCGATGCGGCCCTGCTGACGCAGGCCGAAGAAAAGGCGCTCGCCGAGCAACTGGGCCATCTGGAAGGCACGCCTGACCAGGCGGCCCTGCTCACCGCGCTGGCCGACTTGGCGGAACCCCTCGAAGCCTTCTTCAACGCCGTCATGGTGAAGTGCGAGGATCCGGCCCTGCGCGCCGCGCGCCTCAGCCTGCTCCACCGCCTCCGCCAGGCCTTCCTGCGTGTGGCGGATTTCAGCCTCTGGCAGTAGGGCACAACCTATCCACCCGAACCCGCTGAGGGAGGCGCCCCATGCATGCTGCGCGCTGGTTCCGGCTCCTGATGCTCCTTTCGGTGCTGGCCTACGGACCCGTTCTCTTCGCCGGCCGCAAGGAAGCCTGGGTGGAGGTGAAATCCCCGCACTTCATCGCGTACAGCGATGCGGGGGAGGGGGAGGCGCGGGACGCGGTCAAGGGCTTCGAGGGGATCCGCAGCGTGTTCGACACGCTCTTTCCGGGTCTCCGGGTGGATCCGCCCAAGCCGATGATCCTTCTCGTGACCGAGGATGAGGCATCCATGAAGCGCTTCATGCCGGAGGGCTGGGAGGGCAAGGATCCCACGCGGCCGGCCGGGGTCTTCGTGCAGGGGCAGGACCGCCACTACGCGATCCTCCGGCTGGACGTCAACCAGCAGGTGGACCAGCCCTACTACGTGCTGTTCCACGAGTACACCCACAGCATCGTCCATCAGAATTTCCCGCGGTTGCCCGTCTGGCTGGATGAGGGTCTCGCCGATTTCTATGGCGCCACCGAGATCCGCTCCGAGCGGGTCTATCTGGGGCGCGTGCCGGAGGGGCGTCTCCTCAAGCTGCGGCACAGCGTCCGTCTGCCCCTCGAGACGCTGCTGACCGTGACCCATGACTCGCCGCACTACCGCGAAGGGGAGAAGACCGGGATCTTCTACGCGCAGAGCTGGGCCTTCGTGCACTACCTCTTCATGGACGATCAGGCCCGGAAGGCCGGACTCTTCCAGACCTACCTGAAGGCCCTCTCCCAGAACAGCGACCCGCTGGCCGCGGCCCAGGCCGGATTCGGGGATCTGGCCCGCCTGCAGGAAACGTTGACCTCCTATTCCAACCACTCCGCCTTCCATTTCTGGAACCTGCCCCTGGCCCTGAAGCTGACGGACAAGGATTTCCAGGTGCGCAAGATCGGTGAGGCCGAAGCCCTGGTGGTGCGGGCCGAATTCCTGCAGCACCACCACCAGGAACCGCAGGGCCGACCCCTGCTGGACCGGGCCCTCGCCCTGGCGCCGGAGCTGCCGGAAGTCCAGGCGGCGCTGGGCCACGGGTTCCTGCTCCAGGGGGAGGACGAGAAAGCGCGGCAGGCCTTCGAAAGCGCCCTCCGCCTGGGGAGCCGGGATTTCCGCGTGCCCTTTCAGTTGGCCCTGCTGGCTCAAAACCGGCGTGGTGGTGCGGCGGCAGAAGCGACCCAGATCCTGGCCTGGCTGGAGGCCGCGATCAGGCTGCGCCCGGACGTCCCGCCCGTTCACATGGCGCTGTGCCGGCAGTACACCCTGGAGCCCAGGGACCCGGCCAAGGCCCTGCAGGCGGGCCGCACGGCCCTGGAGTTGGAACCTCAGAACCTGGTCAACCGGGTCAACTTCGGCTACGCCTGCATCAGCCTGGATCTCGAACGGGAAGCCAAGGCCGTCGGGGATCAGCTGAACCAGCTCGCGGCCACCCAGTCGGAGAAGGAGATGGCGGGGTCGTACGCCGCGTCCCTGGCCCGCCTCCTGGAACGGAAGAAGGCCCTGGCCCTCGCCGCCGTGTCACCCACGGGCCCCGGAGGCGTTCCGTCCCGGTCCTCGAACGTGGCCAAACCCCTCAAGTTCAGCCTGTCCTCCCACCTGGCGCCCCTGGGCCAGGAGGTCATGCGCCTGTCGGGCGAGGGCCGGACCGAAGAGGCCATCCGGCTGGTGGAAAAGGCCCTGGCCAAGGCCAATAACGCCTATGACCGCAAGACCCTCCAGAGCCTGCTGGACACGCTCAAGGCCCGGATAGGGCAAACTGGAGGCTAGGCCATCGCCTGGGATCCCCCGGGCCGCCCGACCTGACTGAGGACCCATGCACCACGAACGCATCGCGATCATCGACTACGGCAGCCAGTACACGCGGCTGATCACGCGGCGCCTGCGTGAACTGGGGGCCTTCGGCCTGGTCTACAACAGCGGCGCCACCGCGAAGGAGATCGCCGGGGCGGATCTGAAGGGCGTGATCCTCTCGGGCGGACCCAATTCGGTGCTGGAAGAGGGCGCGCCGGACCTGGATGCGGCCATCCTCGACCTGGGTGTGCCCATCCTCGGCATCTGCTACGGCCAGCAGCTCCTGGCCCGCAACCTCGGCGGGCAGCTGCACCGCTCCGCGAGCCGGGAATACGGCAAGGCGGAGATCCAGGCCATGCCCGAGCAGTCCATGCTCTTCGAAGGCCTGCCCCACGCCCAGCAGGTGTGGATGAGCCACGGCGACCATGTGGAAGTGGCCCCCGCGGGCTTCACCGTCACGGCCAAGACGCCCAGCGTGCCCGTGGCGGCCATGGAGGATCCCCAGCGCGGGATCTACTGCCTGCAGTTCCATCCCGAAGTCACCCACAGCGCCCAGGGCACGCCCCTGCTGCTGAACTTCCTCAAGCGCTGCGGCATGGCGCTGGACTGGAACGCGGGCAACTTCATCGACGAGAAGGTGAAGGCCATCCGCGAGCAGGTGGGCCAGGGCACGGTGGTGCTGGGCCTCAGCGGCGGCGTGGATTCCAGCGTGGCGGCGCTGCTGCTGCACAAGGCCATCGGCCGCCAGCTCACTTGCGTTTTCGTGGATCACGGCCTCATGCGCAAGGATGAGATGAAGCAGGTGCAGGCCTACTTCGCGCCCTTCGAACTGAACGTCATCTGGGTGGATGCGTCTGAAGAATTCCTCGGCGCCCTCGCCGGCGTGACGGATCCCGAGCAGAAGCGGAAGATCATCGGCGGCAAGTTCATCGAGGTCTTCGAGCGCGAGGCGGGCAAGGTCAAGGCCGACTTCCTCGGCCAGGGCACCACGTACCCCGACGTGATCGAGAGCAGCGGCATCGGCGGCGCCATCCTCGTGAAGTCCCACCACAACGTGGGCGGCCTGCCGGAGCGCATGAAGCTCAAGCTGGTGGAGCCCCTCCGCGAGTTGTTCAAGGACGAGGTCCGCGCCACGGGCTTGGCCCTGGGCCTGCCCGAGGAAATGAACCAGCGGCATCCCTTCCCGGGGCCCGGCCTGGCCGTGCGCCTGCCGGGCGCCATCACCCGCGAGCGGGCCACCATCCTGCAGAACGCCGACGCCATCTTCATGCAGGAACTGCGGGAGAGCGGCTGGTACGCGCGCACCAGCCAGGCCTTCGCCGTGCTGCTGCCCGTGCAGACCGTGGGCATCATGGGCGACGAGCGCACCTTCGAATGGATGTGCGCCCTGCGGGCCGTGACCAGCGAGGACTTCATGACCGCCGACTGGGCGCGCCTGCCCTACGAGCTGCTGGACCGCATCGCCCAGCGCATCGTCCGCGAAGTGAAGGGTATCAACCGCGTGGTCTACGACATCACCTCGAAGCCGCCCGCGACCATCGAATACGAATAAGCAGCCACGGATGAACACAGATGGACACGGATGATCTCCATCTGAATCCCTAGATCTGTGTTCATCCGTGTTCATCTGTGGCGAAGCAAGAGGTTTCATGGCGAAACGCAACGAACCCGTCCGCAAGTCGGTGAAGGATGTGCTGGAGGATCTGCTGGCGGGGCACCGCGAGGCGGCTTTCAGCGGGCCTGAATCCGCGCTGAAGTACCTGCGCCGTACCTTCGAAAGCCAAGGTAGCCTGCCCAACGCCGTGAAGGCCGTGGCCTACGACCTCTGCGCTGACGCCCAGGCCCAGTGCGAGCAGTGGGAGGACTGCGTGGCCTCCGTGGATCAGGCCCTGGGCTACCTTGGCGATCTGGAGACGGCCTTCCCGCACGAGTACCGGCGCATGCTGGAGGGCTTCAGCTGCTTTGAACGGGGCATTCAGGCCTACAGCGAACTGGGCGATTTCCACGGGGCTCTGGAGCTCTGTGAAAGGGCCATCGCTCTGGACCTCGGCGCGCACTACGCGGCCAAGCGGGATTCGCTGGAGTGGGCGCGGTAGGCATGCCAGATCCGTGCGGACCCGGGCCAGGTTCCGCCCCACCGGCAGTTGGTGATCCAGGTTTTTCCACCTGTGCCATCATCGGGTGGTACCGCTAGACCACATGGAATCCGTTGGGACCGCTACGGGGCAGCCATGAACGACGATATCCAGATCGTGCCCGAGCAAGTCAGCGTGCTTGTGGTGGATGATTTGGCCATCGTGCGGCTGTCGCTTCAGCGGATCCTCGCCAAAGCCGGCTACCGCGTCCGCGAAGCCGAGGACGTGCCCAGCGCCCTGGCTGTGCTGAACGAGGACACCATCGACCTGATCCTCTGCGACATCCAGATGCCCGGGGCCTCGGGTCTGGATCTGGTGCGGGCGATCCAGGACCGCATCCCCGACACCTCAGTGGTCATGGTGAGTTCCATGGATGGGGCGGAAACGGCCATCGAGTGCCTGCAGGAGGGGGCCTTCGGCTACGTGCTGAAGCCCTACCAGCCGCGGGAAATCCTGGTGCAGGTCAACAGTGCTTTGCGCCGCCGCATGCTGGAGATCGCCTACCGTGACCGCGAGGCCCAGCTCGCCCAGAAGGTGCGCGAGCAGACGGTGGAGATCCGCAATTCACGGGAGGAGATCGCGCTCCGCCTCATCGCCGCCAGCGAGCACCGCGACAACGAGACGGGCATGCACGTGCGCCGCATCGGCCTCTACGCCGCGGAGATGGCGCGGCTGCTGGGCTGGGATCCGGATCGCGTGGACACGATCCAGGCCGCGGCCCCCATGCACGACATCGGCAAGATCGGCGTGCCCGATTCGATCCTGCAGAAGCCCAGTTCCCTCACGGAGGACGAGTGGGTGACGATGAAGCGGCACACCAGCATGGGCGCCACCATCCTCAAAGGCTCGGCGGTTCCCTTTATCCAGATGGGCGCTCGCATCGCCATCGGCCATCACGAGAAATGGGATGGCACGGGCTATCCCAAGGGCCTGAAGGGCGAGGCCATTCCACTGGAGGCCCGCATCACCGCCCTTGTGGATGTCTACGACGCCGTCAGCAACCGTCGTCACTACAAGGAGCCCTGGCCCGAAGATCGCGTGGTGGCGCTGATCGAGCAGGGCAGCGGCATGCATTTCGATCCCCATCTGGTGGGGCTGTTCCTCACTCACCTGGACCGCTTCCGCGCCATCCTTCTCGCCAATCCCGACGAGACCCACGACGAGGATCCGGGGATCTAGTCCGGGAATCCCTGGTGTAGGCTGATGGCCCTGGAGGCCGTCATGAAGCT
Organism: Geothrix limicola; assembly: GCF_030268085.1. Taxonomy (GTDB): domain Bacteria; phylum Acidobacteriota; class Holophagae; order Holophagales; family Holophagaceae; genus Geothrix; species Geothrix limicola. The sequence continues at coordinate 456,802 of NZ_BSDE01000001.1, forward strand.
CACCGACTATCGCACCCTGGGTCGTTCGGGCCTGCGCGTCAGCCCGCTCTGCCTGGGCACCATGACCTTCGGCACGGATTGGGGCTGGGGTGCAGAAATCGACGAGTGCCGCGCCATGCTGGATCGCTACTTGGGGGCCGGGGGCAACTTCATCGACACGGCCAACATCTACACCAAGGGGCACAGCGAGGCGATCCTGGGCGACTACTTCGCCGAGCGTGGGGGCCGCGATCGGGTGGTGCTGGCCACCAAGTTCTGCGGCAGCCTCCATCGCGGCGATCCCAATGCCGGAGGCGCGGGCCGCAAGGCCATCCAGCAGCAGCTGGAACAAAGCCTGCGCCGCCTGCGCACCGACTGCGTGGACCTCTACTGGATGCACTTCCACGATCCCCACACCCCCATCGAGGAGACCCTTCGGACCCTCGACGACCTGGTGCGGAGCGGCAAGGTGCGCTACATCGGCGTCTCCGATACGCCCGCCTGGAAGGTGGTGCAGGGGCAGTGCGAGGCGGCCTTCCGCGGCTGGTCGCCCTTCGTGGCGCTGCAGATCGAATACTCGCTCATCGAGCGCACGGTGGAACACGACCTGATGCCCATGGCCCAGGCCTGCGGACTCGGCGTGACCCCCTGGTCCCCGTTGAAGGGCGGCCTGCTCACCGGGAAATACGGACGGAACAAGCAGCCTCAGGGAGAGGGCCGCCACTTGCCCGGCGTGTCGAAGAGCCTCACGGACCGCAACTACGCCATCATCGAGGCCGCCGAAGGCGTGGCCCAGGAATACGATACCGGCGTCGCCCAGGTGGCGCTCGCCTGGGTGCTGGCGCGACCCGGCGTGGCCAGCCCCATCCTTGGGGCGCGCACCCTGGCGCAGCTGGAGGGGAACCTGCAGTCTCTTGACCTGCCTCTCTCCGCTGAGCATCTCGCCCGCCTCGACGCGGCCAGCGCGCCGGCGCCCATCTTCCCCCACGGCTTCCTGGCCAACACGAAGCACGTGATGCAGAGTGGCGCCACGCTCAACGGGGTGGCTTCGGATCCGTGGGCCCTGGCCCCGGCGTCGGACCAGGAACGCTGGTAACAGCAGTGCCCATTCAAAAGGCGATCAACCCCGAATGACGCGAATCGCCCTTCGGGCGCGCGAATAAAGAAGAAAACCACATCGGTGTTTCCTTTATTCGCGCTCACTCGCGTCAGTCGTGGTTCCCGTTTCAATGAGGTTATGGGGCCATCAGGCCTGGATGGGATCGGCTTCCACGGGTTCAGATGCCTTCCGTCCCCTGGTGATGGTGAACTCGCCGAGCATCATGGGCACGGCGGCCTTCAGCATGACGGTGAAGACGAGGGCGCCGAGGGAGAAGATGCCGGCGGCCACGGCGACTTCCGTGAAGGAGGGGCGGTAGACGTAGATCTCGCCGAGGGCGTCGGGCGTGAGGCCCGGGATGATGAGACCCATGCCCTTCTCGATGTAGACGCTGGCGTAGATGAGGACGCAGCCGATGTTCAGCGTCGTCCAGTTCATGCGGGTCTTGGGGATGAGGAAGAGCAGGAAGGCGATGAAGCCCGTGATGATCGAGGCCCAGGCGAAGGGCACCAGCGTGTTGTAGTGCACGCCGTTCTTTTCGAGGCCGAACAGCAGGTACTGGAAGTAGACCATGTGCTCGGTGCCCGAGTAGAGCTCCTTGAAGGATTCCGCCGCCGTGAGGAAGAGGTTGAAGCCCATGGTGTAGGCCATCAGTTCGGCGATCTTGAAGATGGCCGCGTCGGTGATCTTGAGGCGCGTGGTGCGGCGCAACACCTGCAGCAGGATGAGCAGGACGGCGGGCCCCGAGCAGAAGGCCGAGGCGAGGAAGCGCGGTGCGAGGATGGCCGAATTCCAGAAGGGGCGGGAGGCCAGGCCGTTGTAGAGGTAGGCGGTGACGGTGTGGATGCTCACGGCCATGGGGATGGAAAGGAGCACCAGGGGCAGCACGATCTTCTTGTTGTAGTGCTTCTCCACGTAGGAGCTGAAGAGCAGGTAGGTCACGACGAACCAGTTCAGCAGCAGGTAGAGGTTCAGGACGATCACGTCCCAGGCCAGCATGGACTGGGGCCAGTTGAGGCGGCCCACGAGCGGCATGATGTGCCAGAAGCGGTCGGGCCGGCCGATGTCGACCATCACGAAGCCGAGGCACATGATGAGGGCCGTCACGGCGAGCATCTCGCCGAGGATGGTGATCTCCTTGATGGGCGCCCAATCATAGATGTAGGCCGGAATGACCAGCATGATCGAAGCCGCCGCCACGCCCACCAGGAAGGTGAAGTTGCCGATGTAGAAGCCCCACGAGACCTGATCGCGCATGCTCGTGACGATGAGGCCGCTGTTCAGCTGGTTGAGGTAGGCGATGCCGCCCACGGCGATGAGCAGAAGCAGGAAGCCCACCCAGGCGTAGTAAAGGCGGCTGCCGTGAACCATGAGGCCGACGGTGTCGACGATGAAGTTCTTGAAGTTCCGAAGAGAGATCATGGCCTCACACCCCGTAGAAGTAGAAGAAGGTGGGTTGGGTGTTCAGGTCTTCCTTGAACTTGAAGACGCGCTTGTTTTCCAGCACCTGGCGGATCTCGCTCTTGGCGTCGAGCAGGTTGCCGAACTTGCGCGACCCCGTCGGGCAGATCTCCACGCAGGCGGGATAGAGGCCTTTGCGCGTGCGCTGGATGCAGAAGGTGCACTTCTCCACGACGCCCTTGGGCCGCGGGCGATTGCCCAGGTAGTGGGTTTCCGGGTTCACGTCGGCGGACTTCATGGTCGGCTCGCCCCAGTTGAAGTGGCGGGCGCCGTAGGGGCAGGCAGCCATGCAGTAGCGGCAGCCGATGCACCAGTTGTAGTCCACGACGACGATACCGTCCTTCTCCTTCCAGGTGGCACCCACGGGGCAGACCTTCACGCAGGGCGGCTTCTTGCACTGCTGGCACTGCACGGGCATGTAGAAGTGCCCTTCGCGGGGCACCTCTTCGGGGTTGTAGTATTGCTCGGCGTGCTGCAGGTTGACACCCTCCTCCTTGTCCATCTCGAGCACGCGGATCCACTGGATCTCGGGATCCCGCGACTGGTTGTTCTCCTTCACGCAGGCGTGGACACAGCGCCGGCATCCGATACAGCGGCTGAGATCCAGGGCGTAGCCGAAGATCACGCCGGGCATGGCGGCCTCGTTGTTGACCTTCACGGTCTTGCCGTACTTGGCCTTGTACTCGCTCTCCAGGCGGGCGATGATGGTCTGGATCTCATCTTTGGAAAGCTCGCGAAAATTGTGCTGGAGGAACTCCTCCTTGCTGAGCTTCCCGCAGCCCGTGAGCGCGGTGGCCACGGCGGCCACGGCCGTGCCGAGGAATTCGCGGCGGCTGCCGCAGGCACTGGCGCCTCCACCATCGTCTTGGGGATGCATGGGCTGGTGGTCCATCATTTGGCACCCCCTTTCCGGATCTGCTCGGGCCGCATCGGCGGCGGCATGGGTTTCAAGGGCTTGAAGTGAGGCGAGTGCGGGTTGTGGCAGTGGACGCAGAGCAGGTACTGCTTGGGTCCGTTCCAGCTTCCGGTGCGCTTGCCGTGGACGCCCACGCGCCAGTCGCGCAGCTTGTCGCCGTGGCACTGGCCGCAGAGCTTGAAGGATTCAGTGAAGAGCACCTTCTCGCCGCTGGCGAGGTGGAGGTTGTCGCGGCTGTTGGCGTCGTGGCAGTCGAGGCACCAGCGGCTGTCGGGACCGTGCTTGAGCTCGATCTCGCTGTGCATGCCGAGTTCGCGGCGCTTGGTGTCGACCTTCATCTGCTTGCCGTCATGGCAGGAGGTGCAGGGGAAGATGCCTTCTGAGAAGGGCGGTTTCGGCACCTGGATGCCTTCTTGGGCCGCCGGTTCCTCCTTGGCCTTCGGCTCGCCCGCGAAGGCGGGCAGGGCCAGCAGCACGGCGAGGCCCAGATAATGGATCGCGCGTATGTTCATGGATGGACCTCCGGCATGTGATCGTTCGCATTCCTGTCCCTATCGGACGGGGTGGGGTTCTTCAGCAGGCGCGGCGCGAGCATGAGCGTTGCGCCGTAGCACATGAATCCGAGAAACAGCGTCAGTGGCCGTCCTACGGCCAGATCCTCGAAGAGGAATTTCAAAGCCGTGATGATCATCACGGGGTAGACGAGCCACTTCAGCTCCAGGTCCGGTGCCCGGCGGCCGAACCAGGCCAGCGAGATGATGAGGGCCGACAGCACGCCGGTCCGGACGGCGGCGAGCAGGCTGGGATCCACCGCGCCCGTTGAGAAGGCATGGCAGCAGATCCAGATGGCCAGCGCCCCGAGGCCGGCCGCCACGGCGGCGCCCAGGCACAGCACCAGTGGGCGGACCCGCGCGCTGACGAGGCCGGGAGCGCGCCGCCAGAGGAAGGCCGTGAAGGCGAGCGCGAGAAGGACCAGGCTCAGGGCCGCGGACCAGGGCAGAGAGGCGTCCGGCCCGGTCGGCGCCAGGAAGGCGCGGAGCGACCAGGCCGCGAAGCCCGAGGCGAGGGCCCCGGTTCCGAGGTACAGCGCGCTTTGAATGATGAAGACGGCGCGCCGCGACTGCAGCGCCAGCAGCATGGCGGCCAGGCCCAGCACGCTGCCCAGGGCGCCGGCGCCCGGCAGGGGCAGCAGCACGAGGACGCCAAGCAGCAGGAAGACGAGGCCGAAGAAGAGGAAGAAGATGAAATTCGCGTGGGTCTCCTCTTGATCGTCGCGGAAGGGGAAGGCCGTCGCGTAGCAGCCGAGGCCTGCCAGCGAAACCCCCGCGCCCAACAGCCCGGCACCCGATCCGGAGATGAGGCTGACCCGCAGGGCGCCGCCGAAACCCAACAGCAGCACGAGGATGCTCTGGGCCACTTCGAAGGCGTTCACCACGCGGCGCCGCTGGAGCATCCGCACGGCGAAGCTGCCGAGGTAGATGAGCACGAGGGCGAGGGCAAACACCACGGTCCGGCCCGGCGTGATGCCGCGATAGGCCTCGGGGATGCCTCCGGGCCACGCGGCGAGCGAGGTGAGGATCACCACGCCCAGGTCGGAGGCGAGGGCCGTGGGCCAGCGGAGGCTCTGCCAACGCCGGCCGTAGGTGACCCAGAGCGTGGTCGCGCCGAGGAGCAGCGAGACCGCGAGGAAGGGCTCGATGCTGCGGCGCGCCGACATCATGGCGAAGCCCGACAGGATCGAGGCCAGGGTGGCGGTCCAGATGATGGGCTGCAGGTCGCGTCGCCAAGCGACGACCCCGTGGATGCCCGTGACGGTGAAGAGGAGGAGGGCCGCGAGGACCGGCTCCAGGATGCCGAAGCGGGCCGTGGATTCCACGATGAGCGGGTAGGCGATCAGGATGGAGGCGAGGGCGTGGAAGGCCGAATCCAGCGGATGCTTGGCGCGCGCCGCGAGCAGGGCCCAGATGATGGCGTAGGCCAGGCCCAGCGCCACGCCCCATCCGCGATGGATGGTGCCGGCGTCCACCAGGGCCCGGATGAAGGTGGCTCCGCCGAGGATGAGGCAGGTGCGGCCGATGAGACCCATGAGGCGCACGGCGCTGGGAAGCCCGGGGGCGGGAACCATCGGATCAGAGACTGCCGTGCAGGGAATCGGCCTGGGGGAGGCGGCCGGTTGCTCTGGCACGGCACCTTCCAGCGCAGCGACCCGCGCCTCGAGTCTCGCGACCGTCTCAGCCAGGACGACCAGGCGCGCTTCCAGGCCCTGGGGCAGGGCCTCCGCCGGATCGCGCCTGGAGGGATAGGCCTCGGCCGTGGACATGGGCACAACCTCAAAATGAGGAGGAATGTCGATGAATTGAGAAGGGTGTGATGCCCAAGCCTCGCTCCTGGCGGAGGAGCGTCAAGCGAAATAAAGTCATTCCAAGTGACGCATAAAGAGAATAATGAAAGATGTTGGAACATAGAAGATTTGGACATCCTCCATTCCGCTTGAGGCTTCTGTGAGAAAACCGGCGCGAACCTTCGTCTCGAAATTTCAGGGGACCTCGGGGTGATGTGCTGGGCGTCACAGCGGCAACCTCCCGATGGCAAGCTGATCAGGGGGTCTGCCCATGCTTCTTCCATTTCTTCGTTACCTGATCCGTTTCATCGCGGCCTGCGTCTTCGCCCTGGGCCTCGGAGCCCAGGACACGACGGTGGTCCTGCTCCGCCACGCGGAACGCCAATCCCTGTGGGACGGCGATTCCCCTCTGGCCGCCGCCGGGCGGCGACGAGCCCAGGCCCTGGTGCCGCTGCTCACGCCCTTCAAGCCCGCGGCGCTCTACGCGTCGGACCTGGTGCGTACCCAGCAGACGCTGGCGCCGCTGGCCACGGCCCTGGCCTTGAAGCCGCAGATCCGCGCCAGGGACGCGAGCGGAACCCTCGCCTCCGAAATCCTCCGCGAGCAGCGCGGCCATACCGTCATCGTCTGCTGGCACCACGACCTCATGAAGAAGCTCGTCCGCGGCCTGGGCGTGAAGGGGGCGGTGCCTTACTGGCCCCTCGACGTATACGACTGGCTCTGGATCGTGCGCGTGTCCGCGAAGGGCGAAGCCACCCTGGAGACGCGGCGGCAGGAGCTAGCGCCAGCTGCTGGTGGGGTGCCCCAGGCCCGCTAGCACTTCCTCGGCGGCGCGAAGGCCGTGGTCCTGCGCCTCCTCGAAGAGGGCGAAGCCACTGAGTTCGGTGTGGGCGAAGTGGATCGCCCCGAAGGGACGTGACAGGGCGAGGAAGTCGGGATCCCAGATCAGGCCGGGCGCGGGCCGCACCATGGCGTGGCCCCAGCGCATCACGTCGAGGCGCGCCACCAGGCCTTCCAGATCGGGATGGGCCGGACGCAGGTCGTCCATCACCATGCGCGCGCAGGCCGGCCAGTCCAGGGCGCGCAGGCGGGCCCGTTCGGCTTCGCAATCGGGGCCGGTGAAGGGGCGGTACCAGGTCCAGACGGTGGGCCCGTAATCGTGCAGGCTCTGGTGTGTGGCCACCACGTAGCCCAAGGCCTCGCTGTCGCGCAGCACGTTGTCCCAGGCCGGAGGGAAGGTGGGCTCCTGAGGCCGCGCGCGCAGCGTGAGGTTGGCGACCATCCACGGTGCGTTGTGGATGCGGGCCGCGGCGGGCCGCGCGGCGGCAAAACCGTCGATCACGTGTTTCGCCACGTGCTGGGGTCCTGCGAAGATCACATGTTTCGCGCGCCAGCCGATTCGCCGCTGCGCGACCGCATCCCAGGCCGTGACGAGCAGGCCGTCCTTCTCCTGGCGGATGGCGGTGGCCATGACGCCGCAGTTCAGCCGCGTCCCGCAGGCCTGGCGCAGGTGCTCGATGAGGAAGCCGTTGCCCTGGGGCCAGGTGAGCAAAGGCCTGGAATCCTCGCCGGGGCCCTGCTTGCGCGCGGCGAAGTAGAAGAGGCCCGCCCAGGCGCTGGTGGTGTCGAGACGAGAACCATAGTCGTCGCGGCAGGCGTAGTCCAGCAGCCAGCGCAGCCGCGGCGAGCTGAAGCCACGCGCATCCAGCCAGGCCGCGAAGGAGAGGCCATCCAGGGCGCGGGCCTCGGGCGCGTCGGAGCAGCGCGAGCGCGGGATGCTGAAGGCGGGACGGCCCTTCGCGTCGCGGAAGGCGGCCCAGCGGTCCACCTCCTGAAAGAAGGCGTGGTACTGCCGTTCGTCCTCGGCGCTGGCGCCGGCCCGCAGGTAGAGACCCTCCCACCACTGGCCGTGGGCGAAGAGGCGCTCCTCAGGCGCGCGCACGGTGGCCTCCTCCGCGAAGCGGGGATCGCCCTTCGCGTCGAAGCCCTCCAGTACGCCGCATTCGTCCAGCAGCCGCAGCACGGCATGGTTGCCGCGGTCCGGCACGGGCAGGTAGTGCGCGGCCCAGGGGAAGGCGCTCACGTGGTTGCGGCCGGATCTGGAGGTGCCGCCGGGTTCCGGTTCCAGCTCAAGCACGCGGACATCATCAAGACCCGCGCCCACCAGCCGCCAGGCGGCACTGAGCCCCGCCACGCCGCCGCCCACGACGAGCACGGAGACGGGTTCGAAACGCTCCGGATCCGGGAAGGCGCCGCCGCGCAGCCAGTGGCCCATCGGAAGGTCCGGGCCCACCAGCGCGCCCTGGAAGGGGAATTCGGGCTTGCGCCGGCAGGCGATGGGAAGCGTTGCCGCCGCCGAAGCCGCGAGGAAGCTGCGGCGCTTCATGGTTCAGTCGTCCAGGAGGGGCGGGCGGTTGATTCACCGCAGAGAACGCGGAGAACGCAGAGGGTATGTTTGTCTTTCTCTGCGCTCTCGGCGTTCTCCGCGGTTGGCGTTTGTCTTTCCCCGCGTGGAAGAGGGGCCAAGTTCAGGACCATCGCCGCCACTCGCGGGCGTAGAGGTGGACGAGCACCTGGTTGTCCAGACGGTTCACCTCGGTGGGCACGCGGTCCATGTCCTTCGGGAAGGCGAACATGGCGGCGGTGGCTTCATCCGACAGGTGGCGCAGGCCCGGCAGCACGCGGGTGGGTACGTCGAAGTCGCGCCTGGAGGCGAGGGCGAAGCCCCAGACGCCGAAGGAGGGCACGGCCAGATGGTAGGGGCGCACCTTGAGGCCCGCGGCCTCCATGGTGGCGGCGATGCACCAGAAGGACTGGCGGGCCATGAGGGGCGAGGTGCTCTGCACGGTGATCATGGCGTCGTCCGTAAGGCGGCGCTGGAGCAGGCGGTAGAAGCGCGCGGTGTAGAGCTTCCCCAGGGCATAGGTGTTGGGATCGGGGAAATCCACGTAGGCCATGTCGAAGGGTGGCCCGCTGGTCTCCTGCAGCCAGACCATGGCGTCGGCGTTGATGATCTTCACCCGCGGATCGTCCAGGGAGGCGCCGTTGAGCTGGCGCACCATGGGCTGGCGGCGGGCCATGTCGGTCATGGCGGGGTCCAGATCCACCAGCACGATCTCCTGCACGGAAGGGTGCTTCAGCACCTCGCGCACCGCCAGGCCGTCGCCGCCGCCGCAGATGAGCACGCGTTTCGCATCGGGCCGCAGGCCGAAGGCCGGATGCACCAGGGCCTCGTGGTAGCGGTACTCGTCGGCGCTGGAGAACTGCAGGTTGCCGTTGAGGAAGAGCTGGAAGCTGCCCCGGCCGCGGGTGAGCACGATGCGCTGGTAGGCGCTGTCCTTGGCGTAGACGATCTCGTCGGCGAAGATCTCCTCTTCCATGGCCAGGGTGAATTTCCCCGCGAACCCGAGGCCCACGGCGAGTAGGGCCATCACGGCGAGGCAGCGCAGGCGGATGAGGCGCGTGGGGCCCAGTTGGGATTGCAGCAGGTAGGTGGACCAGAGCCCCACGGAAGCGTTCAGGAGGCCGAAGAGCAGGCTGGTGCGCACGAGGCCCAGCTTGGGCATGAACAGGAGCGGGAAGAGGATGGAGGCGAAGAGGGCGCCCACGTAGTCGAGGGTGAGCACACTGGCGATCAGATCCTTGAAGCGCACCTGGTCCTTCAGGATCCGCATGAGGATGGGGATCTCCAGCCCCACCAGCGTGCCCACGGCCATCACGACGCCGTAGAGCACGACACGGAAGGCGTGGGTGTGGGCGAAGGCCTGGAAGAGGATGGGTGCCGAGCAGCCTCCGACGAGGGCCACCGCCAGTTCCAGATCCACGAAGCGGCGGGCGAGGCCACGCTGCAGGAACTTCGACAGCCAGGAGCCGAGCCCCATGGCGCTGAGGTAGACGCCGATCACCGTGGAGAACTGCGTGACCGAATCCCCCAGCAGGTAGCTCGACAGCGTGCCCGCCACCAGTTCGTAGATCAGCCCACAGGAGGCGATGAGCAGCACGCTGATGAAGAGCAGAGGCGCTTTCAGGGTGGGCTGGGGCGAGGCGGGTTCTGAAAAAGAATTAGCCACGGAGGACATCCGATCCGCGTTCATCCGTGTTCATCTGTGGCCAATCACCCATGGATCGCGGCGGCGATGATGATGCTGATGCCGAGGATGAGGCAGCCGAGGACGATGCCGAGGGCGGTGTTCTGGTCATCCTCCATCTCCTTGCGGAGCGAGAAGGGCAGCACCTTCACGAGGATCAGCCACACCACGCCGAGGATGACGAGGCCCAGGGCGGAGAAGACGGCGGCGACGAGGAGTTGATGGAGCAGCTGGTTCGTGAACATCACTTACCTCCGTGAAAGCCGTTGTTGTGAAGGAAGGTGCGGTAGGCCCCGGGCGTCTGGCGGACGCTGGGCGGAAGATCGGCGCGGCGCCGCTGGCCGAAGAACTCGCGGCCGAAGAAGCCGTTGGCGACCATGAGGCTGAAACCACCGCCGAGGAAGAGGGCGTAGAGGATGCGCATCAGTCGTCTCCGCCAGAAGCTGCTCTCGGTGCGTACATGCTCTCCTGCCAGCGCCGGCTTTCGAAGGCCGCCATGCGGAAGACGAGCAGCAGGGGCACGATCAGGATGCCCACGAGGGCCAGCATCGGATACAGCCAGCGCATGACGCCCTGGCGCAGCTGCACGTCGATGGCGCGCACCGGCGGGAAGGTGCCATCCCACTGGGGGGCCAGGCGCAGCACGTAGTTGCCGGGCGGCACGGCGCTCAGGAACACGGTGGAGACCTGCTCACCTTCGGACCAGGATTCGCCGCCGTCCACGCCGTGGTAGTAGCTGCTTTCCAGAAGGAAGAGCTCGGCGACACCGGTGGTTTCGCTCACCAGGGCGCCGTCCAGGCTGACCCAGGCGTTGTTCACCGGCGCGCGGAGGGTGACGGCCAGGTTGCTGTGGCCGTCCTTGATCTCGATGGGATCCGAAAAGAAGACGGGCTCCTGGGCTTCCGTCGGCGGAGCATCCGATGGTGCGGGCGCTGATGGTGTGGTCCCCAAGGTGGCTGGCGTGGCGGGCCTGCGCGCGGGGATGCCCCTGCGGGCGGTCTCGGGTGTGCCCGTGCGAAGGCCCGGGCTCATTTCGTAGAGATCGAGCTTGCGGCTGAACAGCTCTACGTTCCGATGCGTCACGGATTCGGCCATCACCAGGATGAGCAGCAGGCCCAGGGCCCCCATGATCCAGAGGCGGGACTTGGCGAGTGTGGTCTTGTGGGGGTTGGGCTGGAAGGAGGAGATGCCCTGGGGCGCGGAGGGCCGGCCCTCGAGCTTGAAGGCGGACCACACGGCTTCGGGTTCCAGGTAGACCGACCGGCTCCAGTTCACTTCCTGGCCGCCGCCCTTGTGGCGTTGCCACTCGCGGGTGAGGCTCTGGGGCGGGGAGACGAATTCCGTCACCTGCACCTCTTCGCCCTGCTCGACGGTCCAGTAGAACTCGCCCCACACCCCTTCCACGACGGCCACCACATCCTGGAAGCGGCGCCAGTGCTGGCCCAGCGTCCACAGGTTCCGCTGAGCGCCTTCGACCTGTGGCACCTCGCCGGGGGGCACGGCCGTGGCCAGGCTCCAGTGGCCCTCGCTTTCCACCAGCCATTTGAAGCCGTGCTGGCTGTCCAGCAGCAGGTACTCGATCCACGGATAGCTCGTGCCTTCGATGCTGCAGCTGCGGCGCAGCTGGCCGATGCAGATGATTTTCTCGCCGTTCAAGGTGCCTTCGGCGCCGAGGGGGATCACCACATCCTGATGGGGTTGCTTCAGGCTCTTCAGGAAGGCCAGCTTGCCGTTCTCGGCGGACAGCAGGCTGCCGCAGCTGGGGCAGCCCACGCGCTGGGTCTGGTCCGGCGCGTGCAGGGACAGGGCCCCGCCGCACTTGGGGCAGTTGAGCGCCTGAGTCCCGACCTTGGCCGGTTTGCGTGTGCCGCCCTGAAGGTGCAGGTCGGCCAGGGGGATCTCGCGGCCCAGGAAGAAGAGTGGCGTATCCTCGCCGTAATCGAGGGTGGCGAATGCGCCGTTGCGCCCCGAGAGGTCCGCGAAGCGGTAGGTGGCACCGGGATCGAGGGCCCATGGGATCTCGCCTTCGGCGCTGTGGAAGGCGGCGTGGCTCACCTCGTCCACGGTCCAGGTGCCATCGGGGCCCAGGTCGACGCTGGCGCCGGCCTGGAGGCTGTCGACCGCAGGCAGCGCGCCGTGGGGCGTCTGCGTGAAGGTGAGGTAGAAGCGGCCCTGGGCTTCGGCCAGCCAGCCCCAGCGGCCATCGTCGAGGGCGAGGTACCACTCGTCCCACACGCCGCCCAAAGGGTGCTTGAGCTGCACGCGACCGGCCAGCGAGAAGGTCCGCCCGGCATAGGTGCCCGAGGCGCCCAGGCCCAGGGGGGAGCCCGTGTCCACCAGATCGGCCACCTTGCCGAGCTGTTCGACGTCGCGATCCTTGCGCGCCGCCAGGGCCTTGCAGTACGAGCAGACGGCGACCATCGTCCCGGGCCGGAAGCTCAGGGCGGCACCGCAGCTGGGGCAGGAGGCGAGGGTGCTCATGGGATTCCGGTGATTATGTCAGAGCAGGGAAAGGCCGCGCGCCAATCCTTCGCGGAAGGTGGATTCGGGCCCGAGGAGGCTGAGCACCAGGTGCCCGTCGCCCGGTAGATCGAAGAAGGAGCCGGGATGGGCCAGCACCGAGGCGTGTTCCAGCAGGCGCAGGGCGCAGGCATCGTCGCCATCCACGGCGGGGCGGCGCAGGAGGACGGACCAGCCGCCCTCCACGGGCAGCCGGGACAGGTGGGGATGCGCGGAGAGCGCCGCGTCGAGGGCGGCTAGGTTGGCGCGGAGCCGCTGGCGAATCTGATCCCGGATGGCGGGCGCCAGCTCCAGCAGCCGCGGCGCCGCGGCCTGGACGGGAGCGGACACCGAAAGGTACTGATCCGCCAGGAAGGCGAGGCCCTCCATGTGTTCGGCCGCTCCGGGACCGCGCACGGCGATCCAGCCCAGCTTCAGCTGGGGCAGGGCCGCCACCTTGCTGAGGCCCGATAGCACGAAGACGGGGCAGGGGGGATCGGCATCCTGGAGGGCCGTGTCCAGGCGATCCGCGGGCGGCTCCAGCGCGTAGTCTGAGAACACCTCGTCGACGAGCAGCGCCAGCTTCCGTTCGGTGCAGAAGGCCGTCAGGTCCGACCATTCCGTTTTGGACAGGAAATGTCCGGTGGGGTTGTTGGGGTTCACGACGACCACGGCCCGGGTGCGCGGCGTGACGGCGGCTTCCAGCGTGCCTGGATCGAGGTGCCAGCGCTCGTGGAAGTAGGAAGGCACGGACCGGGCGGAGAGGCCTTCGAGCCGCGCCAGCCAGTCGAAGAGCGGATAGCTGGGGCTGGGCACCAGGATGTCGTCGCCGGGATCGGCCAGCAGCTTGAACAGCAGGCCGTAGGCTTCGCTGGTGGAGGCCGTCAGCAGCAGGTCCTCGGCGCGAAGGCCGTGTCCGTGGTGGCGGGCGATGGCTTCCCGGGCGGTTCGGGAACCCTGCGGATCCGGGTCGTAGCTCAGCACCGTGGGGGCCGAAAGGGCCGTGCGGATCTCGGCTTCCGGGTAGGCGAAGCCGCAGCGGGTTGGGTTGGAAACCGTCAGGTCGAGGATCTCCCGGCCCCCGGCCTTCAGGGCGGCCAGCGAGGCCGTCAGGGCGTTCGGCGTGAATCCGTGCGGCAGGCGGGAGGAGAGGCGCATGGTTCCAGGGTAGACGAAGGGGCTGGATCCCCGGCTTCCGACGCCGCCTGCGGGGCCAATTTATGATCCTGCGGTCGGGATTCGGTTTTCGCGCGATAATCCCGGAATCACAGGAGGCTCCCATGGCGAAGGCGCTCAAGGTGGCAGTGTTGCTGGCCGGTTCGGGCCACCTCGATGGTGCCGAGGTCCGCGAAGCGGTGCTCACGCTGCTGGCCCTGGATCAGCATGGCGCGGCCTTCCAGTGCATCGCGCCCAACGCCGAGCAGCACCACGTCATCAACCACGTGACGGGACAGCCCGTGCCCGGCGCGGTGCGCAACATCCTTGAAGAAGCCAGCCGCATCGCCCGCGTGGGCCAGTGCCTGGATCTGGCGAAGGCCCGGGTCGAAGACTACGACGCCCTGCTGATGCCCGGTGGCTACGGGGTGGCCAAGAACCTCTGTAGCTTCGCCTTCAAGGGGGCCGAGGGCGAGGTGCGGCCCGACGTGGCGGCCTTCGTCCGCGGCTTCTTCAACGCGAAGAAGCCCGTGGGCGCCATCTGCATCGCCCCGGCCCTCGTGGCGCTGGCCCTGTCGGGCCGCAGTGCGGCGCGGCTCACCCTGGGCGGCGATCCGGGCTGCGCGGACGCCATGCGCAAGCTGGGCCACCTTCACCAGGACACGCCCAGTGCCCGCGAAATCATCGTCGACGAGTCCCTCAACCTCGTCACGACACCCGCCTACATGTTCGACGACGCGCGGCTGAGCGACGTCTTCGTGGGCATCGACCGCTGCGTGACCGAGGTGCTGAAGCGGGTCTAGACCGGAGACCGCTCCGCCCCAGGGCCAGGGCCACTCGGAGCTCCTGGGCGGCCGCGCCTGCCCATTGACGGAGGCGGGGCCAGAATCGACGCTTGGGCCGGCACCTCTCAATGGAGGCTGGGATGGCCAGCTGCGTGCCCATGGACATTTCCTCGGAGGGCGTCGCTCAGAGGGCGGTCTCGGCCCTGCCTTCGGCCCGTCTGCTGGGCATCATCCGCTTCCAGGCCGAACTGGCCAAGGTGGACCTGGACCCCGCCGAGGTGATCCGGCGGGTCGCGGGGCTTGCCCAGATGCTCACGGGGGCTTCGGGTGCCGTGGTCGAAATGGCGGAAGGGGACGACATGGTCTACCGGGCGGCCTCGGGGACGGCCGAGAACCAGCTGGGCCTGCGCCTTGCCCGGATCGGTAGTCTTTCAGGCCTGTGCGTGGCCCAGGGGAGCCCGCTCTACTGCGAAGATTCGGAAACCGATCCCCGGGTGGATCGCCAGGCTTGCCGTGCCGCGGGGCTGCGCTCGATGGTCGCGGTGCCGCTCCGGCATGGCGACCAGACGGCGGGTGTGCTGAAGGTGCTTTCCCCGCATGAGAAGGCCTTCAGCGAGGCGGACCTCCTGACCCTGGAACTCATCTCCGACGTGGTGGCCAGCACCCTCGCCCACGCCCGAAGCTACATCGCCCAGGTCGAGACGGTCCGGGATCTCTTCCGCCGGGCCACCGAGGATTCCCTTACGGGCCTGGGGAACCACGCGCTCTTCTACGACCGGCTCCACCAGGCCATGAAACTGGCCCGGCGGCAGGGGCAGGTGCTGGGCATTGCCCTGGTGGACATGGACGGGCTGAAGCACATCAACGACCTGCACGGGCACCTGGCGGGCAATGCGGCGCTCCGGACTCTGGCCGGGCGGCTGCGGGCCCTGGTCCGGGAATCCGATACGGTCGCCCGCCTCGGCGGAGACGAATTCGGGGTCCTGCTCGCGTCACTGACGGATTCCGCCGCGGTCCGGGGCTATGCCCGCAAGCTGGCGGACCAGGTCCGTGGGACCTTCTCCTACGACGGGCGCCTGCTTGACCTGAGGGTCAGTGTGGGGGCGGTGGTCTTCCCCGATGACGGCCTGGAGATCGAATCGCTCTTCCAGCTGGCCGATCAGGCCATGTACGAGATGAAACGGTCGCATCACGCCGTGCACAGTCACACCAAACATTCGGCACAGACGTGATGCCGGGGCTTACCCCAGACGTCTCATGGCAGCAGTAGAAGCGTGCAGAGCGAGCCTTGGCGGGCGGTCCATTCCTCCCTTACACAGCCACGCTCACCCATTCACTGACCAGAGGCCGCCTTCCAAACCGCCAGGACGTCGGGCGAACCCTGGGAGCGGATCCCGTTGTCGGTGAGGATCTCTTCGGTGGCGGCGAGGGTCTGCGCCCGGGGGAAGATCATGGATTCGGCGCCGCTCCGGACGAAGGCCAGCACGATGAACTCGTCCTTCGCATCGCGCAGGACCTGGACCAGGTGCTTCAGGTTCTGGATGGGAAGGCCATTCACGCTTTTCACGACCTCGGTCATGGGGTTGGAGTACCCCTTGGCGAGGTTGTGAGGAAAGAAGGGCGAGGCGACGACGACCAGCTCTTCGCCTGGAAAGGCTGGATCCTGGCCGCTCCGGGTGACCAGGGGGCTTCCGGAATAGATGAAGTACCCCATCCGGTTGCTATTGCCACTGAGGAACTGCAGGGTCGCGGTGGAGAAGACGAGCGGGCCATAGACGAAATAGGACGGGTAGGCGCCCTGGAGATCCGGGATCAGTGTCGGGTGGTTGGCGCTGACGGGCATCTGGATCGCCAGCTCCTTGCCTCCGCGCACCACCGTGAGGGGGACCGTGCCCTGCTTGGCCAGCTTCTGGATGAGGTACTGGAATCGGACCCGGAGGTTGGCGCCGACCTTCACCATTCCCTGATCATCGATGGGCGTGCCTCCGATGCGGGTGATGACATCCCATTCCTTCAGGGGATTGGCCGGGACCGAACGGAACGGCTCGTGCACAACCATGCCCTGGACGGATCGGTCGAGCTTGAGGAAGGAACGGAGCGACGGATTCTCGAGGGTCTGCAGATGGTCGAACATGGCGGGCTTGCCGTCATAGCGGCCATCTTCGATGTCCTTGAGGAACAGGTCGATCTCTTCGCAGGGAATGATGTAGCCGATGTTCTGGGCGCCTCCGAGGGTGCTGAAGGCGAGGCCGATCATCTTGTCGCCGACGATGGCGGGGCCCCCGCTGTTGCCGGGGTTGATGGCCGCGTCGATCTGGATGCGGAGCCCCGAGACAGGCTGGTTGTACCGGGTGAATTCGATGCGGGAGACGATGCCCTTGGTGATGGAGAGGCTGGTGCCGCCGGTGGGGAACCCGTAGGCCATGACGGCGTCCTTCACTTCGGGGAGGACGCTGGCGCGCTTGAGGGGCGGGTGGCCGTCGAAGAAGGCCTCATCGTCGAGCTTGAGCACGGCGAGGTCGATGCCCGGCGCGACCGCCTCCACCTTGGCGGAGATCTTGTCGCCGGCCTGGTTCGCCTGGACCTGCACCTGGCTGGCATAGAGCACCACGTGCGCATTCGTGAGGATGCGCCGGCCTTCGATGACCACACCCGTTGCCGAGGCTTCCTCGGGGGCGTGCTTGCCCCAGGGTTTCGCGGTGTCGGGCTTCCGGATGGTGGAGAACACCTTGACGACCGAATCTTCGATGCGGGGTGCGGGATCGGTCTCAGGCGCGGCGGATAGGCCTGAGGCTCCGAGAAGGCCGGTCAGGCAGACGCGGAGGAGGAAGGCGGGGCGGCAGGCGTGAATCATCTCGCTGGGATCCTTGGCGCAAAAGATTCTTCAAGCTACCTGCTGAAGGTTCCGGGTGTCCAATTCGAGTTCAGGGCTCCTCCCGCCGTGGGTGCACCAGCCGCCGCAGCGCGGGGGTGACGAGGCGGCTCGCGGTGAGGATGCGCGCCTCTTCGTTTAGGCCCCTGATCCAAGGCGCGGCGTGGCCGAGGGCAAGGCCCGAATCAGGCAGTCCGAGGCTGCGGTCCAGGGCCTGCAGCACCTGGTCGGCCACGGGTTCGGCTTCAAGCCAGCGCGATCCGGCCAGCGCCTCGGCCTGGCCGGGCCGAAGGGGCGGCTGGATGAGGGCGACGAGGGCTTCCAGGCTGAGTTTGGGGTGCTGGAGGAAGGCCGCCAGCACGCTGGCCGAAGGCGTCCGCCAGACCAGGGGCCAGAGCGGGCGCGGCGCGTGCAGGGCCAGGCTCCGCCGCTCGCCGGTGGTCATGGTGGCCCAGAGCTGCTGTAGTTTTTCCGTGGCCTGCTGGCGGGCCTGGGGATGCGCGGCGGCGTCCGCTGTAACGGCCGCGAGGGCGCGCCAGGGCAGGCGTGCGAGGAGGTGGGCGCGCAGGTGGGCCGGGGCCTTGGGGTGCTGGGCGATCCAGCGCAGCAGCAGGGGGCGCTTCTTCAGTTCAGGCAGGTCGGCGGCGCATTCCAGCCAGCCCCGGGGCGGATCCGGCTGGCGCAGCAGCCGAAGGAAGCGGGGCCAGGGAACTTCGGGCGGAAGGGCCCAGGTCACGGGAGAAGGGTGGGGCATGGAGCCAGTGTAAGGAGTCCGGATTCTGGAGTCCTGGCTGAAGGCCGGGAGCGATGTACGCCACACTGTCCCCCATGACCTCCGAGGGGACCGTCGAATTCACCATCCTGGGCCGGGGCCGCGCCGGGCGGGCCCTGGCAGAGGCCTGGGGCCCGCGGGCGGCGCTGCTGGATCATGGGGCCCGCCCCGAGGGATGGGTGCTGCTGGCGGTGCCGGACCGCGCGGTGCCCGAACTGGCGGGCGCCTTCCCGGGTCGCTGCGTGCATCTGGCGGGCGGCCTGCATCTGCCGGTAGTGCCCTGCGCCCATCCGCTGACGAGCTTCGACGGCAGGGCCCGCGACTGGAGTGGCACGCCCCTGGCGATCACGGGACCGGTTCCCGATGACCTGCGGCGGGCCTTCGGCGACCTGGGCTTCGCGGCCTTCGATCTGCCGGGCGAACTCAAACCGCTCTACCACGCGGCGGCCGTGCTCACGTCCGGCCACGCCGCCACCCTCTGGCTGGGCGCCGAGGCTCTGCTGCGCTCCCGGGGTGTGGCGCTGCCGGGCCGGGGCCTGCTGCCCCTGGCCGAAGCCACCCTGCGCAACGTGGCCGAACTGGGTGCCGCAGGCCGCACGGGCCCCTTCGTCCGCGGCGACGAGTCCACCATCGCCCGCGACGCCGAGGCACTGCCCGAGCCCTGGCGGGAGATCTTCCTGAAACTGGGGCGGAGCCTCTGATCGCCTGAAGGTCCTGGATCACCATGCCGCTGCTGCTTCTCGTCTCGATCCTGTGGGCCCTCTCCTTCAGCCTCACGGCCCATGTGAGCGCCCTCGGCGCGCCCTTCGTCACGGCGGCGCGCAGCGTGCTGGCGGCCCTCGTATTCCTGCCCTTCCTGAATACGAAAGGCCTGGGACCTCGCCGGGCGCTCGCGTTCGCGGGCATCGGCGCCCTGCAGTTCGGTCTCATGTACCTGCTCTACATCACCTCGTTCCGCTGGCTGCGGCCCTCGGAAGTGGCGTTGTTCACCATCTTCACGCCGATCTTCGTGACCCTGGCCGACGACCTCCTGGCGCGGCGCTGGTCCTGGCGCATCCTGCTGACCGCGGCGATCACCGTGCTGGGCACGGGCATCTGCGTGTGGACCGATCTGCGCCGCGCGGGGCTGATCCGCGGCTTCCTCGTGATGCAGGCCGCGAACGCCTGCTTCGCCCTGGGCCAGGTGCTCTATCGTCGTCTGGCGCCCCTTTCGGGCAAGCGGGACCGCGACTTGATGGGCCTGCTCTACCTGGGGGCCGCCGCGGTGGCGGTGGGCTCGGCGGCGCCGGGCCTCTCCTGGACCCGGGTGTCGGCCATGACCCTGCATCAGGGGCTGGTGCTGCTCTACCTCGGCGTCGTGGCGTCGGGCCTGGGCTTCTTCCTGTTCAACGCCGGGGCCCGGCGCTCGGACATGGGCACCCTGGCCATCTTCAACAACCTGAAGATCCCCCTGGCCATCCTGGCGGCGGGCCTGGTGTTCCGCGAAGTCGTGGACTGGTCCAGGCTGATGACGGGCGGGTTGGTCATCGCCTGTGCCTTTGGATGGAACGCCGTCATCGGAGCGCGATCATGAGTGATTTCAAACCTCCCCTTCCGCTTCGCGCCGAAACCCCGTCCGGCTGGGCTGCCGCGGCCCTCGCCGATCCCGAGGCCCTGTTGTCGGATCACGCCCACAACGAAAAGAAGGCCGCCCTCAACGCCCTGAACCTGAGCCTTTCCTTTTCGGACGCGCCGAGAGGATCGGTGCTGCTGGCCCGGTTGGCGGAAGAAGAGTTGAACCACTACCGGCGCGTGCTGGAAGCCCTCCAGGGATTCGGCTGGACCCTGCGGCCCGACCGCGGCAACGCCTACGCCAAGGCCCTGCACAAGCAGGCCTCCAAGGGGTTGCTGGACCGCCTGCTCATCGCCGCCCTCATCGAGGCCCGCAGCTGCGAGCGGCTGTGGATGCTGGAAAGGGCCGAAGCTTCCCACGCTGCGCTCGGCTCGGCCGGATGGCTGGCCTTCCTCCTGGAGCTCGAGCGCTGCGAGGCCGGCCACGCCCTGGGCTATCGCAGTCTCGCCGAGGAACGCTTCCGCACGGAGGCCACTTCCCGGCTCGATTGGTGGCTGGACCGCGAGGCCGAAGTGATCCAGAGCCTGCCCTGGCGGTCTGCGGTCCACTAGGTGGTTTAACCCCTGGTAAGGCCATTCGTGGCATTCTGGAAGGGTTCTCCGAGGCAATCTATGTCAACCGTTCCAGACCATGGTCTCAAAGAAATGGTGCCGGTCTTCGGGCCCGAGGCCCTCGGCGTGGGCACCCACGGCAGCTTCCATGCGGCGCTCGAACGCCTCAGCGGCGAAGGCGATCTCAAGGCCCGTCTGCTGCTGTCGGCCCTGTCGCACTTCGCCGCCAAGGGCTATGACGGCGTGCAGGTGAAGGAAGTGGCCGAGGAGGCCGGCGTCTCGAAGCCGACCCTCTACTACCATTTCGGCAGCAAGGAAGGGCTCTTCCGGCAGCTCTGCCTCGTCTCGCTCTCTAGCATGGCCGTGCGCATCCAGGCCATGGTGGAGCCCTTCCTGGCCGCGCCCATCAAGGGGACCGAGGCGGTGGAAGCCGCCTGTCTGAAGCTGTCCCATGCCTACCTCGGCCTCCTGCTGGAGAGCCAGGAATTCACGGGATTCATCCTGCGCTCCATCGCCGTGCCCTCGCCGGATTCCAGCTTCCGCGACCTCATGCCCCTCGTGGAGCGTGGCCTGAGCCCCCTGGGCCTCTTCGTGCATCACGTGTTCGGCACCAGCCTGGAGATGGCCCGCAAGGAAGTGCTGCTCTTCACCTCCCTGGTGGGATCGCTCATCGAGGAGAAGCTGCGGGATCCGAACTACCAGATCACCGAGGCCGAAATCGACTGGGTCACCCGCCGCTGGCTGCACGGCGTCCTGGGCTGAGGCCGGTCATGGCCAAGCCAACCATGCAGAAGCCTGCATCCATCCGGGCCACCTTACGCCCCCTGGAACTGTCCCAGCACCTCTTCGAGGTGGAACTGGTCTTTCCCGCCGAAGCCCTGGGCCAGGGCGCCGTCGCGGCCATGCCCGCCTGGACGCCGGGCTCGTACCTGGTGCGGGATTACGCGCGGTTCGTGGACCGGATGCGCCTCGTGGAAGGCCGCAAGGAAAGCCCGCTGGAGAAGCTCGACAAGCAGCGCTGGAAGCTTCCGGCCTCGAAGCGGGAACTCACCATCCGTTACCGGGTGTACGGCAACGACCTCACCGTGCGCACCAACCACGTGGATGCCACCCACGCACAAATCATCCCCGCCGCCACCTTTCTCTACCTGGAAGGGCAGCTCGATCGGCCCGTGGAGGTCCGTTTCGAAGGCTTTCCCGGCGACTGGAAGGTGGCCTCCGCGCTGCCGCAGAAGCAGGGCGCCTACCTGGCCAAGGATTTCGACACGCTGGTGGATTCGCCCTTCGAGTTGGGCACCTTCCGCACGCGGCGCTTCAAGTGCGGTGGCACCACCTTCGAGTTGGCCTTCACCGGCCTGCACAGCGGTGACGAGGGCCGGATCACCGAGGCCACGGAAAAGATCGTCGATGCGGCGGGCGCCATCTTCGGCGGCTTCCCCTTCGACCGTTACGTGTTCCTCTTCACCTTCGCGCCCAAGCTGCGTGGCGGGCTGGAGCACAAGGACTGCACGAGCCTCATCTCAGACAGCCACGCCTTCGACAAGCCGGAGGGTTACTACGCTCTCTACCAGCTGGTGGCGCATGAATTCTTCCACGCCTGGAACGTGAAGCGCCTCCACGACACCGTGCTCGGGCCCTTCGACTACAGCCGCGAGAACCCGACGAAGATGCTCTGGTTCCACGAGGGGCTCACGGCCTACATGGAACACGTGATCGTCCTGCGCGCGGGCGTCGTGCCCTGGAGCCACACATCGAAGGAGCTGGCCCGCTGCTGGGGCGAGCAGGTGCAGCGCCCGGGCCGCCTGGAGCAGAGCCTGGAGGAGTCCAGCTGGGACACCTGGATCCGCCTCTACAAGCCGCACGAGTTCAGCCCCAACAGCTCCGTGAGCTACTACGACAAGGGCGAGATGGTGGCCTGGCTCATGGACGCCACGCTTCGCGAAGGCAGCCGCGGCAAGGCAGGCCTGGCCGACCTCTTCAGCCTGCTTTGGACACGGCATGGCGAAACGGGCCTGCGGGACGCTGACGTGCGCCAGGCCTTCAAGGAACTTTCCCGAAAGGATCCAGCGGCCTTCTGGGAGGCCTACATCTCGGGCCGGACGGAACTGGATGCGGCGCCCCTGCTGCGGGCCTTCGGGCTGAGGATGGAAGCCCAGGCGCCTTGGGAAACCCTTCCCGTGGATGAACGGCAGGACCCGGCCAGCCTTCGCCGCGCCCAGTCCTGGACGGGCCTCAGCCTGGCCGCCAACGGCCCCACCATCCAGAACGTGATTCCTGACAGCCCCGCGGCCGCGGCCGGCCTCAGCTTCGGCATGGAGATCCTGGCCGTGGACGGATGGCGCACCACCACCGCCGCCGAAGTTCAGCGCGGGTTCTCCCAGGCCGGGCCCGGCGCCATGGTGACGGTGCTGGCGGCGGACCGCGGGCGCGTGTTCGAAGCCCGCGTTCCGGTGATGCTGAGCCCTGAACGCAGTCATCGCCTGGTGCCCGACCCCAGGGCCGGCGCCACGCCCCGGACCTCCTTCACGGCCTCCTACGGGCAGGCTTGGCCCGCGGCGCCCGTGAAGCGCGGCGGACGTCGGTGAGGCCGGTGAGGATCGCCGCGATCATCGCCGCCCACGACGAAGCCGACCACATCGCCCCGGTGCTGGAGGGGCTGAAACCTTACGCACTCCATCGTCTGCTGGTGGTGGACGACGGATCCACGGATGGCACGGGATCGGTGGCCGAGGCCCAGGGTGCCGAGGTGCTGCGCCTGGAGCCCGGGCAGGGCGGCGGCAAGGGCCAGGCCATGCGCGCGGGCATCGCCCATCTGCGCGGGGACGCCTTCGACTTCTATCTCTTCCTCGACGCCGATGGCCAGCATGACCCCGCCGACCTGCGGTGCTTCCTGGATCATCTGGCGCGGCACCCGGATGCGGATTTCCTCATCGGCTCGCGTTTCCTGGATCGCGCGAAGATCCCGCCGAAACGGTGGCGCACCAATGCGCTGGGCAGCTGGACCCTGGGCCGCATCGCCGGTGTGACCTGGGAGGACAGCCAGAGCGGCTTCCGCCTCATCCGAAAAAAAGTGCTCGACCGCCTGGATCTGCGCGCCACGGGCTTCGCCATCGAAATGGAAATCGCCATGAAGGCCGCCGACTGGAAGCTGCGGTGGGCCCACATCCCCATCCAGGCCATCTACCGGCCCGGGCCGCACCGGAGCCATTTCCGCGGCGTGATGGATACGTGGCTCATCGCATGGGAATCGCTGAAGTGCTGAGCCAGAACTGGTAGCGTGGAACCATGGTCAATCCGCTTGATTGGGATCTCGGCAACGTGCCACCGGGCGTGGCCTGGGGCGGTGTGGACGAGGCGGGGCGGGGCGCCTGGGCGGGACCTGTGGTGGCCGCCTGCGCGGTGCTGGATGGCGAGACCGTCCACAAGTGGGGCCACGTGCTGCGGGGTGTGCGGGACAGCAAGCAGCTCAAGCCCGAACGGCGGGAGGTGCTGGCCACCGAGCTCAAGGCCATCCTGCCGGCCTACGCCATCGCCGAGATGGATGCCATGGCCATCGACCGGGAGAACATCCTCGAAGCCACCATGATGGCCATGCGACAGTCCGTGGCGAATCTGTCCCTGCGCCCGCGGATGCTGTTCATTGACGGCAATCGCGGGCCCAGGACGGGCTTGCCTGAGCGTCTCGTGGTGGATGGCGATGCCCTCAGTTGCGCCATCGGCGCCGCCAGCATCCTGGCCAAGGCCCACCGCGACGCGCTCATGATCGCCATGGAGGCGGCTCATCCGGGCTACGGCTTCGATCAGCACAAGGGCTACGGCACACCTCTGCACCGGGCGCGGATCCAGGAGCTGGGCGTGAGCCCCATCCACCGCATCAGCTACGCGCCCATCGCCGCGATGCAGAGGGTGGATGAGGCCCTGCGCGATGTGCTGCGCCACCGGCTGGACGCCTGCACCTCCGTGAGCGAGCTGCGGACCTGGGTGGACCAGGACCTCCGGCCTTCGTACGGTCGCCTGAAGCTGGTGTGGGTCGAAACGCTGCGCCGCCGCTATGCGGATCGCCTCGTGCAGCTCGCCGACGCGGAAGGACTGGTCGGAGAGGGGCCGTGAAGGCCGTCGCCATCGGCCTCTTGAGGCACGGGAATCGCTGGTTCCTGCAGCGGCGCGATCCATCCAATCCCGTGTTGCCGGGTCTGTGGGAATTCCCGGGCGGCAAGGTCGAGGAGGGCGAGACGCCCGAATCGGCCCTGATGCGTGAACTGCGCGAGGAACTGGGCGTGTCGCTCCACTTCGCGGAACCCATGCCCACGCTGGAAGGGGCCGTGCGGCTGCATCCTTTCCTCGTGCGGTCGGATGTGGCGCCCCGCACGGACTTGGCTTGGGGCTGGTTCACGGCGGCGGACATGCTGCATCTGCCGGTACCGCCCCTGAACCTTCCCTTGATCGCCGCCCTGGCGCGGATCGCCGACGAGTCCCAGCCTCCTCTTGCCGATCTGATAACCTGAAGCTTCCCAGGCCCGGAGATGCCATGACGCGATTCCTCATTCGGACCTTCCTCTGCGCCCTGGCGGCGTCGGGGCTGTTCGCCCAGCAGACAGAGGTGGTGCTGAGCGCCACCAGCAGCGCGAAGCTCGTGTTGGGCATGACCTCGCCCAAGGTGACGGGGGTCGATGAAGCCTCCGTCGCCTCGGAGTTCACGGCCGTGCTCAAGCGGGATCTGGATGAGACGGGCGTCATCGCCATGCTGTCGGAACGGCTTCCCGCGAACTCGGCGCCGGTGAAGGCCTGGAAGGAAGCCGGGGCCCAGTGGCTGCTGAACACCAAGCTGACCAAGGCCGCCAACGGGGACCTCCAGCTGGAGGCCTCGGCGCTGGACACCGCGGCCGAGAAGGGCGTGTTCACCCGCACCTACAACGCCAACAAGATCGTGCCGCTGCGCTACCTCGCGCACTACCTGGCCGATGATCTGGTGGGCCGCCTGACGGGCGAAAAGGGCGTGGCCTCCAGCCGCATCGTCTTCGTGCGCCAGCTTTCGCCGGGCGTGAAGGAGATCTTCCAGGTGGACCGGGACGGTGCGGGCCTGGTGCAGCTCACCCGGCACGGCAGCCTCACGCTGTCGCCCACGGTGGCCGTGGACGGCCGCCTGGCCTACATCACATACAAGGGTGGCGCGCCCGAGATCTGGGGCCAGCGCCGCAAGGACGGCCCCCACGAAAAGTTCTACCCCACCAGCGGGGCGGGGGGCATGCTCTCCTCGCCCGTGTGGTCGCCCGACGGCAAGCGCTTGGCCTTCGTCCAGGGCGACCGCCGCGGCAACACGGACATCATGGTGCTCGACCTGGCCACCAACCGGGCGCGGCGCCTGACGGACGGCAACGGCATCAACACCGAACCCTGCTGGAATCCCAACGGGAACCAGATCGCCTTCACCTCGGATCGGGAGGGCGGCCCCCAGGTGTTCCTCATGCAGGATGACGGCTCGAACCTCCGCCGCCTCACCGGAGAGGGGCAGTACAACGCCAGCCCCGCCTGGAGTCCCAATGGCGCCATGGTCGCCTACGTTTCGCGTTTCGAGGGCAAGTTCGATCTTTTTGTCTACAAGCTGGGCGAAGGTAAGGCCTATCAGATCACCACGGGGGTGAGCACCTCCGAATCGCCCGCCTGGTCGCCGGACGAGCGCAGGCTCGTGTTCACGAGCAACCGCTTCGGCTCGTCCCAGCTCTTCACCAGCGATCTCTCGGGTCGGCAGATCCTGCGCCTGATGGACCTGGCGGGCTGCCAGAGCCCCCGCTGGATCAGGGGTAGATGAAAAAATATGGCAATGTCGTGAGTTCTGGCGTTCTATACTCGAGTCCATCCAGGAGGAACAACCCCATGCGATACGGAACCTACCTCGTCCCTGCAGCCGTCGTGCTCACCCTTGGCAGCTTGGCTTGCAAGCCCCCCAAGACCGCCGAGCAGATCAAGCAGGAGACGCAGGCTGCCTTCAACGAAGGCGTCCAGGCGTTCAAGGACGGGAAGGCTCGTGAGACGAACCCGTACGTGAACGACAAGGAAAACCCGCACAAGATGCAGGGCTGGTACGACGGCTGGGACAAGGCCAAGGCCGACAAGGATGCCGCTGACAAGGCCGCCGCCGACAAGGCTGCCGCCGACAAGGCCGCCGCCGACGCGAAGGCCGCCGCCGACCGCGCCGCCGCCGAAGAGGCTGCCCGCAAGGCCGCCGAGGCCGAAAAGGCTGCCGCCTTCAAGGCTGCCGCCGCCAAGGTGCTCGTGAACATCCACTTCGACTACGACAAGTCGGAGATCAAGGAGAAGGACCGCGCCATCCTGCAGGGCATCGCCGACTTCATGAAGGCCTACCCCGCTGCCAAGGTTGAGATCGAAGGCCACTGCGACGAGCGCGGCACCAACGAGTACAACCTCGCCCTCGGCAACAAGCGCGCCGCCGCCGCCCTCGCCTACCTGAAGACCCTGGGCGTCGACGAAGCCCGCTTCACCACCATCAGCTACGGCAAGGAAAAGCCCCTTTGCACCGAGGCGAAGGAAGCCTGCTGGAGCCAGAACCGCCGCGGCGAGTTCAAGCTCAAGTAACCTGGTCCGCATCGCGTGAAGCGGGGGCGAAAGCCCCCGCTTCTTTTCTTCGGGGGTTCCCGATGACGCGCATACCCCCGAACCCCCGCGCCGGGGCCTGGATGAACCCGGCCCCGGCTTTCATCAAACAACCACTTTTCGATTAGCATGAAGTCGAGTCCTGGAGTTCCCATGAGCGCCCGCACGATGATGCTTCCCGCCCTGGCCGCGCTGCTTGCCATCGGATGCGGATCCGAGGAACAACTTCGCCGTGTGGAGCAGGAAGTAGGCGATCTCAAGCTGGAGGTCTTCAAGCTCCGCCAGGTGGTGGAGGAGGGCAACAAGAAGGCGCAGGCGGATCAGGACGCCGCCGCCGAGGCCCGCGTGCAGGATCGCCGCTTCCAGGCGGATCTGCAGGAGAGCCTGCGCCAGGTCCAGGACACCACCCGCGTGATGAACAACCGGCTCGGCAGCCTGCCCAAGGGCGGGACCCGGCCTCCCGTCGAAGGGCCCGCGCCGACCACGACCGCCGCCGAGGACGAGCGCGCCTACAACGCCGCGGTGCTGGACTACAACCGGGGCAACTATCCCCTCGCGGCCGAGGGCCTCGAACTCTTCCTGAAGACCTATCCGCAGAGCGCGAAGCGGCCCGACGCCCTCTTTTTCCTGGGCCTCTGCCACTACAACCAGCGCGCCTACGACAAGGCCCAGACGACCTTCGATCGCATCATCAAGGATCACGCGGCCTCGCCCCAGTTCCTCCCGGCGAAGCTCAAGCGCGCCCAGTGCCTGCTCAAGCAGGGCCTGAAGCCCGCCGCCGTGAAGGCCTTCCGCGAGCTGGTGGACGGGTTCTCCGGTAGCGCCGAGGCCCGCACGGCCCAGCAGGAACTGAGCGACCTGGGGCTTTAGACCGCCGAGCAGGCCCGGATCAGCGCCGCGGGATCCGGGGCTTCCATGGGCACCTGTCCCGGCGTCTCCAGCAGGTCGCGCAGGCGCTGATCCCGCTTGCCCAGGGGGAGCGCCGCGAGCTCGGCGCGGGGCACCCAGCGCAGGCCTGGGGCGGGCGTGAAGCGGGCGTCCAGGCTGAGGTGCAGGGGGTTCACCGCTTCGCGACGATGGGTGTAAACCTGGGTCCAGCCCGGCCAGGCACGGACGGCCCCTGGAGCGGGCACCAGGGCCTGGAGGGAGGGCTCGGCGGCTTCGAGGGCGGGCCAGCGCCAAAGCCCCGCCAGCAGCCCCTTGGCGGCAGGCGGATGGAGCAGCACGTGGCCTTCCGCTTCGAGGGCGTAGAGCCACAGGGTGGAGGCCTTCGGCTTCGGCCGTTTCGCCACCGGCGGGATGTCGCCGGTCCTCCCAGTGAGATGGGCTCCGCATCGCTCCGAAAGGGGGCAGGTCGCGCAGACGGGTGAGGGTAAACAAATCGTGGCGCCCAGCTCCATGAGGGCCTGGGTCATGCGGGAGGGGCCGTGCGCCGCGAGGGCGGGCTCAAGCCAGGTCCGGAAGCGGACGGCCTGGTCCTTGGGATCCCCTTCGATCAGCAGCAGGCGCGCCAGCACGCGGAAGGCGTTGCCATCGAGGGCCGGCGTGGGCCACTGGAACGCGATGGATCCCACCGCGGCGGCGGTGTAGGGGCCGAGGCCCGGTAGGCCGGTCAGCCCATCCAGATCGGTGGGCCAGCCCTCCGCGGCCACGGTTCCCGCGGCGGCCTTCAGGAAGCGCGCGCGGCGGTAATAGCCCAAGCCCTCCCAGGCCTTGTGGACGGCGTCTTCCCCGGCTTCGGCGAGGTGCTGCGGCGTCGGAAACTGCTCCATCCAGCGGTTGAAATAGGGCGTGACGGTGGCGACCTGGGTCTGCTGCAGCATCAGCTCCGAGACCAGCACCGCGTAGGGATCCGGATGGGGCGCATCCAGATCCGCCGCCCGCCAGGGCAGATCGCGCCGCACCCGATCGAACCAGGGCGCCAGCGGCGCGAGAAGCTCAGGAGAAGGAATCCACGACATGTTTTGACGCTACCAGTTCTCGCAGGCCGAAAGCAGGATCGCGAGGGTATTCGCACAGCGAGGAACCCCCGGAGAGGATGAAAGCAGGATCTCGGCTTTGCCGAGATCCTGCGCGGGGGTCCGGGGGTGTTCGCGCAGCGAGGAACCCGCGGAGAGGATGAAAGCAGGAGCGCGGCTTTGCCGAGATCCTGCGCGGGGGCCCGGGGGTGTTCGCGCAGCGAGGAACCCCCGGAGAGGATGAAAGCAGGAGCGCGGCTTCGCCGAGATCCTGCGCGGGGGTCCGGGGGTGTTCGCGCAGCGTGGAACCCCCGGATAGAACTGCCAAAGAAAAAGCGCCGGAAGACCGGCGCTTTTTCTTTGGTGCCCGCGAGCAGACTCGAACTGCTACGGCTTGTGGCCACCACCCCCTCAAGATGGCGTGTCTACCAATTTCACCACGCGGGCAACGTGGAAACCTAAGTGTCTCTCAAAGCGCGGATGCAGTCAATCACCCGTTTTGCAGAGCCTACTTCTTGACGGGTGCAGGCGCGGGAACGGCAGGCGCGGGAACCGCGGGAGCGGGCGTCGTGGCGACGGCCTTGTCCATCGTCTTGTCCAGCACCGAGCGGTTCTCGCGGATGATCAGGACTTCAATGAACAGGGTGGTGGCGAGGAAGCCCGCCGCCAGCCAGTAGGTGGCCTTGGAGAGGAAGGGCGTGGCGCCCTGGGCGCCGAAGGCCGAATTGGCGCCGCCCCCACCGAAGGAAGCCCCGAGACCGCCCTTGGTGCCGGGCTGCAGGAGCACCGTCCCGATGAGGAGGACACCGAAGAGAACGAGAAGTGTGATGGCGAGGCCGTTCATGGAAACTCCGAACCTCCTAGTCTGCCATGCCGGGCCGCCTACATCCATAGCCCCGTGAGGCTGGGGGCCTGCAGCACGCGGTGCACGGCCTCGGCCCGCTCCACCAGGCGGATGAAATCCGAGGGCAGAAGGGCCTGGGGACCGTCGCTGAGGGCTTTTTCGGGGTGGCAGTGGGTTTCGACCAGCAGCCCGTCCGCGCCCACGGCCACGCCCGCGAGGGCGCAGGGGATGACGAGGTCGCGCCGCCCGGTGGCGTGGCTCGGGTCCACCATCACAGGCAAGTGCGTGAGGGCCTTGGCGGCGGGAACGACGCTGACATCCAGGGTGTTGCGGGCGTGATCGGACCAGGTGCGGATGCCGCGCTCGCAGAGCACCAGGTTCCGGTTGCCCTCACCCAGCACGTATTCGGCGGCGTAGAGCCATTCTTCGAGGGTCGCGGAAGGGCCGCGCTTGAGCAGCACGGGCTTGCCGCAGCGTCCGGCGCGGCGCAGCAGGGCGAAGTTCTGCATGTTGCGCGCGCCGATCTGCACCATGTCGGCGCTCTGCTCCACCGCATCGAAGGTCTCGACCTCCGTGGCCTCGGTGACGATGCCCAGATCGAACTCGGCGCGCACTTCCTCCAATAGGCGCAGCCCTTCAAGTCCCAGGCCCTGGAACGCGTAGGGGCTCGTCCGCGGCTTGTAGGCCCCGGCCCGCAGCAGCTTCACGCCGGCTTCGGCCACGTAGCGCGCCACGGTGAAGAGCTGTTCGCGGCTTTCCACGCCGCAGGGGCCGCCCACGAGCGCGAGGGCGGAGCCGCCGATCTTCACGCTTCGTACGTCCACCACCGTGCGGCCCGCCACGGCGTCCGCGCTGGCCAGCTTGTAGGGGCTGGTGATGGGTACCACGCGGCGCACGCCGTCCATGGGTTCGATGCGGTCGGGCTTCAGGGCCTTGGAGGCGTTGGGCGCCACGATGCTGAGAGCCTCGGGTGTTTCATTCACCTGACAACGGATGCCGGCGGCCTCTAAGAGCGACAGAACCTCCTTCACCTGGTCCGGCGTGGCATGATTTTCCATAAGGATGAGCATGGAGTGGCCTCGGAAGGCCATTCTACCGGGAGCCAGGAGGCCGCTCCTGGACACCTTCGCGCCAACGGACGCACACTTAGGCATCGGAGGTCTCCCATGAGGCGCGCTCCCTGGCTGTTCCTTGCTCCCATCGTGTTCGTCATTGGATGCACCCGGCCCGAAGTGGAGGCGTTCCGGCAGCGCCCGGCGCCGGTCAGCGTGGCCGTGAGCCTGCCCGCGGGCCTGGAAGACCGCGAGGGCTTCCAGCGGGAGTACGCCTCGGCCCTGCGCGCCAGGCTTGCCACGCGCGTCGTCGTGGTGCCCGAAGGGGTCAAGCCACCGGTGGGCGCCGCCGAACTGCGTGTCGAGATCCGGAACATCTCCCCGGCGCCGAGCCAGCCCAGCGCCGCCGCCGTCGGCGTCGCCACAGGGGTGACCGTGGGCGCCTTCAGCACCATGTCGGGCAACCGCGGCTGGGGTGTGATGGATGGCCTCTTCTGGGGCCTCTGGGCCGGCACCCATGCGGCCATGCACCGCGATCGCGTGCAGGACCGCCTCGGATACGAACCCCAGGTGGTGCGGGCGGAGGTGAGCCTCCTGCAGGCCGGGAATCTCGAGCCCCTGTGGGTGGAATCCATCGGACCCGCCGAAGTGGTCGAAGCCATGGATCCCCTGCCGCCCGGATACCGCGACGACGACGGCCGCATCCGCGAGGAGGAGGCCCGGGGCTTCGCCCGGGTGGTGGTGGCCAAGCTGTCTTCCTACTTCCAGTGGACGCGCTTCACGGATCAGCGCTTCTACGAAGATCCCTCGGCGCCCAGAGAACGCACACCGGCCCCTCCGCCTCCGAAGCCGCAGACGCCGAGGACGCCGCAACCCACTGAACCGCCCCCGCCGCCTCCGGCCGTGCCGCCGCCCCCGCCGGGAACCTCGCCCGAGCCCATGGGTGAGCCCGGTCCGGAGCCGAAGCACTGATGGAAACCCGCGTCATTCGCTGTTCCGGATGCGGCGCCTCAGTGCCTCCGGATGCCACCCAATGTCCCTACTGCCGGGCCCAATTGGCCACGGTGGCCTGCCCGGCCTGCTTCGCCCTGGTTCCGCTGAGCGCCAGCCATTGTCCCGGGTGCGGCGCGGCCCTGGCCCCGCGTGAGGCCGTGACGCCCGATGGCGCGCCCTGTCCCGCCTGCGCCAAGCCCCTGGCCTCGGCCAAGGTGGGTGACCTGGATTGCCGGGAATGTCTGGCCTGCGGCGGCCTTTGGCTGGAGCGGTCCGTCTTCGAACAGCTGGGATCCAGCCGCGAACGCCAGGGCGCCGTGCTGGGCGCACTGCCCGCGCCCGATGCGCCAAGCACGGGCCGGCTGGAGCCCGTGCAGTACCGACCCTGTCCGAGCTGCCGCCAGCGGATGAACCGCGTGAACTACGCCAAGCGGTCCGGTGTGGTGGTGGATGTCTGCAAGGCCCACGGCCTCTGGTTCGACAAGGATGAACTGCGCCGCGTCCTGGCCTTCGTCGAAGGAGGCGGATTGGACCGCGCGCGCGAACTGGAAATCGAAGAACTGAAAGCGGCGAAACGGGCCGCGGAGCTGCCGGGCCATCCCCATCCCGCCTCGTCCTATGAATTCCAGCAGCAGATGAACGCCCAGGGCCATTGGCTCAGCGGTGCGGGCCTGCTGGGCCTCGCCGCCGAGGTGGCGGGCATCTTCCTCGATCGGGAGTGATCTTCAGCCACGGATGAACACGGATGAACGCAGATAAGAACCTGCCCATTCATCCGTGTTGATCTGCGTTCATCCGTGGCTAAAAACTAGCTGGCCTGCTTGACCAGCTCGGCGAACTTCTTGGGGTCGAGGCTGGCGCCGCCGACGAGGCCGCCGGCGACTTCGGGGATGCCCAGCAGTTCGGGGAAGCTCTCGGGAGTGACGCTGCCGCCGTAGAGGATGGGCACCTGGGCGGCCGCGGCTCCAAGGTGGCGATTCAGTTCGGCGCGGATGAAGGCATGGGCCTCGCGCACCTGCTCGGCTTCGGCGCGACGGCCCGTGCCGATGGCCCAGACGGGTTCGTAGGCCACCCACAGGGGGCCGGCGCCGTTTTCGGCGAGAATGGACAGTTGTTGTCCAAGCACGGCGAGCGTCTGGCCGGCATCGCGCTGGTCCAGCGTTTCGCCGATACAGAGCAGGGGCAGCAGGCCGTTCTGGCGGGCGGCCTGGATCTTCTTCGCCAGGGCCGCGTCGGTTTCGCCGAAGTACTGGCGGCGCTCGCTGTGGCCGAGGATGACGCCCGTGCAGCCCGCGTCCTTGAGCTGGGCCATGGAGATCTCGCCGGTGAAGGCGCCCTTGGGCTCGGCATGTCCGTTCTGCCCGAAGACCTGGAGGCCCTTCGCCCGCACGAGGCCGCTCACGAGGGAGAGCATCGTGAAGGGCGGCGCGATGCCGGCTTCGGTCCCCGCCTTGGGCGTGAACTGCGCGAGCATGCTCTCGCAGAAGGATCGGGCCTCATCCGAGGTCAGGTTCATCTTCCAGTTGGCGACGACGCAGCGCATGGGATCTCCGGGGGGACGCAGGGCTGGTCGTCGGCCATGTTCGAGACGCGACCAGTGGGTAAACTTCGAGCCTATCAGCCTTCCGGGCCCCTCGCATACACGGCGGGCGTCCTGCCCAGGTAGGTCCTGAAAGCCTTGATGAAGTGGGCCTGGTCGAAGAAGCCGAGGGCCAGGGCGAGGGCCGGAAGGTCCACCGCCTGATGGGCCTCCAGTTGCTCCATGGCCTCATGGAGGCGGTACCGCTGGATCACCCACTTGGGGCTGACGCCCACGTAGTCCTGGAAGAGCCGCTGCAGCGACCGGAGGCTCAACCCGGCTTCCCGCGCCACGGCTTCCGCCTGGGTCAGCTCGCGATCCTCCAGAATCCGGGCCACGATGCTGCGCGCCAACCGGGCCTTGGCATCGGGTCGGGGGAGGCGTTCGAGCAGAAAGGCCTCGACGTGCGTCACGGCGGTGCTCGCGTCCTCACCGCAGCCCAGCACGGCGGCTTCGAGGGCCGCACCCGGCGGGCCCAAGGCGGTTGCCAAGGGAAGCACCTGATCCGTGAATTCGCTTACAGGCCGGCCCCAGAAGGGACGGAAACAGCCCGGGAGGAACTTGGTTCCGAGGACCCATCCCCGGCCCTCCAGCCTGCGGCTGAAGCGTCCGGTGTGAACGCCGGCGAGGCCGGATCGCCCTTCTTCAATCACCAGGTGCACCGAGGGGTGGGGCAGGGTCTCTCGGACCAGCGAAGGCTGTCCGCTCAGATCCCAGGACACGGTCCAGAAGTGCTCCACGAATTCGGCCAGAGGCCCCTCGGGAAGAAAGCGTCCGGCCGGGGATTCTCGGCGGATGGCCTCGGCGCCCACCACGCCCTTGGGTCGCCACTCCGTGGGCTTCGCCATGTGCTCCTCTCCCTGGGCTGTCGCGTTTCTACAATACTGTCATCACAGGCGGGCCGATGCTGGGATCAGCCTCAGCGACCGGAGCCGCCATGCCCATTTCGCCCATCCCGACAGGCCTTGTCCTGCCTGTTCTCCTCGGCCTGGGATCCGGGCTCGCCGCCCAGACCGGCCCCCAAAACAATGCTCAAATTCGCGCCACTCAGCCAAAGGAGGTCCGCGTGACGGCCCTTGCGACAGGATCTTTCGATGTGAACGTGGTGCCCCTCACGGACGGGGTGCGGCAGGGTGTTTGGTCCCCGGGCCGGATGTCCATCGACAAGCAGTTCAAGGGCGACCTGGAGGCGACCAGCCAGGGTGAGATGCTGGCCGCGGGAACGGAGGTCCAGGGATCCGCGGGCTACACCGCCATCGAGCGGGTCAGCGGCAAGCTCCACGGCCGGGCAGGCACCTTCCTGCTCCAGCATTTCGCCGTGATGTACCACGGCGTGCCCGGCGAGTGGATCGTGATGGTGGTTCCCGATTCGGGCACCGGTGAGCTGAAGGGGCTCGCCGGCAGGATGACCATCACGATCACAGGAAAGCTGCACGCCTACGCGCTGAACTACACCCTTCCAGCCCAGCGCTAGGGCCGGGCTCAAGGTCCGGGCTGGAAGGGATTTCCCTGATCAGCGCTGCAGGGCAGTGACGCCGGGGAGTTCGAGGCCGCTGAGGAATTCCAGGCTGGCGCCGCCGCCGGTGGAGACGTGGCTCATGCGGGAGGCGACGTCGGCCTTGTTCACGGCCGCGACGCTATCGCCGCCGCCCACCAGGACGAAGGCGCCCTTGTCCGCCGCTTCGGCCAGTTCTTCGGCCATGGTGAGGGTTCCGCTGGCGAAGGGGGCCATCTCGAAGACGCCCATGGGACCGTTCCAAAGCAGGGTCTTGGCGGCGCGGATCTCGGCGGCGTAGGCGGCCACGGTTTCAGGGCCGATGTCCAGGGCCATGCGGTCCGCGGGGATGTTCTGATCGGTGGTGATGGCGCAGTCCGTGTCTTCCTTGAATTCGGCCGCGGCCATGTGGTCGAGGGGCAGCATCAGGCGCGTGCCCTTGGCCTCGGCCTGTTTCAGCAGATCAAGGGCCAGGTCCAGCTTGTCCACTTCGCAGAGGCTCTTGCCGATCTCGAAGCTCTGGGCCTTGAGGAAGGTGTAGCTCATGGCGCCGCCGATGAGGATGGCGTCGGCCTTGCCGAGGAAGTTCTGGATGAGTTCGATCTTGTCGCTCACCTTGGCGCCGCCGAAGATGACCACCAGCGGCTTGTCCGGGTTGTCCGTGACCTTGCTGAGGGCCTTCAGTTCCTTCTCCATGAGGAAGCCCGCGGCCACGCGGTCCTTGGGGAAATGGGCCACCATGCCGCTGACGGAGGCGTGGGCGCGGTGAGCCGAGCCGAAGGCGTCGTTGACGTAGGTGTCGGCCAGCTTGGCGAGATCGGCGGCGAACTCCTCCTTGTTCTTCGTCTCGCCCTTCTCGAAACGCAGATTCTCCAGCAGCAGGATCTGACCCGGCTTCAGGGCCGCGGCCTCGGCTTCCACCGCCGCGCCGTTCACGTAGCTGGCCAGGCGGCATTCGAAGCCCTGCTCCTTCAGCCAGGCGGCCACGGGCGCGGCGCTGTAGGCGGCCTCGAAGCCCTTGCCCTCGGGGCGCCCCAGGTGGGAGGCCAGCACCACGGAGGCGCCGCCTTCCAGCAGGCACTTCAGGGTGGGCAGGGTCTCGCGCACGCGGGTGGCGTCCGTGATCTTGCCGTCCTTCAGGGGCACGTTCAGATCCGCCCTCAGGAAGACGCGGCGGCCCTTCACATCGAGATCTTGCACCGATTGGAAACCCATGGCTGCTCCTTGCACTTGGAAGATTCCATTCTGACGGAAGATGACGGGGTCGGCTATGGGACTCCTCACCAGGCCTTCTCGAAGATGCCGATCCAGCGGGGACTGTCTGCGGTGAAGGCCTCGCCGGCGTAGGTGCCCATGACCCGGCGCAGGCGCAGACCCGCGCGGACGGCCATGTCCTGCAGGTCGGCGGGCTGGTAGAGGCGCACGCTTTCCAGGACTTCGCGCACGTCGCCTGAGCCGAGGTTGAGCAGCGAGATGCGCTTCACGAGGCGGTCGCCTTCGAGGGCGCGGTGGCTGTGGGCCCGGATGCCGCCCTGTTCCACCGTGTCTTCGGGAATCAGGGTGCGCGCCACCAGATCGGCGTTCAGGTAGTCCATCACCAGCACGCCGTTGGCCTTGAGCAGGGCGCCGAAGCGCGTCATCAGGTCGCGGTTCTCCTCATCCGAGAAGTAGCCGAAGGGCGTGAACCAGAGGCAGATGCCGTGAAGGCTGCCTTCCTTCAAGGGCAGGTGCCGCATGTCGGCCCGGAGCAGCCAGGGACGGAGGGAGCTGGGGGCCATGCCAAGCAGTACTCGCGAAAGGTCCATGCCGAAGGCGAGCGGGTTGGCGCGTCTCAGGATCTCCAGATGCCGCCCCGCGCCGCAGGCCAGGTCAAGCACGGGGCCCTCGGCCAGTTCGGGCGCGACTCGCAGGGCCTTGTGCACGGCCACGCGCGCCTCTTCTGCGTCCCGGTGGGCGTAGAGCCGGGCGTAGTCCTCGTCAAACCATCTCTCGAACCACTCGGACAACGGAGATCCTTCCAATAGCTCAGAGTATCCACTGAGGCGGGCGGGCGCCGCATTTCAGAGTCGGAACGCCGGGTCGGGTAGAATGGATGCCGCAAAGGAAACCCATGCAACGCCCTGAACGCCTCGAAGACCAAGTCCACTTCCTCCTCTCCACCCTCGTGCAGCGGGATCTCCGGGATCCCGAACTGGGCTTCGTGACGCTCACCGCCGTGCGGCTTTCGCCGGATCGCAGCGTGGCCAAGGTCTACTTCACGGTGCTGCCGGCCAACGGCGGCGACCAGGAAGCGCAGGACCTTCTGACGCGCAAGGCCCTGGGCCGTGCCGCGGGCTTCCTGCGCAGCCAGCTCGCCTCCCGCCTCAAGATGAAACGGGTGCCGGAGCTGCGTTTCTTCCCGGACAGCACGCTGGAGGCGGGCAACCACCTGGAATCCCTCCTCTCCGAGATCGAGCGGGAGCGCGCCTCCAGGCCCGCCGATCCCGAGGTTGAAAACGGGACCGAGACGCCGGAATCCTGATGGTCGAGTCGGGCATCCACCTCGTCCACAAGACCGTGGGGCAGAGCAGCTTTGACGTGATCCGCGGCTTCAAGCACCGGGCCTACGAGGCCGGGCAGAAGAAGCTGGCCCTGGGCCACGGCGGCACGCTGGATCCCTTCGCGAAGGGCCTGCTGCTGGTGCTGGCGGGCCAGGCCACGCGGCTCATGGAACTCATGCATCCCCTGCCCAAGACCTACGTGGCCGAAGTGGCCTGGGGCGTGGAGACCGATACCTGCGATCTGCAGGGCCTTCCCTTGGGCGAGGCCGTCGTCGCCGACCTTTCACCAGAGCTGCTGGACGCGGCCCTGGCGCCCTTTCTCGGCTGGGCGGACCAGGTGCCCCCCGCCACCAGCGCCAAGAAGATCGACGGCGAAGCCGCCTACAAGAAGGCCCATCGCGGCGAGATCGTGCTCATGAAGCCGAGCCGCGTCTTCCTGCTGTCGGCAAGGTGGCTCAGCCATGACCTGCCGCGCGCCAGCCGTCTGGAGATCACCTGCCGGGGCGGCTTCTACGTGCGCAGCCTGGCGCGGGATCTGGGCCGCGCCCTGGGTTGCGGGGCCCATCTGTCCGCGCTGCACCGCACGGCCATCGGCCCCTGGACCGATCCGGGCGAAGGCTGCGAAAGGCTGCTCAAGGGGACCGACCTGCTGCCCTGGTGCCCCTCGCGCCTGCTCAGCGAGGAGGAGGCCGAGCACCTCTCCCATGGCCGCGCCATCCCCGTGGGCGAAAACCATCCCGCGACCTGGGTCCTTCCGGAAGGCTTCCCCGATCCCGGCGCGCCGCTGCGGGCCCTGAATGACGACCGTCTGGTGGCGCTGCTCAAGCCCGCCGAAGATGGGCTGCGCACCTTCGCGAACCTGCGGGGCGGGCTCTAGGCGGGCGGCCATCGTCGTGGGTTGCGCTGGGACTTTATCGGAGTGGACGGGTCTGCCGAACTCATTGATTCCCGTGTGGTCGTAAACGACACTGGGAGGGATGTCGACAAGCCTGATGCCGCAGCCCGCTCGGGCGGAGGCAGGATTGGCCTTCTCCGCGAGGTTCCATGCTCCACCCCCACGTTCCCGAGGATCTCAAGCATTTCGGCAAGCATCTCTTCGCGACCTTCCTGGGCCTGATCATGGCCCTGGGGCTCGAACAGTGGCGGGAGCACCGGCAGGAGCTCCGCCTCAGCGAGGAGAGCCTCCATCGCATCGAGGCGGAACTCCGCCGGAACCGGGACGACACGGCCCAGCGGCTGGTTCGGCTGGAAACCGAGATCCCCGTCACCAAGGCCTATTACGAGGATCTGGAACGCGCGGTGGCCGAGCGTCGCGCGGGCCGCAAGGCTCCCCTGCCGGTTCGGCTCAAGACCCAGAACCCGGATTTCGGATTCACCTGGAGCGCCTGGGAGGGTGCGCGCGCCACGGGCGGGCTGCGCCACATCGATCCCACGCGGCTCCAGCGGATGTCGGAGGTCTATGCCGACATGCAGCGCTTCATCCCCATCCAGGACCAGCTGATGCTCAACCCGGCCTTTGCGGACCTGCTCACCTTCGCGCCCCTGGAGCCCGAATCCCTCAGGCCCCAGGAACTGGACCGGCTCCTGAACGGTTTCCGCTTCAATCAGACCTGGAATCAGAGCCGGATCCGCATCGGACGCGAGATGCTCAAGGAGCTGGACGAAGCGCTGAAGCCCTGAACCTGTGGCCTCGGCGCTATGCTCGAATCGTGACTCATGCCCATCCGGAAACCCTCCAGGCGCTCTTCGGGCGGGGCGCGCGCTGTGTGGCGGAGGAGGATTTCCCGGGCGCCGTCGCGAGCTATGACCGGGCCCTGGAGATCGCGCCGGACCTGGCCGAAGCCCACGCGAACCTGGGCGTGGCCCGCGAACGCATGGGCGCCCTCGCTGAAGCGGAGTCCTGCTACCGGCGCGCCCTGGCGCTGGATCCCGATTTCCTGGAGGGCCTCCTCAACCTCGGCGCCCTGCTCATCCAGCAGAAGCGCTTTGAGGAAGCCGCGGCGATCCATGCCGCCGCGATGCGCAAGCACCCCGAGGCGCCGGGGCTCTGGTCGAGCCTCGGCGTGCTGCACGCCTGTTTGAAGGAGGATGAGGAGGCCGAGCGCTGTCTGCGCGAAGCCCTGAGGCTCAACCCGAACCATCACCGGGCGCGCTACAACCTCAGCTACATCCTCCTCCGCCAGATGCGCTTCATAGAGGGCTGGGAGGCCCTGGAGGCGCGGGCCTGGAGCCTGGCGCTGAACGATCAGATTCCCGCGCCGCGGTGGCAGGGTGAGGATCTGGCCGGGAAGGCGCTGCTCGTGGGCAGCGAGGCGGGTTTCGGCGACATGATCCACTTCGTCCGCTACCTCCCTCTGCTTAAGCAGTGCGGTGTGGCGCGCCTCGGCCTCGTGTGCCCCGCGCCCCTGAAGCGCCTCTTCGCGAGCCTGCCGGGCGTCGATGCCGTGGTGGCCCTCGGTGAGCCGGTGCCGGACCTCGGCTGGGATCTGTGGACGCTGCCGATGAGCGCGCCCCATCACTGCGGCACGCGGATGGAATCCATTCCGGCCTCGATCCCCTACCTGCGGGCGGATCCGGAGCAGGTCAGGACTTGGGCGGAGCGGCTGCCCGCTTCGGCGCTGAAGGTGGGCCTTGCCTGGAAGGGGAACCCGCGCTTCGAGAATGATGCCGACCGTTCGCTTCCGGGGCTGGAGACGCTGGCCCCGCTGGCTTCGGCGGGGATCCTGTTCGTGAGTCTGCAGAAGGGCGTGGCGGAAGCCGAGGCCCAGGATCCGCCGCCGGGCCTGGCGATCTTCGATCCGAGCTCCTGGATCGACGATTTCGCCGATACGGGCGCGCTCATGATGAACCTCGATCTGGTGATCACGGTGGACACGGCGGCGGCCCACCTCGCGGGCGCCCTCGGCCGGCCCTGCTGGGTGCTGCTGCCCCATCACAAGACGGACTGGCGCTGGTTCACGGGGCGAGACGATTCGCCCTGGTACCCGGGTCTCATGCGGCTCTTCCGCCAGGGACCCGGCGGTTGGGAACCCGTCATCCGCGAGGTGGCCCAGGCCCTCCAGACGGTGGCTAAAGCCAAGAAGGAATCCTAGCGGCCGTGGAAGCCCGAGGGACGCCGGGCCTCCAGTTTTTGCTCGCCGAACCGGCGCGGCCATGGCCTCATATATCAGATGTTAGTTGCTGATTCCGTCTCGAGGTTTTCATGCCCGTGCTCCGCTCCATTCTGATTCCGGCCGCCCTGGTGATCCTGGGGCTGCCTCTCACCGCTTCCGGGGAAGGCGCCACGACTTCGCCGGCCCGGCTGCCGCTGGATCAGGGCTGGAAGTTCATGCCCGGCGACAATCTCGCCTACGCGGCCAGCGCCTTCGATGATCGGGCCTGGAAGCCCATCAAGGTGGGCCTCGCCTGGCAGAAGCAGGGCTGGGAGCAGGTGCAGGGCTACGCCTGGTACCGCGTGAGCTTCACGCTGCCCGAGAAGCTCAGGGCGCAGGACCTGCTCAAGGACGGTCTGCGGCTCAGCATCGGCAGCGTGGCGGACTTCGACCAGTGCTTCCTGAACGGGCAGATGGTGGGGGCGAATGGCACCGTGGTGCCCGTGGGCAGCACGCCCGACGACCTCTTCTGGAAGGCTGACGAAAGCCTGCCGGGTCAGCCCCGCACCTACCTGCTTGACCTGGAGGATCCCCGCCTGAAGTGGGGCCAGGAGAACGTCCTGGCCATGCGGGTCTACATGGTCAGCGGCTGGGGCGGCCTCATGGGCGCGCCCCTGGTGCGCATGATGGAGCCTGCGGACTATGTCACCTTGAACCCCGACCTCGAACCCTTCGCATTCAAGGGATCGAAACTCGCGAAGACTTTCACCGTCTCCAACACCTCGGCCACCCGTCCGCTGCGAGGCCAGTTGACCCTCACGGCCAAGGGGCTCGTTTCGGGCGCGCCGGTGCTTTCGAAGGTCATCGAGCTGGACCTCAAGCCGAAGTCCAGCCAGAGCATCGGCTTCGAGATCCCGCGCCGGTCCGAAGCCTGTCGCATCCAGTACGGGCTTAGCTTCCAGGAGGGCGGCGCACCGCTGACGCGCAGCGAGGAAAGCCCCTACGTGCTGACGCCCCAGGCCCCGGCCTCGCCGCGCATCAACGGTCCCGAGGTGGTGGGTGGCCGGCCCGGTCGCGCCTTCCTCTTCACCGTGCCCGCCAGTGGCCAGAAACCCATCCGCTTCGTCGCCAAGGGCCTGCCCCAGGGCCTGAGCCTCGATGCCGCCACGGGCGTCATCAGGGGCACGCTGCCAGCCGCCGGCACCTACACGGTGACGCTCCGCGCGACCAATGCGAAGGGATCCACGCAGCGCAAGCTCGACATCGTCGCCGGTCCGCGGCTGGCCCTGACGCCGCCCATGGGCTGGAACAGCTGGAACGCATGGGGCCTGGCCGTGGACGAGGAGAAGGTCGTCGCCAGCGCCAAAACCATCGTGGACAAGGGCCTGCGCGATCACGGCTGGGCTTCGGTGAACATCGACGACGGCTGGGAGATCTCCACCCGCGACGGCGTGCCCCTGCGGGAAGCCGACGGCCGCATCAAGGTGAACGGCAAGTTCCCGGACATGGCCCGCCTGGGCCGACGGCTCCACGACCTGGGCCTGAAGTTCGGCATCTACAGCTCGCCCGGGCCCGCCACCTGCGGCGGCTATGCGGGCAGCTATCAGAACGAGGCATCTGACGCCCGGTCCTACGCCTCCTGGGGCGTGGACTACCTCAAATACGACTGGTGCTCGTACAGCACCATCGCCAAGAACCTGGATTCCCCCGAGGAGCTGAAGAAGCCTTTCGCGCTCATGAACGAGGCCCTCCAGAAGGTCGATCGCGACATCGTATACAGCCTCTGCCAGTACGGCATGGGCAAGGTGTGGGAGTGGGGCGATCAGGTGGGCGGCCAGCTCTGGCGCACCACCGGGGACATCAGTGACAGCTGGGACAGCATGAGCAAGATCGGCTTCTCCCAGGTGGAAGGCGCGCCCTTCGCCGGGCCCGGTCACTGGAACGATCCCGACATGCTGGTGGTGGGCTGGGTGGGCTGGGGCCCGAAACTCCATCCCAGCCGCCTCACGCCCGACGAGCAGTACACGCACCTGAGCCTATGGAGCCTGCTGTCGGCGCCGCTCCTCATCGGCTGCGACCTGCCGCGCCTGGATGCCTTCACCCTGAACCTGCTCACCAACGACGAGGTGCTCGCCGTCGATCAGGACCGCCTCGGCAAGCAGGCCACGCTCAGGCTCAAGCAGGGCGACTTCCAGATCTGGGTGAAGGAGCTGGCCGATGGCGGCCGCGCCATCGGCGTCTTCAACCTGGGTTCTGAGACGACCGCCTACACCCTGGACCTGAAGGCCCTGGGCCTCGCAGGCTCCCGGACGCTGAGGGATCTCTGGCGGCAGAAGGACGTGAAAGTCCGCACCTTCAAGGTGCCCGCCCACGGCGTGATGCTCCTCAAGGCCAAGGCCGCGAAGTCGGGCCAGTTGTGAGAAAGGCCGATCGGCTCGCGCCGATCGGCCTTTCCGTTGAAGAGACTGCGATCAGTTCTGGACGGGTACCCGCGCGGCGAGATCGTCCAGCACCTTGAGCATGTGCTGGCACTCCTCGCAGCTGGTGTGGGGCGTGCCGCAGGGGAAGCCGTCGCTCTGCATGCCGAGGCAGCGGGGCTGCTGGATGAAGCGCACCAGTTCGCCGAAGAGGCCCGAGACCTTCTGGCGCAGCGGGCTGTCGGGGATCTCCCGGAGGGCCATGATGATCTTCCATTCCTCGTTCGTGAGGGTGGTCTGGATGGCGGTATCGCTCATGGCTGCCTCCTGGAAAGGAAAAAATTCACCACTGAGACACGGAGAACACTGAGAAAAAAGCACGGAGAAAAAATCTGTTGTCTCTTGTTCTCCGTGATTCCCCTGTGCCCTCCGTGTTTCCGTGGTGGATCAGTTAGCGAGGGATTCCACCGACTTGATGCCCCAGGCGAAAGCTTCTTCGTTGAGGGGGATCAGGGCGCACTTGTCCTTCAGGGCCACGCGGATGGCCGTGAGCATGGTGTCCTTGGGGAAGATGCCCGTGGCGGCCTGCAGCGCGCCCAGGGCCACGATGTTCTTCACCACGGCCTTGCCCAGGTCGGTGGCGATGCCGGTGAAAGGCACGGGGAAGACCTTGATGCTGGGATCCAGCACGGGGGCTTCGGTGACCACGGAGCTGTCGTAGATCACGTAGCCGCCCTTGCGCACGGTGGGTCCGAACTTGGCGAGGCTCGGCGCGTTGAAGGCGAGGAGCACCTGCGGATCGGGCGAACCGGGATTCAGCACTTCGGTCTCGGCCACGTGCACATCGGCGTAGGACGTGCCGCCGCGGCTTTCGGGGCCGTAGCTGGGGATGTGGGTGGCGTCGAAGCCCTCGCTGATGGCGGCGCGTGCGATGAGCATGGCCGCGGTCTGGGCGCCGTCGCCGCCGGAACCGGCGAGCTTGAGGGAGATGTCATTCAGGTCGAGGTGGGTGGGGAAGCCCTGGCAGAAACGCTCAGGACGTTCCGTTGTGGCACCCGCCAGGCTGAGGAGCTTCTCGCCCTTGAAGCAGGGTGGGTTGCGCTTGAACCAGGGTTCGACGGTGAGGTCCTTCTTCACGCCGAGGGGATAAACGGGCTCCATGCATTCCTTGACCCACTTCTCCGTGTCCTCGGGGCTCATCTTCAGGTGAGTGGGGCATTCGGCCAGCACTTCGATGAAGGAGTAGCCCTTGCCTTCCACCTGCAGTTGGAGGGCTTTCTGGATGGCCTTCTTCGCCTTGATGCGCTGCTTGGCGTCGAAGAGGGCCACGCGCTCCACGTAGACGGGGCCGTCGAGGCCCGCGATGAGCTCGGCCATCTTCATGGGCTGGCCGTTGTACTCGTTGCGGCCCGAGGGGCTGGTGGAGCTGGTCTGGCCCATCAGCGTGGTGGGGGCCATCTGGCCGCCCGTCATGCCGTAGATGGCGTTGTTGATGAAGATGACGGTGATGGGCGCGCCGAGCTGGGCCGTGGCTACGGTTTCGGCGAGGCCGATGGAGGCCAGGTCGCCGTCGCCCTGGTAGCTGATGACGACGCTGTCGGGATTGGCGAACTTGTGGCCGAGGGCGACTACGGGGGCCCGACCATGAGCCGCCTGGGTGTTACCCACATCGAAGTAGTAGTAGAGGAACACGGAGCAGCCCACGGGGCTCACGGCCACCGTGCGGTCCTGGATGCCCAGGTTGTCGATGGCTTCGGCCAGGAACTTGTGGGCGAGGCCGTGGCCGCAGCCGGGGCAGTAGTGGGTGGCGTGGCCCTTCAGGCCCTCGCCGTGGGAATGGCGCTCGAACTTGTCGTAGATGACGCTGGCCTTGCTCATGCGAGCACCTCCTTCCGGCCCAGGACCCGGGTCATGATCTCGTTCTGCTGGGGCAGGACCCCGCCCATGCGGCGGACGGATTCGATTTCGGGGAACTCGCGGACACCGGCCTTGCTGAGGGCGAGGCGGACCTCATCCTCCAGCTGGCCCGCGCTGGCTTCCACCACGACGATGCGCTGGGCACCGTGGATGGCGGCTTTCAGATCTTCCACGGGGAAGGGCCAGAGGGTGATGGGGCGGAAGAGGCCGGCCTTGATGCCCTGATGGCGCAGCTCCTGCACCGCGCCCTTGGCGGTGCGGGCC
The DNA here is from genome assembly GCF_030268085.1 of Geothrix limicola. Lineage (GTDB taxonomy): Bacteria > Acidobacteriota > Holophagae > Holophagales > Holophagaceae > Geothrix > Geothrix limicola. The sequence goes on from NZ_BSDE01000001.1 coordinate 501,695, forward strand.
GGGGTGTTGCAGGCGATGAGCACCACTTCGGCGTCGTCGCAGAGGAAGGTCTCGGCGCGGGCCTCCACCTTCATGGCTTCGTACTTGGCGTTCAGGTGGACGTTGTGGGCCTCGAGGTCGGTCTCCGTGAGGAAGATCGAGGAGATGAGGTTCTTGCGGTGCATGGCGTCGCCGTAGACCGCCCACTTGGGGATGCCGGGCTTGAGCATCGCGTCGGGCAGCTGCACCTTGCCGGTCATCTGGCCCAGGTAGCCGTCGCCCAGCAGGATCACGGGGTTGCGGTACTTGAAGCTGAGTTCGAAGGCCAGCATGGTCAGGTCCAGCATTTCCTGGGGCGTGGAGGGCGCCAGGGTGATGGCCTGAGTGTTGCCATGGCCGAGGCCGTGGCAGGCCAGCTTGATGTCGGACTGCTCGGGGGCGATGTTGCCTAGGCCGGGGCCGCCGCGCATCACATCGACAAACACGCCCGGCAGCTCGGCGCCGATCATGTAGGAGACGCCCTCCAGCATCAGGCTGAAGCCCGGCGAGGAGGTGAAGGTCATGGTGGGCAGGCCCGCGCCGGCGGTGCCGTACATCATGTTCACGGCGGCCACTTCGCTGACGGCCTGGATGAAGGTGCCGTCGAGCTTGGGCAGGAACTTCGCCATCAGCTCGGCGCCTTCGGTGGAGGGCGTGATGGGGTAGCCGTAGACGTGGCGGCAGCCGGCCAGCAGGGCGCCCAGGGCCGAGGCGTACGTGCCCTTGATGACCAGGGGCTCGGTGCGGGGCAGGGGCAGCACTTCCGAGGGCAGGTCCACGGGCTCGGGGGCGTCGCAGGGCTTCACGCCGAAGAGCTTGGCGGGGTCTTCGAGCTCGAAGTCCTGGATCTCGCCTTCGTGGGCGGGGCGCAGGCCATAGGGCTCGGGGCAGGCGTCCATGCACAGACCGCAGGCGTTGCAGTTGGCCAGGTCCAGCTCGACGGGCACCAGGCCCGTCAGGGGATTGATCTGGTCGCTGAGCGTGATGCAGTCCTTGGCGCAGGCGTCGAGACACCGGCCACAGCCTTTGCAATACTCCGGCAGAAGAAAGGGTTTCGGTCGTTCTTTGAGGGCCATGGGGCCTCCATATAGGGACGCAGATCCTACTTGCCGTGAAGTGTCGCCCTCGGCCCATGTGCCCGTGGTCACAAGCGGGGAATGACGCAGACCACCGCCGACCAATGGGGACGGAATGGCCCTCTGGCCGGGCGGTCTGTCGTCACGGCGAGCGCCGACAGACTTCTTCAGGGCAAAAGGAAACTGCGAATGGCACGAACCGCCACTCGGTGCGCAACTCATGGCCCGGACGGGGCAACCGAATCAGCAGGTGGTGCTACCCAACCGCTGTTCCATTCGCGCCCTTTCGCGCCATTCGCGGTTCCCAGCTTTTAGCGGTCGCCCCAGTGCAGTTTCTGCTGGAGGAGGGCGAAGAAATCCAGGCCGGGCTGCTGCAGCAGCGTGATGCGGGCCTCGGCGCGGCGCAGCCGGACCTCGTCTCCCGGCAGCACGCGATGGCCCACCTGGCCATCCAGCGTGAGGTGGGCGTCCTCGGCATCTTCCAGGGTGATGCTGATGGGCAGGGAGGCCGGCACCACCGAGGGGCGCAGGGTGAGCGTGTGCGGGCAGATGGGAGCGATGACGAAGGCCTCGAGGCTGGGGTACATGATGGGCCCGCCGGCTGACAGCGCGTAGGCGGTCGAACCCGTGGGCGTGGCCACGATGAGGCCGTCGGCCTTCATGGGGCCCGCGTCCTGGCCGCCCACCCGCAGGCGCATGTCCATGATGCGGGCGAGGGCGCCCTTGGCCACGACGGCATCGTTCAGCACGGTCTGCCTTGTGAGCAGAAAATCCTTCCGCCACAGCTCCGCTTCCAGCATGGGGCGCACATCCGGGACGAGGGATCCGGTGAGGAAGGCTTCCACCGCCTCACGGGCCCCCGATACGGGATGGGCCGTGAGGAAACCCAGGGACCCCAGGTTGATGCCGAGGATCGGCGTGCCGCGCAGGCCCACGCGGCGGGCCGCGTAGAGCAAGGTGCCGTCGCCGCCCAGCACGAGGCAGAGGTCGGCGGGATCCTCGCTGGCACCCAGATTCAGGTCGATCTTCAGGCGGGATCGGTCGAGACCCGCCTGAACCCAGGCCTCCTCCAGGCCCGGTTCGCCGATCACGGTCCAGCCCCGATCCAGCAGGACCGGCAGCGCTTCACGCAGGGTGGACCCCAGGTGAGGGGATTTGACCTTGGCCACGAGGATGAGACGTTGGGGCATGGAATAACTCTAGCGCTCTCCCGGTATCCTTGGCTCATGGCTTCCAAGTCGACCCCCTCCTCCTCGCCCTTCCGACGCTGGATGCGGCGCTCCCTGTGGGCCTTCCTCGCCCTCGTCGTCCTGGGTTCGGGCATCTTCGCGGTGTCCTGGTCGGTGCTCTCTCGCGACGCCGACAGCTTCCTAACTCTGTTTGCCCTGCGGGTGCCCAAGACGATCACGAAGGTGCTCGATCAGCGGGGCAACGTCATCGGCATCTTCGCCGAGGAGCACCGCGTCGTGATCCCCTACGGCGACATCCCCAAGGCCTTCGTCAGTGCCCTGGTGGCCACGGAGGATACGGATTTCTGGGAGCACGGCGGCGTATCGGCCTGGGGCGTCGCCCGATCGGGATGGAATTTCGTCAGCAGCTTCGGCCGGAGGCGGGAAGGGGCATCCACCCTCACCATGCAGCTCATCCGCACCGTGACGGCCAAGCGGCAGAAGCGCCTGGACCGCAAGCTGAAGGAGATCATCCTCGCCCGCAAGCTGGAGAAGGCCTACTCGAAGAAGCAGATCCTGGAGATGTACGCCAACGAGGTCTACTTCGGCGGGGGGCGCTACGGCATCGAGGCGGCGGCGGAGTTCTACTTCGGCAAGAGCGCGCCGCAGCTCAACGTGGAGGAGTGCGCCCTGCTGGCGGGCCTCGTCCAGAATCCCAACTGGTACAACCCCTACAACCCCGATCCCAGGGCCCGCGCCGCCGCCAAGGCCCGCCGCAACCACGTGCTCATCCGCATGGTGAAGATGGGTTTCCTCAAGGCGGCCGAGGCGAGCCAGCTCGTCGAACGCCCCATCCGCCTGGCCCGGGAAAACGCCCAGGAAGAAGCGGTGGCGCCCTATGTCGTGGAGGAGGTGCGGAAGTACCTGTATGAGAAGTACGGCCGGGAGCAGGTGCTGAACGGCGGGCTCGAGGTGACGACGACGGTGGACAGCTACTGGCAGGAGGCCGCCAACGCCGCCGTGCGCGCGGGCCTGAAGGCCGTGGACCGGCGCAGGGGTTTCCGCAAGGAGGCGGTGCAGTTCGTCAGCGACCCCGAAACGACGCAGCTGAATGGCTGGAAGCGCTACTTCGAAATCGGCGACAGCGTGCGCGGCGTCATTCTGAACTGGAAGGGCGGCAAGGCCCGCGTGCGCATCGGCAAGACCGAGCTGGACGTGCCCGAAAGCGCCTTCGCCTGGGCCGGCAAGGACATCCAGAAGCTGCTGCCCCGGGGCGCCGCCCCCCTCTTCGCCGTGAAGGCCGCGGATGATGGCGTGCCCAAGACGCTGGAGCTGGATCAGGAACCCTCGGTGGAGGGCGCGCTGATGGCCGTGGATCCGAAATCCGGCGAGATCCGCGCCATGGTGGGCGGCTACGATTTCAACCGCTCCAAGTTCAACCGGGCCACCCAGGCCCAGCGCCAGGTGGGCTCCACCATGAAGGCCTACGTCTACGGCGCCGCCTTCACCGCCGGGAAGACGCCCGCCACCATGGTCCAGGACGTGCCGACGCGCTTCCTCGACACGGTGGACTACCTCACGGTCACGCATCCCGATGGAACCTCGGATTACAAGCCCCTGCGACCCGGCGTGAAGCCCTACGAACCCAAGAACTATGAGCGCGATTTCTGGGGGCCCATCCCCATCTGGGAGGCCCTGCGGGATTCGCGCAACGTGCCCGCTGTGCGCACGCTGGAAGAGACGGGCGTCCTGAACGTCATCGACTTCGCGCGCAAGTGCGGCGTCGCCGGCCCCATCCCGCCCTATCCGAGTATGGCGCTGGGATCCGGTGACTTCACCCTCAAGGAGATGGTGCGCGGCTATTCGACGATCGCCAACGGCGGCCTCCAGGCCCCCGTGCCCTTCTTCATCAAGAAGGTGGCGGACCGCAACGGCCGCGTGCTGGAAAGCCACAGCGGCGCCGCCACCGAGCAGGTGCTGGATCCCATGAGCACTTACCAGCTCATCCAGTGCCTGCAGGGCGTGGCGACCAGCGGCACCGGCGCCAAGAGCAACGAGCTGGAGTGGCCCGTGGCGGGCAAGACCGGCACCACGGACGAGCACACGGACGGCTGGTTCATCGGCTTCTCCACCAAGGTGGTCTGTGGCGTGTGGGTGGGGCTGGACGAGAAGAAGACCATCTACCGCGGCGCCGACGGCGCCAAGGTCGCCCTCCCCATCTGGATCGACTTCATGCGGGTGGCCCTGCCCACCACGGGCGAGAAGGAGGACTTCAAGGCGCCGGAGGGCATGGAGTGGGCGGACATCGACCGCTTCACGGGCCTGCTGGCCACTTCCGCCACGGCGGACCGCGTGCTGCACCTGGCCTTCAAGCCGGGCACGGTGCCCAAGTCCGGCAGCGATGCCGAGACCATCCGACAGGTGAAGGAGGCCCGGGACAAGGCCGCCGGACAGCCCGTGGAAAACCGCGTGTGGGGCCGACCCAAGCAGGTCGAAGAGGAGAAGCCCGTGGATCTGGGCGCTTCGGATCCCAACGCCTGATCCATCGAATGGGCCATTTCGCAGGGGGCTGCCGGGCCTGAATCCGGCAGGTGACCCATGTCTCGGCGGGATTCCCGGATGCTGGGGTCTCACCGGAGTGTCTCTTGTCGCTGCGCCGATCCCTGACTGTCTGTTGCCTTGGCGCTGCCTCGCTGCTGGCCCAGGATGCGCGTCCCGCCGAGCCCGCCTTCGAGTACGGCTTCCAGCACCGGTCGCGATCCGAATCCTGGGACGACATCGTGGATCATCGCCGGACCACGCCGGACTTCAGGGTCCAGTACCGCTTCCGCACCAACGCCTGGGTGATCGTGCCTCTCGGCGAGGATCTGACCTTCACCGCCGGACTGGTCAACGAGAATCGGAAGCTCGTGCGCCCCGATGTGGCCTACAACGGTCGCGAAATCATCTTCGACAGCTGCTACCTGGACTGGCGCATGGACCCCTCCTGGTCGCTGCGGGCCGGGCGCCAGACCCTGATGCGTGGCGATGGCTTCGTGCTCTGCGATGGCGGGGCCCTGGACGGCAGCCGCACGGCCTACGTCAACGCCGTCGACCTCACCTGGACCGGTGGCGACGCCAAGGTGGAGTTCCTCGGCATTTCGGATCCGGCCCGGGACCGTACCCTTCCGGGTCTGAACCACACGGACAATCCGAAGGAACGCACACTGCTCAACGAGCGGGACGAGGCGGCGCTCGCGGTCTACGGCACCTGGCGCCGCGAAGGCCACGACGTGCAGGCCTACGTCTTCCACAAGACCGAGCGGCACGACGTCAGCGCCTGGACCGATCCGATCTTCGTGCCGGACCGCTGGGTCGAAACCCTGGGCCTGCGGGTCGCGGAAAAACTGGGAGGTGGTCTTTCCGCCATGGGGGAATTCACCGTGCAGGGTGGCCGCCAATCGGGCCACCCCGGCACGCTGGAACCCGCTTCCGACATCCGCGCCTGGGGCGGTCAGGCTCGCGTGACGCAGGCCTTCAATGCGCCGCTACGACCCGAGCTGAGCCTCGGCTGGGTGGGGCTTTCCGGCGACAATCCCTCCACGCGCACCCACGAGGGATGGGATCCGGTCTTCAGCCGCTGGCCCAAGTGGAGCGAGCTGTACATCTACAGCCAGATTCCCGAGGGCGGCGTGGCCGTGTGGTCCAACCTGCGCATGTGGGAGGCCACGGTTCAGGCGAAGCCCCACGCCAAGCTCGGTCTGCGTGCCAGTGTGTTCTGGATGCAAGCCTTCCAGCCCGTCATCGGACACGGCCCCATCTTCGCTTCCGGCCTGGGTCGCGGCCGTCTGGACGAAGTGCGGGCGGACCTCAAGGTTTCGGACCAGTGGCAGGGCCGCCTGACCTACGAACGGCTGGACCCCGGCACCTTCTATGCGGGCCCCGCCACCGGCCGCTTCCTGCAGGTGGACATCATCTACACCTTCCGCCGGCACCGCTGAGTCGGGGCGGAAAGGAGTCCCCAGAATTGAAAAGCGAAGCCCGGCTGAGCCGGGCTTCGCGCGGGGGTCCGGGGGTGTGTGCGAAGCACGGAACCCCCGGAGAACATCACCCCTTCTTCTTCCAGGTCTTCGCGGGGCGATCCTCGCCGTACTTGCCGGCGGGCTTGGCGCCGGCTTTGGCGCTGGGCTTCCAGGGGCGAGGCGTCTCCGCCTTGGCGGTGGGGCGTTCCTCCCAGGCCTTGCGAGGCTTTTCAGCTACGTCGGGACGGGGCTTGGCGTAGGGGCGGGGGCGCTCCTCGAAATCGCTGCGGGGCTTGAAGCTGCCGTCGGGTCGCGTCTTCGAGAAGGCGGAGTCGGGGCGCTCGGTGCCGCGTGCGGCGGCGCGCTCAGCATACGTACGCTGGGGGCGGGGGCCGCCTTCCTTGCGCTCGCGCGGGGAGTCGAACTTGGACTTGGGCTTCTTTTCCGGTTCGTTGGGCAGCTCGAACCCCGAGGCCTGGTCGGCCTGGACGAGGCCCAGCAGGCCGGCGACGAGGCGCACGGGATCGGCATCCTTCAGCATCTGGGTGGCCTGGTGGATGAGGGCGGCGCTGGCGGAACCCTGAATGCCGTCGAGCAGCTTGGCGGCCTGCGACTCGCGGATTTCCGCGGGCGTCGGCACGGGGCGCCAGTCCAGCTTGAGGCCGCCGCGGCGTCCCCAGGCCAGCAGGATGCGGCTTTCCTTCCAGCCCACCAGGGCCATGCTGGTGCCCTTGGCGCCGGCGCGGCCCGTGCGGCCGCTGCGGTGGATGTAGCTCTCCAGCTGGGTGGGGATGCCCATGTGGACGACGAGGGGCAGGCCGCCGATGTCGAGGCCGCGCGCGGCCACGTCCGTGGCCACCAGGTAGCGCAGCTTGCCATCCTTGAACTGGCCGAGGATGCGGGTGCGCGTCGCCTGGGCGAGGTCGCCGTGCAGGAAGGCCGCGGGCAGACCCGAGACGGTCAGCTCTTCGGCGACCTCCTCCGTCTGGGCCTTGGTCTTGGTGAAGATCAGGGCCGAGCTGGGCTGATCCTTCAGCAGCAGGTTCACGAGGGCGCGCACCTGCTGGTGGTCGGGCACGAGCACGGGGGTGTGCGCGATGTCGGCGTGGCTGGCGGTCTCGCCGGCCTCGGTGAGCTGCAACTGGACGGGATCCTTGAGGAAGCGCTTGGCCAGCTTGGCGATGGGGGCGGGCAGGGTGGCGGAGAACAGGAAGGTCTGCGGGTTCGCGGGCACCTTGGCGAGGATGGTTTCCACGTCCTCGAGGAAGCCCATGTTCAGCATCTCGTCGCACTCGTCGAGCACGATCATGCTGACCTGGCTCAGGTCGAGGGTGCCGCGCTCCATGTGGTCCATCACGCGGCCGGGCGTGCCCACGACGACGGGCGAACCCATCTGGAGGGCGCGCAGCTGGGGCGTGTAGCTCATGCCGCCCACGAGGGAGGCGATGGGCAGCTTGGGCACGAGGCTGTGCAGCTCGGCGCCCACCTGCTGGGCCAGTTCGCGCGTGGGCGCGAGGATGAGGGCCTGGGTGCGGCGCTCATCCGAAAGCCGCTGCAGCAGGGGCAGGCCGAAGGCGAGGGTCTTGCCCGAACCGGTGCGGCTCTGCACCAGCAGGTCGCGGCCTGCAAGGCCGGGCACGATGGTCTGGGCCTGGACGGGCATGGGGGATTCGAAACCCCGCTTGGCCAGGGCGGCCAACAGGGCTTCGCTGCAGCCGAGGGCTGCGAAGGTCGTATCGCTCACTTTGTCTCCCGGGGCTATCCCTGCGCGAGTGTGCCGAATGGCAATCTCTTATTGGCGGACAGCGCCAGCCGGGAGGGGCCCAAACGGCTATCATCTCGTGGAATGCCTTGAAAAACAAGGGAAAAGGCTGGATGGCACTCCCGGAGAACGCGAAGGCAGCTGCAGCGCGGGGCGTTAAGATCGGCGTATGACGACGCTGCTGCTCATCCGTCACGGTATCGCCGAGGACCCGCGTCCCGGCCAGAAGGACGCGGATCGCGCCCTGACGGAGGAAGGCTGGACCAAGACCCGCGCCGCGCTGAAGGGTCTGGTGGCGCGGGGATACGTGCCGACGCGGGGCTACACCAGCCCCTACCGGCGCGCGGCGGAGACCATGACCTGTCTGCAGGAAGCCGCGGGCGCCTTCCCCATGGAAACCCGCGTGGAGCTTCAACCCAACGGCCGGCCGGCCCAGGTGGATCTCTGGCTGCGGGGACTCATGGCCGAGGCGAGGCCCGGCGACATCCTGGTCCTCGTCAGCCATCAGCCCTTCCTCAGCGACCTGATCTTCCACCTCACCCACCGCCAACTGGACGTGAAGAAGGTCGCCTGCACGGTCATCCGCTGGAAGGAGGGCGTCTGGCACTTCGAACGCCAGTACCAGCCCGCCGAACTGAGGTCCTGAGGTGCGCGCCCAGCCTACCTTCGCCAAGCTGACTTCAGGCCTGAAGCTGCACTACCGCGTGCAGGGGAATCCCGAAGGGCCCTGGCTCGTGCTGCTCAACGGCCTGCTTTCGGATACGACCATGTGGGCCGGTGTGCTGCCAGGCCTGTCCGACGCTTTCCGCATCCTCACCTTCGACAGTCGGGGGCAGGGCCGCTCGGACGCGCCCCCGGAGGGGCCCTATCCCACGGCGCTGCTGGCGGAGGAGGCCTGGGAGCTGTTCGGGCAGTTGAACGTGAGGCGTCCCTGGCTCATCGGGCTCTCCAACGGCAGCGCCATGAGCCTGGAATTGCTGAGCAGCCGGCCGGAAGCCTTCGCCGGGGCCGTGCTCACCAGCGCCATGCCCAGCTTCGATTTCGCCCTGAGCCTCAAGGCCGAGCACTGGGCCCACTGCCTGGAGGTGGGCGGGCCCCTCATGCAGTTCGACGCCGTCGCGCCCTTCCTGTGGGGAGACACCTTCCTGGAGGCCCGCCACGGAGTGTTGCGCGCCTACCATCAGGTCGTGACGGGCGGCAACAAGCCCATGCACGGCAACCTGCATCAGATCCGCGGAACCCTGGGCTGGGACATCCGCGACCGCCTGGACCGCATCCAGGCGCCGGTGCTGCTGTTGAGCGGCGCCGAAGACCTGCTCACGCCGCCCTGGAAATGCCTGGAGACGGCGCGGCGGATCCCCCACAGCCGCTTCGAGATCGTGCCGGGCATCGGCCACGCCTATCCCGTGGAAAATCCCAAGGGATTCGTGGCTCAGGTGCGGGCTTTCATCACGGGAATTCAGATCTGATGCCCGGCGGGATTTGGTCGATACGAAGATCTGACTTATCCTGTCCACATTCCCGAGCCACTCCTGACTCGCCCTGCCGCCGAGGTGACCTATGGCCACCCCTTCTCAGTCTCCGATCATCTTGAGCTTGCAAGAGCTCAAGGAGCTATCCATCGGCAAGCTCGCCGAACTGGCGAAGGAGCTGCAGATCGAGAATCCGCTGGCCATGCGCAAGCAGGAGCTGGTGTTCCGGGTGCTGCAGGCCCAGGCCGAACGGGAAGGGCAGTTCTTCGCCGAAGGCGTGCTGGAAGTGCTGCCGGAGGGCTTCGGATTCCTGCGCAGCCCCGATCAGAACTACCTCGCGGGGCCCGAGGACATCTACATCTCGCCCAGCCAGATCCGCAAGTTCAACCTGCGCACCGGCGACACCCTGTCCGGCATGATCCGCGCGCCGAAGGAAGGCGAGAAGTTCTTCGCCATGCTGCGCGTGGACGCCGTCAACTTCGATCCCCCCATGGTGGCCAAGGACCGCGCCCACTTCGATGACCTGGTGCCGCTCTACCCCAAGCACCACCTGCGCATGGAGCGGGATGCCCAGGAGCTGAGCACGCGCGTCATGGACCTGATGACGCCGCTGGGCAAGGGCCAGCGCGCGCTCATCGTGGCGCCGCCCCGCACGGGCAAGACCGTGCTGCTGCAGAACATCGCCAACTCCATCACGGCGAACCATCCGGAAGTCTTCCTCATCGTGCTGCTCATCGATGAGCGCCCGGAGGAAGTCACCGACATGGAGCGCAGCGTGAAGGGTGAGGTGGTGTCGAGCACCTTCGACGAGCCCGCCACGCGCCACGTCCAGGTGGCCGAGATGGTCATCGAGAAGGCCAAGCGCCTGGTCGAGCACAAGAAGGACGTGGTGATCCTGCTGGATTCCATCACGCGCCTGGGCCGGGCCTACAACACGGTCGTTCCGCCCAGCGGCAAGGTGCTTTCCGGCGGCGTGGACAGCAACGCGTTGCAGCGGCCCAAGCGCTTCTTCGGCGCGGCCCGTAACATCGAGGCGGGCGGCAGCCTCACCATCATCGCCACGGCGCTCATCGAAACCGGCAGCCGCATGGACGACGTGATCTTCGAGGAGTTCAAGGGCACGGGCAACAGCGAGATCGTGCTGGACCGCAAGCTCAGCGACAAGCGCATCTTCCCCGCCATGGACATCCAGAAGTCCGGCACCCGCAAGGAGGACCTGCTCATCGAGCCCGCCAAGCTCGCCAAGATCTGGGTGCTCCGCAAGATCCTCGGCGCCAGCGGCCCCAGCGAAAGCATGGAACTGCTCGTCGACCGCCTCGGCAAGGCAAAAACCAACGACGAGTTCTTGGCGAATCTACAAGAACCGCCCACACGACGGTAAGGCCGCGGGGCGCCCCATCTCCGGCACAGCCCTATCGCGATGACGCGTGATTCTGCCCCAGGCCGTTGATCTGGGACGGGGCCACGTGCGCTCGATGGCCTTGGCGCCGATCCTGGTAGACCGGGAGAAAGACCTGGAAGGAGCTTCCATGGCCCGGCCGGCTTGAGACCCTGAGGTTCCCGCCGTGCCTTTGAATGATGTCGTGCACGACGGAAAGACCGAGCCCGGTCCCCTGGCCCGCATCCTTCGTGGTGAAGAAGGGTTCGAAGATCCGCTCCATCGTCTGGACCGACATCCCGCACCCCGTATCTTCCACGGTGAGCTGGATGCAGGGGCCGGAATAGGAGGGATCCACCAGGCCCTGCTCGTTGGCCACTTTCTGAACCTGGATGTAGAGTTCCCCGCCTGCGGGCTGCATGGCCTGGCTCGCGTTGAAACCCAGGTTCATGATCACCTGGTGAAGCTGGGAGGAATCTCCGGGGACTTCCAGGCCCTCGGCGATGTCGCTCCGCAGTTGCACGTTCTCCGGAAGCGCGTTCTGGAGGAGCTTGGCCACTTCTTCCATGAGGCTGGTGAAGTCCACTGGGGTCCAGGGACCATCGGAGCGGCGGCTGAAGTTCATGATCTGCGACGCCAACTCCTTGGCGCGGCCGCCCACCCGCCGGATGATCTCGAATTTGGATTGGATGCGGCTGTCGGGACCGACCTGCATCTCCATGAGGTCGACCGTGGTGAGCACCACGCCGATCAGGTTGTTGAAGTCGTGGGCAACCCCCCGGGCCAGGGCGCCGAGGGTGCCCATTCTCTGGGCCACCCGCGGGTGCCAGTCATTCCCCGATTCCAGGGTGATGTCCCTCAGCCGGACGATCAGTGACTCGACCAGCCCCTGTTCGTTCTGCACGGGAGAAAGGGTGCCCTCGAACCAGATTTCCCGCCCGGCGCGGGTCCTGAGGAAGACGCGGCCCATCCAGGCCTTGCCCGTGCGCGCTTGATCAAGGGCGGTGGCCAGGATGTTGTATTGCACTTCGGGTCCAAACAAGTCCAGCAGGTTTTGCCCCGCGGGCCAGGGACCGGACTGGTTGAAGATCCGCGAGAATGCGGCGTTCGAATGCAGCAAGGTCCCGGTCTTGGCATCCAGGAGGGCGAGCCCCTCCGGGACCTGGTCGAGGGCAGAAGCGAGCCCCCGTTCCATCCGGGGATCAGGTGCGAGACCGCTCATGCCGCCCAGCCTCCAGAACCGGCCGGGGCACCGAAAGCGCAGGCAGTGGGGGATGGGCACATGTCCGGCTCCTGGATGTCGATGTCTTCGCCTAGGCCGGCCTGGGCCAGCCCTATGGCCAGAATCATAGGGAGGGCACCCGTCGCTTGTAATCCAGTTCCGCCGAACGGTGGTTTTCCTACCCCCGAACGGGCATTCCTTCACCAAGGTCTCACTGGTCCGGATTGCGCCTTCAGTCCGGTTCGGTCCGCAGGTAGGCTCGCATTCTCGGGGTCATGGCGCGGCTGACCGTCAGTTCGACCTTCGGGGCGATCATCACTTTGACCCGCCCGACCGTGGCGGGTCGAATGCCCCGGACCATCTTGGGCCGCAGAAGCAGGTGGCGCTGGATCCTCAGCATCCCATCATCGGGAAAGGCCTGTTCCACTTCCGAAAGGGTGGTCCAGCGGGTGACGTACCGGTTCATGCCGCGGCAGGCCCAGACGTGATCATCCTGCAATTCGAAGTGCGTGATGAGGTCCAGTTCCATGAAGATCTCGCCGTCGCCCGCGCGGATGGGGAACCGCACGGGAGGCGGGAGCAGCGTCTTCAATTCGCTGGGATTGAGGGGCCTGACGAGGTTCTGGCGCAATCGCTGGAGGCACTTGGCCAACCGGTCCTCGAAGACCGGCTTGAGCAGGTAGTCCGCGGCGGCCAGCTCGAAGGCACGCACGGCGTAGGTGGAGTGGGCGGTCACGAAGACCACGGGCGGACAGGACGGGGCCTCTGCCAGCACCTCCATGCCGTTGGGGCCCGGCATCTGGATGTCCAGGAAGATGACATCCAGCTCCTGCGGCTGCTTCAGCCACTGGAGCAGGGCCTGTCCGTCGCTCAACTCGCCGACGACCGCGCAGTCCGCTTCCTGAAGCAACCGCGACAAGCGCTCCCTGGCCAGGGGCTCGTCATCGACCACCAGGGCTTTTAAGCGCTTCATCGGCATAGTCTACTTGGTTCGCCTCCAGGCGGATGCAGGCAAGCGTGCCCTCGTTCGAAGGGCCTACCTCGAAGCTGGCGCTCGTGCCGAAGTGCAGGGAGAGCCGCGAACGCAGGTTCTTCACGCCCAGGCCCCCTCCTCCCTGTCGATCGGAATAGGGCACGCCGGAATTCCAGACTTCCAGATGAATCACCCCCTCCTGGTTCCGGGCGCGGAGAATCAATTCCCCGCCGCGGATGCTGGGGGCGATGCCGTGCTTGATGGCGTTCTCCACCAGGGGCTGGACGAGCAGCGGCGGCACTTCGATGGCATCCAGACCCTCGTCCCACTCCCAGGTGACCCTGAGCCGATCCTCCAGCCGGATGGCCTCCAGGGCCAGGAAATCTGAAATGACCCTGCGCTCTTCCCCGAGGGGCATCCGCATGGACTCCGAAGCGGTCATGATGCGCCGGAGCAGGTCCGAGAGGTGCCGGATGGCTCGTTCCGCCGCCTTGGGGTTCTTGTTGACCAGTTCTGCGAGACCATTGAGGGCATTGAAGAGCACATGGGGATGGATCTGGCTCTGCAGCAGCCGGTTCTTGGCCACCCGCGCTTCGGCGACCGAGGCCTGCCGCAGCTCCTCGGAACGGGCGCGGGCGGCGACCAAACCACCGACGAGCATCATGCCTGGACCAACCAGTGACACATAGAGCTCCACGACCTTGCCCAGGCTGAATTTGAGGCTTCCATGAGCGAGTATCCAAGCGTCAAGAAGTGGGAGAAGGGCCGAGATTGGTTCACAAATGAGGATCGAAAGAGCGAAGCCAACAATGAAATTCCAAGGCGAAGATAAGTGGCGGGGCAGGATCCAAGGCAAGGGAGCCAGCAGGGCAAAGGCTCCAATGTGCGTTAGCGGGGAGGAGATGGCGCTGATCCAGATCCAGCTAGATCCGAGTCGGTGGCCCGCCCAGTGCCCTTGGAGAATCAGCAGCACCAAAATCGCGTAGCAGACCCCCATGAATCGCCAGTTTTTGGCCAGGGGGAAACAAGAAGCCCAAGAATTCGTCAATCCTAGGGCTCCGCGATCACCAAGCTCGGCGAATTCGGGCCCGTCATCCCTGCGTCGTGAGGACAGTGGTGAAGGAGAAGGGCTTCTGCTCACGGGCAGCCTTCAAGCCCTGGGCTTTCTGCGCCTGGTGGAGCGATTCGCTGGCGGAGCTCGAACGCTGGATGGATTCTTTGCGGAAGGAGAGGCGGCTGTTCATGGGAATTCCCGGGTAGCGCCATGGGGCGCAACCACGGTTCTGAGGCTTGCCGGGATGAAAGCCAAATCCTTTCCATGAACGGTATCTAAGCACGACTTCAACCGTTGGGGGGCGCTTCGAACACCTTTCGGCGGCCGGCTCGAATTCGGGATTGGATGGCTGTATTCCTGGGTGGGTCCTGTTCTTCTAGGTGAAGGAAGCAGCCACGCCATGACACATCGGCCCCCTTGCCAGACTGCAGCGTTCTTCGTACTCCGCACGCCGGGGCTGGCCTCGGACGCGCTTTCACGCTGTGCCCCTGATCCTGGAGGAGCCCATGGCCTGGCCCCTTCCGAGAGTGGATTGGAGGAAGACCGGAACGCGCTGCGCCAGCGCCTCCGTCAGCTGATCCAGGATGGGGCGGTGCGCGAAGCGGTCGCCCTCGCCTCCCCGGATCTGGCTTCCCGACTGGAGGCCTGGCAGGACGGTTCGATGGAGCCCACGGCGGCACGGCGGCTGGAGTGGGCTCTGTTGAAGTACCTCAGCCGGATGAGCCATCGCGCGACGCCCTTCGGACTGTTCGCGGGCGTGTCCCTGGGGAGCTGGACAAGCACCAGCCGCCTGTCTGTGCCGGCCTGGCGGGAGGGCCGCAAAGTCATGCGTCTCGACTGGGGTGTTCTGGAATCCGCGGTGGACCGCCTGGAGCAGGAGGCCGACGTTCGGAACCTTCTGACCTACCGGCCCAACTCGAGTTTGTATGCACGCGGCGGTTGGTACCGGTACCTCGAGCGCCGCCCCTCGGGGAAGGGCCAGGAGCGGAGCTACCACTTGGAAGCGGTGGAAGCCACGGCCCACCTCGACGTCGTGTTGCAGCAGGCCCGGGAGGGGGCCCGCCTGGTGGACCTCACCTCGAGCCTGGCCCACCGCATGGCGGTGGATCCCGCGGAAGCGCGGTCGTTTCTGGAGCAGGTCATCGAGGCCCGGTTCCTCTGCGGAAACCTGCATCCACCGCTGACCTGTCCCGATCCCATGGGCTGGGTCACCGCCCTCCTGCGATCGGATCCCACCGCCGGGCATCGAGCCGAAGCGCTGGAGGCCGTGGCCAGGGATCTGGAGACGGCTCGGGAAGCGCCCATCGGAACCCAACCCCAAGGCTACGGCGGCCTCGCGGCCTCGCTGGCGGGCCTCGGGATTTCTCCTGAAACGAAGGATGTCCTCCAGGTGGATCTCTTCAGACCGGTGACGGACCTGACCCTGTCTCCTCTGGTTCAGCGGGCCTTGGAAGATGGTGCCGAGACCCTCCGCCGGCTCACACCACCGCCCGCCGAAGGGCCCCTGGATCGCTTCCGCGTGGCCTTTCTCGACCGGTACGGCGCCCGGTGGATGCCCCTCCTGGAGGTGCTCGACGAGGAGAGCGGCCTCGGCTTCGATGGCGGCCTGCCCCTGGATTCGCCGCTACTGGAGGGCCTGGCCTTTCCCAGCGCCTCAAGGCCGCGCCTGCTGTCCCGTCGGGATCAATTCCTTCTGAAGCAGATCCATCGATGGCACGACACTCGGATCTGGGAGCTGAGCGATGCGGATGTGGAGGCGCTCGAAAACCCCGACCCGCCGCGCTTCCCGCCTTCCTTCGCGGCCTTGACTTCTCTCGCGGCCGACAGCCCGGAGACCCTGGACCGCGGGACCTTTCAATTCTGGATGGAGCAATATTCCGGGCCCACCGCCGCACGCTGGCTCGGCCGCTTCGCCTCGGGCGATCCGGGCTTGGAGCAGGTCCTGAAGGACCACTTGCGCAAGGAGGAAGCAGCCTGCCCCGAGGCTCTGTTCGCCGAGGTGGTCCACGTGCCCGAGGGGCGCATGGGCAACGTGCTCGCGAGGCCGGCGCTGCGGGTGTACGAGATCCCCTTCCTCGCGACTCCGGGCGTTTCCGATGAGAAGACGATCCTGCCATCGGATCTCCGGGTGACCGTGCGGGGAGGCCGCGTGGTGCTCGCCTCGGCACGCCTCGGGCGGGAGGTGGTCCCGCGGCTCTCCTCCGCCCACAACTTTGCCCACGGGCCCGTGGTCTACCGGTTCCTGGCCCGCCTGCAGGACCAGGATGGCCGCCCGGGCGGGTGGTCCTGGGGGGCTTTGTCCGAACAGCCCTTCTTGCCCCGGGTCAGTTGTGGACGGCACGTGCTCAGCAAGGCCCGCTGGCGCATCGAAGCCGCAGAACTGAAGTCAGCCCTGGATGATTCCCGCGAAGGCGCCTGGGGGGCCTTCCAGGCGTTGCGGGAGCGGCGCGGGCTTCCTCGGTTCGTCGTGCTGAACGACGCCGACAACGGCCTGCTGGTGGACCTGGACCGGGTGCTGTGGGTGGAGGCCCTCCACCACCTTGTCTCCGGGCGTCCCTTCTTCCTTCTCACGGAGTGTTTCCCCGATCCGGGCCAGGCCCTGGTCACCTCACCAGAAGGCGCCCTGGCCCACGAGCTGGTCATCCCCTTCGAGGCGGCGTCTCCCGACAGGCCCGGGCTGGGCCCTCTCCCCGAGGCACAGCAGGATTCGGGTGCGAGGGCCTATCCGCCTGGCTCGGAGTGGCTCTACCTCAAGCTCTACTGCGGAGCGGCCAGCGCGGATCGCCTCCTGGTGGAACTGGAGCCCTTCCTGCGGGCGACCCAGGCCCAGGGGCTTTGGGATCGCTGGCACTTCATTCGGTACCGCGATCCGGAGCATCACCTGCGCCTTCGCTTCCACGGCGTTCCAGGCCGGCTCCTCGCCGAACTGTTGCCGCTGGTTCATGGGCACCTGAAGGAACCCCTGGCCCAGGGGCTGCTGTGGAAGTGGCAGGTCGACACCTTCGAGCCGGAGCTGGAGCGCTACGGCGGCCCCCACGGCTTCGCCCTGGCGGAGGCCTGGTTCTTCGAGGACAGCGGACGCGTCCTCGAACATCTGGTTGCCGGCCCGACGATGGAAGCCCGGTGGCGATCAGGCTTCGTGGGCGTGGATGCCATCTGGGCGGCTCTTGGGTTGGATCTCCGCGAGCGAAAAGATCTCGCCCAGGCCTCCCGGGAGGCCTTCCGGAAGGAGTTCGGAGACACCGGGGAAACGGTGGTGCAGATCGGCGCGAAGTTCAGAAACCTGCGCAAGGACCTGGAGCGTGCGTTCCAGGACGCGGCGGAAGGGGCCACGGCGTCCGGCAGTCTGGCGCGCATCCGCGAGGCCATTGAGCAGGGACTGATCCAGGAGGATCGGATCAGCCTGGCCAGCAGCCTGGCACACATGCACCTCAACCGGCTGTTCCGGGACAACCCCCGGGAGCAGGAATGGGTGCTCATGGAATTCCTGGCCCGGATGTACGAGTCCCGGATGGCGCGGCAGCCTGCCCCTTGTTGAATGGGTCCGGATGGAAGCTGGCGGGACCACTCCCGCGCAGGCTCACCTCGCCCGCTTGTCCCTGAAGAAACGCCAGGCCTCTTCGGCACTCTCGACATCGCCGTTCTGCTTGCCGCAGACAGCCGTATAAAGGAGGCCGTATCTGTGCGCCAGGCTTGGCTCGCAGTGGCCGCCGCCTTCAACTTTGAGCAGCACGACCTGGGGGCCGCCGGGATCGCCCCAGGTCATGCGGGTCACGCGGGTGGGATCGCCGGAGCGTCCAGCCGGGGGGATCGTTTGCTGAGTGGGAACACCGCCCAGCCCGTCCACCTTTCGCCAATAGGCCAGGGAAGCTTCCGTGCCGAGCACCGCGCCGCGGAGCTTCTTGTAGAAGTGCACCTGGCCGCCTTCGTAGGGCATGAGCGGATCCTTGGTGCCTTCGATCATGAGCACGGACATGGGTCGTGAAGCCGGCGCGGGCGCGTGGTCGCCGGGCATGGAGGCACAGGTCGCGGCGATGGCGGCCAGGGGATGGTCGAGTTCCAGGGCCAGGCGGAACGTGAAGACGCCTCCGTTGGACATGCCCATGGCATAGACGCGCTGGGGATCCGTGTTCTGGTCACGCTCCATGCGGTCGATGACGGCTTTCGCGAAGGCCACGTCATCGGTGGTGGGGTTGCCGGTGCTGCCGGGTCGTCCATCATTCCAGCCCTGTTTCCCATCCTCGCCCTTCGCCCCGTCGAGCGCGGCCACGACGAGTCCTTCTCGGTCCGCGATGGCGGCCCAGGCGGAGAGGGGACATCGCTCCTGGAGGCCCGTGCCCAGCGTGTTCTTGGCGTTCCCCATGTGGCCGTGCAGCACGATCACGAGGGGGCGCCTGGGCTGCGCGGGCCCCGCAGGTACGGCCACGAGAAAGTGCCTGGGGCCGTCCTTGGTAGCGACGATGCCCTCGGTGATGGAAGCTGCCTGTGCGGGGATTCCGAGGCATCCCACAAGTAGCGCGGAAGGAAGGATGTTTCGAAGGATCATGCGCAGGAGCATAGCCATGCCCGGTAAAAAAACAACCTGGCAGTGGAACGCGCGGCTGGGGTGTCGGCCCCTGGCTGGGTGTCGAAGGCTAAACTGGGGCCCATTCGAGGTTTCAGTCATGACCGAGCACAAAGAGCACTGGGAGCACATCCACGCCACCAAGGGGGACGCGGTGAGCTGGTACCAGCCCGCCTCCACGGAGTCGTCGCGGCTGATCCGGGCCTGTGGGCTGCCGGTGGGTGCCACCGTGCTGGACGTGGGCGCTGGTGCCTCGGTCCTGGTGGATGAACTCCTGGAAGCGGGGTTCCGGCCCACCCTGCTCGACATCGCGGAATCAGCCTTCGTGCGCGTGCGGGAACGCCTGGGGGCGCGCGCCTCCGAGGTGGCCTTCCTCGTGGGCGACATCACGGCCATCGATCTTCCCAAATCCCAGTTCGACCTGTGGCACGACCGGGCCGTCTTCCACTTCCTCACGGAGCCGGAGCAGCGACAGGCCTACGTCCAGGCGCTGAAGAAGGCCCTGCGACCCGGCGGCTTCGTGGTGCTGGGAGGATTCGCGCCCGACGGCCCGGAGAAGTGCAGCGGCCTGCCGGTCTGCCGCTACGACGCACAGGGCTTCGCCGATCAGCTGGGTGAGGGCTTCGATCTGCTGGAAGCCTCGCGGGAGCTGCATCCCACGCCTTTCGGGACCCTGCAGGCATTCCAGTACGCGAGGTTCCGGAGGCTCTGAATCCGGCTGTGCCGGATTCAGAGCTGGGGAACGCTGAGCGTTTCCAGACGATCCCCTGTTCGGGATGCGCAGCATCCCCATCTCGGGATTTGGTCGTAGGCCAGATCCCGAGCCATCCGGTAAACTGTAGGGTCATCCGAAAGCCTCCCCGTGACCTTCCCGCACACGCCATTCCAGATCCGCGACGTCGAGGTGCCCAACCGCCTCGTCATGGCGCCGCTCCACGAAATCACCGATCAGCCCTTCCGGAAATTCATCCGCGAGATCGGCGGCGTGGGACTCGTCGTGTCGGAGATGATCAGCAGCGAGGCGCTGATCCGCCATGCGGTGAAGGCGGAAAGGATGATGGCGGCCACGGGCGAGCGGCCGCTCTCCATGCAGATCTCCGGCGGCCGTCCCGAGGCGCTGGCCGAAGGCGCGGAACTGTGCGCGGCGGCGGGCGCGGACCTGGTGGATCTGAACATGGGCTGCCCAGCCAGCAACGTCACCAAGGGCGGCGCGGGCTCGGCGCTGCTGCGCGACATCCGCCTGGCCGAGCGCTGCGTCTCGGGGATGGTGAAGGCCGTGAAGGTGCCGGTCACGGTGAAGATGCGGGCCGGCTGGGACGCTTCGCAAAAGGAACGCGGCGAGTTCCTGGACTTCCTGCGCATGTTCGAGGCCGTGGGCGTGCAGGCCCTGGCCATCCACCCGCGCACCCGCGCCCAGCAGTACGAGGGGAACGCGGACTGGAGCATCATCGCCCGCGCCGTGGACGCGGGGACCTCGTATCCGATCATCGGCAACGGCGACGTGAATGCGCCCGCGGATGCCTTCCGCATGATCGAGCAGACGGGTTGCGCCGCGGTGATGATCGGCCGCGGCGCGCTCTACAATCCCTTCTTGTTCCGCCAGATCCTGGATCCGGAATTCGCCGTGACGACGGAGATGCGCATCGACGCGACGCTGCGGCTCTTCCAGATCCTGCTGGACCTGCTGGAACCGCGGGAGGCCTTGCACAAGATCAAGAAGATCGGCGCCTGGTTCACCAAGGGCGTGCCCGGCGGCAGCGGCTTCCGCCAGAACCTGCACGCCGCCAGCGACCCCCAGGCCCTCATGGCGGCCATTGATGCCCTGCGGCACCAGGCAGCCTAGCTGAATTCAGGCTGGTCCCGCGGCCGTGGCATCTTCCAGTGTGAACGCCGCATCGGCGGTCTTTGGAGCGAGGCGGATGGCACAGCCTTCCACGGGGCAGCGGTCGCAGTAGAGACGTCCGCAGGGATCCACGTGGGTGTGCACCTCGCCTTCGATGTCGGCGGCCTCCAGGGCCTTCTTTCCGAAGTCTTCGCAGAGGTCGTGGGCCCGCCGCACGGGGTAGAACTCGGGAACGACGATGTGGACATCCACGTGGGTGTAGCGGCCCGAGCGGAAGGACCGCATTTCGTGGACTGCAATGATGTCCGGGGTCCGGACGGTGTTCATGGAGGCGAGGACCTTGTTGAGCGCTTCGGGATCTTCCATGTCCAGCAGGGCCTGGGAGGATTCCTTCACCAGCCGGAAGCCCGTGCGGGCGAGCAGCAGGCCTACGATGGCGGCCATGAGCGGATCGAACCACTTGATGCCCGTGAGCTTCACGGCCAGCAGACCCGCGGCGATGCCCACCGTGGTCCAGAAGTCGGAGAGGATGTGGTGGCCATCGGCCTCCAGGGCCTTGGATCGGGTCTTCCGCCCCTGGGTGAGCAGGAACCAGCCCAGCAGGCCGTTGATGAACCCCGCCAGCAGATTGATGGCCAGGCCCTTGCCGAGGTCCTTGAGCTCGACCCCGTAGATGAGCCCCCGGCCGGCTTCGAGCAGGATGAACACCGCGGCCAGGGAGATGAGGCCGCCTTCGAAGGCGGCGCTGAAATGCTCGATCTTGCCGTGTCCGTAGGGGTGTTCCTTGTCCGCGGGCTTGCCCGCGAAGATCACGGCTCCCAGCGCGAACACGGCCGCGACGACGTTCACGACGCTTTCGATGGCGTCGGACTTCAGGGCCACCGAGCCAGACAAGGCAAAGGCCAGGTACTTGAGGCCGAGCACACAGGTGCCCGCCACGATGGACAGGCTGGCGACGCGGATCCGGAATCTCTGTTCGAGGTGCTCAGCGGACATGGTCATTCCTTCGATGCACAGGTTCAGCCGAGATCTTCGAACAGGCCTCGCTGAACGCCATTGCCGGGGTCGGCAGGAAAAGGGTAGGCCTCGGCCGGAGCCCAGGGACGGTCCGGATCGAAGCGCCCGGGCGGCGGCAGACCCGGCGGCAGCCAGCGGATGGCCGGGGCGGGCTGGATCTGGCCAAGAAGGGTCTGGGCCCCGGCCTCGGGAGGCACCGCGGGCACCCGCAGGAGCGCGACGGGCGGATGATCCAAGGTCTCCAGCCAACCCTGCGGTAGCATGGCGCGGGCCTCGAGGGGAACGGGATCCCGCGGATCCGCCGCCAGGCCAGGTGTGAAGGCGCCGGGGGCGGGGGGCAGGGGCAGGCTGGCGCGCCAGGGGTGGCCTTCCCGCAGGGCCTGGCGGCCCAGCAGTGCGGCCACCTGGAGATCCTCGCAGGCGCCCAGGTGGATGGGGGCGCGCAGGCGCTCTTGCAGCAGCGCCTTGAGCGCCCGCAGTTGTCCAAGGGCCGCGGGCCAACTGCCACCGGCCCGCAGGAATTCGGCGCCTCCAGCCAGGGAGAGCCGCCATCCCACGGCCCTTCGCGAAAAGGGCAGGTCCACCCAGGCTCCTGAAGCCAGGCGCTGGGCGAGGCCCCGCTCGGCGGTGCCCTGGGCTTCCGACATCGCCGCGATCAGGGCCTCTCCTGAGGCGAGGGCCGGCAGGGCGCCGAGGGCGAGAGCCGCTTCGCCCCACAGCCAGCCGGGGCCCGCCTCGTCTCCCGAATGGGCCACGCCCAGGCCCGGTAAAGTCCAGTCCCGGCCCGGGCGTGGCACCCATCCGATCACGCCCTGGCGCCAGAGTTCGCCCAGGGGGCCCTCGGGCATCTCCGATGTGTGCGCCCAGCCGCGGAAGGCGCCCCCCGGTAGTTGCTGAGCGGACTGAGGACCAAGATGGAGGCTCAGGTGAGGGATGGCCGTGATGGCCTCCCACCAGCCCTGGCGGGATTCGGAAGGCAGGGCCTGCATCCAGGCCGGGGGATGGTCCCAGATCAGTCCGAAGCCCCCCGGAAGCAGCGAGACCAGGTTCATGAGGCGGGCCAGGGCCCTGCCGGGGGCGGCATGCACCGAGGCCAATCCCTCTTCCAGGAACCGGGATCCGGCCCATCCGGCCCAGGGGCCGTCCGGCGCGACGTTCAGGATGAATCCCCGTCCTTCGGTTCCCGTCACGGTGTCTCCTGAGGGGCGGGGGGCGGCGCGAACGTCGGCGTGAACATGGGACGTCCCACACCGCCGGGCGCGAAGGCGCGGTTCCAGCGGGCCCTCAGGCGGCGGGCGGAGGCTTCGGCCGCGGCCAGGTCATCCAGGCCCTGAAGCCTCAGGCCCAGCCAGGTGGCCGAGAGGAGACAGCCGGTGCCCCGCCGTTCGCCGGGAAGCCTGGGGGTGGCCTCCAGGGGCTGGAGGCGCCCCTCGGTGATCCAGACGTCCTGCACCTGGTCGCCAGCCCCGTGACCGCCCTTGAGCCAGACGGCGGCCGCACCGGCCTTCAGCCAGGGGAGCGAGAGCTCCTCCGCCGAGGCGGTCCGGATGGCCTCAGGAGGCAGCCCGGCGAAGGCGGCGGCCTCCCCACGGTTGGGGCTCACGACCCAGCCGCCCATGGGCAGCAGCTCGGCGGCCATGCGGCGAAGGTCCTCGCCATCGTGCAGCCCTACGCCGGCGCTGGGCGCGAGGATGGGATCCCAGATGCGGATGGGGGGCGCCAGGTGGCGCAGGGTGGCGCAGAGGCGCCGGAAGGTTCCGGCTTCCAGGGCGCAGAGGCTCAGCTTCACGCCCCAGCGGCCCACCAGGTGCGGTGCGAGGGTTTCGATCCGCTGAATCGGATCCATGGCGGGGGGCTCGATGCGGACGCAGGCCAGGCCGTTCTGCAGGGTTTCGGCCAGGCTGACCGCCATGGGCTGGCAGCCCAGCTCCGACAGGGCCAGGACGTCGCGAAGGAGACCGGCCCCGCCCGACGGGTCCATCCCGCCCAGGCAGAGGGCGAGCGGCGGGGCACTGGCGGGGGCGGCAACCATGGACCTTCCAGGATGCCACAGGATGGCCGCGGCGGCCCGATCTACACCCGGCGGTCGGAATCCACGATCTCGGTGACGCGCAGGCCCAGACTGTCTTCCAGGACGGTCACCTCGCCGCGGATGAGCACGCGGTCCTTGCAGAGCACGTCCATGGGTTCGCCGGCGCTCTTCTTCAACTCCACGAGGGACCCAGGTTCCAGGTCCAGCAGGTCGCGGATGGTCAGGCGGGCCTGGCCCAGCTGGATTTCCAGCTTGAGGGGCGTATCGATGAAGGGCATGACCTCGGCCACGACCTGCTCGAAGCTGAGCACGCGGTCGCTGTCGATCCGATCCCCCCGCTTGATGGCCATGTCCCTCCCGCCGGTCCTGTCAAAGCATGGACTCAGGCTTCCGGCATCGCAACGGCCATGCCAGGAGCTCCGTTTCGCGCTTCACTGCCGGCCTCACTGCTGGATGGCCCAATCCACGATGAGCACGCTCTTGATGGGCCGTTTGGGCTTCTTGTGCTTGGGATCTTCCTTTTCGCCCGGTTTCGGGGGATGGGGTTTGAACTGCTCGTTCAGTTTGTCCTTCATCTCCTTACGCAGAGCTTCGCGGGACTCGGGGTCGGTGGCCTCCTCCACGCTCTTGCCCGAGAGGATGCCGAGCACGATGGACTGGATGAGGCTCTTCTCGGGCGAGGGTTTGTCGCCGGAGACCAGCTTGCCCAGTTCACTGTCGCAAAAAAGGATGTTCAGCTCGCAGCGCAGGAAGGCGTTCCGGCGGGGCCCCGTGAGGTTCACGGTGCGCGTCAACACCATGACGGGGGCCGCTTCGGGCCCGCTGTGTCCCCCGCTTTCGTGCTTCTCACCGGTCTCTTCGCAATCTTCGGAATCCTCGCCGCCAGGGCCGGCAGAGTCCGCGGCGGGTTCGCCCTGGGATTGGGCCTCGCGGGCCTTGGCCTTTTCCTCTTCCGCGGCTTTCGCCGCGGCCCGCTTCTTCAGGAACAACATGGTGCCGGCTCCGCCACCGCCAAGGACGACCAGCGCGGCCACCAGGAGGATGATCAGTTTCATGGGGCTTTTTTTCAAAGCGGCTGCGTCGTCGGACATGGAGACCTCGTCGGATTCCCCTTCATCGGATGGGCGGGAGAGGAGCCTGAATTGCGGTGCTCGTGCCTCGAACCAGATTCAATTCCAATGGGATGGGGGTTTTTCAACGGGAATGGATCGGATAGGTCCTGGCAGCCTTCTTCTGTGGCTACAGGAATGAATGGAATGTTAGTCCATCAAAAATTGGAGTTGATGAAACACGGGGCCTGTCATGACAGGCCCCGTGGGTTCGACGTTCCGGTGGATGCCCGGAGTCTTAGATCCTACTTGCGCTTCTTGCCGCCCTTGCCGTTGACTTCGTCAGCGAGCTTCTTGCCGGGCTTGAACTTGGCAACCTTCTTGGCGGCGATCTTGATGGGTTTGTTGTCGCGGGGATTGCGGCCGGTGCGGGCACCGCGGTTGGCGACGGAGAAGGTGCCGAAGCCGACGAGGGTGACCTTGTCGCCCGCGCGGAGAGCACCAGCAATACCACCGAGGACCTGGTCCAGGGCCGCAGCAGCCTGGGCCTTGGTGATGCCGGCCTTGTCGGCGACGGCGCTGACCAGTTCAGCCTTGTTCATGAGAACCTCCGAAATTGGGGAGTTGTATCCCCGGGGGTGAAAGAAACGATTCCATCTCCAGGAAGAGATGGCCGTATTTATTGGGTTTTCGAACATCATGAGCCCCGAGAGGCTGATGAATCCTGTATTTCCTAAACTGCCAAGAAACTACGCCGCAGATGCAGCATGGTCAAGGATTTTCTTTCCGAAAAAAATGGAGAGCGGCACTGTTGGGCGATCTGAAGGGGCATGGAACATGAAAGTGGCCGGAAATGCTCGACCATAAGTCTCGTGGATCTCGTAGATCCCCGTAGAACGGCTGCTCCGGCCATCTCCTGACCACTCGAACCGGTCCAGGCCTAAGATGGAGCGATGTCCTACCCCTACTTTCTCACGGTGGCTTACGCTGGGACCGGTTTCCACGGCTGGCAGATCCAGACATCCCTGCGCAGCGGTCAGGGCGAACTCTGGAAGGCCTTGAGGGCTTTCGATGCCGAGGCACCCATGCCACAGGGCACCGGGAGGACGGACGCGGGCGTGCATGCGCGGGCCCAGGGTGTGCTCGTGCATGTGCGAAAGGCCTGGGAGCCGTACCGGCTGCTCATGGCCTTGAACGCGCACCTGCCCAGGGATCTCCGCGTCATGGCGGTCCAGCCGGCGCCGGGGGGCTTCTTCCCCCGTCAGCATGCCGTGGCCAAGCGCTATGTCTACCGGCTGGGCCTGGGACCCGCCGCAGATCCCCTCCAGGCGACCTTCAGGTGGCAGGTCCACCAGGCGGCCCCGCTGGATCTGGAGGCCATGGCGAGGTCAGCGGCACCGCTCCTCGGAACCCACGACTTCTCCAGCTTCCGCTGCGCCGAATGCGTCGCCAAGACGCCCGTGCGGACCCTCCATGCCATCCGGATCCAGGAGGTGGAAGGGGGCGCGGACCTGGTCTTCGAAGGCAGCAGCTTCCTCATGCACCAGGTGCGCATCATGGCCGGCACCCTCGTGGAGGTTGGCCGGGGCAGGCGCGCCGAGGATTCGCTGGCGGAGGTGCTTGAGGCGAGGGATCGGGTGCGGGCCGGCCTCACGGCGCCCCCCCATGGATTGTGTTTGGAGAAGGTCTGGTACGAAACCCGGTGGGGCCTGGGAGAACCCAGCCCCTTCGGCGACCGCGATCAGTCGAGGTAGAACCCGACGCCCTGCCAGACCTTGAAGCGGGTCTTCCCGTCCTTGGAGGACGCCGGATCGAAGACGAGGTGCTTGGCGGCCTCCACGCAGGCCTCTCCTGCATCCCGGGCCTCCGGGGACTCGCCAGCGAGGCCCTGGATCAGACGGGCGGCGATCACATCACCCTTCTCGCTGATCAGGACGTTGACCACGACCACGCCCTTGGGACGGGCCGCGAAGAAGCTGGAGGACTTGAGGCGTGGGGTCGCGCGGTTGAGGTTGATGGGTCTTGCGGGTTGAATCTCTTCGCCCAAAGGAACGAGGTCCCCCTCGCCCGGAATGGCGCTGGCTTTGACCTGGAGCGTCGCGTTCTCGGACTTCAGGCGCTTGACCTCTTCCTGGGCCTCCGCCGCGGCGGTCTTGGTCTCCCGGAGTTCCTTCAGGATGGCGTCGCCGCCTCCCTGGTTCTCCTTGAGGGTGGCTCGGAGCAGGTCCGCTTCCTTGCGGGCCGCCTCGGCTTCGGATCGCGCGAGATCCCTGGCCT
Organism: Geothrix limicola; assembly: GCF_030268085.1. GTDB lineage: Bacteria > Acidobacteriota > Holophagae > Holophagales > Holophagaceae > Geothrix > Geothrix limicola. The sequence continues at coordinate 528,602 of NZ_BSDE01000001.1, forward strand.
TCTTGGCGCTCGCGACCTCCTCCTGCAGGTCGGCGGTGGCCGCGAGGCGCTGTTTCAAATCATCACGCTCTTCCGTGAGCCGGTTCACCTGGCTCTGAAGTTGGGCGGTCGTGGGCTTCTTGGCCGCGGCCAGGGGCAGGGCCAGGAGAAGCAGGGACAGGACAAGACGCATGAGACCTCCGGTGGCGGGAGGGTTCAGCGCTGGGTCCTGAACTGATCGCCTCCCTGGGCGGGTTTCGTGGTCTTGAGAATCCCACGCTTCAGCAGCTTGGAGAAGATGCTGAGGCATTCGGCCGGCTCAAACGGGGCGATGGAAAGGATGTCGCGGATGCTCCACAGGCCGTTCACGCGGCTGGCGAGGAAGGCCTCGTTGGGGCCGAGGTTGGTGGTCATCAACTCGTCCAGGGAGACCGCGAGTTCGGGAACCAGGTCCTGATCCAGTTTCTTTTCTTCGAGAAGATCCTGGACCACCGCCATCATCTTGTTCGCGTCGAGGTGGCGCGGCTGGTCCTTGAGGATGCGCCGAAGCTCCTCCTGGGCTTCCTGGAGCTTCTGCTTCTCCACCAGGGCCCGGGCCCGCTGAAGCTGGAGGCTGGGGTTCTCGCCCAGGTTGCCGCCCGCGTTCACGATGCGCACGAGGCCCTTCTCGTGCAGGTCGAAGAGCAGCTTGTTGATCTTGTATTCGGGCATCCGCATGTCGATCACCAGCTGATCCACACGCTTGTTCCCGTCGAGCCGGGCGAGGATGTCTGCGTCTTCGGGCGCGAGGGGTAGCCGCTCGGCGATGGCTTCGGAAATGGCCGACAGCACCGCGTCGCCGCCCTTGATGACCTTGCGGATGCGCTTCCAGTCGTCCAGGCGTCGGGCGCCTTCGAGCACGATGCCGGTGACGTCCAGGCTGAGCAGCATGGACTTCTGATGGGAAGCCGCGCCATCGTGGAACTCGAAGCTGCCGACGTTCCAAAGGAAGGTGTCGAAGATGCTTTCCTCGACCTTCAGCTGCACGATGCGGCGGATCTCGGCTTCGGTGACCAGCTGCCGGTTGATGAGGATCCGGCCGAGTAGTTGCTGTTCATCCTCCTGGGTGGCCAGGGCGTCGCGCAGCTGCTCTTCGCTGATGCGGTTGAAGGCGAGCAGGTACTGGCCCAGGTACTCCCGAGGATCGGAAGACCAGATGCTCGTGATGCGCCCCTCGTGAAAGGCCACCCGCTTCGTGTGCAGGGGCCCCTTGAGTTCCAGCACACCGGTCTTCTTGCCCACGGCAAGCCACTGGAAGATGTCTTCCAGTCCCATGGTCGCCAGATCACCACTTAGCGCCAACGGCTGCCTCCCCTTGCGACAAGCCTACCCCGGTCCCTGTCATAAAAACCAGATCCATCCAAAAATACAAACGCCATCTCCACCCTGCCTCACCTATCGGCACCCCCAAACGTTTCGATAGGGGGAGATCGGTCTCAGAGCCTGGAAAGGGTTTCCCGGATGGCCCGGTTCAGCAGGTCGGGATGGTGCCGGGCCATGGGTGCCTCGGGGTCCAGTAGGGGGAACTTATAGACCGGGATGTCCAGGATCCGGTCGGCCTCGGTCAGGAGCGGTTCCCCGCCTTCGACCTGGTACCGCGCCAGCATGTCCGGGCGCAGGGGGGCCGCATTGGCGATGATGGCGGAGATCCGGGTGCGCCCGAAGGCAGAAATGGCCGCCACGTGGGTCTCCAGGTCCAGGCCGGACGTTTCCCCGGGCTCGGTCATGAGGTTCGCAACATAGACCACCGGCGACCGGGAGGATTCGACGGCCTCCTGCAGATCCTGCAGCAGGAGGTTGGAGATGGTGGAGGTGTAGAGGCTGCCGGGGGAGAGCAGGATCAGATCCGACCTCAGCAAGGCCAGCACGGCCTCGGGCAGGGGTTCAGCATCCTGTGGCTCCAGCCAGAGCCGCGCGAGGGGAGGGGTGCAGGACCCGACCGACGTCTCGCCGATGTAGTGCTTCCCGGCCATGTCCTCGGCGCAAAGCGTGACCGGCACGACGGTGGAGGGAAAGAGGCGCCCCAGGGTGACGAGCACGCCGGACAGCTGCCGGATGGCCCGCACCCAGTCGCCGGTGAGATCCGCCAGGGCCCAGAGCATCAGGTTGCCCAGCGAATGTCCGGCCAGATTGCCGTCGCCCCGGAACCGGTAGTTGAGCAGATCGGACAGCGCCGAGTCTTCCAGCGTGAGGGCCGAGAGGCAGTTGCGCAGATCCCCGGGGGGGATGCCGCCCAGCTCGTCCCGCAGGCGGCCGGAGGAGCCGCCGTTATCCGAGACGGTGACGATGCCCGTCAGCTTCCATGGGTCGCGGCTGCGCCCGGCCTCGCGTTTGAGGGCGCGCAGGAGCGCCGCGAGACCCGTGCCGCCACCCAGCGCCACCACCCGCAGGGGTTGGTCTGGATCAAGGCCTGTGAGGCCAGCCATGGCTGATCCCGGGGCTCAGCGGCCTTCGGTGAAGGCGAAGAGCGGAGACTTGCGGATGGGATTGAAATCCGGCTCCATGTGCCACTGGTAGACGAAGTCCGCATCCAGTTCCACGGCCTTCTTCAGGGACTCCGCCGAGGCCTCGGTGTTCTCGTCCTGCGCGAAGGCGACGGCGCGCAGGTAGTGGAGCGAACCCATGGTCGGGTGGGCCTTGATGGCTTTTTCGCTGAGCTTGAGGGCCTCTTCGGTCTCGCCGCGGTTCAGGCAGGCCTGGATCTCCGTGACGGGGTCGGCGGCGACGGCCTTGGCGGGATGGTTCTTGGAATCCGCCAGGGCGAGATAGACCTGGGCCCGGCGCTTCATGGACCAGTCACCGGCGGCCTGGGCCGCCTCCGCCAGGGCCTGCAGCGCGCTGGCGGCCTCGGGGAACTTGCCGGCTTCCACCAGCTTCACGGCCTTGGTGAAGTCGAGCACGAGCTGGGAGGGCACGGCCGGCGAGGGCGCCGAGGTGGACTTGGATGCGGATTCGGTCTTAGCCTTCGTCGCCATGCGGGGATCCTCTAGATGCTTTGAAGAAACTATAGAGTGACAGGGTTTCTCCGGCAAATCCGGGTTCGCATGGCGACGGGGACGTTGATCACATTTTGAACAGGGCTTTTTCCTGGTTCAGGATGCGGGTCGAGACCAGGGTCATCAGGCCCGCGAGGCCCACTGTCATGGCGAAGGAGACCAGGTATTCCAGCCAGCTGAACTGCTGACTGAACAGTTTACGGAGGGCCAAGCAGACGTTCACGACGGGCACGTAGGAGAGGAAGGCCATCTTGTCCACGCCCGGCGCCATGGTGAACACGCCCAGGAAGATCACGAGGAACATGCCCGGCATGATCGCCGTGCCCGCTTCGACCGTGGTTTTGGCCTGGATGCCCATGAGCAGGATGAAATTCGCGAAGAACAGGCCCAGGGGAACCATGATCATGAAGGTGAGCCCCAGGGTCATGGGGTTGGCGATGGCCGACATGGTCTGCACCGAACTGGTGGAATCGCTGCCCAGGATGGAGATCGAGAGGCCCAGGCTCACCAGGTTCAGTAGGGCGGAGATCACCCCGATGCTGAAGATGTAGAGCAGCTTCCCGAGGATGATCTGGATCCGGGGCAGTCGCGTGGCCATGAGGCTCAGCAGCGTCTGGCGCTCCTTCTCGCCGGCCGTGGCGTAGATCCCGTGCTGCATCGAACCCGAATACATCATGATCATCAGCAGATAGGGCAGCATCGTGCCGATGGCCTTGCCCACCTCCAAGGCCGTGTCGGCGGCGTTCTTCACCTCGAGCTTGAGGGGCTCGGCCAGTTGCGGCGAGGCGCTGAGCGTCTTGAGGCGGGTCTGGATCCAGTTCTTCTCCTGGGGCTCCAGGGCGCCCTTCAGCCGCTTGAGGGCGATGTTCGAGGCGCGCTCGCTTTCGTCCACCGTGGCCGTGACCTGGAAGGTCTCCTGCTTCTGGAGGGCCGCGCCGGCTTCGGGGGCGACTTCCAGCGCCAGCTCCAGCTTCTGATCCCGGATGGCCTGCCTGAGGTCGCCCTCGGGCTTGGCCACCAGTTCGAACTGCTTGGGATCGGCTTTCAGGATGGGGACCAGGGTGGCGGAGGGGTCAACGAGGTAGATCCGGCTGGCCTTGTTGCGGTTCTGATCCTCGCTGCGCTTGCCCAGCTTCGCCATCATGGTGAAGATCGCCGGGTAGAGGAGAAAGGGCATCACGAAGACGAGAAAGAGGGTCTTCCGGTCCTTGGTGAGCTCCAGGAATTCCTTCTTGGCAATGAGCAGGGCGCCGCGCATCAGTTGGCTCCTTCGGATTCAGCCGCGAGTTGGAAGAAGACTTCGTCGAGCGTCTTGGCGCGCCGGGATTGCAGGATTTCCCGCGGTGGCGCGTCCCCGTGCAGCTTGCCGTCGAAGATGATGCCCACGCGGTCGCAGATGTCTTCGACCATGGGCATGACGTGGGTGGAGACGATCACGGTGCGGCCCTCTTCGCGCATGATGCGCAGCAGGTCCAGCACGGTCTTGGCGGTGAGCACGTCGAGGCCCGTGGTGGGTTCGTCGAAGATCACCACCTTGGGATCGTGCAGCAGGGCCCGGGCGATGCTCACCTTCTGCTTCTGGCCCGACGAGAAGCCGTCCATCTTGACGTCGGCGAAATCCGAGAGCTGGAGCTTGTCCAGCAAGTGAAGGCCGCGGCGCTCGGCCACGAGCGGATCCACGTCCTGGAACTCGCCGAAGAGACGCAGCAGCTCCCGGGGTGTGAAGCGGGTGTAGACGCCCATGTCCGTGCTGAGGTAGCCCAGGCAGCTGCGGACGGCCTCGGGCTTCTGCTTCGTGTCCTGGCCGCACACTTCGATGCTGCCGGAGTCGGGGTCCATCAGACTGGCGATCATCCGCAGCGTGGTGGATTTGCCGGCGCCGTTGGGCCCAAGCAGCCCGTAGATCTCGCCGGGCTTCACGGTGAGGGAAATGCCGCGCACGGCATCGATGCACTTGCTGCTTCGTGTCTTGCGATCCTTCACGGTGAAGGATTTGTGGACCTCATTCAGGTGGATCACCTGGGCCTCCGGATGGGAAGGCCCCAGTTTACGGAAGGGCGCGAAAGAACCCTTCCGCCCATCGGCGAACGGGGCGGGCCGACCGGCGAACGGAAGGGGCTGGACCCCCAGTGGTGGCCCCCAATCGTGGCGTTTAGTGGTGACCGAGCACGCCGCTGAGCCCGAGCGCCAGCATCACGGCGCCCATGCCCAGGCAGTAGAGGGCGAAACCGTTGAGCCGGGGCTTGCGCGTGAACCGGTCCAGCAGCCCGATGGCGAGGTAGCCGGAGATGGCGGAGGCGATCACGCCCACGACGCAGAGCATCACGGGAGAAGCGGAACCCGCAGGGAAGGCCATGTCCGGGGGCAGGGGCAGGTGCTTCATGAGGGGCTTGAGCAGGCCCCGCAGCTCGACCACCGCCGCCGCGGCGATGGTGGGCATGCCCAGCAGGAAGCTGAAGCGGGCCGAAGCCGGGAGCTTCAGGCCGCGGAACACGCCGACGGAAATGGTGGATCCCGAACGGGACAGCCCGAAGCCGCCGCCGATGCCCTGGATGGTGCCCACGGCCAGTGCGTCCATGGCGCGCAGGTCCTGGATGTCGCGGCCTGCGAGATCCTGCTCGTTGAGGCTCGCCCTCTCCTTGCTGAGGTGGTTGGCGATGAACAGCAGCACGGCGGTGCAGAGTAGGCCCACGCCGTAGACCCAGAGGTGCTCCTTCGCGGCCTCCTTCACGCCCCGTGTGGCCATGCCGAAGATGCCCGTGGGGATCATCGCGACGAAGAGCCAGATCGCCAATCGGCGCCCCTCCTTGTCCCGCCCGAAACAGCCCATGAGCACCTGGACCAGTTCGTGGCGGAAGTAGATGGCGAGGGCCACCAGGGTGCCCACGTGCAGCAGCACGTCGAAGGCGAGTGGCATGGCGCGGCCCCCGAACATCAGGTGCTCGGCCAGCGTGAGGTGCGCCGTGGAGGACACGGGCAGGAATTCCGTCAGGCCCTGGATGAGACCCAGGAGGATGGCGTGCAACAGGTTCATTCGGGCTCCGGCACAAAGGATCAGTGTGCCAGAGCGCCGCTATTCCACAGAATCCCGTCTCTAACCTTCCTCCACGGGAATACGCCTCAGGATCGCCAGGTATTCGCGGTGCTCCTTCCAACCGCGCACCATGGCCAGGGCGCCCCAGATCAGCACCACATAGATGAGGACGAGAATGCCGACGCCCAGGACGTCGCCGAAGAGCCCCCATCCCTGCTTCAAGGGCGGGGCGGGCGGTCCGAAGCTGAAGATGAAGAAGGGGATGAGCCAGAGCATGCACTGGCCCACCAGCACCACGTAGGCGCGGGCTTCCTCGATGCCGCGGATGGCCCAGGGCATGGCCAGGAGGTAGAGGAACGGCATCACGAGAATCCACATCGGAGTCGGCTGGAGGGCCGCCTGAGGCGGATGGGCGACCAATCGGCCCGACGCGAAGGCATAGAGGGCCGCGAGCAGGACCGCGAGCAGGAACAGGGCGAGGCCCAGGATCCAGCGCCACCGGCGACGCTCATAGGCCACGTCCGTCAGGGCGCGCACGGGACCCAGTCCCCGGTAGACGAGTGGCCCGATGATCGACTTGGCCACCAGCCAGAGCAGGGGGACCCACACGAGGAATTCCACGAGGAGGCGGTTGAGGACATGGATACCCATGAAGTTCGGACTGAGTGCTGCGACGACGAGGACCACGGCCAGTAGCCCGCCCAGTGCGGTCGCCAACCCGCTCTTCCGGGCTTGGAAGGTCGCGTAGTCGCGGGTGAGGGTTTCCAGGGTCTTCAGATCGGGCGTGGTCATGGCTTTCCTTCCTTCGGCAGCAGGGCCCGGAGTTGCTGGTGGTAGAGGCGCAGGGCCGTGCGGCCCTCTTCGGTGATGCGGAAACTGGTGACGGGGATGCGGCCCTGGAAAGCCTTCACGGTTTCGAGATAGCCGGCGGCTTCCAGCTTCTGCGTGTGGCTCGACAGGTTCCCCTTGCTGAGGCCCGTGACGCGCTGGAGGAAGAGGAAGGCCACCTCCTCGGCGGAGGCGAGCACCGTGAGCACGGCCAGCCGCGCGGGTTCGTGGACGATCCGATCGAGGTCGAGGATGGCTTTGGGGATGGCGCTGGGATGGGAGCCTGTTTTGACCATGAAACTAGTTTGCAATACAAACTAGTTTCGTCAACCGAAAACCTGCACCCGTGATTGAATCGTTCCATGCGACCCATCGATCTTCGTTCCGACACTGTCACAAAGCCCTCGGCCGAGATGCGCGCGGCCATGGCCTCCGCCGAGGTCGGTGACGACGTGCTGGAGCGCGATCCCACGCTTGCGCGCCTGGAGGGCCGCGTAGCGGATCTGCTGGGCCTGGAGGCGGCGATCTGGGTGCCCTCGGGCTGCATGGGCAACCTCATCGCGCTGATGCTGCACCTGCGCCGCGGCGACCGGTTCCTGGCTCCGGCGCAGGCGCACGTGCTGGGTTCCGAATTGGGAACAGGCGCCTGGCTGGCGGGGGGCATGCCCGAGGCCCTGGCCTGGGAAGGCGGCCCCGGTCGGCCCACGCCCGCGCAGATCACCAAGGCCGCCGGGGCGCCGGGGCCTTATTACACGTTGCGCACCACGCTGCTCTGCTTGGAGAACACGCACAATTTCGCGGGCGGCACGGTGACGCCCGTGGCGGAGCATCGCGCCCTCGTGGCCGCGGCCAAGGCCGCCAAGCTGGCCGTGCACCTGGACGGCGCGCGCCTGTGGCACGCGGCGGCGGCGCTCGATCTGCCCCTCTCTGCTTTGACGGAGGGCGTGGACACGGTGCAGGTCTGCCTGAGCAAGGGCCTGGGCGCGCCCATGGGATCGCTGCTCTGCGGCTCGAAGCCCGCCATGGAGGAGGCCCGCCGGGTGCGCAAGATGCTGGGCGGCGGCGTGCGTCAGGGCGGCGTGATCGGCGCGGCGGGCCTGATGGCCCTGGACTACCTGCCCCGTATCGAGGAGGACCACGCCAAGACCCGGCGCCTGGCCGAGGGTTTACGCGGCTTCGGCGTGGCCGCGCCGGTGCCCGAGACGAACATCCTCCTGCTGCCGGTGCCCGATGCCCCGGCGGCGCTCGCGGCCCTGGAAGGCGTGGGCGTGCGCGTCCTGCCCGTGGGATCGGCCATCCGCTTCATCCCCCATCGCGACCTCGCCATGGCCGATATCGAAGAGGCCCTGGGCCGCATCGAGCCCCTGGCGCACCTGCTCCGGAGCGCCTGAGATGAAGGCCCGCACCGTTCTCGCCGCGCTCCTGGTGCTCGCGATCCTCGGCGGGGCTGGGTACCTCGTCTACCTCGACACCCTGATCCCCGTGCCCCTGGCCGCGGGGCAGGATCTCTTCGTCAAAGCGAACCCGGATTTCGGGGAAGACGCCGCCCGACTGGAGGCGCTGATGCCTGCAGGGCAGGGGCTCGAGGCCTTCCTGGCGGCCCAGTCCGATCTCAGCCTGATCGAGCAGGATCCGTCGGGTGCCTGGGCCGGGCAGCTGGCTTCCGGACTCGAGGTCTCGCGTCACGGACGGCGCTGGCGCATCACGTTGCGCGAGGGCTGGCGGATGCAGAACGGATCCACCCTGGACGCCGCGCAGGTTCAAGCCGCGCTCCGGGCTGAAGTCGCAGCCCTCGGTGGTGAGATCCGCCTCGTCGACACCGGCACCCTGGACCTGCGGTTCAAGCAGCGGCCGAAGAATCTGCGATACCGGCTGGCCCACTGGCGGGTGCCGGGCAGCGGACCCTTCATCCGAAAAGACCACACCCTTCTCCGCTTCGATGCATTCACCCGCGGAAAGGCCGGTGTGGCTGGGCTCACCGTCATCACAGACTCAAGCCTGATGGAAAGCCGGGCCTGGGCCGAGGGGCTGGTTGCGGGCCGCTGGGCCTGGGCGGTGTTTCCCGGCAACATCGCGCCAGAGGACATGGCCAAGGTGCGGCTTGCCCCCTACGACGAACTCCGCATGAAGGATGGCAGCGTCTGGTTCCTGTCCCGCCGTCTTCGACGACTGCGCCCCAACACCGCGGACTGGACGGGCACCCGGATCTTCGGTGCCTGGAAGGGTGCCATCGATCTGCCCTTCGATCCGCTCGGCCTTTGACGCTGCGGTCTCCAGGCGCAGACCCTCTTCCGTCAATCCAGCAGGAACCAGCCTTCGATCACCTTGACGGCCCGGCCTCCGATCCGCACACGTTCTCCCACCAGCTCACAGGCCAATTCGCCACCTCGCGGAGAGGCCTGGAAGGCGCGCAGGCGACGCTTTCCCAGGCGCTCGGCCCAGTAGGGAATCAACGTGCAGTGCGCGCTTCCCGTGACGGGGTCCTCCGGGATGCCGTCTCCGGGAAAGAAGCAACGGGACACAAAATCATGACCCAGGCCAGGCGCGGTGATGAGTAGCGCCATGCCAGGCAGGCCCTTCATCGCTTCGAAGTCGGGTACCACGGCGCGCAGGGCGGCTTCATCGCTCAGCACCGCCATCACATCCCGGGATTGCCGCACCTCCTCTGGCGGGAGACCAAGGATCGAGGCCACCTGATCGGCCAGCTCGGGTGCAGGCCGGCCCGGCCTCGATGGGAAATCCAGGACAAGTTCCTCCCCCACGCGATCCACGAAGAGGGGGCCGCTCTGGCTTTGGAAGGCGACTCGGCTGGAAGCGGGTTCCAGCTCGTTCAGGATGAGCCAGGCGCTGGCCAGGGTGGCGTGGCCGCAGAGGTCCACCTCAGCGACGGTCGTGAACCAGCGGATCCGCCACTGATCGGCCTCTTTCACCAGGAAGGCCGTTTCCGACAGGTTGTTCTCCGAGGCAATGCGCTGCATGAGGGCATCGGGGAGCCAGGCTTCCAGGGGCATCACGGCGGCGGGATTGCCTTCGAAAGGGCGGGAGGCGAAGGCATCGATCTGGTACAGGGGCAGACGCATGGGGGCCTCTACGGTGGCTTGGCGAGGAAGTCGTGATGAACCTTTCGAGGGGTTCTGTTGGAGAAACCTCGCCTATTCCAGGTTCGCGGACTGCTCCCGGATCTGGTCCAGGACGCCCTTGGCCTCCATCACGGCGCGCGTCATGTCGATGCGTTTGCACTTGCTGCCGGTGGTGTTGAGTTCGCGCAGCACCTCCTGGCACCAGACGTCCACGGCCTTGCCTTCGAGGCGGCCCTTGGCGAGCCGTTCGGCGAAATCATCGAGGTGGGCCGCGAGCCGGATGAGCTCTTCCCGCACGTCCTGCCGCTCGGCCAGCACGCCGGCCTCCGCCAACAGGCGTTCCGCGGGCAACTGACCCGCGAGGCGCGCATCCTCCAGGATCTGCTCGATGCGCTGGCGGTAGAGGCCCGGCAGCTCGGCGGCCTGGGTTTCCGCCTCGGCCTGCAGACGTTCCCGCAGGGCTTTGAGCCGCGCCAGACCCTGTTCGAAAAAGGGCCGCAGCCGGTCCGCCTCGCGTGAGCGACCCGCGTTCCACGTCTCGAGCAGGGCCTTCAGGGCTTCGTGGACGGGTCCCTCCAGCCGCTCGCCGAGATCCGAGGCCGGCGGCTGGAAGGCGCCGGGGAGGCGGAAGAAGGCCTCGGCCGTCAGGGCCGGGAGATGCAGCCATTCGGCATCCTCCTGCCAGCCCTTGGCCACGGCCCGCAGCAGGGCGCGGTTGAGGCGTGGTTCGAGGGAAGGCTCATCCTGCACCTCGATGCTGAGGTCGAGCTTGCCGCGCTGGGCCGCGTCGCGGATCCGCGCGCGGAGGCCGGCTTCCAGGGGAAACAGCGCGGGGGGAAGGCGCAGGCTCAGGTCCAGGGATTTGGAATTGACGCTGCGCAAGGTGAGGCGCAGCTGGCCGGCCTCCAGTGGGCGGACAATTTCGGCGAAGGCGGTCATGGATTTCATGGGCGATCCTGGTCAGGTAGGCCCCAGCTTAGCGCAGGGCCCGCTACGGGTTCCCGAACTGGGACCTCCGAGGCGTTTATAAAGGGGATGGCTGGGTGCCCTTGCTTCTTGAGGATTTGAACCGATTGTACGGGATGGTTCGTCTGGGCCGGGATGCGGGTGTGCGATGCGACACGTGTGCCGAGTGGTCATGGCCTTCTTTCTTGTTGTCTCGGCAGGGTGTGTTCACCGCCCGGCCGAATCCCCTGAGGTCCGTCAGCAGCGCTACGAGGTCTGCCTGGCCCAGGGCCGCGCCTTCCTGGCCGAGGCCGATTACGGGCAGGCCGTGCAGTCCTTCGAGGCGGCGGTTCGCTGGGTGCCGGATTCGTCTCAGGGCCAGGCACTGCTCGGGTTCGCGTATCTGAAGATTCGAAGAGTGGATCTCGCAGAGAGGGCATTGTTGAAGGCGGTCGCCCTGGATCCAGGCAACGTGCCCGCGCTCTGCAACCTCGGCGTGGTGAGCGTCAAGAACCAGAAGTTCGAGGAGGCGCGGGTCCGCCTGGAGCGGGCTGTGGCCCTCGATCCCGCCTTCGCCGTAGCCCAGTTCAACCTCGGGAACCTGTTGATGCACATGGGCGATTTCGCGAAGGCCAGGCAGACGCTGGCGCGGGCCTTCGAGCTCGATCCGAGCCTCGCGGCCTCGGCCCCCTCCAGCACCGTCGGCTTCCAGGGGGATGCGCATCCTCTGCAGACCTGCCTGGGCTTCGTGCGGGTGTACGCCCTGACCGGCAACGTCGAGGAGACCGTGCGGTTCATGGAGGAGGCCCGCCGTCTGGGCTTCAGGGACTGGCGCCCGCTGCTGGCCGAGGCGGATTTCGACAAGGTGCGGGACCATCCTGAGGTTCAAGCCTTCCTTCTGTGAGAAAAGCCTGAACCTCGACCCAGCTTCGGGATCAGACCTTCTGGATGTCCAGCCAGGGCGCCTCCTGGCGGCGGCGCGCCTCGTAGGCGGTGATGTCGGCCAGGTTCGCCTCCGTGCGCTTGATCTCGTCCAGGCCTTCCAGCAGGACGGCCTTGCGCGCGGCCTCGATCTCGAAGGTGAAGGTCTGTCCTCCGCCGCGCACCTGCTGGGCGGGGAGATCGATGGTGAGCGGGCCTTCGCAGGCCGCCAGACTCTCAATGGCTTCGCCGGGCAGCGTCACCGGCAGCAGACCGTTGGAGAAACAGTTGTTGAAGAAGATGTCGGCGAAGCTCGGCGCGAGGATGGCTCGGATGCCGAAATCCTTGAGGGCCCATGGCGCGTGTTCGCGGCTGGAGCCGCAGCCGAAATTGGGGCCCGCGAGCAGGATCGAGGCCTTCCGGTAGGGCGCCTGATTGAGCACGAAATCGGGCCGCTCTCGGCCATCGGAGTCGTAGCGGATCTCATGGAAGAGGTTCCGCCCGAGGCCCGAGCGCACGAGCGTCTTGAGGAACTGCTTGGGGATGATGAGGTCCGTGTCGATGTTGGCGCGGAGCAGGGGCGCGGCGGTCCCGGTGAGTACGGTGAACGGATCCATCTCAGGCTCCCATCAGGCGGCGGACATCGGTGAAGTGGCCCGCGACAGCGGCGGCGGCGGCCATGCCGGGGCTCACCAGGTGGGTGCGGCTGCCGCGGCCCTGGCGGCCCTCGAAGTTGCGGTTGCTCGTGCTGGCGCAGCGGACGCCTTCGGCCAGCCGGTCATCGTTCATGCCGAGGCACATGCTGCAGCCGGGCTGGCGCCATTCGAAGCCGGCTTCCGTGAAGATGCGGTCCAGCCCTTCGGCTTCGGCCTGGCGCTTCACCAGGCCCGAGCCCGGCACCACCAGGGCGCGGATGCCCGCGGCGACCCTGCGGCCGCGCGCCACGGCGGCGGCTTCGCGCAGATCCTCGATGCGGCCGTTGGTGCAGGAGCCGATGAAGACGGCCTGCAGGGCGATGTCTTCGATGGGCGTCCCGGGCTTCAGGTCCATGTATTCGAGGGCCCGGAGCATGGCCTGGCGGTCCTCGGCGCTGGTGGCCTGGTCGGGATCGGGCACGCGACCGGCGACGTCCGTCACCCACTGGGGACTGGTGCCCCAGGTGACTTGCGGAGCGAGTGCGGAGACATCCAGCACGACGTCGGTGTCGAAGCTGGCCTGCGCGTCGCTGGCCAGTGTGCGCCAGTGCGCGAGGGCGGTGTCCCACAGCGCTTCCTTGGGTGCGAGGGGGCGGCCCTTCAGGTAGGCGAAGGTCGTCTCGTCCGGGGCGATCAGGCCCGAGCGGGCGCCCGCTTCGATGCTCATGTTGCACAGGGTCATGCGGCCTTCCATGGAGAGGGCCCGAACGGCATCGCCCGTGAACTCCATGACGTGCCCCGTGCCGCCGGCAGTGCCGATGCGGCCGATGAGGGCGAGGGCCAGGTCCTTGGCGCCGAGGCCCGCGGGCAGGGCGCCTTCGAAGCGCACGCGCAGGTTCTTGGATTTGCGCTGAGGCAGGGTCTGGGTGGCCATGACGTGTTCGACTTCGCTGGTGCCGATGCCGAAGGCGAGGGCGCCGAAGGCGCCGTGGGTGCTGGTGTGGCTGTCGCCGCAGACGATGGTGGTGCCGGGCAGGGTGAAGCCCTGCTCGGGTCCGACGACGTGGACGATGCCCTGGCGTTCGTCCAGCAGAGGCAGGTAGGGCACACCGTAGGAGGCCACGTTGGCTTCGAGCGCCTCCACCTGCAGGCGGCAGGTCTCGTCGGCGATGCCCTTTTCGCGGTCGATCGTGGGCACGTTGTGGTCGGCGACCGAAAGGATGGCGTTGGGCCGGCGCAGGGGGCGCCCGGCCTCGCGGAGGCCCTCGAAGGCCTGGGGGCTGGTGACTTCATGCACGAGGTGGCGGTCGATGTAGAGCAGGCTGGTGCCATCGGCGCGCGTGGTGACGAGATGCTCGTCCCAGATCTTGTCGTAGAGGGTGCGGGGACTCATGTTCGCTTTCTCCTGGCAACGGCTTCGGTGTGGGTGAAATCGGTGGCGCGGATGAGCTGGAGGAAGGCCTTGGCGGCGTGCGACATGGCCTCCTCGCGCCGGGTGACGATGCGGATGAGCTTCTCGACCTGCAGCTCCTTCACGGCCACCTCCACCAGCCTTCCCCGGCGGACGGCCTCCAGCACGGTCATGCGGGGGAGGATGGCCAGTCCCGCGCCGAGGGCGACGAACTCCTGGATGGTGGCGAGGGACCCCAGCTCCATGGTGATGCGCAACGGTGTGCCGCAGCGGGCGAAGAGGTCGATGATGGCGTTGCGGGTGGGCGTGATGGCGTTGTGGGCCACGAAGGTTTCGCGGCCGAGGGATTCCAGCGAGATCTCGTGGCGCCGCGCCAGCCGGTGATCCGGGGGCACCACGAGCACCATGTGGTCGCGGAGGATGACCTCGCTCATCAGCTCGGGGTGCATGGGGTCATAGGAGACGAAGCCGATGTCGAGACGCCGTTCCAGCACCTCGGCGGGAATGCGTTCGGAACTCTGCCGGTAGGCCTGGATCCGGATGGCGGGGTGGGCCTGCTGGTAGGCCAGCAGCACGCTGGGCAGCAGGAATTCCGTCACACTTTCGTTGGCGCCGATGTTCAGGCGGCCCTGCTGCAGGCCCTTCAAGGCGCCGAAGGTGTCGAGGATCTGCTTGCGCAGGTCGAACATACGCTGCGCCAGGGGCAGAAGCGTGGCTCCGGCGTCCGTCAGGGTGCCGCCCTTGGTGGTGCGGTCGAGCAGGGTTTCGCCCAGCTCCTCCTCCAGCCGCTTGAGCGCGAGGCTCACGGCGGGCTGGGTGCGGTACAGGCGTTCCGCGGCCCGCGAGAAACTCTTCTCCCGCGCTACCACCAGAAAGGTCTCCAGCTGCCCAAGGTCCATGACGGCTCCGTTCCGAAGTGTAGGATCCGAAGAATAACTTATGGAATGATAAAAAAAATTAAATATATTTATGATCCTACTCGCGCCATCTTCAGGTGATCCCTCCGGTCAGTCCGGGCTCAAGGAGCATCCCGAATCATGGGTACCCAGCGGATCACCATCTTCGATACGACCCTCCGCGATGGCGAACAGTCGCCCGGCTGCAGCATGAACCTGGACGAGAAGCTGCAGATGGCCCGCCAGTTGGAGGTCCTGGGCGTGGATGTCATCGAGGCCGGCTTCCCCGTGGCTTCGGACGACGACTTCGCTGCCGTGCAGGCCATCGCCCGCGAATGCCGCAAGCCCGTGATCGCAGCCCTGTGCCGGGCCATCCCCCGCGACATCGACCGGGCCTGGGAGGCCCTCAGGGAGGCCGAGCGGCCGCGCATCCATACCTTCCTGGCCACCTCGGACATCCACCTGGCCTACAAGCTGCAGAAGACTCGCGAAGAAGCCCTGGAGATGATCCGAGAGGGCGTGGGCCGGGCCAAGTCGTACTGCGACGACGTGGAATTCTCCGCCGAGGACGCCACCCGCAGCGATTGGGATTTCCTCGTGGAAGTCTTCACCGTCGCCATCGAGGCCGGCGCCACCGTGCTGAACGTGCCGGACACCGTCGGCTACACGGTGCCCGATGAATACGCGAAGCTCATCACCCACCTGCGCGAGCGCGTGCCCGGTATCGATGGCGTGACCATCAGCGTGCATTGCCACAACGATCTCGGCCTGGCCGTCGCCAACTCGCTGGCCGCCGTTTCGGCCGGGGCGCGGCAGGTGGAATGCACGGTGAACGGCATCGGCGAGCGCGCCGGGAATGCCGCGCTGGAAGAAGTGGTCATGGCCCTTTCGGTCCGCCGCGACGTGATGCCCTTCGCCACGGGCGTGAACCAGGAGGCCATCTACCGCACCAGCCAGACCCTGGCCAACATCACCGGCATCGAGGTGCAACCCAACAAGGCCATCGTCGGACGCAACGCCTTCGCCCACGAGAGTGGCATCCACCAGCACGGCATGCTGAGCCACCGCTCCACCTACGAGATCATGACGCCCGAATCCGTCGGCGTGCGCCGTACGCACCTCGTGCTGGGCAAGCATTCCGGCCGCCACGCGCTGGCCAAGCGCTTCGAGGAGCTGGGTTACCCGCTGGATCGCGCCGAGCTCGACAAGGCCTACAAGCTCTTCACCAAGCTCAGTGATCAGAAGAAGGAGATCTTCGACGAGGATCTGCTGGCCATCGTCCGCGACGGCCTCACGCACATCCCCGAAACCTTCAAGCTGCGTGCGCTCCAGGCCACGGCCGGCACCTCGATGTTTGCCACGGGCCTCGTCACCCTCGCGACCGATGAGGGCGATGCCACGGAGACAGCCATGGGCGACGGCCCCGTGAATGCGGTGTTTGCGGCCGTGGACAAGCTGACGGGCCTGAAAGGGCGGCTGCTGGATTTCCGGATCCACGCCATCACCGGCGGGGCGGACGCGGTGGGCGAGGTGTTCGTCCAGGTGGAATTCGACGGGGTGGCCCACGGCGGCAAGGGCGCCAGCACGGACATCGTGGAAGCCAGTGTCCGTGCCTATCTCAACGCGACGAACAAGGTGCTCTTCGCCCGCCGGGCGGCCCTCGCGCCGCTCGAAATCCAGGCGAGGCCGTAAATGGAGGACAAGATGCCCGATCCCAAATCCGACGCAGCCGAGCTTCCGGCCAAGGTGGTTCAGAAGATCCAGCCCTCGGGCACGAACGGCGCCGAAGGCGCTAACCCCGAACCCGATGCCTACGGCTGGGGGGTGTGAGCATGGACGTCCGCATCACCGTGCTTCCCGGCGACGGCGTCGGTCCCGAGGTCACCGCCGAGGCTGTGGCCTGCCTGAAGTCCGTGGCCGAGCGGTATGGCCACCGGTTCGAATTCCAGGAGGCGCTCATCGGCGGTGCCGCCGTGGATGCCACTGGCGATCCCTTGCCCGAGGCGACGCTGAAGGCCTGCCAGGGCAGCGATGCCGTGCTGCTGGGCGCCGTCGGCGGCCCGGCCTGGGACAAGCATCCACGGGACCAGAGGCCCGAGTCGGGCCTGCTGCGCCTGCGGAAGGCTCTGGGTCTCTACGCCAATCTGCGCCCCGTGAGCGTGCACCCGGCCCTGGAGGATGCCTCGCCGTTGAAGCCCGAGGTGGTGCGTGGGACGGATCTGATGTTCGTGCGCGAACTGTCGGGGGGCCTCTACTTCGGCGAGCCCCGCTCGTATTCGGATCAGGCGGCCGTAAACACGCTGGCCTACACCCGTGCCGAGGTGGAGCGCGTGGCCAAGATGGCCTTCGAACTGGCCTCGTCGCGCCGGAAGCGCCTCACGTCCGTCGACAAGGCGAACGTGCTGGAGACGTCGCGGCTCTGGCGCAAGGTCGTGGATGATCTCGCCCCGGCCTATCCGGATGTCGCCGTGCAGCACGCCTACGTGGACAGCTTCGCCATGTCCCTCATCACGCGGCCTCGCGACTTCGACGTGGTGCTCACGGAAAACCTCTTCGGCGACATCCTCAGCGACGAGGCTGCCGTGCTCGCGGGTTCCCTCGGCCTGCTGCCTTCGGCGAGCCTGGGCGGCAGCGTGGGGCTCTACGAGCCCATCCACGGCTCTGCACCCGATATCGCGGGCCAGGATCGCGCCAACCCCATCGGCACGATTCTCTCGGCCGCCATGCTGCTGCGCCACGGCCTGAATCTCACCGCCGAAGCCGCTGAGCTGGAAGCCGCCGTCGATCAGACGCTGCGCGAAGGGCACGGCACTGGCGATCTGAAGGGCGCCCGCCAGGCTCACGGCACCCGTTCTCTGGGGGCCTGCGTCCGCGAGCGGCTCGCCGCCGCCGTCACTCCTTCACGATGAACGAATCCCGCGTGGCTGCAGCCAATCTTGTCTTGACAGCCTGCGGGCCCACCCCGACACTCGATGCCTATGAACGCCCCCTCCACCACCATTCAGGCTTCCGCGACCCAGTCGTCGCCGGTCGTCCGCCTGCTGGTAGGCCTGGTAGCCATCTCCGCCGTCCTGATTATTAGCGGCGAGGTGGGGGCACCCTAGGTTCGGAAGATTCACCGAAACCGGCCCCGCACCTCGAAAGATGCGGGGCCTTTTCACATCTGGTCCCAATGTCTTCGAGGTCGGCGGCCTTCCCCAGAAGGAAGACGCATGACGGACGCAGGACAACCCCTCAACCGGAACAGCCGGGTCATCACCCAGGGCGCCCACCGCGCGCCGGCCAGGGCCATGCTGAAGGCCGTCGGATTCACGGACGAGGATCTGGCCAAGCCGATCATCGGCATCGCGAACACCTGGATCGAGATCGGTCCTTGCAACTACCACCTGCGCGAGCTGGCGGAGCGTGTGAAGGCGGGCGTGCGCGCCGCGGGCGGCACACCCATGGAGTTCAACACCGTCTCGATCAGCGACGGCATCACCATGGGCACCGAAGGCATGAAGGCCTCGCTGGTGAGCCGCGAGGTCATCGCGGATTCCGTCGAGCTGGTGGCTCGCGGCAACGCCTTTGACGGCCTCGTCTGCCTCTCGGGTTGCGACAAGACCAACCCCGGTGTGGCCATGGCCCTGGCCCGCCTCGATATCCCCGGCCTGATCCTCTATGGCGGTTCGACAGCGCCTGGCGAATGCGATGGCAAGGACCTCACGGTGCAGGATGTCTTCGAGGCCGTGGGCGCCCACAGCTCCGGCAAGCTGGACGACGCGGGCCTGAAGGCCGTCGAGGATGCGGCCTGCCCCGGCGCCGGCGCTTGCGGCGGACAGTTCACGGCCAACACCATGGCCGCCAGCCTCGAGCTCATCGGCCTCAGCCCCATGGGTTTCAATGGCATCCCCGCGGAAGACCCGCGCAAGGGAGAGGCCGCCGAGACCTGCGGACGCCTGGTGATGGACCTGGTGCGGAATGATGTGCGCCCCAGCGCCATCCTGACCCGGGCCGCCTTCGAGAACGCCATCGCCTCGGTGGCCGCCACCGGCGGCTCCACCAACGCCGTGCTGCACTACCTGGCCCTGGCCCGGGAGGCGGGCGTGCCCCTCAGCATCGATGATTTCGACCAGATCAACTCCCGCACACCGCTGCTGGCGGATCTCAAACCCGGCGGGCGCTTCACGGCGCCGGATCTCCACGCCGCAGGCGGCATCCGGTTGGTGGCCCAGCGGCTGCTGGAAGGCAAGCGGCTGCATGGCAGCGCCCTGACGGTCACGGGCCGCAGCCTGGCGGAGGAGTTGGCTTCGGCTCAGGAGACGCCGGGCCAGCAGGTGGTGCGTCCCTTCGCGAACCCCATCAAGCCCAGCGGCGGCCTCGTCATCCTGAAGGGCAGCCTGGCTCCCGAGGGCTGCGTCATCAAGGTGGCCGGTCATGAGCGGCTGCACCACACGGGCCCGGCCCGCGTCTTCGAAACGGAGGATGACGCCTTCGCCGCCGTGCAGGCGGGCCGCATCGACCCGGGCGACGTGGTGGTGATCCGCTACGAAGGCCCCAAGGGTGGCCCCGGCATGCGCGAGATGCTGGGCGTGACGGCAGCCCTCATGGGCGCGGGTTTGGGCGATTCGGTGGCGCTGCTCACGGATGGCCGCTTCTCCGGCGCCACCCGCGGCCTGATGGCGGGCCACGTGGCACCCGAGGCGGCCGTGGGCGGCCCCATCGCGCTGGTGCGGGAGGGTGACACGGTGGTCTTCGACGTCCCGACGCGAAGGCTCGATCTGAAAGTTTCCGAAGACGAACTGGCGAAACGTCGGGCCGAGTGGAAAGCTCCGGCTCCCCGCTACCGCACGGGCGTCTTCGCCAAATTCGCCGCGACGGTGACCAGCGCCTCCGAAGGCGCCATCACGGTCGCGCGGTAAAGGAGGAAAGCATGTCCGAATCAGGCTCCTACACCGGCGCACAGCTCATCTGGGAAAGCCTGCTCCGCGAAGGCGTGGACACGGTCTTCGGCTACCCCGGCGGCGCCATCCTGCCGGCCTACGACGCCATGGTGAGCTACCCCATCCGCCACGTGCTCGTGCGCCACGAGCAGAGCGCCTGTCACATGGCGGACGGCTACGCCCGTGCCAGCGGCCGCGTGGGCGTGGTGGTGGCGACCTCCGGCCCCGGCGCCACGAACCTCGTCACGGGCCTGGCCACGGCCATGCTGGATTCCACGCCGCTCGTCGCCATCACGGGGCAGGTGGGCTCGGCCCTGCTGGGCACGGACGCCTTCCAGGAAGTCGATATCACGGGCATCACCATCCCCGTCACCAAGCACAACTACCTGGTGACGCGGGCCGAAGACATCGTCCCCGCCATCCGCGAGGCTTTCGCCGTGGCTCGCAGCGGCCGTCCCGGCCCGGTGCTGGTGGATATCACGAAGGATGCCCAGCAGTCCCGCGCGGCGCTGGATTGGGAGGCGGCCACCCCCCAGCGGCATCGCCGCCACCTGCCGGCGCCGCTGGATCCGGAGGCGCTGGCCCAGGCCCTCGACCTCATCCGCCAGGCCAAGCGCCCCATCATCCTCGCGGGTCACGGCATCCAGCTGTCGGGCGCCCGTGCCGAAGTGCTCGCCCTCGCCGAACGTGCCGACATCCCCTTCGCGCTCACGCTGCTGGGCCTGGGCGCCGTGCCCGCCACGCATCCCCTCAGCCTCGGCATGATGGGCATGCACGGCGAATCCTGGGTGAACCGCGCCATCCAGGAGGCGGACCTGCTGATCGCCCTCGGCATGCGCTTCGATGACCGCGTCACGGGCAAGCTCAAGGAATACGCGCCCCACGCGAAGAAAATCCACATCGATATCGACGCCAGCGAGCTGAACAAGAACGTGCCCGTGGACGTGGCCATCGCCGCCGATCTGGGCGACGTGCTGCGGACCCTGCTGCCCCAGCTACCCGTGGCGGACCGCTCCGGCTGGCTGGAGACCATTCGCGAATGGCGCGGCGATTCCGCCGTGCGCGACATCAAGAACCTGCCGGACGACGGTCACCTCTACGCGGCGCATGTCATGCATGACCTGTGGCGCCTCACGAAGGGCGAGGCCGTGGTGGTGACGGACGTGGGCCAGCACCAGATGTGGGAGGCCCAATACTACAAGCACGACGGCGAACGCAGCCTCATCACCAGCGGCGGCGCGGGCACCATGGGCTTTGCGCTGCCCGCGGCCATCGGCGCCAAGGTGGCCCGGCCCGATGCGGAAGTCTGGGTGGTGGCGGGGGACGGCGGCTTCCAGATGACCTTCGCCGAACTGATGACCGCCGTGCAGGAGGGCGTGAAGGTCAACATCGCCGTCATCAACAACGGCTACCTCGGCATGGTCCGCCAGTGGCAGGCCATGTTCTACGAGGGGCGCTACGCCGCCACGCCCATCCTCTCGCCGGATTTCGTGAAGCTGGCGGAGGCCTTCGGTGTCCAGGGCCAGCGGGTGGAATGCCGCGGTGACCTGGCCGCGGCCGTCGCCAAGGCCCGCGCTTTCGAAGGGGCCGCCCTCATCGAGTTCAAGGTCGAGCAGGAGGATAGCGTCTATCCCATGGTGCCGGCGGGCGCGGCGCTCCACGAAATGATCCGGCGGCCCAGCGCTTTGGCCGAAACCGGTTCCGATCCCGTTTGAAAGGAGGTTCCATGACACACGCTCCCGGGCAACAAGTTCCAGGGCCCCACGTCCTCGTCGTCTACACCGATGACGAACCAGGCGTCCTCACCCGCGTGGCCTCGCTGATCCGGCGCCGCGGCTTCAACATCCACTCGCTGACCGTCGGCCCCACCGAGCGGGCGGGCCTCTCCCGCATGACCATCGTGGTGGATTCGGACGCGCAGCGCGTGCGCCAGGCGGTCGAGCACCTGCGCAAGCTCGTGAATGTGCTCGAGGTCGAGCAGCTCGCGGACAAGCCCATGGTGGTCCGCGACCTGGTGCTGCTGCGCGTGGCCACGGCGTCCGCGGTGCGCTCCGAAGTGCTGCAGCTGGCCCAGGTGTTCCGGGCCGCGGTGGTCGATATCGCCGAAGACAGCGTCGTCATCGAGTGCACGGGCAGCCTCGCCAAGATCGATGCGCTGGTGGATTCCATGCGCCCCTTCGGGATTCTCGAAATGGGCCGCACGGGCGCCGTGGCCATGGCCCGCGGTACCCGCACCCTCACGAAAGCGCGCCCGGCCCTGCCGCTGCGCACGGGCACCAGTCCCGAAGCCATGTCCGTCTAGATCGTTCACCCTTCCACCTTTCACCCCACAGGAGCCACCATGGCCACCATCCACTACGAAGCCGATCTCGGTCTCATCCGCGCCCGCAAGGTCGCCATCCTGGGCTACGGTTCCCAGGGCCACGCCCATGCCCTCAACCTCCGCGACAGCGGCGTCCACGTGCGCGTGGGCCTGCACGCCGGATCTGCCTCCAAGGCCAAGGCCGAGGCCCAGGGTTTGACGGTCACCAGCCCCGCCGAAGCGGCGGCCTGGGCCGACGTCATCATGGTGCTGACGCCCGACACCGGCCAGGCGGCCCTCTACCAGGAAGCCATCGCGCCCCATCTGACCCCTGGCAAGACGCTGATGTTCGCCCACGGCTTCAACATCCGATACGGCTGCATCGAACCCCCCGCGGGCGTGGACGTGAGCCTGGTGGCGCCCAAGAGCCCCGGCCACCGCGTGCGCGAGGTGTTCGTGGAAGGCGGCGGCACGCCGGCGCTTGTGGCCGTCCACCAGGACGCCAGCGGCCAGGCCCTGGCCTTGGCGCTCTCCTATGCCGCAGCCCTAGGCCTCACTCGGGCAGGCGTCCTGGAGACAACCTTTTCGGAGGAAACTGAAACCGATCTCTTCGGAGAGAAGGCCGTGCTTTGCGGTGGTGCCAGCGCGCTGGTGAAGGCCGGCTTCGAAACGCTGGTCGAAGCGGGCTACCAGCCCGAGATCGCCTACTTCGAGTGCCTGCACGAGCTGAAGCTCATCGTGGACCTGATGTACCGCGGCGGCCTCAGCTTCATGCGCTACAGCGTGAGCGACACGGCCGAGTACGGCGACTACACCGGCGGCCCCCGCCTGGTGACCGAGCAGACCAAGGCCGAGATGAAGGAGATCCTCAAGGAGATCCAGGACGGCCGTTATGCCACGGCCTGGATCGAGGAGAACCGCACGGGCCGCCAGTGGTTCGAGGCCCAGCGCGCGGCCGATCACGATCACCCCATCGAGCAGGTGGGTCGGAAACTTCGCGGCATGATGCCCTTCCTGGATCCCGTCGAGGCTCCGGCTCCCGCTGTGAAGGCGTGAGAAATTCCCGTGACGGGGTTCGACCTTCTTGACTCCAGGTCAAAAGGTTGAACCCCGTCACAGCTTTTTAAGCCCAGAATGGGTCTTGTGCGGAGCAAGTCCCGCGCCCCGGAGCCCCAGAATGGCCGAGTCCTTCTTCAAGACCGCCACCGCGCCGACCCTGCAGGGCTGGCAGGCGCCGGGCTCGCTCGATTTCCAGGCCGCCTTCCTGCGGGCCGGTGGCTGGGCACTGCCCCGCACCGATGCCTTCCCCGACGCGGCCAAGCTGCGCGCCCGGCTGGAGGAGCTCAAGGCCTCCATGCGCGAAGGCGCCAAGATCGGCCTCGATCTGCGCGGCCTGAGGGACAGCGCGGATGCGGTCATGGCCGCGGCCCGCGAGGCGGGCGTCGCCTTCCTGCTGCACACGGCCGAACTGCCGCCCTCGCTGGCCATGCTGCGCCACGCCAACATGCCGCGCCTCGTCGCGGTGCAGAATCCCGAGGAAGCCGCCCAGGCCAAGGCCGGCGGCGCCTCCGCCCTGCTGGCCAAGGCCGGGCTCGTGGCGGCGCTCCGTTCCATCGGCCTGCCCGTGATGGCCGTGGCCGATACGGAAGCCGAGGCCAGGCAGGCCATGGCCGACGGCGCCATCGGGCTTCAGCCCCGCACGCCCTCGCTGCTCGACGCCTCGCCCCTGGCGGCCTTCCGCACGCGCCTCATGGCGGGCCTGGATTCCATGGCGCAATCGCTCGTGCGCCAGGGAGCCTGCACGCTGCCGCGCCTGCGCATCCGCAACCTCGATCTGGCCTATCCCATCCAGCAGGGCGGCATGGGCGTCGGCATCTCCTGGGAGGGCCTCGCGGGCGCTGTGGCGCACGAAGGCTGCGTGGGTCTGGTGTCGGCCATCGGCACGGGCTATCACGGCTCTGCCAGCCCCAAGATGCGCCTGGGACGCCCCGACGGCACCGATTCGCTGAACCCGCCCAAGGCGCTGGAGTGGATCATCCGCGCGGCGCGTGAACGCTCCGCGGGCCGCGGCGCCGTGGGCGTGAACATCCTCTGTGCCATCGAAGGCTATGAATCCGCCGTGCGCGCCTCCATCGCAGGCGGCGCGCAGATGATCGTTTCGGGCGCGGGTCTGCCCTTGGCGCTGCCAGGCTACGTGGGTGATGCGGACGTGGCGCTCGTGCCCATCGTGTCCTCAGGTCGCGCGCTCCAGGTCATCTGCAAGCAGTGGCAGCGGAAGTACAACCGCCTGCCGGATGCCGTGGTGCTCGAAGGCCCCGAAAGCGGCGGTCACCAGGGCTTCAGCCACGAGGGCTGCGCCGATCCGGCCCACACCCTCGAGAACATCCTGCCCGAGGTCATCGCGGAGCGGGACAAGTGGGGCGACTTCCCCGTGCTGGTGGCGGGCGGCGTCTGGGACCACGCGGACATCCAGAAATTCCTGGCCCTTGGCGCATCGGGCGTGCAAATGGGCACGCGCTTCATCGGCACCTTCGAGTGCGACGCCTCACCCTTCTTCAAGGAAGTCATCCTGCGGGCCAAGGCGGAGGACATCGAGCTGATGAAGTCCCCCGTGGGCCTGCCCGCGCGCGGCGTGCGCACGAGCCTGCAGCGGCGCATCGAGGCCGGCACGGCGCCCCAGGTGCGCTGCGTGAGCAACTGCCTGTCGCCCTGCGGCCACGGCAAGGGCGCCATGGCCGTGGGCTACTGCATCGCCGACCGTCTGGCCGATGCCATGAAGGGCGACCAGGAGAACGGTCTCTTCTTCACCGGCAGCAACGGCGCCAAGCTCCGCGAACTGGTGAGCGTACGCGACCTCATCGAGGAACTGACCCAGGATCCTGGGCTTCAGCGGGTCTACGCCTAGACTTCCACGCCTAGACTCCGCATCCAGCCTCAGAACGATTGCAGGGGCACCGGCCTTGGCCTACTCATGGATCCATGTGTATAAAGGCCTCTGGGGAGGAATATCCGCGATGCCTGTTGGATTTTTGTTGATATTAAACAAGGCCTGTTTATTTTAGATCAAGCCTGTTGCGACAACGAGAATTCAATCCGATTCCGGAGGATGGCCATGACCACCGAATCCGCCAGCGTCCAACTGGACGCCCGACACCGGCTCTACACCGTCGCCTCCTGGGGCGTCGTGTTCATCGTGCTGCTGGGCTTCGCGAAGACCTACTACCTGAAGCTGGCCTTCGGCACGCCTGCGCTCCCACCTCTGCTTCATCTCCACGGCCTGGTGATGACCCTCTGGTTCGCGCTCTTCCTGGTGCAGACCCGGCTGGTGGCGGCCCGGCGCGTGGACCTGCACAAGAAGCTGGGTCTGCTCGGCGCTTTCCTGGCCGCATCGGTGCTCGTCGTGGGCACGGTCACGGCCATCACGGCGGCCCGCCTGGGCCATACGCCCGGGCCCCCGGCGCTGATTTTCCTCGTGGTGCCGCTGGGCGATATGGTCGTCTTCGGCACCCTCGTGGGCACGGGCTTGGCGATGCGTCGGAACCGCGAGGCGCACCGCCGCCTCCTGCTGCTCTCCTGCGTGGGCATCCTCGCCGCGGCCATCGCGCGCATTCCCTTGGACGTCGTCGCCAAGGCCGGCCCCGTGGCCTATTTCGGTCTGACGGATCTCGCGGTCATCGGATGCGCGCTCTACGACCGGTCCCGCCACGGGCGCTTCCATCCGGCCTTCCTGTGGGGTGGCGGCTTCGTCATCCTCTCGCACTGGCTGCGCCTCGCCCTGGCGGGAACGGGGCTCTGGATGCAGATCGCGACCTGGCTGACGCGGTAGTCCGCGGTTTCAGTTTCTGCTCAACACGCTCAACTCGCGTTGGGGTGCCGTTCCAGCATCTGCCTTAGCGTCGGGTTCCGCTTCACGATGTCCTGTCGGCGGAGGTGGGCGATGAGCGGGGGCGGGGCGGCGCTCCAGCGCGCGATGTTCTGGACGAGCAGGGTGGACGTGTAGGTGCGGCGGCAGAGGATGGCGGTGGCGTGGCTGTCGATGGTGAGGCCCACGAGGCTCGCCAGGCAGCGCCCTTCGGTGGTGAGGATGAGTTCGGCCCGCTCCTCGCCGGCCCGCTGATTGAAGGTGGTGCGCAGCAGGTCCCGGGCCATGGCGCGCACCTGCTCGGGCACGTCGTGGGAGATGGCGACGAGGTACTGGTCGAGCAGCCGCTTGGGCGCCCAGAGGCGGCGGAAGAGGCCGGCCGGCAGCAGGGGATTCTGCAGCAGGGCGCGCCGCACGCCGGGATCGTTGGTGAAGCCCAGGCGGGCGCCCACCGCCTCCAGCCCCGCGGTCGTGCGGTGGTGGGTGGCGATGAGGCGCGCGTGCAATGTGCCCGTGCGCGGGTTCTCCAGCAGCGCGCGGATCACTTCGGCGGTGGGATCGAAGCACCAGGCGCTCAGGTCCGGCTCGACGGCCACCTGGGCCTGGGCCACGCGCTGGTCCAGCGGCCGGGCGTGGAGGTGCTGCTCGAAGAGCTGGCGGTACGAGGCGGCCTTGGCCATGGCGGCGGGAGAATCCTCCTCGATCGGTTCCTCCGGGCCGGCTTCGGGCGCGGTCGCCTGGACGGCAACCACGACCGGCGCGGGAACGGGGGACGGCGGGGACGGAGGCACCGGGCCCTTCTCCGGAGCCACGGCCCCGAGGTGGACGAGCTGCTCCAGCATGCCGGCAACTTGGCCCTCGCCCAGGTTCATGAGCGTGGCGAGGGTGGGCACGTCCAATGTGCCGTCGAGCCGCGACAACAGGTAGCCCTGCAGGGGATCGAGGGGCAGGTGGGGGTCGGCCTCGGCCCGGGGAGTGGGTTTCCACGTCATGGAACGAGCGTAGATCCGAAAGGGGAAAGAGGCATCTGGAGAATCAATGGGACTCCAGGCCTCATTCCTCGACGACGGCCTTGAGCCAGGCCTTGCTGCGCAGGCGCTCCACGCTGGTCTCGGGAAACAGATCCAAGGGGCTCTTGCCCTCCAGACCGAGGCGGGGCACGGCGGCGGCGGCAAACCCCAGGCGGGCGCCTTCCTGGAGGCGGAGCGGGAGCTGAGCCACGGGGCGCACTTCGCCGGTGAGGCCCACTTCGCCCATGAAGAGGCATTTCTCGGCGAGCAGGCGGCCGCCGGCGCTGCTGCAGAGGGCGGCGATGACGGCGAGATCGGCGGCGGGATCCTCGATCTCCAGGCCGCCCGCCACGTTCACATAGACGTCGCGGTCGTGCAGCTGCACGCCACCCCGGCGCTCGGCCACGGCGCAGAGCATGGACAACCGCTGTCCATCGATGCCGAGGGCCGTGCGGCGGGGGATGCCCAGGCCCGCGGCGGCCACCAGGGCCTGGATCTCCACCACCATGGGCCGCGTGCCGCTGAGCACGACGGTGGCGGCGCAGCCCGGCCGCGGCTCGGCGTCGAGGAAGAAGGGATTGCCTTCGGCGGGCACGAGACCCTTTTCGGTCATGGCGAAGACGCCCAGCTCGAAGGCGGCGCCGAAGCGGTTCTTTAGGGCCCGCAGCAGGCGGTGGTGGTGGTGACGGTCGCCCTCGAAGGCCAGCACCGTGTCCACGAGGTGCTCCAGCACCTTGGGGCCCGCGAGGCTGCCGTCCTTGGTGACGTGGCCCACCAGCACCAGGGGCGTGCCCGTGGTCTTGGCCCAGCGGGTGAGCATGGCGGCGCATCCGCGCACCTGGCTCACGCTGCCCGCGCTGCTTTCGAAATCGGGATCGAAGAGGGTCTGGATGCTGTCCACCAGCAGCAGACCCGGCTTCATGCGCTCGGCCGCTTCGAGGATGCGCCGCACGTCCGTTTCGGCCAGCAGGTGGATGCCCGGGTTCTCGGCGCCCAGGCGCTGGGCCCGCAGCTTGATCTGGCGTTCGCTTTCCTCGCCACTGGCATAGAGCACCGTGCCGTCGGTGGTGGCGGCCCACTGCAGCAGCAGGGTCGATTTGCCGATGCCCGGCTCGCCGCCCAGCAGAGCCACCATGCCCGGCACGACGCCGCCCCCCAGCACGCGATCGAGTTCACGCAGGCCCGTGGGCACGCGCTGAGTGTCCGTGATCTCCACGTCCGGCAGGGCCACGGGGCCCGTGTAGTGGCTTTGGGCGTAGGCTGACCCGGCGCGCTGCAGGTCGCGCTTCAGCGAGCCGCGCACCTCCTGGACGGTGTCCCAGGCGCCGCAGGCCGTGCATTTTCCGAGGGCCTTGGGGTGGCGCGCACCGCAGGCCGTGCATTCGAAGAGCGGGCTCGTCTTCGCCATCAGTCGCGGACTTCCTTCCGAATGAAGGCGACGATGTCATCGGTGTTGGTGCCGGGCTGGAAGATTTCGCGGATGCCCTGGGCCTTGAGCGGGGCGATGTCCTCGTCGGGGATGATGCCGCCGGCGAAGACCAGCACGTCGTCCGCGCCCTGCTCCTTCAACAGGCGGAGCACCTCGGGGAAGATCTGGTTGTGGGCGCCACTGAGGATGCTCATGCCCAGCACCCGGGCATCTTCCTGCACGACGGCGGCCGCGATCTGCTGGGGCGTCTGCCGCAGGCCGGTGTAGATGACTTCCATGCCGGCGTCGCGCAGGGCGCGGGCCACGACCTTGGCGCCGCGGTCATGCCCATCCAGGCCGGGCTTGGCGATGACGACGCGTATGGGCGCTTGGCTCATGGGAGACTCCGGTTACCAGTTCTCAGTCTGCCTGAGCGCTTCGTAAAGGCCAATGGCCGCCGCCTGGGCCTGGTTCAGGCTGCGGTGGTGGTCGCCCAGCATGGGGATGCGCACGAGGTGGTCGGGATAGGCCTTGAGGATCTCCTCGGGCAGGCCCGCGGTCTCGCGGCCGAAGACCAGGCCGTCGCCGAAGGCCCAGGACACCTGCGTGTGGCGGCGGGCGCCCTTGGTGGTGAAGAACCAGAGCCGCTTGGCCGGATTGCGGGCCAGGAAATCATTCCAGTCCGTGTAGTGGGTGGGATCCAGCTTTTCCCAGTAGTCCAGGCCGGCCCGGCGCAGGTAGTAGTCCGAGGTCTCGAAGCCCAGCGGATGGATGAGGTGCAGTTTGGCGCCGTTGTTCACGCAGAGGCGTCCGATGCTTCCGGTGTTCTGCGGAATCTCGGGCTGGTGCAAGATGATGTGGAACATCGGAGGTCCTGATGAGCGCCCCTGCGAGCGAGTGCCTGTTTTGCAAGATTGCGCGGAAGGAGATTCCGGCGGCCGTCGTGTATGAAGACGATACTCTGCTCGCCTTCAAAGACATCTTCCCCCAAGCGCCCGTGCATCTGCTCATCATTCCGAAGGTCCACTGCGAGGGCCTGGCGGACATGACGCCCGAGGCCGCCGCCGCCGCGGGGCGGATCCTTCAGGTGTCCGCCCGATTGGCCGCGGATCACGGGATCCAGGACAGCGGCTGGCGCCTGCTCAGCAACTGCGGCGCCGACGCCGGCCAGTCGGTCTTCCACCTGCATTTCCACCTTCTGGGCGGAAAGACGCTGGGCGGAAAGCTCTGCCAGTAATCCGTGCATCTGATTTGAGTCTCGGATCTGGGCCGGGTGGGCTTCGACTCAGCTTGAACCACAAGATCTGTGAATAACCCGGTTGCCTCGGCAACTGGGCGGCGCGCCTTTCAGCCTCCGGCGAAGAAATCGACAAATCTGGAATGAACGATCCGGCGATCCGATAAGCCGGCAGCGGTCCGTTCAGGTCGCCTGCCCAGAATCTCGGATGTTCCAAATCGATGCGTGGCCCTATGAGGGAAACAGCATGGAAGCCAATCCACCCATCCACATCCTGCTGGTTGAGGACTCGGAGGGTGATGCGCTCCTGTTGGAGCGGCATCTGCGGGCTCAGGGCCTGCTGTTCGATCTCAGGAGGGTGGATACGCTCGCGGCCCTCCAGGAGGCCCTGAGCGGCTCCGCCTGGGACATCCTGCTGACGGATTTCAACCTCCCGGGCCTGGACGGGCTGGAGGTGCTGCAGGTGGTGGGCGAGCGGGCGCCGTACCTTCCCTGCATCCTCGTCTCCGGCGAGCTGGGCGAAGAAGCGGCCGTGGAATCCCTGCGCCGGGGCGCCAAGGATTTCATCAGCAAATCGAGGCTGGCGAGGCTTGTCCCGGCCATTCAGCGCGAGGTACATGAGCAACGGATCCGGGCGGCGGCCGAAAGCACGCGGGCGGAACTCCTGACCCTGGAAGACCGGCTCAGGGCCATCACTTCGGCGACCGTGGATGGCATCGTGGTGATGGATGGAGAGGGACGGATTTCCTTCTGGAACCAGGCCGCCGAACGTCTGTTCGGCTATACCGAATCCGAAGCCATGGGTCGGGACCTCCACGCCCTGATCGCGCCGTCCCGCCTCCAATCCACCAGCGGTTCGGGGGTGGCGAGGCTCAACGAAATCGGGCCGTGCTCGGCCGCCGGAAGGGTGATCCAGCTGGATGCGCGCCGGAAGGACGGCACCGAATTCCCCGTCGAAGTCACGCTTGCGGCCCTTCGCCAGGGCGACACCTGGCATTCCGTGGGCGTGGTGCGGGACATCACGGAACGCAAGGACCAGGAGAGCAAGCAGTTCGAGACGCTGCAATTCCTCCGCACCCTCATCGAGACGATCCCCAGCCCCCTCTACTACGAGGACATGGGCGGCCGGATTCTCGGCTGCAACCGGGCTTTCCAGGCCTTCCTGGGACTGCCGGCCGAGGCCGTGATCGGTCATCTGACGGCGGATCTCCTCGCCGGTGCGGAAGAGGACCAGGCCCATGAAACGGAACCCGGGTTCCTGCGCATTCCCGATGCCTACGACACCTCCTTCCACATGCCGCTCGCCGGTGGCCGGACCCGGCACGCCCTGTTCAAGAAGGCCCCCTTCTGGGATGCGGAAGGAAGGCCCGAGGGCTACGTGGCGACCCTCCTCGACATCACCCGGCTCAAGGAGACCGAGGAGGCGCTGCGGCAGAACGAATGGTTGTTCTCCGCCATCCACCGCCACGTCGTCGATCTCATCGCCATCATCGATCCGCAGGGGCGGAGGATCTACACGAGCCCCTCGTACCAGTTCGTCCTGGGCTACTCCGACGAGGAGATGGAGAGGTTGTCCTCGCTGGACCTGCTGCATCCCGCCGACCTGGACCGGGTCTCCCAGGCCCTGAGGGGGATCATGGAAGGGCAGGCCGCCCAGGGCCTGGAGTACCGCCTCAGGCACAAGGATGGCCGCTGGCTGTACTTCGAAAGCAAGGCCGCCATCATCCCCGATCCGGGAACGGGCAACGTGCGGGCCCTGGTGGTCGCGCGGGATATCACCGAGCGGAAGGAGGCCGAACAGAGCCGTTCGGCCATGGAGGTCCAGCTGCGTCAGGCCCAGAAGCTGGAGGCCATCGGCCAACTGGCGGCGGGCATCGCCCACGAGATCAACACGCCGACCCAGTTCATCGGCGACAACACCAGCTTCCTCCGCGATGCCTGGAAGGACGCCTTCGCGCTCATGGAGCGGCTGACGGGTCACCTCGGCGCCATCGCCGCCGCTTTCGGGCCCGGGGCGGAGGAAGCCCGGGCTGCCTTGGCGGACGTGGAGCAGACCGACCTCAGGTACCTCCAGGAGGAGATTCCCAAGGCCATCCAGCAAAGCCTCGACGGCGTGAGCCGCATCTCGAAGATCGTCAAGGCCATGAAAGATTTCTCGCACCCGGGCGGCGAGGCCAAGACCCTCACGGACCTCCACCAGGCCATCGAAAGCACCATCACCGTCTCCAGGAACGAATGGAAGTACGCCGCGAACCTGGTGACGGATTTCGATCCCGACCTGCCGCGGGTCCCCTGTTTCCCCGGTGAGTTCAACCAGGTGATCCTCAACCTGATCGTCAACGCGGCCCATGCCATCGAATCCGCCCTGGGAGGGGCCGGTTCCGGTGTCCTCGGTCAAATCACGATCAAGACCCGGAGGCAAGGCGACGAAGTGGAAGTCATGGTTTCCGATAACGGCACAGGCATCCCCGAGTCCGTTCAGGCGCGCATGTTCGAGCCCTTCTACACCACCAAGCCCGTGGGCAAAGGAACGGGCCAGGGTCTGGCCATCGCCCATGCGGTCATCGTCGAAAAACACCAGGGACGCATCGAGGTTCGGTCCGAGGTGGGTCGGGGCACCACGTTCATCCTGCACCTTCCCCTGAAGGCGGCCGCAGCCGGCGGAGGGGCCGAATGACGGTGCACCTGATTCCAGAAGCCCTCCCCGGCCAGGACCGGGCGGTCCTCATGGCGCTGACTGACAGCCTCGATGCCTGTTCGGCGGCCGTGGACCAGTCGGGCCGGATCGTGGCTGTGACCGAGGCCTGGCAAGCCTACAGCGGAAAGAATCCGATCCTCGCCGGGCAGACCCTCGGGTCTCCGTTCGGCGACCTGTGTCGGAGCCTCACGAAATCTCCGGACGGCAACATCTCCATCGTGGCGCTGGGGCTGGTGGGCGTGCTCGACGGGCGTATCCCGAGGTTGTCTTTCGATTTCCCCTTCCTCGAGGAGGACGGATCCCACGATTTCGGCTGCACGGCCGTCTTCCGCTCCCTGGACGAAAGCGTCCGCGCCGTGATCCACCTCCGTGACATCACCCACCGGGCGGCCATGGAGCGCCGGATGCGGCGGTCGGAGCGGCTCTTCAAGGCCACCACCGACAACGCCATGGATTTCATCTGCCTGCTCGATCCCCGGGGCCAGGTGGTCTACCACAACCCGGCCTTCCAACGGTTCCTCGGGCGGACGGATCAGTGGATCTCGGAACAGAAGCTGGTGGATCTCGTGCATGAGGCGGACCGCGCGGGGTTCGCGAATGCCCTGTCCCAGGGGGCCAGGGCCGGTCTCACCCATACCTTTGAATACCGGATTCCCGATGCCCACGGCGCCTGGGCCGATCTGGAAGGGCAGGTGTCGGCGGTGGAGGATCCGGGCGGACCGGGGGATTCGGTGCTGCTGATCTCCCGGGACATCTCCCTGCGCAGGCAGATGGAACGGGATCGCGAGCAGGCCGAAATCCAGCTGCGCCACTCGCAGAAGCTGGAGGCCATCGGGCAGCTGGCGGCGGGCATCGCCCACGAGATCAACACGCCCACCCAGTACATCGGCGACAACACCACCTTCCTTCGGGATGTCTTCGGACAGTCATTGGCCCTGATCCGTACGCTTGAGGGGCACCTGGAGCGGATCCGCGAAGCGGGCGGGCCCTCCGCCGAAGAGGCGCGGACGGCCCTGGAAGCCCTGGCGGTCGGGGATGTGGACTACCTGGAAGAGGAGATTCCCAAGGCCATCCAGCAGACCCTCGAAGGGGTGGCCCGCGTCTCCAAGATCGTCGGCGCCATGAAGGACTTCTCCCATCCCGGCGGCGAATCCGCGTCCTCCATCGATCTGCAGCGCAGCATCGAAAGCACCATCACGGTCTCCCGCGGAGAATGGAAAACCGTCGCCCAGCTGGAGACGGACTTTGCACCCGACCTTCCCCTGGTGCCCTGCTACCCGGACGAGATCAACCAGGTCATTCTCAACCTGGTGGTGAACGCGGCGCACGCCATCGCGGCGCGCCAGGAAAGCCGCGGGGCTTCTGGGCCGGGCCTGATCCGGGTGGGAACACGCCACCTCCAGGACGAGGTGGAGATCTGGGTTTCCGACGACGGTACGGGGATCCCCGAAGAGATCCGCGACCGGATTTTCGATCCCTTTTTCACGACCAAATCCATCGGCAAGGGATCGGGGCAGGGGCTCTCCATCGTTCATGCCGTCGTCACGGAAAAGCATAAGGGCCGTATCGAAGTCGAATCCACGCAGGGGAAGGGCACCACCTTCCGCATCTTCCTTCCCCTGAGCCCTGCCAAACACTGAGGGTGCCATGGCCAAGCAGCAGATCCTTTTCGTGGATGACGAGCCGATGCTGCTCCAGGGACTGCAGCGCCTGCTCCGCCCCTTCCGGATGGAATGGGACATGGCCTTCGTGGAAAGCGGACAGGCGGCCCTGGAGCGGCTGGCTGAGCATCCCTTCGACGTCATCGTGACGGACATGCGGATGCCCGGGATGAACGGGGCCGAACTCCTGAACGAGGTCATGCGGCGCTACCCCGCCATGGTGCGCATCGTGCTGTCCGGCCACGCGGACAAGGAGCTGGTCACCCAGTGCGTGGGCACAGCGCACCAGTACATCTCCAAGCCCTGCGATCCGGATCAGCTGAAGGCCATGATCCGCAACGCCTGCGCCCTGTCGGGCCGCCTCGTGGACGAGGAGGTCCGGAAGGTGATCGGCGCCATCGACCGCCTCCCCACCATTCCCGAAGTCTACCTGGAGCTGAAGGAGGCCCTGAGCCAGGAGGACGTGGATTCGAGCGAACTCGGCGCCATCATCCAGAAGGACATTGGGATGACGGCCAAGATCCTCAAGCTGGTGAATTCCTCGTTCTTCGGCCTGCGCCGCGTCATCTCGACGCCGCAGGACGCGGTGACCTACCTCGGGCTCGACACGGTCCGGACCCTGGTCCTCACCAACAGCATCTTCGAACAATCCAAGCCGCTGCTGACGAAATGCCTCAGCATCTCGGACCTGTGGCAGCACAGCCTGAGCGTGGCCAGCGGGGCGAAAGCGGTGGCAGACTGCGAAAAACTCGGGCGATCCGGGGTGGAATCGGCCTTCGTCGGTGGCATCCTGCACGATGTGGGCATGCTCATCCTCGCCTCCAATTTCGCCGAGACCTACGACAAGGCCGCGGACCTCGTGGTGACGGAGAAGGTGATCATCTCCACTGCCGAGCAGGAGTTCTTCGGCGTGACCCACGCCGAAGTCGGAGCCTACCTCCTAGGCCTGTGGGGCCTGCCGGCCGAGATCCTGAACATCGTGAGCCTGCACCACCGGGTGCACCTGCAGGATGAAGGGCACATGACGCCTCTGATCGCGGTGCATGCGGCGGACATCTTCTCGGGTGTCCTGACGAACCATCCGCTGTTCGAAAGCGGGCGGTTGAATCAGGTGGCGATCGAACGGGCAGGTGTGCAGGATCGGGTCAGAAGTTGGGAGGCCCTGGTCAAGGAAGCTGTCGCTGGAACGGGAGGTGCGTGATGTCTGCAAAGGTCCTCTTGGTGGACGATGAGGAGAACATCCTCCAGGGCTACCACCGGGTGCTGAGGAGCGCCTTCGAGCTCGACACGGCCCTCGGGGGCGTGGAGGCCCTCCGGTGCATGGATGCGCGCGGCCCCTACGCGGTCATGGTCGTGGACATGCGCATGCCGGGAATGAGCGGCCTGGACCTGCTGGAGGAGGCGCGTGTCCGGTTTCCGGATACGACGCGGATCATGCTCACGGGGAATTCGGATCAGAAGACGGCCATGGATGCGGTGAACCATGGGCAGGTGTTCCGTTTCCTCACCAAGCCCTGTCCTGCGGAGGACCTTGAACTGGCGATCCGCGCGGGGCTGCGCCAGTACCAGCTCGTGAGGGCGGAAAAGGAGCTGCTCGAACAGACGCTCACCGGTGCCATCACCGTGCTCTCCGAACTCCTGGCGGGCGTGGATCCGGTGATGTTCAGCCGGAGCCAGGTGGTGCGGGAGCGCGCGGCGCGGCTGGCGCGGGACCTGGGCTGCGAGGAGGTCTGGGCCGTCGAGATCGCCGCCCTGCTGGCGCCCATCGGCCGGGTGGCCCTGCCTGCCTGGGCGCTGAAGGAGGGCAGTTTCCGCACGGGTTCGGGGGATCTGCTCGCTGCCTTCCCGGAAGTGGGTGCGCGGCTGCTCCAGCCCATTCCCCGCCTGGAAGGCGCGGCCCGGATCATCCGCTACCTGGCGAAGGGCTTTGACGGGTCCGGGCTTCCTGAGGATGACCTCCGGGGTGAGGCACTGCCCCTGGGCTCCCGGATCCTCAAGGTGGTGTGGGATTTCACCGAGCTTGAACAGGCCCGCCAAAGCGCGACGGTGGCTCTGGAGGAGATGCGCCTCCGACCGAAGGCCTACGACCCCCGGGTGCTGGAAGCCTTCGGCACCCTGCTGGCGATCCGCCCCAAACCCCCGGCGGCGCGAGATCTCCGACTCCGAGATCTGCGCGCGGGCATGACCCTCGCCTCGGACCTTTGCGCCGAGGGCGGCGGGCTGGTGCTGCCCGCGGAACTCCGGCTCGGGGCGGGCCACCTGGAACTCCTGTCCAGCCTCGCCCGGCTGGTGGCGCTGCAGGAGCCGGTATCCGTCCGCCTTCCCGACGGAGCTTCCCATGAAGCCTAAGGTCCTCCTTGTGGACGACGAGGAGAACATCCTGCAAGCCTACACGCGGGTGCTGCGCGGGAAATTCGACCTCGACACGGCCCTCGGCGGCGAAGCGGCTCTGGAGCGCATGCAGGACCGCGGGCCCTATGCCGTGGTCGTCTCCGACATGCGGATGCCCGGCATGGATGGCGTGGCCTTCCTGGCCTGGGCCATGGCCCAGCACCCCGACACCGTGCGCATCATGCTCACGGGCAATGCGGACCAGGGCACGGCCATGGAGGCCGTGAACAAGGGCGCGATCTTCCGTTTCCTCACCAAGCCCTGCGATTCGGAGCTGCTGGGGCAGACGCTGGACCTCGCCGTGCGCCAGCACGAGCTCATCACGGCGGAGAAAACGCTGCTGGAGGACACCCTCAAGGGCGCCATCAAGATGCTGGTGGAGCTGCTCTCCTGCCTCGATCCCATCTCCTTCGGACGGGCCCAGGCCATGGCGGCCCAGGCCGAAGCGATCGCCAGAGAAATGGGCATGAAGAACCCCTGGGTGCTCGGCATCGCCTCGATCCTCTCCCAGATCGGCATCCTCACCGTGCCCGAAGGCGTGGCCACCAAGATCCAGACCGGCACCTTCCTGAACAGCAACGAGCGGGACCTCGCCAACCGCATCCCCGAGATCGGAGCCGACCTCATCAAGAACATCCCACGGCTGGAAGAGGTGGCCGACGCGGTGCTCTACATGAACAAGAACTTCAACGGCACCGGCTATCCGCCCGATGCCAGGAAGGGAGAGGATATTCCCCTCGGCGGCCGCATCCTGCGGGCCGTGTGGGACTACGAACGGCTCCTGCCGAAATTCGGGAATCCCATCTCGGCGGTCCGCGATATGGAGAGCCGAACCACCTGGTACGACCTGGAGGTGCTGCGCGCCTTCGGACGCTGCCTGGAGCGGCAGGGGGCCGAAGCGCCGCCGCCTCCCACGCGGGAGATCAGCCTGCACGAGCTGCGAATCGGCCAGGTGCTGGTCACTGGCATCGAAACCATGGACGGCCTGCTGGTGGTGCCCCAGGGCACCACCATCGGGCTGGTCCACCTGCAGAAACTTCGCAATTTCGCCCGGCTCTCGGGGCTTCGGGAGCCGCTGGTCGTCACAGGGGGCTAGACCGCCTCACTGATTCTTGACGGGCTCCTGGAGCAGCCGGTCCACGGCCGCGGTCAGATCCTCGTGGCGGATGGGCTTGTGGAGGATGACGTCCACGCCCAGCTTCTGCATGCGCCCAGCCATGACCTCATCGTGAAGGGCCGTGAGGATCAGGACCTTGATCCTGGAGAGCACGGGATTCTCGAAGCAGGCCCTGACGAGGCTTGGCCCCTGATAGGCGGGCATGGAGTGGTCCAGGATCATCAGCTCCGGCCGCCATTCGATCAGGGCATCCAGGGTGGTTTGAAGCGAGTCGGGTTCGACCAGGAGCACTTCGTGCCCCGCCTTCCTTAGGGCCGCCTCCAGGAAGGTGCGGATGAGTTTGCTGTCATCCACCACTGCAATTCGCGCCACGAGCCCTCGCTGAAAACCCTTATTGGACCCGCTCCGAAGCCCTGCGTCGAGGGCTTCCGTGGAAAATTCCGTCTCCATGAACCGGGGGGCCGGCGTCAATCCTCCCTGATCGCCCAGCGATTCACTTCCGCCGCCAGGGGATCTGGACCGGTTTCCCGGCTGGCCGGAGGCCTCCCAAGGCCGGCAGGAGGGGTGCATTTTCGTTTTTATTTCCACTTGTTGACTTTCCAGGCGTTTATAGACTTTGAAGTGGTTCTCAGTGGAGAAAAGTGGGCTGAAGTGGATCAAAGTGGTCCCCGGTTGGTTCGATCTTCCCTTCTGAGGTGTTGGTTGAAAGGCGTCACCGGTGCTGCGACTTCGCGGAAACTCACCGGCCACAGTGGATGAGAAGGGCCGCCTCAAGCTGCCCTCTTCTTTCAAGGCCGAGCTGGAGGCCTTCGCTCAGGGCGAAGGGGGCGAAGGCCTGCGCGGAGGGACCACCCCCCTTCGGCACTACCTCACCTCGCTGGATGGCCGTTCCGCCCGCCTCTACCCCCTGCCGGTCTGGGAGGCCATCGAGGCCCGCCTGGCGGCCCTGCCTTCCACCAGCCCCGCCAAGCGCAAGTTCCTGGAGACCACCGCCTACTTCGGCAGCGAGGTCGAACCCGATGCCCAGGGCCGCTTCGTCATCCCCCCCATCCTCCGTGAGGCCGCCCAGCTCATGGGCGAAGTGGCCGTGCTGGGGCAGATGGATCACCTGGCCCTGTGGAACAAGGCCGGCTTCGAGCGCCGCCTCGCGGCCGAACCTCTCAGTGCCGAGGATCTGGCACAGCTCGCGGACCTGGGGATCTGATGATGACGATCCCCGTTCACGTTCCCGTGCTGCTCCAGGAAGTGCTCGACAACCTGCTGCTGCCCCCTGCGGCCCGCATCCTCGACCTCACCCTGGGGCTGGGCGGGCACGCCGAGGCCCTGCTGGCCCGCGCCGACGCCGATTCCCGGTACCTGGGCGTGGACCGCGATCCCGAAGCCCGGGCCCTGGCCGCGAAGCGGCTGGGTTCCGATGACCGCCTCAGCATCTTGGCCTGCGCCTACGAGGATCTCTGGGAAGATCCCCAGTTCCTGGCCTGGAAGGCCGCCCAGGCGCCCGAAGGCTTCGACGCCATCCTGGCGGATCTCGGCGTGTCCACCCTGCAGTTGCGGACCCCCGAGCGCGGCTTCAGCTTCCGCGACGAGGGCCCGCTGGACATGCGCATGGATCCGGACCACGGCCTCTCCGCCCGCGACTGGATCGCCGAACAGACCGACGAAAGCCTGGCCGATGCGATCTACCAGTACGGCGAGGAGCGCGCCAGCCGGCCCATCGCCCGCGCCATCCTGCGGGCGCTGCAGGAAGGCCGATTGGAGACCACCCACGATCTGGCCAAGGCCGTCTACACCGTCATCCCCCGCGAACCCGCCAAGCGCAAGGGTCACAGCGATCCGGCCACCCGGACCTTCCAGGCCATCCGCATCGCCGTGAACGGGGAACTGGACCGGCTCTCCGCCTCCCTCGAAGCCGCCGTGTCCCACCTTCGTCCCGGCGGGCGCCTCGCGGTGATCAGCTTCCACAGCCTGGAGGACCGCATCGTCAAGCAGACCCTGCGCCGCCTCGCGGGCATCTACGACGGGCCGGGCCGCACCGCGCCGGTCCAGCTCCCCAAGATCCTCAAGCTCATCCATGCCGGTGGCATCGCGCCCAGCGAGGCCGAAGCCGCCGCCAATCCCCCCTCCCGTTCCGCCCGCCTGCGCGTGGCGGAGCGGATCTCCTGATCGAGGTTCCCATGACCGCTGGAATCCTGCCGAACTCCGCGACCTCCGCCCGCACGGTGGAAAGCGAAGGCATCCTGCGCATGCTGCTTCTGGTGCTGGCCCTGGCCATGCCCCTGGGCACCCTCGCCTACCTGAAGATCCAGAGCACCCGCATGAGCTACGCCATGGGCGACATCAAGGAGCGCATCCACAAGGAAGAGGAACTCCAGCGCAAGCTCATGCTGGAGCGCAGCCGTTACCAGCGGGACGAGGAAGTTCAGGTCTACGCCCAGAAGGCGGGTCTGCAGCCCCGCAAGCAGGGGCACATGATCCAGCGCGCCTTCACGCCAGAGGACCAGCGCATCGCCAAGCTGCGTCCCGTGTCTTCTGAGGGGCTGTAGGCTAGAGGGGGGCCGCGTTGGCCCCCGCTCTCCCCGGTCATACCTGTGTCCCTCCGCTTCGCCACTGAACCCACCGCGTCCCGGCGCCTGCTCGGCCGGCAGGATCCCCAGGACCTGCTGGACCGCCGCATGCCCTGGATCATGGGGGGCATGGCTCTGTGGGCCCTGCTCATCCTGCTGAGGCTGCTCTGGCTGCAGGGTGTGGAGCACAAGCGCTACCAGGCCAAGGCCGACCAGCAGCACACGACCATCGTGCCCGTGCCGCCCATCCGCGGCGAGCTGCGGGATCGTCGGGGCGAGCCCCTGGCCATCTCCATCAAGGTGGAAAGCCTCTTCGTCGATCCCCGCGTGTTCTATCCGGACTACAAGCCCGGACGCGGCGACGAGCGCCAGTGGGGCAACCCCGACCGCAAGGCCGCCTCCGACATGGCCGCCAAGCTCGCGCCCATCCTCGAACAGACCAGGGCCCAGGTGCTCGAAAAGCTGCTGCGGAAGAAGACCTTCGTCTACCTGGAACGCCACCTGCCGCCCATGAAGGTGGCGGCCATCCGAGCCCTGGACCTGGAAGGCATCGAGTTCCAGCCTGAAAGCCAGCGCTTCTACCCACGGGGCAGCCTGGCCGCCCAGATCCTCGGCTTCACGAACATCGACGGCATCGGCC
The DNA here is from genome assembly GCF_030268085.1 of Geothrix limicola. Taxonomy (GTDB): domain Bacteria; phylum Acidobacteriota; class Holophagae; order Holophagales; family Holophagaceae; genus Geothrix; species Geothrix limicola. Next base: position 569,178 of record NZ_BSDE01000001.1, read on the forward strand.
AGCTGGGCATCGAACAGACCTACGACAAGCAGCTCTCCGGCCTCAAGGGCGAGCTCATCGCCCCCCGGGACGCCCACGGCAAGCTGCTCATCCTCCAGGAGAACTACAGCCAGGTGCCCGTGAACGGCGCCTCCCTGCAGCTCAGCCTCGACGCGTCCATCCAGCACATCGTGGAAGATGCGCTGGAAGAGGGCATGCGCATCTCGCGCCCCAAGACGGCCTACGCGGTGGTGGTGGATCCCCAGACCGGCGAGATCCTCGCCATCGCCGGCACGCCCACCTTCGATCCAAACCACATCCTCCCCAAGAAGTTCCGGAACCGCACCGAGTCCGAGCTCACCGCGGGGGAGCGCGATGAACTGCACCGCGAGCTGGAGCGGCAGAAGGCCGCCCGCAAGGTGCATCCCATCGAGGATGTCTACGAGCCCGGCTCCACCATGAAGATCTTCACGGCCTCCATTGCTCTGGAGGAACGCAAGGTGCATCTGGGCGAACGGATCGACTGCATGGGCGGGCGCTGGCTCTACAGCCCCAAGGTGCCGGCCATTACGGACACCCACCACCATGGCGTGCTGACCTTCGAAGAAATCCTTTGGCAGAGTTCCAACGTCGGCGCCGCCAAGATGGGCGTCCGCCTCGATCCCGCGGTGCACTACCAGTACCTGCGCAAGTTCGGCTTCGGGGATCCCACGGGCCTGAACTTCCCCGGCGAAAGCCCCGGCCGCATGATCGCGCCGGACCGCTGGAGCGTGCCCACCCAGTACACCTTCTCCTACGGCTACGGCCTGAACACGACACCCCTGCAGATCCTCATGGCGGGCTGCGCCCTGGCGAACGGCGGCAAGCTCATGCAGCCGATCCTCGTGCAGCGCATCTACAACGACAAGGGCCTCCTGCTGAAGGAATTCAAGCCCACCGTGCGCGGCCAGGTGCTCAGTGAAGAGACCGCGAACCTGATGAAGGAGACGCTGAAGGGCGTGCTCACGCAAGGCACGGGCAAGCGGGCCAAGCTCGACAACGGCGTGGAGGCCTTCGGCAAGACCGGCACCAGCCGCAAGCTCATCGACGGCAAGTACGATCCGCGACGCCACTTCGCGTCGTTCATGGGCTTCTTTCCCGCGGACAAGCCCCAGTACGGTGTGCTGGTCATGCTGGACGATCCCGCGGGCGACACGACCGGCGGCGACGTGGCCGCGCCCCTCTTCAAGCGCATCGGCGACGGCATCCTGCGCTTCCGGGAGACCTCGCCGGATCCCGACCGCGAAGCCGACCTGAAGCTCTCCCTGAGGGATTGGCCCGTGAGCGAGACCGACGAGGCCGCCGTGCACGTGGAGCGGGGCAAGGTGCCCGATCTCAAGGGGCTCAGCCTGAAGGCGGCCATCCACCGAGTGGTGCTGGTGGGCGGCAATCCCAAGATCGAAGCGGCTCCCGGTGAAACCGCGACGCGCGTCATCGGGCAGAGTCCGGAGGCAGGTGCGCCGCTGGAATCGGGCACCGTGGTGAAGATCAAGGCGGGTAACCCATGAACCTCGACACGCTCATCGATGGCCTCGCGCAGCGGAGATCCGGACCGGACGGGGAGGTGCTGGATCTCACCTGCGACAGCCGCGAGGTGCGCCCGGGTTGGGCCTTCATCGCCCTGAAGGGCGAGAAGACCGATGGCGCCGCCTTCGTGCCTCAGGCCCTCGCGCAGGGGGCCTGCGCAGTGATTTCCGAATCGCCGCTGGAACTGCCCGCAGGCATCGCCGCGTGCACCTTCCTGGCCGATCCGCGGCTGCGCATGGCGGAGATGGCGCGGCGGATGCACGGCACGCCGGACGAGCGGCTGGCCCTCCTCGGGGTGACCGGAACCAACGGCAAGACCACCACCACCACGCTCATTCGCCAGCTGCTCCGCGGCGCGGGGATCGGCTGCGGCCTCGTGGGCACGGTGCTCAATGCGGCTGGGGATCAGGAAGAAGAGGCCATCCGAACGACGCCCGAAAGCCCCACCTTCTACCGGTGGTTGCGGCGCAGCGTCGAAGCCGGCGACGCGGCTTCGGCGGTGGAGGTGAGCAGCCATGCCCTCTGCCTGGGGCGGGTGCACGCGGCCCTTTTCAAAGTGGGCGTGTTCACGAACCTCACCCAGGATCATCTCGACTACCACATCACCCTCGAGGCCTATTTCGAGGCGAAGGCTCTGCTGCGGAACCAGTGCGGCCGATTCCTCGTGAACGCCGACGATCCCTTCGGTCGCCGCCTCCTCGAAGGCGGCAGGTGCTGGAGCTACGCCATCGACCGCGAAGCCGACTACCGGATGACGGATCTGGTGCTGGGCCCCACGGGCACGCGGTTCCACCTGCATGCGCTTCAGGGCGAGTTCGAGGTGGAGAGTCCCTTGCTGGGCCGCTTCAACGCCTACAACCTGCTGGCGGCCCTGGCGGCCTGCGCGGAGGCCGGCTTCGACCTGAACCGCCTGATCCCCGCTGTGCCGCGTGTGACCGGCGCCCCCGGCCGCCTCGAGCGCGTGGACTGCGGCCAGCCCTTCGGCGTGATGGTGGACTACGCCCACACGCCCGACGCCCTGGAAAAGCTCCTGACCGAAGGCCGCCGACTGCTGCCGCCGGGCGGCCGCCTGCATGTGCTCTTCGGCTGTGGCGGCGACCGGGACCGCGCCAAGCGGCCCCTCATGGCCGCGGCCGTGGCGGCGGGCGCGGACGTGCTCTGGCACACCAGCGACAACCCCCGCACCGAGGATCCCGAACGCATCCTCGATGACGCCGCCCCGGGCATTCCCGAGGCCCTCCGCGCCGACGGAACCCGCTACCATCGCAACGCCGATCGACGGGCCGCCGTGGCCCAGGCCCTCGCGGATTGCCGCCCCGGCGACCTGCTGCTGCTGGCCGGCAAGGGCCACGAGCCCTACCAGGAAATCCATGGCGTGAAGCATCCCTACAGTGACCGGAACGCCGTGGAAGCCGTGCTGGGAGCCTCGCGATGACGCGCTTCCTGCAGATCCGCGGAGCGGACGATTCGGCCATCTCCGAAGCGGCGACGATCCTCGCGGCCGGAGGCCTGGTGGCCTTTCCCACGGAGACCGTGTACGGCCTGGGGGCCGATGGCTTGAACCCCGAAGCCGTGGCGAAGATCTATGCGGCCAAGGGGAGGCCCGCGACGAATCCCGTGATCCTCCACGTGGACAACGTCGCTTCCGCCAAGGCCCTGGTTTCCCACTGGCCCGAGGCGGCCCAGCGCCTCGCGGACCGCTTCTGGCCCGGCCCTCTGACGTTGGTGCTACCCGCTTCGGAGACCGTGCCCTCCATCGTCCGCGCGGGCGGGCCCTCGGTGGCGCTGCGCTGCCCGGCCCATCGCGTGGCCCTCGCCCTGATCCGCGCCGTCGGCCGGCCCCTGGCCGCGCCCAGCGCGAATCGCAGCCAGCACCTCTCCCCCACCCGCGCCGAGCATGTGGCCTCGAGCCTGGGTGAGGCGGTGGACCTGATTCTCGACGGGGGCGCCACGGAGGCGGGGCTGGAATCCACGATTCTCGATCTGAGCGGAGCGCGTCCGCGGATCCTGCGCCCCGGCCCCATCACGCCGGCGGACCTCGCCGCCATCGTCGGATCGGTGGATCTTTGGGAAGGCGCCGTCAGGGCCGGGGAGCGCCAGGCCGCGCCGGGCATGGCCGAGCGGCACTACGCGCCCCGCGCGAGGCTGGACCTGGTGACGCCGGGAAGCGCGGTTGCCGTGCCTTCGGAACGCGTGGCCTACGTGGCCCTGGGCAGGCTGCCCGCGCTGCCGGACCAGGTGCGGGGCGTGCTGCTGCCTCTCGACGCCGAGATTGTCGGGGCGCGCCTTTACGCCCTGCTGCACGAACTGGACGATGCGGGCTTCGAGCGCGTGATGATGGAGCGGCCCCCGGAAGGCGAAGCCTGGATGGCGGTGCGGGACCGGCTGCGCCGGGCTTCTGCGAAGGAGATGGGATGAGCCTCTGGTCGCTGTTCCAGGTGGCCTCCCAGCTGGGCGGGGAGATCCTCGGCGAAGGCGCGGTCATTCCGACCTCGCTGTCGATGGACACGCGCACGATCCAGCCCGGAGCCTGCTTCGTGGCGCTGCGGGCCGAACGGGATGGCCACGCGTTCGCGGCCCAGGCGGTCGAAAAGGGGGCCGCGGCGCTGCTGGTGGATCACCCGCTCGACATCGATTGTCCACAACTGGTTGTGCCCGATACCCTCGTGGCCCTCCAGCGCTGGGGCCAGAGGCGCCTGGAGGCGGTGCGGCCGAAGCTGGTTTTCGGCGTGACGGGCAGCGTGGGGAAGACGAGCACGAAGGAACTGCTGGCCGCGGCCGTGGGCGGTTGGAAGACACCGGGGAACCGCAACAACACCCTGGGCCTGCCCGAAGCGCTGGCCACCCTGCCTGAAGGGCTGGGCTCCGCGGTGCTCGAAATGGGCATGAGCACGCCGGGGGAGATCCGGCGACTCACGGAACTCGCGCCGCCGGACGCGGGCCTGATCACGCTGGTGGGCACGGCCCACATCGAGAATTTCGCGAAGGGACCGCAGGGCGTCGCCGAGGCCAAGGGCGAGCTCGTGGCGGGCCTGAACCGCGGCGGACTCTGGACGCATCTGGCCTCAGATGCCTGGTGCCGCTGGATCGCGGCCCAGCCCTGGGCCCAGCACGCGGAAGCGCTCCCCGTGGGCGAAGGCGAGGCCTTCGGCTGGGAGGGGATCGAATCCCTCGGCGCGGCCGGGGGCGCTTTCCGGCTGCGCACGCCTGCGGGTTCCGTGCCCATCCGTCTTCAGCTCCCGGGCGAACATCAGATCCGCAATGCGGCGCTGGCGGCGGCCCTGGCCATCCGCCTGGGCTTCGATCCCGAGCGTGTGGCCGCGGGCCTCGGCACGGTGAGCCCCGAGCCAGGCCGCGGCCGCCTTCACGATCTGCCCGGCGGTGGCTGCCTGCTGGACGAGACCTACAACGCCAGCAGCGATTCCATCCTGGCCTGCGCCCAGGCCCTGCTACACCTGCCCGGCGGCGAATCGGTGGCCGTGCTGGGCTCCATGCGCGAACTGGGGCCGGAGGCTCCGCGCATCCACCGGGACACGGGCGCTGCCCTGAAGGCGCTCGGGATCTCCCGACTCTGGGCCTATGGTGATTTTGCGACGGACTATGCCGAGGGCTTCGGCCAGCGGGCCCAGACCTTCCCGGATTTCGAGGGCCTGCGCGATGATGCCGCGGGACTCTCCGCAATTCCGGCCGGAGCCCGTATCCTGGTGAAGGGCAGCCGGTACTGGCGCGCGGAGCGCGTGGTGGACTGGCTTCTCGCCCGCTGACCTTCAGAATCTGGATGATCCATGCTGCCTTGGCTTCTCTACCCATTCCGTGACGCGATTCCGGGCTTTTCCGTCTTCCGCTACGTGACCTTCCGCACGGCCATGGCCGCGGCGACGGCCATGGTGCTGAGCCTGATGCTGGGCCCCTGGGTGATCCGCACGCTGACGGCCCTCAAGATGGGCCAGCACATTCGCGGCGAAGGTCCCGAGCACCACCAGAAGAAGGCGGGCACGCCGACCATGGGCGGCATCCTCATCCTCGTCGTGATCACCGTGTCCACGCTGCTCTGGTGTGAGCTCAAGAACGGCGCCATCTGGGTGGCCCTGATGGCCCTGGTGGGCTTCGGCACCGTGGGCGCCTTCGATGACGCGAAGAAGCTGCTCAAGAAGCAGAACCTCGGCCTCACCAGCTGGCAGAAGATGGCCCTGCTCACGGGCATCTCGCTGCTGGTGGCTTGGCTCATCCTGCACTTCGGCCTGCGCGGCACCTCCACCAGCCAGCTGTCCGTGCCCTTCTTCAAGAACTTCCGTCCCAACGTGGGCGTGTTCCTCATCCCCTGGATCTGGCTGGTGATGGTGGGCACGAGCAACGCCGTGAACCTGACCGATGGCCTGGACGGGCTGGCCACCGGCGGCACGCTGATCGTCTCCCTCACCTTCGCGATCCTAGCCTACGTGGTGGGCCACGCGAAGATCGCGGCCTACCTGGTGGTGCCCCACGTGCCCGGCGGTGCGGAACTCTCGGTGTTCATGGGCGCCATGGCCGGGGCCTGCCTGGGCTTCCTTTGGTTCAACGCCCATCCGGCCGAAGTGTTCATGGGCGACACGGGCTCGCTGGCCCTGGGCGGGGCGCTGGGCACCGTGGCCGTGGTCATCAAGCAGGAGCTGCTGCTGGTCATCGCGGGGGGCCTCTTCGTGATGGAAGCCGTCAGCGTGATCCTGCAGGTGGGCAGCTTCAAGCTGCGCGGCGGCAAGCGCATCTTCCGCATGGCGCCCTTCCATCACCACCTGGAGCTGGGCGGACTGCAGGAAACCAAGGTCGTCATCCGCATGTGGATCACGGCCATCGTGTGCTCGATCCTGGCGCTCAGTTCGCTGAAGCTGCGATAGGCCCCATGATGGGCCGGGGCCTCGTGGGCCAGGGCTGCCCGAGGATGTAGCCCTGGCCCCAGGGCACGTCCGCGTCGATGACGGCCTCGAGTTCTTCCAGGGTTTCGATCCCTTCGGCGATGAAGCCGATGCACATGCGCTGGGCGAAATGGGACAGCGCATTGAGCAGGGCCGCCTGGTAGGGGCGGCGCTGGACCTGCTCCACGAGGCTGCGATCGGCTTTGATGAAATCCGGGGCGAGCCGCGCCATGTGCGTCAGGCTCGCCACACCCGCGCCCAGGTCGTCCACGGCCACGCGCAGGCCCAGGCTTCGAAGGCGGTTGGCGTAGCCTTGCAGGGCTTCGAGATCGTGCACGCCCTGGGATTCGGTGAACTCCATCACGACGTACTCGGGACCGAAGGGCAGGGCCCCCATCCAGCGCGGCAGACTGTCCCAGAACCCAGGCGCTTCCAGGCTCACGGGCTCCAGATTCACGAAGTGGAGGTGGGTGGGTTCTCCAGTCCGCGCGAGGGTCTGGAAGGTCGATTCGAGAAATTTCATATCGAGGAAGAGACGGTCCTCCGGCCGGAGCGTGGGGTCCTGGAGGATGGGGCCCACGGGGTGCGCTTCACCATTCGCATCCAGGTGCCGGGCCAGGTATTCCTGCGCCATGAGCCGATTGTCGCTCAGCCGGTACATGGGCTGGACGTGAGGCACGATGTGGCCTTCACCCCTCAGCATGCTCTCCAGGATGCCCTTGGCCATCTGCACTCCGCGCTCAACAAGGGCCGCTGGTCCAGTGTAGCGCGGGGGCGAGGCGGTGTCCCGGAGCTTGCGGGGCCAGCTGGGGGCTTTCGAATCCACCTCCGGCCTTCTAGTCTGGAAGGGGAGGCAACATGCGCACCGTGGTCATGGGGGCAGGGAAGTCGGGCCTCGCAGCCGCGCGCTACTTCGCCGCGCAGGGACACCCCGTTGTCCTCACAGACAGTCGGCCCGACCCGGATGGGGTCCTGGAAGTCGAGTTGGCCAAGGCGGGCATTCCGGGTGTATGGGGGGATCATCCTTTCGCACTATTGGAGGCATGCAGCGAGCTCGTCATCAGCCCCGGCATTCCGCGGACGGCGCCCTTCGTGGCGGAAGCGCTGAGGCGCGGCATTCCAGTGATCGGCGAAGTGGAAGTGGCGCATCGGGTGATCCGTGAGCGCAACGACGGCAGCCGCGTGCTCGCCGTGACCGGCACCAACGGAAAGAGCACGACGACCGATTTGGCGGCCCACCTGATGAAGGTGTCGGGCCTGCCGGCGGTCGCCTGCGGCAACCTGGGCACGCCCGTGATCGACGCGGTGCTCGCGGCGCCGGCGGCCACGGCCTTCGTGGTGGAGCTGAGCAGCTACCAGCTGGAATCGACCCTGGCCTTCCACGCCGAAGGCGCGGCCTTCCTCAACCTCACCCCTGATCATCTGGCCCGCCACGGCGACATGGAGACCTACCGGAAGACGAAGCTGCGGATCTTCGAAGGCCAGAGGGCCGAGGATCTGCGCGTGGTACCCATGGCCCATCCCGAATGGTGGGCGGATGCGCCGGGCAAGGGCCGGACGGCGCGGTTCGGATGGTCGGCTTGCGAGGCCTGGTGCGATGGATCCGGCGGCCTGCACCTGCACGGCCAGCCGCTGCTGTCGCGGGCACAGCTGCGCATTCCCGGCGATCACAATGTGGAGAATGCCCTGGCGGCCAGCCTGCTCGCCAGCCATGCGGGGGCCTCCCTCGACGGCATCCGCGAGGGCTTGATGAGCTATCCCGGCCTGGCTCACCGCATCGCCTTCTGCGGCGAGAAGGGCGGCGTGAAGGCCTACAACGATTCCAAGGGCACCAACGTGGATGCCACGCTGACGGCCCTCCGCGCGCTCCCTGGGCCCCTCGTGCTGCTGCTCGGCGGCACCGACAAGGGCGCCAGCTACGAGCCCCTGCGCGAGGCCCTGGCGGGCAAGCTGCGTCGGCTCGTCTTCCTCGGCGAGGCCATCCCGCAGCTCACCCGGGATCTGGGCGATCTGCCCCACGACGTGGTGCCGCGTTTCGACGATGCCGTCCACGCGGCGCTCTCGCTGGCCCGAGCCGGCGACCAGGTGCTGCTCAGTCCCGCCTGCGCGAGCTTCGATCAGTTCGACAACTTCGAGCAGCGGGGGGATCGGTTCGAAGCCCTTGTGCGGACCTGGAGCCGGTCATGAGCGGAGCCCTCGTCCAGGTCTTGCGTAGCCTGCTCGGCGACGACGCCGTCCTCACCGATCCCGAGGATCTGGTGCGCTACGAGGAGGGCTGGCGCTACGGCAAGGGCCGGGCCCTGCTGGTGGCGCGCCCGGGAACCACGGCCCAGGTGGCCGCGACCCTCGCCGCCTGTCACGGCGCGGGCGTGCGCGTGGTGCCCCAGGGCGCGAACACGGGCCTGGTGGGCGCCTCTACGCCGGATGCCGGCGGCGGCATGGTGGTGCTGAGCCTGGAACGGCTCAACCGCCGGCTGGAGGTCGATCCCATCAATCGCACGGCCAAGGTGGATGGCGGCCTGCTGCTCAGTGCCCTGAACGAGGCGCTGAAGGCCCACGGCCTGATGTTCCCCATCGACCTAGGCGCCGATCCTTCCATCGGCGGCATGATCGCCACGAACACCGGCGGCACGCGCCTGCTGAAGTACGGGGACGTGCGGCACAACCTGCTGGGAGTCGAGGTGGTGCAAGCCGACGGCACCGTGCTCGACGCCATGAACCAGCTTCGGAAGAACAACACCGGGCTGGATCTGAAGCAGCTCTTCGTGGGCACCAGCGGGGTGCTGGGCGTCATCACGGGGGCCGTGCTCCAGGTGGTGCCCGTGCCCGTGCAGCAGGCCACGGCCCTCGTGGGCTGCGCCTCGGGGGAGGCCGCGCTGCTCCTCCTGCGCTCGCTGGAACGGGATCTGGCCGATGTCTTCACGGCCTTCGAAGTCATCAGCGCCCAGGCCCTGAAGCCGGTGTTCGCCCATCACGAGGGCCTCCGCAATCCCTACGGCGCCGCAGAACCGCCGGCGTACACGGCCCTGGTGGAGCTGGCCTCGACCCTTCCCGCCGCCGCCCTGGACCTTCCGGGCCTGCTAGAGGAGCGCCTCGGCGCCTTCCTGGAGACCGAGGCCGGCGAGGCGATCACGGACGTGTTCATGGGCCGTGCGGAGGATCTCTGGGCCATCCGCCACCACGTGAGCGAAAGCCTGCGCCAGGAAGGCAAGGTCCTGGCCTTCGACATCAGCGTGCCCCGCAGCCGCATGGCGGCCTTCACGGAGGCGGCCCGGGCGCTGCTCGCCTCCGACTATCCCTTCGTCCGCTGCTGCGATTTCGGCCACTGGGGGGACGGCGGCACACACCTGAACCTGGTGTGGACGGAAGCCGGCGCGCCGCGCCCAGCCAGCGAGCTCGTGCCCGAACTCCAGCAGCGGATCTACGACCTCGCCGTGAAGGATTTCGACGGGAGCTACAGCGCCGAGCATGGCGTGGGACCGCACAACCAGCGGTTCTACGAGGCCTATACGCCGCTCAGCGTACGTTCGGTGAGCGGTGCCCTGAAACGGCACCTGGATCCCGAGGGCATCCTGGGCACCACCCGGCTCGATTGATTCGGAGGCTCACATGCGAAGCACGCTCCTGTCCCTGGCCCTCATCACTTCCCTCGGAGCACAGGCACCCGCTCCCGCTTCGGTCCCGGCGCCTGCGACTGATCCCTTCGGTCCGGTGCGGTTCCTGGCGGGCGAGTGGGTGGGCGAGGGCGGCGGGCGACCGGGCCAGTCCTCGGGGGCCGCGACCTTCCAGTTCGAGCTTGGAGGCCAGGTCCTGACCCGTCGGAGTTACGCCGATTCGCCCGCAGGCGGTGGACGTCCCGCCTCCCACCACGAGGACCAGATGACGGTCTTTTTGGAAGGCGGGCAGCTCAAGGCCTTCTACGTCGACAACGAAGGCCACGTCATCCGCTACATCCTTTCCGCGACGCCCGACGGTGTCGCCTTCACCAGCGAACCCGGTCCCGGCCCGCGTTTCCGCCTCACCTACTTGAGGAAGTCGGAGAGCCTCGTCAACCTGCGCTTCGAGATCGCCCCGCCCAACAAGCCCGAAGCCTTCGCCACCTACCTCGAGGCCGTTACGCGCAAGGTGAAGTGATCGCGCCATCGCGGTTCCTGGATGCAAAACAGGCTCCCGTTGGGAGCCCGTTTTGTCTTGTCGTGCATGCGTTCGGGGAACTCCGAGCGCCTCAGGCCTTCGCGTGGGGCTTCTCCATCCAGAACCTCGCCGGGGCGTAGCAGATGCCCATGAAGACGAGCTGGGTGGCCCAGAAGCCCACAAGCCACCAGAAGCCGCTGTCGGTGAAACCATAGGCGTGGAGCCCCACGCCGAGGAGGTTCACGCCGAACCAGGAGGCGGCGGTGATCATGTTGCCGAAGATGGCCATCACCATGGTGCCGCGCTCGCGCACGTAGCCGGCCCAGCGGGCGTGGAGGATGACGGCGTTCCAGAGCACGATGAGCAGCGCACCGTTCTCCTTGGGATCCCAGCCCCAGAAGCGCCCCCAGGACTGGTCGGCCCAGATTCCGCCCAGCACGGTGCCGACGAAGCTGAAGAAGAGCGAGAAGCAGATGATGCCGTAGGCCATGTCCACCAGGGCCTTCTCGGTCTCGGGATCCGCCTTGCCGACGATGTGCTTGCGCAGGGCGTAGGCGATGGCGATGGCGCCGGCGAGGAAGGTGCCCGAATAGCCGATGGTGATGGTCACGACGTGGGTGGCGAGCCAGAAGTTGGAATCCAGCACGGCGCGCATCATCTCCATGGTGTCGCCTTCGGTGCCCAGGTTCTGGGCCACGATGAGGGTGGCGAAGCCCGCCAGGGAGGCGACGGCGGTGCCGAAGCCCTTGCGGTACATCCGCTCGACGATGAGGCCGAGGATCACGGCACCCCAGCCCACGAAGATGGCCGAGGAGTAGAGGTTGGTGACCGGAGGACGGCCCTGCAGGATGATGCGGGCGGCCAGGCCCAGCGTGTGCACGATGGCGCCCGACACAAGCAGCGCGTAGGCCGTGGGGCGCAGGAGGTCGGGCTTGTAGATCCAGGAGATGCAAAGCGTCAGGAAAGCCACGAAGTAGATCGACAGGCCCACGAAGAAGGGCTGGGCCCGGTTGAAGATAACCTCGTTGGTCGCGTGGTCGAGGGCGCCGGGCTTCAGCGTGGAGACCACGGAATTCATCTCATGCAGGGCCTGGTTGAAGGCGGCGGCGTCATTGGCGACATAGGCCGCGTTCATCTTGGCGAGGGGCGCCAGGCCGGGGTGGAGCGGGACGCCGGACTGGGCGGCGCTGAGGGCCTGACCCACGCTCTGCCAGGCATCGGGATTCGCGCCGGCGGTAGGAGGCAGGATGCGGAAGTGGGCCAGCTGGATGAGGTCCTGGTGGCGCAGGGGCGCTTCGGCCGTGCCGAGGGACTGGATCTCCCAGCCCAGGCCGGGCGAACCCGCGAGTTGCAGGGTGTTGCGCAGCTTGTAGTAGAGGTAGACGCGGTCGAAGAGGTTCGAAATGGCCGATTCGAAACGCGAACGGGTCTGAGGCTTCTTCTGCTGCGCATTGGAAGCCTGCTTCTGGATCTCGTCGAGGTGGGAAGAGAGATCCGCGAAGCTGAAGTAGTTCCGGTTCTGCTTCTGCTGGGCGCCGATGAGGCCGATGACATCCGGATCATCGATGACGAAGATGGCCTGTTGGTCCGCCACCTGGGGGCGGAACATGACATCCAGGATCCATTCGTCGGGGCCCACCATGCGGCCCTGGTGACGGAAGCCCTGGCGGCTGTGGATCACCAGGAGGGAATTGCGGGCCAGCGAATCCAGCGGCTTGACGCGGCCGCCTTCGAGAATGGGCAGGTTGCCGAAGCCACTGACATCGAAGCCGCGGGCCTTGCCGCCGGGCAGAGCGACGAAGAGCGCGATGAGCAGGGCGAAGATGCCGGCGCCCCAGGCGAGGTATTTCTTCACGAAGGTCATGATCAGCCCTCCTTCTTGTCCTGGCGGCGCTTCAGCGAGCGACGCAGGACGATGGCGAAGTGCACGAGCAGGCCCAGGGAGACCAGCACGCACGACACATAGGGGAGAAGCCAGCCGGGATTTTCAACCACGGAAAGGATGGACAGGGTGTCGTTTTTCCCAAAGCTCGCCTGGTAGAAGGTCTTGCCTTCGTACCGCAGCGGCTGGTTCATGTAGATCAGCACTTCGCGGGATTCCTGCCGCGACGGATTGACCACCTGCACCAGGCTCGAGAAGTTCTTGGGGATGTCGGTGCCGGGATAGACGTCGTGCTTGAACTGCTTCAGCGTGAACGCGTAGGGCAGGTACTGGCGGCGCAGGCGCATGGTCAGGACGTAGTTGTGCCCCTCGTGGATGAAGGACTGGGGCGCTCCCAGGGCCACGGAGACCAGCCAGGTGCCGTAGCTGCGGCCACCGGCCATGGGCTCGACGAAAGCAGAGGCCTGGTTCATTTCGTTGTCGGCGGAGACCAGCGGCTTTTCCACGATGGCGACGCCGGGGCCCACGCCCGCGGTGGCCATGGAGGGCGGCGCGCCGGGCGGCAGGTTGCTCAGTTCGGCATTGGGGAAGAACTGTTTCACGTTGAGCGTGATCGGCGTGCCGGGGATGGCGATGGGGCCGCCCTTGGCGAGCAGCGTGTCCGGCACCGAGTAGACCTCGTCCCAGGTGGGATCGGTGACGTCGATGATGGCCAGCTCGGTGTTCTTGTAGCTCGACACGTAGTTGACGGTCTGGCCCACCTCGATGGACATGTTGGTGTCCACCTGCATCATGCCGGCGACGAATTCACCGGCGAAGAGGATCACGAGACCCGCGTGGACGAGCCACATGCCGGCCTTCTGCCAGCTGAGCTTGATGTCCAGGGTCTTGGCGATGAGGTTCAACGTGAGGAAGAGGCCCACGAGCGCGCCGCCGGGGAACACGGGCAGGGGGAAGGGCAGGGCCGAGAAGTGCTTCATCACGACGAAGCTGCGCATGTAGGCGTTGACCGCGCCCTGGGTGCCCATTTCCACCTGCGCCAGGGTGCAGAGCACCACCAGGCACATGAGGAGCACGAGCAGGACGATGGTGAGCTGGAAGGACTTGAAGAAAGCCCCGATCCGGGAAGCGATGGTCTTAATCAAGGCGGACACTCCCCAGGATGGTCATGAAATCAGACTTGGCCTTGGCCACGGGAGCGGCATCCCCGGTCATCTTCAGGAACCAGGTGTTGCCGTCGGGAGTGCTGATGTAGCCTGCAACCATGCGGCTCTTGGCCTGGCCCTCGCTCATGAAGTCGTAGACATTCAGGGCGCCGGCCTTGGTCTTGAGCACCGTGCGGCCCTTGGCCAATCCGGCCTCGTCCATGGGGGGCAGGCCGATCTGGCCGCGCCAGCGGTTGACGTTGGCCAACTCACCGCCCGCGGGCCCGGGAAGCACCACCACCGTAGCTTCGAGCTTGCCTTCGAAGGGGGCCTTGAAGGTGGCGAAGCGCATGCCACCACCGGCCTCTTCGCGCCAGCCCTTGGGCAGGGACCACTTCAGCGCGCCCTTGGGCGTGGGCGGCGGCGGCACGTTGGAGGCGTCCTGGCCCATGCCGGCAGACATCCCTTCAGAGGGCATGGCCTCTTCGGCGTGGCCCGGGTGATCCGGGTGGCCGGAGGTGGCTTCCCTGGGAACGCGGTAGTGGGCCACCTGGTCCCGCTGACAGCCTGTTCCCAGGGCCAGCAGCCCGAGGCTCACGAGCAGCGCCCCGGTTCCGGGGAGGAGGTTCGATCGACGGAAGGTGTTCGGAGGGTTCGGCAAGGGATTCCTCGTGAGACCTTCAAGATTACCGGACCTTCCGGGGCGGAAACAGGTGACCTTGGGCATATCTCTATAGACCGAAAGGACGAACCGCCGCGTCGATTCGCTGTGCCAACTGATGATCCTGCTCGGTGATGCCACCGGCGTCGTGGGTGGTGAGCCGGATTTCGACATAGCCCCACCCGAAGCGGAGGTCGGGATGGTGGTTCAGGGCTTCGGCGGGCTCCACCACGGCGCTCACGAGGCGGTAGGCCGTCATGAAGTCCGGGGTCTTGAAGGTCCGCACCAGGGCGCCATCCTGCTCGATCCAGCTCATCGCATCGTCTCCAGTTCGGCCAGTTCGGCCTGCAGCAGCCATTCTTCGGGGTGATCCATCGCGCGCGTCTTGAGGGCCTGGAGACGCGCAGAATCTGGTTTCTGCGCTTCCCGCAGGGCCCTCACCTCAAGGTAGAGCCCGGCCACCTCCGAGGAGAGGGAAGCGGCCTTGCGGTCCCGGGCCTGGGCCTCGGCCTCGCCTTCGCCCATGGCTGAGTGATCCCCGAACCAGGCGTCCCAGGCGCCCGGATCGGCGGGTCCCCCGGCCAAGGAGGGCAGACCCTCGCTGAGGAAGAGCAGGGCCCAGCTGGGCAGGTCGAGGGGGCGGCCGTCCTGGTGGCCCCGCAGGTTGATCACCTCGTGCTCACCCACGCGGAAGCCCGTGAGGAAGAGGCCCGAGGGCAGGTCCAGGCTGAAGGCGCCGCGGTGGGGCAGGGCGCCGCTCCCGAAGGCAACGAGGGCTTCTCCGGGCCAGGGACGGTCCTGGGCTTGGCCGTTCCGGGAAACCTGGATGGGGCCCTCCAGGCGCGCCAGGGCCGTGGAAAGGCCCGGCGCCAGCGCGCCGCGGGCCGGAATGCGGGCCACCACCTTGCCCGTGAGTTCCACGCCCCCGTCCAGAACCAGGTGGTTCACGGTGCGGGCCCGCAGGGCCTCCTCCAGTCCGTGGTCGCCGCCGAGGCGCCAGGCCATCGTGGCCTCGAAGGCCTTCAGCACGTCGAAGAGGTGATCAAAATCCCGGGCCACGAAGAGCTGGGGCTGCATCTGGGTGATGTCGTACTCGGTGTCGGCGCAGACCAGGCTGAGGGGCACTTTGGCGACGGCCTCCGTCAGGCAGTGGGCCGCTTCGCCCAGGCTGCTCAGCAGCCCCGCACCGTAGATCTTCGGTTGGCCGAGATCGCCCACGAGGCCGTACTCGGCGGTCCACCAGTAGAGGCGGCTGGCCCGCGTGCTTTCGCTGACGTAGCGCCGGCTCGCCGAGGCCGCGCGCAGGCGTTCCTCCGCCAGCCGCACCTCCTCTTCCGAGGCCGCGGGATCTTCCTTCACCACGCTGAGGTTGCGGATGGCCTCGTAGACCGCCTGATCCTCCACGGAGGCGATGGCGCGGAAACCCGCCTCGCCGCAGCGTTTCAGGTACTGCGCGTAGCGCGCGTCCGCGAGGATGGGCGCGTGCCCCGCGCTTTCGTGGACGATGTCGGGCGCGGGCGTGTAGCCGATGTGCTCGTGGCTGCGGATGTCGGCGGCGATGGCCAGCACGCCCAGGGACTGCAGCTCCGTGAACACGGCGGGCGGGATGAAGCCCCGCACGCCCACGGCGGACCAGCCGAGGGTTTCCAGCTTCTCGTTCATCTCGTCCAGGCTGGGGATGCGCTCCACGCCGATGCCCGTGGCCGCCAGGCCCGAGAGGTAGCTGGCGTGGGCCGTGTCCTTCAGGCGCTCCGTGAGCCGGTGGAGGATGTGCCGCCAGACCGCGTGTTCGCGGGGCGTGTAGGACCCGTGGTCCTGATCCACCACGTAGCGGCGCAGGTGGGCCGGCAGGCGCGCGATGGCGCGTTCCGTGGGGGACAGGGCTGGCGTTGGAGTGGGGGTCATGGTGCAGGGCAAGCGGGACTCCGGGGTTTCCCCAAGCCTAGTGTCAGAACAGATAGCCGGAAATCCAAAAATTAGGAACCAAACGTCGGATTAACGACGTTTCCGCAAATGCCCCGCCAGGGCCTTCAGACAGGCCTCCGCCGCGGCGGAGGCGCCGCCCGCGGGCCAGAGCGCCACCACCTCGACGGCCTGGGCCTTCCGTTCCTTCAGGGGCCAGGCCTGGAGGTGTTCCGGGAAGGGGCCCAGGACCCGCAGATCCGGGGCGATGGCGCAGGCGCCGAAGGCCTCCAGGGCGGGATAGAGCTGGAGGAAGCTCTCCACGCGCGCCACCTCGTGCACCTCAATGCCGGCCTCCAGGAACCGCGCCGAATTGGCGCCGCCGTAGGGGTCGTCCCGCAGCCAGTCCACGAAGGGCCTATCCGCCAGATCCTTCACGCGGAGGAAGGAGGCCGCCGCGGGCAGCCCGCAGGCCGGGGCGGCGAGCACGACGAAGGGCAGGCGGGCCAGCACGCGGTACTCCACGCCGCGGTGGGGCGGCAGGGGCGTGAAGCCCAGGGCCAGGTCCAACTGCCGCGTCTGGATCTGCCGCACCAGCTCGTGGGCGCCGCCGAAGGCGGCCTCCAGCTTGAGGCCCTGCTGGGCCGCGGTGCGGGCCAGGGGTGCCAGCAGGAGTGCGGACAGGGTGGGACTCAGGCCGAGCCGCAGGCCGGGCTCGGGCGCGGCCAGGTCCCGCAGGCGCTTCAGGTCCAGCTGGTGGAAGGAGGCCTGGGCCCCGGCGAAGAGCCGCTCGCCCCGGGGCGTGAGGCGCAGGCGGCGGCCCGGACCGCGCTCCACCAGCGATTCGCCGTCCGCGAGGGACTCCTCCAGGGCCCGCAGATGTTCGCTCACCACGGAACGCGCCACGCCCAGGTGCTGGGCCGCGGCTTCCAATGAGCCCGTCTCCACCGCGGCGACGAAGGCCTCGAGCCAGGTGAGGTGACGGGGGAGTTTGCGGGACATGGGATCAGGGTACAGCCTGTAACCTGGACCCATGGCCGACTTCGATCCCTGGGACCCCTACCGCGACCTGCGCTTCGCCGGGACGCGGGAGCATCCGGAACACGGAACCTGCTTCATCGCGGAAGGCCGCATCCTCGTCGAGGATCTGCTGGAAGCGGGTCGCGCAGGCCGTATGAAGGTGATCTCCGTGGCCGCCACGACGAGCGCGGCGGCAGAAATCCGGGACCGACTGCCGGCGGGAACGGAGCTGCTGACGGCCGAGCCCGCGGCCCTTTCCCATCTGGCGGGATTCCCCTTCCACCGCGGTCTCATGGCCTGCGCCCAGGTGCCGGCGCCACCGCCGCCGGCGAGCCTGCGCGGGGCCCGCCGCCTGCTGGTGCTGCCCCGCCTCTACGACAGCGAGAACCTGGGCCTGCTGCTGCGAAGCGCCGCGGCGCTGGGTCTGGATGGTGTGCTGGCCGGGCCCGGACCGGGCCAGTGGACCCGGCGCACGGTGCGCGTCTCCATGGGCGCCGTCTGGCGCATTCCCGTCTGGCTGGCCGAGGATCCCTGGGAGCTGCTGATGGAATGGAAAGCCGCAGAGCCCGGATCGGACATCGTCGCCGCAGCCCTCACGTCCAGCGCGGAGGATGCCCGCCGCTGGTCCCCGGCCCCGCGCTGCGCCCTGGTGATGGGGCCCGAGGATACGGGTCTGGACGACGCGTCGCTGGCCCGCTGCGACCGCGCCGTGGCCATCCCCATGGCCTCGGGCATGGACAGCCTGAACGTGGCCGCCGCGGGGGCGATCCTGATGTTCCGGATGGTCGGTGGCGACGCGGGGGCTTGTTAGACGCCCTCAGAACCGCCAGGCGGCGCTCAGCCAGAAGGCGTCGGAGTGCTTGGCCGATTGCAGCTCGATGGTCTCGTATTCCGCGCGCACATGCAGGTGATCGAAGAAGGTGAGCCCGAGGCCGCCGCCGTACAGCAGGTCATTGCGTCGGTGGGAGGATTCGATGGCGGGCCCAGCGTCGAAATCGACGTGCAGTTTGGAGTCGTAGTAGTACTCGCCGATCTTGGCGGAAAGTTCGAAGGGGCCGATGGGAAGGCTGCCGATGAGCGCGGGCGAGAACCCGCTGATGTTGACGCGGTAGTTGCCGTTGGATCCCGTCGCCGTGAAGTGGTCCCCGCAGCGGCCGAGGTCGATGTAGGCGGCTTCGATGGCCCAGTTGGGACTGAACCGGTAGCCCGCGAAGTATTTCTGGGCGTTGTTGCTCGAGTGCAGGATGGAATTGGCCGCGGTTCCGGCATCATCCAGGTTTTGGATGTTCAGCTTGAATTGGCCGGAACCCACGCCGAGGTAGGGGCCATCGGGGTTATCGGCGCGGGCGGGCAAGGTCGCTAGAGCGAGGCCCAGGGCGGTCGCCAGGGTGCCTGTCCCAAGCTTGCCTAGGAACGGCCGAAGAGATCGGAGTGTCAATGCCACGGTTCACCTCCTTGGAACTGGGCTCCTTCCCCCGGGAAGTCCTGAGGGGTCGATGGGCCCGGACTCAATCAAGCCGAGGCTTGATTTCAATGGAGCCAAGGGTAGGCAAGGCAGGGCCCGGAACCAGTCCGACCAAAGGTCTAGATCCCGGGCCTCCAAACGGTTTTGAACTCTGGAACCTGCCGCGGTTTCAGGGTTCCTGGCTCGCGGCGATGTCCACGAGGCGGAGCAGTTCGGCCACCACCTCCCGGCGGGCGCTGTCCAGTTCGTAGCGGGCGGAGACCTTCTTCCGCGCCGACGCCACGTCGCCACAGGCCTTGCCCCGGGCGATGAGTTCCTTGCAGGCTTCGGGCATGGGCCCCCAGTTCCCGCATTCCACGAAGGCTTCGCTGAGGAAGATGAACTTGGGAATGGCTTCGCCGCCGTTGGTGAGGAAGCGCGCGAACACCTCCGGGTGCTGTTCGCGGCGGATGTAGCGGACCTTCAGGGCGGGGCCGGCTTCGGCCATGCGCTGCAGGACGGGCGCGTGGCGCACGACGTCGCCGCACCAGTCCTCGGCGATGGCCACCACGTGCACGGGCCGGGGCAGGGCCGCCAGGAAGCCCGCCACGGCGGGGTCCAGCCTCAGGGCCTGGCGCTGGGCTTCGAGCTTGTCGCGCTGCTCCGCCGATTCCGCCGCCGCCAGCCAGGCTTCGTAGTCCAGGCCCGATCCGAACACGGCTTTCCAGTCGATCAGGGGCAGGATGGCGGGTCGGGGCATGGGACCTCCGGAAGTCCTTTGATGCTGCCATGCCGGCCGCCGTGCCGGGACGTACCTTTGGGGTGGCGCGGAGCACGTCTCGCCGGAAGGGAGGCGCCATGAACACCCTGATGCAAGCCACCCTCACGAACCTGGAATGGCGGGAGCCGGTGGCCCAGGAGCCCCGCTATGAGCTGCACTTCGAGGACGAGGTGCTGGCGACCCTGGTTTTCGAACCGCTCTGCCGGACCCTGGCCACGGCGAAGACCCGCGAAGGCACCTGGACCTTCCTGCAGACTGGCATCCTCAGCTCCACGTTCTACATCCGCCAGGAGGGTTCGCGGCTGGACTTGGCCGAATTCCATCCGGCCTTCCTGGGCCGGGGGCTCCTCCGGTTTTCCAAGGATGAGTCCTATTCCTGGCGGAGAGAGCCGCACCACGGCGGCTGGTCCTTCTACGCCGCGGATGGCGAACGCCTGGTCACCCTCTGCGTGGAGCCACCCCCGCCCAAGGAACCCTGGCCGCACCGGGAGCAGGCGGAAGTCCGGCTCGGACCTGCGGGCCTGCCCCATCCGCGGGTGTCGCTGCTGATGGCCTTCGGCTGGTACCTGCTGCTTCAGCGCCAATAGCGCTGGTGTTCAGGACAGGCTGCGGCGGTAGACGAGCACTTCGTTGCCCGGGGCCATCTCTTTTCGGCCGGTAAAGCGGAAGTCCAGGGACTCGAGCAGGCGGGTGGACGCGGCGTTGCCGGGAGACACGATGGCAAGGATGCCCTCCAGCCCCAGCGTGTTCCGCCCCCAATCCAGGCAGGCGGCCGCGGCTTCCCGTCCGTATCCCAGCCCCCAGAACTCGGGAACGAGGGCGTAGCCCAGATCCAGCTCGGGCAGGGTGTCGCGCTTGATGAGGCCGCACATGCCCATGGGGTTGCCCGTGGTGCGGTGCTGCACCATCCACAGGCCGTGGCCGTGGGCGGCGTAGCTGGTCAGGGGGCCCTGGCTCAGATAGTTCTCGGCCTGCGCGAGGGTGCGCACGTCCTTGTCGCCGATGTTCTCAATGAAGGACGGTTCGTTGAGCAGCCGCAAGATGAAAGGCGCGTCCTCCAGGGCGAGGAGGCGGATGGTCAGGCGTTTGGTCTGAATGAGTGTCATGGTTCAAGGATCGCCGGAGTCGATCGGCCTGCCAACCGCAACGCACCAGGAGGTTCCTTCTGGAGCCTTGGTCTAGAGTGGTAAGGCCGTTCCCCAAGGAGCCTTCATGACCCTCGCCAAAGCCTACGCCGCCGCTTCTGCCTCCGCCCCCCTCGCGCCCTTCCAGGTCGAGCGCCGGGCTGTGGGTCCCCACGACATCCAGATCGAGATCGCCTACTGCGGCATCTGCCATTCGGACCTCCACCAGGTGCGCGACGAGTGGGGGGGCGCCAAGTACCCCATGGTGCCCGGCCACGAGATCGTGGGCCGCGTGACCGCCGTGGGGGCCCACGTGAAGGGCTTCCAGGTGGGCGACCTGGCGGGCGTGGGCTGCCTGGTGGACAGCTGCCGCACCTGCCCCAGCTGCCAGCGGAATTTCGAACAGTTCTGCGAGAAGGGCGCGGCCTTCACCTATAACGGTTTCGAGATGGACAAGAAGACGCCCACCTACGGTGGCTACTCCTCCAGCGTGGTGGTCGATGAGGCCTTCACCCTGAAGATCTCGCCCAAGCTCGATCTCGCCGCCGCCGCGCCGCTGCTTTGCGCGGGCATCACCACCTATGCGCCCCTGCGCCGCTTCAAGACCAAGGCGGGGGACAAGGTGGGCGTCGTGGGCCTGGGCGGTCTGGGCCACATGGCCGTCAAGATCGCCGCGGCCATGGGCGCCGAAGTCACCATGCTGAGCACCTCGAAGGCCAAGGAGGCCGACGCCCGCAAGCTGGGGGCCCATCACTTCGGCCTCACGTCGGAAGACCTCACCTTCAAGAAGCTGGCGGGCCAGTTCGACCTGATCATCAACACCATCTCCGCCCCCCACGACTACAACAAGTACCTGGGCCTGCTCCGCCTCGAGGGGGCCATGGTGCTGCTGGGCGTGCCGCCCGAGCCGACGCCGGTTGCGGCAGGATCGCTGATCTTCGGCCACAAGGTGCTGACGGGTTCGCTCATCGGCGGCATCAAGGAGACCCAGGAGATGCTCGATTTCTGCGCCGAGCACGGCATCGTCTCCGAGATCGAGCTCATCCCCGTCCAGCAGGTGAACGAAGCCTACGAACGCATGATGAAGAACGATGTCCGCTACCGCTTCGTGCTGGACATGAAGACGCTGTAGGTCGATCTCAGACCGCCACCACCCGGTTGCGCCCGCCCGCCTTCGCGCGGGCGAGGCGCTCTCCGGCCGTCTGCATCAGGACCTCCAGGTCGGATCCCGATTCGCCCGTGCCGACGACGCCGATGCTGACGGTGACGGGAATGGCGTGGCCTTCCCAGGCGATCTCCAGGGCCTCCACCGCGCGTCGGATCCGCTCGGCCACAGGGGGCGCGAACGAGTCATGGGTTTCCGAAAGCAGCACCGCGAACGCATCGCCTTCGTAGCGCCCCGCGCCGTCCCGCTCTCGAAGCTGCTGGTGCAGCAGGTCCCCGAGCGTCTCCAGCACCAGGTCCCCGGCCCCGTGGCCGTGGGCTCGGTGGATCTGACTGAAGTGATCCACATCGAGGAGCAGGAGCGAGGTGAACTGCTCCCGGATGCGGGCGCGGGCGAGCACCCGGGCCGCGTAGGCTTCGAAGCCGCCGCGGTTGAGCAGGCCCGTGAGCAGGTCCGACTGGGCGAAGCGCCGCTGCCTCGCCTCCAGGCGCTGGGCCAGCAGCAGGGTCATGCCGAGGCCCAGGAATCCATAGACCACCAGGGCGGCAAACCTCAACAACCCGGCTGGAACCAGGTGCGGTAGGAGGCTTCGGCCGATGGCCACCAGGCTCAGGAACAGAAAGAGGAACGCGCATAGCCAGCGGGGACCGGGCCAGACCTCGTCGCGGGTCCTCCGTGCGCATTCCCGCGCGAGGGCCAGGGCCACGAGCCCCACCAGCAGGCTGGCTGGACCGAAGCGAGCCTCCGCGCCATCCGGCCCGAGGCTGACCGCGAGGAGGGTCAGAAGGGCGGATGCCGCGTAGATCCAGATGCCCACCCGGCGGCCGTAGAAGAGGCGCAGGGCCGCGTACAGGAGGCAGGCGCCGCCGAGGATCAGGGCCAGGCACAGGTTGGAGAGGAGGCCCGGCAGGGTGCGGCCCTGCAGGAACAGCCCGAATCCCAGGCCCGCAGCCTGGAGGAGGAGGGCCAGCCCCGCCTGCCGGAGGCCCCGTTCAAGGGGATGGCCGAGGGCCTGGATGCGCAGCGCCAGGGCCGCCTGGAGGCTCAGGCAAACGAGCACCAGGTCGAGGGTTGGCGGGTGGATGGGCAGGAGCGCTCCGGGAACCACAGGACTAATCGGCCCCGTGGAGGCCGGGGATGATTCTCACACCGCCGGCTCGAGAGCAGGGCCGTGCCGAGCGTGTTTGAAGGCTGGCCTACAGCGCCTCCAGGGGATGGAGGGGCTTGGTCATCTGCACCAGGTGCAGGGGCTGAAGCATCTTCTCGGGCCGCGGGAAGGGCAGGACGTCCATGGGCGCGAATCCGAGCTTCGTGTAGAAGGGGAACAGGTCCTTCCGGAGGTGGACGACGGTGATGTCCAGGAAGAGGCATTCCGCGCGCCGGCAGTGATCCTCCACGGCCGAGACGAGGGCCTTGGACAGGCCCTGTCCCTGGAAGGCCGGATCCACGGACAGGGTGCCGAGGTAGCCGCGGTTTCCAGATACCGCCGCATAGACGAGGCCCCAGAGCTTGCCTTTCTGGGCGGGGTCGTCGATCACGAGGAAGCGCCCCTCCCGCATCCGCGTGCTGACATCCGCCGCGTCGGTCCTATCCCCCTTGAGGCAGAACTGCTCGGCCACATAGGCGCGGTTGGTGACACGGACGATCTCGTCGATATCGGAGGGCCCGGCAACACGTGTGGGGGGGCGGGTGAGGGGAAAGGACGTCGAGGGGTCAGTGCTCATGGGAGTCCGGGCAGGAGGTCGGGATGCGGGTGGAATCAGGGCCTGGCCGAGGCGGTGGATTGGAGGGCCTGCTCCAGGTCCTGGATGCGGCGGCTGTTCCGGACCTTGCGCGCGTCGTCCTCGGCCACGGCGAGCCTCCCGTCGCGGACGGCCCGCAGGTTCTCCAGGTTCTTCGACCAGCGTGCCAGGACTTCGGCGGGCAGCTTCTGGGGCCCGCCGGGCGTGAAGCGGCGCGGAGGGATGCTCGCTTCGATGCCGCGCGCCTTCAGTTGGCGCACCAGCTGGGGCAGATGGGAGACGCCGAACACGAAGACGATCCTGCGCGCCGTTCCCGCAGCCCGGAGGCCGTTGTCCACGATGCGTCGATTGCGCTCATGCCAACTGCCCGCCGCTACATCCGCGACCGTACGGTCTCCGATCACTTTCTCGAATTTCTCGTCGATGAGGGCGAGGGTCGCTGGGCTGTGGAGGTAGTCGTAGAGGGAGTCGCCCTTGAATTCGGACATGCCTCCGACGAAGGCCTGGTCCAGTTCGGCGACGCGCCGGGAGATGGCTTCGGGCTCCTCCGCTTCGGCTTTCTGCTGGAGGTCTGAATCCATGCGCCAATCCACCGGTACGAAGCGCATCTTCCAGCGGGGCGCCATGGCCGCGAGGAAGGCCGCTTCGGGCGGGAAGTAGCCTTCCATGGGCCGCTCGAAGGCCTCGGGCGTGATCTCGCCGCAGATCAGATCCGGCTTCAGGGCCAGGATCTGGGCCTGGAGATCCTGCAGGGCGTAATGATGGTGGGGATCGAAGTGCATGTTGTGGATCGCGCCCACCAGGTAGACCTCGGGCGAGGGGAGGGCGGGACCTATCCCCGCCACCTGCGCGAAAGAGAAACAGGCGGAGACGAAAAGGAAGCCGATCGCAGCGAGGCGTCTCATGTTCCCGGGTCCTGATGAAACGGGATCAGCCCCAAACCTTTTTCCCGCCCACCCAGGTGCCGAGAACCTTGCCGGGCAGGCTCCAGCCCTTGAAGGGGGTGTTGTAGGACTTGGACTGGATGAAGGCGCGGTCCACCTGGACGCTGGCCGACGGATCGAAGAGCACGAAGTCGGCGGGGGCGCCGGGTTTGAGGCTGCCGAGGCCTTGGTGGTCGAGGTGGAAGACCTTGGCGGGCTCCCAGGCCAGCAGACCCACGGCGCGCGACAGGCTGATGACCTTGCGGTTCACCAGCAGCTCCAGCGTGAGGGGGAGGGCAGTTTCCAGGCCGATGATGCCGAAGGCGGCGATGGGCAGTTCCACTTCCTTGTCATCCCAGCCGTGGGGCGCGTGATCCGTGGCGATGGCGTCCACCGTGCCGTCGGCGATGGCTTCGAGCACGGCCAGGATGTCGCTCTCGGTGCGCAGGGGCGGGTTCATCTTGTAGTCGCTGTCGAACTTCATCAGCTCCTTGTCCGACAGGGCGAAGTGGTGAGGCGTGACTTCGCAGGTGACCTTGAGTCCTCGCGCCTTGGCCTCGCGCACCATGCGCATGGAACCCTTGGTGCTGAGGTGGGCCAGGTGCAGGTGGCCGCCGGTGTGCTCGGCCAGCACGATGTCGCGGGCCACCATGGCCTCTTCGGCTGCCGCGGGGATGCCCAGGCAGCCGAGCGAGGCGCTCACGGCGCCCTCGTGCATGTAGCCCTTGCCGGCCAGATCCCTGTCCTCCTCGTGGGCCACCACGGGGACTTCCAGCCAGCGCGTGTATTCGAGCGCGCGGCGCATGAGCGAGGCGTTGGAGATGGGCAGGCCGTCGTCGGAGAAGGCGACGCAGCCCGCGGCCTTGAGGGTGCCCATGTCGGCCAGCTCCTCACCCTTCATCTCGCGGCTCACGGTGCCAATGGGGAAGTAGCGGCAGAGATCGGCCTTGGCGGCCCTCGTGAGCATCATCTCCGTGATGGCGACGCTGTCGTTCACGGGCTTGGTGTTGGCCATGGCGCACACGGAGGTGAAGCCGCCGGCGATGGCCGCCCGGCTGCCGGTCTCGATGCTCTCCTTGCGCGTCTGCCCCGGTTCGCGGAAGTGCACGTGCAGGTCCACGAAGCCCGGCGCCAGCACCGCGCCGCCGCCGTCCACGATTTCCGCGCCCTTCGCCTGGGGATGGGAGACCGCGTCCGCGCCGATCGCCACCACTTTGCCCTCGGCCACCAGCAGATCGCCGGGCCCGTCGAGGTTCTGAGCGGGATCGACAAGGCGGACGTTCTTGACCAGAAGCGGCATGGCAGGCTCCAAGGGATGTCTCACCGCAGAGAACGCAGAGAGCGCGGAGGAATACCTTCATTCTACTCAGCGTTCTCCGCGTTCTCGGCGGTTGGCGGTTCTTTCCTTTTCCAGCCTACTCCATCCGATAGTTCGGCGCTTCCTTGGTGATCATCACGTCGTGGGCGTGGCTTTCCCTCAGGCCGGCGCCGCTGATCTCGACGAAGGTGGCCTTCTCGTGGAAATCGGCGATGCTCTTGCCGCCGCTGAGGCCCATGCCCGCGCGCAGGCCGCCCATGAGCTGGGTGACGAGGTCGCCCATTTTCCCCTTGTAGGGCACCTGGCCTTCGATGCCCTCGGGCACGAGCTTGGTGTCGTCCTTGCCTTCCTGGAAGTAGCGGTCCTTGCTGCCCTGCTTCATGGCGCCCAGGGAGCCCATGCCGCGGTAGGCCTTGAAGGTGCGGCCGCCGTAGAAGATCGTTTCGCCCGGGGCCTCGTCCGTGCCGGCGAAGAGGCTGCCGATCATCACGGCGTTGGCGCCGGCCGCGATGGCCTTGGCCACGTCACCGCTGAACTTGATGCCGCCATCAGCGATGCAGGGCACGCCGGCCTCGCGGCAGGCGCGGCCGGCCTCGGCCACGGCGGTGATCTGGGGCATCCCCGCGCCGGTGACGATGCGGGTGGTGCAGATGGATCCGGGCCCGATGCCCACCTTCACGGCGTCGGCACCGGCGGCGCAGAGGTCCTTCGCGCCCTGGTAAGTGGCCACGTTGCCCGCGATGACGGGCATCTTGGGGAAGGCCTGCTTCAGGGCCTTCACGGCGTCCAGCACGCCCTGGCTGTGGCCATGGGAGCTGTCGAGGCAGAGCAGGTCCACCTGGGCTTCCACGAGGGCGCCCGCGCGCTCCAGCAGGTCCTTGCCCACGCCCACGGCGGCGCCCACGCGCAGGCGGCCGAGGCTGTCCTTGCAGGCGTTGGGGTATTCGATGGACTTCTCGATGTCCTTGACGGTGATGAGGCCCTTGAGCTGGCCCTGGCCGTCCACCACCAGCAGCTTCTCGATGCGGTGCTTCTGCAGGATGGCGCGGGCCTCCTGCAGGGTGGTGCCCACGGGCACGGTAACCAGGTTGTCCTTGGTCATGGCCTCGCGCACGGGGATGTCCCAGCGCGTTTCGAAGCGCAGGTCGCGGTTGGTGAGGATGCCCACCAGCTTGTGGCCTTCCACCACGGGCACGCCGCTGATGCGGAACTTGGCCATGAGCGCCTCGGCGTCGCGGATCGGCGCGTCGGGCTCGATGGTGATGGGATCGGTGATCATGCCGGATTCCGAGCGCTTCACCTTGTCCACTTCCTCGGCCTGGCGCTCGGGGCTGAGGTTCTTATGGATGATTCCGATGCCGCCCAGCTGGGCCAGGGCAATGGCCATGCGGCTTTCGGTCACCGTATCCATGGCGGCCGATACTAACGGGATGCGCAGGGAGATGTCCTTGGTCAGCCGAGTGCTCAGATCCACCTGGTTGGGGTGGACTTCCGAGTAACCCGGAACGAGCAGGACGTCGTCGAAGGTCAGGGCGCGCATCAGGGGCAAGGTCAGCATGGGGATTCCAGGATCCGGACCCGCGACCTGCGGGACCTTGCAACCCATGGTCTCACGGCTGGCCTGTGCCTTCCAGCGGGCGCTCGCAGCGCAGCCCGTGATCCGGATCTCCGCGCCAGGGCCCCCATGATCCGCAGGCGTTCTGCCGGCGCGGGCAACGGGGCTGGAAGGGGCAGCCTTCGGCGCGATCCTGGGGGGCCGGAAGGAAGCCCGATTCCGTGGAAGGCTGATGCCGGGCGGCTTCCAGGAGGCGGTGGGTGTAGGGATGGCGCGGCGTCGCGAGCAGGGCGCGGGCGGGTCCCGCTTCCAGGAGCTCGCCTCCGTAGAGCACCAGCAGGCGGTCGCAGACCTGGGAGGCCACGGCCAGGTCGTGGGTGATCCAGAGGTAGCCCAGGCCCCGCTCCTTTTGAAGGCCCAGCATCAGATCGAGGAAATCCCTTTGAACCAGCGGGTCCAGGGCCGTGGTGGGCTCGTCCAGCACCAGCAGCTCGGGATCGCAGGAGAGGGCCATGGCGAGGCACACGCGCTGGCGCTGTCCGCCGCTGATCTGATGGGGAAACCGGTCCAGGAAGGCCCGGTCCGCCGGGAGGCGAAGCCGCTCCAGAAGGGGCGAGAGCCTTCCCAGCGCCGTCTCCGGGGGCTCCCTCCGTTGGAGGCCCGGAAGCAGGGCCAGGTGCTCGCGCAGGCTGAGCATTGGATGAAGGGCGGCGAGCGGGTCCTGGGGCACCCAGGCCAGGCGCCCGCCCCAGGTGAGGTTGTGTTTGGATCGGGTCCCGTCCAGGCCGATGCCGAAAACCCTGAAGCTGCCCTCTGCCTGAAGAACGCCTTTGGGAAGGGCGCCGAACAAGGCGTGGGCCAGCAGGCTTTTGCCGGATCCGCTCTCGCCCACCAGCCCGAGCCGGTCCCCGGGGGCCAAGTTCAGGCTCAGGGGGCCCAGCAGGCGCACCCCGTCCGCCCGCTTCAGGACCAAGCCATTGATGCTGAGTGACATGTTCAAAGGTTCGCACGGAAGTAATGGTTTCCAAAGGAGATCCAAAGGTGCTCCGAATAGGGCTTGACGCCCCAAAATGCGGTCCTAACCTTGGGCCACCCAATCACCCTGCGGGGCTCGAACCAGCCCCGCCATGGCATGGAGGAGTCATGGATTTCCTGCGCCCAGATCTTCAGGAGCGCCTGATGAAGGAACACTTTGAATTCCGCAAGCTCATGGAAGAACACAAGTCCGCCGACTCGCGGCTGGGTGATCTCCAGAGGAAGCCCAGCCTCTCAGCCAAGGAATCCCTTGAAGAGGTGGAGTTGAAAAAGATCAAGCTGCGGGCCAAGGAACGGATCTATCACATCGTGCAGGAGGCCTCCAAGCGCGCCGAACAGTAGGCCGCCCGCACTCGTAGGAGAAGCCCCGGGAATCGGCCCGGGGCTTCGTTTTTTGTCTTGTCCGATGGCGCGGTCATACCCGGCGGGGATTTCACCGCGTTCTCTGCGGTTGGCGTTTTATTGACGGGGCCGTCCGTTCGGAATCACGCAGGTAGGAACCTGGGCCGGTAGGGCTCGCCCACCCAGTAGATGAGTTCCAGCATTTCGTTCACGCCCCAGAGCAGCACGTCGGCCTTGGCGCCGGGATGCAGGTGTCCCAGGTCGCCGTGGCGCAGGCTGCGCGCGGCGTGGAGGGTCATGGCGGTGAAGGCTTCCTCGAAGGTCATGCGCAGCTGCAGGCAGCCCAGGCGCAGGATGGTGAGGGGATCCACGCAGGGGCACGACCCCGGATTGAAGTCCGTCGCCAGCGCCACGCGGCAGCCGGCCTCGATCATCCTGCGTGCGGGCGCCCAGTCGCGCATGCCCAGGAACAGCGTGGTGCCCGGCAGCAGCACGGGGGTGACGTCGGCCTCGGCCATGGCCTTCATGCCGGCCTCGCTGCAGAACATGAGGTGGTCGGCGCTGGCGGCGCCCAGCTCCGCGGCCAGTTCGGCGCCGCCGGTCCGGGTGAGTTCATCGGCATGCACGCGGGGAAGGAGCCCCAGGCGCTTGCCGGCTTCGAAGATGCGGCGGCCCTGATCGGCGCTGTACACGCCCGTTTCCACGAACACGTCACAGAACCGCGCGACGCCAGGATGACGGCGCACCAGCTCGGGCAGCCAATCCTCGGCCACGGCGCGGGCATTGGCCTCGGCATCGCCGTTGAATTCCGGCGCCAGGTCGTGGGCGGGAAGGAGGGTGACGTCCAGGCTCCAGCCGCGCTGCTTCAGTTCGGCGTAGGCGGCCGTCAGGCGGGATTCCGCCTCCAGTTCGAGCCCATAGCCCGTCTTGCATTCCAGATGCACGACGCCGCGTTCGCGGAAGGCCTTCAGGCGCGCTTCGCCGGAGGCTACCAATTCCTCGACGGTGGCGCTGCGGGTGGCGCGCACGGTTTCACGGATGCCGCCGCCTTCGGAGGCGATCTGCTGGTAGCTGACGCCGTGCAGGCGCCGGTTGAATTCGCCCGAGCGGTTGCCCCCGAAGAGCAGGTGGGTGTGCGGATCCACGAAGCCGGGCGTGGCCCAGGCGCCGCCGCCGTCCACCCGGGGCGCATCGGCCCAGGTGGCGGGCAGGTCCGCGGCGGGGCCCAGCCAGGCCACGCGTCCGTCCTGCAGGGCCAGGGCCGCATCGGGAATGCGGTCCACCGCCCAGGTCCGGGCGGGGTCGGGGGTCAACAGGCCCCGGAGGTTCGTGAGCACGCGACGATCAGCCATGCATCCAGTTTGCCAGGGCGACTGAGAGGAGTTCGGGAGTGAAATGGGTCCGGTGCCGCTTGGTGACCAAAGGCACGGTGGCCTTCGGGGCTTCCAGTCGGGAGCGGCCTTTTTACAACCGGAAGCTTCCTGTGCGCCGGATTCTTGCTAGCATCGCTCGACACCGGAGGTTCCAGTGCTGGGCAGGGAAATGGGGATGCGACACCTCGCGCAGGCAGCCTGCCTGCTGGCCACGATCTGCGCGGCGCTGCCGGCGGCGGCCCAGAGCGGAGGCCAGGTTCCGGCCTGGGCCGGTGAACGCATCCGGAATTGGACCGTCTCCCACTACGACGCCCAGGGGCATTCACAGTGGACCGGCAAGAAATGGGGCCAGGCGCCTTCCGAAGATCAGCGGGCCGAGGCCCTGACGCGGCTGCGACAGCCCGGCGAGCGGCGGGCGGCCCTGTGGGCGTTGACAGGCTGGCC
The DNA here is from genome assembly GCF_030268085.1 of Geothrix limicola. Lineage (GTDB taxonomy): Bacteria > Acidobacteriota > Holophagae > Holophagales > Holophagaceae > Geothrix > Geothrix limicola. Next base: position 599,605 of record NZ_BSDE01000001.1, read on the forward strand.
GGTGGCTTCCTGGGCGGGCGAGGCCCTCAAGAACGGTGGCGCCGAGGCTGCGCAGTTCCTCTACCTGCGCGGCTACCGCCAGCCGGGCGCGGATGCCTACGCCTACCTGGGACCCGCCGATCGCGTGGAGCGCCCCTGGACCCACGGCCTGGGCCTGCATCTGGACAAGGGCAGCTGGCGCTTCCAGTGGATTCCGAGTCCCGTGTTGTTCTCGCAAACGGGCACTGCGGCGCTGCCGAAGGGCCTGGAGCAGGCCGCCCAGCCCGGCGTGCTCATCCACCTGAAGCAGCTGCGGCCGGGCCTCCAGACCCTGGTGTCGCTCGCGGGAGGCAGCAGCGCTTCTGCGGCAGGCGCGTCCATGGGCATCGTGCCCGCCCTCGCCCAGGGCAGCCGGGCCGGGTTCCTCGTGAGGCATCTGGAACCCTGGCTCAAGCAGGCCTCCCCGGCCCTGGAACCCCTCGCCAACCGCGAGGCCTGGGTGCTGCACTACGGCCCGGAGCGAGAAGGGAACCGCAACCTGCAGGGCACCTTGGTCTTCATTCCCGGCGACCTGCCCGGGCGCACCCAGCTCATGATGGCCCTGCTCAAGCTGAATCCCACCAGCTCGGGGGCGCGCTCCCGCGTGGCGACCTGGACGGGCTTCGGCACCTCGACGGAAGTGCAGCAACTGCGCGGATCCGGAGGTGTCTTCCACCTGATCCAGAAGGCCGAGGGCACCTGGATCAGCGACCGCGAAGCGCCCCTGCGCGCCCTGCTCTTTCCCGGCCCCGAGCCGACGTTGGGCGAGCGGCGGGAATGGGCTCGGGTGGCCCTGTCGGCCATGGCGCCCGAGACGGAACTCTCCTTCTGGATTTCGCCGCGCATCGGCGCGGACGCGGCCTTCGAGAACCAGGCCCTGCGCCGCCGCATGGCCAACCTCCAGCAGGGCACCTGGCCCAATCCCTTCATCGCCAAGGCGGCACCCCGCACCGGGGCCCTGTCGGTCTCGCTGGGCGCGGGCCCGACGGAAAAACTGGTGGAGGCGATCCTGCGCGTGGACGACACCGCGGATTTCCGGATGCCCCAAATGCCTGAGTTCGCGGATGGGGGAAGGGCCCTGAACCCAGAGCAGATGAAGGCTTTTCAGGAGGCCCAGGCCAAGGCACAGGATCGTCAGCGACAGCGGGCCTCCCTGCGCCAGGATGTGGCCGCCCTGCAGGGCTGCCTGGACCTCCGCGGCGCGGCCCTGTTCTGGAACGGATGGGTGAGCGCGCCGGGCCTGAGCGGGCCCGAAAAGGCCTCGCTGGCCGAACTGGGAAGGCTGCGCCGCGAGGATCCCTGGCGGGCCATGCAGGAGCAGCGCGACGGGAAGATCTCGGCCTTCGGCGGTTTCGGTGAACCCGGCATGACGCCCAGCCTGGCCCTCGCCCTGCCGGTCCAGGGGGCCAAGCGCATCCAGGTGGAGAACCTCCTAAAGAAGCTGCTGCCGAAACTGTTCAAGGGGCAGAACCAGAAGCAGGCCTTCGGCGCTACCGAGATCCACCGGATGATGACGGCCCAGGCTTTCCGTCCTGCCTGGAGCGTCGTGTCCGACGTGCTGGTGCTGGGCACGGACGAGGCCGCCGTGAAGGCCGTGGCGGCGGGCCTCCAGGGCCAGGCGCCCACCCTCGCCGACACGGAATCCAAGGCCTGGGCCCGCATGGACATCGACGGCGCGCGCGCCTCGAAGGAACTGGAGAACCTCCTGCTCGCCTTCCTCCGCAGTCGCACCAGCAGCGGCTGGTGGATCGGCGAAACGACCAGCAAGGACGAGGCCGCCTCGGAACTGGCCTTCAGCCTCGGCCCCTTCCTGGGCGCGCTGAAGGCCATGGGGCCGGTGCACCTGGAATGGAATTGGACCGCCGCGGGTCTGGAGGGCCGGCCCCGATGACACCCACTCGCCTTCTGGGCGCGGCCTCGGCCGCGCTGGCCCTGGGCGCTTGCGCGGCCCTGGTGCCCGTCCGCCACCGGGCGGTGGTGGAGTTCGATCCCGCCAATCCCATCCGGCACGTCCGCGTGGAGAGCCGCAGCTTGCTGGGCCTGAGGCGCACGGGCTGGGGCGTGTCGCTCAGCGGCGGCCCGGCCTGGGGCGATGCGCGAACGGGGTTCTTCCTGGGGGCGGAAGGCCCCGCCACACTCATGGTCCGCGCCTGGCCGGGATTTCGACAATCACTGTCCGTTCCGGCTTCGGGTTCGTCACCTCGATGGGCCTTGAGCGAAGAGGGCGACCGCGAGGCCTTCCGGACCTGGTTTGTCGCCCTGCTGGAACAACAACTGGAGGCGCCCAGCCCCGCCTGGGAAGGCGCCCAGCGCGACTGCGCCGGACTGCTCCGCTTCGCCTTCCGCGAGGCCCTGGCCCCGCACACGGAAGCCTGGCGGGAGCGGGTGGCCTTCACCACCGGGGCGCCGGGCCAGGATCCCTCGCCCTCCTTCGCCCGGGACTGGCGAAAGGGATTCCCCACGCCCGAAGGGCTCCAGCCCTTCGCCAAGGGCGCCTACCTGCGCCGCTTGGCCTGCGTGTCCCTGGGCCGCGATCTCGAGCAGGCCCGGCCGGGCGACCTGATCTTCTTCGGACGGGGCGGCGCGCGCAACCAGCCGGATCACGTGATGGCCTTCGTGCGCTCCGATGTGGATGGCGCGCCCGTACTGCTCTACCACACGGGCCCCGAAGGCAGTGGAATGACCCGCCAACCCGGCGAGATCCGCCGTGTGCGCTTGGACGACCTGCTGCACCACCCCGATCCGGATTTCCGCCCCCTGCCCGAGAACCCCGCCTTCCTGGGCCTCTACCGCTGGCGCCTGCTGGCCGCAGAGACCTCTGAATCCGCCTCCCTTTCCAGGTCCTGATATGCGCTGGTTCCGCCCCCTCCTCACCCTGTTGATGCCGGTGCTCCTGCTGCTGCCCACCACGGGCACGGCCCAGAAGCGCGCGGCCGAAGGCCCCTGGCGTGAGGCCGGCTGGACCGGCGCCTTCGCCACGCTCCGGCCCACGCTTCCGGGCAAGCCCGGTCAGCTCGAAGCCGCGGGTCCCATTCCCGTCGAAGCCCGAATCCGCATCTACCGCGTGGAGGATCCTGACGCCTTCCTCAAGAAGGTGCTGCTCGAGCGCGGCGGGGCCGCCGCCGAAGGGGGCCGGGGCGTGGATGATCCCCTCGATGTGCTGCGCGAGGCCGTGCTCTGGGGCGGCCGGCGCGCCTTCGTCACCGTGCACCGAACCGCCAGCCAGGTGCTGCGCGATGCGGCCAAGCAGACGGATCGCCTGACCTCGGCGAAGACCTCGCCCGCCCACATCCGCGAGGGTTCCGCGCTGCCCTTGGAAGGCCAGCCGGGCCTCACCTTCGTCACGGAGATCGTGCCCCGGGTGAGCGAGGACATCGCCGGGAAGAAGGGCCACGCAGACGATGAGTCGGGTGACGACGGCTTCCTCAGCCGGGTGGAACTCCCGGCCCAGGCGGCGGGGCTCTACCTGGTGGAAGTGCTGCGGGGCAGCGATGCGGCCTACGTGCCCTGGATGGTCACGGACCTGGCCCTGCTTTCGGAGCAGGATGGATCGCGCATCCGCGTGCAGGCGGTGGATGCGAAGGACGGCGCCCCCAAAGCCGGTGCCGCAGGCCAGATCATCGAAGGCACCAAGATCCAAACCCTGACCTTTGATGGCTCCGGCAAGGCCGAAGCCACCGTCACGCCCGGCGTGCGCCGCGTGGTGACGGCGCGTATCGGTGCCAGCCTCGCCATCCTCGCCAGCGAAGGCCAGAGCGCGGCCGCCGTGCGCCAGCGTCTCTACGCCTTCACCGAGCGACCCCTTTACCGGCCCGGCCAGGAAGTCTTCGCCAAGGCCATCCTCCGTCGCGTGGAGGATGGTGAGAACCGCGTGGTCGGTGGGTCGGCCTCGTTGCCCTTCACCGTGCTGGATCCCGAGGACACCAAGGTCACCGAGGGCCAGGCCAAGCTGCTCAACGCCGAAACCGGCACCTACGCAGCGCAGTTCAACCTGCCGGGCGCGGGTCGCCTGGGCCTCTACCGCATCGTCTTCCAGGGGCCCCAGGGCCCGGGTCAGGCCGAGTTCAAGGTGGAGCAGTTCGTGAAGCCGGCCTTCGAGGTGAAGGTCAGCGCTGAAAAGACCAAGGTGGGCCTGGGCGACGAACTGAACTTCCACGCCAACGCCCGCTACTTCTACGGCGCTGCGGTGCGCGGCGCCAAGGCCGACTGGTTTCTCTACAAGGTCGTGCCGCCCAAGGTGCGCTGGATCTGGGATGACGAGGATTCTGGCCCCGCGCCCGAGCTGATGGAAAGCGGTCAGGTCGACCTCGACGAGGAAGGTCAGGCGGATCTGCCCACCTTCAAGGCCGAAAGCGACGGCCTCTGGCGCATGGTGGTGAAGGTCGCGGATGCCGCGGGGCAGCGCAACAGCGGGCAGGCCCAGGTGCGCGCCGCCGCGGGCGACCTGGTGCTGATGATCGCCGCGGATCGCCAGGTGGCCCTGCCCGGCAAGCCCTTCCAGGTGACGGCGAGGGCGCTGGACCTCGACGGCAAAGAGGTGCCGGGCGTGGCCATCACTCTGCGCGCCGCGCGCATCGTCGCCGAAAAGGACAATGCCTATTGGTGGTCGCGGCCCAGCGCCCTGAAACCGGGCGAGACTGTGGCCTCGGCCCCGGGTCCCCAGGCCATGCTGAGCATCCCCGAAGGCGGCGCCTTCCTGCTGGTGGCCGAGGCGCGCGATTCGAAGGGCCGTCCCGTGGTGGCCCAGCGCCAGATGACCGTGGCCGCCGAAGGCACGCCGCTGCCGGCCGTGCCGGATCTGCGGGCCTCGGCGGACAAGCCCGAATACCAGCCCGGTGACACCGCGCGCATCCTCGTGCAGCTGCCCCGGCCCAAGCTCACCCTCCACTGGGCGCTGGAGCACGAAACCCTCGGCCAGCGGCAGAGCCGCGTGGTCATGGGCACCACGGCCCTCGTCGACATCCCCGTCACCGCGGCCATGCAGCCCAATGTCTGGGCCGTTTTCGAGATCGTGGCCGAAGGTCGCCGCCAGATGGTGGAAGTGCCCATCCGCGTGCCCAAGCGCGACCGTCGCCTCACGGTGGCCGTGACCACGGACAAGGAGCGCTACCAGCCGGGGCAACCGATGAAGGTATCCGTCGCCGTGACGGATGCCAACGGCAAACCCTCCGCCGCCGACCTCAGCGTGGGCGTGGTGGATGAGGCCATCTACGCGCTGAGCCAGGAACTGCATCCCGATCCCGTGCGCTTCTTCCACCCCACACGGCGCCACGGGGTGCTGCGCTCGGGTTCGACGGACTGGAGCTTCCACGACTTGCTGCGCCGCCAGCGGCCCGTGTGGAGCCTCAAGCAGACGAAGCGCGGCGACTTCAAGGCCGATGACGACGACAAGGTGCGCCAGAACTTCAAGGACACGGCCCACTGGACGCCCTTCGTGGCCGCGGGCCGCGACGGCAAGGCCAGCGTGGACCTGGTGCTGCCGGACAACCTCACGGCCTGGCGGGCCACGGCCACGGCCATCACGAGTGACACCAAGGTCGGCGTGGGGCGCAGCTCCAAGCCTTCCTCCAAGCCGCTGCAGGTGGCTCTCACCCTGCCGCGCACGCTCAGCGTGGGCGAAGAGGCCCGCGCCATCGCGCTGGTGCGCAACCTCTCGGGCCAGCCCATCAGCGGAAAGATCCGGCTCGAGGTGCAGAACGGCCGCTTCTCGGGCACACCCGAAGGCAGCTTCAGCCTGCAGGACCAGGGCGAGTTCCGCTTCGCCCTGCCGCTGTTCTCGGACAAGACCGGGCCGCTGACGGTTACCGCCCGCGTCGAAGGCGGCGGGCTGAAGGACGCCGAACGGCAGAAGGTCGCCGTGCTGGATCAGCTGGTGCCTGCCTCCATGTCGGGCTCCGTGGTGCTTGATGGTGGAACGCAGACCTTCACGCTGCCCGCGCCGCCTTCCGCCAAGGGCGATGCGGCCCTGGTGCTCACGCCCGTCGGCAGCCTCGAGCACCTGGCCGCGCCCTCGCTGCCCTACCTCATCGGCTACCCCTACGGCTGCGTCGAGCAGACCCTGTCGAGCTTCGTGCCCAACCTGCTGGTGGCCGACCTCGTGAAGCAGGGCGCCATGCCCGATCTCGACTGGAAGAAGCTCACGGATTTGGATCGCAACATCCGCGACGGCGTGTTCAAGGTCTACGGCTACCAGCAGCCCAACGGCGGCTGGGGCTGGTACGCGCCCAACGACTTCGGTCTCGATGCGAATCCCCACACCACGGGCTTCGCCATCCAGAGCTTCGCCACCATGAAGCGCCTGGGCTACACCGTGGACGAAGGCGTCTACCAGCGCGGCCGCCAGGCGGCCATGAACCTCTTCCAGCAGGTGGCCCGCCAGGCGGATCAGGCCCAGGCGGGCGCGAAGCCCAAGGGACATTCCGCCGATCCCCAGGCCGACGCGGCCTTCCTGCTGCTCTCCCTGGCCCAGTGCGGCGAGCCCATCGCGGGCCTGCTGGACAGCGCGGCCGACAAGGTGCTGAGCGGCAAGTGGAGCGGCGCCCACGTCCACGCCATGACGGCCCTCGCAGCCGCCACGGCGAAGCATCCCAAGGCCGCGGCCCTGGCCTCGGCCCTGGAGCAGAAGGCCGTGCTGAAGGGCGGCCTCGCCCGCTGGGAGGGCCGTCGCGAAGACTGGTGGAGTTACGCCTCAGGCGACGTGGTGCCCACGGTGATGGCGCTGAAGGCCCTGTGCCTGATGCGTCCCCAGTCGCCGCTGATCCGTCAGGGCGAGACCTTCCTGGCTTCGGAATACCGCGGCTACGGATGGTATTCGACCTGGAGCACGGGGCAGATCGTGGACCTGCTGCCCTACCTCATGAAGACCCGCAAGCTGGAGTGGGGGCCGCTTTCCATCCAGGCGACCGTGCAGGGCGGGCCCAGTTTCGACTTCAAGGAGCGGCCCGAGACGCGCCGCTGGAACGCGCGGGAACCGCGGGCCGGCAGCTACGCCATGCCCGAAGCGAAACCGTTGACGGTGACGGCCAGCGGCAAGGGCCTGCTGGTGTGGACCTACGCCTACCAGGTGCCGGGCAGCGCCGCGGGCGTGCCCAAGGGCGAGGCATCGTCGGCCCTGCGCATGTCCGTGACACGGAACCTATGGCGCCTGAAGACGCCACAGGAGACCGGCAATGCCCGCCAGGGCTGGGTCCGCCAGCCCTGGACCGGAACCCTGAAGGCCGGCGAGGAGGCCTGGATGCAGGTGCAGTTCCACACGGATCGCGACGCGGATTACGTGATGCTCGAAGTGCCGATCCCCGGCGGCCTCAACCCCACGGTGAAGCTGGAGGGCTTCGTGCTCGAAGGCAAGGCCTTCACCGAAGAAGGTTCTTCGGATGTGTGGACCAAGCCGCGCATCGAGGTCCACGGGGACAAGGTGACCTTCCTGTTCAACCGCGTCTGGAGCTGGGGCACGCACGTGGTGCGCATCCACCTGCGCGCGGGCATGGCCGGCAGCTACCGGCTGCGTCCCGCCAAGCTGAGCCTCATGTCGAACGAAGGGCAGTGGGTCACCTGCGATGGGGCGGATCTCAAGGTGCTGGATGGAGGTGCGCGATGAGGCAGCCTGTGATTAGCGCGCTCCTCTTCTGCGCCGCCATGCTGGGCACCCAAGCCCCGGCGGTCAAAGCCCAGGCGCCAGCAGTCAAGGCTGTGGCCAAGCCTGCCGCGGCGCCCTCCTACGTGCCCGATCTCAAGCTCTGGCACATGGACGTGTCCCCGGATCTGGGCGGCTGGTTCAGCGACCGCACCGTCAACCTGCGGATCAAGCTGGTGGATCCCAAGGATCCCAACCCGCCCAAGGATGAGGCCCGCCGCTGGAACGACTACGGGGATGAAGGCGAAGGCGAGGAATCCGAAGGCGGGGAGGATACCCGCACGGCGGCGCAGCTCCGCCAGGCGCGGCTGGCGCGCGAGGCCGAAGTGGCCCGCCAGGCCTGGCGCCAACGCACCCTGAAGGTGTGGCTCAATGGATCGGCGCTGACCTGGTCGACCCGCGTGGGCTACACAACCAGCGAGGAGATCACGGCCCAGAACGGCGAGAACCGGCTGGAAATCCTGGAGCCGGAATCCGGCCTCCGGGTGGTGCGCAGTTGGTGGGTGTCCACGGCCCGCACGCGGCTTCGCGTGCTGACCATCCAGTCCGGCGGCGAATACGTCAGCGGCAACCTGCAGGTGCTGGAACCCGATGGCGCCGTGGCCGAAGGCGGTCGCCGCACCCCTTCTGGCGGCATGCTGCGCTGGTCGGGGGAGTACACCCACGACACGCCGCCGGCTGGGACCTACACCCTGAAGTGGACGGGCGGCTGGAGGGGTGGCAAGCCCGCGCGCGTCCGTGTGGAGGCCCTGCTGGACGGTGGCACCGACCAGGAACGTCGCTGGAGCTGGGAGCGCCTGATTCTTCCCGGCGCCGGACCTGTCACGCTGGGTACCTTCGATGTGGAACCCTAGAATCCTCCTTGCACCCGTGTTTGTCGCCCTGTCGCTGGTGGCTCAGGCTGTGCCTGAACCGGCGAAGGCTCCGGCCCTGCTGCCGGGGGAGGGCTTCGCCATCACCCTGGGCGACGGCGAGGTGAGGGCCTATGGCGAATCCAAGAAGGAGGCCCCCATGGGCAGCCTGGCCAAGCTGGTCTGGTTGCGGCTGGAGGGCGCCGACTGGGCCAGCCGGAGCGTGCAGTTCAAGTGCACGGGAAAGGCCGGGCCCTATGTCTGCTGGAACCGCGAAGGGCATGGCCGGGTGGATCTGGGCAAGGCGCTGCAGGAGAGCTGCAATCTGGCCTTCCTGATGTGGATCGCCGATTCGCAGACGCACTGGAAGCAGGACTACGGCGAGGCCGCGGGCCGTGTCCGCATGGAGGAGGTCTTCGCGCCGTTCCTCGGGCGGCGCCTGCCTCCGGGTGAAGGCCTGCCCCCCTTGACCGCCGCCTGGGTGGGGGATGGCGACCTGCTGCGCACCAGTCCCGAGGCCTTCCTCCGTTGGCTGATGGAGCCGGAGCAGGGCGAGGTGGTGAATTTCGGCGAGCGCTTCCTGGCGGGTACCTGGGTCGAAGTGAAGGAACTCTTCCACCAGCAGGGATGGTGGTTCAAGACGGGCACGGCGCCCGTGCCCGGCGAACCCACGGCCACCAGCGCCTGGGTGGCGGGCGGGAAGGGCTCGACGCTCGTGGTGCTACACCTGCCGCGGGGCAAGGGCAAAGCCGATGGCCTGGCGCGCATCCGCGAGATCCTGCGGCTGAAGGGCTGATGCTCCTGCTCGTCGCACCCGCGCCACCCTTCACGCCACCGGTCTTCGAGGGGGACCTGGGTGCCCAGGGCCAGGTGGAAGCGGCGCTTCGATCCGCCTTCGCGACGACGCTGGCCCAGGGCCCCTGGCCGGCGGGGCCCTGGCGCGTCTTCCTCCATCCGGACGCCGGCTCCTTCGAGCGCGCCACGGGCGCACCCCCCGCGCGCAGCGGTCAGTGGCTGGGCGACACGCTGCACCTGCGGCCCTGGGACCAGTTGCGCCGCCGCGATCCGGGCGCCGTCCTCCGCCACGAACTCACCCACCGGCGTCTGGCCGGGAAGGGCCTGCGCCGCTGGAACGAGGAGGCCCGCTGCCTCTGGGCCGAAGGCCACGCCCGGCCCCCCAAGGCCTGGCCCGCGCCACCGGCGGTTATGTTGCAGGATCGGCTCGACCGCGCCCTGGCGGGTGGCACCACCCGCGAGCAGGCCTGGGCCTACCGCTGGCTGCGCGCCTGGTTGCGACGGGAAGTTCTGCCCGTGCCGCCTCAGCACCAGCCACGGGAAACTGAGACCTGGGTGAAAGAGGCCGTGACCCTGGGGGAGACCGTCACCGTGGTCTGGCCCGCGGAGCGGCTCCGGGGGCCACTCACCGTGAATGGACAACGGTTGTCGCATCGTGTCGGCCGGACCTGGCGCTTCCAGGGACGGGTCCGGTTTTCCGAAGGGTTTCCGGTGCATGACCTGCGGGGGCAGGTGAGGATCCGCGCCGCGACTCACGGCTGGAGCCTGTCCTGGACGGCTTCCAGGGCCGCGTGGATCGCCGCCGCCACGGAGGGGGAACTGGGCGCCGAGGCTCCTTACGAGGCGCGCCGTGCGCTGGCAGCGGTGCTGGGGCGCTGGTTGGAGGGGCATCCGAATCAGCATCCGGGCGGGGTCCTGTGCCCCCTCACCCATTGCGCGGTCGTGCGCGGGCAGGCTTCCGAAGACACGGCCCGGGCGGTTTCGGCGGCGCCCGTTCTCAACCTGGATCCCCGCTGGGCCTTCTTCACGGGCTCGGCTGGAGGCCATTCCCTCAGCCCGCGAGAGGCCTGGGGCGAGGGACCTTCCGAAACAGGGAGCGCCGAGTCCGTTCCTGAGGACCGCTGGGCGACCTGGGAGCGGACGCTCAACCCAGCCCAGGTCGCGGCCCTCAAGCGCCGCCTGAAACCGGGACTGAAGCCCGGACAGGTCGGTCTCAGGCTGGGGGATTCGGGACCATACGCGGTGGAGGATCTGCGTCTGGCCGCCGGACGCTCCTTCGGCTGGACCACCTGGCCCAGCAACGTCTGCGACGGAGCGCTGCAGGCGGATGGATCGCTCCATCTCAGGGGCCGCGGATGGGGCCACAACGTGGGGCTTTGCCTGGCCAGCGCCCGTTTCCGCGCCGGGCAGGGCGCCACCGCCGAGCAGATTCTGAGCGAGGCTTTTCCCGCGTCCTGGGGGCGGCCGTGAGCTGGTTCGTGTATCTGCTCCGCTGCGGCGATGACGGGGCCCCCTCCGCGAGGCCATGGGCCGAGTGGGAGCGTCGCGCAGTGCGCGGCGCGATCGGGGGGTAGTCCATGTGCCCTCCGCAGCGGCGCGAGAAGGACCAGGACGCCCCTCAGGCGGCCTGGTTCGTGTATCTGCTCCGCTGCGGCGATGGCACCCTTTACTGCGGCATCGCGCTCGATGTGGAAGCCCGTCTGAAGCAGCACGAGGAGGGCAAGGGCGCCAAGTACACGCGGGGCCGCGGGCCGCTTGAGCTGGTGTATCGCGAAAACTGCGGTTCACGCAGCGAGGCCCTGAAGCGGGAGCGTGCGGTCAAGCGCCTCAGCCGGAAGGCCAAGGAGGCCCTGTGTCTCAGAGGGAAACCATGAGGGCCAACCGCACTCCGGGGTGGCGGCGGTCCAGCAGGTAGTAGCCGTCGAAGTCGTAGTCGATGTAGACGTCATCCCACAGGTACCAGTCATCCACCCAGAATTCGGGCCAGGGATCGACGATGAGGAACCAGTAGCCCCTGCATCGGAAGCGCGGATAGCCTCCGTAGATCATCGGGCGGCTGCCGATCCGGAAGGTGTGGCGGTCGCCGAAGGTGCGCGCGAATTGGGTCTCGGGGATGCGGTATCCGCCGTACCCGCCACGCTGAGTCCAGGTGCGATGCTCGCTCTCCCACCGGTGGGCGCGGTGTTCCTGCCAGGTGGCGTGGGCCGGCCAGGCGCCCTGCCGCCAGGTCTGACGCGTCTGCCAGGCGCGGGCGGCGTCGAGGTTTCGAGCAGGGGGGACGGCCCTCGCGGAAGGACGCGGATCCCGGGTGGGGGGCCGGTCGACGGTGCGGGGCCGACCTGCCGGTTCCGGGAATTCAGGCCGCGCCTGCCTCGGGGAGGGCGGGCGTTCAGAAGGCCGCTCCATCATCCGTGGCGTCTCCCGCAGAGGGGCCGGAGCACGCGGCGTCATGGGATGTGGTTCCTGTCGCCGAGGTTCGGGGCCCCTTTCCTGGGGCGCGTCGCGATGCGCAGGACGCTCCTGATGCCGCTCGGGCCGGGGATCCTCACGTCGGTGTTCCTGCTGGGCACCCAGGGTGAGTGCGCCGCCCGCGAGGATGCAGGGGGCCAGGGTGCTGAAAAGACGATGGCGTGTCATGGGAGCCTCCCTTGCCAGGCCTTCGTGGTCGCCACCCGTTTAGATGCGACGGGATCCAGGTTGGTGCCAGCCTCTGCTCACGACGGCTCGGAGCCGTTGCGATTCCAGGGTTTGGACCTCAACGCGCGGGCAGTCACATGGGCCGACGTCCAGAGATCTCGTCCATTGGGACTAGACCAGGCTCCACCGCAAGATGGCCGCCCGAGGTGGCTTTAGGATTTAGGCCCTGCGGCCCTTGTTCATTTCCCCGAGCAGGCCCGCGGCGGCGGCCTTGGGATCCTCGGCCTTGAAGAAGGCATTGCCCGCCACCAGCGCGTCGGCGCCCGCGCGCACGAGATCCGCGGCGTTCTTCATGCCCACGCCGCCATCCACTTCGATGAAGAAGGACACGCCGCGCTCGGTGCGCAGGGCATCGAGCCGCTTCACCTTGTCGAGCACGCGGGGGATGAAGCTCTGGCCACCGAAGCCGGGGTTCACGCTCATGAGCAGGACGAAGTCGAAGTCGCCGACGAGGTCTACGAGGGTTTCAACAGGCGTGCCCGGATTCAGCACCACGCCCGCCTTGCCGCCGGCCTGGCGGATGGCGGCCAGGGTGCGATGCAGGTGCGGATCGGCCTCCTGGTGGACGCTCACCCAGTCGGCGCCGGCCTTCACGAAGTCCGCCGCGTAGCGCAGGGGCTCCACGATCATCAGATGGCAATCCAGAGGCAGAGTGGTGGCCTTGCGCAGGCTCTCCACCACCGGAAGGCCGATGGTGATGTTGGGCACGAAGCGGCCGTCCATCACGTCCACGTGCACCACCTGGGCGCCCGAGGTCTCGATGACCTTCAGTTCTTCGCCGAGCCGGGTGAAATCAGCCGAAAGCAGGGAGGGCGCGAGGAGGGGGGAGGCGGGTCTCAGGCTCATGGCTCTAGTGTGCCAGGGCTGCCTCCACCCCGTTCACCCAGAGCCGTCCGGGCCTCACCTTGCGGAGGGCCTCGGGGCTGAGGTCGCCGATGGGCACCTGCACCCACAGGAGGTCGGCCACGGCGCCTTTCTGGAGGATGCCGAGCTCCTTGGCGTGGCCCAGGGCCTTCGCGTTGCCTGCCGTGTAGGCGCGGATGGCCTCGGGCCTGGAGAGGCGCTGATCCGGCAGGAATCCGCCCTGGGGACGGCCCTGCGGATCCTGGCGCGTCTCGGCGGCGGCGAGGGCGATGAAGGGATTGGGCGCTTCCACCGGCGCGTCGCTGCCGAAGGCCAGCACGGCGCCCCCGTCGAGAAAGCGGCGCCATGGGAAGGCTTCGTTCACGCGCTCGGGCCCCAGGCGCGCGGGAGTCCAGGCGTGATCCGACGTGCAGTGGACGGGCTGGACGCTGGCCACCACGCCCAGGCTTCCGAAGCGCGCGGCATCCGCGGCGGTGACGACCTGCGCGTGCTCGATGCGCGGCGGCAGAGCGCCCTTGCCACGCTTCATCGCCTTGGCCAGCAGGTCGAGCGCGGCCCGGTTGGCCGCATCGCCGATGGCGTGGATGGCCGGCTGGTAGCCCGAACGCATGGTGATGGCGGCGTCCGCGGCGACCTTGTCAGGCTCGGTGACCCAGAGCCCCATGGTGCTGGGTTCGTCCGCATAGGGCGCGAGCAGCCGCGCTCCCCGGCTGCCCAGGGCGCCGTCCAGGTAGAACTTCACGCCCTGCACCTGGAAGAAGGAGAGCTTCTTGGCGTGAGGCTGCTTCAGCTCCCGGATCATGAGCTTGTGATCGTGGTTCAGGTAGGCGAAGACGCGGATGGGCAGGGCGCCAGCCGCGGCCAGGCGGCGGTAGGCGGCCAGTTCGGGATCGCCGATGCCCATGTCAGCCACGGCCGTGAAGCCCTCGGCGCGCAGCGCATCCAGGCCGGCCTTGAGCCGCGATTCCAGTTCGCGATCCGTGGGCGGGGGGATGTGCTTCACCACCAGTTCCATGGCCGCATCGAGCAGGATGCCGCTGGGGCGTCCGTAGGCATCCTTGAGGATGCGCCCGCCCTTGGGATCGGGTGTGTCGGGGCCGATGCCAGCCAGGGCGAGGGCCGCGGTGTTCACCCAGGCGGCGTGGCCGTCCACGCGTTCGAGGAAGGCAGGACGTGAGGTGATCGCATCCAGGTCCTGGGCCCTGGGGAAGGCCTTGGTCGGCCACAGGTTCTGATCCCAGCCCCGGCCCATCAGCCAAGGCTCCTTGGAAGTGTTCGCGCGTTCGCGGATGCGGCCGAGGGTGTCCTGCAGGCTGTCCAGGTTCGTGAGATCGATCTGGCGTCCGAAGGCGCCCAGGCCGCCCACGTGGGCGTGCCCCTCGATGAAGCCGGGCATCAGAGTGCCGCCCGGAAGCTCGATGTGCTTGGCTTTGGGATGGGTTTTTTCGAGCGCTTCGAGCGGACCCACGGCGAGGATCTTCCCTCTCTGGATCACCACGGCCTGGCCGTGGCGCGGGCCTTCGGCGGTCCAGACATCGGCACCGCTGATGATCTGAAGGAGAGCGGGTGGAGGCGGCGGAAGGGGCATGGGCATCTCGGGAGGAAGGGCCAGTGTAGCGTCCAGGTCACTTCGGGGGATAAGGTGGAACCATTCGGAGGCTTCATGTATCAGAAGGATTTCCTGGAGCAGGTGCGCACCCAGCTGACGGTGACGGAAGACCCCGCCAAGCTGCGGGAGCGGACCTTCGCGACGAGCTCGGGCATTCCGCTGAAGAACAGTTACACCCCGGCGGACCTCGCGGATTTTGATCCCTTGAAAGACCTCGGCGCGCCAGGCAAATACCCCTTCACGCGCCACGTGCAGCCTTCGGGTTATCGCGGCCGCCTGTGGACGATGCGGCAGTACGCGGGCTTCGCCACCGCCGAGGAAAGCAACGCGCGCTACCGCTACCTGCTGGAGCAGGGCACCACGGGCCTCTCCGTGGCCTTCGACCTGCCCACCCAGATCGGCATGGATCCCGACCACGCCATGGCGCTGGGCGAAGTGGGCAAGGTGGGCGTGAGCATCAGCTCCATCCATGACATGCGCCGCCTCTTCCAGGACATCCCCCTGGACAAGGTGAGCACGAGCATGACGATCAACGCGCCCGCCGCGGTGCTACTGGCCCTCTACCTGGCCGTGGCCGAGGAGCAGGGTGTCAGCTGGAAGCAGGTGAGCGGCACCATCCAGAACGACATCCTCAAGGAATACATGGCGCGCGGCACCTACATCTTCCCGCCCCGCCAGAGCCTGCGGCTCATTACGGACATTTTCGCGTTCTGCGCCGAGCAGGTGCCGAACTGGAACACCATTTCGATCTCGGGCTACCACATCCGCGAAGCGGGCTGCACGGCGGCCCAGGAGATCGCCTTCACCCTGGGCGATGGCATCGCCTACGTGCAGGCGGCCCTGGATGCGGGGCTCAAGCTGGAGGCCTTCGCGCCGCGCCTGAGTTTCTTCTTCAACGCCCACAACCAGTTCTTCGAGGAGGTGGCCAAGTTCCGCGCCGCCCGTCGCCTCTGGGCCCGGATCATGAAGGAACGTTTCAAGACGACCGATGCAAAAAGCCAGATGTTGCGTTTCCACACGCAGACCGCGGGCAGCACGCTCACGGCCCAGCAGCCGGACAACAACATCGTGCGCACCGCGGTGCAGGCCATGGCCGCCGTCTGCGGCGGCACCCAGAGCCTGCACACGAACAGTCGGGACGAGGCCCTGGCCTTGCCGACGGAGGTGAGCGCCCGCATCGCGCTGAGAACGCAGCAGATCCTGGCCTACGAATCGCGCGTGGCGGACGTGGTGGATCCCTTCGCGGGGAGCTACCTCATCGAATCGCTCACGGATGAGCTGGAGGCCCGCGCCTCGGCGCTGCTGGCCAAGGTGGACGAGCTGGGTGGCATGGTCAGCGCCATCGAACGGGGCTTCCCCCAGCGGGAGATCCAGAACGCGGCCTATGCCTACCAGAAGGCCGTGGAGCAGGGCGAACAGGTCGTCGTCGGCGTGAACCGTTTCACCGTGACCGGTGAAACGATGCCCGAGCTGCTGCGGGTGGATGAATCCCTGGGCGCGCAGCGGCGGGCGGAGATCGCCAAGGTGCGCGCGGTCCGGGATCAGGCCGCGGTGGATGCCCGCCTGGCGGCCCTTCGCGCCGCGGCCACCGGCACGGAAAACCTGATGCCGCTCATCGTGGCGGCCGTGAAGGCGGAGGCGACGATCGGTGAGATCTGCGACACCCTGCGGGCTGAATTCGGTGAATACCAGGAACAATTGGTGTTCTAGATTCATGCCATGAATGGCGTCTTTGCGAAGGGTTCCTTTCCAGGCACCCTTGTTGCAAGACTCCCCCCAACTTCGTCCCGCGCAGCGGGGCGTCATCCCCCAGGAGGCACCATGCGCATCGCCACCCTCGTCGCCGCCGCAGCCCTGATCCTCGCCGTTCCCGCCCAGGCCAAGATGCCTTGGGTCAAGAAGGCCCAGGAACTCGGTTTCGCCGATGTCAAAGAGTGCAAGGCCTGCCACGTCGGAGCCCCCAAGAAGGGCGGCGACATGGCCGAGCGCGGCAAGTTCCTGGTCGACATGAAAGCCAAGAAGAAGGCCGCCGAAGTGGATCTGGCCTGGCTGAAGGAATACAAGGGCAAGTGACCCGCCGCCAAGGCCGGAGCACACGCTAAACACCGCACACCGCCCGAGCAGCCCAGGCTGTCTCGGGCGGTGGTCTTTTCGGGGGCCTGTCGGGCATCCGTGCTCTGAATCACATGCTGCCGCCTGAGCCCTGGGCGACAGGGAAGGCTGGTAGCCTCGTGCCCAGAACCCCACATCCATCGTTCCGCGCCCGATCCACCTCGCGGAACCTTCATCCAGGAGATGCCATGCGTATCGCTCCGCTCCTCGCCGCCGCGGTGCTGTTGCTCGCCGTGCCTGCCCAAGCCAAGATCCCCTTCGTCAAGAAGGCCCAGGAACTCGGCTTCGCCGACTGCAAGAACTGCCAGTACTGCCACGTGGACAAGATGCCCAAGAAGGGGGCCTCGGAGAACAACGAGCGCGGCAAGTTCCTCCTCAAGATGAAGACGGACAAGAAGGCTGCCGAAGTGGATGTGGCCTGGCTCAAGGACTACAAGGGCAAGTGAGATGCTGAGACGGCTTGAACGAGGCGCCGGTCCCCACCGGCGCCTCATGCATTTCAGGGATGGTGCGAATCCAAGCCCGTGGTCTTGGCCCCGACAACAAAAAGCCTGATCATCCGGGCTTTGAAACTCATTTCCTGCAGATGTCGTGATTGATGTCACCTACACCTAGCCCATCACAGGTTTGTCAGGCTAGGGTATAGAGGACTGGTGAGGTGGTTATGCGTTTGCTGTTCGCTGGATTGCTCTCTGTCGTGCTGGCGGCGGCTCCGCCGGCCCCGAAGGATTGCGTCGCCTGCCATGACGTGGACCTGGTGGTCTTCGAGGCCTCCAAGCACGCCAGCATGGGGTGCACCGGTTGTCACAGCAGCATCACGAAGGCCCCCCACGACGGCAAACCGGCACCGGTGAAGTGCGCCACCTGCCACGAGGAAGAGGTCAAGGCCTACGCCAAGAGCGTTCATGGCCTGGCCCGGCAGAGCGGCATGTCCGACGCCGCCACCTGTTCTTCCTGCCATGGATCGCCGCACACGATCCTGGGCTCCAGCGAGCCTGGTTCCAATACGAACAAGAAGAACCTGCCGCGCACCTGCGGGAGCTGCCACTCGAATCCCGACTTCCTCGCCAAGCACAAGATCCCCTTCGTGAAGCCTGTGGAGGCCTACCAGGTCAGCGTGCATGGCCGTGAGGTGGCCAAGGGCAACTCGGCCGCTGCCGGCTGCTCCGACTGCCACGGCAGCCACGACATCCTCGCCTCGACGGATCCCAAGGCCAAGGTCAACCGCGCCAACGTGGCCGATACCTGCGGCGTCTGCCACAACGAGGTCCAGACCGTCTACGCCGACAGTGTCCACGGCCTGGCGGTGAAGCGGGGTTCCAAGGATTCCCCGACCTGCACCGGCTGCCACGGCGAGCACAACATCCTGGCGCCCAAGGATCCCGGATCCATGGTCAACGCGGCCCGCGTGTCCGCCGTGACCTGCGGCCGCTGCCACGGGGATGAGCGCCTCAACTCCCGCTACGATTTCGGCGACAAGGTGCCGGCCTTCCAGGACAGCTTCCACGGCCTCGCCATCCGCGGGGGCCAGAAGACCGCCGCCAACTGCGCCTCCTGCCATGGTGTGCACAACATCCTGTCTTCGGCGGATATCCGTTCCACCGTCAATCCCGCGAACCTCAAGCAGACCTGTGGCCAGTGCCATCCCGGCGTGGGCGACAAGATCACCGTGAGCAAGGTCCACGTCCGCATGGCGGGCGGCGTCGAGCACATCTCGGTGAAGTGGATCCGCCTGACCTACTACATGCTCATCCCGATGACCATCGGCTTCATGCTGTTCCACAACGGCCTGGATTGGCTGGCCAAGCTGCGCCGCCACAAGCCGCATCACGGCACGGGCGAGCAGCTGCCGCGCATGAACAAGTGGTTCCGCATCACCCACGGCATGGTGATGGTCAGCTTCATCACCCTCGTCCTCACGGGCTTTGCGCTGAAGTTCCCCGAATCCGCCTGGGTGAAGGTCATGGGGCTGAACGGCACGGGTGTGCTCCGCGGCCTCCTGCACCGCATCGCCGCGGTCGTCATCATGGCTGCCACGGTGCTGCACCTGATCCACCTGATCCTGGTCAAGCGCGACCGCGTCATCCTCAAGGAGCTGCTGCCGGGCCTTCAGGACGCCAAGGACATCCTCAACGCGATCCGGTACAACCTCGGCCTGACTGATAAGCGCCCCACCTTCGGCATGTTCGGCTACGCCGAGAAGATGGAGTACTGGGCCTTCATGTGGGGCACGGTCGTGATGGCGGTGACCGGCGTCCTGCTCTGGGCGCAGAACTGGAGCCTCGCCCGCTTCCCCATCTGGGTGATGGATGCCGCCACGGCCGCCCACTACTACGAAGCGATCCTGGCCACCCTCTCGATCCTCGTCTGGCACTGGTATCTCGTCATCTTCGATCCCGAGGTCTACCCGATGGACATGGCCTGGCTGACGGGCAAGGCCTCGGCGGACCACATCCGCGAAACCCGTCCGGAGTACTACGCCGAATTGATGAAAAAGACGGAAAGCGGTGAGTCCGACACCGAGCCCGAAGCGAAGTAGGCACCCGCCCGGCCGGATTTGAGAACCCGAGGCGATTCGTTGATGGTACATTCCTGTGACACTCATCACTGACTCAAAGAAGGCCAGGCTTCACACTCGCTTCTAGTACGGTCCTTGCTTCACAACCTTGACTCGACCCACGAATTCGAGTCCCCCCTTCAGAGGAGCACTCATGCGTCGCATCACCCTGCTCACCGCCGCCCTCGTCCTGGCCCTGGCCCCCGTCGCCAACGCCAAGCCCACCACGGTCAAGGGTGCCAAGTGCACCGTTTGCCACCAGGCTCTGCCGGCCAAGAAGGACAACCTCACAAAGGTTGCCGCCGACATGCTCGTCAAGCACAAGACCGAAGCGAGCTGCAAGGAATGCCACGGCTGGGCCGATGGCAAGCTGACCAGCAAGAAGAAGTAACCTTCACTTCAAACGCAGAAACGGCGCCGATTCCGGCGCCGTTTCTCTTTGTGGACTGGCCCTGGCTACAGGCCGAGCAGCTTGCGCGCCTCGGCTTCCAGGCGGTCCAGCAGAGCGGCATCCGTGCGGCTCTGGAGGTAGACCTTCAGCTTGGGCTCGGTGCCGCTGGGGCGGAAGGCCGCGAAGGCGCCGCCCTGCAGCCGGAACTTCAGCACGTTGCTGCGGGGGATGGGCAGCGCGGCAGCACGATTGTCCGGCCGGTCGAGGATGGTCTCGCTGCGCCCCTCGCCGTGCCACAGGCCCGTCTGGAAATCCTCCCAGCTGACGACCTTCTCTCCGCCCAGCGTCGCGAGCCCGGCCGTGCGGATGCGCTCCATCGCCTCGGCGAACCGCTTGGCGCCACCCGGCCGGGGATCCTCGAGGTTCACCAGGCGGTTGTGGAAGGCGCCGACCTTGGCCATGAGCGCGTCCACCGCCTCGAAGAGGGTCAGGCCCAGGGCCTTGTAGTGGCCCGCCATTTCGGCGACGACGAGGGCGGCGGTGACGCCGTCCTTGTCCCGCAAGCTGGGGGGGATCAACATGCCGTAGCTTTCTTCGGCGCTGAAGGCGTAGGCCTCGCCGAGCGCTTCCAGGCGGTCCATGCACACGGCGATGTTCTTGAAGCCCGTGAGGGTCCACACGACGGGCAGCCCGTAATGCCGGGCCACATCGGCCATGAAGTCGGAGGTGACCACCGTGCTGACGACGGCGCCCTTCCGGCCCTTCTGGGTGCAGAAGTAGTCCAGGGTGAGCGCGGCGAGATCATTGCCGGACATGAGCTCCCAGGCCCCGTTCCGCTTGGCGACCACACCGATGCGGTCGGCGTCGGGATCGTTGGAGAGGATGACTTCCATGTCAGCGGCCTCGGCCTCACGCAGCGGCGCCGCGTAGGCGGCCAGCTCTTCGGGATTGGGCCTCGGGGCCGTGGGGAAGGTGCCGTCCTGCACGCCCTGACTGGGGCTCACGGTCAGGGGCAGGCCCGCCTGCTCGAAGAGGGTGGGGACGAAGGCGATGCCCGTGCCGTGGAAGGGCGTGTAAAGGATCCGGGCCGGCGTGAAGGCCTTGGGATGCTGCAGCAGATCCTGGCCGAGGGCGAGGTAGGCCTTCTCGATGGCGGCAGGGATCGGCTTGATGCGCTCCGCGGGCGCGGTGGGCGGCACGGGCACGACGGGCAGCGCCGCCATGTGGGCCTCGATCTCGGCATCCCAGGGATCGACCACCTGGCCGCCAAGGTCGTTGTAGGCCTTGAAGCCGTTGTATTCCTTCGGATTGTGGCTGGCGGTGATGATCACGCCGCAGGCGGATCCCAGCGCCTTCATCGCAAAGCAGAGGAAGGGCGTGGGCAGGGGGCGCGTGCCGAGGAACACCTCGTAGCCCGCGGCGGCCAGCACGGCGGCGCTTTCCTTGGCGAAGACCTCCGAATTGATGCGCGTGTCGTAGCCCACCACGGCGATCTTCTTGGCAGGCGCGTGGGCCTTGGCCACGGCCGCCAGGGCCATGGTGGTGCGGCGCACGTTGGGCTGGTTCATCCGGCGCAGGCCGGCGGCCATGAAGCCGCGCAGGCCACCGGTGCCGAAGGCGAGGGGCTCGAAGAAGCGGTCTTCCAGCTCCGCGACGGCCTTGGCATCACCGGCCTCAGCCGCCTTCACCAGGGGCTCCAGCTCCGCCCGCAGCTCGGCTTCGAGGTGGGCGTGGGAGAGATACTGTTTCGCTGCATTCAGGGACATGACGGCCTCGTAAAGACAGAACGTATCGTGGGGAGGATGTGCCTAGGGTCAAGCACCGGGGTCAAGCACTCGGGTCAAGCGCCGCCGAGGGCGATGTCCTCCAGCAGGAGGCTCAGGCCCGCACTGCTTCCGTACCAGCGCAGATCATTGCCCAGGGCCACGATGCGGGTGAGGAAGTCGCGCAGGTTGCCCGCGAAGGTGAGCTTGTCCACGGGCTCGGCCAGCACGCCGTCGCGGATGCGGATGCCGCTGGCGCCCACGCTGAGATCGCCGCTGACGGGATCCACCGTGTGCAGGCCCATGATCTCCGTGATGAGCACGCCGTTGCCGGCGAGCCTGTAGAGCGCCTCGGGAGCGGTGTTGCCGGGCAGGGGGAAGAGGTTGAAGGTGGTGGCGCTGGGCTGGCTGCCCAGGCCGCGGCCCGCCGTGCCCGTGGGCGCCATGCCCATTTCCGCGGCGGTCTTGAGGGTGTGCAGGTAGGTCTTCAGGACGCCGCCCTCCAGCAGCACATTGCGCCGCGTGGGCAGGCCCTCGGCGTCCCATGGCTCGGTGCCCAGGGCGGGGCAGCCGGGCGCTTCCGCGAGGCGGCCATCGTCCACGAGGGTGAGCAGGGGCGATGCGATGACTTCGCCCAGCTTGCCGGCGAAGAGGCTGCGCTGCTTGAGCACGGATTCCGCATCCAGCATGCCCGCCACGATGCCGAGCAGGTCGACGGCCACTTCCGGGTGCAGCACGACGGGATATTTCCCGGCGGGCAGCCGCTGGGGATTCAGCTTCCGCTCGCCCTTGAGGGCCGCCTCGGCACCGATGGCGGCGAGATCCAGGTTGGGCCGGCGGGAGACATCCCAGTGCCAAGCGGCCTGGCGTTCCTCGCCGTCGGCCACGGCGAGCTCGATGGAGGCTGAGCAGCTGGATCCCACATCCGGGGTGCGCACGCCCTTCTGGGTCAGCAGCAGGCTGGCGCCCGTGCCGTCGCTCCAGGAGGCTTCGCGCACGGCGGCGACCTTTGCGGAAGCCCGCCGGGCCTGGGTTTCCAGATCCAGGGCCCAGGCGATGCGCTGCTCGGGGGTGATGGCATCCACCGCGGGATCGAAACGGCTGGGCAGGTCGTCGACGCCGGATGGCTCGGCCTGGCGGAGCCAGGGGTCCTCATCGCCGAGGGCACTGAGTTCCCAGGCCTGGGCGAAGAGGCTGCGGAAATCGGCGGCCGCGAGATCCGTGGTGGTGGCCAGTCCCGCGCGGAAGCCCTTGGTCCCGGCGCGCAGCACCCGCACGCCGAGGCCGCCGCGCTTGCTGACGCTGAGGTCCTGGAGCTCGCCGTTCTGCACCTTGGCCTTGCGGCTGCGGGAGACGGAAATGAAGGCCTCGGCGCCTTCGGCGCCCAGGTCCATCGCGTGGCGGATGCCGTCCTGGAGCCGGGCTTCAAGGGATTCGGGAAGGAAGGTCGAGAAGGGGCTCATGTCAGATCACGCTCGGCAGGGGTTCGGCGGTGCCGCCGACCACGAGGGCGGGGCAGAGGATGGTGGGAAGGGCGTCGCTGACGGGCACGCCCTGGCCGTCCTTGCCGCAGGTGCCGATGTCGAAGTGGTGAAGGTCGTTACCGATGCGGGTGAGGCCCTTCAGCACCTCAGGCCCACAGCCGCTGAGGGTGGCGTTCTTCACCGGGTACTGGGCCACGCCGTTCTCCACCCAGTAGCCTTCGGTCACCTGGAACACGAAGTTGCCGGTGACCGTGTCGACCTGTCCGCCGCCCATGTGCTTCACGAGCAGGCCGCGGTCGAGGTCACGCAGGATGGCTTCGGGGGCCTCGCTGCCGGCGGCCAGGAAGGTGTTGCGCATGCGCGGGATGGGCAGGTGGCGGTAGCTTTCGCGACGGCCGTTGCCGGTGGGTTCGGTCTCCATCTTCCGCGAGGTCTTCCGCGACTGCAGGTAGGCCTTCAGCACGCCGTTCTCGATGAGCACCACGCGGCTCACGGGATTGCCCTCGTCGTCGATGGCCTGGCTGCCGCGCTTGTGGGGCAGGGTACCGTCGTCGATGATCGTGACGCCTTCGCCGGCCACCTTCTGGCCGAGCTTGCCCGCGAAGGCGCTCATGCCAGCCAGGGCGAGATCGGCCTCGAGTCCATGCCCGCAGGCCTCGTGGATCATGGTGCCGCCGGCGCTGCTGCTGAGCACGACGGGGAAGGTGCCCGCCGGGGCGGGCTGCGCGTCGAGGGCCTGGATGGCCAGGCGCACGGCCTCCTGGACCATCTTCGTGACGGCCTCATCGGTGAACAGCTCGAAGCCGCGCGTCTCGCCCAGGGGCTGGTAACCGGTTTGCAACTGGACGCCGTCACCTGCGGTCACGTTGGCGCGCAGCACCACCTGGGTGCGGTGATCCTCGGTGATGCGGCTCGTCCAGGTGTCTTTCTTCAGCTCGGCCGAGGCGATCCAGACGCGCTGGGTGCTGTCGCCGTAGCCCACGGAAACCTGCTTCAGGGCGCCGGGACGGAGGGTCTCGGCGTAGGTGCGGGCGAGGCCTTCGGCGCGGCGCACGAGGGCCACCTTGTCACCGAGGGGCACCTGACCCGGATCCTGGGTCACGGGGCTGGGCGTCGGGAAGCTCTGGGGCGTGAGCGCAGGCACGGCAGCGGCAGAGCCGTGTCCCGGCGCGGCCAGGGTCCTGGCGGATTCCATGAGTTCTTCATGGCTGGGGGCGATGAGGTCTGCGAAGCGCGTGGTCTCGCCGTCCACCAGTCGGAGGCTGACGCCGAAGGTTTCGGAGGCAAGCACGTCCTCCATGCGGCCATCGTCCATGCCCAGGGCATGGGCCCGGCGCCGCTCGACGAAAACCTCGCCGTAGTCCCCGCCGCGGCTCAGCAGGTCGGTCAGAACATCGCGCAGCTGGTCTGCGCTGAAGGGTGCGGGCATCGTTGGTCTCCACGTCCGCGCGCGGCGGATCTTCCAGTTTGCCAGAAGGGCGGCCTGGGCCTCCCCCAGGATTCCGGACAGGTCCCTCCCATCGTTCCAAATCACCAGGTCGGCGTGGAGCGCCCGCTCGGGTGCCGTCGCCTGGGCGCGCAGGCGCGCCAGAGCGCCCTCGCGCGTCATCCCGTCGCGGGCCATGAGGCGCCCGACGCGCAGCTCTTCGGGGGCGTCCACCGCCCAGAAGGCGTCGAAATGATGGGTCTTCCCCCGCTCCACCCACAGGGCCGCGTCGAGAACCACCCCGAGGGTATCCGCCGGAAGGGCCCGGAGGCGGGCGTCCCGCAGTGCCTCGATGCGCGGGTGGAGGATGGCGTTGAGTCGCGCCCGCGCCCCATCATCCGAGAACACCCGGCCGGCCATCCAGGTGCGGTCGAGAGTGCCGTCCGGGCGCAGGGCCTCAGGGCCGAAGGCTTCCGCCACCTTCCGCAACCCCTCGCTGCCCGGCGCCACGGCCTCACGGGCCAGCGCATCCGCGTCGATGACGACCCAGCCGAGTTTCTGCAGTTGCGCCGCGACGAAACTCTTCCCCGCCGCGATGCCGCCGCTGAGGCCAAGGATGGGGAAGGGGGTGGAATGCATGCTCGAATCCTGCCAGCACTTCATTGAAAGGTCGCGCCTTGTTGGAGGCCGGGCAATCTGTCACAAATAGATATCCACCCAAATCATCAGGAATCTTATGTTGAAACAGCTTGCGATTGTTTTACTCATGGGAGCAGCCGGCCAATTGGCAGCGGGTTGGGCTCCCATTCCTTCGGATGTCTGGGCCATTCGTTCAGGGCCGAAGGGTGCCCTGGTGCTTGAAGAGCGAATGAAATTCACTGGAAGAGCCGTGGAATACGTTTATAGGGTGCGGGTGTTCGCCGAGGAAGGGCGCAAGGCCGCGCAGCTGCCGGATATGCCCACCACGGTTTCGGATATCAAGGGGCGGACGGTTTACCCGGACGGGAGGCAGGTCGAGTTCAACGACCGGAAGGATTTCGCCGAGCGCAAGGTGGAGGTTGGAGGTTCCGAATCCAGTGCGACGCATGTTGTGCCGCCGGGTGTCACTTCGGATTGTGTGATGGAGGTGAGCTGGTCCGAGCCCGCCAACGGCTGGTTCCATGGACTCCCGCGCCGATACGATGACGGCCTCTACGCTAAGTGGACGCTTGCCAACTCGGTGCCCACCAAATTGTTGGTCATCGAGGTGTTCAAGTATTTCCCGCTGGCCTGGGTGGTGGAGCCTAGCGTGATCGCGAAACCGGAAACGTCGGATGTATCGGGATTCCGTGTCCTAACCTTCCATGATCTACCAGCCCTGGATACTCCTCCTTATGCCATCAAGCCCCTGCTGGGCCTACCGACTCTCCTGATGTTCTACCAGCCAGAAAGCCTGAGGGGCGTCGTTGACGATCCTCTGGAGGCCTACTGGAATCAGGCCGCTGAATCGATCTACAAGCCGGACTACGAGAGCGGCATTTCAAAAGGATCGGCCTTCAAGTCCCTGACGGATGAACTCCTGGCAGACCTCCCGCAGACTCCGGGCGAACGGGCGGGTGAACTGTTGAACCGCCTCAATCAAAATGTCGCCAACCTGAGCCATTCCACCTACGCCGAGGAGGCGGCGCTTCCCAAGACCTTCTGGAGGGGTTTCGAATCCAAGGATTTGAACGAGGCGGCCAAGACTCGCAAGACAGACAGCTTCGGATTCCGGCTGCTCTACTACCACCTTCTGAAGGCCGCGGGTTTCGCT
Source organism: Geothrix limicola (assembly GCF_030268085.1). Taxonomy (GTDB): domain Bacteria; phylum Acidobacteriota; class Holophagae; order Holophagales; family Holophagaceae; genus Geothrix; species Geothrix limicola. The sequence goes on from NZ_BSDE01000001.1 coordinate 625,597, forward strand.
CCAAAGATCGGGAAGGTTGTCGACCGCGAGAAGGCTCTCTTCCAATGGGCGCAGAGGAATCCCTGGCAGTTTCATCACACTGTCATCGGCATCGATCTACCTTCCGGGGCGGTTATGTGGTTTGACCCGACCCGTCGATACGCAGCCCCGGGAGTTATCCACCCCGACTACACCGCCGTAAACATGCTCCAGGTGGATTCCGCTACTTGGAAAGTGAGCCGGGGAGTCATTCCTGGGCTGGGGACTCTGGCGAATGGAAGGCAATTCACTTATGCCCTCGATCTCAGCGAGGATGGGGACAATGTGGAGGCCCAAGGCGAATTCTCGGGTTATCCCGAGTATTCGGAACGGTATTCCTACCTGCCCCTTGAACCGAAGGAGCAGGGCAAGGCCCTGAAGAAAAAATTTGAGGCGGCATTGAAGGACATGGCGGTATCGGAGGCCACTGTATTCAACGCGGCAGATCCGAAAAAGAACGTGAGTTGGCGCGTCAAGGGATTCATCGAGCGAGAGGCGGGACGATCGCGCACTGTCACGCCATTTCCTGGGATGCCCTGGCCCCTCTGGGTGCCTTCGGAGCTGGACCAGACACGCAAGACGCCCATCGTGCTCCCCTACATGTCCACCCAGGTCGCCCTCAGTCATTTCAAGGTCCCGCATGGATTCACGCCTCGTCTTTTGGCGGACCTCCACGACGAGAATGAATTCGGGAAGGTTGTGTGGGCCCTTTCTTTTGATCCGACTACCCGCGAAGTTAAGGTGGCGCTGAGGGTGGAGGTCAGGGCCAATTCCAAGGGCGCAGACCGGTGGGAGAGCTTCAAGGCCTACCTCGGATGGATCGAAACGGCCTGCCGCCGCCAGATCGTACTCGTGAAGGAGGGCTGATGCGAGGCTGCTTGCTGCTGTTGGCTCTTACCGCCCTGGTGGCCCCTGCTCAGGGTGTTTCCAAACTTCCTGATTGGGCCGTTCCTTCGGCCCAGGCGGCGCAATCCGAGCCTGGCCCTCAGGATGCCGAAGCATGGGTACTGCTGGATCGTACTGAGATGGCCTATACGGGAGGTGGCGAGGTCCGGCTCAGACGTCTTCGCTTGCTGAAAGTATTGGAAGAGCGTGGAACCCGATTCCGCCAGTATTCCATCAGCGGGCTGGGCGGAAAGGCTAGTCGGGTCAAGCGCCTGAAGGGGTGGAACCTCCGGCCGGACGGTGAGTTGGTCAAGTTGGATTCCGATCGGGTGGAAAGCATGAACGATGCCTTCGATGAAGAGTTCAGCACCTCCACATTGACCAGTGCTTCGCTCGGGCGGGTGGTGAAGGGGAGCTTATTGGCCTTTGAATCCCTGGAATCGCTTCAGAGTCCCATAGGCCCGGTTGCCTCGACGCGGCTCTTGGAGTCCCTTCCGGTGCGCACTTGGGAGCTGGAGGTTGCGAAGAGTGAAGGCTGGTTCAACAACCTGCAGGCTGTTGAGATCAAGATCGATCGGCGCCACTTCAAGCCCTGGGTGGACCTTGTCGAGGAGCTTCCAGAGGGGGGAATGCGGGTGAGGGGCTTGCCGGCCCTTCCGACAGATGAAGGCGCCCACCCGCACGGCAACGAGGTGTTGCCCGTCGTGCAGGTGCGATTTTTGGATCCCAAGCTGCCCGTGGCGGCCATGTGGGGCTCCTGGGACGCCTACGCGTGTTGGACCGCGGAGACTTTCCGCACGCCCTGCCAGCCCACGGGCCTTCCCGGTATGAAGGGGATGGCCGGGCTGGAGGGTCTCCGGTCGCTCTGGGCCTGGATGCGCCAGGGGCTGACCTACAAGCAGGTCTACCTCAGCCCAGAACGGGGGTGGGTGCCCGAAGGGGCCGCTGAAGTGGGTCGCAAGCGCTACGGCGACTGCAAGGACCTGTCGGCCTTCTTCATGGGGGAAGCCAAAGGGCTCGGCTTCACGACCGCTCCGGCGCTCGCCGCCATAGGCCTCGGCTACATGGATGCAGATGCCTCCCCCTTTCCGATCTTCAACCATGTCATCTCGGCCCTGCGCCTTGAAAAGAGCCTTGGTCTGGCCGCAGAGGTGGACACGAAGCAAGGCCGTTTCCTGCTGGTGGACCCGACGGACATGGGCACCCCCCTTGGGTTCCTATCGAGTGCCCACGAGCATGGTCGGGTGATGATCTGTCTCCCAACGGGAGCCGTCTGGGTGGATGTACCAGCTACGGCCATCCTACCCCAGCGGCTGGTCTTCCAGTTGAAGGGGGAAGTCACCGGGCGTGAACTGAAAGGTTCCATCAACCTGAAAGAGTCGGGAGGTTACTGGGGATTGCGGGTGGCCGCCCGGCGCGGGGGTGCTAAAGCCATCCACGACCTACTGCTTCGGAGCTATCTGGACCTTCCCCCCACGGCGAGCCTAGAGGTCGAAACCATCTCGGACCCGCTCGACCTGGATCGACCTTTCGAGGCTTCCGTGAAAGTGAAGCACCCCGAGGGTTTCCGAATCCAGCAGGGAGGAGAGGGGTATCTTACAGATCTGGGGCTGCCCGTGGTTCGTGATGCCATCCAAAGAGTTGGTAAGGCCCGACGCTACCCGATCGTGAGCTACGCCCACGGAGAGCTCGACTACCAGGCCGAGTTGAAGTTCACATCAACGGTGAAGCCCTTCGTGGAAACCCAGTCCGTCGAAACCCCCTTCCGGACTTTCACATGGAACTCACATGCCATCCCGCATGGGACCGGAACCTTGCTGAAGTTGAATTTCCATCAGCAGACCCTCCCCATGCGGTTTGGATTCGAAGCCCTCGACTCGGGGCTCAAAGCCTGGAAAAAGGATCGGACCGCGGTGAAAACCTTCCGGGATGATGCCCTGGCCTTTCGGGTCGGCCAGCCTTGAGGGCTGCCCTACCCCGGGTCAGCCCGCCCTATCCAATCCTGTCTGGGCCCTCTACACTGGACCGTCGAACTTCTCGGCTCGAGGCTTCATGAAAGACGCGTCCCCCGAACAGACCATGGATCTGTCCCAGCTGGAAAAGCCGGTGCTTGAGCTGGAGGCCCAGATCCGGGCCATGGAGATGGATCCCTCCCAGTCCAAGGAGAGGGAGAAGCTGGCGAAGAAGCTCGACAAGCTGAAGGCTGAGCTGTTCTCGAACCTGTCGGACTGGCAGCGGGCCCAGCTGGCGCGCCATCCCAAGCGGCCCTACACGCTGGACTACCTCGAGCGCATTTGCGAACGCTTCGACGAACTGCACGGCGACCGCCGCTTCGGCGACGACGCGGCCATCGTCGGGGGCATGGGCTGGATCGAAGGCAACCCGGTCATGGTCATCGGCCAGCAGAAGGGCCGCGATACCAAGCAGAAGATCCTTCGGAATTTCGGCATGCCCAAGCCCGAGGGCTACCGCAAGGCGCTGCGCTTCATGAAGCTGGCCGAGAAGTTCCAGCGGCCCATCCTCTGCCTCATCGATACACCCGGCGCCTATCCTGGTGTGGACGCCGAAGAGCGCGGCCAGGCCGAGGCCATCGCGCGGAACCTGATCGAAATGGCCAAGCTGGAAGTGCCCGTGGTGGCCGTCGTCATCGGCGAAGGCGGCAGCGGCGGGGCACTGGCCCTGGGCGTGGCCGACCGCGTGCTCATGATGGAGAACGCCATCTACTCGGTGATCTCGCCCGAAGGCTGCGCCTCCATCCTGTGGAAGGATGCGACCCAGGCCCCCAAGGCCGCCGCGGCTCTGAAACTCACGGCGCCGCACCTGCTGGAGCTGGGGGTTATCGACGGCATCGTTAAGGAGCCCCTCGGCGGCGCCCATTCCGATTTCGATGCCGCTGCCGCTTCGCTGAAGGAGGCCATCATCGAGGCCTTCTCCGAGCTGTCTGAACTCTCCGCGGAGCAGCTGGTGGAGGAGCGGTACCAGAAGTTCGCCCGCATGGGCAGCGTGGGCTGAGGTGGAAGCCATGCGGTGGCGCCTCCGTCGGAACCTTCCGGCGGGCTCGGCGCCTTGGAGAACCCTGAGCGAAGCCTGGAACCTGGAGCCTCGTCTTGCACGGCTGGCCTGGATGCGCGGCGCGGACCATCCCGAAGCGTTGGCCTGGCGCCTGGATCCCTCCTGGGCGCGTAGCACGGACCCCCACCTGCTGCCGGGCGTGGACTCGGCCGTGGCGCGCATCCGCAGGGCCGTAGAGGCTCGCGAGCGCATCGTCGTCTACGGCGACTACGACGTGGATGGCGTCACCGCCACGGCCCTGCTGGTGCGCACCCTGGAGAAGCTGGGTGCGGACGTGTCGTTCTTCATCCCCAACCGCTTTTCCGACGGCTACGGCCTGCATCTGGACTGCATCCAGGAGCTGAAGGTCACGCGGGATCCGGGCCTGCTCATTTCCGTGGACTGCGGCGTGCGCAGCGTGGAGGAAGTAAAGGCCAGCACGGAGCTGGGCGTGGAGTGGGTGATCACCGACCACCACGCCCTGGGTGCGGAACTGCCGCCAGCCTGTGCCGTGGTGCATCCCCATCTGGGCGAGTACGCAAACCGCTATCTCGCGGGCGTGGGCGTGGCCTTCAAGCTGGCGCAGGCGCTGCTTGGCGCGGTTCCCCATCCCGTGGGCTCCGATGCGGTTTTCCTGGACGGCCTGCTGAAGCTGGTGGCCATCGGCACGGTGGCCGACGTGATGCCGCTGGTGGATGAGAATGCACTGCTGGTGCGCCGCGGCCTGAACTCGCTCGCGGGGAAGAACGGCCCGGGCCTGGTGGCGCTGCTGAAGGCCGCGAAGAAGGAAGGCGCCCTCGGCGCGCAGGACATCGCCTTCGGCCTGGCGCCACGGTTGAACGCGGTGGGGCGAATGGGTGGCGCGGAGGATGCGGTCCGCCTGCTGCTCACCCGCGAGGAAGCCGAAGCCGAATCCCTGATGGCGCGGGTGGAGCTGCTCAACCAGGAGCGTCGCAGCATCCAGCAGGAGCTGGCGGCGAAGCTGCCGGAACCCACTGGCGAGGCCTTTGACCTGGTGATGGACCCCACGGCCCACAAGGGCGTCATTGGCATCGTGGCAGGCCATCGCATGCGCGCGAGTGGGCGCCCCGCGGGCGTCTGCACGGTCATCGACGGCGTGGCCCACTGCAGCCTGCGCGCGCCGGAAGGCTACGATCTCGGCGAACTGCTGGCCCTGGCCCAGCCCTTCATTCTCGGCGGTGGCGGCCATCGCGTGGCCGCGGGCCTCAGCTTCGAAGCCTCGCGCCTGGCCTTCGTGCGCCAGGCCCTTCAGCGTGGCGCCGCGGACCAGGCCCAGGGGCGGGAGCTTCCGCCGCTGCTCGTGGATGGCAGTCCCGACGAATTGCCCGACGATGCGGATCTGGCCCGGCTGGAACCCTTCGGCCAGGGCTTCGCGCCTCCGCTGGCGAAGGTGGAAGGCGTGATCGCCTCCGCGACGGTCTTCGGTGCGGACCACTGGAAGCTGCGCGTGGCGGGGCTGGCGGATCCGCTGACCTGGTTCGCCGGTGCGGGACGTCCCGCCCTGCCGAGGTCCGGCGAGCGCCTGGCGGTCGTAGCCACACCCCAGGGCAGCGCGCGCTGGGGCCGCTCCTGGCTGGTGGATTCGGTGCTCGGGGAGGCGGCCCCGTGAAGGTGTCCTCTCCGCTCCAGGCCCTCCCTCCCGCGCGCCACCCGCTGTGGTACGGGCTGGGATGGGTGCTGGTCGCGGGCACCCTCGGCGTCACGCTACGCTTCCTGTCGAGCGGCAAGGAGGGCCTGCCGAGCCGCGTGGCGGGCGGGGACGCGCTGTTCGGCGAAGGCACCAGGGGCAGCGTGGGAACCCTCACCGAGCAGCTGGGGCCCAACCGCATGGTGCTTTCCTACAAGACCATCGACGGCTCCGAGGAGGACCTCCACCTGGAACAGGTGACGGGCCGGCTGGAAGAGCAGGCGGGCCAGTGGCGCCTCCTGTCGCCCAGCGCGCGCCGGCAGGCCGGGATCTGGACCCTGCAGGGGCCCATGGATCTGGGCGTGGCCCAGCCCGGCACGACCACGCCGTTGGGCCGGGGCCGCGTCGATCAGGCGGGGCCCGCCATCCGCTGGACGGGTGGGGAATGGGAGGGCCTGGCGCCGCTGCGCTGGGAATCCCTGGCGGGTTCCTCCAGGGGCGTCTGGAACCTGCCCGCCGGCTGGCGACGCGAAGTGGACGGGCACCTGCGCGTGGAACGCGGCCCCGTGCGCTGGCAGGCGCCCGCGGACGGCCCCGCGGCCCCCACCCTCAAGTCGATGGACGCGGACCGTTTGTGGGCCACTCCAGGCTTCCAGACAGGCCATCTGGAGGGCGTGAAGGCCCAACTGAGCGAGGGATCCCTGCAGGCTTCGGTCGCGGACCTTTCGCCGGAAACGGTGTCCTGGCCCGGACCCCTCGCCTTCGAGCGGGCCGACGGGTGGCGCGGCGGAGCCCAGTCCGGCGTGGCGCCCAGGCCCGCGCCGGGCGCCAGCTTCCAGCAGGTGGAGTTCAGAAAATTCAAGGCCCATCGCGCCATGCCTACGGGCACGGAGCAGCTCTCGACGGATGGGGCACGGTGGACGCCCGCGGGCCTGCGCCTGGAGGGCAGCGTGGTGTGGGACCAGCCCGTGGATGGCCAGCTCCTCACGCTGAAGGCCCCCAGGGTGCTCATTCGCGAGGCTCGCGGCGCGGATCTGCCCGAATCCCTGCCCGTGGGCCACGCCGTGGCCGAAGGCCAGGCCCTGCTTACCTGGGGGCGGCGCAGCCTGTCCTCGCCGCGCATCGACGTGGAGCGGGCCACGCGGCGCTGGAAGCTGCAAAGCCCCGTGCTGGGCCGCGGAGAAGACGGCACCTTCACGGGCGGCGCCGGGCAGGGCGATCCACACGGATGGACCATCGAAGGCCCCGTGCAGGTCAACCTGTTCTCAGGTGGCAGCCTGCGCGGGGCGAAGCTCGTGTGGGAAGATGCGCTGTGGACGCTCACGGGCCGGCCTGCCGCCTGGAACCGGCTGAGGGAGCGACTTTCCGGGACGCGCATCGTGCGCAAGGGCGACCAGGTGAGTTTCCCCGAGGGACTCAACGGCACCCTGGCGGCGGCGGACGGCGACCTGTTCCTGAGGGCCGAGCGCGGCCTGAGCGAGGGCCAGAAGATCACCCTCAGCGGTGGCGTGGAGTGTCAGGGCCAGGGCTGGCGGCTGGCGGCGGATTCGGTGACCGTGCTCATGGGACCTGACCGTTCGGTCAAGCTGGTGCAGGCCCAGGGGTCCGTGTCCCTGCGCGGCCGTCTGGGCGAAGGGCAGGGCGCAGCCCTGGAGTTGGAGCCAGGAACGCAGTCGGTGCGCTGGCAGGGGCACGTGCGGGGAAAGGGTGCGGGGTCCGGATGGTGAGCGGTCCTGCGGCCGCGTGTGTTCTGATAGAGACATGACAGAGCCAACCCCCTGCCTCGAGGCCATGAACCTCCAGAAGCGCTACGGCGACCGCACCGTGGTGCGCGACGTGAGCCTGTGCGTGGGGCTCGGCGAGGTGGTGGGCCTGCTCGGTCCCAATGGCGCGGGCAAGACGACGACCTTCTACATGGTCGTGGGCGTGGAGGCCCCGGACCAAGGCAGCATCAAGTGGCTTGGGCAAGATGTCACAGCCCTGCCCATGCACCGGCGGGCTCGATTGGGCATCGGCTACCTCGCCCAGGAATCCAGTGTATTCCGTGGACTCACCGTTTGGGAAAACCTCATGGCCCTGGGCGAGTTGCAGCCCATCTCCAAGGCCGAGCAGAAGGAGCGCTGCGAACGTCTGCTGTCGGAATTTCATTTGAACAAAGTGCGGGACACCCTGGGGATGAGCCTGTCCGGAGGCGAGCGGCGGCGCTGCGAACTGGCCCGGGCGCTGGTGACCGAACCGCGCATCATGCTGCTGGATGAACCCTTTGCGGGGGTGGACCCCAAGTCGGTGCTGGAGATCCAGGGGCTCATTGACGACCTCAAGGCGCGAGGCATCGGCGTGTTGATCACAGATCACAATGTCCGGGAGACCTTGCAGATCGCCGACCGCGCCTATATCTTGGCGGACGGGATGATCATGAAACACGGCTTGCCCAGTGAGATCGCAGAGGATCCGGACATCCGCCGGGTCTACCTCGGCGACAGATTCAGGTTGGATTGATGGCTGCCGGACCTTTCCTTTCCCAGCGGCTCGCCCAGAGCCAGACCCTCGCGCTCACGCCGGCCATGCAGCTGAAGCTCAAGCTGTGGCAGATGAACCTGCAGGAGCTTTCCCAGACCATCGAACGGGAGCTCGAAGACAATCCCCTGCTCGAATTGGCCGATGATGGCGACGAGGTGCCCACCCTCGAGGCCATCGAAGAGGGCCGTGATTCCGAGGTGACAGAAGGCTCCGCGGAGCAGACCGCCGACGGCGTGGAGCTCCCCGAAGGTGTGGATACGGTGGACCTCGGCCCGCTGATGGATGCTGCCACAGAGATGAATCCCGAGGGGGACCTGGAGCGGTTCACGGAAGAAGGCGTGGCGCAGGTGCAGGAGACCGAACTGGGCGCCGAGAACAGCTGGGATCAGGATCTGCCGCGCACGAGCAACCTGCCCGAGGAGGACCGACTCTCCTGGGAAGACCGCCTCAGCGCCTTCGAATCGCTGCAGGATCACCTGCTGGGCCAGCTCTACGAAACCCTTGAGCACGAAGACCCGCGGGCGCCTCTCGTGGAGCGCCTCATCGATCGCCTGGATGCCAAGGGATTCCTGCGCATGGACCCCGACCAGCCCTGCGCGGAAACGACGCCTGCGGCGCTGGCGGCGGATCTCGGTGTCAGCGAGACGGCGCTGCGCGAAGCCCTGGACGTGCTGCAGGAATTCGACCCCTCGGGGGTGGGCTGTTTCACCGTGCAGGAGAGCCTGCTGCTGCAGCTCCGCCATGCGGGCGCCGAACCCGACGACTTGGCCGTGCGCATCATCCACGATCATTGCGCCCTGGTGTCCCAGCGCGACAGCTCGAGGTTGCGGAAGGCCGTGGGTTGCTCCGATGAAGAGCTCAACCAGGCCATGGAGCAGCTCAAGCACCTCAACCCCTCGCCCGGGCGCGCCTTCGATCCCGAGGGCGAGCGGGTGGTGAAACCGGATGTCGTGGTGCTCAAGGGCGAGGACGGCAACTGGAAGGTCTACCTCAACGACGAGGGGCTTCCGCGCCTGCGCGTGAACGGCGAATACCCGCGCTTCATGGCCTCCAGCGAGGCGAAGTCCGACAAGGATTTCATCCGCGAGCGGTTCCGCAGCGCCCGGGATTTCATCCGCGGTGTCGAAGACCGCAACCGCACCGTGCTGCGCGTCTCGGCCCAGATCGTGGATCTCCAGAAGGAGTTCATGGAGCACGGCATCGAGCGCCTGCGCCCCATGGTGCTGCGCGATGTGGCCGAGGCGACGGGCTTCCATGAAAGCACCATCAGCCGCGTGGTGAAGGCCAAGACCATCCACACGCCCCAGGGCCTCTTCGACCTGAATTATTTCTTCTCGGCCCGTCCAAAAGATTCAGACGTTTCCGCCACCGTGGTCAAACACCGGATCAAGGCCTTCGTGCAGGCCGAGGATCCCGCCAAACCCCTGTCCGACGAGGCCATTGCGGGCCTGCTGGAACGGGATGGCATCAAGGTGGCCCGCCGCACGGTGAACAAGTACCGCGAGGAATTGAAAATTCCTCCAGCTTCCCAGCGCCGGCGCCGATAACAGGGCCGGATCCACACAACTTCGGGCCGACCGGCCCCTTTCCGGAGTGTCCTATGAAGGTCAACTATACCGGTCGCCACATGGAGCTCACCGAGCCCCTGAAACACTTCACGAAGGAGCGGCTGGACAAGATGGCCACCTACCTGGATGACATCATCGATGTCCACGTGATCCTGGGTGTGGAAAAGCATCGCCATGCGGCCGAGATCACGCTGAAGACGCGGACCAGCGCCTTCGTCGCCTCGGCCACCACCGACGACATGTACTCGAGCATCACCCAGGCCACCGACAAGCTGGAGGCCCAGGCCCACAAGTACCAGGACAAGCGCAACACGCGCCCCCACGAGAGCGCCAAGGCGGCGACCGTCGAAGAGTAGGGTTCGGCGCTGATCGCGATCCAAAGGCGGCCCTGCGGGGCCGCCTTTGTCATGCCCATTGGAACCAGGGGCTGTGACCCGGGCTGTGACATCGGTGCCTGGGGCCCGGAGACGTTCCACGGTATTCTGGAGACTCCGGAGTCCGTCATGGCCGATCCCACCCATCTCTACGCCCCCAAGACCTGCACCGATCCCACCCAGATCTGTGAGAAGTGCCGCAGCCCCTACACGCTGGAGCACTTCCAGCACGGCGTGGAAGGCCAGGAATGCGTCTGCCGGCGCTGCCTCCAGGTGATGGGGTACAAGGTCTAGCATGACGACGACCACGGCCGCGCCCGAGGCGATCCTGGACGGCGTGCTCCAGGGGCGCCGGATTTCCGCGCCGGAGGCGCTGATCCTCCTCGAGCAGGCGGAGTTGCCCGATCTCGCCATGGCGGCCACGGCAGCCCGGGACCGCCACAACGATCCGAAGCGGGTCAGCTATGTCATCGACCGCAACGTCAACTACACCGACGTCTGCAACGTCTACTGCACTTTCTGCGCCTTCTACCACAAGCCCGGCGACAGCCGCGGCTACGTGCTCACCAAGGAGCAGTTGAAGCAGAAGGCCGAGGAGACCAAGGCCATCGGCGGCACGGGCTTCCTGCTGCAGGGCGGCGTCAATCCCGACCTGCCCTGGGACTACTACCTGGACCTGGTGCGCTACCTCCATCACGACCTCGGCATCTGGGTGCACGGCTTCTCGCCCGTGGAAATCCAGATGATGGCCAAACTCAGCGGCCAGACGCTCGGCAAGACCATCGCGGATCTGCGCGAGGCGGGCCTCGGCTCCATTCCCGGCGGCGGTGCCGAGATCCTCGTCGACCGCATCCGCAAGAAGATCGCGCCGCTGAAAGGTGGCCCCGAGAAGTGGCTCGAAGTCATGGAAGCCGCCCACGAGGAGGGCGTGAAGACCACGGGCACCATGATGTTCGGCATCACGGAGACTCTGGCTGAGCGCATTGAGCATTTCGAGGCACTGCGCACGCAGCAGGACCGCGCCCTCGCGCGGAACAACGGCGGCGGCTACACGGCCTTCGCCGCCTGGCCCTTCCAGAGCGGCCACACGCCCTGGGAAGGCAAGGTGCCCAAGCCCACCGACGTGGAATACCTGCGCACCATCGCCGTGGCGCGCATCTTCCTCGACAACTTCGCGCACATCCAGAGCAGCTGGGTCACCATGGGCCGCAAGACGGGCCAGCTGGCCCTGCACTACGGCTGCGACGACATGGGCAGCCTCATGCTCGAAGAGAACGTCGTGAGCGCCGCGGGAACTTGCTACAGCGTGAACAAGGACGAGATGACGCGCATGATCCGAGCCGCGGGCTACGAGCCCTGGCAGCGGGACAACATCTACGGTGAGATCCGGGCCTGAGCCGGGGTCAGAGACAGCGCCGGAGACAGCGCGAGGATGCGGCGTTAGCATGACCTCCCGTTCGGGGAGGATCGATCATGCTCGCTTCCGGAGAGATCCCACACCCCAAGGTGCTGCTGATTCTGGGGCATCCCCGGAAGGACAGCTTCTGCGGCGCCCTGGCCGAGGTCTACGCGGAAGGCGCTGAGCGGGCGGGACTGGAGGTGCGGCGGCTGATCCTCGCTGACGCGGTCTTCGATCCGAACGTGCGCGTGCCTTCTCCCGAGAACCAGATCCTCGAGCCGGATCTCCGGCGGGCGCAGGAACTGATCCTCTGGGCTGATCACCTGGTCTTCGTCTATCCCACCTGGTGGGGCACGGCGCCGGCCCTCCTCAAGGGCTTTCTCGACCGCACCCTGGTGCCGGGCTTCGCCTTCGAGGATCAGGAAGGGGGGCCCGGCCCCGGGTGCGGGCTGCTGAAGGGGCGCTCGGCCCACCTGCTGGTGACCATGGACACGCCGCCCTGGGCCTATCGGCTCTTCATCCGCCAGCCCGGCCACATGGCCATGAAGCGGGCCACCCTGGGGTTTTGCGGCATTCGCCCGGCCTTCGTTTCCTCAATCGGCCCGGTCCGATCCGCCGCCCTGGCCCTTCGCCAAGCCTGGTTGGATCGTGTTCGTCAGGAGGCCTTCCGCCTCCCGGCCCGTCTGGCTGCGGCCCGGCGCTGGGCGCGGCTGAGGGCCTGGCTGAAGATCCTGCGCCTGCAGTTCTACCCCATGACCTGGGTGGCGTACACCCTGGGTGCCCTCGCCGCCAGCAGGGGCCGCCCCTGGTCAGCCCTGGGCTACGGGCTCGGCTACGCGTGCGTCTTTCTCGCGGAGGTCCTGACGGTGCTCGGGAACGAGTGGTACGACCAGGGCACGGATCGCCTGAACCGCCACGCGGGGCCCTTCAACGGCGGCTCGCGGGTGCTGGTCGAAGGGGCTCTCGGCGGCGCCAGCGTCCGTCGCGCGATGCGCTGCGTCGCGCTGCTGTTCCTGCTCGGGCTGTCGAGCCTGGCCTGGGCGCTGCCCACCTCGCACCGCGCGATCGGCCTGATGGTGGCGGTGACCTGCCTGGCCGTGAGCTACACCATGCCGCCTCTGCGCCTGGTCTACCGCGGCCTCGGCGAGCTGGACGTGGCGCTCACCCACAGTTTCGCCGCCATCGCCTGCGGGGCTTTGCTTCAGTGCGGCACCGCGCTGCCGCCTGCCGTGTGGCAGATCGGCGCGCCCCTCTTCCTGGCGACACTGCCGGCGATCATCCTGTCGGCCGTGCCCGATCTGGAGGCCGATGGGGCCGTCGGCAAGCGCACTCTGGCCGTCCTCCTGGGCCCCCGCCGGGCCGTGGCCCTGGCCCTGGGCGCGGCACTGGCGGCTGCGGCCCTGGGCCTTTGCGGGCGGCTGCTCGGGTACTACGATGGGCTCAGCGGCCTGGCGATCTACTTGGCCGTGGCCCATGGGCTCGTCCTCGCCTGGCGGCTGGCGCGGTTCTTCAGGCAGGGAGCCCCCACCATGCGGATCGATGGCCTCATGGTCCTCGCTCTGACCTACCTCCTGTGGTTCGGGCTCATTCCCCTCGTCCACCTGCTGTAGCGCGCCACGATTCAGCTGGGACGGAGGGCCGCGATGAGCTGCTCCGCCAGGGGCCGGATGCGGCCGGGCTCGCTGAGGTAGGCGCCGCGGGCTGCGATGAGCCGGGCCGATGAATGCCCCAGCACGGCGGTTTCCACGAGACCGTGGGCCTTGAGGGTGCCCCCGGTCTGCACGAGATCCACGATGGCGTCGGCCAGACCCAGCAGGGGTGCCAGTTCGGCGCTGCTGCTCAGGGGCACCAGCTCGGCGGTGAGGCCTTCGCGGGTGAGCCAGGCTTCGGTGGCCTTGGGGAACTTGGTGGCCAGGCGCAGATGGGGTTTTTCGCGCAGGGCGTGGAGGGTGACGCCGGCCTGCGCGCAGAGGGAGAGGCGGCAGGCGCCGAAGCCGAGATCCGCCAGTTCGAGCACGTCCATGCCCATCTCATCGAGCGTGTCCGAGCCCACGATGCCAAGCGAAGCCACGCCCGCGGCCACGTAGCGCGGCAGGTCCGCGCCCTTGAGCAGCAGCGCGGCCACGCCGGGCGTGGCGGTGGGAATGCGCAGCACGCGGGATTTCAGGGCCGTGGCATCCAGGGCCAGCGGCGTGTCGGCGAGCTTCGGCACCAGCTCGTCGCCGAGGCGGCCCTTGGGGAAGGCGATGAGGAGGGAGGAGGGCGTCATCGGGGCTGCTCGAAGAGGTCGGGCCGGGTCTCGGCGAGATCGAGGAGGCGGGACAGGCGCACGCAGAAGCCCGCGGCCTGCCAGGGACGGCCGAGGCCAGGGAAGAGGCGGTCGTAGCGGCCGCCCGCGGCCAGTTCCTGCTGGGCGCCGGGGGCCCAGAGCCGCAGCGTGGGTCCGGTGTAGAAATCGAGGCCCGCCACGTCGGCCAGGTCCACGCGCAATTCCAGGTTGGGCGGCAGGATGGGCAGCAGGGCATGGAGCGCGCGTTCCATGTGCTCCCGTTCCCCCTGCAGCAATTCGGCGTAGGGACTGGCTTTCAGCGCGTCGAGCGTGCGGGGGCCGTCCATGGCGGAAAGCAGCGCCTCGGCGTGGGCCGCCAGCCGCGAGGCGGACGGATGCCCGTCCAGGGCCTCGCGCACGCGGTGGGGCGCGCGCCGCGACAGCGCCGAAACCACCGCGTCCGCCAGGTCGCCGAAGAGGCCCTCGACCTCCAGGGGACGGCGCACCAGCGCGGCGTTGCCCAGGTGCAGGATGGCGCTCTTCAGGCCCAGCGCGCCGGGAATGGCCATGAGCAGGCGCGCCAATTCCACGTCGGCCTCGCCCGAGGCTTCGCCTTCGGGCTGGATGCGTTCGCAGCCGACCTCGAAGCGCTCCACGGCCTCCCAGGGCTGCACGGGGCGGCGGAACACGGCACCCGCGTAGGACACGCGGGGCGGCGGCAGGGGGAAGCGGCGAGCCAGCAGGCCCGCGAGGGAGACGGTGAAATCCCAGCGGAGGGCCACCAACTCGTCGCCGTCGAAGAAGCGCATGGAGCCGTCGGGCACGCCTTCGCGCAGCACCAGGGAGGGGTGCAGCTCGCGGTAGCCGTGCGCCTCCAGCAGGCCCATGAGGGTGTTCTCCCACTGGCGCAGGCGCGCGGCGGATCCGAAGAGCAGGTCGGGGAAGTGGGGCGTGCGGACGGCCATCAGGCGGGCCCTCCCGTGCGTTCCGCGTGGCGGCGATGCAGCACCTCCACGACGTCGAGCAGGCTGGCGCCGCGTTCGAGCAGCAGCATGTCGAGGTGGAAGATCAGGTCCGCCGCCTCGCCGAGAAAGTCTTCACGATTGTCATTCTTCGCGGCGAGGATGACTTCACCGGCTTCTTCGACGACCTTCTTGGCGATGCGGTCCACGCCCTGGGCGAAGAGCTTCTGCGTGTAGCTGCCCGCTAGATCCGCCTGGGCCTTGCGCGATGTCAGCAGGGCCTCCAGCCGGCCCAGCCAGGGCAGGGTGGCGGGCCAGGACTGCGTCACTTGGTCGTTCGGATCGCCATCAAAGCAGCTTTCGGTGCCGCGGTGGCAGGTGGGGCCCTCGGGATCGGCGAGGATGAGCAGGGCGTCCCCGTCGCAGTCGGGACGGATCTGGACGAGCTTCAGGCGGTTCCCGCTGGATTCGCCCTTGGTCCAGAGGGCCTGGCGCGAGCGGCTCCAGAAGGTGACGTAGCCCGAGTCGAGGGTGAGCTGAAGGGATTCGCGGTTGAGGAAGGCGACCATGCGGATGGCGCCCGCGCGGTCCTGCACGATGCCGGGGATGAGGCCATCGGGGCCGAAGCGGAGGGTGTCGAGGTCCATGTCAGATCCGTACGGAAAGGTCGTTCTGGGCCAGGTAGGCCTTGAGTCGGGGAATCGGAAGGATGCCTTCGTGGAAGAGCGTGGCGGCCAGCACGGCGTCGGCGCCGTGTTCGAGGGCTTCGAGGAAGTGGATCTCGCGACCCGCGCCGCCCGAGGCGATAAGGGGAATGGGCAGCTGCGACACCTGGTCGAGCAGCTGGATGTCGAAGCCGTCGCCCGTACCGTCGCGGTCCATGGAGGTGAGCAGGATCTCGCCGGCGCCCAGTTCGCTCAGTTCCTGGATCCAGTCCACGGCGGAGCGTTCGGTCGGTTCGGTGCCGCCCTTCAGGAAGACGCGCCAGCCCAGCTCGGCATCGCGCTTCACGTCCACCGCGGCCACCACGCACTGGCGGCCGAAGGCATCGGCCAGCTCGCGGACGAGGGCCGGGCGGAGGGCCGCGGCGGTGTTCACGGCCACCTTGTCGGCGCCCGCCCGCAACAGGCTGCGGGCATCCTGCACGTGCGATACGCCGCCGCCGACGGTGAAGGGAATGCTCAGCTCGTGAGCCACGTCGCGCACCCAGGCTTCCCGCGTGCCGCGGTTCTCCAGCGAGGCCGCGATGTCGAGGAAGACGAGCTCATCGGCGCCCTCGGCGTCGTAGCGGCGGGCCAGATCCACGGGGTGTCCGAGGTCGCGGAGCTCCTTGAACTGCACGCCCTTCACGACGCGGCCGTTCTTCACGTCCAGGCAGGGGATGACGCGCTTGGCGGGCATCAGGCGACCCCTTCCAGCGCCGCCCGGGTGCGCACGTCATCCAGCGGGATGAAGCCTTCCATGAGGGCCTTGCCACTGATGGCGCCGACGACGCCGGGGAGGTTCGAGAGCGGATCGAGATCCGCGAGGGCCTTCACGCCGCCCGAGGCCTGCACCTGGAAACCCTCGCGGGCGACCCAGGCCGCGGCTTCGACGCCGGGGCCCTGCAGCGTGCCGTCGCGGCTGACGTCTGTCACGAGGGCGCGGTCGAAGCCGAGTGTGAGCAGGGCCTCGAAGACGTCCGTCGACGCGCATTCGCTGGCGGTCTGCCAGCCGCGGGTGACGATGCGATCGCCCTGCAGATCGAGGGCCGCGACGATCCGCTGGCCGGGCAATCCCTTGAGGGCCGAAGGCTGCTCCACGGCCAGGGTGCCCACCACCGCGTCGAAGCCCAGGTCGAGCACTTCCTCGATGGCCGCGCGGTCGCGCAGGCCGCCGCCCACCTGGAAGCGGATTCCGGGGAAGCGCGCGGGAAAGGCCGTGAAGCGCCCCTGCCGCGGCAGGCCGAAGGCGCCGTCCAGATCGACGAGATGGATGCGCCGCGCGCCGGCCTCGGCCAGGCTGCTGATCCAGTCCTCGGGAGTCATCTCATAGAAGGTGGCCTGCTTCGGATCGCCGTGGCGCAGCCGCACCAGGCGGCCCTGCATCAGGTCGAGGCTGGGGATCAATTGCATGGAACCTCCGGGGCGGGCGCGGTCACGCCCATCCAGGCGAGGGTGGACTGGAGCAGGAGCAGGCCGGCACGCCCGGATTTCTCGGGATGGGGCTGGAAGCCCATGACGTTGCCGCGGGCCTCCACGGCGGCGAAGGGCCGTCCGTGCTCGGCCACGTAGACGGTGTCGACGGTGGGCTCGAGGGCGTAGCTGTGGACGAAGTAGAGCCAGTCACCCTGCGGATCCGGCAGGGCCGGGTGCGGGTGGTGCAGGTGTACGCGGCTCCATCCCATGTGGGGCACCTTCACGCCGGGGCCGAGGCGGCGCACGATGCCGGGAATGAGGCCCAGGCCCGAGGCGCGCGGCGATTCCTCGCTGCCTTCGGCGAGCAGCTGTAGGCCGAGGCAGATGCCGAGCAGGGGCCGGCCATCCGCGACGAGGCCGGGCAACACCCGCCACCAGCCGCGCTCACGCAGGGATTTCTGCGCGGCCTCGAAATGCCCCACGCCGGGCAGCACGATGGGCCCCGAGGCCGCGGCCTGGTCGGGTGAGGCCGCACGCTGGTAGGGCAGGCCCAGGCCGTCCAGGGCGCCCTCCAGCGAGGCCAGGTTCCCGGCGTCGTAATCGATGAGGGTGATGGAATCGGCTGCGCTCATGCGGACAGGGTTCCTTTGGTGGAGGGGACGTCCTCGCCTTCGCGGCGCGTCGCCAAGCGCAGCGCCCGCGCCAGGGCCTTGAAGAGGGCCTCGACCTTGTGGTGGGTGTTCACGCCGCGCAGCAGATCTGCGTGGATGGCGAGGCCGCCGCGCATGGCGAGCGCCACGAAGAATTCGCGCACCATCTCCACCTGGAAACCATCGCCGAGGATGATCGGGGGAAGATCCGCGTGGAATTCGCACCAGGGGCGGCCCGACAGATCCACCACCACGCGGGCCAGGGACTCGTCCAGCGGCACGTAGGCGTGGGCGAAGCGGGCGAGGCCGCGGCGGTCGCCGAGGGCCTCCTTCAGCGCGTCGCCGAGGCAAAGGCCCACATCCTCCACGAGGTGGTGACTGTCCACGGGCAGGTCGCCCTTGGCCTCGACGTCGAGCCCGAAGCCGCCGTGCTTGGCCAGTTGCATGAGCATGTGGTCGAGGTAGCCGAGGCCGGTGCGGATGCGTGCCTCGCCCCCATCCAGGCAGAGGCTCAGCTTCACGTCCGTTTCGGCGGTGGCGCGTTGGATGGTGGCCTTCCTCATGGCAGCTCCTGATTCAGCATCGGCAGAAAGTCGCGCAAGCTCGCGGATTGGAGGTCTTCGGGCCCGGAGAAGCGGGCGCGGTCGGGGCCCAGGCCGAGGAAACGCCACAGGAGTTCGGGGCGCAGTCCGGCGGCGGCCCGCAGGCAGCGGGCATCGTCGATGGTGTCGCCCGCGAAGAGGATGGTCTGGGCGCGGAAGGCGTCGGCCAGTTGCAGCAGGCCCGCGGGCTCGGGTTTGCGCAGGTGGGGCGCGGCATCGCAGACCGCAGGCAGCCGGAAGCCGAGCACGCGCCATGCGAGGTCGAGCTCTTCGGGGGGACGGCCCGTCAGCACCGCCAGATCCCAGCCCGTGGCGCGCAGCTCGTCGAGGCTTACCAGCGGCTTTTCCAGCCGGATTGTATCGGCGTAGTGCTTCTGCACCACGAGCTGCGCGGAGGGCTCCAGGGCCTGGATGCGGGCTTCGAGCTCAGGAAAGCCGCGGCCCAGGGCACCTTCGAGGATGGGCTGGAGATCAACGTCTCCGTTTGCTTCAGCCAAAGCGAGGGCTCCGGCCGTGAGCCGGAAATCGTTGTTGAATCCGCCCAGGCGCTTGAAGGCGCGGAAGGCCCCATCGGACCAGAGCAGGGCGGGGCGCAGCTCGGCGAGGGCGCGGGCGACGGCTTCCATGAAGCTGCGGTCGGCGTCGATGAGCACGCCGTCGATATCGAGTACGAGCAGCTTCCGTTCCGCGAGGGCCGCGGGGGCCGGCAGCTTCCCGCCGAGCACGGTGGCCACGCGGGAGGTGTCTGCTTCCGTGCCGATGGTGACCCGGGCCGCATCCGCGCCCGGAAGGCGGCGCACCTTCATGCCCGCGGCCTCCAGGGCCGGCGAGGGATCCGGCGAGATGTGCAGGAAGTTGCCTTCGCTGGGCGCGGCGCGGTGCACACTCAGCGCGGCGGAGAGCCGCTCCCGGCGTTCGGGCACGGCGCGCACGGCGGCCTCGAAATCGGCGGTGTAATCCAGGGCTACATCCAGGGCCTCCAGGCTGGCGGCGGGCAGGGAGTAGGGCAGCTGGAGGGTCGTGAGCTTCGAGACGAGCGACGGATCCCCGATGAGGTAGCCGATGCGCCAGGCGGCCGAGGCCAGGGCCTTGCTGAAGGTGCGCAGCAGGAGCACGTTCGGGTAGCGGTCCACGGCCAGGCGGTGGGTGGCCGGCGCGAACTCGGCGTAGGCCTCGTCCAGCACCACGAGGGGCGGCTCGGACCGCGCCGCGAGGGCCGCCAGCAGGGGTTCCAGCCTGTCAGGATCGATCCAGGCGCCCGTGGGGTTGTTGGGCAGGGTGAGCCAGACCTGGCGGCAGTCCTGAGCCTCGAACCAGGGTCCCAGCGGGAAGCCGGTGTCCTGGGGCACCAGGCGTACGCGGCCGCCGTGGCGCCGCACGAGCATGGGGTAGAGGCTGAAGCCGGGGTCGGGGATGGCCACTTCTTCGCCCGCGCTGAGGCCCGCCATGGCCACCAGATCCAGCAGCGCGCCGGAGGAGGGCCCCAGCAGCAGGCCGCCTTCGGGCACGCCCAGGCGCTTGCGCAGGCGCTCGGTGAGTTCGCCCTGGCGCTCGGGATAGCGGTGGAAGGGCAGCTCGCGAAGCCGCGCCAGCAGCGCGTCGCGGGCGGCCGAGGGCCAGTCGTTCGCAGGCTCATTCATGTGCAGGCGCACACCCGCCGGCGGCTCGGGGGGACGCTGGTAGGCCGGAAGGTCGGACAGGTCAGGGCGGAGAAGCGACATGGGCAGACTCGACATGAGGGTAGGAGGAATCCAGGCTTCCTGGAGCAAGAAGCGAAGCGGAGCGCTGTGGATCGAGCGCTCCCTATGCGTGATGATGGGCGTGATGATGGCCGCGAAGGGCCGCGCTGCGACCGTGGTGGGTGAGCCCTTCGGCCTCGGCCAGCCGTTCCACCCAGGGCGCCATCGAGGCCGCGTCTGCGGGGGAGAGCCGGAGCAGGCTCTGGCGCTTGAGGAAGGTGGCCACGCCGAGAGGGCTCGTGTAGCGGGCGCTGCGGTCGGTGGGCAGCACGTGATTCGGCCCGGCGCCGTAATCCCCGAAGGCCTCGGCGCTGGAGCTGCCGATGAAGACGGCGCCTGCGGTGGTGAGCGAGGGCAGCCAGGCCTCAGGGTCGGCCACGCACAGTTCGAGGTGTTCGGGAGCCCAGGCCTGGGCCAGTTCGATGGCCAGGTCGCGATCCGCGCAGACGAGCCGCCCGTGGACAGCCAGGCTCTGTTCGAGGATCGCGCGGCGCGGCGAGACTTCGGTTCGGGTCTGCAGTTCGAGGGCGACGGCCTCCAGCAGCGCAGGATCCGAACTCACCAACACCGCGGCGGCGTCGGGATCATGCTCGGCCTGGGCCATCAGGTCTTCCGCGAGCCAGGCGGGATCCGCGCTGCCGTCGGCGAGGATCAGCAGTTCCGTGGGGCCCGCGAGGGCATCGATGCCGCAGGTTCCGATGAGCTGCCGCTTGGCCTCGGCGACGAAGCGGTTGCCCGGTCCGGCGATGAGATCCACCGCGGGTTCGCCGTAGGCCAGCCAGCCCAGCGCCTGGGCGCCGCCGAAGGGGTAGAGTTCCGTCAGGCCCAGCTCCGCTGCGCAGGCCAGCACCAGGGGATCGACGCCGGAAGCGCCCGGCAGCGTGGCCTGGGGCTTGGGAGGGGTGACGCCGACGATGCGCGAGACGCCGGCCACCTGGGCCGGAATCACGGTCATGGCCAGGGTGGATGGGTAGAAGGCGCGACCGCCGGGAATGTAGACGCCCGCGGTTTTGAGCGCGCACCATCGTTCGCCCACGGTGCCGCCCCCGGGCAGGGAGAGGCTCAGATCGTTCAGGCAGGTCCGCTGGCCTTCGGCGAAGCGGCGGACGTGATCGATCATTTCTCTCAGCGCGGCCATGAGGTCCGGCTGGCGACGGTCGAGGTCGGCGCGGGCGGCCTGGAGGCTGGACTCGGGAATGCGCAGGGCGGCCGGATCCAGGCCGACGCCATCCAGGCGCTGGGTCCAGTCCAGCACGGCCTCCAGCCCCTTCCGACGCACGTCCGCCAGGATGGACGCCACGGCCTTCCGCGTGTCCTCTTCCGTTTCCCCACTTCTGGCCAGCGAGGCCACCCACCCGGGCACGTCCGCCCGGTTCGTCAGGTCACTGATGGGGATGAAGTAACACCTATTCACCTCAAGGGCAGAAATATCAGCGTGCCAGACCCAGGGTCAGTACGCAAGACCAAATTCAACCTGCGGATGATTCAGGCCGGCTGGGCCGTGACGTTCAGTCCTGCAGGCTGAAAGAAGAAGTGCACGTTGGCGGGTTCGGCATCCTCGGTCCATTCCCAGTGGCTGGGGTTGGCGAGGATGGCCTGGGCCAGGGCGACATGCATGGCGTGGCCGGCGGCATGGGCTTCCACGAGGCCCAGCAGGGGCGCACCCAGCAGGGCGAGATCGCCCACCAGATCCAACATCTTGTGGCGGACCGCTTCGTCTTCGAAGCGGAGGGATTCGTTCAGGGGGCCGTCGGCGCCGAAGACGACGGCGTTGTCGAGGCTGCCGCCGAGGGCCAGGCCGCGGGCGCGCATCTGGTCGATCTCCTGGGCGAGGCAGAAGGTGCGCGCGGCGCCCAGTTCCCGGCGGTATTTCTCGGGGGTGAGGCTCAGTTCGCGGCTCTGGCGGCCCAGGGCGGGGATCGGGAAGTCGATGACGTAGCGCAGGCGCAGGCCGTCGAAGGGGAGGGCGCGGATCCAGCGGCTGCCATTCCGGATTTCCACCGGCTGGGTGATCTTCATGAACCGGCGGCGGCCTTCGAGGCTGCGCACGCCCGCCTGCAGGATGGCATCCACCCAGGGGGCGGCGCTGCCATCGAGGATGGGCAGTTCTTCGGCATCCACCTCGATGCGGAGGTGCTCGACCTCCAGACCGGACAGGGCCGAGAGCAGGTGCTCAATGGTCTGAAGCCGCACACCATCCTTGACCAGGGTGGTGGACAGGACGAGGTCGCCGGCCAGATCCGCCTTGGCGGGGATCTCGGTGCCGGTGGGCGTGTGGACGAAGCGCAGACCCGAGGGGGAGGAGACGGGCACCAGGCGGACCGAGCAGGGGCGATTGCTGTGCAGGCCGTGGCCCGAGATCGTGATCTCGCGGTCCAGGGTCTGGGGTGTGGTGCTGCGGGGCATGGTTCGTCCTCGCAGTCTGGTAAGCTATTTTCATGCCTATTGTCTATCTAAATCATTTCATGATTTAGATAGTGGTAAAGGCAACGAGGTTGTGGGTCTGACCACCACACACTGTGGTCAGTGGGGCCTGGAGCGTTCCCAGTCCTCGGGTGTGGTGAGCTTCAGATTGGAACTGGGGCTCGGGATGAGTTTGACCGACAGGCCCAGGCGCTCGAGGAGGGATACATCGTCCGTGCCGATAAAGCCGGCCTCTTCGGCGGCCTGGAAGGCCTGGAGCCAGGTCCCCAGACGGGCGATCTGGGGGGTCTGGGCCCGGAAGAACTCCTCCCGGGGCTCGGTGCGCAACACCCGGCCGAGGGAATCCACGCGCTTCAGCGTGTCGGTGGAGGGCTCGCCGAGCAGCACGCCATCGAAACGGTTGAGGGCTTCCAGCGCCTCCCAGAGCGGAACGGCGGGCGGAAACGGACGCACGGCGTCATGGATCATGACCGGAGCCATGGGCAGGTTGGGCAGGGTCCGGAGGGCGAGCCACACGGACTCCTGGCGGGTATCCCCGCCCGGGACGACGGTGTAGGGCACCGGAAAGGGCCAGCTGCGGGCCTCCTCCAGGTGGGAATCGGGCACGGCCAGGGCGATTCCCGCCAGGCGGGGCATGCCCGGGGCCAGGAAGGCCTCCACGGTCACCTGGAGCAGGGGGCGGCCATCCCAGTCACGGAACTGCTTGGGCAGGCCCCCGCCCATGCGCAGGCCCCGCCCCCCGGCCGGAATGACCAGGAAGGGGCGCAGGGGATCAGCGCTGGCGGGTGATGAAGGGTTCGACACCACGGTCCTTCAGGAGCTTGGCGATCTGTTCGGCGACTTGTTCGGCATCCTGCCGGGTGGTGAAGCTGCCGACGCGGACCCGCTTCACGGACTGGCCGTTGCGAGCTGTGGCGCTTTGGAGGGACACGGCGCCGAAGGCGTTCTCAAGTTCGTGCGTAAGGGACTCAATGTTCTTGGGATCCGAAAGTGAGGCCACCTGAATGACGAAGGGATCGGCCTGATTTCCGGCCGGATCCAGGGCCGTCGGCAGACCCATGGCATCCACCGAACGCAGCCGGACGCGCGAGGTGCCCTGGCCGATGAGGCCCAGATCCTGGGCGCCCCGCTTGGACAGATCCAGGATCCTGCCCTTCACGAAGGGGCCGCGGTCGTTCACCCGCAGCACCGTCCGCTTGTGGTTTTCCAGGTTTTCGACTTCCACGAAGCTGCCCAGGGGGAGGGTCCTATGGGCGCAGGTGTACTGTTCGGGGTCGAACAGCTCCCCGCTGGCGGTGGGCCGCCCGGAGAAGCCATCGTCATTGCCGCCATACCAGCTGGCCATGCCTTCTTCGACATAGGCCTGGGCGTCATGGGCGGAGGAGCCGCTCCGGGATCCGGTGCGCGTGGTCGTGATGGAGGCGGGGGGACGCGTGCAGTGAAGGGTGAAGCTCAGGATGACCAGGGTTGCCACCCGGGGGGTGCCCCAGCGCATCAGGCGCAGCAAGCCACCTTTCCCTGGTTCCACCGGCGTTGGAGGGTCGAAGGCGATCTGGATCTCATGGATCCAAGACACGCAAGCCTGACTCCAATTGGTAGGGTGGAAGGGGGACGTCATTGGACTCCACAAAGATCAGTTGGTCAAATTTAATGGACCAGTTCGTATACATATGAAGTATGGCCGAACCTAGATCGTTTGTAAAGAGTCGGTAATTAAAATAAAGATATATTGGGGGTTTACTGACGATCCGGAATCTGGGCGACGCGGTAGGGCTTCGGGCGGTTCCCCTCGGCGAGGAAGGGGGGCGGGAGCTTCTTGGCCGCGGCCTTGGTGGCGGCTTCGGACCCGTAGGATCCGTAAAAGACCTGATAACAGGTACGACCATCCCGCATGGCCATGGGCACGAGGAAGAGGTCGGGGTCCTGCCCCTTCAGGATGTCAGCCGCGTGCTGGACGGTACTGCCCTGGCAGGCGATCTCCAGGCGGAGGGTCCAGCGACCCTGGATGGCCTTCCTTTGAAGGGCACCCTGGGCCACGGCCCGCTTCCAATCGCCTCCGAGAATGGTCTGGAGCCGCTCGGACTTGGAAGGAACCGCGGACGGTTCCGGCTTGGCGGGCGGCGGTGTGGGTTTGGGAGGCTCGGCCTGGGTCGCCTTCGGCTCGGGTTGTTTGACCGGTTCCGGAGCCGGAGCCGGCTTGGGCACCTCCGGCGCGGGGGGGGTGGGCTTGGTATCTGAGGGTGCGGGCTTGACGGTCGGAGTGGGGAGGCTGGCCTTCGGGGGAACCGGAGGGGCGCTTCGGTGCCGGCGGACCCACCGGAAACCGCCCCATGCCGCTCCAATAAGGAGGACGACGGCGAGGAGGACCAGGGGGCGCCGGGAAGGGGGTTTCCGGGCGAGATCCGGGGGTGGGAGTGGCAGGTCGGGGAGTTCGGTGCTGCCTTCCGCCTCATGGTGGATGGGCAGGGCCGGTTCGACGGGGGCGGGCGTCGGGATCTCGGGCTCGGGCGGGAAGGGATCTTCCAGCTCATCCTCGGGGCCCAACTGGTCGAGGGCCTCCGAAAGATGCTCCAGGTTGGTGGTGGGGTGCTGGCTGGCGTGGATTTCCGCAAACAGGGAGGGCTGGGGTGCGGGCGTGGGCAGGGCGGGTGTGATGGTGGGCTCGCCGGGCTCGAGTGCCAGTTCAAGGGCCCGGCGGTCCAGGGGCGGCAGTTCGTGGAGGCGGGCCCAGCCCATTTCGCGCAGGAAGAGGGCGAACGCGCCCAGCCGGAAGGGCTCGACGCTGGATTCCCGGCTCAGTTCCATCAGCGTGCGGCTGCCATCGAGGAGGCCCGGCAGCTTCACCAGGTCCGGGGGCAGGGTGAGTTCCTGGTAGCGGCGGCCTTCCAGGACCACGACCTGGTTCAGGGGGCCGAGTTCTTCGAGCACCCGCTCGCGGTCGCCCAGGTTCAGGACGCCGGAAAGCAGCATGGCCGGGGTATCGAAGGGCAGGCGCACCGTGGTGGCGTCCAGATCCTTTTCATCGAAGACCGGGGCCTGGTCCGGGGTGGCCATGCTCGCCCAGACCACCCGCTCCACCTGGGCCCGGGCCACGTCCAGCAGGTCCCGCTGGGTGATGAACCCCATCTCGATGAGGTTCTTGCCGATGGACATGGATGGGTTGAGGCTCGTCATGGCGTAGTCGAGCTGGGCCTGGGTGATCTTGCCCCGTTCCACCAGCAGGTGGGTCAGGCGGTCCAGCGGGTGGGTGCTGGCGGCGAAGACGATGTCGCCCGACTCGATGAAGACGGTGCGGTAGGGGTCCTGCCCCAGGCGCCATACCCCGGTCGCACGGGCCCGGTGCCGGGCGAACAGATCCTTGAGGGCCGGAAGGCTCATGTGACCACCACCCATCGTTCGAGCTTGAGTTTGCCGACCTTCACCAGGAGGGACTGGCCGGGTTGCAGGGCGATCCGAAGGGCCGGATCACTGGCCTTCTCCCCGTCCAGGCTCACGGCACCCTGGCCGATGAGGCGCTCGGCCTCCTTGCGGCTGGCGGCCATGCCCCGCTCCACCAGGAGGCGGGAAAGCTGAACTTCGCCCTCGGTAGGTGGCACGGCGATGTCGGGGGCCTGTTCCTGGCTGCGTTCGGAGAAACGTCGGATCCAGCGCTCCTCGGCTTCCCGGCCCGCTTCGGCCCCGTGGAAATCCGAGACGATCTGTCGGGCCAGGGCCTTCTTGGCGTCCATGGGATGGCCCTGCTTGAGGGCCTCGATTTCCGCGGGCAGCTTGTCCGTGAGCAGCAGGTACCAGTCCCACATCAGCCGGTCGCTGGCGCTCATGGCCTTGCCGAACTGGGTGTCCGGATCCTCCATGAAGCCGATGTAGTTGCCCAGGGACTTGGACATCTTCTCGACGCCGTCGAGGCCCAGCAGCAGCGGCACCGTCAGCACCACCTGGGGCTTCTGGCCCGAGGCCTCCTGGAGGATGCGGCCCTGCATGAGGTTGAACAGCTGGTCGTTGCCGCCCAGCTCCACGTCGGCCTGGAGGGCGACGGAATCGTAAGCCTGGGTTAGGGGGTAGAGCAGCTCGTGGAGGGCGATGGGCTCGCGGGCCTCCATGCGCTTGGCGAAATCATTGCGCTCGAGCATCTGGGCTACGGTGAAGCGCGAGGCCAGGCGGATCCAGGCCTCGCCGGCCATGCCGCCCAGCCACTCGCTGTTGAAGCGCACCTTCGTCTTGTCCGGATCCAGGATCTTGAACACCTGGGATTTGTAGGTCTCGGCGTTGGCCAGCACTTCCTCCCGCGTGAGCGGGGGTCGCGTGGCCTTCTTGCCCGTGGGATCGCCGATGAGGCCCGTGAAATCGCCGATGAGGAAGGTGACCTCATGGCCGAGCTTCTGAAACTGGGCCATCTTGCGGATGAGCACCCCATGGCCCAGGTGCAGGTCCGGCGCCGTGGGATCGAAGCCCGCCTTGATGCGGAGGGGCCGGCCCTCCTTGAGCTTGGCCTCGAGCTGCTCGATTTTATGGCAGGTCACCGTGCCCTTCGTGAGCAGGGCGAGGGCCTCAGATACGGATCCGAAAGCTGCAGTCATAACTGCATCTTG
Organism: Geothrix limicola; assembly: GCF_030268085.1. Classification (GTDB taxonomy): domain Bacteria; phylum Acidobacteriota; class Holophagae; order Holophagales; family Holophagaceae; genus Geothrix; species Geothrix limicola. The sequence continues at coordinate 652,412 of NZ_BSDE01000001.1, forward strand.
GCGGAAAATCCGCGCTTGCTCAACGTAGATCAGCTACCGGACATCCAGTTCGAGGATGCGCCTGGGGCCCTTGTCACCGGGCTTCTTGGCGCTTTCAAACGTGAGGTAGACGCTCCGGCCGGATTTGGGACTCCAGCCCACGCGCACAGAACCGCCGAAGTCGCGGTTGATCTGAAGGCCGCCGCGCTCCATGAGATCCGGGGTGAGGTCGGGCGCGGAGACGATCTCCTTGTGCCAGCGGGAGGCGGCATCCAGGAAGGCGGCTTCGGTGGGCCAGGTTTTCGCGAGGGCCGGATTGGCGGCATAGAGGGCCTGGCAGCCTTCCGGGGTTCGCAGCTGTTCGACGACGGTGCGGAAATCCTCCCAGTCCGGGCGCACCTTGTCGGCCACCAGGTTCATGGCCTTCTGCTTGAAGCCCTCGGGATCCTTCTTGATCTTATTGGCGACGAAGGCGACGCCGCCCACGCAGGTCACGAGGACGATCAGGAAGGCCACGCCGCAGCCGATGGCGATCTTGCCCCAGAGGGGCAGGCCCGGTTTGAGGGGCTGCCCGTGACCACTGTTGTCCCAGGATGAATCGGCCATCGAAGGCTCCTAGAGAAGGTTGCTCGCCAGTTCCGCCAGCTTGCTGCGCTCGCCCTTCTGCAGGGTGACGTGGCCCGAGATGTCGAGGTGCTTGAAGTGTTCGGCCAGGAAGCTGAGGCCGTTGGTGCTGGCATCCACGTAAGGGTTGTCGATCTGGTGCGGATCCCCCGTGAAGATCACCTTGGTGCCTTCGCCGGCCCGCGTGAGGATGGTCTTCACCTCGTGGGGCGTGAGGTTCTGGGCCTCGTCCACCACCAGGTACTGCTTGGGGATGCTGCGACCGCGGATGTAGGTGAGGGGTTCGACACTGAGGTAGCCCGCTTCTTCCAGCTGCTGCGCGGTCATGGTGGTGCGTTTGCGGGCCTCGGTGTTGGCGCCCACGATGAATTCGAGGTTGTCGTAGATGGGCTGCATGTAGGGGCGCAGCTTCTCGCCGATGTCCCCGGGCAGGTAGCCGAGGTCGCGGCCCATGGGCATGACGGGCCGGCTGACGAGGATCTTGTCGTAGGCCTCGTCGTCCACCACCTGCTGCAGGCCCGCTGCGATGGCCAGCAGAGTCTTGCCCGTGCCCGCCTTGCCCAGCAGGGTGACCACCTGGACCGTGGGGTCCAGCAGCAGTTCCATGGCGAACTGCTGCTCGCGGTTCCTCGGCTTGATGCCCCAGGGATAGGACTCCATGCGGTGGAGCGGGCGCAGCAGGCCCTCGGTGGCCATGAAGCGGGCCAGGGCCGTGTGGCTGGGATTGGTCTGGTCCACCAGGGTGAGGAACTGGTTGGGCTGGAGGTTCAGCTCCTCGGCGGGCTGCAGTCCGCCGTCGTAGAGCAGGTCCACCTTGGCGGGATCGACCTCCCAGGACTTGTGGCCCGTGTAGAGTTCGTCCATTTCCACGCGGTCGGTGGTGTAGTCCTCGGCCTGCACGCCGATGGCGTCGGCCTTGATGCGCAGGTTCGTGTCCTTGGTGACGAGGACGACGCGGTCCTTGCAGGTGTGGAGCAGCTCGCGCGCGCAGGCCAGGATCTGGTTATCGGCCTTGTGCTTGTCGGCGGACAGGATGCCGATGTCGAGGTTGTGGGCGGCCACGTCGACCTTGAGGGTGCCGCCGTCGCCCAGGGGCACGCCCCGGCTGAGGGATCCGCTGGCCCTCAGCTTGTCCAGCAGGCGGGACACGGTGCGGGCGTTGCGTCCGACTTCGGTCTGATCCTTCTTGAAATGATCCACCTCTTCGATCACCACGATGGGCAGCACCACGTCGTGTTCCTGGAAGTGGAGGATGGAGCTCGGGTCGTGCAGGAGGACGTTCGTATCCAGGACGAAGACCTTCTTGCTGGATGGTGGGACCAAATCAAACCTCCAGGGATGCAGGCACCCTACCACCAAGCGGGCGCCCATGCACGGCTAGGCTTGAGCCGGAGGAAGTGGGATGATGGCTGCCCGTCTGGAGACCGTCCTATGAGGTTCCTTCCCATGGCCATCGCCCTCGGCACCGTCCTTTCGGCCCAAACCCCCTTGAGTTATCCCGCCACCCGCAAATCGGATGTGGTGGAGGATTTCTTCGGCACCAAGGTGGCCGATCCCTACCGCTGGCTGGAGGACGACAACAGCGCGGAGACCAAGGCCTGGGTGGAGGCCCAGAACAAGGTCACCTTCGGCTACCTGGAGAAGATCCCGGCCCGGGCGAAGATTCAGGAACGCATCACCAAGCTCTGGGACTTCGAGAAATTCAGCGCCCCCTTCAAGCGGGGCAAGCGCTACTTCTATTCGTACAACACGGGCCTGCAGAATCAGGCGGTGCTCTTCGTCACCGAGGATCCCAAGGCCAAGGGCCGCGTGCTCCTCGATCCCAACACCCTTAGCAAGGATGGCACCGTCGCCCTCAGCGGCCTCAGCCTCACGGAAGACGGCCGGCTCATGGCCTACTCCGTCTCCGTCGCCGGATCCGACTGGCAGACCTGGAAGGTGCGCGACGTGGCCACCGGCAAGGATCTCTCCGATGAGATCCGCTGGTCCAAGGCCAGTGGCGCCTCCTGGCTGAAGGACGGCAGCGGCTTCTACTACAGCCGCTATGAAGCGCCGAAAGAGGGCGGGGCGCTCACGGGCGTGAACAACAACCACCAGCTCTGCTTCCACAAGCTGGGAACGCCGCAGTCCGAAGACAAGCTGGTCTATCAGCGACCGGATCAGCCCGAGTGGTACCTGGGCGGCACCGTCACGGATGATGGCCGCTGGCTGGTCATCTCCGCGGGCAAGGGCACGAACCCCGAATCCAGCCTCTTCCTGCAGGACCTCACCAAGCCCGGCAGCCCGGTGGAACCCTTCCTGGACAAGATGGACGCCACCTACAACGTGGTGGACAACGAGGGCGACCGCTTCTTCGTCAGCACCAACCAGGGCGCGCCGCGCAACCGCCTGGTGGCCATCCGCAAGGGACACACCGAGCCTTCCGCCTGGACCGAAATCATCCCCCAGGCCAAGGGCAAGGACGTGCTGGAATCCGTGTCCCTGGTGGGTGGGCGCTTCGTCGCCACCTGGATGCGGGATGCCCATTCCGCCATCGAGTTCTACGATCTGAAGGGCAAGAAGACTGGCACGCTGGCCCTGCCGGCCCTCGGCACCGCCGCCGGCTTCGGCGGACGCCGCGAGGACCAGGAGACCTTCTACACCTTCGGCAGCTTCACCTATCCCGGAACCATCTACCGCCTGGATCTGAAGACGGCCAAGAGCACGGTCTTCCGCGAACCCAAGGTGGCCTTCAAGTCCGGGGACTACGAGGTGAAGCAGGTCTTCTATCCCAGCAAGGACGGCACGAAGGTGCCCATGTTCCTCGTGCACAAGAAGGGCCTCAAGCTGGACGGCCAGAACCCGACCCTGCTCTACGGCTACGGCGGCTTCAACGTCTCGCTGACTCCGAGCTTCTCCGTGTCGCGCATGGTGTGGCTGGAGATGGGCGGCGTCTACGCCATGGCGAACCTGCGCGGCGGCGGCGAGTATGGCCTCGAGTGGTACGACGCGGGCCGGAAGAACAAGAAGCAGAACGTCTTCGACGACTTCATCGCCGCGGCCGAGTGGCTCATCGCCCACAAGGTGACCTCGACGCCCAAGCTCGCCATCAACGGCGGCAGCAACGGCGGCCTGCTGGTGGGCGCCTGCCTCACGCAGCGCCCCGACCTCTTCGGCGCCGCCGTGCCCGAAGTGGGCGTGATGGACATGCTGCGCTTCCACAAGTTCACCCTGGGCTGGGGCTGGAAGAGCGACTACGGCAGCAGCGAAACGAAGGAGGGCTTCGACACCCTCATGACGTATTCACCCCTGCACACCATCAAGCCCGGCGTGAAGTATCCGCCGACCCTGATCACGACCGGCGATCACGACGACCGCGTGGTGCCCGCCCACAGCCACAAGTTCACCGCCACGCTGCAGGCGGCCCAGGCGGGCCCCGCGCCCATCCTCACGCGCATCGAAACGAGCGCGGGCCATGGCGCGGGCAAGCCCACGGCCAAGCAGATCGCCGAAAGGGCCGACGTGCTGGCCTTCCTGGTGAAGAACCTGGGCATGAAACCCTGAGGCTTTATTTGGCCTAGTTTTGCGAGGTATCCTGAAGGGCATCCCCATGTCCTTCAGGAGGCCCCTTCATGCCCCTTTCCCTGTCTCGCACCGGCCTGCTGGCCCTGGCGACCTCGGCCCTCGTGGCCTCGTCCCCCCTGGCCGCGCCCCCGGCCTATCCGAACACTCGCAAGGCCGACGTGGTGGAGGACTATCACGGCACCAAGGTGGCCGATCCCTACCGCTGGCTGGAGGATGACCGTTCGCCCGAAACCGCCGCCTGGGTGGAAGCCCAGAACAAGGTGACCCAGGCCTATCTGGGCGGGATTCCCGAGCGGAAGCCCATCGAGGCCCGCCTCACGAAACTGTGGGACTACGAGAAGTTCAGCACCCCCAGCAAGCGGGGGAAATACTACATCTACAGCTACAACTCGGGCCTGCAGAACCAGGGCGTGCTGTACGTGACGACAGACCTGAAGGAGAAGGGCCGGGTGCTGCTGGATCCCAACGGGCTCAGCACCGACGGCACGGTGTCCCTGGGCGGCACCGTGTTCACGGAAGACGGACGCCTCATGGCGTATTCCCTCTCCAAGGGCGGCGCGGATCTGAACATCTGGAAGGTCCGCAATGTCGAGACGGGCCAGGATCTCGCGGACGAACTGCCCATGGGTCGCAACGGCGTCAGCGACTGGGCGAAGGATGGCCGCGGCTTCTACTACACGCGCTACCCGCTGCCCAAGGACCGCAGCGCCCTCACGGGCGTCTTCAAGCATCAGCAGCTCTTCTTCCACCTGCTGGGTACGCCGGTGGAAAAGGATGTGGTCGTCTACGAGCGTCCCGACCAGCCGGATTGGGGCTTCAGTGCCCATGTCACGGATGACGGCAAGTGGCTCGTCATCTACCAGAACCAGGGCACGGACCGTCGCAGCCGCGTCTACCTCAAAGACCTGACGAAGGCCGACGCGAAGGTCGAGCCCTGGCTCGACAAGTTCGATGCCACCTATCACGTGATCGGCAATGATGGCGGCACCTTCTACGTCTACACCGACCAGGGTGCGGCGCGCGGACGCCTCGTCGCCATTGATGCGACCAAGGGCGAGGCGAAGGATTGGAAGACGCTGATTCCCGAGGCGCCTGGCCGTGACGTGCTGGCGGGCGTGAACCTGGTGGCCAACCGCTTCGCCACCACCTGGCGCGTGGACGCGCTGAACAAGGTCCGTCTCTACGATCTGAAGGGCAAGCTGGAGCGGGAGATCGCGCTGCCCGGCGTGGGTTCCCTCATGGGTTTCGGTGGCCGCCGCCAGGATCAGGAGGCCTTCTACGGCTTCACCAGCTTCAACCTGCCCACCACCCTCTACCGCTACGACTTCGCCTCGGGCAAGAGCGAGGTCTTCCGCCAGCCCAAGGTGGCCTTCGATCCCGCGGCCTTCGAGGTGAAGGAAGTCTTCTACCCCAGCAAGGACGGCACGAAGGTGCCCCTCTTCCTGGCCCATCGCAAGGGCCTCAGGCTCGACGGCCAGAACCCAACGCTGCTCTACGCCTACGGCGGATTCAACATCCCCATGGCGCCCGGCTTCAGCCCCGCGAACCTGGCCTGGATGGAGATGGGCGGCGTCTACGCCATGGCCTGCCTGCGCGGCGGTAGCGAGTACGGGCGGGAGTGGTACGACGCGGGCAAGCTGCACCAGAAGCAGAATGTCTTCGACGACTTCATCGCCGCGGCCGAATGGCTGATCCGCGAGAAATACACCAGCACTCCGAAGCTGGCCATCCACGGGGGCTCCAACGGCGGCCTGCTCGTGGGCGCCTGCATGACCCAGCGTCCCGAACTCTTCGGCGCGGCCCTGCCTGCCGTGGGGGTCATGGACATGCTGCGGTACCACAAGTTCACCATCGGCTGGATGTGGAAGAGCGACTACGACTGCTCCGACGAGGCCGAGGGTTTCCGCTACCTGATGACCTACAGCCCCCTGCAGAAGCTGAAACCCGGTGTGAGCTACCCGGCCACCCTCGTGACCACCGGCGACCATGACGACCGCGTGGTGCCCGCCCACAGCCACAAGTTCATCGCCACCCTGCAGGCCGACCAGGCCGGCCCCGCCCCCGTGCTCACCCGCATCGAGACCAACGCGGGCCACGGCGCCGGCAAGCCCACCGCCAAGCAGATCGCCGAAAGAGCCGACCAGTGGGCCTTCCTCGTCAAGAACCTCGGCATGAAACTGCCCTCCGGATTCGCCCAGTAGTTGATTCCAGCGGCCTCTCAGGGCAAACTAAGAGGCCAGCGCCAACTTAGCTCAGCTGGTAGAGCAGCTGATTCGTAATCAGCAGGTCGCAGGTTCGAATCCTGTAGTTGGCTCCACACTTAGGCCCCTTCCGAGGGGCCTTCGCTTTGCTCGATAAACATCCCATGCGTTCTCAGGTTGGCTGGAGGCCTTGACGTAAAGTGGCCCCATGAAGATCAAGCAGCTCATCCCCGACGACCGAACCCGGTCCAAGGTTCTAGCCCTGGCAGAGGTACAGCACCTGCCAGTGCGACAGGACGGCCCTTGGGCTGTCTTCGAAGCAGTGAACGAATCGGAGCGGGTGCTGGAGGTATTGCAGGCCGCAGGGGTGCCTGTGCCGGCACTAGGGGCGGCTCCAATGCCCAGAGACGCCTCCGCTCGAAGTTCCAAGCCCACTCGAAAGCGTTCATAGCCTGGTACGGATCTTCACCGAAGGATTCCGGCATCGGATAGACAAGTTGGTGAAGGAACCCACCGCCGAATTTGTAGGGCGTTGGGTATGGGTAGGGATGGTGGAGCCAGATCCAGCGGTCTCCGTCTACCCCCAGGGCAGTTGAGCCGATGTGGAACCCCAAATGAAGCTTCTGGCCCGCACACACCTTCTTCACTAGCTCAAAGTCGCTTGGATCGAACGAGTCAGTTTGGAATGGGTGGCGCATTGATGCCTCGGGGCACCAAGCATAGGCCTCTCGAATCGACAGGGAATGGCTACTCCAGTTCGATTAGGCAATGGGGAGGATTAGCTCCGGCCCCTGCGCCTTCACATTCCCCACTGCCGAACTCACCTCATATGCCTCGATCCATTCGTCAGGACAGGGGCCCAGCAGGGCCTGGAGGTCCGCCTGCGATGTGTTGGGGTCCAGCCACGCCTCGGCGGCCTCTGGTGAAAGTATCGCCGGCATGGACTTGGGGTGGAGCTCCTCCATGATCTTGTTCGGAAAGGTGGTGATGACGGCGCAAACGTCCTCCCCTTCGTGGCGCAGCCCCAGGCCCGCGAAGAGAAAGTGATGCCCCTCGGCAGGGTGGATGAACATGGCGCGCTTGCGGCCCGCGATCACCGGCCATTCGTAGAAGCCAGTGGCCGGCACCACCAGGCGCCCGTCCTTGAATGGCCCGCGCCAGGTCTTCAACTCATGCAGGGTTTCCGCCCGAGCATTGATGAGGGGTCGCTTGCTCCATCCAGGTTGGAAGCCCCACATGCGTTCCGTGACCGTCCATTCCTCACCTGGCTCGATGACTGGGACCTTCTGCCCCGGACTTACATTCCAGCGATCCATGAACTCCTTGATGAGTTCTTTCATGGGGCGGCCTGGGAAGGCCTCCCGCAGCATCCGTTTTATCGCCGCAGATACCATGCGTCCGCACATAGTTATTCTCTGAGAAAGTCAGCAGGGTCGCCCATGTCGAACCCGGCGTCATTGGTGAAGTAACGCCTGTCACGGAGGCGAACAGTGGGATTCGCTTCGTAAGTTGCGAAGAGCAGACTTGAGCATCCCTCCACCACTTCACGGGAGGCTTCTATGGTGTGGTCATCGGGCGCTTTGATCAGAAAAGTCAGCACTTTCAATGTGCCTCCTTATGGTTTGAATCTCCGGTTTACCTGTAAGTGTTTATTTAACATGTGTTGCCGCAAGCCTGAAATACTGTGAGCAAATTAATTAAGGAGGCAATTATGAGCATTACTCGAAAACTATCTGATTTCATTTCTGACTGTGAAAAGTTTGGTTATAAGCCAAGCGACACGAGCAACGCTGGGCTACGGTCAATGCATGGGTTGTTCAAGCTTTGGGAAACCGCAGCATCTGAAAATGACGGGGTGGTTGCCATGGCGTGGGGGCGGTATTCAGACCAAGTGGTAATGGCCTACTGCGAATCAATTGGTTGCCAGAAAATGACATCGAAAGCGCTTGAATTGATGGAAATCGCGAGTCACGTCTGGGGTGCTTGGAATCACCAGGCGCAGGTGAAATCCGATCGGGAGGCCTGAGGATGCGAAATCATTACGTTGGTCAGAAAATCGAACGGACTGATGGACATTGGGTTTTGATCGAATCTCTTGGGCCTGGGCGCTGGCTTGCGGAACGATTCGACCAGGTGACCCAAGAAATATCCGAATGGGAGGAGTCCGGATGGGTGTCTCCCGTTTGTGTCCCTCCACCAACAACTGTCTGCAAAACCTGCGACGGGAAGGGTGCAGTGATGTTGATGCCCTTGGCCCACATTAGTGATTGCCCTGATTGCGTGAAAAATGGTAACTGCCCGCGATGTGGGAAACCAACTATGACTGATAGGTTCGTGACGAAATGTAATGAGTGCGGGTTTCACGGCTGATCATGGGAAGCATGATGCCCGAAATCCTCAATGACGGTGCAGAAGCGGTTGCATTCTCGCCTCAGGGCAAGCAGGAGGTGAGGTTAGATCTCTGCTGAATTCTGGGTGCAGGTGGGAGAACTACTGGCTCATGCCAGCATCCCGCCCGGCCGCTTCTGCTTCACGGCCCAGTCATTCATGACTGGCTCAAACATCTTCACGAGGTCCCGACTGGCTGCGCCGGCGTTGTCCGCGCTCACTGTGGCGCCACCCGTGTTGCTCACGTGGACGACAATCGGGGCCGAGATCTGCGTTTGCATGGACGCGGCCGGCGCTGAGAGCCCACCACTCCAGAAGGGATTGGAGCCGGCTGCCGATGCGGCCGGGGCAGGGGAACCGCAGTGTCTCGCAGAAGGGTGGCGGAATCACGCCAGAGCCCCCGTTGCTCCGCGATTGCATCCCAGAGAAGTCGTGCCTGGGCCCCCAAAGCGTCGAGTTCGGGGGCTGTATGCAGGGGCTCAATTGCCGTGGTCTTCCATGCCAAGGTTCGGCTGCTATCCGTATTGATGGCAGCGATCTTGGAAATCCGAGCCGTGTTCAGCGTCTCCATCCTGTCCGCGAAGGCAACCATCTGCCCAAGCATTTCCTTGAGACGGTCCATCGGTAACTTTACGATCATGAATCCTCCTTGAGTTGTGACTTGAGCAGTGCGTCGAGTTCCTGTAGTTCGGCTTCGTCGGTACGGGCCAGAGTCAAGAACTCCGAACGGATGGAGTCCAAGCCGCCGGCGATTTCATCTAACAGGGCGTCTTTCTCGGAAATCTCTGAGATCTCTTTCAGCAGGGATTCTTTTGACGTGGCCCTAAACCGGATTGCATCCGGGATGAACCGTGAATAGCGAATTTGGAGCGTGAGCGCGCGGGTCCTGATCTCCTGAAACGAATTCTTGAGAATTTGAAGCCGATCCTCCATCTCGCCGATTTGCTGAAGCGCAGCCTGCCGCCGCCTTTTCTTCGCGCGTAATCGGTCGAGTTCATTCACGGCGCAGCCTCCACAGCCAAGGATGAGGCGCCGTTGTCGCGTTGGTGGCTCAAGGGGCGACAGTATTTTTAGTTGCTCGGCGTCGGAGTTTGATGCGATTGACGGTGGATCTGTGGAGATTCACTCTCGTGGCAATCTCGGCTTCAGGAACCCCAATCCCAAGAAGTTCTATTACCCGCTTGTGGCGTTCCTCTCGCGTTTCTGGGGAAAGCGGAGTCGTGGGTGGGGGTGGAACTCGATGGCCTGCCAAGCACTCACGACTCACGGCGTAGGCCAGGTTCGCGAGCACGATAGCCAGGTCTTCGTTGTTCGGCATAGATACCCTGAACGCTTCTCGAAGTCGCGTCAGCCATTCATCCATTGAGTTCATGCCGCACCTTTGCGGCCTGAATGAGGGTGAGATGTGTAACCCATGGACCAATACTTGCATTCCCCCGCATGGAGCCAGCGATTGAGATGCTTGGATGTCTGTTTGCCAGTCGCGCGGCGCTCACACTCGATGAAATAGAGGCGGGCCTGTTTGCCTTTGGCTGTTCGCTGAACCATCGCCAATTCCTTGGCCATGGAAATGGAGGTCATGTATTCCTTAGCGGGGCGACCACCCTTGGGGTTTTCCCCGTTTTCGGTGAAAACCTCGAAGTCCTGGCCCTCAATGAAACTGAATGCTTCAACGTGATCTTTGATCCAAGTAGTGAAGTCTTTGCCCACTTCCAGGAATGCATGGAGGTCCCTACCTGAAACGGCGTTGACCTCCGAACCGCCAAGCTGGGCCTTCTGGATCGGGATCAATTTGGACGACGCGCGCCTCATGCGGGCCTCCCCGGAAGATTGAACGGCTTCAAGCCTGTGACCCATGAAAGAGGGTTAGGCTCGATCAGCCGGCGAACCGTGGCGGCACCGTACAGCCGCACCAGGTCAACCTGGGAGACGTTCGTGGTCCAGATCGTGGGGAGCTCCGCCCGGTAGCGTGAGTTGATGATGTGATCGAGCTGGGAGGCCCCCCAGTCTTCCGTATAGCTGCCTTTGAGGCGCTCCCGTCCCAGGTCATCCAGGACCAAGAGATGAGCCATCGCCAATCGTTCCACGCGCTCCTCTGCCCCATTCACGGCATTGGACCGAAGCCAATGGACCTCATCGGGCCAGCTGGACCACACGACTCGCGGGAAGTCCTTCCGGCTGTCCCATTGCCCCTGGATGCTAGGCACGATCACACGCTCGGACCAGTGGGTGAGACCTTCGGTCAGGAGGGCCGCGATGGCCTGGGTCTTTCCAATCCCGGTCCCGCCTCCAATCCCGAATCCAACCTCCAGGTGCCCGGCCCGGAATCTGCCTGGGATTGCCTCGAGGATGAGCCCAGGGATCCGTTCCCGTTCGGCACGGGCCTCCCGGCGCTGGAGCCCGCGGCCATCGTCCCAGAGGAGGTCTAGGATTCGCCGGGAGCGTTCGGCCCGGAATTGGGCAATCGCATCCAGACGTTCCGATTCCTTGCGGCACTTCCAGCATTCGCCATCGAGGATAGCGTCTTGGTGTTCGGGAGTCCGGCAGAGTTCAGGCACCGATTTGCTCCCTCTCCAGCAATGCCGCGTATTCCTCGTCGGACTCACGGCGGTGAGAAGGGGCCATCCCTGCCGAAGGTGCGTCGGGGTTTAGGTATCCCTGACCATCCAGCCATTTCTGGAGCTGTGGCATGAACTGTGGCCCTGAGAGGGAGTCCCTGAGATTCTGTGCCTTGGCCAGGATGGAATGAGGTGGAATGGTCATCATGGCATTTACGAATGCCTGTGCAGTCTGAGTCGGAGCTGGATTCTTAGCCGCTCCGAAGATTCCGACTAGCTTCCAATAGGCCAAATCATCCGGCGACCCTTTGGGGCCAAGGATGGCCTCTAGCTTTGGGATGGGTTTCGGTTGCCGTTCCGCTTTCGGTTTCGGACCTTGCCGGGTGAGTGGTTCCAACCTAGGTACATCTTCTTCCTGGCTTGGGCCTTCTTTTCCTTCTTTTCCTTCTTTGTCCGTTGCTGACAACCTGCCCGCAACCTCTGTGCAAGTTGCCAGCAACCTGCCTGCAAGTTGCAGCCAAGGGTAAAGGCCACGTTCGATCTCGGGAGACTCAAAGGCCGTGTCTCCTGGCTTGCGCCACCTAACCTCTTTCACCTTCACCTGGAAGTCAGGGTCATCGGATGGGCGTGGGAATATGGGTTTCTCCCCTGGGTGGGGATCCTGGTGCTTGTGCCAGTTCACTACGAAGCCGAACCGCTTCCCTCCGACCGTGTAGGACCGAATGAATCCGTCATGCTCTAGGCGGGCCAGGGCCTCCCCAGCGTCGAAGTCATCTCGAGGGAGACCCTTCATAGCCAGGGCCTCTGGATCCCACTGGAAGGCTCCATCGAAGTCCGCATGCGTCCAGATCACCTGGAACATCAGCCGCGTGAGGGCAGGGCATTTTGACAGCAGGGGATTGGACCAGAAACCAGGCTGGAGGAATCGGCGTCGGGCCATTAGACGGCCCTCCCTTGGGCCTGGAAGGACCTATTAGGCCTCGTGTGGAGCATGGCCCGCCTCCGCATCGTCAACCTGGGCCCGGAGCTCCGGCATGACCTTTCGCGCCTCGGCAAATACGGATTCATCGGTCAGCAGCTCACCTCGGAGGGCCAGGCGGTAGGCACCCAATGAGCAGGCCAATTCGATGATTCGGAAAGCCGCTGAATTTGGGTTCTGCACTCCCTTGGCATTGGGGTTCGCCTTGGCCCGAACCCTGGCCACATACGAGCCGAAGAGGTAACACACTTCATTCGGTGTGGCATTCGGGGCCATCAGTGGCGCGAACCGTTCTTCCATCCGAGGCATGGAGGGGAGTGGGGCCTTGGTTTGTAGAACCTTCAGAACGTTGGAATGGATCGTGACACTGGCGCTGGCCTTCTTCTTTCGCGGGATCCAACGGAAGGTACTCATACTCCGAATCCGTATCCACCGGGGCAGGGGGCACCTTCCTCAGGTGAAGTCGGCATCGTCCTCCGGAGGGCGTCACGCCACTCCCAGGGGACGCCGGCCGCCTCAAGAGCCTCGTGCTCCGCTGCCAAGAAGTCCAGGTCCTGCGGTCTTGAGCATGGGATGTTCACCGTGACTGATGCTGGATTCGCAGATCCGCATGAGTCCTCAGCCCCCATTAAGTGGGATGCGTGATCGGTTCTCATCGGGTCGCCTCAACTCGCCTTGCGAAGGAGCAGGGACTCATACCAGGAGTCCCCATCTTCCACGGCGATCAGGGTCGCTCGTCCTGCTTTCCTGGCAGGGAGCCGACCCGCCTTGATCTCTTCAAAAACCCGCGTTCGGCTAACGCTGTATCGGATACAGAAGTCAGCGATTCTCAGCGCTACTCTCTGGGGTTCTGGGTGTGCAGTCTTCACGATTGGACTCCTTTTGGTTCGGCGGTTTTCCGCTGTATCAAAAGGGTCGTGCTAGGACTATCAACTGTCAGGACCAGTCAATTCAGGAATTCGGGTTGGTTTTCTGGTCCTCAACCCACTTTTTGATGTTTGTTGTTAGTTGATCCATAGATATTAATTCAATTGTCTTTAGTGGCTCGTCCTCATCCTTCAACTCCTTTACCCAGGCCTCAGCGTGTGAACCCCAGGCGCGTAAGGTGGTCATGTCGTCCCCACCAGCCTCGATCCAGACCCACCTAGCCAGATTGGCAACCGGCCCGTTCTGGTGCATTCCGTGACGTTTGCCGAGTGATTTTAGGGTCTCATAAACGTATAACACGCAACCTCTTTTACCTTCCTCCTCTGGGCGGCCTGCTTTGCGGAGTGGCAGAGGCCCATGGGCTGCAATCTCGGACGCCAACCAGTCTTCATCCTTTTTAATCAGACCAGCGACACCAAGGTTGACCGTTTCGATCGAAGCCTTCCAACCTTTTGCCTTCTCTGAATCGTTAAAAATTCTGTGGTCGGGCAAGGATTCAAGTAGCAGCGCTACTGCATCCAGATGTTCTTTGACGAGGCGGAGTTTGGGGATAATGCGTGGGCCTTCTGTGTCTAGATAATTGAGGTCTTCAACTGTCTCAATCACCTCTCTTAGCGCGGCCTCGATCTTGGCAACCTCTTCATCATCGACCGGCTTTGGGTTGATCCATTGCAGCCAAACCGGATCTGAATGATTACTTGAATCCACAACGCACCCCCACCGATGCCCCACAAAGGAGGCGCGGCAGCTGGTGTGGGACCAGCGTTCGGGAGCTACCCTAGCCGCGCCTGTCTTAAGCTTAGCTTCGAAGCTTAAGCAGAGCAGTTAACGTATCAATGGCAATCTGGGCTTCTCTCTTGGCCTTTGCTCGAACGAGAGGCGATGGGTGCATCGTGAGCATGGCAACATCGTGTATTACTCCATCACATTCACGTTTCAGGCCGCTCAGCTTAATTGCAGGCTGGGCCATTCTCCGCTTCATTTTTAATTCGAACTTTTTGTAGGATGGCTCCTTTTCGGTTTCGGTCATAAAGATTTTCAGCCCGTATTCAGAGGGGGTGAGGTTTGGTTTCCTCACCTTTAATTCATCAAATGTCGGGATGACATTTCCATTGGTGCTCATGGTACCCCCAGCAAATTGCAGGGCGTTGCCCTGCGGGTGTGATTGGTTCAGCCCAGAGATGCTGCGATCTTGGCGCTGATCTGTTCGGAGGCCTGGAGGCGGGGATCCGTATCCAGGTGGGCATAACGGTTTGTTACAGATGGCTGAGAATGACCAAGCAACGACCCAACCATAGGCAAACTCATGCCTTCTGTGACTCCCACAGAGGCAAAGGTGTGGCGTAGATCGTGGATTCGGACGTCCAGGCATTTAGCGGCGGTCCTAATGCGATCCCAGGGCTTCTGGAGATTGACCAGGTGCTCCCCGTGCTTGTGCCCCTGGATGACGTATCGGCCCTTGAGTTCACGAGTGGGCAATTTCTCCAGGTCTTGGAGGATGGATAGGACAGCTGCGTTCAAGGGCAATTCCTTGGCGCCCTTCTTCCCGCTGGTCTTGTGCTTCTCGATTCGGATAACCCCCCTGACTTTGTCCACCTGTGACCATTCCAGGCCAAGAATTTCATTCAGGCGGGCTCCGGTCAGCATCAGGAGCTTGATTGCTGCGATCTCATAGGGGACCGTCTTCAGCGGGTGCTTTTCGGCCGCGTTGGCTGCCAGGGTCTTCCGCATGACTTTGCCCAGGCTCTCCAGTTCTTTAGGGGTCAAGAAGCGTTCCTTCCCCTTGGCCTCCGCCTGCTTTTCGATAAGTTGGCAGGGATTTGTGTGCTGAGTCCTCAATCCCTTTCGCTCGGATTCACTGAAGAGCTTAGATAGGGCGGCCTGGAATCGGTTTGCTGCGGCGGGAGTCGGCTTCGACGGCTTCTCGCCCTTCTTTATGCCTGGACGCCACCCCGTGGCCACCTTGTCCACTAAAGCAGACACCTGGAAGCGTTCTACCTCATTGATACGGAAGTCCCCCAGCTCCGGCACGGCTAACTCATCAAGGTAGAATTTCGTCCCTTTGTAGGAGGAGGGGCGCAGCTTCTTCTTCTGTGCCTCCAGATGGGTCTTCACGAATTCCCGGAAGGTTGGAATGTCCAGGGCCTTCTTCTTCTCGATGCGGGGATCCTTCCCGTTGGCGATCTGGGTTCTGTACTCCCCGGCCAGCTTTCGAGCGCTAAGGAGTGAGAGGTTCTCCCCTTCAGCATCCACAACACCAGGGATGTAGGGCCCAAGAGGCATCCAGGCCTGCTTCCCGTGGGTATCGATGAACTTGAGGCAGAAGGTTTTCGTTCCCAGGGCGGTAATGCGCAGCCCGAAGCCTCGGATGGCCGAATCCCACTCATAGGTCATGACCGGCTCGCCCGTCTTTGGGTGCTTCTTCACCTTCGCCCGCTGGCAGCGCGTGTCTGTAAGTTGCTTTATGGACACCCTGGGCATTGTTTCTCCCGTTGTCCTACCAATATACATCCGGGCTTAGATCCATCAAGTCCCAATTCGTTCTATCAGATTATAACTCAAACAAAATCAATCTGAATGTGTTCCAATCAGTTCCACAAAGTCATAGACCATCTTTTTCGTAATCAGCAGGTCGCAGGTTCGAATCCTGTAGTTGGCTCCAGTGAGGTACCCCCGGAGACTTTGAGTCGACGGGGGTTTTCCTTTTGTCTGAGCGGCTGGTCGAAGAAAGTCCCTGCCCCTGCCGGATTGGATGTCAACGAAGACGGCCGAAACCAGTCCATGGTTCGAGGCCGGGCAGGGGGACGGCGCCAGCCAGGGCAGCGAGGTGATTTGCGGGGTGGACGCCGGGTCGCCGACGGTCTGCCGGGAGCTCCCCGGTTGCGGGAGGCTGCTGAGTCGGGGGTGTCTGCATGGGTGTGATTTCGAGGGGTCGCATGGAGCCAACTTAGGCCGGTCGATTGGACATTTTCTGGCGAATTCGAAGATTCTTTTGGGGCATTCGCTGATGGTTGACATTCGCTTTTAATTCGCCATTCTGGATAACCCAGGAGGCACCCATGAATGTCCAGGCACACACCACTCCAGAGAGCAGGCAGGCCCTGAAGGAATACCTCCGGAACCGCCGCCTTACGTCTTCAGTCCCTTTGACCATCGCCTCCTTGGCTCTGACTGATCTGGAGGAGGCGCTGTCCCTCCTGCGCGGCATCGAGCACCCCAACGCGACCTGGGCGGACGACGTGGACAAGTTCCTGGCGAAGTGCACGAATTCGCCTGCGCCGAACGCGGCATGGGCGCTTCCGGGTCTTCTCGCGGAGGAGGAAGCGGCGGGATGAAGGTCGGACGGATGGGCGATCCGGGTTATCCTCCGCTGGCCTGCTGCGCCATCCGCTCAAGCGTTTCCCGGACTTTGATCCTGAGTTTCCTGGGGGTGAACGGCTTCTCAAGGAAGGGCACATTCGCTTCTATGACGCCATGGCGGAGGATGGCGTCGTCGGTGTATCCGGACATGAACAGGACGGCCATGTCTGGGTGGGCGGAGATCGCCATTTCGGACACCTTCCGCCCGTTCATGCCGGGCATGATCACGTCCGTGAGGAGCAAGTGGATGGGGGCTTCGGATTGGAGGCAGATCTCGACGGCTTCGTCTCCGTTCCGGGCCTCCAGGACCTTGTAGCCCGCCTCCCTCAAGGTGTTTCCGGCGACTTCGCGGACCTGGTCTTCATCTTCCACCAGGAGGATGGTTTCGTTGCCGCCCTCGTCCGCCGTCTGAGTGGCCGTCATCGCCAGTGACGCCCCATGATCCTGCGGTATTTCCGGGAAGTAGATCTTGAATGTCGTGCCCACGCCAGGCTCGCTGTACAGCCAGATGTGGCCATGGCTCTGCTTCACGATTCCGAAGACGGTGGAGAGGCCCAGGCCGGTCCCCTTCCCGAGTTCTTTTGTCGTGAAGAAGGGCTCGAAAATGCGGGCCTGTGTCGCCTTGTCCATGCCATGGCCCGTGTCGCTCACGGCCAGTTTGGCGTAGGGGCCGGGTGCAACGCCGTGGTGTTCCTGAGCGTAGGATTCGTCGAGATCGACATTCTGGGTTTCGATGACGAGCCTTCCGCCTTCGGGCATCGCATCCCGCGCATTGATCGCCAGATTGAGGATCACCTGCTCGATCTGGCCGGGATCCGCAAAGATGGTCCGGAGCCCGGGAACCGTTCGGACCTGAAGCTCGATCTCCTCTCCCACGAGTCGCTGAAGGATCGGGCCCAGTCCGTCGAGGGAGGCATTGAGGTCGATGGCATGCGGGGCCAGGATCTGCTGGCGGCTGAATGCGAGGAGCTGGCGGGTCAGGCGGGCCGCGCGCTCGGAGGCCACCAGGATCGCCTCCAGGTTCTTATCCTCCCCGAGCTTCGTTTCGAGGGCCTGGGAGGCGCTGAACATCACGGTCAGCAGGTTGTTGAAATCATGAGCAATGCCTCCGGCCAGACGGCCCACCGCTTCCATCTTCTGGGACTGGCGCAGCTGTTCCTCGCTCTGCTTCAGGGCCTGGATGGCCTCCTGAAGTTCAGCCGTGCGTTCCGCCACGCGGGCCTCGAGGTGGGCCTGGAGATCCCGCAACTGCCGGTTCGTTTCCTGGATCTCCTGGGCCCGCTGGAAGACCTCCACTTCCATTCTGGAGGCCTGGTCTTTCAGTTCTTCTGCAAGGTCACCCTGGGCGCGGTGGGCCTCCTTGAGGCGCACGAATTCGGTGACGTCCTCCACCCGGTGGATGATGTAGATCAAGTCGCCATCCTGCGACAGGACGGGTGTGTTGACGGGGCTCCAGTGGCGCACTTCGAAGCCGCCCCCCTCGGGAAGTGGGCGTTGGATGTCGTATTTCTGAACGGCCATGACATCGGGCCGCTTCAGGGCGATCACCCGCCGGAGGGAATCGAGAAGGTTGGACACTCCGGTGGCCCCAAGATCGTCCGGATTATCGGGAAACACGTCGAAGATGTCGCGGCCAAGGATCTCCTCGCGGCGAGTCAAGGTCGCGGAAAGGTAGGCCTGGCTCACGGCGACGATCCTGAGGTGCGGATCCAGGACCAGGTACAGGTTCGGTGACGACTCGAAGATGGCCTTGAAATCCGGGCCCGGGTCGCCAGCGGTGGACTTGGCAGGGAGCATCTGCGGCCTCCGGTTCGACAGAGTCCGCCTACATCGAGGGATGCAGGAGGCGGCCCACGGGCCTGCTCCGGCGGGGCTTCTGCCATCCCTCTTTGATGGCACGGAGGAGGCAGGAATCCCTGCTTTCGTCCCGATCTGAAAGCATCTGCCCTCCTTCGAGTCGCATGGCGCCGCCTGGGCCATCTACCAAATACCCGCCCACAGCCTTCCCAAGGCTGAAAACAGCCGAACGGTCATTTTCGGGCCTCCAACGGTCAGGAGGGCAGGCGTCGGAAGGGCACGATGTTGGTCGGTTGGTCGCTCAAGGGTTCAGCGTCCGGCCCTGGTTCCGCGGGGGTGGCGGCCTCCAGATCTTCTTCCCGGTAGCTGTTCTCGACCTGGTTGTCCCAGCGGACATAGTAGGGTCTGGGAGCGGCTCCGGGCTTGTGCGGGCGGTCCTCGGCGACGAGCACCGTGCCGGTGGTTCCTCCGCCTTGACCCTGGGGGACATGGTGCGGCCATGCACCTCCGTAGAAGGTCACGCCCGTGCGCGTGAGGCGCACCCGGTCACCAGGCTTGAACTCGAAACCCATGGACGCTCCTTGCCGCGCGGCGTCCTTCAGTATCGCCGGTACCACCTCGCAGGCGGCAGGTTCGGATCCAGAGTTCGCGGCCATGCATAAAGGCCTTCGTTGGTAGGACCGGCCCTCAAATGCCTTGCCCGCCTTCCATGTGGGGCGCTCCCAGCAATTCCTCTTCGATGAACCGGGCGACCTGCTCGGCAGCCTTGGATCCCAGCGGGTCATTCCCCTGGAAATGGACGCGGGCCACACGGTGCGCGATGGCGACGCAGGCTTCGGCGGTGGCTTTTTCAATGACTTTGGCCGGTATTTTGGTGCGCTGATTCCCAGGTGGCATAAAGCCTCCAGGCGGTGGATGGATGGGTGTCTGATCTTTGGATGCCAGGATTCCGCCAAGAGTTCCGGGGACCGGGGTCTGGATGATCCGGAAAAGCGGCCGGAGTCCGGTAGGTTCTTAATCCTGTGCCTGCTCCGGCTCGATAATGGAGGCAGAAGCCACAAGGAGGGCCTATGTCCGTCCGAACCTATCCGGCTACTTTCCTCACGCTGGGCCTGATGCCGAGCCTGGTGTTGGGCCTGATGTTGGGCATCGTCGCGTGCAGCAGTACCTCGAGCCCCGAGGTGACTGTTCAGAACACGGATCCGGCCTCCCTGAAGGTCTCGCCCGCAGGGGTGGCGACCATCGTGTTCACGGATCTTGAAACCATCCGGCCCGACAACCTGTCGGCGGGCGTCTCGGGCAGCGGCTGCATCACGGTCACGCCGGTCAACCTCACCACGTTCAGATACACCTTCAACGGATGCCGCTCCGCCAACGGTGGCACCCTGTCTGGCACGGTGACAGTCACAGCCGCCGGGACGACCACCCTCGTCGATACGGCCGTCTACGATCTGACCGTTGCGGATTCGGCCGGGACCTGGCACTACACGGGCACCAAGATCACCACCATCAATACCGCGGCCAAGACCGGCAGCGTGGCGGTACCGGCCGGCCAGCCCTTCAGCGTGACCTTCCAGCACGCCACCGATGCCAGCAAGAACAAGTCCTGGTCGTACACACCGAATCTCCAGGCCGACTGGTCGAATGCGAATGCCATGAAGTTCTGGGGAACCTACAGCTTCCAGCAGACCCAGCCCGCGGGAGACACCCTGACGGCCACCATCGCACAGGCCACGCCCCTCATCTGGACCTCGGGCTGCACCTATCCGACTTCGGGCGTGCTCAACCTCTCGCTTCCCCCCGCCAGCGCGGAGATCCGCTTCAATACTTCGATCACGGATCCGAACATCCAGACCGGCTGCGGAGTCATCACCATCAACGGCTACCGGCTCACTCTGGGTCAATGAGGAAAGGCGGGATCAGAAGCGGACGACCACGCCGAATCCCGTTCCCTGGCGGTCCAGGCGGACTTCGAGGTCGTCCTTGAGGGAGCCCTTGGGCACGTCCAGCTTTTCATCGTCCGTGAAGACCCGGACGCCGAGCCACTGGATGGGGAAGAAGCGAACGTCGGCGCCCACGTGATGGTACGTGGCGCCCTTGTAGCTGAGCAGGTGGTAGTAGCCCTTGGCGATGAGGCGCCGGTCGAAGGCGTTGAAGCCCGTGGAAATGCCGACCTGGGGGATGGGCAGGGGCACTTTTTCCGTGACGGGCGGTATGTAGGCGGTGGTCAGCGGCTCATAGCCCGAGGCGGTCATGTCCAGGGCCCACACGCGGGCGCCCAGGTCGACGCCGATCCAGAACTGGGGCCGAGTGAAGGCGCGGATGGTCCAGTTGAAGGTGTAGTCGGTCATCTTGACGGTCGAATCCACCACCGCGCCCGCATGGAAGGTCGAACCGTTGATCTGGATATCCCGCTGGATGAAGTTGTGGCCGCGGTAGTCCTGCTCTTCGGCCGAAAGCTCCACGCCGAAACGCGGCCCCTGGTATTCCATGCCGAGGCCGATCTTGGTGGTGTCCTTCTGGATGCCGAAATCGTTCTTGAGGTCGACGACCAGGGGCTTGCCGTCCTGAACCCCCAGGAAATGACCTTCGAAGGTTGGCCCGACCCGGTGGAGGTCGAACTGGAAGCTGCGGCTGGGATCTTCCGCCGCCAGGGGCAGGGTGGAACAGAGGGCGAGCGTCGCAAAGGTCCGGATCATGGTGGACTCCTCGAAGGCTGGGTAAAGAATCGGCATCGATTCCACCCGGCATTCGTTCTGCGATGAAATCCGACTATTTCGCGCCCGTCAGGCCGAGGATCCGCTCGGAAGTCTCGATCACCAGGCTGACCAGGCTCGAGACGAAGGCCGCGAACTGCTGCTCCTCGGGCTGCCAGGCGCGGCAGGGCCCCGTATGTTCGAGGCAGACGACGCCGATCAGCCGGTCGCCCACCTTGATGGGCACGTCCATCATGGACGAGATGCGGAGGGGTCGGAGGTAACCCTCGGCGAATTCGCAAGTGCGGGGGTCCTGGAGGGCGTCCTCGGCGGCCACCACGCGACCCCGCTCGATCTCCGCGAAGTAGGCGGGGTAGTTGCGGGCCAGCAGCCGAGCGCCCTCGCCGTGCAGGCTTTCAAGGCTGTCGAAGATGCAGGCGCAGGTCAGATCCGTGCGCGCCTCGTCCAGGAACCAGATGCTGGCCCGCTGCACCTCCACCGACAGGGCGGCCATGCGGGTGATGTCGCGGAGGGCGTTCTTGAGGTCGCCGGAGGCCAGGGAGCGGTGCCGGGTCAGGAGCGTCATGGCCATGAGCAGGCGGTTGAGGAAGGCCTCCTTCGTGCGCAGCTGCTGGTTCTCCTGCCGCAGGGCCGCGAGGGCGGTCTCGTCGGAATCGAGGAAGGTGATCTCGGAATCGTAGGCCTGGCGGAACGGATGCTGCAAAGGAGCCCCTGACAAACGTGTTTCAGTCTGCACGAGTGGGGATCGGACCGCGGTGGCGGACGTCACACTTCGGGGCCTCGGTGAGGAGACGGCCGGCATTGATCATTCTGAGGATAGGAACCAGGCCCCGGGAGGGCTGCCCCTGTTGTGACAAAGGTCGACGGCTCAGGAGGGCTTTGGAACCGGTTCCACGATGTTGCAGTCCGAACAGCGATGGAAGAAGTCGCCGCGCCGGGTGCTCGGAATGATCCGCATGGGCTTGGCGCAGGTGGGGCAGGGCTTCCCGTGGACGTGGGGGGCCGGTGCGTCCTGGAGTTCAGCGACGACGCCGCTGACGAAGCCGCGGATATCGGTCATGAAGGTCTCGCGGGCCTCTTCGCCGCGCCGCATGCGCTCCAGGCGAGCCTCCCAGCTGCCCGTCAGCTCGGCGCTGCGCAGGGCCTCGGCGGGCAGGCCCTGGATGAGCCGGATGCCCTTCTCCGTGGGCAGCAGGACGTTGCGCTTGCGTTCGATGTAGGCCCGCTTGATGAGGGTCTCGATCATGTTGGCGCGGGTGGCGGGCGTGCCCAGGCCGCAATCTTTCATGGCGCCACGCAGCGCTTCGTCATCCAGATCCTTGCCCGCACCCTGCATGGCGGCCAGCAGGTCGCCTTCGCTCATGCGCTTGGGCGGTGTGGTCTTTCCTTCCTTGGGATGCAGCGAGGCGACGTCGACGGCCTCGCCCTTCTTCACAATGGGCAGGCCGCCCTCGACCTCTTCATCCGCCTCCTCTTCACTCGGCACTTCCTGTGCCTCGCCCTGTGGGCCTGCCTTCGGCAGGTGGCCCTCCGCTCCTGCTTCGGCCTCCGCAGGATCGGCGGTCTTTTCGGCCTTCTTGCGTCGATGGGGGGGATCGATGGCGGACCAGCCTTCTTCTTTCACGATGGTGCCGTTGGTCTTGAAGGTCTCGCCTTCGACCTCCGTGATGATGGTGGTCTTGGCTTCCACGCGATCTGGGAAGTAGGCGCCGAGGAAGCGCCGCGCGATGAGGTCGTAGATGCGCAGCTCGTCGCCGGCGAGGCCCCTGGCGGGCTTTTCCGTGGGCACGAGGGCGGCGTGGTCCTCCACTTCCTTGTCGTTGACGAAGCGCTTGTCCAGCTTGACGGGCCACTTTTTGCGCAGCTCGTCGAGGAAGGGCTGCAGCTCCGTGAGCTGGCCCTGGGCCAGGGCCTTGATCCACTGGGGCGCCTTCTGGGCGTCGGCCTCCGTGAGGTGGCGGCTGTTCGTGCGGGGGTACGAGATGAGCTGCTTCTCGTAGAGGTTCTGCGCCAGGCCCAGGGTGCCTTCGGCGGTGAAACCGAAGCGCTTGTTGGCTTCCTTTTGCAGGGTGGTGAGGTCGTAGAGCAGTTCGGGTTTCTTCTTTTCCGTGCGGCCCGTGGCGCTGCGGATCTTCCCGGGCCTGCCTTCGAGCCTCGCCGCGAGTTCGCGGGCTTCGGTCTCGTTGGCGAAGCGCTCCTGAGTCTGGCCTTCCGCCTCCTTGAACCAGCGGCCCTCGTATGCGCCGTTGGGATGGGCGAAGCGGGCCCGCAGCGTCCAGAAGGGCTGGGGCTTGAAATCGCGGATGTCCAGTTCCCGGCGCACGAGCAGGGCGAGCGTCGGCGTCTGCACGCGGCCCACGCTCCACACGCCGTCCTCGGCGCCCGCGCGGCGCATGCGCAGGGTCTGGGCGCGGGTGGCGTTGATGCCCACGAGCCAGTCCGCTTCCTGGCGGCTGCGGGCGGCCTCGCGCAGGCCCGTGTAGGCCTCGCCGGGCTTCATGTTGGCGTAGGCTTCGCGGATGGCTTCGGGGGTGAGGCTCGACGCCCAGAAGCGCTTCACGGGCTTGGTGCACTCCGCCAGACGGTAGACGAGGTCGAAGATGAGCTCGCCTTCGCGCCCGGCGTCCGTGGCGTTCACCACATCGGTGATGTCGGCGCGGTTGAGGAGGCGCGCCACCACGTCGAACTGCTCGCGGGTCTGCGCGATGGGCGCGTAGCGGAAGGGCGCGGGGAAGATGGGCAGGCGGTCCCAGCGCCAGGCCTTCCAGGCGGGATCGTAGCCTTCGGGGTTCAGGGCCTCCACCAGGTGGCCCACGCACCAGGTCACCACGAGGCCGTTCCCCTCGATGAGGCTCCGTCCCTTGCCGGGCAGCCCGAGGGCTTCCGCCAGGGCACGGCCCATGCTCGGTTTCTCGGCGATGATCAGACGCAGGGTGGCTCCTAATGCGCAGGCTCCATTGTAGTGGAAGGCCCGCCCTTCCTGGGGCTGGACGCGATGGAAACCCGCCTGGAACCGACCCGGAAAGGGATTTGTACCATCCGGAGGATTCTATGCATCCAACCCTTCATACCGGAGGTTTTCATGCGTCCACGAGCCATCTGGGGCGGCATAGCTCTTACAGTGGCCCTTGCGGGCTGTCGGTTCTCCGCCTCTGCCAACCCGTCCATCAATCCTGGGGCTGCCTCTGCGACAGCCTCGCCCAATCGAGAGGATCAGGTGTCCGATTCCAAGAAGCCCAGCCCTGCCGAACTGAAGAAGAAGCTCACGCCCATGCAGTACCACGTGACCCAGGAGGCCGGCACCGAGCCGCCCTTCCGCAACGAGTACTGGAACGAGCACCGCGAGGGCGTCTACGTCGATGTCGTCAGCGGGAAGCCTCTCTTCTCCTCCAAGGACAAGTTCGATTCAGGCTGCGGCTGGCCCAGTTTCTCGAAGCCGCTGGCCGGTCAGGATGTCGTGGAGAAGCGCGACATGAGCCTCGGCATGGTCCGCACGGAGGTGCGCTCCAAGGATGCGGATTCGCACCTGGGCCACGTCTTCGACGACGGCCCGCGGGATCGCGGCGGCCTGCGCTACTGCATCAACAGCGCCTCACTGCGCTTCGTGCCCGTGCAGGATCTGGAGAAGGAGGGTCTGGGTGCCTTCCTGCCGCTGTTCGGCAAACCCGCGCCGAAAGAGACGAAAGAGGAGATCGCCACCCTTGCCGGCGGCTGCTTCTGGGGCATGGAGGACCTGCTGCGCAAACAGCCCGGCGTGACCGGCATCGAGGTGGGCTACACCGGCGGCAGCGTGGCCAACGCCACCTATCAGCATCACGAGGGTCACGCCGAGGCCGTGCAGATCCGCTTCGATCCCACCAAGACCACTTTCGAGGCCCTGGTGCGCTTCTTCTTCCGCATCCACGATCCCACCACCCTGAACCGCCAGGGCAACGACATGGGCACCTCGTACCGCAGCGCGATCTTCTACCACTCCGAAGCGCAGCGCCAGACGGCCGAGCGTGTGAAGGCCGAGGTGGATGCCAGCGGCAAGTGGAAGCGGCCCATCGTCACCGAGATCACCGCCGCGGGCCCCTGGTGGAAGGCCGAGGAATACCACCAGGACTACCTGGTCAAGAACCCCGGCGGCTACACCTGCCACTACATCCGCGATTGACGCGATGCGTTCAGGACGGATCCACCACGCGGTTTAGGCCCCTCGTGGTGGATCCGTCGTTTTCGCTCAGATCCTGTACGTGTCGGGCCGCCAGGTCTGGACGCGCTTCTTGATGGCCTCGCTGCTGAGCTTTTCATCGAGGGCCTCGCGGACCCGGATCGTCAGTTCGGCGTCCGAGGCGAAGCGAAGGGCGACCACCTGGGGGATCGTCAGTTCGGAGCTGCGCGCTTTGAGATCTTCAGGCAGCAGGGTTGCCATGCGCTGGGCTTCTTCCAGCCGGATGAGGCGGTTCTGGAGTTTCAGCGCGTAGAGCCGAACCTTGAAGATCAGCATGAGGAACGCGAAGGAGCCCAGCAGCGCGAAAGCCTGATGGAGGCTGGGCTTGCGGAAGAGGGCGACGGCCGCCACGCACACCAGGAGAAAGCCAAAAGGCATCACGAAGTAGTGGTACCAGGGATCGACGCGACGGTGCGAGGCGTAGGTCTGCGGCTCGGACATGGAATCCCCTTCGGTGGTCTTTAGGTTAATCGAAGCTTCCCCTTCGCTGCTGCTTGGTCTGGGAGGCCCGCTTCTTGGCCTCCAGCCTGCGTTCCTTCGAGCCCCGCGTGGGGCGGGTGGCGCGCCTGGCAACGGGCCTCACGAGGGCCTCGCGCACGGCTTCGGCGGCCTTCTCGCGGGCGTCCTCGAGGTTCTTGAGCTGATCGCGGGTGCGGTCGCTGAGGATGATCCAGAGCCCTTCGGCGTCGAGCCGGTTGCGCTGGGCCACGCGCAGGCGGAACAGCGCGTCCTCGGGCAGGCCTTCGATGGCGGCGAGGTCGATGCGGAGTTCGACCTTGGAAGACACCTTGTTCACGTTCTGCCCGCCCGCGCCGCCGGCCCGCACCGCCTTGAAGCGGATGGCGTCGCCCGGGATGCGGACGGAGGCGGTGACTTGGATGGGATCGGCCATGGCCTGATCCTACCTCATTGCTTCCATGGGGCTGAGGCGCATGGCGCGGAAGGCAGGGTAGAGGCCGAAGATCAGGGCCAGGCTCAGGGCGACCACCCAGGCGGTGAGGAGGCCCAGGGGATTCACGACGAGGCCGTAGGGGAAGTTGGCGGATAGGGCCTGGCAGAGCAGGCCGCCGGAGACGGTTCCCAGCAGGGCGCCGATGGCGGCCAGCACCACGGCTTCCAGCAGGAACTGGATGAAGATCTCGTGGTCGGAGGCGCCCAGAGCCTTGCGCAGGCCGATCTCGAAGCGGCGGTCGCTGAAGCTGATGAGCATCACGGACAGCACGCCCACGCCACCCACCAGGAGCACCGTGCCGGCCAGGCTGAGCAGCACGATCTGCCAGCCCCGCATCTGTTCGAGGAAGTTCTGGTAGCTCTTGGCGGCCTCGGAATCCAGGTCCACCACCTCTGCATCCTCGATGCCGTGGTGAGCCTGCCGGACGCGGCCCAGCAGCATGGCCGAGACCTCACCCATATCCTCCGGGCGGCGGAGCTTGACGGTCACCTGGGAGAGCTTGTGGGCCGAATCCATGCGGTCCATGTACGTTTCCAGCGGGATGAGGATGCCGTTGGCGTCGTAGTAGTTTTCGTCGTTGAAGATCTGGCCTGGGGCCTGGACGCCGACGATGCGGAAGGGGATGCCGTCGACCACCAGGTCGCGGCCCACGGGATCGGCCCCGCCGAACAGCTTGGTGGCGAGGGTGGCGCCCACCACGGCCACCGTGGAGCGGCGGCGCTGGTCGTCCTCGGTGAGGCCGCGCCCGATGCCGATGGGACGGTTCATCCACTGGGCGTAATCGGGCGTCACGCCGTTCACGAAGATGCGTTCGGAGTCGCCGAAGATCCGCACGGTCACGGTCTTCTGGGCCCGGGGCAGGAAGGCCAGCACCTTGGGATTGGGCGTGGCGACCCGGCTGAGATCCTCGAAGCGCAGGCCGGGGCTCATGTTGAAGCGCTTGCGGTCCTCCCCGGTTTCGGGCGCCTTCGGGGCGATGCGGACGGTACCGTCCCAGCTCATGCCCGCGAAGCCGGTGCTGATCTTGTCCATGACGCCATCGAGCACGGAGGTCATCACGACCAGCGCGAAGACGCCGAGCATGAGCAGCGTGAGCGTGAGCACACTGCGCCCCTTGTGGGCCCAGAGTTCCACCAGGCCGGTGCGGACGATCTCCCACAGCATGCCGAGGCTGAACCCGCGCGAGGCCGGGGCCGGGGCAGGGGCCACGCCGTTCAGGAGGGAGGGCCCGGGGGAGCGGAGGAGGAGGGTCTCGTCACTCATAGCGCAGGGCCTCCATGGGAGAGAGGCGCGAGGCCTTCCAGGCGGGATACAACGCGAAGACGAACCCGAACACCCCGGCCAAGCCGTAGGCCCACACGAAGCTGGCGGGCGTCATGTAGAGCGGGATGCCGATGCTGGAGGTGATGATCCACGAGAACCCGACACCGAGCACCAGGCCGGCGAAGCCGCCCAGGGCCGTGAGGAGGAGGGCCTCGGTCATGAAGCCCTTGAAGATCTCGCGCCCCGAGGCGCCGATGGCCATCTTCACGCCGACCTCGCGGACGCGCTCCTTGAGGCTGGCCATCTGGATGTTCACGTTCACGATGCCGCCGCCCACCAGCGCGAGGACGCCCGAGAGCATGAAGATGATGTTGTAGACATCGCCCTGGCTGCGCCTCTTGCGGACCCGCGCCGCCACGTCGTCGAGCCGAAAATCATCCTGCAGGCGATGGTTCGACTTCAGGAGGTTCTGGAGCTGGTCGGCGAAGCCGCTCATGAGGTTGAGGTCGGGGATGCGGAAGGTCACGCGGTCCACGCGGCGGTAGGCGTCGCCGTTCATGCGGCGCTGCACCAGGTTGGCGGGCACGGCGATGATCCGGTTGCGCCACCAGAACTGGTTGCCCTGGTTCTCGCGGAAGCGGAACACCCGTTCCTCGAAGGTGCCGATCACCGTGACGGGCACGTCGCCGATGCGGATGGACTGCCCGAGGGCGTCGCCTTTTGGGAAGAAGGTGTTGGCGGCCTCGGTGCCGAGGACGACGACGGGGGCGCCGGTCTCCATCTCCGTGTTCGAGAAGCCGCGGCCCTGGGCGATGCCATAGCCGTTGGCTGGAATGAAATCGCCGCCGATGCCGCTGATCTGCCGATCCTGGTCCGCATAGGCAGAAACGACGCGAGACCGGGCGTTCCGCTGGCGGCTCACGCCCTGGATGGCGTCGGCCTTGAGGGCCTCGCCACCGGTGGCGTCCGCGTCCCGGAGCCCCAGGTTGGCCTGCTGGAGGGCCGTGGGTTGGCCGTCCTTGATGGCGGCCCGGGGCTGGACGTTCAGCTTGTCGAGGCCGCCCAGCTTCACGTACAGCTCGTCGGAGCGCTTGCGCTGGCTATCCGAAATCGAGAAGCCGCCCAGCACGGAGGCCACGCCCAGCAGCACGCCGAGGGCCTGCAGCACCGAGCGTCCGAGGTTTTCCCGGATCTCCACCCAGGCCCCGAACAGCCGCTCGCGGAAGGCGCCGGAGGCGATCATCTAGGCCACTCCCTCGGTCACGGCGATGAGACCGTCGCGGATCTCGACCCGCCGCTGGGCCTGGGCCGCGATGGAGGGATCGTGGGTGACGAGCAGCAGGGTGTTGCCCTGCTGATGGAGTTCGCGGAAGAGGTCGAGCACCTCGGCGCCGGTCTTGGAATCGAGGGCGCCCGTGGGCTCGTCCGCCAGCAGGAGGGCGGGTTCGTTGGCCAGGGCCCGGGCCACCGCGACGCGCTGCCGCTGACCGCCCGAGAGGGTGCCCGGCAGCTTGTCGGCCTTGTCGGCGATGCCCACCTTTTCAAGCAGGGCCATGGCCCGCTCGCGGCGCTCCTTGCGTCCCACGCCCGCGTAGAGCATGGGCAGCTCGACGTTGCGGGCGATGCTCGCCTTGGGTAGCAGGTTGTAGCTCTGGAAGACGAAGCCCACCTTCTCGTTGCGGATGCGGGCCAGCTCTCCGCCTGCCAGCCCCTGGACCTGGTGGCCATCCAGCGTGTAGGTGCCCGCGGTGGGCAGGTCCAGGCAGCCGAGAATGGCCATGAGCGTGGACTTGCCCGATCCCGAAGGGCCGATGAGGGCGACGAATTCGCCGCGGCTCACGGTGAAGTCGATGCCGCGCAGGGCGTGCACCGCCGTGCCGTTGGCGCCGTAGACCTTGGTGAGGGCTTCGGTCTGGATGATGGGTTTCATGGGCGTTCTCTCAGGAGAGCAGAGCAGGCAGGCCATTCATGGATGGAGTAGAGGCCCGGAGGGAGGCGAAGGCCGACCGAGGGGCGGGGGTGCGGGGGGACATCGCGAGCGAAGCGAGTAGGCGGTCCCCCCGCAGAGCATCAATTGTTCTCATCGTCTTTCTCGACCTTCTTCTTGCTGGGGTCTTCCAGGCTCACCTGGTCGTTGGCCTTGAGGCCCGAAAGGATCTCCACGCGCTCCAGGGTGGCGATGCCGGCCTTGACGGGCACGACTTCGAAGTATTCCTTCCAGTGGTCCGAGAGCCAGATGAACTTGCCGCGCCCCGTCAGGCCATCCTTGGCTTTGGCGATGTCCTGGGGCGTGAGGTTCTCCTTCATGCGGTAGACGACCGTTTGGCCATCGCGGCGCTGCAGGGCCTCCAGCGGGATGCTGACGGCCTTGGCGCGCTTCTCGCCGAGGATCTCCACGTTGGCGCTCATGCCGGTCTTGAAGGCATCAGTGAGTTCGTCCAGGGCGATCTCCACGCGGAAGACCTTGATCTTCTCCACGAGGTCGGCGGCGGGGGCGACGAAACGCACCTTGCCCGTGAAGGCGCGCTGCGGATAGGCGTCCAGGGTGATGCGCACGGGTTGGCCCACCTGTACCTTGGCGATGTCGACCTCGTTGAGGTTCACCTTCACGATGAGGGAGGCCAGGTCGGCCACGGTGAACACGACGGTGCCGGCGTTGAAGGAGCTGACGCCAGAAGTGATGGTGTCACCCAGCTCGACGCCCCTCTTGATGACGACACCGTTCATGGGCGCCGTGACACGGGCGAGCTGAGTGGAGGCGTTGCCGCTGATGGGAATGCCGCGATCCTCGACGATCTGGTAGCGAGTCTGGGCGCTCTTGTAGGTTTCTTCGGCGAGGTCACGGGCGGTCCTGGCACTGCGGTAGGCCTGATCGGAAATGAGGCCAGCCTTGAAGAGCTCGGATTGCTGGGTGAAGTCGCGCTCGGCGTTCTTGAAACTCACCCGGGCCTGGGAGACGCTGCCCTGCACGTCGGATAGCGTCTGCGCCTGGTTCACGTCGGGCTCCACCTCGGCGAGCACCTCACCGCTGCGCACGGTGGCGCCCTCGCGGACCTTCAGCCCCACGATGCGCCCCGACACGGTGGACTTCACATCCACCTTGATGAGCGGATCCACCACGCCCACCTCGCGCACGCTGACCTGCAGATCCTCGGCCTGCACCTTGCCCACCCGGAACGGGGTGTTGGTCTCGGCTTTCTTGGCCTTGCCGTCGCCGCCCTTCAGGGTGAAGAACATGCCCGCCGCCAAGACCGCACCGGCCACGGACACGATGACCCATCGCTTTTGCATGGAACCTCCCTGATGGGAAAGACGCCGGACTCGCCGGGATGATGGAATGCCTACGCGGCAGAGTCTGGGGTCGTTTAGAGGCCGGTTCTTCGGGGAATCGGCAAGCCGCCGCTCTCGACCGGCCAGTCCCCTTTTGAGGCCGCGGGCCGGGCCGTGGCGTCCCGCAACATGGCTGTGGCAAGGAACCGCAGTGTTGCCGTTAAACCTTTTCCTATTGCAGGAATAAGTGCGGATGTGGAATTGGCATGCCAAGCGCAATAAAGCCCGCGGGACGATTCCCTCAGGCGGCGCCGCCGCATCAGGAGCAACCATGTTCAACACACAGAAACGCATCGCCCTCGTCGTGGCGGCCGGCCTCATCGGGATGTCCCTGGCGGCCCAGCAGCCCCCGGTTCAGCCGCCGACGGGCCAGCAGGTCGAGCGGAAGGGCGAACGCATCGAGCGCCGTGGCGAAGCCCAGGAGCGCAACGGCGAGCGCCAGGTGAGACGGGGCGAGCGCAACGAGGTCAAGGGCGGGCAGAAGGAGCGCCAGGGTGAGCGGATGGAGAAGAATGGCGAAAAGCTCGTGGCCGAGGGCAAGGTGAACGCCGGCGAGTCCCTCGAGCGCAAGGGTGAGCGGCGCGAGGCGGCTGGCCAGGCCCAGCGGGCCAAGGGCGTTCGCCAGGAGAAGCGCGGCGAACGCAACGAGCGCAAGGGTGAGCGCAGGGAGAACCGTGGCGAGCGCGTCGAGAAGAAGGGCGAGCGCATGGAGGCCGCGGGCAAATAGCCTTCGACCCTTCAACAGAACGGCCCCCGCTTGGGGGCCGTTCTCGTGCGAGGCGAAGGTCTACCGCACGGTTTCCCGGGCGATCATCAGTTCCTCGTTGGTAGGAACGACGGTGACGGTGACGCGCGAATCAGGCGTGCTGATGATGCGCTCCCCAGTGCCGTGTTCGTTGGCTTCGTGATCCAACTTGACGCCCAGGAAACTGAGCTTGCTGCAGACCTTGGCCCGGACGAAGGTGCTGTGGGTGCCGATGCCCGCGGTGAACGTGATGGCGTCGACGCCGTCGAGCACGGTGGCATAGGCGCCGATGTACTGCCGCACGTTGTAGGTCAGGAGGTCGCGGGCCAGGCGGGCGCGGTCATTGCCCTGCTCGGCGGCGCGCTCGATCTCGCGGAAATCGGAAGATACGCCCGAGATGCCCAGCAGGCCGGACTTCTTGTTGAGCAGATCCGTGATGCCGTTGTAGTCGAGGTGCTCGTATTCCATGAGCATTTCCACCACGCTCGGATCGATGGTGCCGCAGCGGGTGCCCATGATGACGCCCTGCAGCGGCGTCATGCCCATGCTGGTGTCCACGCTCTTGCCGTTGTGCACGGCGCAGATGCTGGTGCCGTTGCCGATGTGGCAGGTGACGATCTTGAGGGCCCGGAGGGGGCGGCAGAGCAGGATGGCCGTGCGGGCCGCCACGTACGAGTGGCTGGAGCCGTGGAAACCGTAGCGGCGAATGCCGTACTTCTGGCTGATCTCGTAGGGGATGCCGTAGATGCGGGCGTGATCCGGGATGTTGTGGTGGAAGGCCGTGTCGAAGACGGCGACATGGGGCACATTCGGGAAGGCGGCCATGGCGGTGCGGATGCCCAGCGCGTTCGCGGGGTTGTGCAGGGGCGCGTACATCGCGAAATGGTCGATGTCCTGAAGCACCTCGTCGGTCACCAGGACCGAATCGCCGTACTTGGGGCCGCCATGCACCACGCGGTGGCCCACGGCGTGGATGGGGGTCTCGTGAAGCACGGTCGCGCGCAGCTGCTCCAGGATGGCCTCCAGGGCCTCCTTGTGGGTGGGCAGGGGCAGGGTCTCCCTGTGCTTGTTGCCTTCGATGGTGGAGGTAAGGTTGGCCTCGCCCAGGCCGATGCGCTCGGCCATGCCCTCGGCGAGGGACGTTTCCTTCGCCATATCGAAGAGGTTGAACTTCAGGCTCGATGAGCCGGCATTGAGTACGAGAACGAACACGGTATCCCCCATAACAGGATCAGTCTACCGGTCAGACCACGTGACCAATGCCGCATTGCTGACGCTAGGGTCATCATGAGAGCCTGAAACGGCGGGTGAGGCTTTGCAGTTGCTGGGCCAGGTTGGCCAATTCATCCGTCGTCCGGGCCGTCTCCTGGACGGTGGCCGAAAGCTGGGTGGTGGCGGAGGCATTGCGCTCCACCATCTGCGTGGCGGAGTCCATGGCGCGCAGCACTTCCTCGCTGGCGCGTCCCTGCTCATCCATGGCGTGGGCGATCTCCTTCAGCTGGCCCGCATTGTCCCGGACGTGCCCGTCGATGCGCTCCAGGCTGCGGGAGGCCTCCCGCACGGAGTCCGTCCCCAGGTTCACGCGGTCGGTGCTTTCCTGGATGAGGGCCGTGATCTCCTTGGCCGCGGCCCCGCTGCGTTCGGCGAGCTTCCGCACCTCCTCAGCCACCACCGCGAAGCCCTTGCCCATGGCGCCCGCCTTGGCCGCCTCGATGGCGGCGTTCAGGGAGAGCAGGTTGGTCTGGCGGGCGATGTCCGTGATGACCGTGATGATCCGGTTAACTTTGGCGGAACTCTCCTCGATGGCTTCCATGGCCTTGCCTGTGTCCTGGACGGCCATGAGGCCCTGGTGGCCGGCCTCCTGGGACCGCGCCGCCAATTCCTCCGCCCGCTGGGTGCTCTCCTTGACCTGCTGGATGTTGGCGTTCATCTGTTCAAGGGCGGCCGAAGAGCGGTCCATGGCCAGGCGCTCCTGCTCGGTGCTGCGGCGGAGTTCCTCCGCGGTGCGGTTCACCTGCTCGGTGGTGGCCGCGAGTTCCGTGGCGCTGGATGCGGTGCCCTCCGCCGACTGGGCGATGGCCTGGATGTCCTTGCGAAGGCCCTGAATGACCTCCGCCAGACCGGCCGCCACCCGGGCGAGCTCGTCCCGTCCCTCGATGTCGGGCGTCCTGGTCAGATCACCCTTGGCCACGGCATCCATGGCCGTTTCGATGTCCTGGGCCTTGTTGGCGAGCCGCAAGCCGATGCGGCGGCTCAGGAAGCCTCCGATCAGAATGGCCCCCAGGCCGACGCCGAGGATCCAGAGCTTGCCCCGGGCCGAACGTCCGAGGTCCGCCTTCATCATCTGATCGGCCGTGGTTTGGGCTTCCTGCTGGACCTTCAGCACCCGGTCCCGTGCGACGCGCACCTGCTCGACGTTGGCCTCCATCAGTTTGCCGATGGTTTTGGACGAATGGTCGGCCTGGGCCTCGGCTAGCACGGCCGGATAGGCCTTCTCGTAGGCGTCGAAGGCCTGGAGGCCTTCCGCCAGGAGGGTTTTTTCTTCCTGCGAAAAACCGAGGGCGCTGAGGGCCGCCCGGTTCTTGCTGAGCGATTCCAGGCATTCCAGACGCCGTTTGTTCCGGGCGGTCAGATAGTCCGGATCCGCGGCTCCGCCGATCATGCTGACCTCGGTGGTCCGGATGATGTTGAGGTCATTCAGGACCTTCGACAGCGCGACCGTTTCGGTCAGATGCTCCGCCACCTCGACTTGGCCCGTCTGCAGCTGGGTCACCGTGAACCAGCCCAGACTCCCGACCAGCAGCAGGGCCAGCGTCTGGATAAGGAGAAGGAAGACGAACTTCCCGCGCATCCGGAAATTGTCGGTGAACCTTCCGAGATTCATGTCCGGCTCCTTTTCGCCCTTATCGGGCTGGCGCGGGTTTCCGTGAATCTGGATGTCAGTGTCGCCAGGTCCGGAAGCCCGCCGAAAGGCGGGGCTCAGCTGGAGAACACACCCGCCTGGAGAGACGCGGGATCGGGCCAGGGGGCTTCGAGCGCCGCTTCCGCGGCCGCCAGGAGTTCCGCCTCGATCCTCGGTCCCAACCCTGCATCGGGTTTCCATCCCCGCAACTGCATCCAGGCTTCGAAGCGGGGCAGGGGATCCTTGGTGGCCCATTCCGCGAGAAGCGCCGGATCCACGTAGCGCTGGTCGTCGTGCTCGGCGTGCCCCTTCATGCGGAAGGTTTCGCAGACGAGAAAGGCGGGGCCCTTGCCTTCCAGGCAGCGCTGGCGGGCTTCCGCGGCGGCCTGGTAGACGGCGGCGGCGTCGTTGCCATCCACCGTCAGGGTGAAGGCGCCCTGGGACCGCTGCGACATGCGGCCCACCATCTGGCGGTCCGGCGGGGTGGAAAAGGCGTAGCCGTTGGATTCCCCCACAACGATGAGGGGCAGCCGCTGCACCACGGCGAAGTTGAGGCCTTCGTAGAAGGCGCCTGTGGAACTGCCGCCATCGCCGATCCAGGTCATGGCCACGCGCCGTTCGCCCTTCTGCCGGAAGGAGAGCGCCACGCCCGACATCACGGGGATGAGGGCGCCCAGCATGGACGTGGGCGCGATGATGCCCCGCGCCACCGCACCGAAATGGTTGTTGTGCTCGCGCCCGCCCGTGGGGCCCGTGGCGCGGCCCAGGTATTGAAGGAAGATCTCACGGGGCGTGACGCCGCGGACGAACATGGAGCCTAGGTTGCGGATGAGCGGCGCGATCACGTCGTCAGGCCCCAGGGCCATGGCCGTGGCGCAGGCCGTGGCCTCCTGGCCCAGGCTTCGGTACACGCTGCCGAGGGTCTTGCCCTGGCGGAAGAGCTTCACCAGCCGCTCTTCCGTGAGACGGGTGAGCAGCATGGCCTCATAGAGGCGGAGGGCGGTCTCGCGGTCCATCGGGTTAGCATAGACCCATGCTGACCCTCCGCCCCGCCGTTCCCGCCGACGCCCCCCTGATCCTCGAGTACATCCGCGAACTGGCGGAGTACGAGCGGGAGCCGGATGCGGCCAGGGCCACCGGGGCCGATCTGCAGCGGTACGTCTTCTCCGATCATCCCCTGGTGCGGGTGACCCTGGCCGAGTGGGAGGGGGCGCCCGCGGGCTTCGCGCTCTGGTTCCTGAACTTCAGCTCCTGGGAAGGCAAGCCCGGCATCTACCTCGAAGACCTCTTCGTGAGGCCCAGCTTCCGGGGTCACGGCATCGGGAAGGCCCTGCTGAAGCATCTGGCGGGCCTCGCCGTGCAGGAGGGCTGGACCCGCTTCGCCTGGCAGGTGCTGGACTGGAACACTCCGGCCATCGAGTTCTACGAGGCCCACGGCGCCAAGGTCCTGCGGCCCTGGCTCAACTGCCGGGTGGAAGGCGAGGCCCTGCACCGCCTCGCCGAGGAAGTCGATTGACCTGGCCGCCGCTGCTCCGGCTCAAGGAGGCCCTGGGACCCGGGGCCGAGCTGGTGGTGGTGGGCGGCGCGGTGCGCGACGAGCTGCTGGCCCGGCCGCACGCGGATTGGGACCTGGCCACCCGCCTGATGCCCCAGGCCGTCATGGACCGGGCGCGGGCCGCGGGTCTGAAGGTCATCCCCACGGGCCTCCAGCACGGCACCGTCACCGTGATCCTCGAGGATCGCCCCGTGGAAGTGACCACCTTCCGCAGCGACGGGGCCTACCTGGACGGGCGGCATCCCGAGTCCGTGCGCCTGGGTGTGGATCTGACGGAGGACCTGGCGCGGCGGGACTTCACCATCAACGCCATGGCCCTGCCGGTGGAGGGCGGCGATCTGATCGATCCCTTCGGCGGCCGCGCGGACCTCGCGGCCAGGACGATCCGGGCCGTGGGCGATCCACTCCTGCGCTTCGGCGAGGACGGGCTTCGGCCCCTGCGCGCCTGCCGCTTTGCGGCCCAGCTGGGTTTCGAGGTCGAAGGGAAGACCCTGGAAGCCATTCCGAAATGCCTCGAGGTGTCCCGGAAGGTGGCGGTGGAGCGGGTCTTCACCGAACTGGATAAGCTGCTGCGGGGGCTGGACCCTGGCCGCGGCATGCGGCTGCTGGCCGAAAGCGGGCTGATGGATCTCTGGTTGGCGGAGCTGATTCCCATGATCGGCTGCGGACAGAACCGCCATCACCGGTACGACGTGTGGACCCACACCCTGGAAGTCCTCCGTTTCGCACCGGCCGAACCCGGCCTGCGCTGGGCCGCCCTCCTTCACGATGCCGGAAAACCCGGCACGCGCACGGTGGGGCCCGATGGCGAGGCCCATTTCTACGACCACGAATCAAAATCCCTGGACCTGGCCGCCTCCATCCTCGAGCGCCTGAAGGCCAGCCATGCCCTCCGCAAGGAGGTGCTGGCCCTGATCCGCCACCACGGCGTACACCCCACCCCCGAATGGAAGGATGCCGCCTGCCGCCGCCTCCTGCGCCGACTCGCGGAAGACGGGCTGCCCCTCGAGCGCTGGGCGGCCTTCCGCCTGGCGGACCAGAGGGGCAAGGGGCTGGACGAAGGCGCGCGCGTGGAGGAGCACGGCCGGGTCATGGTCCGCCTGGAGGCCCTGGCGGCCGCAGCGCCCCCGCTGTCGGTGCGGGATCTGGCCCTGGACGGCGCGGCGCTCATGGCCCTGGCGGGGCGTGGGGGCGGGCCCTGGCTGGGGGAGCTTCAGAAGCGCCTGCTGGAACTCGTGCTGGACGCACCGGACCTCAACACGGCCGAGCGCCTGAGCGAGATCGTAAAGGAATGGCTCAAGCAACGGGATTGAGCGGGGCGCTTCCCCCGCAGCCTAGATGCCTTCTCCCCGGGACAGCAGGCCCAGCAGGCCCTTCAGCTTGGGCACCGAGGCTCGGCTGACGGGCAGCACCCGGCCCCCGGTGACCGTGATGTCCCCGCGGCCGCCCATCAGCGGTTTGAAGCCGAGGATGGCCTGGGGCCGAACCAGGAGGTGACGGTGGACCTTCACCAGGCCCTCGTCGGGGAAGGCCTGCTCGATCTCCAGCAGGGTGGTCCAGGAGGTCTTGAAGCGCTCGCCGGACCAGGCGTAGACCACTTCATCTTCCACTTCGAAATGGCTGACTTTACGGAGATCTAGGAAAACAAAGCCTTCACCTGCGCGCACGGGGAAGCGGGGCGACGGGGCGGGAATCAGGGCCGCCAGTTCGGCCCCCTTCCGGCGGGGGATCTGCTGGTGGTGGAGGCGTTCCAGGGTCTTCAGGAGACGATCCTCGGTGACGGGTTTCAGCAGGTAGTCCACGGCCGCGGCCTCGAAGGCCTGCACGGCGTACTGCACATGGGCCGTCACGAAGACGACGGGGGGCGGATCCTGCAGTTCCGCGAGGACCTCCAGCCCGCTGAGCCCCGGCATCTGGATGTCGAGGAACAGCGCATCGCCCTCCCTGTTCTGCCCGAACCATTCCAGGGTGGCGGCGCTCCCGGTCAGTTCGGCCACCACCTCGCAGCCCGCCTCCCGCAGCAGTCGGGCGAGGCGCTTGCGGGCCAGGGGTTCATCATCGGCCAGCACCACGCGAAGGGTCATGGCTTTTCCTCCAGGGGCAAGGTCAGGATGGCGCGGGTCCAGGGAGATTCGCGCACTAGGTCGAAGCTGGCCCGCGTGCCATAGGCCAATTCCAGGCGGGACTTGAGGTTCCGAAGACCGATGCCCGTGCCCTTCGATTTGGAAGGGCTGGGATGCTGACCCGTATTGGACACCGTGAGTACGAGACTGGCTCCCTCCCGTCGTCCGCTCACGCGGATGAGACCGCCCTGGGGATCTGCGGCCACGCCATGCTTGATGGCGTTCTCCACCAGGGGCTGCAGAAGCAGGGGCATCGCGGGCAGCGCGTCGAGCGCGGGGTCCCAGTCCCATTCCACGCGCAGCGCCTCGCCCAGCCTCAGCTTTTCCACGTCGAGGTAGCGCGACAGCAGCTTCCGTTCTTCGCCCAATGGGATGCTGGGCGTCTCTCCCAGGGCCAAGAGCTGGCGGTAGATCTCCGCCAGGTCGCGCATGCCCTTGACCGCCGCCTCGGTGTCTTCCCGCACAAGTTCCGCCAGTCCGTTCAGGCTGTTCAGCAGCACGTGGGGCGACATCTGCGCCTTGAGCAGGTTCCAGCGGGCCTCCTCGGAATGGCGCAGGGCTTCGGCTTTTTCCGCGTTCTTGGCCTCCCAGAAGGCGAGGGCGAAGCTGATCACCACGGTGAATCCGAACCCCATCAGCAGGCCGAGCAGCATGATGGGATAGAGGTGGGGCCCCTTGGACTGGGCGGATGCGGTGGCGAATTCCAGGTATCTCCGCACGTTGGGCCAGCCGATGCTGAGGCTCGCGAGGGCGTGCATGGCGTGCAGCGCACAGGCCTGGAGGATGCCGCGCGCGGGCCGCGCCATCCGGCGGGCATCTCCGGTCCACTGCCAGCCGAAGGGGCTGATGATGAACAGGAACACGCAGCCGAGCAGCGTCGTGCTGACCATCCTGGCATTCAGGATGATGGGGGGCGTGGCGATCGAGTGGGGGCTCAGGCGCTGCACCACCAGGCTGAGCGCGAGCATGCCGAAGTTGAAGAGGCTCATGCCGCCGATGAGCCCGAGGATCAGGGGACGTCGGCTTCGGCGGGAAAGGGCCTGGAGGGCATCACGAAGGATCATGGTTCGGCTTCCCCTTCCGGGATCGGGATGCGCAGGGAGGCTTCCCAGCCGCCGGGACAGGGCGTGGACACGACGTCCGCATCGCGTCCGAGGTCGGATTGGAGGCGTTGTCGAAGGTGCTGAAGCAGGCGTTCTTCCGGGGGCGGAGCGGCGCCCCGGACGTTGACCTGAACTTCCAGGAGGCGCGGTCGTAGGCGCCTTTCGTTCAGATCCACTTCCAGGGTCGCCGAGGGGTCGGGTTCCAGGATCGCTTCAAGGAGGGGCTGAAGGAAGAGGGGCGGGACCTGGACGTGGCCCAGTTCCGGAGCCAGGTGCCAGCGGAGCACCAGGTGGTCGCCCCAGCGGCCGCGCTCCAAGGCCAGGTACTGCTCGGTGAGGTCCCGGTCGGTGCTCAGGGAGACCAGCGGCAATTCCGCCTCCACGAGCCAGCGGCGGTAGAGGGAGGCCAGGTCCACGAGTCCCTGTTCCGCCGAGCGGGTGTTGCGGCCCGCAAGCGCCGCGAGGTGGTTCAGGTTGCTGAAGAGGAGGCGGGGGCTGAAGGCGCCGCGGTGGCTCATCCACTGGGTTTCCCGGGCCCTGGCCTGGGCCTCCCGGGTTTCCTGGGCCAATCGCTCGGCCTTGGCGGCGATCCAGCCCGCGGGGCCCATGAGAAGCAGGAAGGGCAGGGCCATGCCGATCATTTCACCCAGGCGGAAGGCGGTCTTGGGATCCGTGTCCGGGGCCCCGGCCAGACGGAGGGCGCCCGCGCTGAGCAGGCCCATGAGGAGGCCGAAGACCAGGAGCTGAAGCAACCCCCTCCACCACGGGGCCAGCGACCGGTCGTCGCCTGTCCATTGCCAGGGTGCGGGTGAAACGAAGAGGCCGAGGTTCAGGACCGGAATGATCAGGGCCAGACCCAGGAAGCGCCGGTAGGAAGGACCTCCCGACCCCAGAATCACGAAGAGGCTGGGGAAGACGGCCAGGGCGAGGCCCACCGCCCACCACCCGGGATGGCAGAGGCGGGCCTTCAGGGAGGATCGGATGGCGGGCAGGCGCATGGGCGGTGGGATCTTGGCAGTCAGAAGGCTTGGTGTCGGGAGCAACAGGTCGAACCACAATGTCCTGAAGCGACGTGATCGGCTCCGACCTGATCATGGTTCGGTTCAGGGAAGGATGGTGGCTCCATGGTGGCATTTCCCGGCGAATGGCCGCCTAGGTCCGTTGAATGGCGGGACAAGGCCTGACGGATGGGGCGGCCAAACAAGAAGAACGCCTGGCTAGGCCAGGCGTTCTTCTTGTGAAGCTGGGGTTCCGGTTGATCAGAACTTGAAACCAGCCTGGGCGAGGACGCTCCGGGCTTCTCCAAAGTTGCTGGACCCGTGGGGCAGGCCGTTGCCTGAAACGGGGACCCAGCTCGCGGGATCATACAGGTTGCCGCCATTGGGG
The DNA here is from genome assembly GCF_030268085.1 of Geothrix limicola. Taxonomy (GTDB): domain Bacteria; phylum Acidobacteriota; class Holophagae; order Holophagales; family Holophagaceae; genus Geothrix; species Geothrix limicola. The sequence goes on from NZ_BSDE01000001.1 coordinate 693,078, forward strand.
GATTCCCACTGGTTGCGCCAGGAACGCAGCTGCTGATGGTTGAAGACATTCAGCACCGTGATTTTCGCGAAGAAGGCCACCGATTTTTCCGCGACCTTGAACAACGCGAAATCCTGGGTGACGGCGAAATCCGTGAAGGCCTGGGCCGGGTAGACGATGTTGCCCCGGGCATCGTTGCGGTACTGGGTCAGGCTGCTGATCTGCGTGAGGTTCGCATTGACGTCCGTGGCGGTTACGGTGCGGGTCTCGCTGTCATGCGCACCGGAATCGAAGCGGTAGATCAGGCCAAGGGTGGTCTTGCCCCAGGACCAGTCGAAGTGGTAGTCAGCGGTGGCGCGGATGCGGAGGGGGATGTGCCCCTGCAAGGGGCCGCTCGGCGAGAAGTGGCTGATGTCGTAGGTCGGAGTCCCATTGATGGAAGTGAAGTAGGCGAGACCCTGGCCGGAGGGGCCGACACCACTGCTTTCGCCCTGGTAGTTGCCTTTGAGCGAGGACCAGACCACGTTGCCCGACACGTCCCAGCTGGTCATGTGGATTCCGGATTCCAGTTCCAGATCCTTGTAGGTCCGCTTGGCCTGGTTGCTGTTCTCCCAGACCTTCACAAAGATGTCCCCGAGCCCGAGAGCAGGCGGGGGCGTGAAGGTTCCGTCGTTGCCGGAGCGGTAGTCGAAGAGATCCTTGTAATCCCGGCGGACAATGGTGGCCTTGGCATAAGCGTCGTGGCCCATCACCTTGTAGCCATGGGTCAGGCTCACCTGGTACTCGTTGGTGTGGGGCGCCTTCAGATTGGCCGCGAGCCTGGTCGTCTGCGGGCTGGCGTAGTTGTACGGCTGGGTCCAGTTGGCCGGATTGGTGACATCGGAAGGCTTCGCCGTGGCGCCAGGCGTCGCGCCGTTCAGAGGCCCGGTGTAGGCGTAGTCGATCTCCGTCGGATTGCCCGCATTGCTCACAGAGTTGACGATGGCCGAGAGAGGCTTCGCATTGTAGCGGCTGAAACTGGCTGTGACCTGCCAGGAGGCATCACCAAAGATGTCCCATTTGCCACCCATGCGCGGCGACCACCCAGAGGCGCCAGCGCTCGCCGAGGTGTCTTCGCTATAGGCGTGATAGCGGTCCCAGCGGAGGCCCAGGTTCAGAGACAGCCGGTCGTTGATGGACCACTTGTCGTTGATGTAGAAGCCAAGGCTGTTGTCATAGGCGGTAGCGGTGGATGACTGGTAGGTCTGGTAGACGTAGGGGACACCACCATCCGGCGTGCCTCCGAGGGTTCCGTTCGGATCCCATCCGGCCACGTTGAAGATGTTGTTGGTCGGAGACTGCTGGTTCTGGGCCCGGTGGCTGCCCTTCAGGTAATTGCCGCCGAATACCACCTGGTGGGAGCCGGCTCCCTCGAACAGCATCGTGAACTTAATGTCCGCGCTCTGGTTGTCCCGATGGTCACCGCCGTCGTAGTTGTTGAAGAATCCGTTCAGGTATCCGAGGCCGGAGTTGTAGTCATACACAGGCGTGACGCCGGGAATGGTGCCACCGCCGGTGAGGGCCTCCTTCTTCTCGCCGATGCGGGCCTCCATGGAGAGGTTCGATGCCCAGTTGGCGGACCAGTTCAGGCTCCAGGAACTGTCCTGGGAGAGCTGGGGTTCCAGCGCGGCGAGTTCACCTGCGAGAAAGTCGTTGTTGTTGACCATCTCCCGGTGGGTGACGTAGGCGAAAGACAGCGTGTGGTCCTGGTTGACCAGATAGGTGAACTTGGCCTGAAGCCGCTTGTCGTCATCCCCCTGGGCGTAGCCCTTGCCTGCGTCCACCGAAGAACCTGCATCAATGGTCTGGAAGGTCGACGTATTGCGCTGCTGGCCGGAGAGGAAGAACCAGAGCTTGTCCTTGATGAGGTAGCCGCCGACGCTGAGGCTGTCCGTGTGGTTCAGCTTGTTCGGTATGAGGGCCCGGCTGGCCGAAGTGGTGAAGGGCTTCACCGCATTCCAGGAGGCATTGCTCATCTGGGAGCGGAAGACGCCCGAGAATTCATTGCCGCCGGTCTTGGTGACCGCGTTGATCACGCCGCCATCCACGTCGCCATACTCCGCGGAAATGGCGCCGGTGATGATCTGGATTTCATCGATGGCATCGTCGATGACGGAGATGCCACGGTTGCCGTACAGGCTGTCGGAGACTTCCTGGCCGTCCAGCATGAACCGGTTGTTGGAGCTCATGGCCCCGCGCACCTGGGCATAGCCATTCACGGTGTTGGAATCGACGACGCCTGGTGCCAGGGCCATCATGTTCTCGACGCTGCGACCAGTCGGCAGGTTGTTGACTTCCTCCATGCGGAAATTGGAGCTCGTGCTGGTCTCCTGCTTATCGACCTGGGCCAGGGTGCCAACGACGCTGACAATGGCGTTGCCCACGGGCTGCAGGGCGAAACGGGGGCTGTACCGCTGTCCCAGTTCCAAACGCTGGTTGGCCGTCAAGGTCTGGTGGCCAGCCTCCGAAATCTGGAAGGTGTAGGCGCCCGGGGGCAGCAAGCGGGCGGAGAACCGTCCGGTTGCGTCGGTCATATAGGTGCGCTGGCCCTGAAGTGAGGGGCTGGTGAGGACCACACGGGCGCCGGTGACAGGCTGGCCTTTGTCATCCACCACCAGGCCGGAAACATCCGAAGTCTGTACACCCTGCGCGAGGAGCGGGAGGGCGGCGCCCATCACGATGAGGACGGAGACGCGACTGAGCGCGCCAAAGGTTGTACGCATGTTCTGGAACCTCCGAAGGCCCCGGATCGCTTAAACCGGGGCGATGGGTTTAGGGAAGAGTCACAGTGGGTTAGGAATTAATCGAAGTCAACCTACGAGGTAATATTATTTTCATATTGTCAAAAAACAACATGAGTTGCTGGAAATGAGAAGCTGGTTTTGATACGGCCTGCCTCATCTGTTCGAGAAGCACGGTGTGATTCAGTGGATTTCATCCGCTGGCCCACAAAGGAAACGCCCGGCATCGCCGGGCGTTTCCATGGAGCAGGCCGGTTCAGCCCACGCCGCCGCCACCGCCGGTGGCGGGACGGTAGGTGAGGCTGGCCTTGATGAAGTCGCGGTTCATGCGCGCGATGTTCTCCATCTTGATGCCCTTGGGGCAGGCGGCTTCGCACTCGCCATGGTTGGTGCAGGTGCCGAACTGCTCGGCGTCCATCTGGGCGATCATGTCGCGGACGCGAATATGGCGCTCGGGCTGGCCCTGGGGCAGCAGGCCCAGGTGGCTGATCTTCGCGGAGACGAAGAGCATGGCGCTGGCGTTGGGGCAGGCGGCCACGCAGGCGCCGCAGCCGATGCAGGCGGCCGCGTCCATGGAGAGGTCGGCGTTCTCCTTGGGGATGGGCAGGGCATTGGCGTCCTGCGGAGTGCCCGCGGGGGCTGTGATGAAGCCGCCGGCGGCGATGATGCGGTCAAACGAGCTTCGGTCGACCGTGAGGTCGCGCAGCACGGGGAAGCCTTCGGCGCGCCAGGGCTCCAGCGTGATGCTGTCACCGTCCTTGAAGCTGCGCATGTGCAGCTGGCAGGTGGTGGTGCGCTCGCGGGGACCGTGGGGGCGCCCGTTGATGACCATGCTGCAGGTGCCGCAGATGCCTTCGCGGCAGTCGTGGTCGAACTCGATGGGCTCCTCGCCTTTCTCGATGAGGCCCTCGTTGACGACGTCGAGCATCTCGAGGAAGGACATGTCGGGGCTGATGTTCGCGGCGGGGTATTCCACGAACTTGCCATCGCACTTGGCGTTCTTCTGGCGCCACACGTGAAGGGTGAGATTCATATGTTTGGACATGGATCAGTTCCTCACTTGTAGCTGCGGGTGGCGAGGTGGACGTTCTCGAAGGCGAGCGGCTCGATGTGCCGCTCCGGGGCCTGGCCTTCGCCCTTGTATTCCCAGACGGCGACATGGCAGAAGTTCTCGTCGTCGCGCAGGGCCTCGCCCTCCTCGGTCTGGAACTCTTCGCGGAAGTGCCCGCCGCAGCTTTCGCGGCGCTGAAGGGCGTCCAGGCACATCAGTTCGCCCAGTTCCAGGAAATCGGCCACGCGGGCGGCCAGTTCCAGGCTCTGATTGAGGCTTTCGCCCTCGCCGAGCACGCGGACATCCTTCCAGAACTCCTCGCGCAGCTTGGGGATCAGCTCCAGGGCCTTCTTGAGCCCCGCTTCATTGCGGGCCATGCCGCAGTATTCCCACATGATCTTGCCGAGTTCGCGGTGGAAGTGCGTGGGGCTCTTGGTGCCCTTGATGGAGAGGAGCTTCTCCATGCGCGCCTTCACGTTGGCCTCGGCCTCCTTCACGGCGGGGTGGTCCGCAGTGGGGCGCGTGCCGGGCTTGATGCCGGCCAGGTAGTTGCTGACGGTGGCTGGCAGGACGAAGTAGCCGTCGGCCAAGCCCTGCATGAGGGCCGAGGCGCCCAGGCGGTTGGCGCCGTGGTCGCTGAAGTTGGCCTCGCCACCCACGAAGAGCCCGGGGATGGTGCTCTGCAGGTTGTAGTCCACCCACAGGCCGCCCATGGTGTAGTGCACGGCGGGGTAGATGCGCATGGGCACTTCGTACGGGTTGTCGTCCGTGATGCGCTCATACATCTCGAAGAGGTTGCCGTACTTCTCTTCGACCTTGGCCTTGCCCAGGCGCTGGATGGCATCGGAGAAGTCGAGGTAGACGCCCCGGCCGGAGGCGCCCACACCGCGGCCCTCGTCGCAGACCTGCTTGGCGGCGCGGCTGGCGATGTCTCGGGGGCAGAGGTTGCCGAAGCTCGGGTATTTGCGCTCGAGATAGTAGTCGCGGTCCTCTTCCTTGATGTCCTTGGGGTGCTTGGCGCAGTCTTCCTTCTTCTTGGGCACCCAGACGCGGCCGTCGTTGCGCAGCGATTCGGACATGAGCGTGAGCTTGCTCTGATGGTCGCCGGTGACGGGGATGCAGGTGGGGTGGATCTGCGTGAAGCAGGGGTTGCCGAAGGCCGCGCCCTTCTTGTGGGCGCGCCAGATGGCGGTGCCGTTGCAGCCCATGGCGTTGGTGGAGAGGTAGAACACGTTGCCGTAGCCGCCGGTGGCGAGGATCACCGCATCGGCGAGGTGGGTTTCGATCTTGCCGGTGACCATGTCGCGGGCGACGATGCCCTTGGCCACGCCGTCCACCACGATGAGTTCGAGCATCTCGTGGCGGGAGTGCATGGTCACGGTGCCGAGGCCCACCTGGCGCTCCAGGGCCTGGTAGGCGCCGATGAGCAGCTGCTGGCCGGTCTGCCCACGGGCGTAGAAGGTGCGGCTCACCTGGGCGCCGCCGAAGGAGCGGTTGTCCAGCAGTCCGCCGTATTCGCGGGCGAAGGGCACACCGTTGGCCACGCACTGGTCGATGATGTCGGCGCTGACTTCCGCCAGACGGTAGACGTTGGCTTCGCGGGCGCGGAAGTCGCCGCCCTTCACCGTGTCGTAGAAGAGACGGAACACGCTGTCGCCATCATTGCGGTAGTTCTTGGCGGCGTTGATGCCGCCCTGGGCGGCGATGGAGTGGGCGCGGCGGGGCGAGTCCTGGTAGCAGAAGCAGTCGACGTTGTAGCCCAGTTCGGCCAGGGAGGCGGCGCCGGCGCCACCGGCCAGGCCGGAGCCGACCATGATCACCCGGTACTTCCGCTTGTTGGCGGGGTTCACAAGCTTCATCTCGAACTTGTGCTTCTCCCACTTCTTCTCGATGGGGCCGTCTGGGATGCGTGCATTGAATTCCATGGCTGCTCCTGGATCAGTGGATGATGCCGGCGAGGACGGCGATGGGATAGGTGATGTTCACGCCCACCACCAGCAGGGTCAGGCCGGTGGCGAAGCCGCGCCGGAGGCTGTCATAGCGGGGATGAGACAGTCCCAGGGACTGGGTGCAGCTCCACACGCCGTGCCACATGTGCAGGCCGAGGCAGAGCTGGGCCACGATGTAGAAACCGGCCGCGGCGGGCACCTTGAAGCCATTGACGAAATTCGCGTAGGGGTTCGCGGGATCGAAGTTCGGGTGGACGGTGCCCGTCGTGAAGTGAAGCAGGTGGTAGACGATGAAGACCGCCAGGATGGTGCCGCTCCAGCGCATGGTGCGCGAGGCGAAGGTGGATCCGACATTCTGCTGGGCGCGGTAGCCCACGGGACGGGCGGCCCGGTTGTCCAGCGTGAGGGTGACGGCGGCCCAGACGTGCAAGCCCGCGGCAGTCAGCAGGATGCTGCGGAAGATCCAGATGCCCCCGCCATGCAGCATGGTCTTGAGGAAGTGGGCGTAAGCGTTGAAATGCTCCGCACCCATGTAGGCCTGGGTGTTGCCGATCATGTGGACGGTGACGAATCCGAAGAGGACGATGCCCGTGACGGCCATCACCACCTTCCTCCCGACCGATGAGGCCAGGAAACCGTGGCCGCGGGCTTCCGCGCCCGCGATGCTCTGTTCAGCGACGGACATAGGTGGACTCCTTGAAGAAGGGGTGAGGGTGGAACTGAGGGCCCGCAGCGGCGGTGCACCTGGATCGAAGAACGGGCCGTAGGTGACCCGATTATCTTCCCCGGGGGGTGGATTCCCAAGTCCCTTGGAGCGGGCGTTGGTCACAGTGCATCTTGACCTGTCCTGATGAATAGAGGAAGGGCCCCCGGGGGCGGCCCAGCCTTGCGGGGAGACGCTGTTCCAGGCTAGAGTTGCTTACGATCCAACACGATCTTCGGTGGTTCGCTCCCGGTCGGGGGCTCGTGTCGCTTCAACACAGGCCGCCTGGGTTCCACGCTTCTCATCCACTTCAACATCCCTAGTTCCCCTTTCTGAATCCATTTGGAGGAAAACCATGGAGACGATCAAACGCCTGCTTGGCGCGCTCGCGCCCGGCCGAATCACGAAAGGTGTGATGACCTCGCTCATCGCCCTGCTCATGACCTCGCCCGTCTTTGCGGGCGGTGAAGCCGAGCTGAAGATCCCCGCCCTGCAGGGCAGCTTCATGGGCATGACGGGCCACAACCTGCTGCTCATCGGTCTCTTCATCTGCCTCCTCGGCATCGGCTTCGGGCTCGTGCAGTACGCCCAGATCCGGGATCTTCCGGTGCACAAGTCCATGCTCGAGATCTCCGAGCTCATCTACGAGACCTGCAAGACCTACCTGGTCACGCAGATCAAGTTCATCGCGATCCTCTGGGCCTTCATCGCGGTGATCATCGTTGCGTACTTCAAGTTCCTCGCCCACACGCCCATGGGCTGGGGCCAGGTGATCGTGATCCTGCTGTTCTCGATCATCGGCATCCTCGGCTCCGTAGCCGTGGCCTGGTTCGGCATCCGCATCAACACCTTCGCCAATTCCCGCACGGCCTTCGCATCCCTGCGCGGCAAGCCCTTCCCGACCATGGAGATCCCCCTGAAGGCCGGCATGTCCATCGGCATGCTGCTCATCTCGGTCGAACTGCTCCTCATGCTCGCGATCCTGCTCTTCATCCCCGGCAACGCCGCGGGCCCCTGCTTCATCGGCTTCGCCATCGGCGAGTCCCTCGGCGCCGCGGCCCTGCGTATCGCGGGCGGCATCTTCACCAAGATCGCCGACATCGGCTCTGACCTCATGAAGATCGTCTTCAAGATCAAGGAAGACGATGCCCGCAACCCCGGCGTCATCGCCGACTGCGTGGGCGACAACGCGGGCGATTCCGTCGGCCCCACGGCTGACGGTTTCGAGACCTACGGCGTTACCGGCGTCGCGCTCATCACCTTCATCCTGCTGGCCGTCAAGGAACCCTCCATCCAGGTGTCCCTGCTGGTGTGGATCTTCGTCATGCGCGTCGGCATGATCGTGACCTCAGCCGCCTCCTACTGGATCAACGGCCTCTGGGCGAAGGCCAAGTTCGGCGCGGCCTCCAAGTTTGATTTCGAGACCCCCCTCACCACGCTGGTGTGGCTGACCTCCATCGTCTCCATCGTGGCGACCTACGTCCTGTCCTACATCCTGATCGGCAAGCTGCCGGACCACCTCTGGTGCAAGCTGTCGACCATCATCACCTGCGGCACCCTCGCCGGCGCGCTCATCCCCGAACTGGTGAAGGCCTTCACCTCCACCAATTCCGGCCACGTGAAGGAAGTTGTCACGGCCTCCAAGGAAGGCGGCGCCTCGCTCAACATCATCTCGGGCCTCGTCGCGGGCTACTTCTCCGCCTACTGGATGGGCCTCACCATCGTCGCCCTCATGGGCGCCGCCTACTACGTGTCGACCTTCGGCCTGGGCGGCTTCATGGAAGCTCCCGCCATCTTCTCCTTCGGCCTCGTGGCCTTCGGCTTCCTGGGCATGGGCCCCGTCACCATCGCCGTGGACTCCTACGGCCCCGTGACCGACAACGCCCAGTCCGTCTACGAGCTGTCCACCATCGAGGAAGTCCCCGGTATCGAAGCAGAAATCCAGAAGGACTTCGGCTTCAAGCCTGACTTCGAGAACGGCAAGATGTACCTCGAAGAGAACGACGGCGCCGGCAACACCTTCAAGGCCACCGCCAAGCCCGTGCTCATCGGCACCGCCGTCGTGGGTGCCACCACCCTGATCTTCTCGATCATCCAGGTGCTCAACGGCAAGTTCGGTGTGGATGGCGTGTTCCGCGGCCTGTCCATCATCAACCCGCTCTTCCTGCTCGGCATCATCACCGGCGGTGCCATCATCTTCTGGTTCTCCGGCGCGGCCTGCCAGGCCGTGGCCACGGGCGCCTACCGCGCGGTGGAATTCATCAAGCAGAACATCAACCTGGATTCCGGCGCCACCAAGGCCTCGGTGGAAGACTCCAAGAAGGTCGTGGAGATCTGCACCCAGTACGCCCAGAAGGGCATGTTCAACATCTTCCTGGCGGTGTTCTTCTCCACCCTCGCCTTCGCCTGCGCGAACCACTACTTCTTCATCGGCTACCTGATCTCCATCGCCGTCTTCGGCCTCTACCAGGCCATCTTCATGGCCAATGCCGGCGGCGCCTGGGACAACGCGAAGAAGCTTGTGGAAACCGAGCTGAAGGCCAAGGGCACGCCGCTCCACGATGCCTGCGTCGTGGGCGATACGGTCGGCGATCCCTTCAAGGACACCTCCTCCGTCGCGCTGAACCCGGTCATCAAATTCACGACCCTCTTCGGCCTCCTGGCCGTGGAACTGGCCATCGAACTGAACCCCGTGACGGCGCATATCTGGGCCCTCGTGTTCTTCCTGATCTCCACGGTCTTCGTGTGGCGTTCCTTCTACGCCATGCGCATCCCGAACATGGAAGTGAAGTAGGTCTCGCGCTCGATTCTTGGCGCGATCAACATCCGGGCCCCTCAAGCGAGGGGCCCGGCCTTTTGTGGTACGGTGGACCGCATGCCTGACAGGAGCCTTCCATGCCCCTTCATTCCTTCCGCTTGGCGGGCCTGGCGGTCCTTGTGAGCGCCTCGGGTCTGATGGCCGAGAACCCCGTTCCCCCCAGGGCCAAGACTGCTGAACACATCTCGGTCTGGCGGGGCGAGAAGGTGAACGACCCCTGGTTCTGGCTGCGCGAGAAATCCAATCCCGAGGTGGTGGCTTATCTCAACGCCGAGAATGCCTACACCGAGGCCATGACCGCAGGGCTCAAGCCCTTTTCGGAAGCCCTGTACAAGGAGTTCCTCGGTCGCATCAAGCAGACGGATCTGAGCGTCCCCGTGCGCCGCGGCGCCTACTTCTACTACTCGCGCACCGAAGAGGGGAAGCAGTATCCCGTCCAGTGTCGGCGCAAGGCTGCTCCGGGGGGAAGCTACGACGAAAAGGCCGCCGAAGAGGTCCTGCTCGATCAGAACGAACTGGCGAAAGGGCTAGCCTTCCTCGGTCTGGGCGGCCTGTCCGTCAGCGATGACGACAAGACCCTGCTCTTCAGCACGGATGATACGGGCTTCCGTCAGTACAAACTCTTCACGAAGGACCTCGCCACGGGCAAGGTCAGCATGGCCCTGGCAGAACGGGTGACATCCTTCACGTGGGCCGGTGACGCGCACCACGTATTCTATGTCACCGAGGACGCCACCACCAAACGCTCCAACCAGCTCTGGCGCCTGGATCTGCGGACGGGGAAGCCGGAGCTCGTGTTCGAAGAAAAGGACGAACTCTTCCTGCTTGAAGTGAAGCGCACGAAGGATCACGCGTTCGTGATGCTGAGCAGCGAAGCCACCGACACCTGGGAAGTTCGCTACCTGGCCGCGGGTGATCCCGGAGGCGCCTTCAAGGCGCTGCTGCCCCGGGAGAAGGGGCACAAGTACGACCTCGAACACCGTGACGGCCTCTTCTACATCCGCACCAACAAGGGCGCCAAGAATTTCCGGCTGGTGTCGGCTCCGGTGGCCACACCCGATCCCAGGCACTGGACCGAGGTGCTGCCCCATCGTGCCGACGTGCTTCTGGAGGGCATGGAGCCCTTCCAGAATTTCCTGGTGGTATCGGAAAAGAGCCAGGGCCTGGACCGGTTCCGGATCCTGGATATGAAGACCAAGGCCTGGCGGGAGGTCCGCTTTCCCGAAAGCGTCTACAGTGCGGCGCTCGGCGATACGCCCGAATTCACCTCGGCCTCGGTCCGCCTCGGTTACCAGTCCATGGTCACGCCGCCGAGCGTCTATGACTGCGAGATGGCCACGGGCAAACAGACGCTGCTGAAGCAGACCGAGGTGCTGGGCGGCTACGACAAGTCCGCGTACGTCACGGAGCGCCTGTGGGCGACGGCGCGGGACGGCGTGAAGGTGCCGCTGTCCGTGGTCTACAAGAAGGGCATGAAGCGGGACGGCACGGCACCGCTCTTCCTCTACGGCTACGGCTCGTACGGCATCGGCATGCCCGCCACCTTCAACATCCCTCGGCTCAGCCTCCTGGATCGCGGCATGGTCTACGTCATCGCCCACATCCGCGGCGGGAACGAGATGGGCGAGGCCTGGCACGACGACGGCATGCTCTTGAAGAAGATGAACACCTTCACGGATTTCATCGATTCCGCCGAGTGGCTCGTGAAGGAGAAGTGGACGTCGAAGGATCGCCTCGTCATCGAGGGCGGCAGCGCCGGAGGCCTCCTGATGGGTGCCGTCACAAACCTGCGCCCAGACCTGTTCAAGGCCGTCCACGCCGCCGTGCCCTTCATGGACGTGATGAACACCATGCTGGATGCGAGCCTGCCCCTGACGGTGGGTGAGTACCTGGAGTGGGGCAATCCCAACGAGAAGGCGGCCTTCGATTACATGCGCGCCTACAGCCCCTACGACAATCTGCAGAAGAAGGCCTACCCGGCCATGCTCGTCACCAGCAGTTTCAATGACAGCCAGGTGATGTACTGGGAGCCCGCCAAGTACGTGGCCAAGCTTCGCACCTTGAAGACGGATCGCCATCCGCTGCTGCTGAAGATGAAGATGGAGCCCGCGGGTCACGGCGGCGCCTCGGGCCGCTACGACCGCCTGATGGATACGGCCTTCGAATATGCCTGGATGTTGTCCCAGGTGGGCCTGTCCAAATAAAACCCATCCCGGAAGGAGGAAGCCATGGTTCAGCCTGTGCCCGAGGGGTACCACACGGTGACACCCTACCTCGTCGTGGGCGATGGGGAGGGGCTGCTTGCCTTCCTGCAGGCGGCCTTCGGCGCGGTGGTCGTCAGCCGGGCCGTGCGCCCGGACGGCTCCATCGCCAATGCCGAGGTGCGCCTCGGGGATTCGATGGTGATGGTGGCCCAGGCGAAGGAACCCTGGGTGCCCATGCCTACGGGCCTCTACCTCTACGTGCCCGATACGGATGTCACCTACCGGGCGGCCCTGGCCGCCGGTGGGGTGTCGCTGCTGGAACCGGCCGACCAGTTCTACGGAGACCGCAACGCCGGCGTACAGGATCCCTGGGGCAACAACTGGTGGATCGCCACTCATATCGAGGACGTGGACGAGGCCGAGGTCCAGAGACGCATGGCGATCCGGGGTTGAAGCCAATCTCCAAAGGGCGCGGAAGCGCCCTTTGGAGTTAGAATGGACATGGCGCGGCTCAGCCGCGCCTTTCTATGTTGGAACCCATGAACCTTGCGGAAGAAATCCAGCGGCGGCGTACCTTCGCCATCATCAGCCACCCCGACGCGGGCAAGACGACGCTGACGGAAAAGCTGCTGCTCTACGGCGGCGCCATCGACCGCGCGGGTAGCGTGAAGGCCCGCGAGGGTGGCGCGGCGGCCCATTCGGACTGGATGAGCATCGAGCAGGAGCGCGGCATCAGCGTCACCTCCGCGGCCATGCAGTTCGAATACATGGGCCGCGCCATCAACCTGCTGGATACGCCGGGCCACCAGGATTTCAGCGAGGACACCTACCGCGCGCTCACGGCGGCCGACGCTGTGGTGATGCTGCTCGACTGCGCCAAGGGCGTGGAGGAGCAGACGAAGAAGCTGTTTCGCGTGGCCCGAGAGCGCCGGCTGCCCATCTTCACCTTCGTGAACAAGCTGGACCGCCCCGGCCGCGAGCCGGTGGAGCTCATCGACGAGGTGGAGGAGCTGTTCGGCCTCCATGCAGTGCCCATGACCTGGCCCATCGGATCGGGCACGGATTTCAAGGGCGTCTACGTGCGCGCCACGGGACAGATCCAGGTCTTCGAGCGCGCCAAGGCCGGCCGTAAGGCCCGCGTGGCCGGGCAGGGCGGGCTGGACGATCCCGAGATCGCGGCCCTGCTGACACCCGCCGAACTGCAGCAGCTCAAGGACGACGTGGACCTCATGGACCACGTGCTGCCGGCCTTCGACCGCGAAGCCTTCCTGCGGGGCGAGCAGTCGCCCATGTTCTTCGGATCGGCCGTGAACAACTTCGGTGTCGCCGAATTCCTGGAAGAGTTCCTGGATCTGGCCCCGGCGCCGGGCGCGCGGCCCCTCATGAACGGTGGCGTTGTCGAACCGGAGCAGCCCTTCACGGCCTTCGTGTTCAAGGTGCAGGCCAACATGAACAAGGCCCACCGGGACCGCGTGGCCTTCGCCCGCATCGTGTCCGGGAAGTTCGATCGGGGCATGGACGCGCTGCACGTGCGCGAAAAGAAATCCATCAAGCTGAACTACCCCCACATGTTCTTCGGCCGTGAACGGCAGATCGTCGACGAGGCCTATCCGGGTGACATCCTGGGCCTCATCAACCCCGGCCTCTTCCGCATCGGCGACGTGCTGAGCGCCGCCGGGGCCGTCGAATTCCATGCGGTGCCGCGTTTCTCGCCCGAGCAGTTCGCCTCCGTGCGCCTGGCGGACCCGGGCGCACGAAAGGGCTTCCTCAAGGGCCTGGGACAGATCGCGGAAGAGGGTGTGGTGCAGGTTTTCTGGCCCAAGGGCGGCGCGCCGCTGCCCATCCTGGGCGCCATCGGACGCCTGCAGTTCGAAGTGCTGCAGCACCGCCTCAAGGATGAGTACGCCTGTCCCGTGCTGCTGGAGCCCCGCGGCTTCCAGATGGCGCGCTGGCTCGAGGGCGGTTGGCCCGAACCCAGTCGCTTCTGGGGCGAGCTGGTGGAGGATGTGGAGGGCAATCCCGCCATCCTCTTCGAGAACGATTGGCAGCGCCGAACCACGGCCGAAAAATGCCCTGGCCTGACCTTCCTGGAGCATCCGCCGAAATAATTCCAGTCATGACCGGGCGATTTTCGCGGGCATGAAATATTAGATCTTTATTCCGTAAATTCATGATCCTCACGCGTCTTCCGATAGGTTCCCCAGACCTCAATAGGAGGGGACCATGTTCAAGACGCGTATCGCGTGTACTTGGTTGTGTTTGGCCCTGACGGCGGGAGGTGGACTGTGGGGGCAGTCCCAGAAGCCGAAGGAAGCAGTCGCCCATCCGAAGAACGAAGAAGATCCGGACAAGGATCTGCAGGAGCTCCAGGCGCTCCTGAACATCAAGATCATCAGCGTGTCGAAGGTGGCCCAGCGGCCCATCGATGCGCCGGGGGTCGTGGGTGCCGTCAGCCGAGATCAGATCACCGACTACGGTTGGACCAGCCTCAACGACGTGCTGGGCAACCAGCCGGGCTTCTCGCCCAGCCAGGATTTCGACCGCCGGACCATCAGCGCCCGCGGGGTGTTCGAAGGTTGGAACAACAACCACCTGCTGGTGCTCGTCGATGGCATTCCCATGAACGACAACATCTACGGGACGGCCTACACCTGGGAGGTGACGCCGCTGTTCATGGCGAAGAACCTCGAGGTCATGCGGGGCCCGGGTTCGGCGCTCTACGGCTCCAATGCCGTGGCCGGCGTGGTGTCCATCAACACCGTGAAGGCCGAGGACATCAAGCAGGGCGGTCAGGCCCGCCTGCGTTTCGGTGATCGAGCCACCCGCTCGTTGGATTTCATGACCGGCGGCAGCGCGGAACTGTTCACCTACGTGGCCTCGTACAGCACGATGGCGACCAATGGGAATGAATACGCCACGCTGGATGGATCGGGGCGCACGCTGAGTTCCGGGGGGCTGTCCTCCTTCAACACGCGTGACCACCGGGACAACGATTACTTCTTCGCCAAGGTGGAGGGTCTCTACGGCCTGGAGGGACTCAGCCTGCAGTTCCACCAGCAGCGCTGGTCCTTCGATACGGGATATGGCTGGCTGTTCCAGATTCCCGATGTGCCCGAAAGCATGAACGAGCAGCGGCAGATCATCGTGCTGCGCTACGGGCTTGAAACCGGAGATCTGACGCAGGAGTACAGCCTGCGCTACCAGACCCACGCCATCGACTGGAACACCCGCTACTACCCGGCCGGAACGGTCTACGCTCCGGGACTCACGGAGATCCTGAAGACGTCCGCGGACGAACTGTTCTTCCGGGCCCAGGCGACGCTGAAATGGGGGGAGAGCGGGTCGGTGGTGGGCGGGGTCGAGGTCAACCGCTTCACCTACGACGGCGACCGGGCCCACTACAGCAACGTGGATCTGAACACCAACGGCAGCTTCACCGCCTCACCGGACGGCAGCCCCATCCCACTCAAGGGCTTCCTCCAGTGGACCCAGAGGGATCCGGTGCTTCGGACCGCCGCCTACCTGCAGGCCGCCACGGGGCGGATCCTGAACGGGGTTCTCGATGTCACCGCGGGGCTTCGCTATGACAAGCAGAGCTCCGATTACAACGCCCTGGATCAGCCTTCGCCCACGCCAGGGACCTACGTCCAGAACAAGCTGGAATATTCGAAGGTCAGCCCGCGACTGGGCCTGGTCTTCCACGCGGGCGATGACTACAGCTTCAAGGTGCTCGTGGGTCGCGCCTTCAGAACCCCATCACCCGCCGAGACCTTCGGCGCGAACACCTATGCCCTGGCCTCGAACATCCACCAGCTTCAGCCGGAGACATCGGACAGCGTGGAGCTGGCTTCGGACTGGATCATCAGCAAGAACCTGAATTGGCGGATCAATGCCTACCAGGCCAAGATGAAGAACCTCATCGGCTACAGCGTGGCCAACGCGAACCTGAGCACGAATCTGTACACGCTCACGACGCGGGGCCTGGAAACCGAACTGTTGTGGGCCAGCGGCGCCTGGAGCGGCTACGGGAACCTGTCCTACGCCAAGCGGGTGGATGAGACCATCCTCGATCCCACCATCCAGTCCAGTGGGGACGTCACATGGCTGCCTTCCGAAACGGCCAACGTCGGAGTTTCCTGGAAGCGGGAGAACCTGAGCCTGAGCGCTGCCGTGCACTACCAGGGCAAGGTGCTGCGCCGCTCCAGCGACAACAACGTGCCGCTCTTCGCGGCCCAGCGGCCCGAATCCGTGGATCCCTGGACTTCGGCGAATCTGCGTGTCGCCTACCGCTTCGGCCCGGCGGTGGAAGTCGAACTCGGCGCCAGCAATGCCTTCGATCAGAAGGGGTACTTGGCGAAGAACTTCCAGTTCCCCTTCGATTACCGCATCGATCCGCGGACGTTCTGGATCGGCATCCGGCTGAGGTAAAGGAAAAGCGGCGCAGATGCGCCGCTTTTCATATCGCGGAACGCGCAGCGTTCCGCGCCTACCTGGCGTTCTTGTGCAGATCCATCACCGCATGCAGTAGCTCGATGGCTTCGGCCCTGGGGCGCTGGAAGGCGTTGCGGCCCATGATGCTTCCGAACGCCCCGCCCGCCGCGATCTCCGCCACCTCGGCCAGGACTTCGTCCGTGCCCTTGGCTTCGCCGCCGCTGAAGATGACGATGCGCCGTCCGTTGAAGGCGCTGCGCACCACTTCCTTCACGCGCTCGGTGAGGGTGCCGATGGGGATGGCGTGCTTCTCGAAGACCTTCTTGGCCTCGGCCTGCTCGAGGTGCATCTTGGGGGGCTTCACCTTGATGATGTGGGCACCGAGCTGGGCGGCGATCTGGGCGGCGTAGCCCGAGACGTCGATGGCGGTTTCGCCTTCCTTGGTTAGGCCGATGCCACGGGGGTACGACCACACGACGGAAGGCAGCCCCACGGCTTTGGCTTCGAGGATGAGTTCGCGGAGGGCCTCGTACTGCTCGTTGCGGGCGCCGCTGCCGGGGTAGATGGTGTAGCCGATGGCGGCGCAGCCGAGGCGCAGCGCGTCTTCTACGCTGCCGGTGATGGCGCTGCAGGGCTCGTGGCCCTTGCTGAGGCCATCGCTGTTGTTGAGCTTGAGGATGAGCGGGATGTCACCGGCGTAGTCGGAGGCCACGTGCTCGATGAAACCGAGGGGTGCCGCGTAGGCGTTGCATCCGGCCTCGATGGCCAGCTCCACGTGGTAGCGGGGATCGTAGCCCGCCGGGTTGGGCGCGAAGCTGCGGGCGGGCCCGTGCTCGAAGCCCTGATCCACGGGCAGGATCACGAACTTGCCCGTGCCCGCGAGGCGGCCGGTGTTCATGATGCGGGCCAGGTTCGCCTTCACGCCGGGGTTCTCTGAGGTGTACCAGGAAAGGATTTCGCGGACTCTCGCCGTGGCCATGGGGACTCCTTGGATGGGGGGTGAATGCCCGCATTCTACCGGTTCGCCTAGCCTCTTCCTCGATTTCAGGCGATGGCCGGCTAGAAATGTGACGTAAGGCTGAGGCCCAACCCCATGTCGGCGGTATTGCCCTGATGGGTGATGTTGTTCAGGTAGTGGAAACTGAGGGTGATGTGCGGCGTCCAGTGCCAGTGGGCTCCGAGGTCGTGCTGGAGGCTGGGCCGGTCGAAGGCCTGGTGCGGCTGGGCGGCCATGAACCCGCTCTGCCAGTAGAGCTGCAGGAAGGGCTGCACCCGGGGCCAGCGCCGGTACTCCCAGGTGGCGTGGGCCCCGGTGCCATCGTGGAACCCGATGGTGTTGTAGTCCGCGCTGCCGGGGGGACGATGCAGGTAGGCGCCCCCGAAGTAGAAGGCGTGGCGGCCGCCATTCCACCAGGCGCCCGTGAGGCCGTAGCTCTGGTCCCAGCCGGATTGATACACGCCATAGGTGCATGTGAGGGGCGGTTTCAGACTGAAGGTGGCGGAGAGGGTCCAGGGGCCGCGATTCAGCAGCCGGTGTGTGAGGCCGAGGACGGGATCCTGGGGTTTGCCGAGGATCCTCTCGTTGTTGAAGAAGATGAGTTTTCCGTGCTGGACGACGACGAGCGTCACCTGGTTCTGCAGGACGAGATCCCGGCCGTACTGCTCGAAGCCGATCTTGTGGAAACCTTCGATGAGGGGGTCGAGAAAGCCGCCCGTGTGGTTCTGCACGGGAAACCGCAGCCACAGGTCGGTGTCGTCGGTGAGTCCGTAGCGGCCTTCCACCTCGAACCGCGCGATCTCCTCGTCGAAGAAGTAGACCGTGGGCAGATCCGCATAGTCCTTGAGGCGGGCTTCGACGTACTCGCGGGTGACGGCCACGCGGCCCTGGGTGTCCCGGGGCGGGTTCTGATCGAAGACATCGGAAAACTGGAAGGTGTTCGCCTCCATCCAATGCAACGCCCAGCGCCAGCGCCCGCCTCCGAGGGGGCGCGGGTCGGCGGGCTGGTAGGCGATGGGCGGCAGGAAGAGGGGGAACATCTCCCGCGTGGAGGGCGGCCCCATCTCGTGGAGGGGCTCCTCCGCGAGCAGCCGCTGAAGGGCCAGCAGGGCCAGCGCCGCGCGACGCAAGGCGGATCCGCGTCAGGCCTTGGCGTAGTCGTAGAAGCCGCGGCCACTCTTCTTGCCGAGCCAGCCCGCATCGACGTACTTGATCAGCAGGGGGCAGGGTCGGTACTTGGGATCGCCGAGCCCCTCGCGCAGCACGTTGAGGATGAAGAGGCAGGAGTCCAGGCCGATGAAGTCCGCGAGGGCGAGCGGGCCCATGGGATGGTTCATGCCCAGCTTCATGATGCCGTCGATGCTTTCCACGCTGGCCACGCCCTCGTAGAGCGCGTAGATGGCTTCGTTGATCATGGGCATGAGCACGCGGTTGCTCACGAAGCCCGGGAAGTCGTTGCAGGGGATGGGGGTCTTGCCGAGCTTCCGGGACAGCTCCATCACGGCCTCGAAGGTGGCCTCGCTGGTGGCCAGGCCGCGGATGACCTCGATGAGCTGCATGACCGGCACGGGGTTCATGAAGTGCATGCCGATGAAGGCTTCGGGGCGCTTGGTGACGGCGGCCAGCTTGGTGATGGAGATGCTGCTGGTGTTCGAGGCGAGGATGGTGCCGGGTTTGCACGCCGCATCCAGCGTTTCGAAGATCAGCTTCTTGACCTCCCACTTCTCGGTGGCGGCCTCGATGACGAGGTCGCAGTCTGCCAGATCCTCCAGGCGGGTCGTCAGCTTCACGCGGCCGAGTACGGCGGTCTTTTCCTCGGCGCTCATCTTGCCCTTGTCCACGCCACGCTGCAGGTTCTTGTCGATGGTGGCCAGGCCCTTCTGGGTGAAGGCTTCGCTGATGTCCTGCATGAGGACCTGGAAGCCCGCCTGGGCGAAGACGTGGGCGATGCCGTTGCCCATCTGACCCGCGCCGATGACACCGATGGTCTGAATGCTCATGGAGAACTCCTGAAAGAAAGGGCGTTGGGAATGGACGTCTGGATGGCGCAAGGAAGGCGCTCGGCTGCTGTCGGTGTGGACCTCAACGGGCATGGTAGCGCCGGTGCCCTGAGGAGGGCGTCATCAACCCGGAGCCACTTTCCCGGCCGTCAGGAGGTCTTGCCCGCATGCGTGGCGGCTTCCACCCAGGCCTGGATGGCGGGCAGGGAGGCCCCACTGACCATGGGCAGGTCCTCGTGGCCGATGCCCGGCAGCCGCAGGTAGCGCTTCCACGCGGCGGGGCTCACCTCGTTGAAGGTGTCGCCACAGGCCACGGGCAGGGTCTGGTCGGCCTCGCCATGGATGATGAGGGTCGGCGCCTTCACGGTGGCGACCAGATCCCGTGCCTGGGGTTTGGCGGTGAGGATCGGGTCGAAACTGAGGCGCGTGAAGGGGCGCACCAGCAGAGGCACGCGGGCGCGGAAGGAGGGCAGGACCTCCTCGAAGCTGGAGGCCCCGGCCAGCAGCGCGAGGCCGTCGACGGGCCGATTGGCGGCGAGGTAAGCCGCGCTCTGGCTGCCCAGGGAGTAGCCCATCACCAGGGTGGGCAGGCCCTCGCGCCTCGCACTGTCGAAGATGCGCAGGCAGTCCTCCCGCATGGCCTGGAAGCCCATGGCGCCATCGCTGAACCCGTTGCCCCTGTAGTCGAAGCAGACCACGTCCACCTGGTAGGTTTCTGCCAGTGACCAGAGGCGGCGTCCCACGTTCCACAGCGAATCGCCATTGCCGTAGAAGTAGATGAGAGTGGCCTTGGGTGCCGGGTGCGCGAGGCGCCAGCCACGCAGCTGCCCGCCACCCGCCAGGGCCAGTTCCAGAGGCTGGCGGGCGATGCGCTCGGGCAGGGGCTGGACCTTGCGGCCGGAGAGGAGCCGGGTCTCCGTGATGGGAAAGGCGCAGCCCATCAGTGCAAGGAGGAGGCTGGCGCTCAGGGCGGGGACAAGCTTCACGATGACTCCATGGGAAAGTCCAATCCTACTACAGACAAGGCATCAGAACAGGCATGAAAGCAAGCCTGGGTGCGGGTTTGCAAAGATAGCTCTGGGTGGCGCTATGAGGAATGGGCCGCCAGCCAGGCGGGCAGATCGCGGATGGAATCCAGCACGGGGAAGGGGGATTCGACGGGCTCGGCGACCACTTCATGGGCCCAGGTGAGGTGATAGGGGATGTGGACCGCGCGGGCCCCGAGGGCGAGCACGGGCAGGATGTCGGATTTCACCGAATTGCCCACCATGGTGAAGGCGTCTGGCGCGATGTCGTGGCGGTCGAGGATGGCGACGTAGGCGGCCTCGTCTTTTTCGGAGACGATCTCGATCTTCGAAAAATGGCCGCCGAGGCCGGATTTCGCCAGCTTGGTCTCCTGGTCGAAGAGGTCGCCCTTGGTGATGACCATGAGGTCGAAGGATCGGGCCAGCTGCTGCAGCACCTCGGCCACGCCGGGCAGGGGCTCCACTGGCTTGGCGAGCATGGCCTTGCCCAGCTCGACCACCTGTCGGATGCCCGCGCCGTCCAGGCGGTCCTCCGTGAGTTCCAGGGCTGTCTCGATCATGGAGAGGGTGAAGCCCTTGATGCCGTAGCCGTAGTGGCCGAGGTTGCGCATCTCCGTGTCGTGCAGGCGGGCGTCGATCCAGGCGTCGTCGTGGAAGGGGCGCAGCAGGGCGCGGAAGGCCTCCTGGGTTTCGGCGTAATAGGTCTCGTTGTGCCAGAGGGTGTCGTCGGCGTCGAACGCGAGGGTGCGCATCATGGTTGATCCCGGGCAGATTCCCAAGCCTACAATGGACGATACACGGAGACACCATGGCCGCATCCAAGACCCGCATCGACTGGGCCCTGTTCCTGCTGCGGCTGGCCGTGGGCGGCATGGCCGTGATGCAAGGCTTTTCGGTGCTCCGTGGCGCCCACGGCGCCATCACCATGGCCCACGCCTCGACGTGGGGGCTGGCCCTGGGCGAGCTGGTCTGCGGCGTGCTGATCCTGCTGGGCATCTGGGTATCCCTGGCGGGTGGCATCCTCGCGGCAGTGCTGGGCTGGCCCCTGGTGCACGGATGGATGCACGGCGCCGGTCTTCTGTCGAACCTGAGCGCGCTTTTCCGCCTGCTCGTGGGCCTCGCCTGCGCCCTGGGTGGCGGCGGCAAATGGGCCTTGGACCGGTAGGAACCCTATAAAAGTTCCACCACGGAGGCACGGAGGGCGCCGAGGAACTCACGGAGAAAAAGGGAGAAAACCAGGCTCAGGCCATGTTCTTTTCTCCGTGTTTTCCCTCGGTGAGCTCAGTGTCTCCGTGGTGAATTGGTTAGGTCATTTGGGGAGAATCCATGCTAAGACCGCCTCACCACCAGATCTTCGCCTTCGACGCAGAGTGGGTGCCCGACCCCGCCACGGGCCGGCGGGTGCTGGACCTGCCGAAGGAGATGCCTGACGAGGACGTGATGATGCGCATGTGGACCTACGGCGGCGCCACGGAGGCCGATCCGCGACCCTACCTGAAGACGATCCTTTGTCGCGTCGTGTCCATCGCGGCGGTGATCCGCACCGTGAAGCACGGCGAGGTCACGCACCGCCTCTATGCGCTGCCGGAGGGGCCGGAGGCCCTGCCGGAGGACGATCTGCTGCGGCGCTTCCTGGTGGCCATGGGCGACAAGAAGCCGCAGCTGGTGGGTTTCAACTCCCGCGATGCGGACCTGCCCATCCTCGTGCAGCGGGCCATGGTCCACCGCCTGTCGATCCCGGGCCTGGGTCGCAGCGCGGAGAAATGGGCCGCGGGGGATTTCTTCGACCGCTACGGCAACCAGCACATCGACCTCCGCGAAATCACCGGCGCCTGGGGCAAGGCCTCGTCCACGCTCCACGAACTGGCCACGGCCTGCGGCATTCCCGGCAAGCTGGGCACGGACGGCAAGAGCGTCATCGACCTGTGGCGGGCGGGGGACATCACGGGCATCGTCCGCTACAACCAGTTCGACGCCCTCACCACCTTCCTGGTTTGGCTGCGGGCCATGACCCTGTCGGGCCATCTCACGCCCGAACAGATGGAAGCCGAGGAGGCTCAGATCCGGGCGCTGGTCGAGCAGAAGGCGACCATCGATCCCCTCTTCAACCTCTTCCTCGAGGGTTGGACCCGACTTTCCTGATCCGCAAAGACTTGAACCCTCGTTCCGCCCGGATAGACTGACTCCGATATTTCCACCCATCGGACGTTTTCTTCCCAGGAGGGACGTGTGAACAAGCGCATGGCGGCGGAATTCTTTGGAACGCTCTGGCTGGTGCTGGGCGGATGCGGCAGCGCGGTGCTGGCGGCGACCTTCCCGGGTGTGGGCATCGGGCTCCACGGTGTAAGCCTGGCCTTCGGCCTCACGGTGCTGACCATGGCCTATGCCATCGGGCCCATTTCCGGATGCCACCTGAACCCGGCCGTGACCCTCGGTCTGGCCGTGGGCGGGCGCTTTTCCTTCAAGGACGTGCCCGGCTACTGGCTGGCCCAGGTCCTGGGGGCCGTGGCGGCCTCGGCCCTGCTCTACGTCATCGCCACGGGCAACGGATCCGCCATCGGCGGTTTCGCCAGCAACGGATTTGGCGACCATTCGCCCGGGAAGTACGGCCTGGGCGCCGCCTTCCTGACCGAAGTGGTCATGACCTTCTTTTTCCTGATGGTGATCCTGGGCAGCACGGCCAAGAAGGCGGCTCCCGGTTTCGCGCCCATCGCCATTGGTCTCTGTCTGACTCTCATCCACCTCATCAGCATCCCCGTTACGAATACGTCCGTGAATCCGGCGAGAAGCACCGGGCCGGCCTTGTTCGTGGGCGGGTGGGCCCTGTCCCAGCTCTGGCTGTTCTGGGTGGCCCCGCTGATCGGCGCCGCCCTGGCCGGGACGCTCTTCCCCAAGCTGGAGGAGTGAGTTCGGGGTTCAGACTGGCATGGCTTGAGCAAACCCCTTTCCGGGCCGATACACTTTTGACCCGAGGAGTTGCCATGAGCCAAGAGATCCGCCCCGAGGACCTCATCGTCACCGAACAGGATGGCACCCGTCGCATCAACCATGACGTGATCGAGAGCTATGGCCTCTTCAACCTGCCCCGCGCCACCATGCGCCAGGCCCTGATGGTCTACTACGACAATGCCAGCCGCCAGGGCCGCGGCCCGGCCCAGATCGTGCGCACCTTCATCACCCTCGCCAGCTCCATCACCCGCTTCCCCAAACAGGTCGCCATCAACTTCACCCGAGGCGTAGCCTACCGAAGGAATATGCGGATGTTGAGGCGCTTCAGCCGCTGAAGGCGGCTGACGGGTCGCGGAGCACGCGGCTGAATGCCGCGCGCGAAGCGGGGCACCCGTGCGCCGAGAATGCGCTTCAGCCGCTGAAAGCGGCTGAAGGGTCGCGGAGCACGCGGCTGAATGCCGCGCGCGAAGCGGGGCCCCGTGCGCCGAGAATGCGCTTCAGCCGCTGAAGGCGGCTGACGGGTCGCGGAGCACGCGGCTGAATGTCGCGCCCATGCGGGTCGCTGCATGCGCGACAGAAGTCGCGTATGCAGCGGGGACCCGCAGGAAGCGAATCAGATTTTGGCGAAGCGGGGACCCGTGCGCCGAGAATGCGCTTCAGCCACCTGAATCGGAATCAGTTGTATGGACTGGGCCTAACGCCGGCCGGACCAGCCGCCACGGAACCCACCGCGGAAACCACCTCCGCGAAAGCCGCCGCCAAGGTAGCCGCCACGGAAACTCCGGGCCGTCCCGCCGTAGTACCGGGTCACGCCGTGCCAGCGGCCGCCGCCCCAGTACGCGGGTCCGTGCCAACCCCAGCCCCAGTAGGCGCGGTGGAAGCCGTACCAATGGCCCCATCCGTACCCGTACCACCCGTAGTAGGCCGGGCCCAGCACGCCGAAATAGGGCATGGGGCCTAAGCCCCATAGCCACGGCGCCAGTACCCAGCACCAGCCGTTGTCCGGGTAGTAGACGTACATGCTGGGGGTTGAATCATCGGGGGGCCTGTACGTGTAGGCCTCTCCATAGGGCATCCACACCCAGCCGTACTGCTCGGTGTGCACCCACTGGCCATCCCGGTCGGCGGGCTTTCGCTGGGTGGGAGGCGCCGCATCCGTGGGCGGAGCGGGGCGGGCGGCCGGGGGAGGGGGCAGTTCCGCGGGTGGCGGTGTGGGAGGCTTGGTCGCTTCGGGGGCCTGAGGATCCGCGCGAACCACCCGCTCAGGCCGTTCGGGCTCCTGCGGGGTGGCCATAATGGGCATGGAATTCAGGGTTGCGAGGATCAGCAATGTGTTCAGTGCGGATGTCATGGCTGCACCTCCCTACCTCATTAGACCGCAGTTGAGCCTGGCGGGTTGAGTCAGGAAATCCAGCCGGATCAACTCCTTCCAAAAAGTAAGTCCAACCCGGCGAGCCTTCAAGTAAAGCCTGTGTCAAAGCGTCCGCAAGATCCGCTGGATGCTCGTGGCCTTGCGGCCTTCGGTGGTGATGAGCACGGCGTGGAGCTGCAGGTCACCCTCGGCCACCTCGTACTTGGGTCGCTGGACCTTGAGGAAGCGGCCCAGGCTGGCCTCCTTCTTCATGCCGATGACGCCGTCGTAAGGGCCGGTCATGCCGATGTCCGTCACGTAGGCAGTGCCGCCGGGGAGCACCTTGGCGTCGAGGGTGCCCACGTGGGTGTGGGTGCCCACCACCGCGGCAGCTCGGCCATCGAGGTGGAATCCCATGGCCTGGGCCTCGCTGGTGGCCTCGGCGTGCATGTCGACGATCACGAGGTCGGCGCGTTCCCTCTGGAGGATGGTGTCCACGCAGCGAAAGGGACAGTCGCAGGGGGGCATGTGCACCCGGCCCATGAGGTTGATGACCAGCACTTCGGCGCCCGAGGGGGTGTGCAGCTTCACCCAGCCGTTGCCGGCCGTTTCAGGGGGATGGTTCGCCGGGCGCAGGATGCGCGGTTCCTGGCGGAAGTAGGTCTCGATGCCTTTGACGTCGAAGGCATGGTTGCCCGTCGTGATCACATCCACGCCGAGGCGTTCGAACCATTCGCGGGCGATGGGCTCGGTGATCCCATGTCCGTGCGCGGCATTCTCGCCGTTGATCACCACGAAATCGGCGCCGGTCTCGCGCCGGAGTTCGGGCACAAAAGCCTCCACCAGGCGCCGGCCCGGTTCACCTACGACATCGCCCAGGGCAAGAATTCGCATGGATCAACCATAACGAAAAAGGGCGGCGCTTGCGCGCCGCCCTTGGGTGCTGATTCGGACTAGAAGCTGAGGCGCGCGCCGAGCTGCACCTGGCGGGGGCTGGAGGTCGCCTGCTGGCCATAGGCCAGGACGGGCGCGGCATCGGTGCCACTGGTCCAGCGGACCTGGGCATAGCGATCCACGTGGTTCAGGAGGTTGAACACTTCGCCGGAGAGGCCGAGCTTGACACGGCGCACCAGGGTCCAATCCCGGCTGATCTTGAGGTCGAGGTTGGTGATGGTGGAACGGCGGAACCCATTGCGCTGGGTGCCGAGGAGCCGGTCGTTGCTGGTGTTGCCGTCTCCGTTCAGGTCCGTGGTCCGGAAGACGCTGTAGGGGCTGCCGCTGAGGTAGCGGACGTTGAGGCCGAAGTTGATGCCTGTCCACCGCCGTTCGTGGAAGTTGAGGTAGCCGGTGAGCGTGTTGCGGCGGTCCGTGTCGGCCCAGCTCCACTCTGCGTCGAGGTTCCGGCTGTTCTGGGCGCCGTAGCCGGAGAAGTTCCGCTCGTTGGAGTCGTTGTCCCGGTTCTGGGCGAAGGTGTAGAAGAACTGTGCCGTGAAGGGAGAATCATCCTTCTGGTACTTGGCGCTCAGAGTCAGTGCGCTGTAGGTGCTGGAGACGTCGCTGGTGTACTGCGCCAGCCAGCGGAACTTGGTGTTGGGCCGGGTTCCGAAGACCTCGCGGCCCTGGGCGTTGAGGGTGGGGTTGGGAAGGTTGATGTCGTTCAGACGCTCCAGATTCTCACCCTTGGCATAGGCGGCCGAGGCGCCGAGCACCCAACCGCCGTAGGTCCGCTCCACACCCACGTTGACCCGGTCCGTGTAGGGGTTCCGGAAATTGGGGGAGAAGGTGAAGACGTCGAGGGCAGGCAGAGCGACTGTCGGCAGGCTGGCGAGCACGAAGGGGTTCGCGGGATCGAAGCCGGCACCGCGGGGAACGCCTCCCGTCGCCGTCGGCGTGAAGGTGATGCGGGCCGCCCGCACGCCGTTCTCCGCATAGACCTGGAAGAGGAAGACCGACGGGGTGCGGCTCACGTAGCGGCCCACGTTGGCGCGGACGACCGTGCGGCCGTTGTCTTCTTCGGGGGTCCAGACGACGCTGAGGCGCGGCGAGTAGCGGCTGTCGTTCGGGATGTGGGCGGTAACGGGCATGGAAGTCGCCATGGGGTTGCTGAAGTCCGCAATGAGGAAATCCGGGTGCTCCTGGCGGTCCCATCGGAGGCCGAGCCCGACCTTGACGCCATTGGTCGGAGTCCAGTCAGTCTGGACGAAGAGAGCGGTCTCCTTTTCCTTCGCGGAGAAGGTGCCCGAATCCTTGGCGGTCAGCCCAGGAATCAGGCTGAAGCGCTGCTGGTACTGGGACCAGTTGCCGGCCCGGAAGCTGGCGATGTCGGAGAAGCTGTAGGAGCCGTACTGGGTGCTGGCGAAGACTTCCGAGACGTCCGTATTGTTGAGGTCGACGCCGCCCTTCACCTGCAGGCTGGGCGTGACGTAGGTCAGGGTCTCGGTGATCTGGGTGCGCTTGGTCTCGAACTCGCGTTCGTAGTTGGGGCCGCTGCCGTAGGTGATCACGCTCGAGACCGACACCTGGGGCAGGGTGCTGTTGGGGTGCCGGGGCTGTTCATCCTTGGTGGAGGTGATGCGGAATTCATTCACCCAGTTCGCGCCGAGGGTCCAGTTCCACTGGCCAACGAGGGAGGTGGTCTTGATGTCATCCGAAGACACGGCGTCCAGGGAGTTGAAGGTGCCGGTGTTGACGTTGCCCTTGAAATCCGAGTGGTTCACGCGGAACTGCAGGCTGTGGTCGTTGTTCACGATCCAGTCGAACCGGGTGAAGACCGTGGTGGAATCCGCCTTGGTCTTGTAATCGGCGTTCCTGGCGATCAGGGCCGCGTCCGCGGGAACGGCAGGGTTCAGGGGGAAGAGACCGGCCGGCGGGGTACTGCTGCCGAGCAGGAAGCCATCGGGGCGGTTTTCCTTCTGACCGTCGACGGCCACGAAGTAGAAGAGCTTGTCCTTGACGATGGGGCCGCCGACGGAGAACCCGAACTGCTCGGTCTTGAAGTCGGTCAGTTCAAGGCCCGTGGTGTGATCCTTGGCCACCAGGCTGTGGGGGCGCGTGTAGTAGAAGAGGCTGCCCGCGAGATCGTTGGTTCCGTTCTTGGTGATGGCGTTGACGTAGCCGCCGCCCATGCGGCCGAACTCGGCGCTGGCGCCGTCGGTGATGACCTGGAATTCGCGGATGGCTTCGATGGATACCGTGAAGGGCGTCTTGCCTTCAGCCGAACCGGTCATGCCGCCGAAGAAGGCCTGGTTGTAGTCGCCACCATCGATGTTGATCGAGGTGTTGATGCCGCGCTGGCCGGCGATGGCCAGGTTGCCGCGGCTGGAATCCACCTGCACCTGGGGGGTGAGGGTTGCGAAATCGATGAATCCGCGGCCCTTCACGGGGAGGCTGGCCAGGGCATCGGGGCTGATGCTCGTGGCGGCGGTCGCGCGATCCGCATCAAGCTGCGTGGCGCTGGCCGTCACTTCCACCACGGCT
Source organism: Geothrix limicola (assembly GCF_030268085.1). Taxonomy (GTDB): domain Bacteria; phylum Acidobacteriota; class Holophagae; order Holophagales; family Holophagaceae; genus Geothrix; species Geothrix limicola. Next base: position 720,792 of record NZ_BSDE01000001.1, read on the forward strand.
CCGGTTTCAGCGGCGAGACGGATGGTCAGGGGGGCGGCATCGCCGAGGTTCAGGTTCACCTTCACGTTGCTGGCGGTCTGGAAGCCGGCCTTGGTGACGGTCACCGTGTAGGGGCCCACGGGCAGCAGGGTGGCCAGGTAGCGGCCCTCAGAGCTGGTCTGCTGGGTGCGGGTCAGGCCCGTCTCCTGGTTGTGGATGACCACCGTGGCGCCGGCGATGGCCTGGCCCTTGGCGTCCAGGACCCGTCCGCCGAGCTGGGCGGAGACGCCTTGGGCGAGCAGAGGGGTCGAGGCCACCAGTAGGGCCACCAGGGATGAGCTGTGCAGATGCCTTGAACGCATAAGAAGTTCCTCCGATTCCCAAAGAGTAGCGGGCTCCAGTCGTCTTACGAGGGTTGACCTTGGGTCTAGGAACGAATGTGACGTAAATGGCACAGGATGGTCACAGGGGGATCCGCCCGGGCCGTCTGTTAGGCTTCTTACTTTCCTTGAGATCCCCATGAAACTGGCTGTTCTGGCTCCTTTATTCCTGTCCGTGTCCTCCCTATGCGCTCAGGGACCCGGCACCCTGGGGGTGTCCGAGATCCGGGCGGGCATGAAGGGCTATGGCCGCACCGTGTTCCAGGGCGGGAAGATCGAACGGTTCGAGTTCGAGGTTCTGGGCGTGCAGAGGAACGCCGCGCCGGGCCGGAGCCGCATCATGGTGCGGGCCTCGGGCGGTCCCTTGGCGGAGACGGGCATCCTGGCCGGCATGAGCGGCAGCCCCTGCTACATCGACGGCAAGCTGATCGGCGCCCTGAGCACGGGCATCCTCTTCGAGAAGGAGCCCATCGGTGGCATCACACCCATCGCGGAAATGCTCGAACAGCTGCGCGACATCCCTGAGACGGCGCCTAGCCACACTCCGCTGATCCTGCCCAAGCTGGAACCCCCCAAGGTGCTCAAGGCGGCCCTCCAGGGTCAGATGCTGGATTTCAAGTCGCTGATGGGGGACCAGGACCCTCAGGCGCTGCCCATGGCCATGGCGGGAACCCCGCTGGGGCCCGAGGCCCAGCGCTTCTGGTCCGGGTGGCCTGTGACTTTCACGGCGGGCCCGTCCCTGTCCGGCGGCAAGGAGGACGCCAGTCCCCTCGAACCCGGTGGCATGGCGGCCATCACGTTGATGCAGGGGGACCTGGATCTGGCCGCCTCCGGCACCATCACCTATGTCTCCGGCAAGCGCGTGCTGATGTTCGGCCACCAACTGTTCAACCTCGGGGCCGTGGACCTGCCCCTCTGGTCCGCCACGGTGGCCACCACGGTGGCGAGCTACCAGAGCTCGTTCAAGATGGCCATGCCCGTGGCACCCATCGGCGCCCTCCGGCTGGATCGCAGTTCGGGCGTGGCGGGCATCCTGGGGGCCGAGGCCCACATGGTGCCCATGCGGATCGGCCTGAACCTGGGGGGCAAGCGCACCCAGAATTTCCGCTTCGAGATCATGGACCATCCCGTCGCCACGGCGGCCCTGGCCGCCACGGCCGTGGCCCAGACCCTGGATGCCCACACCCGCGGGCTGGGCCTGCAGAGCCTTTCGATGCAGGGCAACATCAAGCTGGTGGGGCATCCGGCCATCCAGATCGAAAACGTCATCGCGGACCTGAACCCCGGCCGCATCGCCCAGTACCTAGGCGCCATGCTGCAGGCCATCTGTCTGAACCCCTACGAAAAACCCGTGTTTGAGGGCATCTCGCTCACCATCAAGGCCGAGGAGCGCCTCGACCTGACGGCCATCGCGGGCGTGCGCCTGCTCAAGGCCCGGGCCAAGCGGGGCGAGATCCTGCCCGTGCTGGTCACCCTGCAGAACATCCAGGGAGTTCGCGAAACGGCCACCTTCAACATCCAGGTGCCCTCCTCCGCCGCCAAGGGGAAGGCCATCCTCATGGTGGGGGACGGCTTCAGTCTCACCGCCGCCGATCCCGACGAGCGCATGGTCGAAACCGCCTCCCTGGGCGACGTGGTGCGCATCCTGAACGGCGCCATGCGGAACAACCACGCCTATGCCCTGCTGGTGCAGGCGCAGCCGGGCGCGGGCCTGCGTGGCAGCCGCATCGAAGGCATTCCCCCCTCCGTCGCCAGCCTGGTGAATGGCGACGGCTCCAGCAGCGACAACCGGCTCCAGCGCCGCATCGTGGGGAGGGCCCTGCTCCCTCTGGAACGCGAGGTGCGCGGAATCAGCCAGATGGAAGTGGAGATCGAGTAGACCATGTGCCATGTACGAAAGGGATCTATGCGCTGGATGACCTTCCTCCTGTCCGCAGCCGTGGGTGTGTCCGCCCTGGCGGACCAACCCTCGGCCACCTTCTCGGGCTTCAACGACTGGCTGGGCTCCGAGGCGCGCGGTGTGCGCATCGGCGCGGATGGTCGCCTGCGCCTGGCGCCCAATCTGCGCCGGGTGGCGCAGTTGCCCGAAGGCGTGATCTGGGCCGCGGTGCCGGACGGCACGGGCGGCGCCTACCTTTCCGCGGGCACGGACGGAAAGCTATTCCACTACGTGGGCGGCCAGATGAAGCCTTTGGGCCAGGTGAAGGGAGGCATCGTCTTCGCCATGGCGCGCCTGGGCCAGGATCTGATCGTCGCCCCCACCGGTGAAGGCAAGCTCTTCCGCGTGACGCCCTCGGGTGATGTGAAACCCTTCGCCGACATCGACGCCCGCATCGTCTGGTCCCTCGCCGTCGAGGGCGACGCCGTGCTCGTGGCCGGCGGGGCCGAAAAGGGCGCGGTGCTCGTGCAGGCCCGCGAAGGGTCGAGCCGACGCCTGGCCGAACTGGCCGACGAAACGGCCTTCACGGCCATGACTCCGGATGGGCAGGGGGGATGGTACCTCGGCAGTCATGGCCGTGGCCTCGTGCTTCGCTACAACCGCCTGGGCGACCACCTGGAAACCCTGATGGACACGCCCTTTGAGGAAGTGCGGGCCCTGACGCTCGTGGACGGCCAGCTCTACATCGGCGCCGACAACGGCCTGACGCCCAAGTTCAGCACCGGCCAGTTGGAGCGGCGCGAAGGCTACCTCCAGGCTGACACCTCGGCCACCACCCGCTCGGCCGTGATCCGCCTGGACAAGAATCGCGTGCCCGAAACCCTGTGGCAGAGCGCCCAGAGCCAGGTCTACGCCCTGACCGCCTGGAAGGGCCAGCTGCTGGTGGGCACGGGCAACCGCTCCCGTCTCTTCGCGCTGCCCCTCGGCAAGGCCCGTGACACCGACCCCTTCGCCGTGGTGCAGGAACTGGGCACGGCCCAGGCCACGGCCTTCCTGCCCGTGGGCGGCGACCTGCTGGTGGTGGGATCGAACCCCGCCGAACTGCATCTCCTGTCCGAGGCCCAGGCCACCGAAGGCACGCTGGAATCCAAGATCCTCAAGGGGGCTCCCATCGCGGACTGGGGCCGGGCCTACCTGGACGCCGAGGCGCCGACGGGCACCAATGTGGAACTCCAATTCCGCACGGGCAGCACGGAAACCCCCGACGCCACCTGGAGCACCTGGACGCCGCCCCTTCGCAGTGGCGAGCGCCCCGCGCTGCCGCCCGCGCGTTTCGCGCAGTTCCGCCTCCGCCTCAGCAGCACCCGCGGCGGCGCCACGCCCATCGTGGAGACCGTGAGCCTCTACTGGGCTCACCGCAATCTCGCGCCGGTCTGGGAGGGCGTGGACATCATGCCTCCGGGCCTCGTCATCACGCGCACCGCGCCGCCCGATGACATCGGCATCGAGCGGGTGCCGCTGGAAACCCAGAAGCTCATCCCGGCCCTGGGCTACATGGGCGCGGAGAAACGCAGCTTCCGCCGGGGCGGCCAGAGCTTCCTTTTCCGCGTGAACGATCCCAACGGTGATGCGCTGCAATTCACCATCCAGCTGGTGCCCGAGCACGGCTCGCCCATCCTGCTGGAGAAGGCCTGGAAGGAGCGCTTCTTCAGCTTCGACACCCTGCCGGTGCCCGATGGGCGCTACCGGCTGGAGGTGACCGCCTCGGACGCCCCCTCGGCGCCCTTCAACGCGGTGCTCACGGGCACCTGGCGCACCGCGCCCTTCACGGTGGACCACACCCCGCCCGCCCTGGCCGAGCTCAGCGCCGTGCCCGAAGGCGGGGGCGTGCGCCTGAAGTTCGTGGCCCGCGACGAGACTTCGGTGCTGAAGGAGGCCGCCATCAGCGCGGACGGCGAGCACTGGCTCCAGATCGTGCCCGAGGATCGCGTCTTCGATCAGAAGGAGGAGCGCTTCGATGTCCTGGTGCCCCGGGAGGCGCTGCGTGGCGACCGCCTGCTGGTGAAGGTCGTCGATCAGTACAACAACGAGCAGTCCGCGGCTGTCAGCCTTTCCGAGGCAGGCAAGAAGCGCTAGGACTTAGGACTGTTGATCTGAAGATGGGTTGGCGAGATGGAGGATCTCGAGGAGATCCTCCATCTGGAAAGGCTTCTGCAGGAAGCCCGCCAGTCCGCCGGGCGCGTGCTCCGCGGACAGGATCTGGAAGCCGCTGGTGAGGACGATGCGCGCCTTGGGATCGAAGCTGAGGATCTCCGCCGCGGCCGTTCGCCCATCCATCTTCGGCATGGTCAGGTCCATGAGCACGAGGTCGATGCGGGCCCGTTCCTGGCGGTAGAGGACGCAGGCTTCCAGACCGTCCCAGGCTTCCAGCACCTCGTAGCCGGCATGCCGGAGCAAGGCGACGGTGGATTGGCGGACGTCGGGTTCGTCTTCCACCACGAGCACCGTGCCCAGGTCTGGCATCAGTCCGTCGTAGACCGGCCGAGGCTTTTCCGCATCCGGAGGCTGGTCGCTCACGGGAAAGTAGAGGCAGAATTCGGTGCCGGCGCCGGGTTGGCTCTTGATGCTGATGCCCGCGTGATGGGCCCGGAGGATGCCAAGCATGGCGGAGAGCCCGAGGCCGCGTCCGGAGAACTTGGTGGTGAAGAAGGGATCGAAGATGCGTGAGAGTACCTCGGGCGCCATGCCGATTCCGCTGTCCGTCACCCGCAGCGTGACGTAGCGACCCGCCGGAATCTGGGACCCCGGATGGAGGCCGGGAAGCTGGGCGGCTTCCAAGTCCGCGAGGCCCGTGGCCACCCGCACCTCCCCTTCGGCATCGCCGATGGCTTCGGCCGCATTGGTGACCAGGTTCATGACCACCTGCTGGAGCTGGGCGGGATCGGCCTGGATACGGGGCAGGTAGGGGGTGAATTCGAATCGCAGCGTGATCTTCTTCGAGATGGAGACCTTGAGCAGGCTGGCCATGTCGCCCGCGGTCTCGCTGAGGTCCACGGGTTTGACGACGAAGAGGCCCTTGCCCGAATAGGCCAGCATCTGGTGCGTGAGTTCCGCTGCCCGCAGTGACGTGGCCTGGGCGTTGGCGAGGAAGGGCTGGGCCGGATGCCCTTCCGGGGTATGCAATTCCGCAAGCCCCAGATTGCCCATGATGGCCGTGAGCAGGTTGTTGAAGTCGTGGGCGATCCCGCCCGCGAGGATGCCCAGGCTTTCGAGTTTTTGCGATTGCCGGAGGGCCTCCTCCATGGTTTTGCGTTCGGTGATGTTCTCGGATATCCCGAGGAGCAGGGCGGGGCCGTGGTCATCGAAGAGGGGCACCTTCCGCGTGTGGAGCGTGATGTCCCCGAGGGACACCGAAGAGATCCGTTCTTCCTGGATTTCGACGGGGCGCCCTTCGCGTACCACCTCCTCATCCTTGGCACGGAAGAAATCCGCCTGCTCCTTGGGGAAGAAATCGTAGTCGGTCCTGCCCAGCACCTCCTGGCGCGGAAGGCCGAACATCTCTTCGCTGCGGGCGTTCCAGAGCGTGAACACGTAGCCTTTGCGGGGATCCTTCCCGAATATGGCCACGGGCAGGCTTTCGATGACGGTATCGAGGAAGGCTTCGCGGTCCTGGATCTCCTGGTTGGCCTGTCGCAACTGCGCCGTGGCCCGCACCACCTTCCGGCTCAGGGAGCGGTTCCAGACGCCCAGCAGGATCAAGGCCAGGCAGACTGCGGCAAGGACGATCAGCCCGCGGCGGATGAGGAGGGCGCCCGTCCTCGGGTCGGGTTGGAGGGCCCCGAACCAGGCCTTGTAGATGTCGGCGTAGCGTCCCGTCTCGTTGAGGATGGCGAGACCGGTATTGAGCTTGGAAAGCAGGTCCGCGTCACCTTTGCGCGTTGCGAAGCAGAGCTGCCGGGTCATCAGAGGGCCGCCGGCCGTGCGGATGGTCAGGTGTTCGCGTTTGGCGAGACCCAGGCCCTCCAACTGCGGGGCCGCCGCTGCATCGGCCTCGCCGCTGGCGAGACGGCGGAGGGCCTCGGGTTCGGAACCCACGGGCAGCAGCTCCGAATCCAGGCCGAGCGAGCGGAGATGATCGTGCATCTGGCTCTGCCGTTCCACGAGGATCCGGTGGCCCTTGAGCTGGCTTGCATCCTGGATTCGCAGGTCCCCGTTGCGCACGAAGATGGCGTAGTGAACCACCAGATGGGGCGTGGAGAAGTCGGCGAAGGCCTCCCGCGCCTTGGAGTGGAGCAGGCCCGCGAGGACATCGACGCGTCCCTCGCGGAAGGCGCTGAGGGTGCCATCCCAGGTATCGGCCCGGAATTCCAGGTCCAGCCCTTCCAGCTCGGCGACCGCCCGCATCAGGTCGATGTCGTAGCCCTCGGGCTGTCCCTTCGCGTCCAGATATTCGTAGGGGGGGAAGTCGCGGTTGATTCCGACGACAACCTTTCGTCCCCCTGTGGATGAAGGGGGCGCCGGAACCAGGCAGAGTCCCGAAAAACAAGCGATGGCCAGGATCCGCAGGGCTCGGAGAAGGGTCGTCATCGGGGAATCAGCGGGGCCTAGAGCCCCTTGAATTGCGCGGTCCGCTTCTCGAGGAAGGCGCCCATGCCCTCCTGCATGTCCTGGGTGGCGGCCAGGAGGCCGAACAGGGCGGCCTCGTACTGAAGCCCCTGCTCCTGGGGCATCTCAAGGCCTTCGTGCACGGCGGCGAGGGCGCTGCGGAGGGCCAGGGGACCGCGCGAAAGGACGGTCTTTGCCAGCTTCTCGGCAGCGGCCTTGAGCTCGGCCTGGGGCACCACGCGGCTCACGAGCCCCATGCGCAGGGCATCGGCGGCGGGCGTCATCTCGCCGCTGAGGATCATGTCCAGGGCCACGCCCTTGCCCACGAGGCGTGGGAGGCGCTGGGTGCCGCCGTAGCCGGGGATGATGCCCAGGCTCACCTCGGGCAGGCCGAAGCGGGCGTTCTCGCTGGCGATGCGGATGTGGCAGGCCAGGGCCAGTTCGCAGCCGCCGCCCAGGGCGAAGCCGTTCACGGCGGCGATGACGGGCTTGGGCATGGCCTCGATGCGCTGGAAGACGGCCTGGCCGCGCAGAGCCTGGACGCGGGCGGAAGCGGAATCCAGGCTTTTCAGCTCGGAGATGTCGGCGCCGGCCACGAAGGCCTTTTCGCCCGCGCCCGTCACCACGACCACGCCCACTTCGGCGTCGTGCTCCAGGTCTGCGAAGACCTGCTCGAGCTCCTTCAGTACGTCGTTGTTCAAGGCGTTGAGTTTTTCGGGCCGGTTCAGGGTGATCCAGGCAATGCGATCAGATTTCTCGACGAGAACAAAGGACATGGGGACTCCGGGTTTGGAATGATTGTAGGCTGAACCCGGAGTGATCGATGTTCCATCCGCCGCACCCCGAAACCTACCGCGACCAGCTCCGTGCCTTCCTGCGCGAGGACTGGGGCACCCAGGACTGGACCACGGCAGCGGTTCCGGACCGGCCCATGACGGCCCGGCTGACGGCCAAGGAGAACCTCGTGCTGGCGGGTCTTCCCATGGCGGCGGAGGTCCTCCGCCTGGCCTGTCCCGCCATCACCCTCGAAGTGCCCCGGGGCGACGGCCAGAAGGTGCTGGCGGGCACGGAAGTCATGCGCCTCCGCGGGTCCAGCCACGGCATCCTCCTCGTCGAGCGCGTGATGTTGAACCTGCTGCAGCGGCTGTCCGGTACGGCCACGCTCACCCGGAAATTCGTCGATGCCATCGAAGGCACGGGGGCCCGCGTGCTCGACACGCGCAAGACCACGCCCGGCCTCAAGCTGCTGGAGAAATACGCCGTGCGTTGCGGCGGCGGCGTGAACCACCGGCTCGGCCTGGGTGACGGAGTGCTCCTCAAGGAGAACCACCTGGCGGCCGTGGGCGGCATCCGGGCGGCGGTGGAGGCGGCGCGGCGCGTGGCGCCCAACCTGGTGAAGATCGAAGTCGAAGTGGAGAACCTGGGCCAGCTCAAGGCCTGCCTGGAACTGCCGGATGTGGACGGTGTTCTCCTCGACCACATGGATCTGAACCAGATGCGGGAGGCCGTGGCCCTCCGCGACCGGAGCGGGCGGCGGCTCTTCCTGGAGGCCAGCGGCAATATCACGCTGGACCGGGCGCGGGCCGTAGCCGAGACGGGCGTGGATTTCCTCAGCGTCGGGGCCCTCACGCACAGCGCGCCCTCCGTGGATCTCAGCCTGCGCATGGACTGAAGCCTGGCATCCGGCCATGATGAAAGCCTCAATTAACGAGGCAGGAGGGGGCATGCGTTCGATGCGATGGGCGGGGATCCTGGGAGCCCTGGTGTGGATGGGTTCCCTGACGGCCCAGACGGCGGTTCCGGCTGCGGCGCCAGCCACCGTTCCGGGGACGCGCCCCATGACCTTCATGGATGTGATGGAGATGCGCGCCGTGGGCGGTGGCCAGCTCTCGCCGGATGGTGCCCGTGTCGTCTACACCGTGAGCATCCCTCATTGGAAATCAGGCAAGGCCTATACGGACCTCTTCGTGGCGGACGCGGCCACTGGCGCGGCGCGGCAGATGACCTTCACGCGGGAGAAAAATGAAACGGCCCCGCAGTGGGCGCGGGACGGCAAGCGCGTCGCCTTTCTCAGCGACCGCGACGGCGCCCAGCAGGTCTACCTGATGTCGATCGAGGGCGGCGAGGCGCGGAAGCTGACGGAGGCCAAGGACGGCGTGCACGCCTTCGCCTTCAGCCACGATGGGAAATGGCTGGCTTTCAGCGCCGGGAAGGCTGAGGACCGTCAGATCTCGCTCATCGATCTGGCCTCGGAGGACCTCGCGGTGGCGGCCCTTCCCAAGCACGCCACGCCCATCCGGGATTTCGCCATCAGCGATGATGGTGCGCGGATCTACTTCACCAGCGCCGACCGGCTGGACAAGGATGACGTCAAACGCAAAGAGAAGAAGTTCGACGTGCGCGTCGCGGATCCGGAGCAGCCCCCGGTGCATCTCTGGTCCATCGGACTGAAGGACCGGACGGAGAAGCGTTGGACCGAAGGGGGCGACCTGACCCTCACCTCCTTCCAGATCTCGAAGAACGGCCACTGGGCCTCGTACCGGGCCCACCCCGCCGGGCGCCGCACGGGCGACATCACCCAGGAGGAGGCGAGCCTCCACCTGCTGGACCTGGAATCCGGCAAGACCCGTCAGGTGCAGGAGAAGTTTGCGGGCTTTTCGGCCTTCTCCCCGGACGGCCAATGGCTCGTCTACGCCGCGCCCGAGCGCTTCGACCGCCTTCGCAACGAAAAGCTCTGGGCGCTGCCCACGGCGGGAGGAGCGGCCCGGAACCTGATGGCCGGGAAGGATATGAGCGTTGCCAGCGCCAGCTGGAGCGAAGATTCCAGCACCCTCTACTTCACCGAGGGCCTGGGTGCGGACCAGCACCTCTTCTCGCTGTCGCTGGGCACGGGCGCGATGACCCAGCTGACGCACATGACGGGCGTGGTTGGAGGGGCCTACCACGCGGAGGCGAAAGCCTTCCTGCTCAGCTTCAGCACGCCGAAGCAGCCCCAGGACTACTACGTGGCCAAGCCGCAGACGGTGGGATCTTCGGCGGCCTGGGTGAAGGTGTCGAACGCGAATCCCCAGGTGGCCAAGTTCTCCCTGGCGGAGACGGACACGATCCGGTGGAAGGCGAAGGATGGCGTGACGGTGGAAGGTCTGCTCATCAAGCCCCTCGATTACGTGAAGGGGAAGCGCTATCCGCTCATCGTGCAGCTCCATGGAGGGCCCGCCTCCGCGGAGATGAACGGGTTCCAGGCCCGCTACGTGACCTACCCGCACATCTATGCGGCGGCGGGCTACCTGGTGCTGCAGCCCAACTACCGCGGCTCGACGAATTATGGCGAGGCCTTCATGCGCCAGATCGGCGGCAACTTCATGCGCCTGTCCTACGGCGACATCCTGAGCGGCGTGGACCACCTGATCGAGATGGGCCTCGCGGATCCGGACAAGCTCGGCATGATGGGCTGGAGCGCGGGCGGGCACCTGTCCAGCTGGACCCTCACCCAGACGGACCGCTTCAAGGCCATCAGCACCGGGGCAGGGGCCGTGAACTGGATTTCGATGTACGCGGAAAGCGACGTGCAGAGCGTCCGCGAGTTCTATCTGGGCGGGAAACCCTACGAGGCCTGGGACAACTTCATCCAGGAATCGGCGCTGAAGTACATCAAGAACGCCAAGACGCCCACCCTGATCCATGTGGGCGAGGCCGATCAGCGCGTGCCCAAGCCGCAGAGTGACGAGCTCTACATGGCCCTCAAGAAGCTGGGGGTGCCCGTGGAGTACCTCGTCTATCCCGGCATGCCCCACGGCCTCACCGAGCCCCGCTACCAGATGGTGAAGATGGTCGCCGAGTTCAACTGGTTCCAGAAATGGATCAAGGGCCAGAAGGAATGGTTCGACTGGAAGACACTGCTGGACACGCTGCCCGCGGACGCGGAGACCAAACCGGAAACACCGGCAGGCTCCGCCACTGCGCGGCGGAGGTAACGAAAACGGGCCCCGATCGGGGCCCGTTTTCGCAAGGTGAGAAGCTCTTACTTCACGGACAATTTGCGTGCTTCGAGCAGGTTGCCCACGGCCTGTTCGAGGGCCGTGACACCCTTGGCGTAGTTGATCTGGGCCTGGAGTTCGTTGCCCTTGGCCGTGTTGAGGTCGTTCAGCTTGGAGAGGACGAGGAAGTTCGTGCTCATGCCGTTTTCGAACTTCTTCTTCTCGGCGTCGAGATCCTTCTCGCGGAAGATGCGGGTCTTTTCCGCGGCCTTCACGCCCTTTTCGGCGGCCTCGATGTTGCGGATGGACTGTCGCACCTGGAGGCGGATGGCCAGTTCCTGGTCCTGCAGGTTCAGCTCGCTGCTGTGACGGGCGGCCCGAGCCTGGTAGAGGCTGCCCCTGGCCGCGTGGTTCTGGATGGGCATGGAGAACTGGAGCCCGATGGAGTAGCCGGGATTCTTGCCCTGGGTCAGGTCCTTGTTCACGGGGGAGAGGGTGTCGTAGTTGGAGGCCGTGCCGTTGTAGCCGAGGCTGAGGTCCAGCTGAGGCAGGAGGCGGTTGTTCGCGGCGTTCTCGAGGACGTTCTTGGACTGGAGATCCAGGCGGGCGTTCTTGAGTTCCACACGGCGGTCGAGGGCCATGCGTTCGGCCTCGTCCTCCTTGAGCGCGGTATGGCTGAGGGTGGGCGCGTCGGTCAGTTCGAGACCGGCGGGGCGTTCCGAGCCGGGATAGAGCGCGCGGATGAGGGCATCCTTGGCGTTCAGCAGCTGGGCCTCGGCGGCGATGATGTCCTGCTCGGCCTGGGCGACGGAGGCCTCGGAGGAGGTCACTTCGATGGGCGCCAGGGTGCCGACGTCCACGCGGATCTGGTTCTCCTTGAGCTGCTTCTGGGCCAGCTCCAGGGCCTGCTGCTTGTTCTCGAGGTTGCGCTGGGCGAAGACCACATCCCAGTACTGGGATTCGGTGCTCGCCACCAGGTTGATGATGGAGAGCTGGAAGGCGTAGTCCGCGGACTTGGAACCCAGCTTGGCCACGATCAGGTTTGCGCCGGTGACATCGCGCCCGAAGCCCCGCAGCAGGTTCTGCGTGTAGGACGCGCCGAAGGTGCCCGTGTAGGGGAGCGAGCTCGAAACGTTGGCGCCGGGGAAGGTGCTCGTCGCCAGGTAGTGCGAGGTGCTCGAGTTGTAGGTCGGGTTGTAGTTCAGCTGGAAGGTGCCGCCCCAGTCGAAGGGCTTGTTCAGGCCCAGGCTCCAGCTGCGATAGTCGTTGGTGGTGTTGCCCGAGGCCGTCTGCAGGCCCAGCTGCTTGTCCTCGAAGGTGGACTTCGAGTGGCTGATGCTAAGGTTGCTGCCCAGGTTCCAGTCGAAGCTGCCGAGGGCGAGGGTCTCGCCCGCCTGGGTGGAGATCCGGGACTGCTTGGCGATCTCGACCTGCAGATTGTTCTTCAGCGAGGTCTCGATGGCATCCTGCAGGCTCAGTTTGATGCCCGCGGCTTTCGGAGCATCGGCCTTGGGAGCGTCCTGGGCCACCAGGGAGAAGGCCACCAGCAGGGCCGGGAGGATCGGAAGACGCGTCATCACCACTCCTTGAAGATCGAAAAGAGCTGCCACAGGGACAGGCTGCCTACGGACGAGTGCAGGGGCCGGTTTAGATTAACCCAGCAAGCAGGATGCCTCCCTCGCTAGATGAGGGCAAGTTCTATTTCATCAGATGTTGAAAAGTCGATTCGCGGCTTGACCGTGAATCGGCGTGGGGGCCCGGGGTGTGCGCAAAGCGCGCCCATAGGTCCTCGTGACGCATGCGTTGCGAGGGGAACCCCCGGAGCAGAAATGTCTACTTCAACAACTCCCGGGCGATGACCATGCGCTGGATCTCGCTGGTGCCTTCGTAGATGGTGGTGACGCGCACATCGCGATAGAGGCGCTCGACGAGGTATTCGCGGGAATAGCCGTAGCCGCCGTGAATCTGCACGGCGCGGTCGCAGAGCCAGACGGCGCTTTCGGTGGTGAAGAGCTTGGCCGTGGCGGCTTCCACAGTGCAGGTCTTCCCCGCCTCCTTGAGCGAGGCGGCGCGGTAGACCAGCAGGCGCGAGGCCTGGAGGCGGGCCTCCATCTCGGCCAGGTAGGTCTGGATCATCTGATGCTCGCCGATGGCCTTGCCGAAGGAGCGGCGGGCCTTGGCGTAGGTCACGCTCTCATCCATGGCCCGCTGGGCGATGCCGAGGGCCTGGGCCGCGATGCCGATGCGCCCGCCGTCGAGGCCGCCGAAGGCCACCTTGAGGCCGTCGCCGGGCTTGCCCAGCATGGCGTCCTCGGGTACGAAGGCGTCCTCGAGGGCCACCATGACGGTCTTGCTGGAGCGCAGGCCCATCTTTTCTTCGGGGCGGCCCATGACGACGCCAGGCTGGTCGGCGTCGAGGATGAAGGCGCTGATGCCCTTCTTGCCCTTGTCGGGATCCGTGCGGGCCATGGTGACGAAGTAGCGGCCCACGCCGCCGTTGGTGATCCAGGCCTTCGCACCGTTCAGTTTCCAGCCGCCGTCCACCTTGGTGGCACGGGTCTTCAGGGCCGCGGCATCCGAACCCGCGTCGGGTTCGGTGAGCATGAAGCCGCCCAGCAGCTCGCCGCTGGCCAGAGGCTTGAGGTACCTCTGCTTCTGGGCCTCGTTGCCGAAGGCCAGGATGGGCGCGCAGGCCACAGAATTGTTCACGCTCATGGTCACGGCCACGGAGGCATCCGCGTAGGCGATCTGCTCCAGGGCGAGAATGTAGCTGAGGAAGTCCACACCCGCGCCACCGTAGGCCTCGGGCACGGTCATGCCGAGAAATCCCATCTCGCCCAGCTGCTTCAGGATGGCCTTGGGAAATTCACCGCTGGCGTCGCGTCCCGCGGCGCCGGGATCGATTTCGGACATCGCGAAATCGCGGGCGGCCTCACGAATCGCAGACTGATCCTCAGTGAATTGGGGAAACATGGGCACTCCGGAGAATGCCTTAGGTTAGCAAGCCCCCTTCCTGGCCCGGCTGGAGCGCGGGTAGCGAGGCCGCGAACCACAGACCGCAGTCAAAGGATGTGGCGGTGGGTAGTCCTGACGGCGCTCGGTCTGTGCGGCTTTGTCAGCCGGCCGGGGCGAACCGCAGCGTGAACCGAGAGCCCAGGCCCGGCTGGGAATCCACCTGGATGGAGCCTCCGGCTTCTTCCATCAGGTAGCGCACCGAGGCCAGGCCGAGGCCCGTGCCCTTTCCGGCGATCTTGGTGGTGAAGAAGGGCTCGAAGATGTGGGCCTGGACCTCGGGTGGCATGCCCTCCCCCGTGTCGCTGACTTCCAGGCAGGCAACGGGAGGGACAGCCTGGTCATCCAGCCAGACCCTCAGGCTGATGAGTCCCCCCTTCGGCATGGCGTCGCGGGCGTTCCCTACCAGGTTCACGAGGATCTGTTCGATCTGGGGCCGCGATCCGCGGATCCGGATCGGTCCTTCGCCCAGGTCCAGCTTCAGGGAGAGCTTTCGCGTGAGCAGCATGCGCAGGATGGGTTCGAGGCTGGAGACCTCCTCCACCAGCTCCAGGCTTCCAAGAACCTCCTCCTCCTGGCGCGCGAAGGCCATGAGCCGGCCAGTCAGGGCGGCGGACTGATCCGCGGCCACCAGGATCCGGTCCAGATCCGACACCGAAGGGGTCTCCCCCTCTTCCACCTGCATGCGCGCCAGCTCCGCGCAGCCGCGGATGCCGGTGATCGCGTTGTTCAGATCGTGGGTCAGGCCCGCCCCGAGTAGGCCCAAGGCGTTCATCCGCTCATTGCGCAGCATGATCCGCTGCAGGTCCTCCAGGGAGCGGGTTCGCGAGAGCACGCGCTCCTCCAGCTTTTCATTGGCGTTCCGAACGGCGCGGATCAGCAGGAACTGGCGGACGAGCATGAGGGCACTGATGGTCATGAATCCGGCCAGTGGCGCCGGGAAGTGATTCTGGCGCCGGAAATCCGAGGCGATGAGCACTCCGCCGGCGGCGATGAAGGGCAGGTAGAGCAGACCATCCACCATGGGAAAGCGCAGGCGGGGCGCCTCCTCGGGGACTTCGACCGGCGCCCGCAGCCAGGCCGCCGCGACGTAGGACAGGGGCGCGCTCACCACCATGCCGAAGAAGGGCGAGGGCTGGATCATGGCCCGGGCGTCGAAAAGGTAGGGACGAAGCAACACGAGGATCGTGACGGTGGCCACCGCGGCCAGGAAGATCCACCCCACGGGGCCCCGCACGCGACGGGGATCGTCGGCCAGGAGGTAGGTGACCACGCCGCCGACGATGGCCACGCGGACTCCCAGCCCCATCATGCGGACGTAGAGGGGCCACTGGCCGTGATCCAGTTCCTGGAAGAGCGCCGTCGTCCAGAGCACCAGGAAGAGAGAGCACCCGAAGATCAGGCAGCCCAGGAGGTTCATGTACCGGTGGCTCGTTCGCGCCGAGGTCTGCAGGGGCCAGCTCAGCAGCGCCCAGGCCTGCATCAGGGCGATGACCAGTTGAAGCAGGAAGTAGAGCCGCTCAGCCGTGGACACCTCGATGAGGGGTGATGGGGTGAAGAGCAGCACGGCATTGGAGCCCATGACGCCCAAAAAGCTGAGGGTCAGCAGCAGCCAGCCCCGTTGCTCGGGCCCGGGTTCGCGGGCGCGGACGACGAGGAAGGCGAAGGCCACGAGGTTGGATAGGCCGAGACCCAGGCCCACCGCGGGTTGGACCAGCCTCGGCGGCAACCCCGAGACCAGCCAGCCAAAGGCGGCCATCAGCACCAGGGCTCCCGCCAGGAGGAGGAGCGGGCGAAGGGCCCTGGCTGGCGAAGGAGGGATCATGGCGACCTGCACCGGGTGGCCGGCAAGGAAGGGCTGGATCGGGATGTGGCTCGGAGGGGCAGGGGTGATTGTAGGCGCTTCGCAGGCCGGGAAGACGACTAGCCCTCGGCTACAGGAAACCGGAGCATGAAGGTGGTGCCCACGCCCGGCTGGGAGGTCACGCTCAGATCCCCGCCCAGGTTGTGCATCAGCTGGCGCACCGAAGGCAGACCCAGACCCGTGCCGCGGCCCGGGGCCTTGGTGGTGAAGAAGGGGCTGAAGATTTTGGCCTGCACCTCCGGCGGCATCCCTTCGCCCGTATCCTCCACCTCCACGCAGGCCAGGGGTTTTCCGGCGAAGAGGATCCGGGAAAGCCGGATGGTGATATCGCCGCCCTGGGGCATGGCGTCCCGGGCATTGGACACCAGGTTCACGAAGATCTGTTCGATCTGGGTGCGGGAACCGAGGATCGGCACGGTGGTCTCGCCCAGCTCCAGGCGCAGGCTGCACTGCCTTCCGAGGAGCATGCGCAGGATCGTCTCCATGTGCGAGAGCTCGTCCCGCAGGCAGATCGAGGCGTGGGGCTCATCCTCGCTGCGTCCAAAGCTCATGAGCCGGCGGGTGAGCGCGGTCGACTGGTCCGCGGCGACGAGGATATGCGCCAGATCCTTGCCTTCGGGGGCCTGGCCCTCTTCGAGCCTGGCCATGGCGAGTTCGGCGCAGGCCCGGATGGTGGCCAGGGCGTTGTTGAGATCGTGAGCCATGCCAGCGCCCAGCACGGCCATCGCATTCATGCGTTCGGTCCTGAGCATGGTTTCCTGCATGGCTTCGAGATCATGGGTTCTCGCCATCACGCGGGATTCCAGGGCCGCGGAAAGCCGCTGGAGGTCGCGCAACGCGAGCATGCCGCGGAAGAGCCCCAGACCCGCCATGGTGGTGCCCATGGCGAGCAGGGGTGCATCCAGGGTGGAGGGCGCCCAGGCCAGAGCCGCCAGGACCACGGCCAGGGCGAGGGCGGCGGGCAGCATGGGCAGCATCAGCGCGCCGATGGACCGGTCCTGGACCTCGACGTCCGGGGGATGTCCCGGCTCCACGGGGAAGGGCGCCATGGGGGCCAGCAGGATGAAGATGGCCGCCAGCAGGACCAGCAGATCGAGGGAATCGCCGAGGCGGTACTGGCCGACGAGGACGAGCGGAACCTGAAGGGTGATCTGGAGCAGGGAGGCCGCGAAGCCCATCGTCACCCATCCGAGGGGTCCCCGGAACCGCGAGGTCCGGCGTGCGCCAAGGTAGACGCAGATGCCCAGGATCGTCGCGTTGCCGAGGAAGAAGACCACCATGGCGCCGCGCTCTTCGGGGGAGGATCCGGGCCTGTGGAAGAGCGGGCCCAGGGCCAGGAACCAGCCGATGAAGAAGGCCGACATGCCTGCGCCGAGGCCATCCATGCCCTTGCGCCAGCGCTCCGATCCCGAGGCGGAGGCCAGGGGCCAGGCGAGCAGGGAGGCGGCGATCAGGATCAGGGTAAGGACGGAGAGCAGATCGCCCCAGGACGGGAAGGGCGGTGCGGTTCCGTACCGCAGGATGCTGAAGGTGGCCCAGGCCTGGTTGAGCGTCTGCGCGAACAGGCCCGCGGCGATGCCCTGCCAGCCCCACCGGGCGTCGCGCTCCTTGCGGGCGCGGGCAAGGGCGAGGATGCCCGCATGGGCGAAGATGATCGTGTTCAGGGCGTTCAACGCCAAGCCCCGGGCGCCCGGCGCGAGGACGAGCAGCAGGGCCGGGCCCAACAGTCCGTAGGCCAGGACCAGCCAGGGCGCGGACTTCGGCCAGGAGCCGAAGGCGTCGGGCGGAGGGTGGGTGTCCGGGGGGAGCATGTCGGTTCTCAGGAATCCATCGGTCCAGCTGAGCCGCGCCATGAGTCCAGGGTGCGGCGCGCCCTCAGGCCTCCAGGGCCTTCCTCAGCAGGCCTACGGCGGCCTTGGAGCCCTCCCACTTCATGCGCTCCTGCGCCTCGTCCAGGCCGCACCACAGGTATTCGCTGTGCTCGGCCGGCTCCAGGCGGACCTCGGCCCCGGGCGCGACTTCCATCGAGAAACAGGTCTCGGTGTTGAAGCGCGGTTCCCCGTCGGGGAAATGCACGATGGAGGGATCCACCCAGAAGCTGTGGGACAGGCCCAGGGGCCTCAGGGTGCCCGCGAGGCCCGTCTCTTCCATCAGTTCGCGGTGGGCGGTCTGTTCGGGGACCTCGCCGGGCTCCATCATGCCGGTGACGCTCTGCCACCAGAGCCCGTGGGCGGGTACGCGCAGCATCATGAGGATCTCCGGGCCCGAGGGGCCCCGGCGCCAGGTGAGGGCCGACACGCTGTGGCTGGGCTCCCGCGTGGGCTGGAGGTCCAGGGCCAGGCAGGCGATGAGGTGGGCCTGCAGGTGGTCCGCGGCCTCCTGCCAGGTGGGCGCGGCGTCGCCCAGCAGAGAGGCCAGGCTGCACACGCCCTTGTCCGTGAAGCCGCAGGGCGTGATCCAGCGGAAGTGATCGAGGTTCGGCCGCACGTTGAAGGCGATGCCGTGGGTGCTGATCCAGCGGCTGAGGTGGAGGCCGATGGCGCCGAGCTTTTCCAGGCCACCGCCCGGTCGGTATTTGGCCGTCTCGACCCAGATCCCCGGCGCGCCCTTGAGGCGGTCGGCCACCACGCCGAAATCCGCGGCCGTGCGGATCATGGCCTCTTCGAGCCCGCGCACGAGCTTGCCCACGTCTTCGCGGCCGCCACGCAGGTTGCAGATGGGGTAGGCGACGATTTGTCCGGGGCCGTGGTAGGTCACCTCGCCCCCGCGATCCGTGCGGTGCACGCTGACGCCCTGGGCGCGGAGGAAATCGTCACTCATGTGAATGTCGGCGGGCGTCGCATTGCGGCCGAGGGTGAAGACCGGGTCGTGCTCCAGGATCACCAGCTGATCGGGCCGGTTCTCGGCGTTGACGTATTCGGCCAGGGCCTTTTGCATGCGGAGGCCGGCGGGATAGAACACCCTTCCGAAGCGGCGCAGCTGGGCAGGGCGGGGGACGGTGAAGCCGATCTCTGACATGGGGGTAGTGTACCCGCAGGCCGGGACCTGCCACCTCAGCCTTCATCTCTCTGCCATCATCCCCCTAGCATCATCGAGGTGCGATGAGTCCGGAACCTTCCACCATCGGCCGCTATCAGGTCCGCGGCGTACTCGGCTCGGGGGCGATGGGGACGGTCTACCTGGCCGAGGATCCCCTGCTCAAGCGTCCCCTGGCCATCAAGGTGGTGCGCGAGGGGACGGGTGGGGACGAGGTGCTGCAGCGCTTCAAGCGCGAGGCCGAGGTCTCCGCCAGCCTGAACCATCCGAATGCCATCACGGTCTTCGACGTGGGCGAGGAACCGGGCCTGGGGCCATTCCTGGCGATGGAATACATCGATGGAGAACCCCTGTCCGATCGGATCAGGCGGGGCCCCCTGGGTCCGGACGAGGCCGTGGGGCTGCTGCTGCAGGCGGGAGCGGCCCTGGAGGCCGTGCACGCCCTCGGCATCGTCCACCGGGACATCAAGCCCGAGAACTTCATGGTGGCTCGCGATGGCCGCCTGAAGCTCATGGATTTCGGCATCGCCCGGGGCGATCAGGCTCGGCTCACCAGCACGGCGACCTTCCTGGGAACCCCGGCCTACGCGGCCCCGGAGGTGCTGAACGGCGCCCGGGCCACGGAGGCCACGGACCGCTGGTCCCTCGCGCTCACGGCCCTGGAGATGCTCAGCGGACGTCTGCCCTTTTCGGCTGATAGCGTGGGCGCGCTGGTCTACCGCATCGCCCACGAGGATCCCGTGTTTCCCGAGGGCATGGACCCCGGGCTGCGGCGGGTCTTCCAACAGGCCCTGGCCAAGGATCCCGCCGCCCGCTTCCCGGATCAGAAGCGCTTTATGCGGGCCCTCATCGAAGCCCTGCCGCTGAGTCCCGACGTCATGCGCAGCAGCCTGGCCCACCTGGAATCCCCCGCCGTGGTAAAGCCCGCCGCCACCCTGCAGATGGAGCTTCCGGCCAGACCCTCGCCGAATCGCCGCTTCCGCTGGTTGTGGATCGGTGCGGGGTTGGGATTGGCCCTCCTCATGGGGATCGCCTACCTGCTCCTCGAGCCGAGTCGGGAGCTGTCCATCGAATCCCAGCCCAGCGGCGCGGAAGTCTACCTCGACGGCCGGCCGCTGGGGAGAACGCCGCTGCGCCAGGTGGTGAAGGGCAAGGCCGACCGGGTGCGGGTGGAGCTGCCGGACTACCTGCCGGAGGAGATCGCGCTGCGTCCCGAGGATCGGCAGCTCGGCGTCAACCTCGAGCCCGCGCCCTTCGAGGTGGCCGTCGCCACCGAGCCGCCCGCAGCGGAGGTGTTCCTCGATGGGGCCTCCAAGGGACGCGCTCCCATGTCGGTCGAAGTGCCCGGCAGTGGCACCCATCAGCTGCGCCTGGTCCTGGAAGGCTACGAGCCCTGGAGCCTCATCCCCGAGCGTCGCAAACCCCTGCCCAATCCCGTGGTCCTCCAGAAGATCCCGGCCGAGACAGCTCCTGTGCCGGTCCGGAAGGTCGAGGAGAAGAAAGCTCCGACCAAGAAGCGTCCGCCTCGAAAGGCCGAAGCCAAGACAGAGCCGGCGCCTCCGGAAGAGGAAAGCAAGGTCAAGAAATTCTTCCGGGACCTTCTCAAGAAGTAGTCGCCAGCTCTGGTGGTGACCGCATGGGCCATGATGGAGGCATGGCGAAGATTATCGTGGTGGGCGGAGGCGCGGCGGGGCTGGTGGCGGCCTGGCGGGCAGCCTCGCTGGGGCATGCGGTCCAGTTGCTGGAGGCGAACGGCCGCCTGGGCGTGAAGCTCCGCATCAGCGGTGGCGGCAAGTGCAACATCACCCACGATGGCCCGCCGAAAGCGCTGCTGTCGGCCTTCTCTAAGGCGCAGGCGCGGTTTCTCCGTCCCTCGCTGCACGCCTTCGACAACGCCGCGGTGCTTGATCTGCTGCGCCGTGAGGGCGTGGAGACCTACACACGCGACAACGGCCGCGTCTTTCCGCTGGACCGTCCGGGCAGCGCCGGCGCCGTGGTGGCGGCCTTCGAGACCCTGGCGCACCGGGTCGGCGTAGATGTGCGGACCGGTGCCCGCGTGACGGCCCTGCAGGGGCGCGCGCCCCGGCTGGAGGGGCTGCTTCTCAATGGGGAGCCTCTCCACTGCGATGTCTACGTGCTGGCCACGGGGGGCGCCAGCTATCCGGAAACGGGCACGCGCGGCGAGGTGCTGGGCTGGCTCAAGGGGCTGGGGGTGCCCGTCCTGCCTTGGTTTCCGGCCCTTGCGCCCATCCCGTTGCAGCGCCCGAGGCCCAGTTGGGAAGGCGTGTCGCTGCGGGAGGGCGACCTGCGTCTCCAGGCTGGGCCCGAGGGCCGGCGCCTGGAGACCTTCGCGGGCGACATCGTGTTCACCAAGGCTGGCATCAGCGGTCCCGCGGCGCTGGAGCTGAGCCAGGCCACGGAACGCGCCCGCCGCGAAGGCGCGGCTTGGCTGACCTATGCCTCGATCCGGGAGCTTCCCGAAGCGGTGGACGCGGCCCTGCAGGCCGAGCAGCGCACCAATCCGCGCCTGCTGGCGGCCACCTGGATCCAGCGTCACCTGCCGGAACGCCTCGTTGAACCGCTGCTGCAGGAGGCCGGAATCGACCGCGGCCTGATGCTGAAGGACCTGTCGAGAAGCGCGCGGAAGGCCCTGGTGGCGTTGGCCACGGCGCTGCCCCTGGGCGAACCCCAGGCGGTGCCCCTGGCCCGCGGCGAGGTGGCCGCGGGCGGCGTCGACCTCGGCGCCGTCGATCCACGCACCATGGCCCTGCGCGGCTGGGACAACCTGCGCATCTGCGGCGAGCTGCTGGATATCGACGGCCCTGTGGGCGGCTACAACCTGCAGGCCGCCTTCAGCACGGGCTACGCTGCGGGCACGCTTTAGAAACGGACTCACCACGGAGACACTGAGGGCACCGAGGAACCGCGGAGGTGAATAAAGAGAGGTGTGCGAAGGGCCTAACCCAACTTCGCCCCACTGAGTCTCCCTGTTTTTCTCCGTGTCTCCGTGGTGGATCTTTATCCGTTCAGATCCGTCCCACCAGATCCATCACGAGGTCGCAGAGCCTTGCGGCGTAGCCGGTCTCGTTGTCGTGCCAACCGAAGACCTTCACGAAGCGCTTTCCCAAGGTCATGGTGAGGTCCAGGTCCATCACGACGCTTTCGGTGCGGCCCGTGATGTCGCAGCTGACGGTGTGGGGTTCGGCGAGGGCGACGAGGCCCTTCCACGGGCCCCGGGCGGCGGATTCGAAGGCGGCACGGAGGCTCGCGACGTCGACGTCCCGGCGGAGGGTGGCGACCAGATCCACGAGGTTGACGCTGAGGGAGGGCACGCGGATCGCGGCGCCGCCGAAGCCCGTGGGCAGGGTCGGCATGACGCGGTGCAGGGCGCCGAAGGCGCTCGACGTGGTGGGGATGATGCTCTGGAAGGCCGCGCGGCTCCGGCGGCGATCCTTGTGGGGCAGATCCAGCAGGCGCTGATCGTTGGTGACGACGTGCACCGTGCTCATGCCCGCCTGGTCGAGGCCGAAGGCGTCTTCCAGGATCTTCAGCATGGGGGCCGTGGCGTGGGCCGTGCAGCTGGCGTTGGAGATGACGCGATGGCGCGCCAGGTCCAGCTCGGCGCCGTTCACCGGGGCGATCACGGTGAGATCGGCATCGGGGCTGGGGGCGCTGATGACCACGTGGGACACGCCGGCTTTCAGATGCCGGGCCGCGTCCGCGCGGTGCGTGAAGCGGCCGCTGGCCTCCACCACCAGGCGCGTTTCATCCGGGAAGGGGATCAGGGCGGGATCGAGGGCGTGGTAGAGGGGCACGCGGCGCTCGCCGAGAATTAAATAGTCCTGGCCGGATTCGGTCTGGCCTTCGATGGGCAGGGCGCTGGGGCCGTGCACGGAATCGCGGCGAAGCAGGTGGACGACCTGATCGAGGGGCGCGGGATCGTTCACGGCGCAGAGGCATTCGGGCGCCCCGGCACCGAGGCGCCGGACCGCGAGGCGACCGATGCGGCCAAGACCGTTGAGGGCGATGTGCTTCATCGTCTACACCCGATCCAGGACATGGAGGCAGAGGTCCTTCAGCCGCGCGGCATAGCCCCACTCGTTGTCGTACCACGCGAAGATTTTGACCATCCTCGGCCCCAGCACCTTGGTGAGGAAGGGGTCGTAGAGGCAGCTGGCGCTGTTGCCCACGAGGTCGGCGCTGACGAGTTCGGCTTCAAGAACGTCCAGGTAGGGCGCCAGGGGGCCTTCCGATGCGGCCCGGTCGAAGGCCGCGTGCACGGCCTCCAGGCTGACCTCGGACCTCAGTGTGGCGGTGAGGTCCACGATGCTCACGTCCGGCGTGGGCACGCGCACGGCGAGGCCGTCGAGGCGACCATCGAGGTGGGGCAGCACCTGGCCGATGGCCCTGGCGGCGCCGGTGCTGGTGGGGATCATGCTGAGGGCGGCGGCCCGGGCGCGGCGCAGATCCTCGTGGGGCAGGTCGAGGATGCGCTGATCGTTGGTGTAGCTGTGGACCGTCGTCATGAATCCGTAATCGAGGCCGAAGGCGTCATCGAGCACCTTCACCATCGGGGCGAGGCAGTTCGTCGTGCAGCTCGCGGCGGAAATGACCCGATCTCTACAAGGATCCAGGTTTTTTTCATTCACGCCGAGGACCACCGTGCGGTCCGCGTCCTCCGAGGGTGCGCTGATGAGCACGTGGCCGAGCCCATCGCGGAGGTGCGCGGCGGCCTCGGCCCTCCCATTGAAGCGGCCCGTGCATTCGAGAACGAGCTGGGCACCCTGGGCGCCGAAGGGAATATTCCGAGGATCCTGCTCCGCGTAGACCCGCACGCGCCGGCCATCCAGAAGGAGCCATTCACCGTCGGAAGCCACGGAGAATTCCGCCCGGCCGTGCATGGAATCGTAGGTCATCAGGTGGGCCAGGGTGGCGGCGTCCGCGAGATCATTCACGGCCACCACCTGGATCCCGGGGACCTTCATGAGGTGGCGCAGCGCCAGCCTTCCGATCCGTCCCAGCCCATTGATGGCGACCTTCTTCACGCGCCCTCCGAATCCTTGTTGTAACGGGCTAAGGGGGCCCTGTCGAAAGAAAAAGCCCGGCGCGGGCCGGGCTTTGACGGATGGACAAGAGGGCCTAGCTCGCCAGACTCACGCGGCGGAGGCGGCTTTGCGGGGCCTCGAGTTTCTTGGCGAGCGTGTTCCGGTGGATGCCCAGCTCGCGGGCAGCGGCACTGTGGTTGCCTTCGTGGGCAGCCAGCACCTCCTCCAGGTACACCCGTTCAAACTCGCGTCGAGCCAACTCCAGCGGGATGCCTCCACGCACCATCTCTGCCACGAGAATCCGCAGCTTTTCGCGCATTCCATCTTCTCCAATGACCGTATCGGGAGAACGAAGGTATCACTGTGATGACCGCAGGGAAAGACCTCGTGATAACTTTGTAACTCGAGCGCGGGCTGTGGAAAAGTGTGTGGAATGCCTGTGCAAGACATAGGGGGCGCTGTGCGCAAGACTAAACTCGTGATGACCTTGGGTCCCGCTTTGATGCAGGGCGATCGGCTGCGGGAAGCGCTGAAAGAGGCCGATGCCGTCCGCCTGAATGCCAGCCATGGCGACCCCGAATCCCGGGTTGTCGCCCTCGAGAAGGTCCGGTCCATCTCCCAGGAGCTGGGCCGCGCGATTCCCGTGTTCCTCGATCTGCAGGGTCCCAAGTGGCGTGTGGGCCTGCTGGAGTCCCCGGTGGACCTGGCCACCGGCAGCGAGGGTGTCTTCTACGCGCCCGGCACCGAGGTTCCGACCGGCTTCGCCTGGGCGGCCCCGCTGCCTCACCCCGAGTTGTTCGAAGGCGCCGAGCCCGGCCAGCACTGGCTTCTGGATGACGGTGCCATCACGGTGAAGATCCTCGCCAAGGGCTCCGAACTGCTCAAGGCCGAGGTCGTCATCGGTGGCCCCCTGAAGGCCCGCAAGGGCGTCCATCCCATCGGCATGGACATCAACGTGGATCCCCTCACGGAAAAGGATCACGCCGACATCCGCTGGGGCGTGGAGCACAACGTCGACCTCTTCGCCCAGAGCTTCGTGCGTCGCGCCTCGGACGTGCAGCAGCTGCAGGCCATCATCCACCACCTGGGCGGTACCCAGCCCATCATCGCCAAGATCGAGCACCCCACGGCCCTGGCGCACCTGGCCGAGATCCTCGACGTCTCCTGGGGCGTCATGGTGGCCCGCGGCGACCTGGGCGTGGAACTGGGCGTGGAGCGCGTTCCCGGCCTGCAGAAGCAGATCATCAAGGCCGCCCGCAAGGCGCTGAAGCCCGTGATCACCGCCACCCAGATGCTGGAGAGCATGATCGAGCACGCGCAGCCCACCCGCGCCGAGGCCAGCGACGTGGCCAACGCCATCTGGGACGGCACCGACGCCGTGATGCTGAGCGCGGAGAGTGCCTCGGGCGCCTATCCCGTGGAAGCCGTGCAGTGGCTGGCGCGCATCGCCGCCGAGGCGGACGCCAACGTGAAGCAGCGCACCACGACGCTGCCCGAGGATCTCGCCGAGAAGGTGCTGGCGCGCACGGATATCTCCGTGGCCTTCGCCGCCTGCCGCACGGCGGACGAGATCAACGCCCGCTGGATCGTGGCCTTCACCGAAGGTGGCGGCACCGCCCGCATGGTGAGCCGCCTGGCCGGCCGCACGCCCGTCCTGGGCGCCACGGTGGACGAACTCACGGCCCGCCGCATGGGCATCCTGCGCGGCGTGACGGCGCTCATCATCCCGCGCGTGGCCAGCACGGACGAAATGGTGGAGGTCGTCCGCGACCTGCTCCTGGCCAAGCACGATGTCGGCAGCTTCGATCGCGTCGTGATGACCATGGGCCTCCCCCTCTGGAAATCCGGCACCACGAACACGATGAAGGTGATGACCTTCTAAGGAGGCACCATGACCCTGACCCGACCCCAGCCCGGCGAATATTCCGAAGGCTACGCGCCCTACATCGCCGCCGCGCCCGAAGGCGATCCGCTGGCGCTGCTCCAGGCCCAGGCCGACGAAGTGGCGAAGCTCTTCGCGGGCATCTCCGAAGCCCAGGGCGCCTACAAATACGCCCCGGGCAAGTGGAGCCTCAAGGATCTGATCCAGCACCTCAGCGACGGCGAGCGCATCTTCGCCTACCGTTGCCTGCGCATCGGCCGTGGCGACACGACGCCGCTGCCGGGCTGGGAGGAGAATGACTACGCCGCCACGGCCCAGGCCGATGCGCGCAGCCTGGCGGACCTGCTGGCCGATTTCCAGGCCGCGCGGGCGGCCACCCTCACGATGTTCCGCGGCATGCCCGACGCCGCCTGGGGAAACCAGGGCACCACCAACAACCGGTCCATCACGGCCCGCTGCATCCCCTACATCTGCCTCGGCCACGTGGCGCACCACCTGACCGTGATCCGCGAGCGCTACCTGCCGGGACTGAAGTAGTCCTTCCAGTCCTCGAAGGCCGAGGCCAGGGCCTCCAGTTGAGCCGTTTCCGTCGTCCGGAAACGGCTCACGAGTTTCCAGCCCTGGGCGACCTTCTGGTAGCGGTGCAGCCAGAGGAAGGGCCCCTCCCAGGCGCCTTCGGGATCGGTCTTCGTCTTCACGAGGAAGGCCACCGTGGTCCAGGGGCCTCGGGCAAGGAAGCGCCGGCCCAGCTCCTGGATGCCGGACTCCTCGTCGGATTCCAGCATCAGGTCATCGAGATCATGCACGATCATGGGAACACCTTGGTCATGGGGCTCATCGTACTCCCGGAGGATCGGGCATGGAAAAACTCATGGGTTGGGTCGGTGCCACGGTGGGAAGCCTGGTGGGCTGGTACCTCGGCGCCCTCGTCGGCTTCATGACGGGCGCCTGTCTCAGCCTGGTAGGTTCGGGCTTCGGCCTGTGGGCCGGACGGAAGCTCGCGCGCGAGTGGCTGGAGTCCTGAGGCGCCAATCCTGAGGCACCAATGGATCGGAATAGCTGATCGGGCCGCGTGTGGCGCAGGTGCGGTTTGAGGCTTGGAGGTTTCTCCGCTGCCGTGGTTCCATTCCCTCATGCGCATCGAATGCATCGCCATCGGCACGGAGCTCCTCACCACCCGGCGCCTCGACACCAATTCCGTCTGGCTGGGGGAGCGGTTGGCGGATCTGGGCCTGGCCTTCCACCGCAAGACCGCCGTGGGCGACAGTCGTGAGGACCTGGCGGAACTGTTCCGCGAGGCCCTGACGCGCTCGGACCTCATCCTCACCACGGGCGGCCTGGGGCCGACCTTCGACGATTTCACGAAGGAGCTCTTCGCCGAACTCCTCGGGGCGGAACTGGTGGAGGACGCGGGCTGTCGGGCCGACATGGAGGCCTTCTATGCCGCGCGCAACCGCGTGCCGCCCGCGGCGAACTTCAAGCAGGCCCTCATCCCGCAGGGTGCGGAACCCCTGAAGAACACCGTGGGCACGGCCCCCGGGGTCTGGTGGCAGAACCCTGCGGGGCATCCGGGCGTGCGCATCGTGATGATGCCCGGCGTCCCCCGCGAGATGAAGCGCATGTGGGAAGACCAGGTCCAGCCGCGGCTCCGGCCCCTCGCGGCCCAGACCGTCCACACGCTGCGCATGGTGGTGGCCGGCGTGCCCGAAAGCAACCTGGACGAGCGCACGCGCAGCCTCCGGGAACAGCACGGCCACCTCGACTGGACCATCCTCGCCAACCTCAGCCAGGTGGAGCTGCTGGCGCGGGGGACGGATCCCGCCGCGCTGGAAGCGGCGCGCGGCGACTTTGCGCCCCTGCTGGGTGCCGACCTGGCCTGCGTCGGCGCGGGCAACCTGGAAGACGCGGTGCTCGACCGGCTGAAGTCGCGGGGCGAGACGCTCGCCGTCGCCGAGAGCATGAGCGGCGGGCTGCTGGCCTCGCGCCTCACGGCCATTCCCGGCGCCAGCGCGGCCTTCCTGGGTGGCGCCACCGTCTACACCGCTCAGGCAAAGCGGATCCTCCTCGGCCTGGATCCGGTCCAGCTGAAGGCCCACGGTACCGTGTCGGAAGCCACCACCCAGGCCCTCGCGGAGGCCGCGCGGACACGGCTGGGCGCCACCTGGGCCCTGGCCATCACGGGCCACGCGGGCCCCACCACAGATGGCGATGGTGCCGGCTCCGTGGGCACGGTGTTCATCTCGTTGGCGGGGCCCGGCACAACCCTCACGAAGACCCATGCGCTGGTGGGCGACCGGGTGGAAATCCAGGTGCGCAGCACGGCCCTGGCCCTGGATCTGCTGCGCCGGGCCCTGATCTAGTTCGATTGGTCTAATTACCTTTTGGACTTCGATTTAACCGGAGGCCGGAGGCCTGGAAAAAACGAAACCGGATCTTGATGGGCCCGCGGGCAGGAACCATTGTGGGGACATCCAATCCCGCCCTCTTCCGCTCAAGAAGGGGGCTGCCCGTGGCCTGCATTTGGAGGTGAACATGGTTTCATCTGTACGAATCCTCGTCGTGTCCTGTGGCGTGGCCCTGCTGTCCGCCTGTGGTGGCAGTGGGTACAAGACTCAGAGCGCGCCGCCGCCCGCCACCGGTGCCCAGGTGACCGTGGTGGGCGCCCTCGCCGGAACCGCCTCGGCGCTTCAGTTCAATGGGCAGCCCGTCGACGCGACGGCCGCCACGGTGACCGTAAACGGCCAGCCCGGATCCGCCGCAGACCTTCAGCCTGGCGTCATGCTGCACGCCAAGGGGAGCGTGGCGGGTTCCAGCCTTCATCTGAGCCGTGCAGACGTGCGGCCTGATCTCTGCGGACCCATCACGGCCGTGGACGTGACCGGCGGCA
This sequence comes from Geothrix limicola, assembly GCF_030268085.1. Lineage (GTDB taxonomy): Bacteria > Acidobacteriota > Holophagae > Holophagales > Holophagaceae > Geothrix > Geothrix limicola. Next base: position 749,338 of record NZ_BSDE01000001.1, read on the forward strand.
AGATCACGGTCCTGACCAAGGTCGTGACCGTGGACGCGCTCACCGTGCTGGTGCAGCAGGGAAGTGATCACACCTTCACGCCCCTGGCCCTGGCGGATTTCAAGGTCGGTGATCCCGTTCGCGCCTTCGGATCCACGCAAAGCGACGGCAGCTTCCTCGCCACGCGCATCGAACGGCGAGCCGCCGGAACCCATGAGGGTGAGGAACTGCGAGGTCTCGTCTCCGGCCTGGATGCAGGCGCCTCGACCTTCATGATCGGGACGATCACCGTGAACTATGGTTCAGCCACGGTCCGCGGCACCCTGGCCAACGGCGTGCGCGTGGAGATCGGCGGCACCTTGTCCGGTACGACCTTCACGGCCACCCGGGTGGAGGTGGAGACCGACATGGAGGATGATCGTGGCTCGGCCATGGAACTGCGCGGCCCCGTGCTGACGCTGGATGCGACGGCGAAGACCTTCACCCTGCTCACCTTCAAAGTGGATTTCAGTGCTGCGGCGGTGCAGGGCACCCTGGCGGTGGGCGCCGTGGTCGAGGTGGAGGGCAACCCCAGCCCGACCGCCCCGGACACGATCCTGGCCACGCGGGTGGAGGTCCGGTTCGCTCAGCACGGCGACGGCGCGAGCGATGAGGAGGCCCGCGGGATGCTCAGCGCCGTGAGCGCGGCCGACCTGACCTTCACCCTCGGCGGAACGACGTACTGGACCGATGCACAGACCGTCTTCATCCGCGACGACGCCGCCATCGCTTTCTCCGATTTGAAGGTGGGAGACGCGGTGGAGGTTCGCGCCCTTTCGACCAAGACCAATGCCGCGGGCCAGCCCTACGCCTCCAGGGTGGAAGAGGAGGGCATGCACTAGGTTCGTTCGGGGTCCGGATTTTCCGGGCCACGCCCTGCATTTGCGATCCATCCCGGGGGCCCGCCGCATGCGGGCCCTCGCCTGTGCATGGACCCGCCCCGCGTGGGCCATCGTCTGTTTCTGGGCCCGTGGCATGTGGGCCCGTCGGATTTCCGGGAAGGCCCCGAGGCGCTGATACACTGCGTCCATGTCATCGCCATCCCTGTCTTCCCTGGTCCTCTGGTGCCTCGGCGCCTTTTTGTGCGGCAGCATCCCCTTCGGCCTCCTGCTGGTGAAGCTGGCGGGGAAGGGGGACGTGCGGCAGCACGGCAGCGGCAACATCGGCGCAACCAATGTGAGCCGCGTGGGCGGCAAGGCCCTCGGCATCGTCACCCTGCTGCTGGACATCCTGAAGGGCTTCCTGCCCGTGTTCCTGGCGAAGCGCCTGGGACTTGGAGAACCTGTCCTGGCACTGCTGGCCCTCTGGGCGGTACTGGGCCACGTGTTCACCCCCTGGCTGGCCTTCAAGGGTGGCAAGGGCGTGGCGACGGCCCTTGGCGTGGCGCTGGCCTTCAAGGCCTCCATGGTGCTGCCGGCCCTGGGCGTGTTCATCGTGCTGTTGCTGGTGTTCCGCTATGTGAGCCTGGGCAGCGTGATGTCGGCTGCGGCACTGCCCCTCGTGCTGCTCTGGAAGGGCGCCCCGCCGATGGTCCTGCTGCTCTGGTCGGGCATTTCGCTCCTCGTCATCGTCAAGCACCACGAGAACATCGGCCGCCTCCTGAAGGGCACCGAGTCCCCCCTCTGGGGCGCCAAGAAGGAGAAGGCCCATGTCTAGGCGCGCGGACATCGGCGTCTTCGGATCGGGCGCCTGGGGCACGGCCCTCGCCATCACCTGGGCCCGCGCCGGCGCCAGGGTCGCGCTCTGGGGGAATTTCCCGGAGGAGATGGCCCAGATGGCCGCCACGCGGCGCCACCTGCGCTTGAAGGACGTCGAATTTCCGGAGGGACTGACGACTTCGGATGATCCGACGGATGCCTTCGCCGCACCTCTGTGGATCTCGGCCATGCCCACGCAGGTGACGCCCGAGGCCTGGCGTACCCTCAGGCCCCGCGCGCCCAAGGCGCCGGAATCCGTGATCCACGTGAGCAAGGGCATCCTGCAGAGCACCCATCAGACGCTGTCCCAGGCCCTCACGGGCGTGCTGGACGCGCCCGTGGGCGCGCTGTCGGGACCCACCTTCGCCGACGAAGTGTCTCGTGGCGTGCCATCGGCCATCGTGCTGGCCCTGCCGCTCTCGGTTTCCGAGGACCGAGCCAAGGCCCTGCAGGCCCAGCTTGCCTCGGAGCGGCTGCGCATCTACCTCAGCCGCGACGTCGTCGGCACCGAGCTCTGCGGCGCGCTGAAGAACGTGCTCGCCATCGCCGCTGGGCTGGTGGACGGCCTGCAACTGGGTTACAACGCCCGGGCGGCGCTCATCACTCGCGGACTCGCCGAAATGGCGCGCCTGGTGGAGGTGCTGGGCGGCCAGTCGTCCACGGTCATGGGCCTCGCCGGCATGGGGGATCTGCTGCTGACGGCCACGGGCCCCCAGAGCCGCAACCGCACCTTCGGAGAACTGGTGGGGAAGGGCCACAGCGTCGATGCGGCCCGCGACGCCCTCGGCGGCCAGGTCATCGAAGGCATGTTCACCTGCGAAGCGGCTCTCGCCCTCGCGAAGGAACACGGTCTCGACCTGCCCATCGCAGCTGAAGTGCAGCGCCTCCTCAACGGCGAATCGCCCCAGGAAGCCGTGCGGCGCCTGATGACGCGCTCGCTGAAGTCGGAGTGATGAACATCCGAAAGTCCGGAGGTTCCCATGGTTGAATCCTTCCGTTTCCGCATCCACGAGCACGGGCCGGCGGGATCGCCGGTGCGCGAGGCGTTCCAGCCCGCGGATCCCAAGCCGGGCTGGGTCCGGCTCGAACTGAAGGCCATGGCCCTGAACCGCCTGGACCTATGGACCACGGAGGGCATCCCCGGCTTTCCGCTGCCCCTGCCGCTCACGCCGGGCTGCGACGGCGCGGGCGTGCTCGAGGCCGCGGGCGAGGGCACGATCCTGCCGCCAGGGGTGGAACTGGGTGGCAGCGTGATGATCGCGCCCGGGCTCAGCTGCGGCGTGTGCCCGGCCTGCCTGCGCGGCGATGACATGTTATGCCCCGGCTACGGCGTACTGGGTCATGTGTGCGACGGCACGGCCGCCACCCACGTGCTGGTGCCTGCCGCGAACCTGCTGCCCATCCCCGGCAACTGGGATTTCGAGCAGGCGGCGGCCTTCCCGCTGGTCTTCCTCACGGCCTGGGAGATGCTCGTACACAAGGCCGCCCTGCGGCCTGGCGAGACGGTGCTCGTTTGGGGCGGCGGCAGCGGCGTGGGCAGCGCGGCCATCCAGCTCGTGAAGGCCCTGGGCGGGGCGGCCATCGCCGTGGTGGGCAGCGAGGCCAAGGCCATGCACTGCTGGGATCTCGGCGCCGAGCACGTGATCGTCCGCAGCGACCTGAAGGCCCTGGCCACGAAGGTGCGCGAACTGACGGGAAAACGGGGCGTGGACGTGGTGTTCGAGCACACCGGCGCCGCCACTTGGGCCACCAGCCTCGCGGCCTGCGCCCGGGGCGGGCGCATCGTCACCTGCGGCGCGACCACGGGACGTGAAACCACCTTCGATCTTCGGGCCCTCTTCGCCAAACAGATCCGCATCCTCGGTTCGTACATGGGCCGCCGGGAGCACCTCTGGACCCTGCTCTCGCTCCTTCAGCGCAATCCCATCAATCCGCCCTTCCGCCCCGTCATCGACCGGGTCTTCGATCTGGCCGACTATCCCGAGGCCCAGCGCCACCTGGAAGCGGGGCAAGGCTTCGGCAAGGTGGTCTGCCGGGTGTGATGCTGTCCCGGGGTTCTGCGCTGCGCGCACACCCCCGGGCCCCGCGCATCGGCCCAGAGGCCATCTCCCCAACTCCTGCTAGAATCATTCGTTTGTCTTTGGAGTCCCCGTGAAGGTCCTCATCCTCGGCGTCAACGGATTCATCGGTTCCCATCTGGTCGACCGCATCATGGCGGACACGGATTGGGAGGTCTACGGTCTGGATCTGGGCACCCACAAGGTTTCCGACCACCTGAACAACCCGCGATTCCACTTCGTCGAGGGCGACGTCACCATCTCCAAGGAGTGGATCGAGTACCACATCAAGAAGTGCGACGTCGTGCTGCCCCTGGTGGCCATTGCCACGCCGAAGATCTACGTGACCGATCCCCTCCGCGTCTTCGAGCTGGACTTCGAGGAGAACCTCCGGGTCGTCCGCCAGTGCGTGAAGTACAAGAAGCGCGTCGTCTTCCCCAGCACGTCGGAAGTCTACGGCATGTGCCCCGACGAGGAATTCGACGAGCACGAGTCCCCCCTGGTGACCGGCCCCATCCCCATGAACCGCTGGATCTACAGCACCAGCAAGCAGCTGCTCGACCGCGTGATCTGGGCCTACGGCTTCCAGCAGGGCCTGAAGTTCACCCTGTTCCGCCCCTTCAACTGGATGGGCCCCAAACTGGACAGCCTCAACACCGCCAAGGAAGGCAGCAGCCGCCTGGTGACCCAGTTCAGCTGGAACCTGTTCAACGGCGAGCCCCTGCAGCTGGTGGATGGCGGCACGGCCCGCCGCTGCTTCATCGACGTGGCCGACGCGATCGACGGGCTCATGTCCATCCTGCGCAATGAGGGCGGCAAGGCCGACGGTCAGATCTTCAACATCGGCAACCCCAAGAACGATTTCAGCGTGCGCGAAATCGCCGAGCAGATGATCGAGATCTGGAAGGATCATCCCTTCCGCATCGAGCGCGGCATCCCCGAAGGCCGCATGGTGGAAGCCAACAGCGGCGACTTCTACGGCAAGGGCTACCAGGACGTGGCCCGCCGCACCCCCAGCATCAAGCGCATGCAGAACACCTTCGGCTTCGAGCCCAAGGTCTCCATGAAGGATTCGTTGAAGAAAGCCATCGACTTCTTCGTCGAAGAGCACAAGGCGCTCGAGAAGGTCATCGAGACCGAAAGCTAAGGGTTTCGCTTCAGCTGGGAGCGGGCATGCGCAAGATCGCCATGGGGTTGTGGGTGGTGTCTCGGTTTCTGTCGATACGGGCCGAGGACGTTCATCCGAATTCCCCAACCCAAGTCCAGATTCAGGCCCGTGCTCGTCTCGAGGCTTGGCGCGATAGTCGTCAGGCATCCTTGCGGGATGATTGGGGTGAGCTTGCGCGCTACCGGGCGGCGAACCAGACGCTACCGGCCCCCAAGGCTGACGAATCCCGAGTGGTATTCTTCGGCGATTCCATCACTGAAGCCTGGCCGCTCGCCCAGTCCTTTCCTGGGCGGCCGTACGTGAATCGGGGCATCAGCGGGCAGACGACGGCGCAGATGCTGCTGAGGTTCCGTCCGGATGTCATCAACCTGAAACCGCGAGTGGTGTTCATTCTTGCTGGCACCAATGACATTTCAGGCAATACCGGACCCACCACTGATGCCGACATTCTCGCCAACCTCGCGTCCATGGGGGATATGGCCACGGCCAACGGCATCCGGATCGTGTTCTGCTCAATCCTGCCTGTGCACAACGGCACGCCCCAGGCCCGGGATTTTTACGCCACCCGCCCCATGGAACGCATCCGGGGCCTGAATCAGGGCCTACAGGCCCTTTGCAAGGCCAAGGGCTACGCCTACCTGGATGCCTTTACGCCCATGCTGGATGGTCGCGGCTTTCTCAAGGTGGACTTGGCGGAGGATGGACTGCATCCCAATGGGGCAGGTTACCGGGTGCTCGCTTCTCTCGTGGAATCAACCCTCCAGAACGTCTTGACCAAGGGATGATGGCCGGGCGTGCCCTGATAGGAATGGCCTAAGCCTGGATCCGACCTGACAGAGAATTCGCCAGTCGGTATGATCCACTTCGCGTTTCCCGGCTCGTTTCACGAAGCCAATCCGTATCGCTGGAAACCCACTGGCGCTAAGCTCAGGCCCCCAAGTCCCTGGAGGTCTGTATGCTGCGTACCTTCCTGGTGTGTCTGTCGTCCGTCTTCCTCATGGCCGCCCCTGCGGACCCGCGCCTGGAGGGGGCTTCCCGTAAGGAAACCGGGGGCTGGATCCAGGTGCGTCTGGAAGGCGATCCGGCCACGCTGGGCTTCCAGCATGGCTACCTGCTCGCCCCGGAAATCGATGACGCCCTGAGGATGCTGCCCACCTTCCTGAAGGGCAGCACCGGCAGGGACTGGCCCTTCTTCCGGGAGGCGGTGCAGCGCCTGTTCTGGCCCAAGCTGGGAGACGAATACCGCACGGAGATCGAAGGCATCGCGAAGGGCCTGAAGGCCCGGGGCTACCAGTACGACGCCCTCGATCTGGTGGTGCTGAACGGGTGGCTGGAGCTCAGCTGGTACTACCTGCCTTCCTTGGCGGAGCAGGCGAAGCCGGGCAGCGCCGACAACAAGGCCCCAGGCAACTGCAGCGCCTTCATCGCCACGGGCAGTGCCACGCGAGACGGCAGGATCGTCATGGGGCACAACGCCTGGGTGGACTACCCCATCGGCAGCCGCTGGCGCATCGCCTTCGATCTGCACCCCTCCAAGGGGCAGCGCCTCGCCATGGACGGATTCCCCGGCAGCATCCAAAGCGGGGACGACTTCGCCATCAACGGCGCGGGCATCCTCATCACCGAGACGACCATCTCGGGCTTCAAGGGCTTCGCAGAAGGGCGCACGCCGGAGTTCGTGCGGGCCCGCCGGGCCGCCCAGTACGCCCGCTCCATCGAGGACTTCGTCAGTCTTATCTCCGAGGACAACAACGGCGCCTACGCCAACACCTGGCTGGTGGGCGACCTCAAGACCAACGAGATCGCCAAGCTGGACCTGGGGCTCAAGCACCAGAAGCTCTGGCGCGCGAAGGATGGCGCCTTCGTCGGATCCAACTTCGCCACGGACGAGATGCTCCTGAAGGATGAGACGACCTTCGATGCCAAGGCGCCGACGAGTTCCCCCAACGCCCGGAAGGCCCGCTGGGACGGCCTCATGGCCCAGAACCGGGGGCGCATCGACGCGGACCTGGGCAAGGCCGTGCTGGCGGATCACCGGGACAGCAGCCAGGGGAAGGAGGCCCTCAACCGCTGCGGCCTCTGCGGCCACGTGGACCGGGATCCGCAGGGTGCTCCGGAATGGTCCAACGACCCCTTCTATCCCATCGGGGCCATCAACGCCAAGGTGACCACGGCCGACCTGGCCCGCGCCTTCACGTTCTGGGGCCGCATGGGGCATCCCTGCGGCGAACCCTTCAGGGCCGGGGCCTTCATGGCGGCCCATCCCCAGTACCGCTGGATGGCGGCCGTGCTCCAGGACATGGAGCCGCAGCCCTGGTGTTTGCTGGGCCCTCTGGGGAAGTAGGGGTTTGGCGTTAGCCTGGAGGGATGACGCGCCGCGAACGCTCCACCCTCCTCACGCTCTGGTTCTTCCTCGGCCTGCTGCCGCTCTTCCTGCGGCCCCTCTGGGAGCCGGACGAGACCCGCTACGCGGAGATCCCGCGGGAGATGTTGGCCTCGGGGAACTGGCTGACACCGCACCTGAACGGTGTGCTCTACTTCGAAAAGCCGCCGCTCCAGTACTGGCTGTCGGCCATCAGCATGAAGCTGTTCGGACTGAACGGCGCCGCCGCCCGGCTGCCCCTGGCCCTGGCCTCGGCTCTGATGCTCTGGGCCGCCTGGCGGCTGGCGAAGCGCCTCGGCGCGCGGGAACCCCTGTGGGCCTCCTTCATGGCCGCCACAGGCCTGATGGGCTTCGTGGTGGGCCAGTACCTGACCCTGGATGCGCTTTTCAGCGCCTTCCTCGTCGCGGCCCTCGCCGCCTTCGTCGAGGCCGTGGCGCGCCGTCGCGAGGGCGCGCCGGCGCTGGGCTGGACGCTGTTCACCTTCCTGCTGCTGGCGGGCGCCATGCTGACCAAGGGCCTGGCGGAAGTGATCCTCACGGGCGGCATTCTCTTCTTCTCCCTCGCCTTCGCATGGAAGGACCGGGACCTGCGCCGGGCTGTGGTGCGCACGGCCCTGGATCCCCTGGGCTGGCTGCTCTACCTCGCCCTCGTCGTGCCCTGGTTCTGGGCGGTGAACCGCGCCAACCCCGGCCACGCCCAGTTCTTCTTCATCCACGAGCACTTCACGCGCTTTCTCACGCACGAGCACGCGCGCCAGGGCTCCAACAACTGGGTGCTGGACAAGCTCTACTTCGTGGCCTTCCTCGCCGTGGGCGTGCTGCCCTGGCTGTCGGCCACCGTGGTGGGCGTCAGACGCGGATTCACCTTCCTGAAGGGCCGCGGGCCCCAGGGGACGGATCATCTGGCCCGCTGGACCGTGGGCATCGCGGTGCTGGGCTTCCTCTGGCCCCTGGCTTTCTTCAGCCTGTCAGGCTCCAAGCTGCCGCCCTACATCCTGCCCGCCATCGTGCCCCTGGCGGCCCTGGCCTGCACCTTTGAACGGGAAGGGGAGGAGCGCGCCGCCTACCGGCGCATGGGCAAGGAACTGGTGGTGCTCGGCCTTCTCTTCCTGCTCGCCGGCGCCTTCTTCCGCCACGAGGTGCAGGGGCGGGGTTGGGTGCTTGCCGTGGGAGCGGGATTCGCAGGCCTGGGCCTCTGGGCCCATCGCCGCGCGGCCCTCAGCGCGCCGCAGTTGATGGCGGCCCTCGGCGGCGTGATGTGGCTGCTGCTGGTTGCCGGGCAGGCGGTGGCGGGGCCTGGCAAATCGGTGGCCGACCTCGTCCGAAGCACTCCCGCGAACGCCCAGTGGATTCTGTACAACGACACCTTCCAGGGAGTCCCCTTCTACGCCCGCACGCGGGCCGTGGTGATCGCCAGCACCGGCGAGATGGGCTACGGACGCGACCGGTTGCCGGATGCGGAGCGGTGGTTCCAGGAGGACATGGCCGCCCTCGGCCCGGTGGCCGAGCGCATGAAGGCCGAAGGCCCCGCCCGGCCCGTCCTCGTCATGACCAAGCCCTCCACCTGGAAGAACCTCAGGCCCGAGGAGCGGATCCACTGGGTGGAAGTGGCGCGGAGCCCGGCGGCCGTGGTGGCGCGGCGGCGCTGAAGATCTCTGGCGCGAAGGCGCTGAAGATGACCGGCGCGGCGGCGCTGGGCCGCTACTTCTTCACGGCCTCCTTGATGCCGTGGCCGGCTTCCTTCGCCCCCTTGGCCACGCCCTTGGCCGCGGTCTTGGCGCCGCGGCCGACGGCCTTGCCGCCTTCCTTCGCGGCCTGGCCGACGGCCTTGCCGCCCTTCTTGAAGCCCTGGCCGATTTCCTTGGCGGCCTGCTTGATCTCCTGCTTGGGGCCGTCCGCGGCGGGCACGGCGAGGAGGAGGACGCTGAGCACGAAGGGGTTCATGCCTTTATTCTACGCCTGGGCGGAGCAGCCGCTTCCACGGGAAGATGGGGGTGGCGCCGGCCGCTTCGTTCCACTGCCCGCCCATCGATCTGGAACGCCCCACCGAGGATATCCATGAGCCCCAATGTGAAAGCCATTCCCCTCATCGTGCTGGGTGTGCTGCTCAACGCCGCCGCGCAGATCTGCCTGAAGAAGGGCCTGCAGGCCGCGGGCGGCATGCAGCTGGCCGTCGGCCCGCTGTTCAGGTTGATGCTGGAACCCTGGGTGATCGCGGGCCTGGCCTGCTACGCCGTGAGCGTGGTGGTGTGGCTGGGCGCCCTGTCCCTGGTGCAGGTGAACTACGCCTATCCCTTCCTCGCCCTGGGCTTCCTGGCCAATGCGCTCATGGCCCGCGCCTTCCTGGGCGAAGCCATGACGCCCATGCGCTGGGTCGCCCTCGCCGTCATCGTCATCGGCGTGGGCCTGCAGGCCCTGAGCGGGCGCGGCTGAGGATCCGAGGGGGGCAACTGGCCCTGATGGCTCAGACCTTCGGCAGGTCCAGCCAGAACGTGGCGCCGTGGCCCTGCACGCTGTCGACGCCGACCACGCCGCCCATGGCCTCGGCCATCCGTTTCACCAGCGAGAGCCCGAGCCCCACGGAGGGCTCGCCGGCCGTGGGCTGGGCGCTGAGGCGGGCATATTCCCCGAACGCGCGGCTCAGATCCTCCGCCGAGAGGCCCGGCCCCTGGTCTTTCACGTAGGCCCGCCAACACGGGCCCGCGTCTTCGAGCCCCAGGGTGATGGTCGTTTCCGCGGGAGAAAACTTGACCGCATTGCCAAGGAAATTGTCGAGGATCTGAGCCACCTGGGCAGGATCCCCCATGACCCAGGCGGTTGGCGCGGGGCCGGAGGACAGGGAGATGTGCTTGCGTTCCGCGGCCGTGCGGGCCCGCTCCAGCGTCCCGGCCAGGGCGGCGGCGAGATCCATCGCGTCGATGCGGGGCGCTTCGGCGTGGCCCACCTCGATGGCATGCACATCCAGCAGGCGCTGGATGAGGTCCATCATCGTGGTGCCGAGGGTGCGGATGGCGCCCAGGGATTTCGCCGCCTCGGGATGCTGCAGATCCTCCTGCAGCAATTCGCCGTGAAGCAGGATGCCCGACAGCGGATTCCTGAGGTCGTGGGCCGCCAGGCCGATGATGCGGTTCTTCGCGTCGTTGAGTTCGTAGAGGCGGCGGTTCACCAGTTCCAGGTCGCGTTCTCTGGCGCGCAGTCCCTCCGTCGCCTGGGCCACGGCGAGGCTCAGTTCCCGGTTGCGCCGTTCCAGCCTCGACAGGCGCCAGCGGATGAGCAGGTGCACGGTTCCCACGAGGAGCAGCGCCCAGAGCGTGTAGGCCGCCGGATGACGGTACCAGGGCGGCAGCACGCGGATCTCCAGGCGCCTGATGGGACCGGGTTGGCCCAGCATCGGCACCACCCGCACCTCGTAGGTGTGACGTCCCGGGGAGATGGTGGGGAACTGCAGCGCCGTGCCGGCCAGGGTGGCCCAGCTTCCCCCGGCCTCCCTGAATTCGAAGTGGGCGCCCTCGCCGCGCACCGGCCCCGGAAATCCCAGCTCCCAGACCACCGATCCCTGTCCATGGCGGATGGACATGAAGGGTTCCGCGGCCTGGCGCACCCAGTCGCCACAGCGGGCTTCGAGCAGGCTGGGCACCGTCAGCGGCGGGATGCCGGACCCCTCTCCGGGGCGGATTTCGGCTAGGCCGAGGATCGTGCCCACCCAGATGCGCTCGGTACCTTCGGGAAGGAGGGCCGCCTGGTCCGTGTCGTCCGCCGGCAGGCCCAGATCGCTGCCGTAGCGGTGCAGTCTGGGTGGATCGCCCGGTTCCAGGCGGACCACGCCCCGATCCGAGTTGATCCAGATATTGCCCCGACCGTCTTTGCGGATGGCGTAGAGGGTGCCGATGTTCCGGAGCTCGGAGGGACTCACGATGCGGCGGGATTTCCAGCCCGTGGCGGTGCGTGCGAGCGCGACCACGGCGGGCGGTGCGAATTGCGCCGCCAGACCTTCCTCCGCGGAGGAGAAACTGAGGTCCACCGGCTGGATGCCGTCGGGCATGGGGACCTCTTCCCAACGCTCAGCCACGCGACAGAAGGTGCGGTGCCCAAACGTGAGCCAGGGGCGACCCAGTTCGTCACCGAGGAAAAAGGCGCTGCTTCCGCTGGGAACCGGCGGGGAAGACTCCCAGGCCCAGTCCCAATGCCCGTCCTTCCAAGTGCCCGCCACCAGCTGGCCGTCCGGATCCAGCGCCCACAGGCGCCTGCCGTGGATCACCGGACCGCGCCGGATCTCCACTCCCTCTTTCCGCAATGGGATTCGCACGGTCTCGGATCGGAGGGTGCGGGGGTCCACCCGCATCAGGTGCCGGCGGCTCCGCGTATAGAGCCAGCCGTCAGGGCCGGCGCTGAGGCCGTTGGCCACCGGTATGCCCTTCACCTCGCGCCAGCCTTCGGCGTTCTGGCGGAAGACGCCAGCCTCCGACGTGATCCACAGCGGACCATTCGGGTCACGGTGAACGCTCCAGACCTCCCTGGGCGGGGGAAAGCCCTCTCCGACGTGGGAGAGCACGAGCCCCAGAGCCGGAATCCTCACGAGATCCGTGCGGGTGATCCAGAGGTTGCCTTCGGCGTCCAGGCAGCGGGCCTCGGCGCCGTACGAACTGAACCCCCGCGGCATGGCGAGCGATGTGATCACCCCGCCCAGGATGCGCAGGGCCTGCTGGTTCTGCAGGATCCAGATGCGGCCGTCCTGAAGGCGAGTCATTCGCGTGCCGTCCACTTGAAGGGCCAGCTCCAGAGGACGCCAGGCGGAGGCGCCGGGCGCCAGATGGTACAGGTGATGTTCCGTGAGCAGGTAGAGGTGTCCATCGCCATCGCAGCGCAGCGGTCCCTGCGGATGCTCCATACCCCCCATGGGAAGGGAGGGCAGGTCGGTCCAGCCCTTAGCGGTTTCGCGCCAGAAGCGCCCGCCACGGTTCGCGATGAGCTGACTGCCCTGCCATGTCAGGCTGGGATCGCCGTCGGCATCCGTGCCGGGAAGCGGGATCGGTGCCGGACGCCCGCCCTCCGGAATGCGCCAGGCCCGACCCGAGGCCACCACCAGCAGGTCCCCGCCGGGCTGGCTGAAGATCCCCTCGCTGCGGCGACGCAGCGTCAGTTCGCGGTCCTTGATGGTTTCATCCACTTGCCAGGCACCCCGGTCCCAGGTGCCGAGTCCGCCCGTGGACAACAGCCAGATGCGGCCGTGTCGGTCCTCCGCGACGTCGGAGTCGGACCTCCCCTGGAGCGGACCCGGCAGATCGACCTTCAGGAACCGGAGGCCATCCCCGAGGTAGAGGCCTCCGATGTCCGAAGCCACCCAGAGCCGACCCTGGCTGTCCGCCAGGACCGCCCGCGGATAGGCCCCGGTGAAACCCGCACGCTGGCCGATGATCTGGGCCGTGGGCAGCCCGGGAGGCGCCCCGCTTCGCAGAACACCAGCCCAGGTCGCGCCCAAGATCAAGACGAGACAGGCCGCACGGGGAATCATCACGCTCCCGTTGGTGGATGAGAGCCAGGTTGTATCTCTATCGGCGCATCGAGGGTGGGCATGAAAGTTCATCCGCCGATTTCTCGGTGAGGCTGATCTTTACCACGGCCTGGAGCCGACTTGGGTCCACGGGCCCTGGCGGCCGCCCGGAAAGTGCAGCCCTTGGGGATGCCAGCCGAATAGACATACAGGAGGGTCACATGCCCCTCTCCCCATCCAACCAGGCTGGCCGCCCCTTCCCTGCATTCCTGTGGGGAGTCTGGGGCCTGTTCGGCTGCAACCTTGTGCTCCCGTGGGTGTTGCCTGGCATGGAGGGCCTCAAAACCTGGTTCGGAACCTGCACCCTGGCCGCGCTCCTGCTGGCCTTCGGCGCGGCCTTCCGCCTCTGGAAGTCGGGGGAGGCGCCGAAGCTGACCTGGATGTTCTGGACCCTTCAGCTCGGGTTCCTCCTGTTGGTTCGTGCGCTCTTTGCGATTCTCCCTGGTTGGAAGGCTTCATTGCCCAGGCTGCCCTGGGGCCAGCCGCACCACCTGATCTCCTACGCCCTGGAAATCGCGGCGCTCCTCACCTGGGGCGCGCCGCGCAGGGGCCAGGTCCAGCACCTGTGGATGGTGCTGGAGGATCTCCTCTTCGCCGCGGGGGGATTCTTTCTCGTCTGGAATCTCGGGCTTCGGGACTTCGTCGCCGCACGATCGCTGCCGGGTCCGGAGCTGAAGCTGCTGGTGGCGCTCTTCCTGGTCACCACGCTGACGTTTGGTCTGTGGGCGAGCCTCTACCTGCGTCCGCTGCCGGGAGACCGGCGGAGATTGGGATGGATCGGTCTCGGGCTGCTGTATTCCCTGGTGCGGAATGCGGCGCTTTCTGCGGCACATCAGCACGGATGGGCGCGTTTGATCCTGGAGGTGGAGGCCCTGGACGCCTTCACCTGGTTGTGCTGGGCCCAGGCCTTCCTCACGCCCCGCACCGCGGACCATGCCGAGACCGCGGAGCCATCGTGGATCAAAAGCCTGTTCCCCTACCTTCCCGCCGTGTGTTCCCTGGTGCTGGTCTGCATCCTGCTCGCCTTCGCTCCCCAGCGCCTGGACTGGGAAGTGGTGGTCCTGCTCATCCCCATGATGGTGCTGCTGCTCTGGCGGCAGGGGCTGGTCATGCGGGAGACCCAGCTCCTCGCCAAGTCCCTGGAGGCGCAGGTCGCCCAGCGCACCCGCTCCCTCGAAGAGGCCCAGGCGCTGCTGTTGCAGACCGAGCGGATGAACACCGTGGCCAGCATCGGCGCGGGGCTGGCCCACGACCTCAACAACTTCATCGGCGTGTCCAGGATGTATTCGGACCTGCTGGAGCTGGACCTGACGAGCGGAAAGACGCCAGCCCTGAAGGACGTGCAACGCCTCAAGGAGAGCGCCGTGAGGGCTGGAGAGCTCACGGCCCAGCTCATGGATTTCGCGCGTCAGCAGGATCTGCCGGCGCAGGCCTTCGACCTCGGCGGCCACCTGGAACTGCGGCGGAGCCTCCTGCAGGCCGTGGTCCGTCCCCCCGTTCAGTTGATGCTCGAACAGAGCCCCGATCAACTGCCGGTGCTGATGGATCCTTCCAAGGTCGATCAGATCCTGGCGAACCTGCTTTCCAATTCCCGGGATGCGATGCCGCGCGGCGGCCGCATCTGGGTCCGCTCCCGCCAGGACGGAGGACAGGCTCTTCTGGAAGTCGAGGACGAAGGCGTGGGCATCCCGGAATCCGTGCGCCGGCGCATCTTCGACCCCTTCTTCACGACCAAGCCGCCCGGCCGGGGCACCGGTCTTGGGCTTGCTTCGGTCAAGGCGCTGGTCGCGCAAGCCTCCGGTTCGGTGGATGTGGAAAGCGAGGAAGGACGGGGCACCATCTTCCGTCTGCGCTTTCCGATGCGGGAACTCGCGGGAGCCTGATGGGGTCGCGGGCAGACTGGTGCCTAGAGGCACACCTGCCTGAGCACGCCTGAGCGAAGCTCCGCGGCGCTGTAGACGCCCCGATCCAGCACGAGGCTGGTGACGAGGTCGACAGGCGTGACGTCGAAGCTGGGGTTCCAGGTCGGCATGCCTTCCGGCGCCCAGCGCAGCGCGCCATAGCCGCGTACTTCGGCGGGATCGCGCTCCTCGATGGGGATGGCCGCGCCGTTGGGGCAGGCCAGATCCACGGTGGAGAAGGGCGCCACGGGATGGAAGGGCACGCCGTGGAAACGGGCCTGCACGGCCACGCCGTACGTGCCCACCTTGTTGGCGAAGTCGCCGTTGGCGGCCACGCGGTCCGAGCCCAGCAGCACCCGCTGGATCCGGCCGTCGCGCATGAGCAGCGCCGCCATGCTGTCGGTGACGAGGGTGGATGGGATGCCGAGCTTCTTCAGCTCCCAGGCCGTGAGACGTCCGCCCTGCAGCAGCGGGCGCGTTTCGTCGGCGTAGACATGGATGCGCTTGCCCTGTTCAAAGGCACGGCGAATGACGCCCAGGGCCGTGCCGATGCCCGCGGTGGCCAGCCCGCCCGTGTTGCAGTGGGTGAGCAGGCCTTCGCCGTCCTGGATGAGGGCCGATCCATGCTGCGCCATGCCTTCGCAAAGGCGCACATCCTCTTCGAACATGGCCTGGGCCTCGGCCACGGGATCGCCCGCGCCCTTCATGCGGTCCATGGCCCACATGAGGTTCACGGCCGTCGGCCGCGCCGCGCGCAGGGCCGCACAGGCGGTGGCGTACTCGGTGGCGCTCGCGCCGCGCCGGGCGAAGGTGGCCAGGCAGGCCGCCGCCGCCACGCCGATGAGCGGCGCACCCCGTACCGCCAGGCGCTTGATGAGGGCGATCATGGCT
Source organism: Geothrix limicola (assembly GCF_030268085.1). Lineage (GTDB taxonomy): Bacteria > Acidobacteriota > Holophagae > Holophagales > Holophagaceae > Geothrix > Geothrix limicola. The sequence continues at coordinate 765,004 of NZ_BSDE01000001.1, forward strand.
TCGGGTTCGCTGCCGTCCAACCACACCTCCGCATCCGGAAGCTGCGTCTGATCCAGCACCCAGAGCGTGCGGCCGTCGTGTTTCAATCCGAGGGATTCAAAGGGATTCATGGGCGTCCTTCACCTTCTGGCCACATCATCGATTGCTTCTGGGTCAGTCGTTTGGAAGGAACCTTCTGTTTGTTCACCGCTGAGAACGCGAAGAACGCGGAGGAATCCTTTTCATGTCTAGGCGCTGGCTGCGGTTGGCGTTTTGCGCTTGGATGGCGGGTCAAATGATCCTCGGTCCGATTTTGGCGCGCAGGGCCCGGAGTTCTTTGAGTTCGGCCACTGAGAGCGGTTTGGCGCCGCCGAGGGCTTCGGCCTTCCACAGGATGTCGGCGACCTGCTCCAGGCGCTCCATGCCACCGGCGGCCTCGTTCATGTGCTCGCCCCAGCAGAGGCCGCCGTGGCGGGCCAGGATCAGGAGGCGGTGGGCGGGGAGAAAGGGTAGCAGGTTCGTGCCCATCGCCTCGGTACCGGGAATGGCCATGGGCACGATGGGGATGCGCCCCGCGGCGAGGATCACTTCCGGCAGGCCGTCTGAGGGCAGCTCCTCCAACTCGGGCCTCGCGAGCGACCACGCGATGGCCGTGGGCGGATGGGCATGGACGATGGCCTTCGCCTCGGGCACGGTCTGGTAGATGGCGAGGTGCATGGCACGCTCGCTGCTGGGGCGCCCCGAGATGATGGTGCCATCCAGTTCCAGATGGGCCAGATCCTCCAGCTGTACCTTCGCCTTGGGCACACCGCTGGGCGTCATGGCGATGAGGCCGTTGGGCAGGCGCACCGACAGGTTGCCATCCGAGGCCGCCAGCAGCCCTCCCGCGTGCAGGCGGCGGCAGGCATCGAGCAGATCGTAGAGGAGGGCGTCGGACATGGAACCAGTGTAGGTCCGGCTAATGCTTTTTCGCGGCCTTGGATGTTCTGGGTGCAGGTGTGGGGGCCGGGGGCAGGGCCGCGTACCGCTCCGCCTGTTTGAGGTTCTCGGCGATCAGCTGGTTGTCCGGCTGCAGGTCGAGCGCGGCCCGAAAGTCATCCCGGCTTTCCTTGTAATGCTTCAGCTCGAAGTGCGCACGGCCCCGGTTGAAATAGCCTTCCAGCAGCTTGGGGTTGAGCGCCAGAGCCTTGTCGAAGGCGGCGCAGGCTTCGGCCCAGGCCTTCCGCTCGTTGAGGCAATGGCCCAGGTTGTTCCAGGCGTAGACATTGGCAGGGGCTTTTTCCACGGCTTCGCGAAGCACAGGCTCGGCTTCCGCGAGACGGTACAGCTGGACCAGGGCCTCTCCCTTCCAGGCGAGGGCATTGGCATCCCGGGGATACCTCTGCTGAAGTTCCTCTGCGAAGGCCAGCAGATGGGACCAGTCTTCGGCCAAGCGGGCTTCGTTGCAGGCATCCACAAAACGGACCGCATCGCCCAGGCGGGCCATTTCGGCGAGGCACTGGGCGGCCTCCGCGTGGCGGCCCAACTTGGAAAGAGCCTGGGCTCGTAGAACGCGATGGATTCCCAGTTTTGGGCCAGTCTTCGCTTCCAGCTGGGGCTGCAGAGCTTCACAAACCTCTAGGAGGCGATCCCAGCGCTGGCTCTTGTTTAGGCACTCGAGCCATAGGAGGTAGTGGGTGCCACGGGTGGCGGGCGGTAACCTCTCAAACCAGTCCGCAAGACCGGACCAATCCTTGGCCTCGACCAGGGCATCGCCCCCCGGTGGAAGGTGGCCGATGGGGACCTGGTTCAGAACCTGCGGGGGTGGGGTCTGCAATAGAAGGAAGGCGATGGAGGCGGATCCGAACAGAGGAAGAATCAAGGCAGGCATCCTCGTGAGACTGACGTGGAACTGCGTCGGGTGAGATGAGGGTGGAAAAAACAAGCCTAACATTTCAGCCCGTCGAACCTACTCCGAAATGAACCCCAGACCGGGTCCAAGCCCCGTTAACCTGGGACATTCACGGAGCACCCATGATTTCCAAACGTGCCTGGACCCTCAGCCTGTTGATCCCCGGTTTGGCTGTCTGCGCCGAAAACCCGCACGTGGCCGCGCTGGCGAAGGAGGGACATTGGCTGGAAAAGGGCTGGGCGGCCCACGGGCCCATGCTCGGCAAACCTGCGCCGGGACTGGAATTGACGGGATGGCTGAACGGCGAGGTGAAAGCCTCGGCCATGCAGGGCAAGATCGTCGTCGTGGATTTCTGGGCCACCTGGTGCGGCCCCTGCCGCGCCTCCATTCCCCATAACAATGCGCTGGTGAAGCGCTACGCGGACCGGGGCGTGTTGCTCATCGGTGCCTGTGGCAGCGGCCGGGGCGAGGAAAAGATGGAAGAGGTCGCCAAGGCCACGGGTCTGGCCTACCCCACGGCGCGGGTCGCCAAGGCCAGCACCTCGGCCTGGAATGTGCAGTGGTGGCCTACCTACGCCGTCATCGATCGCAACGGCACCCTGCGCGCCATCGGGCTCCAGCCGGACTATGTGGACAAGGTGGTCGAAGCGTTGTTGGTCGAACAGCCGAAGTAGGACGGGGTCGACCGCCTTCATTTGGTCATCAGATCCTTCAAGAGGGTCTCATCGGTGATCCTTCCCACGGGGTAGACCTTCACCCGTTGATCCCAGTAGGGGGACTTGGCATAGAACCAGTTGAGGATGGCCTCGGGATTGGCCGCAAAGGCCTTGTCTTCGGACTTCCTCTGCTCGAATTCGGCCTTGAGGGCTGGAGATTGCTTCAGCAGCTCTCTCGCCATGCCCTCCATCACGTAGCTCTCGGCGTATTCCTGCTGTTTGAGGGCGGAATTAAGCTGGCGGGGCGTTAGCACCAACGTGTGTTGGGTGGGCCCCGGCAGGAATGTTGTGGGTTTGCCCTGCTCCCATGCTTCGTGTCCATCGCGGTAATGCGGCGAGAGGGGGTTGCCGCATTGCCCGCAGGGCATGTGCAGGGTTCCATCGGCCTCGTGGCCCGGCGAAACGACCATCCTCAAGGAGGCGCCCATCGCAGGCCACTGGACGCGCGGCATGTCGTTGTCCCCCGGCAACGGGTGATGGTCCATGTCGAGGAACCAGCCCACCATCGGAATGGCACGGCTCAGGGGATGGCGGATCTGGGTGAGGTTCCGGCTACCCAGCGTGGCCTGGGCAAGGCTGCGGCTGTCCTTGAGAAAGTAGTCGATGGCCCGGTCGACGGCGGCAAGCATGGCCTCGTTCCAGCTCGCGTAATTTGCGTCCAGCAGGTGGGCCGGCTGCTCCGTCGCCAACCGCCAAAGGAATCCTTCATCCTGGGGAAGAATGGGATCGAAGGTCGGGTCGGCCTGCTTGCATGGCGCGAGGAGGGATTCGATCACCAGCTCTTCGAAGAATACGTGGAAGCCGCGTGCCATCCGGTAGCCCGCCGAATCGATGGAGGCGTGGCCCGTCCAGTTGGTTTCCAGCAACTTTCGGAACTCCGCGCGCTGGGGCTTACCCTTCAACGACTCGGCCGTCAGGATCTTCAAGGCCAGGTCCCGCCATCGCTGGAGGAAGAGGGAACGGTCGTCCAGCTGGATGGCCAGCAGATCCCGCTCGTCGAGGCGTGCTTTCTGGAAGAGGTCATCCCGGATCTGGCGCGCGCGGGCGCCCAGCACATAGCCGCCGTCGCCGAGTTTGCGCAGCATCTCGCCGCTGGCGGGACGCGCATTGGCCGTCCACAGCCGTCCGGCCGGCGGATCCAGGAGGGTGGGGATTTCCGGGGAGCTGAGCCATCCATCCCAGCCGCGGGAGCCGTCGGCCCAGCTCACGGGAACGCGGCCGTCGAAGCCCTTGCGGCGGGGGATTCGGCCCATGATGGTCCAGCCGATGCGCCCCGCCGCATCGGCGATCACGCAGTTCTGGGGTGGGATGCCCGAGGCGTGGGCAGCTTCGATGGCGGCTTCGAGCGTCTCCGCCCGCGACATGCCCAGCAGGTTCATGTTGGTGGCTTTGGGCCGATGCGCGGTCCATGAGAAGGCCCTCAGGCGTCCCTTGTGATCGGTGCCCATGACGGGCCCCCAGATCGTCGACTGGATCTTCAGGAGCACGTCCGCCGCGCCCTTGACCCTGATCCGCTCCTCCGTGGTCTCGATTCTGCGGGGCCCATCGGGTGTTCGGTAGGTGCCGGGCTGGGCCGGGTCGGTTTCAAGGAGGACGATGTCGCTGTAGTCGCCGTAGCTGTTGGTGAAGCCCCAGGCGACTTTGCCGTTGCTGCCGATCACCACGAAGGGCGCTCCTGGAAGGGTGGCGCCGGTGACCGAGCGGGCCTGGCCATCGGGATCCTGCCAACGCAGCGAGGCCCGGTACCAGGTGTTCGGCACGCCGATGTTGAGGTGGGGATCGTTGGCGAGAATGGCCCTGCCATCGGCCGTGGCCATCGCGGCCACCGCCCAGTTGTTGCTGCCCAGGGCCACATCGGAAGCGCCCTTGAACCAGCCGGACACCTTGGTCGGAGGGGCCTTCCGAAGGTCCATGACATCGGGGCCGGGCAGGGGCGGGTCAGGGAACATGCCGCCGTCGAGGGGTGCGTCCCACGCGGTCCCAGGAGGGGCGATGGCCTCGAACAGCTCGCGGGGGAGGAGGTCCTGCATGAGGCCGAGGTTGGATTCCCTGCTGCCGCTCCGATTGCTCAGGTCGCTGTACATGGAATACATCACGAGGAAGGTGTCCTCGGGCAGCCAGGGGCTTGGATCCACCCTCAGCGCCGCGTATTCGAAGGGTTTGGCCCGCAACGATGACAGGCCTTCGTTCACGCCTTTGGCATAGGCTTCCAGGGCGGCGCGAATCTCCGGAGTGGCGGCCGCGGTCACCTCTTTGGCGCGGAGCCGGAACTGATGGAGGCGGCTCTCCCGGTCGGCCTTGACGAGGGCCGGGCCGATCAGCTCCGCGAGTTCTCCGGCGGAGTTCCGGCGGAGGAGGTCCATCTGGAAGAAGCGGTCCTGCCCATGGGCGAAGCCCAGGCCGAAGGAGACCTCCGCAAGGTTCCGGCCGCTGATGGTGGGAATGCCGAGGCCGTCGCGGGCGATGGTGACCGGCGCCGCGAGTGTGGCCACGGTGATGGTGCCATCGAGCCTGGGCAGGCTGGCGCGCATGCGCGCGTAGAACCAGGCGGACAGGGCCGCCACGAGCACCAGGACGAGGCCGGCGGCCCCGGCAATGGTGCGGAAGAGCCATCGCGCCCAGCGGCGCGAGGGATGGGTCTGGTTTGGGTTGGTCTGCATGCTCGGCCTCATGTGGAATGGCCCGCGCGGAATCTCGCAACGGCCATCAACAGCCACCCGAAGCAAATCCGCAAGGGAGGCGGATCCGCGTCGGTGGGTCAGAAAGGAAGGCTTTGGATTTCTTGCTTCGGGATACTCTCGTCTCACCATGGGGTCAAGAGAACAAGGCCGATCCGGTGGATGGCTCAAAAAAAAACGGGGCGACCGTGGTCGCCCCGCCCATCGAAAACGGGAATCGCCTAACTCAGTCCACCCTTGCTCATGTCTTTGCGAAGGGCCGCCTTGAAGGCTTCCGCCTCCGGGTTCGCCGCGGTCGCCGTCGTCACGCCCGCCAGCTGTCCGGCCTTCTCGCTGAGCAGCAGGCCCAGCAGGCTTTCGATGAGGCTGCCGCCGCCCTTGTCGCCACCGCCCATGTGGATCTTGGGGACCACATCCACCTGGGACTTTTCGATGGCTTCGGCGAAGCGGCTCATGACCTGCTGCACCAGCTGGAACTGCGGGCCGCCGTAGGCACGGACCTGCTCCTCGATGGCCATGGCCTGGGCGATGCCCACGCGCGCGGCCTGCTCGGCCTGGGCCTCGGCCATGACCTTGATGCGCTTGGCCTCGCCTTCGCCCATGAGGCGCACCTTCTCGGCCTCGGCGCCCGCGAGGGTCTGGATCTGTGCGGCCTGCTGCTGGGCCTTGGCGTAGTCGGCCTTGCCCTGGTTGCTCTGCACCTCGATGCCGATGGCGGATTCCGTGAGCAGGGTCTGCTGCTTGGCGCGGGCTTCGGCTTCGCGGAGTTCGCGTTCCTTCACCGCGGCGCTCTGCTGGCGACCGTAGGTCTCCACCTGCTCATCGGCGATCTGGCGGCTGCGCAGCTGCACGAGGATCTGCTCGATCTGCCCGCCGGGCGCGCCGCTGGTGGGCGTGCCGATGAGCACTTCCTGAAGTTCGAGGTTGTACTGGGCGAACTTCTCCTTCATTTGCACGCCGCTCTGCTCCTGGATGGCGCTGCGGTCCTGGATGAGCTGGATGAGGGTGCGGGTCTGGCCGATGTTCTTGAAGTAGGCGCTGACCATGGGATCCAGCGTCTGTTCCACGAGCTTCTTGATATCGCCGAAGCGCTGGATGACGAGGGGCGCCTTGCGGTAGTCGATGTGGACCACCACAGATAGCGGCAGGCTGGGCTCGAAGGCATCCTTGGTGATGAGGCTCACTTCGGTCAGGTTCTCGTCGAACTTGTGGCTTCCCACCTCGCCCTTCGTCCACTTGAGGATGAAGTTCGTCGTCGGCACCATGAGCACCTTGCCGGCGTAGGTGTTGAAGGCGTACTTGCCGGGCAGCAGGGGGTCGCTCCACACGCCGCGGTTGCCCTTGGCCACCAGCTCGCCATGGCGGTATTCCTGGCCGCTGATGTCGGCGCCGATCTCGCCGGTGTAGCTCACCACCACGCCCACCGTGCCCACTTCCACGACGGTCTTGGGAATCATCTCCACCGTCGCGAAGAGGCGGTTGATGTAGTAGGTGCCCTCCACCAGCACCTGGTGTTGGCGTCCGCGCTGGCCCCCCGCCAAGAGGAACTTGTCCGCGTCCTGGAAGTTGTTGTGGTACGTCGAGGGCTTCTCCGGATCCTCCCCGACGGTCGGGGCGATGATCTCGCCGCTGCCAAGGCTGGGACCATCCTGGACGGTGACGATGCCCACGGCGTCGTCCGCGCCGCGGATGATGACCGGCCGCCAGCCTGCGCGCTCGGCGATGATGGCGCTCATCTTCTGGAAGGTCTCCAGCTCGCTGCGGTCGAGGGGCAGGTAGTAGAGCTGGTCTTCGGTGAGCACGACGAACTGGGCGAGGTTGATGGCATACATGCCTTCGCGCAGGATCTGGCGCTGCGGACCTTTCTGGCCGCCGCTCTGAAGGAAGGCCACCACATCCTGGAAGTCCGCGCCGTGGGCGTTGCTGGCGAGCGCCTGGGTGGGCGGTAGGTCCTTGCCGTCACGGGCGAAGACGTAGCCGATCTTGCCCTGGGGAATGGTCACGAGAGGCATCTTGTGGATGCGGTACTGGAAGGGCGTGAGCAGATGCCAGCCGCCGCGGAGGAGCTGGGGCTGGAAGCCGGCCTCGCCGTTCAACGCGATGAGCCCCGTCTTCACCGAGCCCTTGCCGCTGATGAGCTTCTCAACGATGCCCACGCGGTTGTTGGGGATGTAGCGGATCCACTTGCTGAGCAGCAGCAGCGCGAAGGCGATGCCGAGAAGGGCCAGAAGGGTCAGGCCCGGGTTGGCAGAAAGCCAGGAGAAGTCCATGAAGGCTCCAGGGGACGGGTTTCGGGAAGTGTACCGGACCAGGGCGCCGTCCCGCCTGGGCTCCGGGGTTCTTCCGTGGTCTGGCGCCCCGGCTCGACTGGGAGCGGGCGACTGGGATCCAACGGGGAAAGAACCATACGAAGGCGTAGAACATAGGCTGGTTCTGGCTTCGCGCCGTGATGGACGTCACCAAATCCAACCAAAAACCATCGGTTGTTGAAAAACGTCGTTTTCAGATTTTCCAAAACAACCAGCACCTTTCAATCAACCCGTTGGGTGCATTCTTCCCGAATTCCCGCGGCGCGCGTGAATTTTGTGGGCGGCGGTTATGCTTGCGCGATGGATGAATGGCGGGAATGGATCCGAGATCGCAGCAGCCTGTTGATCATGCTGGCGCTGACCTTCCTGGGCGGCGCCTGGTGGTGGCACGGGCGTGCGGTGACCCATCCCGCGGGCGTGCTCGTGGCGGCTGAGCCCATCCAGACCGAACCGGACCCGGCGGAACCATGGACGTTCAAACAACACCGGATCACTCCGCTCGCCCATTTTGAAATCCGGGCGCGGGTGCTGAGCACGGAGCGCTACCGCTTCGACCGGGCCTCGGAACTCTCGCCGGTGGATTTCGCCCTGGGCTGGGGGCCCATGTCGGATTCGCGCGTGCTGGAAGCCTTCTCCATCCATCAGCGCGACCGCTGGTACTTCTGGTCCACGGAGGTGCCGGTCATCCCGTCCGTGATCATCTCCCACAGCGCGAACATGCACCTGATCCCCGCCACCGATTCCGTGGCCCGGCGCCTCCTTTCGGTCAAGACGGGACAGCTCGTGGAGCTGCGAGGACAGCTGGTGCGGGTGGATGGGCCGGATGGCTGGCACTGGGTCAGCAGCCTGTCCCGGACGGATACCGGAGATGGCTCCTGCGAGGTGATCTGGGTGGAATCCGCGCGGGCCGCAGACCGCTGACATCACATGTGATCCGGGGCCGGGAAACAGAGGAATTCCCCCTGCTAGACTCGGCCCACGAAGGTCCTCCGTGGCCTTGGAGCCCCCATGTTTGACATCGAAGCCTCCCTCGACAGCCGACTGTTGGCCGTGCCCCGGAACCGCCCGACGGTGGTGTTTCCCGAGGCCCTGGATGCCCGCACCCTCGAAGCGGCCTGCTTCCTCGGCCGCTTCATCCGCCCCGTCTTCCTCGCGTCGGAAGGCGATGTGCGCGCCCTGGCGACCCGCGACCTGGGACACCTCGGCGAAGACCGCGTGGCCTACACCCTCTCCGAAAGTGCGTACGTGCATCCGGCCTCGCGCCCGGACCTGATCGAGACCTTCGCCGCCGCCAGCGTAGCCTGGCATCAGGAGCAGGGGCGACCCCTGAGCCTGGACGAGGCGCGGGCGCAGGTTTCCGAACCGGGCCTCTTCGGCATCTGGGCCGTGAAACTGGGACATGCCGACATGGTGGTGGGCGGCGCCATCCACGAGCCCAAGGCCTTCTTCCGGCCCATGGTCGATCTTCTCGTGCAGCGCAGCGTGGCCTGCGAGGCGGGCATCTTCGTGCTGCCGGACGAACATCCCGAGGAGGTCTACCCGCACAACATCGTCGTGTTCGGCGACGTGGGCGTGAACGCCACCATGACGCCGCGGATCCTGGCGGAAGTGGCCGTGGGAACCTGCGCCGTGGCTCGCGACCTCATCCCCGAGGACGTGCTGCCCGAGATCCGCTGCGCCATGGTGTCCTACTCCAACCGGGGCAGCGACGAGGGCCCTTCGCCCGAGCTGGTGAGGCAGGCCGCCGACCTGGTGCCTGAGATCCTCGCCGAGCGCGTGAAGCACGCGGCGCGCTACGGGACCATCCACATCCGCGGCGAAGTGAAGGTCAGCGTCGCGCTGTCGCGCCGCTCCGCCGGGCTCTACCACGCCGACGGCCTGCCCTGGGAGGGCGGGCCCAACGTGATCGTGTGCCCCAACCTGGACATGGGCAACCTGCTCTACCACCTCTACGCCACGCGGTTCCCGGATGCGCGCAAGTTCCCCGTGATGTTCGGCCTCTGGTTCCAGGGCGTGGACCTGGCCATGGACTGCACGCCCGAGGACATCCGCCTGGCCGTGAAGGCCTCCGTCATGCGCCTGCACCACTATGGCGAATGGAAGCGCACGCCCAAGGACACCTTCTTCCGCCGCCATCGGGTGCTGGTGCTGAATCCCGGATCGACCTCGACCAAGACCTCCGTCTTCGAAGGGGACGAGGAACGCTGCACCGAGGAGATCCAGCATCCCGCCGAGGCGCTCAAGGGGTTCGAGGGCCGGCCCATCACCGAGCAGTTCAATTTCCGCAAGGAGGCCGTGCTGCGCTTCCTGGCGGACCAGGGGCTCGGCCTCAAGGACATCGACGCGGTGGCCGGACGCGGCGGTCTCCTGCGGCCCATTCCGCACGGCACCTGGAATGTCGGCGAATCCATGCTGGAGGATCTGAAGGCCGGCAAGCGCGGTGAGCACGCGTCGAACCTGGGCGCCCTCATCGCCGCCGAGCTGGTGGCAGGATCCGGCAAGCCCGCCTTCATCGTGGATCCGGTGGTGGTGGACGAGGCGGATCCCAAGGTGAAGATCACGGGCCTGAAGGAACTGCCCCGCCGAGTCATCAGCCATGCCCTCAACCAGATCGCCACGGCCCGCCGCTACGCCGAGGAGCACGAGACCTTCTACGAGCGCATCAACGTCATCGTGGCCCACATGGGTGGCGGCATCACCGTCGGCGCGCACCGCAAGGGCCGTTACATCGACGTGAACAACGGGCTGGACGGGGAGGGGCCCTTCTCGCCCCAGCGCACGGGCAGCCTGCCTCCGGGCCAGCTCATCGACCTCTGCTTCTCCGGCAAGTACACGAAGGCCGAACTGAAGCTGCTGAACAAGGGACGCGGCGGCCTCATCGACCTGCTGGGCACTGCCGACATGCGCGAAGTGGAGCGCCGCGTGGAGGCCGGCGACGCCGAGGCCGCCCTCGTCTACGAAGCCATGACCTACCAGATCGCCAAGGGCATCACCGCCCTCGTGCCCGCCTTCGAGGGCGAAGCCATCGACGCCATCCTGCTGACGGGCGGCATGGCGCGATCGGCCAAGCTGGTGGGCGAGCTGGGCCGTCTCACGGTGGCCCTGGGCTGCGGCGTGAAGGTCTACCCCGGCGAGAACGAGATGGCCGCCCTCGCCAAGGGCGCCCTGCGCGTGCTTTCCGGTCGCGAAGTCGCCAAGGACTACTCGGCCGCGAACTGAGGGGGCCGACCCACACGAGCGGTTGATTCACCGCAGAGAACGCCGAGAGCGCGGAGAAAGAAGGAGATTCCCTCTACGTTCTCCGCGTTCTCTGCGGTGAGCTTATTTAGGCCAGCAACGCCGCCAGCGCGATGGAGCTGAGCTTGGTCTTGGCGCTGTCACCGCGGCTGCTGAGGACGCAGGGGACGCGGGCACCCATGACGAGGGCGGCGATCTCGGCGCCGCCGAGCTTGGTGCCGGCCTTGTAGAACACGTTGCCCGCTTCGATGTTGGGGAAGAGCAGGCAGTCGGCGTCTCCGGCCACGGGGCCGCCCAGGCCCTTGATCTTCGCCGATTCGGGATCGAGGGCGCCGTCCAGGGCCAGGGGCCCGTCCACGAGGGCACCCTTGATCTGGCCCCGGTCGGCCATCTTCGAGAGCATGGCGGCATCCGCGCTGGAGCTCATCTTGGGCATCACCTGCTCGGAGGCCGCCAGCACTGCGACCTTGGGCTGATCGATGCCGAGCGCCTTTGCGGTCTTCACGAGGTAGTTCAGGATGGCCACCTTTTCCTTGAACTCGGGTTCGGGGATGACGGCCACGTCGCCCGCGATGAGCAGCTTCGGATGCCCAGGATGTTCCATGACCGTCACGTGGCTGAGGATGGCGCCGGGATCCAGCAGGCCCTGCTCCTTGTTCAGGATGGCGCGCATGTACTTGTCGGTGCTGAGCAGGCCCTTCATCAGCAGGTCCGCCTCGCCCGCGCGCACCATGCCGACGGCCTTGGTGGCGGCCTCGGTGTCCGTGGCGGCGTGGATCATGCGGAAGCGCTCCTTGGGCAGGTGGTGCTCCTCGCAGACCTTCGTCATGACCGGCTCGTCGCCCACGAGGATGGCCTCCACCAGACCCGCTTCCACGGCGGCGTTCACGGCCTCCATGGAATGGGCGTCGTTGGCCCAGGCCACCACCAGGCGCTTGCGGGGGCGGTCCTTCACGGCGCGGAGAAGCTCGTCGAGGCTGTTGATGCGCATGGCGGATCCTGTCGAAAGCCGCCGGTACTCCGGCGCGTCCGGGAGGAGAGTAGCATTGTCGCCATGGCCGTCTCAGTGAGCTTCCGCACATACCTCCTCGAACAATTGGGGCAGATCCGCCCCGTGACCACGCGACCGATGTTTGGCGGTATGACCTTCTTCTTCGAAGGGCGCGCCTTCGCCCTGGTGGCGGAGGACACGCTCTACTTCAAGGTGGACGACACGAACCGCCCCGACTTCGAGGCGGCGGGCATGGGGCCCTTCCTGCCCTTCGGCGATCCCGACAAGCCCATGCAGTACTACCAGCTGCCCGAGGAGGTGCTGGAAGACACCGACGAGCTGGCGGTCTGGATGTCCAAGGCCATCGCCGTCGCGGCGCGGGCGAAAGCGAAGAACCGGGCCAAGGCCAGTCCCGTAAAGGCGGCCAGCCCCGCGAAAGCAACCAGCCCTTCGAAAGCGGCCAGCGTCGCCGGAAAGAAGACCTCTTCGAAACCCAAATCCTCGGCCAAGCCGGCTGCCAAGCGGAAGTAGGCCGCCATGGCTTCTGTCCTGCTCCGCCCGGCCGGCCCCGCCGACGCCGCGACCCTGGCCGATCTGGGGGCGCGCACCTTCCGCGAGACCTTCGAACAGATCTGTTCGCCGGAGGACATGGAGGCCTTCCTGGCGTCCACCTATGGGGAGGCCGTCCAGCGGGCCGAGCTATTGGATCCCTCGCGGCCCGCGCTGGTCCTCGAAGTGGACGGCGTCCCCATCGGCTTCGCACAGCTTCGTCTGGGCCACCGGGAACCCTGCATCACCAGCCAGCGCCCCGTCGAATTGCAGCGCATCTACGTGCTGCGGGCCGGCCATGGCGGCGGGCACGGCGCGGCCCTGATGCGACGCTCTCTGGAACTGGCCCGCGAATGGGGTGCGGACCTGATCTGGCTGGGGGTCTGGGAGCACAACAACCGGGCCCTGGCCTTCTACGCCCGCAGCGGGTTCCGGGAAGTGGGCGAGCACATCTTCCAGATCGGCGATCAGGCGGATCGGGATCTGATCCTCGCTAAGGATCTGTCTTGAATCTGGTGCTTCTCTTCCCGGAAGATCTTCTGGCTCCGGACCGCGCCCGCCTGGCGGGACGCCGCCTTCAGCATGTGCGCGAGGTGCACCGCGCCGCGCTCGGCCAGGAGCTGGCGGTAGGATTGCTGGACGGAAACATGGGGCGGGGCAGGGTGCTTCGACTTGATGAGGAAGCGCTCGAACTGGAACTGGCGCTCGCTCAGGCGCCGCCGCCGAAGCTGCCGCTGACGCTCGTCATCGCTGTGCCGCGCCCCAAGGTGCTGAACCGCGTCGTGGCGGCAGCGGCCAGCCTCGGAGCCGCCCGCATCGTGCTGCTGAACGCCTGGAAGGTGGAGAAAGCCTACTGGGCCAGCCCGAAGATGAAGCCCGAGAACCTGCGGCAGCAGATGATCCTGGGCCTGGAGCAGGCGAAGGACACGGTGCTTCCGGAGCTGCGCCTGGCGCGACTCTTCCGGCCCTTCGTGGAGGATGAGCTGCCGGGCCTCCTGGAAGGCGGCCTCGGCCTGATGGCCCATCCGGGATCTGGAACACCCGCGCCGCCGATCGGTGCGACCCCTGTAACTCTGGCCATCGGCCCCGAAGGCGGCTGGATCGAAGCCGAGGTGCAGAGCCTGCTGAAGGCGGGCCTGCAGCCGCTGGACCTCGGCCCCCGCATCCTGCGCACCGAGACCGCGCTGGCGGCGCTGGTGGGGAAGCTTTTCTAGGTCGCGGCTCCCACCCTCAGCTCAAAAAGAGCCCGTAGGCCGGGTTCTCCCCTTCATCGACAAAGCGGTAGCCCAGCCCGTCGAGGAAGGTCCGGAAGGCGTCCTGGTCTTCGGGAGGCACCTGGATGCCCGCCAGAACCCGCCCATAGTCCGCGCCGTGGTTCCGGTAGTGGAAGAGGGAGATGTTCCAGCCGTGGCTCATGCGGTCGAGGAAGCGCAGGAGGGCGCCGGGCCGTTCGGGGAATTCGAAGCGGAACACCCGCTCGTGGGTCGCGCCGGGCGCGCGGCCGCCCACGAGGTGGCGCACGTGGAGCTTGGCCATTTCGTTGTCGCTGAGATCCTGGGCCTCGAGCCCTTCGGCCCGGAGCCGGGCGAGGAGCGGCTCTACCTCGGAGCGGTCCGCCATCTGGAGTCCGACGAAGATGTGGGCCCGTTCGGGATCCGCCAGGCGGTAGTTGAACTCGGTGATGGCGCGGTGGCCGATGAGCTCGCAGAAGGCCTTGAAGCTGCCGGGCCGCTCGGGGATGGTGACGGCCAGCAGGGCCTCGCGCCGCTCGCCCAGTTCGGCGCGCTCCGCCACGAAGCGGAGTCGGTCGAAGTTGGTGTTGGCGCCGGAAAGGATGGCCACCAGGTTTCCCGAGAGCGAGCCGCCCTCCTGCCGTGCGGTCCAGGCTTTCAGCCCGGCCAGGGCCAGGGCTCCGGCGGGTTCGAGGATGGATCGCGTCTCCTCGAAGACATCCTTGATGGCGGCGCAGATCTCGTCGGTGTTCACCAGCACGATCTCATCCACATGCTGGCGGCAAAGCTCGAAGGTCAGCTCGCCGACCTGGCTGACGGCCACGCCGTCGGCGAACAGCCCCACGCGCTCCAGCTTCACGCGATGGCCCGCCTCGAGGGAGCGGCGCATGGCGTCGGCGTCCACGGGTTCCACGCCGATGATGCGGATCTCCGGATGCAGCCGCTTGAGGTAGGCGGCCACGCCCGCGATGAGGCCGCCGCCACCCACGGGCACGAAGACGGCCTGCAGGTTCCTGGGCATCTGACGCAGCAGCTCCATGCCGATGGTGCCCTGGCCCGCGATGACATCCAGATCGTCGTAGGGGTGGATGTAGACGCGGCCCTCGGAGGCCGCCAGCGCCTGGGAATGGGCGTAGGCCTCCTCGAAGGAATCGCCGTGCAGCACCACCTCGGCGCCCAGGGTTCGGACGGCGTCCACCTTGATGCGGGGCGTGGTGACGGGCATGACGATCACGGCCCGGCAGCCGAGCTTCTGCGCGGCCAGGGCCACGCCCTGGGCGTGATTGCCCGCGGAGGCCGCGATGACGCCGCGGTCGCGCTGGGCCGGATCGAGCTTGGCGATCTTGTTGTAGGCGCCCCGCAGCTTGAAGGAGAAGACCGGCTGCAGGTCCTCGCGCTTCAGCCAGACCTTCTCGCCCAGGCGGCCCGACAGGCGCGGCGCGGCCTCCAACGGCGATTCGATGGCCACGTCGTAGACCAGGGCCGTGAGGATGCGTTCGAGCAGATCCCGTGAAGGGGGTTGGGCCCCGGAGGCGTTCAACATGGATGTGTTCGGCATGGATGCGTTCAAGGGGTGCTCCTGGATAAAGAAGAACCCCCCGACCTGACGGTGCGGGGGGCTTGGAATCGGAGATCGGATCCGGCCTATGCCCCCTCGCGCGACCGAATAATCGCGATGGCGGGGTGAATGATGGGAAGCCGGGAAGGTGTCATGAAGCTGAACCGAAAAGCCAAGCTAGCACCCGGCCCGGGGATGCACAAGCCGATCGGTCCTGGCGGGGGCCATGCGCGGCCCTTGGATCCGGATGGGATCCCGGTGTTGATTCCTCGTGAAGCGAGGTATATTGCTTCATCCGTTCCGGAGTCTTTGATGATGCGCATCCGTGCTTCCGCCCTGCTTCTCGTCGCTGGCGCCCTGGTGGCCCAGGACCGAGTCCCCCGCTTCGTCAGTTCGCCGGACGTGAACGGCGACCGCGTGGTGTTCACGTGGGAGGACGATCTCTGGCTCGGATCCCTCAAGGGCGGTCAGGCCCGGCGCCTTACCACCCATCCGGGCCTGGAGACCGCGGCCCGCTTCAGCCCCGACGGCAAGTGGATCGCCTTCACGGCCCAGTACGACGGCGTTCCGCAGGTCTACGTGATGCCCGCCGAAGGCGGCGCGCCCAGGCGCCTCACCTGGGGCGGCGCGGCCACGGTGCAGGGCTGGACGCCGGACGGGATGAAGGTCCTCTACAAGACCGTCGCCGATTTCGACCGCCGTCCCGTGGAGCGCTTCTTCACGGTGGATCTCGAAGGCCACCAGCCCGAGGCGCTGGCCGTGCCCCGCGGCGTGCAGGGCTCCCTGTCGCCCGATGGCCGGAGCCTCGCCTACAACGCGAAGGGCCACGTCGAGTATTACTGGAAACGCTACAAGGGCGGCGACCACCAGGACCTCTGGTTGGCGGATCTGAAGCAGGGCACCTTCACCAAGCTCTCGGACTACGTGGGCCGCAACGGCGCACCCATCTGGGCCGGCGCCAAGGTGATCTTCGAATCCGACCGCGGCAGCACGGGCATCACCAACCTCTATGCGGTGGATCCCGCCACCAAGGCCGTGGAGCCCCTGACGGACCTGAAGGACTTCGACGCGCAGCAGCCCAGCAGTGATGGCCACACCGTCGTCTTCGTGCAGGGCGGCCGGCTGCAGGCCCTGGACCTGGCCACCAAGGCCCTGCGCACGGTGCCCATCACCACCTCCAGCGATGGCTGGAAGGCGGCGCCGCGTTCGCTGAACCCCAAGGACTGGATCCAGTCCATGAGCATGACGGGCGGCCAGGCGGTCTTCGAAGCCCGAGGCGAGGTGTTCCTCGTGCCGACCGACGCCACCAAACCCACCCAGAACCTCACCAAGACCCCGGGCGTGCGCGAGCGCATGCCGCGCCTCTCGCCGGATGGCAAGCGCGTGGCCTACTTCGCGGATGCCAGCGGCGACTACGACCTCTACGTGCAGCCTGTGGACGGTAAGCCCGAGCGTATCCCCACGGGCCTGAAGACGGCCCTCTACCACCTGGAGTGGAGCCCCGACGGCACCAAGATTCTCTTCGGCGACAAGAGCTTCGCCATCTACGTCATGGACGTGGCCACGAAGAAGCTCACCAAGGTGGACGAATCCCACGAGCTGAAGAACGACCAGTTCACCTGGGAGGTCAGCGACTACGCCTGGTCGCCGGATTCCCAGTGGGTGGCCTACAGCTTCGTCGAGCCCAACCGCAACAGCCGCATCTACCTCGCCAACCTGGCCACCAAGCAGAAGCTGACGCTGACCGACGGCTTCTACGATTGCCTGAACCCCCGCTTCGACCTGGACGGCAGCACGCTGTATTTCCTCAGCTACAGCAATTTCCACACGCGGCTGGATCCCAGCCAGGACAACCACATCCAGTCCGCGCCCGTGCAGGTCATGGCCGTGAAGCTGAAGGCCGACGACAAGGCCGCTTCTTCTTCCACGAGCGTCTTCCGCATCGATGCGGCGGGCCTGACCGACCGCATCGAGCCCCTGCCGGTGAAGCCGGGCAACCTCTTCCACTTGAAGGCGGGCAAGGGCCTCGTCGGCTGGGATGAGGTGGAAGGCTGGGATGACGGTGTGATGGAAGAGGTCTACGGGGCCCGCGGCCTTGAGAAGTGGAAGGTGCACCTCTACGATCCTGCGGCCAAGAAGGACAAGGAGGCGGTGCTCAACGATGCCGTCAGCGACTGGACCTTCGATGCCGACGGCAAGCGGATCCTCCTCCGCAAGGGGCCGAACTTCCACGCGGGTGACGTCTCGGCCGTGTTCGCTTCGAAGGCCCTGCCCGAGAAGCTGGATCTGGAGCGCATGGTCATGACAGCCGCGCCCCGTGAGGAGTGGAAGCAGATCTTCGAAGACACCTGGCGCTGGTACCGGGATTTCTTCTACGACACGAACATGAACGGCAACGACTGGAACGCCATCGGCGCCAAGTTCCGTGCCCTGCTGCCCGAGTTGAACTCGCGGCAGGAACTGAACTGGCTGCTCAGCCAGATGGTGGGCGAGCTCAACGTGAGTCACACCTATGTGAGCGGCGGCGACTTCGGCCCCGGCCGGCCCGTCCCGAGCCCGGTCTATCCGGGTCTGCTGGGGGCCGATTTCAGCGCCGAGAACGGCGTCTACAGGTTCGCCAAGGTCTACGGACCCACGGCCTATGCCCGGAACCTCAAGGCCCCCCTGGCGGATCCGGCTCCAAAGGTGAAGGAGGGCGAGTACCTGCTGGCCATCGACGGCAAGCCCCTGCGCGCGCCCGAGGTGATCCAGGCCCGGCTCCAGGTCATCAAGGGCCAGAAGGTGACGCTCACCGTGAACAGCAAGCCCACCATGGAAGGGGCGCGCACCCTGGATGTGGAGCCCGTTCCCAACGACTGGGACCTGCGCTACGAGCATTGGATCGCGGGCAACATCGCCGCCGTGGACAAGGCTTCCAACGGGCAGCTCGGCTACATGCACATCACGGCCATGACCGATCAGAACATCGGCCAGTTCGACAAGTACTGGCGCGCCTTCCGCTACAAGAAGGGCATCGTCATCGACGTGCGCGGCAATGGCGGCGGCTGGACCGAATACTTCATGATCGACAAGCTGGAACGCAAGCAGGTGGGCTTCAACGTGCTGCGCGGCATGGGTCCCTTCCGCTACCCCAACACTGCCTCCGATGGCCGCTACGTCTTCCTCAGCAATGAGCAGAACGGCAGCGACGGCGAAGCCTTCCTGGCCCACGTGAAGGCCCGCAACCTGGGCCCCATCGTCGGCATGCCGAGCTGGGGCGGTCTGGTGGGCATCGTGAACACCCAGCTCACCCTGGACGGCGGCCGCGTCGAGCAGAGCAACAACGCCTTCTACGGCAAGGAAGGGCAGTGGTGGATCGAGAACCACGGCGCCGAGCCCGACTTCACGGTGGAGAACGATCCCGCCAGCCTCCTGCAGGGCCATGACCGCCAGCTCGAAGTGGGCATCGAGACCCTGCTGAAGAATCTGAAGGAGAATCCGACGCCGAGCTTCCCGCCGGTGCCCGCCTATCCCAAGCGCTGAGCCGTCCGAGTGAGCCAAGGGCCCTGAGGTTTCCTCAGGGCCCTTGGCTGTTTCACGAATCCCCGCGACGCCCATCTTGCTTGCGGAGGGTGGGCGGGAACTCGATCTGGAAGCGGGTGCCTGCTCCGGGCTCAGTCTCGAGATGAATCTTCCCACCGTGGGCCGAGACGATGTTGGCGACCATGGCCAGGCCGAGCCCGGTGCCCTTCTCCGGCGCTTTGGTGGTGAAGAAGGGTTCAAAGACGCGCTCCCTTACCTCCGCCGTCATGCCGGATCCCGTGTCTTCCACCAGCAGGCAGGCCTTCTCTTCGAGCCGGAAGGTCCGCAGCCGAAGCACACCCCCCTCTGGCATGGCATCCCTCGCGTTCAGTCCGAGGTTCACCAGGATCTGCTGGAGTTTGATGGGTTCGCCAAACAGAAGGGGAAGGTCTTGAGACAGGTCGGTCTCGACCCGGATGCGACCTCCCATGACTCGGCGGAGGAGGGCTGCGGCGTGTTCCACGAGATCGTTGAGGCTCAGCAGCTCCCGTTGCCCGTGGTTGGGCCGGCTGTAGTCCATGAGGGCGCGGAGCACCTCGGAGCACTTGAGGGTGGCGCCTTCCGCGGCGCGAAGATGGGGTTCCAGCTCGGGATGGACCCCCAGGATGGTGCGACAGATTCCGATCTGTCCGAGCACCAGCGAGAGCTGGTTGTTCACGTCATGCACGATTCCCGGGGCCATGTGGCCGACTGCGTCCACCCGCTGGCTGTGCTCGACCTGGGTCATGAGGCGCTTCCGCTCGCTGTCCGCACGCCCGGCGAGATGGAGCTTCTCCCCGACGCGCTGCAGTTCCCAGATGTCCGAGTTGAAGTTCATGGGTTCGAGCGGATCTGCGGAAGGCGAGGCGTCTTCTTCCGCCAGCTGGCGCATGGGGCGGATGACGCGATTGTGGAGGTCGAACAGGGACCAGGCCACGCCGAGGACCACAAGCAAGGCGACGAGGAAGGTGAGCAGGGCGAAGCGCCGCTGGCCGGGGAAGAGATCGTCTTCCGGGATGGCCACGTGAAGGTTCATCTGCGGCCTACTCTTTGGAGAAAACAGTCCCGTGGCGCCCACGTACGTCTTGCCGAGATCCAAGAGATAGGGGGTCTCCCCGGGACGGACGCTCATCTGACCGCTCAGGAGGGTTTCCATGAGCGAGGGAGACAGGGGCATGAGGTGGTGGGCGAAGCGCGTGGGGGGGTCGAGCATCCCCTTGAGGCGGGGCGGCACCAGCAGGCGGCCTTCGGAATCCGTGACGATGGTTCGGGAATCCGGGGTGGGCCTTTGTTCCCAGATCAGCTGGGTCAGTTCCTCCAGGGAGACATCGACCCCGATCACGCCAAGGAGCCGTCCGTCTCCGCTGCGGATGGGAACCGTGTAGGTGAAGCCGGCCACGGCGGATGAGAAGTAGCGGTAGGCCTCCGGGGTCCAAGCGGGCGCTGAGTGGGCGGCGCCGAACTGGTACCAGTAGCGATCCTTCGCCACGTAGACTTCGCGTTCATCCCCTGGGCCCAGCACCCAGTGACCGTTCCGCACCATGTAGCGTCTGGGGCTCCGCCCATCCTTGAAGAGGATCAGGTTCCACTCGCCATCCCGGCGGACGACGCAAGCGGAATCCCCGTTTTCGCAGCTCAGCACCAGGTTGGTGATGATGGCGCCCTTTTCCAGGAAGGGAATGACGCTCTGGAGGTTTTCGGGCTCATCGAGCCGACCCTGCGTGCTGGACCACCAGGCGCCGAAGGCGTGTCCGGTGTCTTCCGCCCTTTTGAATTCCCGGTCGACGGTCTGTCGGATCTGCACCAGGGATTCCTCGGCGCGCGAGCGCCCATGGGTTTCCACGACATGGACAACGCCCCACCACCAGAGGCTGAAGAGGCCCAAACCGCAAAGCCCCGTCAGTAGGATGGACTTCCAGAGCACCGTGCTCTTCAGGCGGGGCATACCGGGGACCTCCAAGCGCAGTGAGTCGCACCCTGGGCTCCCACCACTTCCAAGACCGCCTCGATCCGTGGCTGAGTTCAGTCCGGCGGGTCGAGATAGAGATAATATAGATCGCTGCAAGTAATAACAAGCGATCATCACTAAGGGATATATCGCTTGCAAGACAGATCCTCGAAGACCTCTGACCCTTCCTAGGACAGGCAAAGCGCGTTCGAGACCTGTTCAGAAGCGGATGCTGTACTCCCCGTTGCGCATGAGCGCGAGGGTTTCGCCATCAGCCATGCTCAGATCCACGGCCACGACCTTCACGTCCGGCTGGGTTTCGGGCACGTAGACGCGGTCGATGTGGATGACGGCGTCATGGCTGGAGAATTGGGCCGGGCCCACCTGGCCGCCGAAATGGTCACTGCGGCCGAAGGCGATGTGCAGGCCCAGTTTCTCGTCCAGCAGGATGACGCCGATGGGCTTCACGCCGAAGGCCGCGAGCACGCCCAGGCCCAGTTCCGCGAGGTTGCCGTAGGCGGGTTCCCTGGCCAGCAGGGCCGCCTCCTCCCGCGAGGCAGGCCCCTCGCTGAGGACTTCCAGGGCCTGGTTCTGCGCGATGCGGTAGCGCACGATCTCGGGGCCGAACTGCACGGGCAGGATGCCCGCCGTGCGGCTGGGATCACCCTCGCGTTCGCCCTCGTAGGGCACGATGTAGGCTTCGCCCGAAGGCAGGTTGCCGGCGATGCCGGGTGTCGGAAGCAGGCCTCCCGAGGCGTGCCCCGTGCGGTGGCGAAGGTCCAGGTGCAGGTCGCAGGGGCCCTCTGGAGTCTCGAACCTGAAATCGGCGCCTTCGGCCCGGTCCAACAGGTCTTTGAGCAGCACGACGCGGCGGTTCACCTCGACGTAGTCGAGACGCAGGGCAGGGACCATGTCGGCCCGGAAGCCCGGCATGGTCGCGGCGCGGATGGGATGCTTCTTCGCGGCCATCTTCAGGGGCGCCGTGGCCGAGAATTTCGTCAGCGCGAGGAGGATGGGATGGGTGGCGTAGAGCTCCGTGAAACCGATGGCGGCCGCCGGATCCAGTGAATCCACGGAGGGCAGGGGGCCTCCATCCAGGACCCAGGCTCTTTCCGGAAAGTCGCCGTTGTTGGTGTGCACGTTGGGGAAGGCGACGAGATGCGTGTCCATGCCCAGCTCTGAACGGTGCGCGTGGAGCTCCCGCACCCACTCGGCCGCGATGGCGCGGCGGGCCACCCAGCTCGCATCATCGGGGACTTTGGCGTCGGGCAGGTCCACCAGAATGGCCACGGAGCCTTCTCCTGGCCGGGGCTGGAACACGCGCCGCACCAGAGCCACCAGCTCCTGGCCTGACATCCGATCCTGGGCGCCTTCGCTCATGCTTTCCTCCGCTTGGGAGGATGGCGCGGGGCGCGGCTCCTGTCGAGCTCAGACCGAGGCCAGCTGGGCCAGGGCGCGGGCGCAGGTCTGGAGGTGCGTGAGGTCCTCGGGGGAAACGGCCCCCGGCGGGCGCTTCTCGTCCAGGGTGGCCTGGAAGAGGGTCGACAATTCGACCCACACACCGGAATTCTCGGGATGGACGTTCAGCAGGGTGTCGGCGATGCGGCGCCGCAGAGGCCAGGGATTGCGGTCGCTCCATCCGCCGCGCACGGCCTTGATCAGCACGTTCGAACGGCTGGCGGGCAGTGGGTTTTCCGGCGTCGGGTGGGCCTTGGCCAGGGCTTCCACGGCGATGGCCCGCAGCGTGGGGCTGTTGAGTTCTTCGGCCTTGGCGCAAAGGGCCAGGGCGCCGTTGGCGTCGCCCAGATCGCGGAGGGCCTCGGCGATGGCGACCTGGATCTTGGGGGCCTGGCCCGAATGAAGGAGGTTCACCAGCGGATCCACGGCCGACGGCGAGCCGATGGCGCCGAGGGTTGCCAGGATGCCCACGAGGAGGGCTTCTCGGGTTTCGGTGGGGATGCGTTCCAGAAGGTCCGGCACAAGCTCCTCCAACTTGTGCATGGCCATGAAGCGCAGGCCCACCTCCACCTCGGCGGGGTCCTCGTCGGCGAGGAAGGCCCGCGCGGTGCCCACGGCTTCCGGCAGCTGGCCGAGGTGCCAAAGGCTCCGGTCGGAGATATCGGTGATGGCATCCCGCCGCAGCTTCATGAAGGCGTAGCGCAGGCCCGGGTCCGAGCGCTCGCCCAGGGCCTCCAGGGCCGCGCCGCGGATGGCGCCGTCACTTTGATCCAGCACCAGGTCGATGAGGTCCTGGGCTTCGGGCGGAACCAGCCTGGCCAGCGCGCAGGCGGCGCCCGCGTGGCCGGTGCCCAGGCGAAGGGATTCGGCCAGGACGGGGATCACCTGTCCGGCGTCGATGAGCCCCTGGCCCGCCAGGGTGGCTAGAGATTGGGAGGCCGAATCCATTCCGAATTCGATGCGCCGGGTGCGGCGCTGCGCGGCCTCGCCCGCCTGTCCCAGGGCCTTCGCCAGATGGGCCGGCTTGTCGACGAGGGCTTCCTTGAGCGTGTCGAGGAGGAACGCGTCCAGCACGCCGGGCTCGCAGGCGTGAAGCCGCGTGATCGCCGATTGGATCCGATCACCATTGCCCGAGGCGAGGTCCGCCAGCTCGGTGAGCGGCTGTGCGGGATGATCAGTCCAGCGGGCCGTGAGCATCTGGATCACCTTCGCCATCACCTCGGTGCGGGGAAGGCTGCGGAACTCGGTGAGGAGCACGCGGACTTCGCGGTCCTGCAGGGCCTCCTGATGGGTCGCCTCCAGGTAGGCGAGCAGGAAGGCGGCGGCCTCTTCGGATGGCACCTGACCCATCAGCTTGAGGGCATGCCGGAAGATCAGGGGGTCGGGATGGTCCACCGCAGTGCGGAGGGCCCCGAAACTGTCGGCGGTGATGAGCTTGGCGAGCTGATGGGCGCCCTCGTTGGCATCCGCGGGCTGGACGCTGCCCTGAAGCAGGCGCGAGAAATGGTGGAGAAACGCCTCGGCGGGGTCGGATTCCTGCAGCACCTGGTTGACGATCTCGGAGAAGCCGGGTGTGACGCGGCTCAGGGAAAGGGCGCGGAGGCATTCCAGGGCCGGAGGCGTTCCCATCCGTCCCAGGGCCCGCACACCCGTATCGAAGAGGGCCAGGTCCTTCTCATGGCGGAGGATGCGATCAACGATGGGGATCCATTCCTGCCAGGGGAAGTAGTAGCTGAATTCGAGGACGAGCTGCTTCAGTCCCGGGGGACAGGAGACTCGCGACACCCGCCCGGCCAGCTCTTCCACGGCGGCCGTGCCCAGCCCCGCGACGGTGCGGAAGAAGGCGAGCTGATCGTCCCGCCAGGCCGGGTCCAGGCGATCGAGGAAGAGTTCGAAGGGGGTTTGTTTCATCGGGGAGCGTCGGGTCCTGTTTCCATCGGCACCGGAGGGGCGGGGGTTGATCCTGGACCGCCGCTTTATTCCTTCTTCAGTTTTTCCGCCACGTGGCCGGCGATGAGTTCCCTCACGAAGGGCGTCGTCTCCTGGAATTCCAGACCCGCGAGGACGTAGCCGCCGGTCTTTCCGGGCACCTTGCCCAGCAGGCGCACCACGACCGCTGACAGCGGCACGAAGGGAAGGTCCGGGTGGTCGAGGAACACGGACTCCAGGAGGTCGCCCACTTCCATGTGACGGGCATCGGCGGTCTGGATCTCCAGTCCGCATCCGCCGGCGCTTAGATTGACCAGGCGGCCGTCGTGGATGGGGGTGCCCTGGGCCTGGAACCTGACCCCGTAGGCGCCATCGTTGATGCTGAGGCGCGGGTATTTCCGCTTCTCGGGCTGACTGGACATCCTGGAGGTGCTCCCCTGCGGAGGGTTCCGGCGGGCCGGAATCCAAAAGCCGTCCCTGACCCATCGGCTGCCGGGCTGGCAGACTGAATGTTTTGACGGGATCAGGCGACATGGCGAAGAAGCGGGGCTGGATGGGACGGATTCTGGTGGGCCTGGGGTGGGCCCTGGGCCTGTTCCTCGCCTTGAACATCCTCCTGGTGCTGATCTTCCGGTTCGTGCCGGTGCCGGTCTCGGGTCTGATGATCCAGCGACGCATGGAGGCCTGGAGCGAGGATCGGCCCTACACCTCGCACCATCAGTGGGTTCCACTGGAGGAGATCTCCCCCAGCCTGGGCCTGGCGGTGATCGCCGCGGAGGACCAGAATTTCGCCGACCATTTCGGCTTCGATTGGCAGGCCATCGAGAAGGCCATCCAGCACAACGAGAAGAGCCGACGGAAGCGGGGGGCCTCCACGGTCTCCCAGCAGACGGCGAAGAACCTCTTCCTCTGGAACAGCCGCTCCTGGGTGCGCAAGGGCTTCGAAGCCTGGTTCACCCTGCTCATGGAGGCGGGCTGGTCCAAGCGGAGGATTCTCGAGGTCTACTTGAACATCGTGGAGTTCGGCGACGGCGTCTACGGCGCCGAATCGGCGGCGCGGACCTATTTCGGCAAACCCGCCAAGCGGCTCAGCGCCCCTGAAGCCGCCCTCATGGCCGCGGTGCTGCCCAATCCGCGAAAGTTCAAGGTGAGCGCCCCCAGCGAGTACATCCGGGGGCGCCAGGGCTGGATCCTCAACCAGATGCGGCAGCTGGGCGGCGAACAGATGGTCAAGGCCCTGTAGGCTCAGGCCCCTCCCTCCGAATCCCAGACCAGGGGCCGCTGGTCGCTGGCGCGCAAGGCGACCTGATCGGCGAGCACGCTTTCGGCGGGCGCGTCCTCGAAGCCACTCGCAGAGGCCTCCGCGCCTGCCCGCCCGGCGACACCCAGCCAGCCATCCCGCCCCGACCGCTTCATGGCATAGAGGCAGCGGTCCGCCAGGCGGATCTGGTCTTCCCAGGAGGTGGCTTCGGGGTGATCCGTCTGGAAGGGGAAGATGGAAAAGCCGATGGAACAGGTCAGGGGCACAGGAACCGAGACGCCCAGGTCGAGGGGCTGTTCCCGGATGGCCTGGTGCAGGCGGGCCACGACGGCGGCGGCCCCATCCAGATCGGTCGTCCGCCCGACGAAGAGGATCTCCTCGCCGCCCCAGCGCACGAGGAAGTCCGATTCCCGGGCCACGTGCCGGAGGATGTCGGCGATCTGCCTCAGGGCACGGTCTCCGGCCTCGTGGCTCCAGGTGTCGTTCACCCGCTTGAAGTGGTCGATGTCCAGGAGTGCGAAGACGAGGAAAGCCTCGGATCCGGCGGCCCCCGAGCGCTGGCTGCGAAGGATCAGCGACAGCACCGGCGGCAGCTCCTGGCTGAGATAGCGCCGGTTGCGCAGACCCGTGAGGGGGTCGGTGGTGGAGATGGCCTCCAGGGCGAGGTTGCTCAGTTCCAGGGCCTCCGTGCGCTGCTGCACCAGGGTCTGGAGCTCTTCATTGCGCCGTCGCAGACGCCCCGTGCGCCAGCGGAATCCGGCGCGTCCGATCACGTGCATCGCGCCGATGCCGAGGATCCACATCCACCACCGGGCCCACCAGGGATACTGGATCTGGAACCGCGCGCTGGCCATCGGTCCAGGAGGTTCGCCTTCGAGGAAGGCGCGGACCTGCAGCTCGTAGCGCCCCGGCGGCAGGGTGGAATAGCGCAGATCCCGGGTGCCCAGGTCCATCCATTCCTCTTCCAGCCCCAGCAGGCGCCCCTGGAAGTGCAGCCGGCCCTCCTGCTGGTAGTCGAGGGAGGTGAAGCGCGCGGACAAGGTGCGGTCGCGGTACGAGACGCTGCCGAGTTCCCGGGTTTCCTCACTGGGAAGGTCCCAGGCCTTCGAGCCGAGACGAAGGGACATGAGCACGGTCCTGGGGGCTTCGGTGGCGGTGCCGCTGGCTTCGGGCAGGTGGTGGAGCAGGCCCGTCGTCGATCCGAACCAGAGGCCGCCATCGGCGTCGGCCCAGGTGGAGAAGGGGTTGCAGTCGGTCCCGATGAGGCCGTCCTCGCGGCGGAACAGGCGCTGGTTCTGCCCCTGGAGGCGCTGCACGCCGCGCGGTCCACCCACCCACAGGCTGCCCGAGGGATCGGCCACCAGGCTGTAGATGGAATCGCTGGCCAGCCCGTTCTTGCGGGTGCGGTGCTCGAGCAGGCGGGGCGTCTCGCCGTTGAGGTCGAGGTGGGTGAGACCGACGGGTTCTAGATAGCCCAGCCAGGCGGTACCGTCGGGCATGGGCGCCATGGCCCACAGCGGGGAGGCATGCAGTCCGACCTCGGCGCCGAACATCCGCCATACTCCGCGATCCAGGCAGGCCAGCCCTCGACCCGTGGACACCCACAACCGCTGTCTGGCGTCGACGTGGAGGGCCGTGAGCTGGCCCAGATCGCCGCTTCCGGGCAGGTCGACATGCTGGAAATGCCGCCGTCCATGGGGTGCCTGCAGCTGCCAGAGGCCCTCGTTGGAGGTGGCGATCCAGAGGGTTCCCGCCGCGTCGAAGGCGATCGCCACAGGGATGGCCATGGCGGGGGAAGGCGGCAGGGGAATGCGCGACAGGCTTCGGCGATCCGGGGAGATGCGCACGAGGAAGGGATGTTCACCCGCGCCCCAGATGCTGCCGTCCGCGGCTTCGGTGAGGGTGTAGAGCACGAGGCCCGCACCGGGCGGGAAAGCCCTGGGGCCGCTCGCTTCCATGCGGGCGAGGCCATTGCTCGTGCTCACCCAGAGGGTGCCTTCGCGATCCCGGAGCAGGCCCCAGGTGGTATCCCCAGGCAGCCCGTCCAAGCGCGTGTAGTTCTGCCAGGACCCGTTGCCCTGAAGCAGGTGCAGCCCCAGGCTCGACAGCCACAGGTTGCCCGCCCGGTCCACCAGGGCCTGGTTGGCCCAGCCGTTGGGTATGCCGCGATCCTCGCCGAGGAGCCGCCATGGACCCGCGGCGGGGAAATGCAGGAGGCCCTTGGCGGTGGGCACGAACACGCCGCCGCTTCCGTCGGCGCAGAGGGATTCCTCGTAGAAGCTGACGGCCACGGGAGGCAGGCCCTGGGCGGGAAGGATGGCGGTGGCGGCGCCCCGGCGCAGCAGCCGGAGCTGGCTCGGCGTGCGGATCCACAGATCCCCGGTTCTCGTCATGTGTAGGGCCTTCACGGGCTCGGCGGACAACCCCTGGCGGCTGGACCAAGTGGCTGGCGGGGACCCGTCCGCGAGCCGCCAGAGGGTTGAGGTGCCCCCGACCCACATGGCTGAACCGTCCCGCGCGAGGGAGAAGGCCGGGCCCTCGGACCACCCGGGCACGGGATGGAAACCGGAAGCGCCGCCTTCATTGCAGAACAGGCCCTGCTGGGAAGCCACCCAGATCCGGCCCCGATCATCGGTGGTGACCTGATGGATGAGCGCGTGGGCCAGCGGATCTTTGACGTCCAGCAGGTGGATCCGGCCTTCCTTGAACCAGCAGAGTCCCGCCCGGGTGCCGATCCAAAGGTTGCCCTCGGGCCCCGAGGCGAAGGTGCGGACCCAGGCGGAGGGAAGCCCCTCGGGCAGGCTCCAGAGCCGGAAGCTGGTGCCGTCATAGCGGTAGGCGCCGCCTTCGGTGCCCACCCACAGGAAGCCGGCCTGGTCCTGGGCGAGGCAGGTGAGGCTCATGTGCTCCAGGCCTTCCGCGGCGCCGTGGGGACGGAACACCATGCGCCCCGACACAGGAATCCCCGCCGCGCGGACCAGCGGCAAGGCGAGCAGGAGGAGGGAGAAAAGGGATGCGAGTCGGATGGATAATCCTGGCATGGGAGGATCTGGGGATCCTCATCGGTGTCTGGACCGGAAACTTGCTGTTCGGGCGGATTTGAAGGAAGGTCCACAGGAATTCCCGACCTGTCGGTTTCCAAGAACCCGTGAAGGTATAGAATGACCTATCTTCAGGAGGACCCGTATGAAGCCCCCCGTTCGCGTGGCCGTCACCGGCGCTGCCGGTCAGATCGGATACAGCCTGCTCTTCCGCATTGCCAGTGGCGCGATGCTGGGCAGCGACCAGCCCGTGATCCTCCAGCTGCTGGAGATCACGCCAGCCCTCAAGGCCCTGAACGGCGTCGTCATGGAACTCAATGACTGTGCCTTTCCCCTGCTGGCGGGCGTGGTCACTTCGGACGACCCCAAGGTCGCCTTCAAGGATGCGGATTACGCGCTGCTGGTGGGCGCGCTTCCGCGCAAGGCCGGCATGGAGCGCAGCGACTTGCTGAACGCCAACGGTGGCATCTTCAAGCCCCAGGGTGAGGCTCTCAGCGAAGTGGCCAGCCGCAATGTGAAGGTGCTGGTGGTGGGCAATCCCGCCAACACGAACGCCTTCATCGCGCTGTCCAACGCGCCTAAGCTCAAGCCCACCCAGTTCCACGCGATGGTGCGCCTGGATCACAACCGCGCCATTTCGCAGCTGGCCGAGAAGACCGGCAAGCCCGTCACCGCGATCAAGAAGATGACCATCTGGGGCAACCACAGCGTCACGCAGTTCCCCGACCTCTACCACGCCGAAGTCGACGGCAAGAACGCCTACGACCTGGTGAATGACCACACCTGGTACGAGAACGTCTACCTTCCCACCGTGGCCAAGCGTGGCGCCGCCATCATCGAGGCCCGGGGCCTCAGCAGCGCCGCCAGCGCCGCCAACGCCGCCATCGACCACATGCGCTCCTGGGCTCTGGGCACTCCCGAAGGTGACTGGACCAGCATGGCCTTTGTCTCTGACGGCAGCTACGGCGTACCCGAAGGCCTGGTCTACGGTTTCCCCGTGACCGTGAAGAACGGCCAGGTGGAGATTGTGAAGGGACTCGAAATCAACGCCTTCAGCCGCGCCAAGATGGATGCCACGGCCAAGGAACTCGACGAGGAACGCCAGGCCGTCAAGCAGCTCGGGCTCGTCTAAGCTTTCAGACCAGAAGAAATGACGCAGGGGGCGACCCCTGCGTTTTTTTCTGCCTGGCGTTTTCATAGGGTGAACCTATGTTGGGCTGAGCCAGAGGTGGACCATGATGAGTCCAGTGGAACGGCGCCAAGTGTGGAGCAGGATCGTCGGAGTGGAGCGTCGGGCTGCGCCCGTCCATGATCTGGATGGCCACCCGCTTCCGGATCCCACACGGCTTGAAGACGAAGAGTTCATCGAAGCCCAGAAGCAGCTCGAACGGGAGAAACGGCGGGCCCAGGCACACCTGGACCGCTGGGACGACCCCACCCGGTTCGATTGAAGGCCGGCGCTTGACGTGAGGCTTCACAGGGAAGACATTGGCGGATTCGGCGATGAGGCGCCATGCCCTGTGTGACCTTCACGAGCAACCTCCGACGGCACGTGGCCTGCGACCCCTGCACGGTGCCGGGGGCATCGGTGCGGGAGGCCCTTGAGGCGGCCTTCCAGCAGCGTCCCCGGTTGCGGGGGTACGTGCTGGACGAGCATGGTGCCCTGAGGTTCCACATGGCCATCTTCGTGGATGGCGTGCCCGTCGAGGACCGCCGGACCCTCGGCGATCCTGTGTCCGAAGCTGCCGAGATCTACGTGATGCAGGCCCTTTCCGGAGGTTGAGATGTCGGACCAGCTGCTCGTGTCCACCCGCAAAGGTCTCTTCTCGGCCCAGCGCCGGAACGGGATCTGGGACCTGGTGCAGGTCCACTTCCTCGGGGACAACGTTTCCCTGGCCATGCAGGATCCCCGCGACGGCGCCTGGTACGCCGCCCTGGACCACGGGCACTTCGGCGCCAAGCTGCACCGGTCCAAGGACCGCGGCGCCACCTGGGAGGAGATCGGCGTGCCCGCCTACCCGGAGCCGCCCGAGGGCCATGTGGAGAAGGATTTCCTGGGGCGCGAGATCCCCTGGCGCCTCATCCGCTTCTGGTGTCTCACGCCAGGTCTCGCCTCCCAGCCCGGCCTGCTCTGGGCCGGCACCCTTCCGGGCGGCCTCTTCTGGAGCGAGGACAGCGGCGCCACCTGGCACCTGGTGGAGGCTCTGTGGAACATGCCCCAGCGGCGAAAGTGGGCCGGCGGCGGCGCCGAGGTGCCGGGCATCCATTCCGTCGTCGTGGATCCGCGCGACGGGAACCGTGTGGTGGTGGCAGTCTCCAGCGGCGGCGTGTGGCATTCCCGGGACTGCGGGAAGACCTGGACCGCCCACACTCAGGGCATGCGCGCCGACTACGCGCCCCCCGAGCTGGTCGAGGCCCCGGAATCCCAGGATCCCCACCGAATGGTGCAGTGCCCCGCCGCGCCCCACGTCTGGTGGATCCAACACCACAACGGTATCTTCCGCAGCACGGACGACGCCATGACCTGGACGGAGATCACGGACGTGAAGCCCTCCGTCTTCGGGTTTCCCGTGGTGGTGCACCCGAAGGATCCCGACACGGCCTGGTTCGTGCCTGCCATCAAGGACGAGCGCCGCATCCCCGCCGAGGGCCGCGTGGTGGTGAACCGCACCCGCAACGGAGGCCGCACCTTCGAGACCCTGCACCGGGGCCTACCCCAGAGCTGGGCCTATGACCTGGTCTACCGCCACGCCCTGGATCTGGACGCCAACGGTGAGCGCCTGGCCTTCGGCTCCACCACCGGTTCCGTCTGGATCAGCGAGAACGCCGGGGACGACTGGATCACGCTGGCAGAGCATCTGCCGCCGGTCCATGCCGTACTGTTCGTATAGGGGGGCTGGGCTAGGCTGGAGGCGGGCCCCTGCGGCCTGAGGAGGACGAATGCACGAAGGCCCCATCACCTTCCAGGGAGACCGGCTGTGGCTGCCCCTCGGCTCGGTGCCCACGGGAGCCCGGGCACGCCTGAGCCTGCCAGAGGGTGTGACCGTGCTGCGAGCCGAGGCCGACGAGGCCCCGCCTGCGGGTGTGGAAGCCCTGGGACTGCGCGAAGCCCACCCGCGGATGGCCAGGGAGGACTGGCTGCGTGCCGGGCGGGCCTACCAGTGGCTGGAATGGGAGGCGGGGCATCGCTTCTGCGGCCACTGCGCGGCGGCGCTGGTTCCGGCCGAAGGGCACGGCCGCCGTTGTCCGTCCTGCGGGCGCGCCGTCTTTCCCGGGAATTCCATAGCCATCATCGTGCTCATCCAGCGCGGCAGGGGGCCGGCTCGCCAATGGGCCCTGGCCCGCTCGCCCCATTTCAAACCGGGCGTGTACAGCTCCGTGGCGGGGTTCACGGAGCCCGGGGAATCCCTCGAGGCCGCGGTGCACCGGGAAGTCTCGGAGGAATTGGGCATCCGCATCCAGCACCTGCGTTATTTCGGAAGCCAGCCCTGGCCCTTTCCCAACGGCCTGATGGTGGGCTTCCGGGCCGAGTACCTCGATGGCGATTTGAGGCCGGATCCTTCCGAACTGGAAGACGCCCGCTGGTTCACCCGCGAGACCCTTCCCGATCTTCCCAGCACCATCAGCATCGCGAGGTGGATGATGGACGCGGCCCTGGCGGAAACCGATTGATTCCGGGTGTGGCATCCGCCCGCGGAAGACCGATGCCGTGTGGACTATTGGCTTATTGAGGCCGGGAGGAATGGATCGGGTGCTTAATGGAAGGCTGTCAAAGCCAGGGTCGGATAACTGCGAAGAAAGGCCTCGCGGCGGTCGATGCTGATCACGGCGAGGAAGCAGGAATCCTCCGCCACTGCTGATTCTGCGTAGGGAAGCCCCAGGAGGTATTCCCTCAGTCCGAGAAACCCTGACGGAAGGTCTTCGGCCCGCAGAACACGGGAACCGGAGGCGCCTTCAAGCCTGACCGAGCCCATGGCGAGCTGGAATACCGAGCGGGCTTCGCCGCCGGCTTCGTAGAGGCGTTCTCCCGGTTTGGCCAGGCGGCGCTCAGGCGCACAGTCGAAGCGGGCGCGCAGGTCGCGCAGTTCCTCGTTGGCCTCCTTGAGGCGGCTCGTGAACTGGCGGCAGAGAATGCGTGTGAGCCCGGGAAAGCCCGCCATGATGGCGTCCAGATGGGCTGGCTTGAGGTGCAGGGCCTGGCAGGCGCCCACGGCGCGCACCGTGGCCGTGCGGTGCTGAGCCCCGAAATAGGCCATTTCGCCGACGATCACGGGGTTGTCCGGATGGCATTCCAATTGGGCCAGGGGCTGATGGGTGCCGTTCGGCTGGGCCTTCTCCACCACCAGGCTGCCCTTGCGCACGATGAAGAGATCCTGTGAATCCTCGCCTTCGCGGACCAGCAGCTCGCCGTCCCTGAAGCGCAGCGCCACGATGTCCGGACAGGCCGCCAGCAGGGGGCCCAGTTCGGCGTCGGAGGCCAGGTCCAAGGCGGCGGGATCGAGGAGATCGGGCATGGGCGGCTCGGGCGGAGGAAGGGCCCGGCCGCGGATCCTTCAGGGTTGCGAGGTGGTGGCATCCCCCGGGCGAGCAGGCAGGGACAACTTACCACCCACCCGGCCCGACCGGGAGGTCGCCATGGGGGCCTTCAAGCGATTCCGGACTCGTACCCGCACACCAAGCGCTCGGGAAAGACCTGGACGCTCCAGCCTGTCTCAGAATCCTGGCTCTCGAAATCGATGCCCGCCTGGTGTTCGCAGCTGGCGCAGAAGGCGAAGGATGGGCCGGAGAGGTTGCGGTCTTCATCTCGGAGGTGATGCGACTGGCCGCGTGGGCAGCCCAGGATGATGAGCCAGCTTCCCAGGCCTGAGGGATGCTTCGCTTCGACATAATCCATGAATGCATCCTTGTGGCACAGTTCGGAATGGAAAATCTAACAGGCATATCTTCTATGCTGAAACACGACACATTAAATCCGGAATCCTGTCGGCATACCATTCAAAATTCATCCAATATTTTATTGAGCTGGTACGAGCACATCGAATCTGATCGATCCCTCAACAAAATGCCTGGCTGGTGGACCGGATATACGAATCTTGGGCATCCCCGTTCAGCCTGAATTCCCGACGCAAAAAAAGGAGCGGGTGTCCCGCTCCTTTTACCCGTCTCGCACCCTTCTCAGCGCGTCTTTTCCTAGCTGCAGCCCGTGGTCGCGCCGCAGGTCTGGCACTTCATGCAGGCGCCGTTGCGCACCAGGGTGAGGTGGCCGCATTCGGGGCAAGGATCGCCGGTGTAGCCCTTCTCGCGGGCGGCCTGCGCGGCCGATACCGTGGCCTTGGCTCCGGACACACCTACCAGCACGGGAACCGGGGCGTCTTCCTGGGCGGGCGCGCCCGTCATGGAACCCTCGGGGAAGGGCAGGGGCGTGCCCGTGGGCAGGGCCGGCATGGCAGCGCCAGCCTGGCTCGCGGGGCGCAGGCCCGTGGCGGCGTTCACGATCTGCTCGGGTTCCACATGGGCCAGGTCGTAGCGGCCCAGGTAGCTGATGGCCAGTTCGCGGAACACGAAGTCGATGATGCTGGTGCTCATCTTGATCGTGTCGCTGCCCATGACCATGCCGCCGGGTTCGAAGCGGGTGAAGAGGAAGGCGTCGCAGAACTCTTCCAGGGGCACGCCGTGCTGGAGGCCCATGCTCACGGCGATGGCGAAGCAGTTGAGCACGGCGCGGAAGGCGGCGCCCTCCTTGTGGATGTCGAGGAAGATCTCGCCGAGGCTGCCGTCCTCGTATTCGCCGGTGCGCAGGTAGAGCTTGGTGCCGCCCACGGTGGCCGATTGCGTGTAGCCGCCTCGGCGGTTGGGCATGCGGCGCCGGTAGGTGCGCACCAGCTGCTGCGCCAATTGCTGAGTCATCGCCTGGGCCACCGCAGGGGCCTTCTCGGTGGCGGTGGCCGATTCATCCATCAGGGTGTCGGCGCCGTCCAGCAGGTCGAGGTTGGTGGCCATGGCCTGGCTCATCTTCGAACCGTCGCGGTAGAGCGCCACGGCCTTGAGCATGAGCTGCCAGCTGGCCTCGTAGATGCCGCCGATCTCGTTGACGGTGGCTTCCGCAGGCAGGTTGATGGTCTTGCTGATGGCGCCACTGAGGAAGGGTTGGGCGGCGCCCATCATCTTCAGGTGGCCCATGGGCGCGATGTAGCGCTTGCCCGTGCGGCCGCAGCGGTTGGCGCAATCGAAGATGGGCAGGTGCTCATCCTTGAGGTGCGGCGCGCCTTCCACGGTCATGGTACCGCTGAGGGCCAGCATGAAGGTCTCCACCTGCTCGGGGCTGAAGTCCCGCTTCAGACGTTCGACGTCGATGGCGTAGGCGGGATCGAAGGCGGTGGGGAGCTTCTGCTCCACGAGGGAGATCTCCTCGTCGTCCCAGCCGTGGGCCTTCAGCATCGAGCGGGTGATGCCGGGCGTTTCGTCGGTGATCTGCAGCCAGCCCACCACGTGGCGCTCGATGTCGTGGATCTGGCTGGGCGAGTAGCCCAGGCGGGCCAGGGCCTCGGGGATGGCGCGGTTCACGAGCTTGAAGTAGCCGCCGCCGGCGAGCTTCTTGAACTTCACGAGGGCGAAGTCGGGCTCGACGCCGGTGGTGTCGCAATCCATCAGCAGGCCGATGGTGCCCGTGGGCGCCAGCACGGTCACCTGGGCGTTGCGGAAGCCCCACTGCTCGCCGTAGGTGAGAGCCGTGTCCCAGCTTTCGCGGGCCGCATCGGTGATGCGCTTGGGCACGCCCGCGCCGTGCAGGCCCTGGGGCCGGATGGAGAGCTGTTCGTATTCAGAAGCAGGGGCATTGTAGGCCGCGCGGCGGTGGTTGCGGATGACGCGCAGCATGTGCTGGGCGTTCTTCTGGTAGCCGGGGAAGGGCCCCAGTTCGCGAGCCATCTCGGCGCTGGCGGCGTAGGCGTCGCCCGTGAGGATGGCGGTGAGGGAGGCGCACCACTGGGTGCCTTCCACGCTGTCGTAGGGGATGCCCATGCGCATGAGCATGGCGCCGAGGTTGGCGTAGCCCAGGCCCAGGGTGCGGAAGTCGTAGCTGAGCTTGGCGATGGCTTCGCTGGGGAACTGCGCCATCAGCACGCTGATCTCGAGGACGATGGTCCAGAGGCGGATGCCGTGGCGGTAGCCCGCGAGGTCGAAGCCGCCGTCTTCCGTGAGGAAGGTGCAGAGGTTCAGCGAGGCCAGGTTGCAGGCCGTGTCATCCAGGAACATGTATTCGGAGCAGGGGTTGCTCGCGTTGATGGGGCCGTCTTCGGGGCAGGTGTGCCAGTCGTTGATGGTGGTGTTGAACTGGATGCCGGGGTCCGCGCAGGCCCAGGCGGCGCGGTTCACCTTCTCCCAGAGATCCTTGGCGCGGAGCTTCTTGCTCGTCTTGCCGTCGATGCGGCGCTTGAGCTCCCAGTCGCCGTCCATCTCCAGGGCGCGCATGAAGGCATCGGGCACGCGCACGGAGTTGTTGGAGTTCATGCCGCCGACGGTGAGGTAGCCCTCGCCGTCCCAGGACGTGTCGTAGCCCGCGAGATCGCGGAGGAAATCGCCTTCGGCCAGGCGGCCCAGGCACTGGGTCAGGAACGCGGCGGGCACGCCCTCGCGCTTGGCGCGGGCGAGGGCCTTGCGTAGGGCCTCGTTGGTCTTGGGGTCGGCATCCTTGGAGGTGGAGCCTTCCACGGT
Organism: Geothrix limicola; assembly: GCF_030268085.1. Lineage (GTDB taxonomy): Bacteria > Acidobacteriota > Holophagae > Holophagales > Holophagaceae > Geothrix > Geothrix limicola. The sequence goes on from NZ_BSDE01000001.1 coordinate 801,034, forward strand.
CTTGCAGATGGCGTCCCAGTGGCGGCGCAGCATGGCGCTGCCGGCGGCCATCATGGCGACCTTGCGCTCTTCCGTGACCTTCCAGTCGACGAAGGCTTCGATATCGGGGTGATCCAGGTCGAGGCAGACCATCTTCGCGGCGCGGCGTGTGGTGCCGCCGCTCTTGATGGCGCCCGCGGCGCGGTCGCCCACGGCGAGGAAGCTCATCAGACCCGAGCTGCGACCGCCGCCCGAAAGGGGCTCTTCTGAGCCGCGCACCTTGGAGAAGTTGGTGCCCGTGCCGGATCCGTACTTGAAGATGCGGGCTTCGCGGGTCCACAGGTCCATGATGCCGCCCTCGTTGACGAGGTCGTCGGTCACGCTCTGGATGAAGCAGGCATGGGGCTGGGGACGCTCGTAGGCCGAGGTGGACTTCTTCATCTCGCCGGTCCTGGGATCGACGTAGCTGTGGCCCTGGGCCGGGCCGGAGATGCCGTAGGCGTAGTGCAGGCCCGTGTTGAACCACTGCGGCGAATTGGGCGCGCACATCTGGTTGGCGAGCATGTAGGTGAGCTCGTCGTAGAAGGCCTGGGCATCCTCGGCGGCGTCGAAGTAGCCGTGGGTCTCGCCCCAGTGCCGCCAGCAGCCCGCCAGCCGGTGGAAGACCTGGCGCGAGTCCTTCTCGCCGCCGTTCTGGGCGTCGATGCCCTTATGGCGGAAGTACTTCTGGGCCAGGATGTCCACGGCCACCTGGGACCAGGTCTCCGGCACCATCACATCCTTGGCCTCGAAGACGACGGTGCCGTCGAGCTTGGAGATGCGGCTGGTGCGCGGAACGAAAGGAATCCCTTCCAAGGGGTCGTGACCTGCCTTGGTGAAATGGCGGGCGATCTTCATGTGACTGTCCTGTGGGCAGTGGGTGGAAAGGACGGGCTCGAAAGAAATGGCTTTCCGTGAGGCGCACAAAGCTCTCCCCGGGGGGTGGGGAAGTTTGAAGCTGACCTCTATGGGTTGTGCCGGGAGAAAAGGATGGCCCCAAGATGTAGGGGTGTCAAGGGGCCTGGAGCGGATTTTTCCGCAGATTAAAAACCTCGCAGAAATAAGGGACTTTGAGTGCCAGTGCCGCTTGGCGAAGGGTCCTTCCGCTGGCGTTGCAGGGAGGATCGCGGCTAGTCTGGATTCAAGCCGGGCCCCATGCATCGGGGTGCGATGAACCGGGTCAGGTCGGAAGAAGCAGCCCTAAGTCGTTCCCCCGAGTGCCGTGGTAAGCCCGGCCCCTTTTCGGGGCCAGGCTTACCATCCGTTCGCGCGGCGCCTTCGGCTTGCGCTCACGGGTCGGCACTGGCATACGCTTCCAGTGGGTCCCCGCTCCGCAGAGCCCCCCAGGCTCTGCTCCGCGACCCACTTAGGTCGCGCACGTGGTAAGCCCGGCCCCTTTCGGGGCCAGGCTTACCATCGATCGGCCTGCGCCTTCGGCTTGGCCTCTCGAATCGGCACTGGCATGCGCTCTGCGCCGGAGCCCGACTCCGCAGGCTCCGCGGGAGCCTGCTCCATCACCCGGCGGTCGCGCACGTGGTGAGCCCGGCCCTGGGTTCCAACAAGCGAAAAACAAATGAGCCTACCTCGGAATCCGCGCAGCGGATTCTGAGCCCGCCCGGCACACGGAATACAAGGGGCAGGCCGCGCAGGTGCTGCGTTTGCGGATGCCGGGGCAGTCGCCTAGGATGCCCAGGTGGCTAAGGGCGAAGTCGTAGCGGAGGGGATCCACGGGATCCAGGCGGCGGAGGGATTCGGTGATCTCGAGGGCCATTTTCCCGTCAGGCGTCGTGCGACGGCTGAGGCCGATGAAGTGTGAGACCCGCGCCACATGCGTATCCAGCGGGATGACCAGTTGATCGGCCGGGTAGCGGGTCCAGAGCCCGAGGTCGGGCCAACCCGAGCGCACCATCCAGCGCAGGAACATGCGCCAGCGCTTGCAGGCCGCGCCTTCCAGGGGATCGGGCAGGGAGAAACGGGATCCGTACGAAGCGGGCAGGTCCGTGCGCAGGCGCTGCACCAGGCGCGAGAGCGCGTCATCGGGCCCTTCTCCGGCCCGGGGCAGGAGGTGGGATTCCAGGCCCTGGCCGCTTTCCGCATCGAGCTGCTTCCAGGCCAGCAGCCAGGCGATGAGGTCGGCGGCCGTGTGGAAGCGCCAGGCCCAGGTGGACAGGGCCCGGGAGAGCTCCCTGCGGATGGCGGCCCCGCTTCGCGTGCGAAGCCAGTCCGCGGGGCTGGAGCCCAGGGGTGCCAGCGCGACGCGCACGGCGCGGATCATGGGATCCACGCGGCCATAGGCCAGGTGGGCCGCCACGAAGGCGGCGACTTCCCGGTTCATGGGGGAGTCATAGGCGAGCACGACGCTGAAGGGATCCTTTTCGAGGGCCTCGGCGGTGTCGTAGCGGGCGCAAAGCCCGTCCAGCCGCGTTTTAAGAGTAGAGACCGAGGTTCCCATGGCCTCAGTGTCCCAGGAGGGAGGGACCTCCGTACTTCGAAAAAACCGCACCTCGTGCCGAAAATCACTATGTAAGCAAAGGTATTGCCGGTAGTCTGATGAGCGGTGGCCCGTGGCCCCCTTCGGAGAAATAACCGCACATGATGAACCTGCGTGGCCTTGGCAACCTGGCGAAGATCCTTGAAGAAGCCGCAAAGCCTGATTCCGTGTTGCGGGAAGACCGCGAAAAGCCGAAGCCCAAGGTTCTCAAAAAGGGAGAGAAGGCCGGGAATGTCCGGACCATCGATCCCAAGCGGAAGGTCTGGTACGAAAAGCGCCTGAAGGAAATCACCGCGAAGAGCCCGGCCCCCGAAGGCTCGGCCTCCGGTCCCGTGAGCGCCCCCGTGGTTCCCGCCGCGCCCGCCCTGGCCAAGAATGTGGCCTCCAAGCTGGGCGGTTCGCTGCTGCAGACCCTGGCCGCCGCCAAGGACGCGAAGCCCAAGGCCGATGGCCAGAAGCGCTCCGAAGCCTGGCGCCGCAAGCCCGGTGAATCGATCTTCTAATTCGCAGCCAAACGGATGCAGAAGAGGGCGGCCACAGGCCGCCCTCTTCTTGTCTACACGGGGGCAATAGGCCCTGTGTCTAGGCTTGGCTGGCTGCAGGCCTGAGGAACTTCCGCCCGATCCAGGTGGCGGAAAGGGGGCGTTCGAGCCGGCCCTGCCGCAGGTCGCCCAGGGTCAGCAGCGCCAGGTCCAGCACCGGCGTGGTGCCGTCGAGGGTGCCGTCGGCCAGCAGCGTTTCGAGGTTCGCGCGGGGAATGGTCCGGAGGCCGCTGCCCAGTCGCACGATCACGGCCTGGGGATCCTCCAGGGACAACCCCACCTTGCCCATGAGCTGGTTCACGCCGCGCAGCATGCCGTCGATGGCGCAACCGGAGGGCTGGCTGGCGAGGATGGGCTCGGCCACGGCCAGGATGCGGTGCTCCAGGAGGGTCCAGGCGCCCTGGTACTGCACGCCCTTGTGCCGCCAACGTCCCATGAGGGCCTCCATCTCGGGGGTGATCACGGAAGCTTCGGTGGGTTGGGCCAGGGCCAACAGCCACAGGCGGGCTTCATCGGGCAGCGAATCGAAGGCGGAAAGGGACACGGGGACTCCAGTCGTTCAGGACAGTCTATGGGATGCCGCCGCTCCCGGCTTCATCTCCTGTTCAAACACGTCTCGGTTTCCGTGACGAAAGTTCGGGGCAGTCTCGCGTAAGGTGGAGGACGATGCGAGATACGGCCATTCTTCTCCTGAACCTGGGCGGTCCGGTGAATCTGGACCAGGTGGAGCCGTTCCTGGCGGCCCTCTTCGGCGACCGCGACCTCATCCGCCTGCCGGGTCCCGCCTGGCTGCAGGGGCCCTTCTCGCGGCTCATCGCGAAGCTCCGCGCCCCGGGCGCAAAGGGCCGCTATGCCGAGATCGGCGGCGGTTCTCCGCTGCTCCGCGAAAGCGCGCTGCAGGCCTCGGCGCTGCGCGCGGCGCTGCGCGCCTCGGGCCGGAATGAACCCGTGAAGCTCTGCTTCCGCTACGCGGCGCCACGGGCCGAAGGCCTGCTGAAGGCCTTGAAGCGCCAGGGCATCCGGAAACTCGTGCCCGTCACGCTCTACCCCCACGACTGCCGCGCCACCACCGGATCGAGCCTGCGGGAACTGGCCGTGGAAGCGGCCAAGGCGGGCATGGAGGTGTTGCCGGGTGTGGACCACTACGCCACGGACCCGGACTACCTGGACGCGCTGGAGCGCCCGCTGCGGGCCGCGCTGGCAGAGCTGCCGGGCGCCACGGTGATCTTCAGCGCCCACAGTCTGCCCGTGCGCCAGATCGAAGCCGGCGACCCCTACGAGCGCGAGATCCACGCCACCCGGGATGCGCTGATGGCGCGGCTGGGCGAGATCCCCGGCGGTTATACATTGGCCTACCAGAGCCGCACCGGGCCCGTGCGCTGGCTGGAACCGCCCCTGAAATCCGTGCTCGAATCCATGGGCGGCAAGGACGTGATCGTCGTGCCCATGAGCTTCGTCAGCGAACACATCGAGACCCTGCACGAACTCGATATCGAATACCGCCACGTGGCTGACCAGGCGGGCATCCGCACCTACCGCCGCGTGGCCGCACCGGGCGCCGATCCGGCCTACATCCGCTGCCTCGCGCGGCGCGTCCTGGAGATCCTCCCATGAGCACCCTGATCCTTGGCGGCGGCGTGACGGGCCTGGCGGCCGCCTGGCACCTGCAGCGGCGCGGTGAATCCGTGGAAGTGTGGGAGGCGGGCGCCAGTGTGGGGGGATGGATGAAGACTCTGCCCTGGGAAGGCGGCCACTTCGAAACGGGCCCCCAGGGTGTGCTCTGGCAGAAGGGCACGGCGGTGGACCGCCTCTTCAGCGCCCTCGAGCTTCCGTTCAAATCGCCGGGCACCGGGGCCCGCTGGGTGGGCAAGGGCGGGCGGCTCATCCCCGTGCCCTCTTCGCCACCGGCCTTGATGCTTTCACCCCTGATGTCGCTGGGCGCCAAGCTGCGGATGATGCTGGAGCCCTTCGTCTCCGTGCGCGATGGCGAACCCGAAGAAGGGCTGTCCGCCTTCATCACGCGGCGCCTGGGCAAAGGCGTGGCGACGGAACTGCTGCCGTCGATGATCGCGGGCGTGCTGGCGGCGCCGGCGGAGATCCTTTCGGTGGACGCCATCCCGAAGCTACGCCAGTGGGAAGCCACGGGCAGTCTGGTGAACGGCATCCGCAAAAGCGGCGTGAGCCACATGGTGGTGCCCGAAGGCGGCATGGGCCAGCTGCCGATCCGTCTCGCCGCGAACCTTCCTTCCGTGCGCACGGGCTTGCGCGCGGAGCGCTTGGAGGCGCTGCCGGGGCGCCGTTGGCGGGTAAGCGGCGGGGGCGAGGTCCGCGAGGTCAGCCGCGTGGTGCTGGCCCTCCCGGCCTATGAGGCGACGGCCCTGCTGGGTTCCGCCGCGCCGCAAAGCGCAGAGGCCCTGGCGGCCATTCCGTACACGTCTGTGGATCTCTGGCACAGCCGTCACGCGCCGCTGCCGGCCCTGAAGGACAGCTTCGGCTTCCTCATCCATCCGCCGGAAGGCCGGGGGTACCTGGGTTCGCTGGTGCCCTCCTGGATGGATCCTCAGAGTGCGCCGGAAGGCCTCATGCAGTTGCGGAGCTTCATCGGCGGCGCTTTTGGCAAGCCGGCGGATCTGGAGAGCTGGGAAGGCGTCTACGCGCGCCTGAAGCACTGGATCCCCAGCCTCGGCGAGACGGTGGCCATGCGCCACGAACGGGCCGACCGGGCCATCCCGCGCCCCGAGCTTGGCCACCGGGCGCGCGTGAAGGCCGCGGTGGAGGGGCTGCCCGCCGGGCTCGATTGGCTGAGCAACGCGCGGTTCGGCCCCGGCGTGCGCGATATCCTCGAAGGGCTCGAAACCTGGAATTGATTTCAGGGAACGGTTCTTTCCTGTTGATGACAAGCGCTGGCCGACGATCCAGAATGGGGGCTCACTTCCACAGAAAGGAGTTCCCATGCGTCGTCTCCTGTTCGCTGCCTTCCTCGCGCCTTCACTGCTCATGGCCCAGGCCACGCCCATCCGGCCCCACGCCGAGCTGAAGACCGGCACCGCCGTCGAGAAGATGGAGATCGTCGGCGAAGCCTCCGAATTCAAGGTGCCTGCCGGCACCAAGATCTACGCCTGGGCGAAGGTCATGGGTGCGGCCGATACGAACGTTACCTTCGTCTTCAGCAAGGGTGACCAGACCTCGAAGCAGGAGCTGAAGGTGCCGCGCTCGCCCTACCGGACCCACGCGTACCGGACCTTCCGCAAGGGCGACGGGGGCGAATGGACCGTGAAGCTCATGGGCGATCAGGACGCCGTCCTCGGCACGGCCACCTTCAAGGTCGAGGTCGAATAGTCTGATGCGGACCTCCTGCCTTTTGCTCGCCACCGCATGTGGAGTGGCGCCGTGCCTGACGGCCCAGACGCCTGAACCGCCGAAATCCCCCTGGTCCGACAAGGCCGCCCTGAGCTACGTGGCGGTCGCCGGCAATGCGACCAGCCAGACCCTCGGCTTTTCCAACGAGTACAAATACACATGGAGCAACGCGACCTTCGCCTTCAACCTCGGCGGCGTGCGCGCGGCCGCGACCACCGTGGATCGCGCGGCCAGCGGGCCCAGCCTGGATGCGGCCACCATCACGGAAACGCGGACCACCAAGACCAGCACGGAGTCCTATTTCACGAACCTGCGCTACGACCACAAGCTGTCGGAGCAGCTGCAGTGGTTCGGTTCGGCGGGTTGGGAGCGGAACATTCCGGCGGGTCTGGAAGGCCGGTATGCGGTGATCGCCGGCCTGGGGCATTGGTGGATCAAGGCCGACCGGACCAAGTTCTTCACGGATGCGGGTGTGGGCTACACCAAGGAAACGCCCCTGCTGAGCCAGCCCGGCGAGGATGAATCCTTCGCCACTTTCCGCCTCGGCGCCAAGCTGGAGCAGAAGGTCTACGAGGCCTCGCTGTTCACCTCCGAACTGGCCGTCTCCGACAGCTTCAAGGACAGCCAGAACTACCTGGCGGTGTGGCGCAATGCCTTCACGACGACCCTGTCTTCGCGCCTCGCCCTGAAGGTGGGCTACGACGTGACCTACAAGAACAAGCCGGCCTTCGTGGGGGTGGACGTGGTCCAGACGCCCGTCGCCACGCCTCCGGTGGTGCTGGGTCAGGTACCCTTCCAGTTGAAGAAGACTGATACGGTGTTCACAACCTCGCTGGTGATCACCTTCTAGACCCGGAGCCTCCATGACCCTGATGGCCATCCTCGACGGCGCCCTGCCGGTGGGGGTTTCCATGTGGAAGATCACCCAGCCCTGGTGGGAATTCGTGCTGCGGGGCCTGGTGGTCTACGGATTCCTGCTGATCACGCTCCGCCTCACAGGCAAGCGGCAGGTGGGCCAGCTGGCGCCCTTCGACCTGGTGCTGCTGCTGGTGCTCAGCAACGCCGTGCAGAACAGCATGAACGCGGGCGATAACACCGTGGCCGCAGGGTTCATCCTGGTGGGCACACTGCTGGCGGCCAACGGGATCATGTCCTGGATCACCTGGCGCAACAAGCGGGCGGAAATCCTGCTGGAGGGCCGTCCGCAGATCCTCGTGCATAACGGAGCCGTGGATGAGGGCGTGCTGGCCTCGGAGCGGATCACGCGACATGAGCTGATGGCCGCGGTGCGCCAGGCGGGGCTGTCGGATCTGGCGGATGTGCGCGTCGCCATCCTCGAAACCAACGGCCGGATCAATGTGATCGCGAAATCCGTCGAGAAGGCTTGACGAAACGAATAAAAAGCGAAAACTTGTGGCATGAGCGTGAAGCATGAACGAAATGCCACTTTGGCGAAGCCGCAGCACGAAGGCCAGCCCGCGGGAGGTGTCGCGTGACGCCGCTGCCCCTGCCGCTTCCCTCGGTTCCGCCCCTCCCATTCAAAGATCTGCTCGTGGAACCCGAGGAGGCACGTTCGATCCTGCGCCCCCAGAAGGATGAGCGTTACGGCTTCGGATTCGCCCTGAGTCCCTATCGCGGCTGCAGCCACGGCTGCCGTTACTGCTACGTCCGCGACTATCCCAACGCCCTCCACAAGCCTGAGGAATGGGGCGCTTGGGTGACGCCCAAGCTGAACGCGCCGGAACTGCTCTGGTCCCAGCGCCACAAGCTCCACGGCGCGCGGGTCTTCATGGCCTCGGCCACGGATCCCTACCAGCCCCTGGAGCGGCAGTACCGCCTGAGCCGCCGCTGCCTGGAAGTGCTGCTGCTATGTCCCACCACGGAGGTGATCGTCCACACCCGTTCGCCCATGGTGCTCCAGGATCTCGACCTGCTGCGGGCCTTCGGGGACCGGCTCTCCGTGGGGCTTTCCATTCCGACGGACGACGACACCGTGAGGCAGATCGTCGAACCCCATGCGCCCGCCATCCCCAGCCGCTGGGCGGCGGCCGAGCGGCTCACCGCCGCCGGGATCTCCGTCACCATCGGCGTGGCGCCCCTGATGGCGGTGCATGATGCCCAGGCCTTCGCACGCCGCGCCAAGGCCAGCGGCGCTTCCCATGCCTGGGTGGGCGGCCTGCGTCTGCTCGCGCAGGATCCCTTCTACAAGGTGCTGGCCGATCACGGCTGGCTGAAGGTGCTGGATCCAACTTACAAGGAGGGCATCCGGGCGGCCTTCCATGAAGCCTTCCCGCACCGCAAGGCGGCCCGGGAGCCGCGGACCAAGCCGGCCGCGGCCCAGGCTGGGGTTCTGGTGAGGCAGCCGGGCCTATTCGACCGGGTAGGCTAGTTTGGGCGCCAGGGCCGTGGCCACGGCCACCGGCACGTAAGGCGTGAAGGCCTTGAGGGTGCCGGCCCAATCCGCCAGCAGGGCCGCCGCGGTGGCGCTGCCGGTTTCTTCGGCATGGGCTTCCAGCAGGCGGCGGAACAGGGCTTCCTCCTCCTGGCGCCAGTGGATGGCCGAGAGGTAATCGCCGTTCACGCGGGTGGCGCAATCCCGCCTCAGGAAGAGGCAGCCCCCCGTCATGCCCGCGCCCGCGTTGGTGAGCACCTGGCCGAGGATGGCCACGGCGCCGCGCGTCATGTATTCGCAGGCATGGTGTCCGGCGCCTTCGACGACGGCGCTGGCGCCGCTGTTGCGCACCGCGAAACGGTCGCCGGCGAGGCCGCGGGCGAAGAAGCGTCCACCTGTGGCGCCGTAGAGGGCTCCGTTGCCGAGGATGGCGTTCTCTTCGGGTGTGAAGGTGGCGGCGGGGTTGGGTCGCAGCACCAGGGTTCCGCCGGACATGGACTTGGCCACCGAATCATTGGCCTCGCCCAGCAGCTTCACGTGGAGGCCTTCGGTGAGGAAGGCGCCGAAACCCTGGCCGGCGCTGCCGGTGAAGGTGAGCCGCAGCTCGCCGGGCACGGCGGCATCGGCGCCTTCGCGGCGCCGTTCGCGGATGCGCTGGGCGATCTCGCCCGAAAGCGTGGCCAGCACACCCCGGTCCTCCGTATCGATGGGGAAGGCCAGCTCCTGGTGGCCGCCGGCTTCCAGGAAGGGGCGCGCGGCCTCGACGATGCGCTGGTTGAGCAGACCCACACCCTCCGGCTGGAAGCTGGCGGATTCGCCGGCGACCGGCTCGGCCGGGGCTTCGAGGAAGGAGGAGAGGTCGAGCTTCCGGTCCCGCACGAAGGCCGCATGATCCGGCGAAATGGTCAGCAGGTCGGTGCGGTCCATCACCTCGGAGAGCGCGGACACGCCGAGGTCCGCCAGGTGCCGGCGCACGTCTTCGGCGATGTGGGTCAGCATGCGCTCGATGGCTTCGGGGCTACCCGTGTAGCGCGCCTTGAACTTCGGGTCGTGGGTGGCGATGCCGGCGGGGCAGGTGTTCTTTTCGCAGATGCGGGCCATGACGCAGCCCTCGGCCACCAGCAGCAGCTTGCCGAACTCGAAACCCTCGGCGCCCAGGATGGCCGCCGTGACGATGTCCTTGCCCGTCAGCAGGCCGCCGTCCACGCGAAGCTCCACCTGGTCGCGCAGGCGGTTCTCCCGCAGGGTCTGGTGGGCCTCCACGAGTCCGATCTCCCAGGGCAGGCCCGCGTGCTTCATCGATCCCAGCGTGGCGGCGCCGGTGCCGCCGTCGCCCCCGGCGATGTAGAGGATGTCCGCGCCGGCCTTGGCGACACCCACGGCGATGGTGCCGATGCCCGTGCCCGAGACGAGCTTCACGCTGATCTTGGCGGTGGGGTGCACCTGCTTCAGCTCGTAGATGAGTTCTTTCAGATCCTCGATGCTGTAGATGTCGTGCAGGGGCGGCGGCGAGATGAGGTCCACGCCGGGCAGGGAGAAGCGGGCTCTGGCGATGGTGTCGTCCACCTTCACCTTCATGAGCTGGCCGCCCTCGCCGGGCTTGGCGCCCTGGGCCACCTTGATCTGGATCTCCTGGCCCGAGACCAGGTATTCGGCCGTGACGCCGAATCGCGCCGAGGCCACCTGCTTGGTGCTGGCCGTCAGGCCCTCGGTCCAGTAGTAGGGGTTCTCGCCGCCCTCGCCGCTGTTGCTGCGGCCACCCAGGGCCTCCATGGCGCGGATGAGGTCTCGCTGGCTCTCGGCGCTGACGGCGCCGAAGGACATGGCGCCCGCGCCGAAGCGCTTGAAGATCGCGCTCCTGGGTTCCACTTCGGTCATGGGACGCGGTGTCTCCGCTTCCCGGAAGGCCAGCAGGTGCCTGGGGTTGATAGGTTCATCCACCTTCAGGGAGGCGAGGTACTCGCGGTAGACCTCGCGGGCCTCCGGCAGATCCGGATCGAGACCCACGAGGCGGTGCACGATGCGCGAGCGCGCCGAGGTCATGCCGTGGCGCTCGCCTTCGCCGGGCTTGGTGGATTCCCGGAACTGGTGCGTGTGGAGGAGCTTGTCCTGGAAGCCGGACTGGGCCGCGTAGCCGGTCTTCAGCAGCACGTCGCCCGCCAGTTCCTCGTAGCCGATGCCGCCCAGGGGGCTCGCGTGGCCGGGGAAGAAGGTCTCCATGAGCTCGGGGCCCAGGCCCACGGCCGTGAAGAGTTTGGCGCTCATGTAGCTCTGCACGACGGAGATGCCGCATTTCGCCATGATCTTCAGCAACCCGGATTCCAGGGCCGCCATGAGGTTCTGCTCGCGCTCGTCCGCCGAGAGCTTGGCGAAGGAGGGATGCTCGTCTCGGCGCGCGATGTCGAGGGCCAGGTAGGGGCAGACCGCCGAGGCGCCGAAACTGATGAGGGCCGCGAGATGGTGCGAGGTGCGGGCCTCGGCCGTGTGCATGACGATGGAAGCGTTGAGGCGCAGGCCGGATTCGTTGAGGGTATGCACCACGGCGCGTAGCGCGATGAGCCCCGGGATGGGCGGCTGCTCGACGCTGGCATCCTGGTCGCTGAGGATGATCACGGTGGTGCCGCTCTCCACGGCCTGGCGCACATCCGCCGCCAGCTTGTCGATGGCCGCGTGGAAGCCGCTGATGCCGTCCGTGCGCTTGAAGAGGATGGGGAAGGTGCGCGGGATGATCTGGGATTCCGAGGGCCGCATGGACTGCATGCGCGCCAGGAAGCGCATCTGGCCCAGGTCGAGGATGGGCCGCGGCAGCTCCAACGCCTCGTTGAGCGGCACCAGATCCTTGGGGAAGAAGATGTTCGGCGCCCGGCCCAGGAACACGCGCAGGTCGGTGATGTTGCCTTCGCGGATGTAGTCCAGGGGCGGGTTCGTGACCTGGGCGAAGTGCTGGTAGAAGTAGTCGAAGAAGGGCCTGGGCTCGGAGGAGAAGACGTTGGGCCGGGCCGTGTCGCCCATGGAGCCGATGGCCTCTTTTCCCGTGGCGATCATGGGGTAGATCATCTTCTCCAGCTCCTCGCGGGAGCAGGTGAATAGGGTCTTGCGGAAGACGCTGACGGGGCCTTCCGGCGCGACTTCCTCCGGGATCGAGCCGATGGGCGTGGTGCGGGCGTCGAAGGCCGCATCGCGGTTCTCGCGCGACAGGCTGGCGTCACGGAAGTGGACGCGACCCGTGGGCAGGTCCACCTTCACGCCTGTGCCCGCGTAGACGATGCCCTTGCGGCGGATGGCGGCCTCGTCGACAGGGAAGGCGCCGGCCTCGGAGGCGAGGATGAAGCGATCGTCCGTCATGGTCCAGCGGGCGGGGCGGAAGCCGTTGCGGTCCAGGCGCGCGCCGACGGTGTTGCCGTCGGAGAACATCACGATGGCGGGCCCGTCCCAGGGCTCCATGGCCCGGCTCCAGAAGGTGTAGAAGTCCGTCTGGCCCTCGGCGGGGGGCATCATGATGGCGAGGATGTCCTCCATGTGCGGGATGCTGCTGCGGTTCAGCAGGGCCTCGGCGATCTCGTTGAAGCTGCCCGAATCGCTGATGGAGCCGTGGGTGACGAGCTGGTCGGTCTTCAGGCCGATGGACAGCTCGCGGGAGATGGCGCGAGAGCGGTTGCCCGCGATGGTGTTGATCTCGCCGTTGTGGGCGATGAGGCGGAAGGGCTGGGCCTTGTCCCAGCTCGTGCGCGTGTTGGTGCTGAAGCGGCGGTGGATCAGCGCGAAGCGCGTGGCGTAGCGGGGATCCTGCAGGTCCAGGTAGAAGCGGTGCAGGTCGGCGGCGCGGGTGAGGGCCTTGTAGACGATGGTGCGGGGCGAGAGCGAGGCGAAGAAGAATTCTCCGCGGATGCCCTGTTCGGTCTGCTTGGTGCGCAGCACCTGCTTGGCGTTGTAGAGCAGCTTGTCGAAGGAGGCGTCCGTGCGGCAGTGGGCGGGCCGCTTCAGGATGACCTGGCGCAGGGAGGGCAAGGTCTTGCGGGCATCCTCGCCCAGCACCGAGGCATCGACGGGCACCTCGCGGTTCGCCAGGATCTCGAGATCGAAGAAGCTGAAGGTGGTGGCGAAGGTGTCCAGCGCGCGCTGGAGGCGCTCCGGATCCTGGGGCATGAACAGGTTCGCCACGGCGATCTCGCCGGGCTTGTAGCCCAGCAGATCGAAGGGGATGTCGGTCATGATGCCCGCGCCGTCGCTCGAGATCTGGTCGGCCGCGCAGCCGCCGCGGTGCTCCACGCATCTCAGGGCATGAAGGGCGTCCTTCAGGATCTGGTGACAGGCCTCACCATTGCGGCTGGCGATAAAGCCAACCCCGCACGCGTCGTGCTCGTTCCGGGATGCATGTGGCATCTCTCTTCCCTTCGGGATGTGGAGCAGACTATCCGAAAGGCCCGGTCGGCGGGACCCCAAGCTTCGCTTATGGGGGTCCCCCGGATCCGCTTATAGCGGGCCTCTGCGTCCCTTTCTGAACGCTGGCCCCGACCTGTGGGAAACTGGATTCCTCATGACCACCCTCGCCCTCAAATACCGTCCCCGTCTGCTGTCCGACCTCGTGGGGCAGGAAGGCAGCGTGAAGGCCCTGGCCAACGCCCTGAAGCGGGCCAAGGAGAGCGGCCGGATCCATCAGGCTTACCTCTTCGCGGGCGTGCGCGGCACGGGCAAGACGAGCACGGCGCGCATCCTGGCGCGGGCCCTGAACTGCGCCGAAGGCCCCACGGCCACGCCCTGTGGGGTCTGCGATCCCTGCCGGGCGGCTGAACAGCCCGACAGCAGCCTGGACATCGTCGAGATCGACGCCGCCAGCCGGGCCTCCGTGGCTGACGCGCGTGCGCTGCGCGAGCAGGTGCAGACGCGGCCCGCCTTCTGCCGATACCGCGTCTACATCATCGACGAAGTGCACATGCTCAGCACCGAGGCCTTCAACGCGCTGCTGAAGGTCATCGAAGAGCCACCGCCCCACGCCATCTTCGTGCTGGCCACCACCGAACTGCAGGACGTGCCCGACACCATCAAGAGCCGGGTGCAGATCTTCCCCTTCCGCCTGATCCCCGTGGGGCTCATCGAAAGCCGCCTGAAGCACGTCTGCGAGCAGGAGGGCGTCGAGGCCGAGGGCGGCAGCCTGCGCCTGGTGGCGGAAGCCGGCCAGGGCTCCATGCGCGACGCCCTCACCATCCTCGACCGCGTTATCGCCGCCGGTGACGGGAAGGTGCTGGAGGAGGCCGTCCGCGAGCAGCTGGGTATCGTCAGCGCCCACCTGGTGCAGGGCGTGATGTCGGCCCTGGCCATCGGCGATTCCGCCGCCCTGATGGAGGCCTGCCGCGAACTGACCGATCAGGGCGCCGACTGGGCGACCTTCTGGCGGGAGCTGGTGCTGGCCTTCCGCGACCGGCTGGAGCAGGAGGCACGGGCCCAGCGGGGGCCGCAGGAGATGCTGCGCTGGGCGCGGATGCTCAATCTGCTGCTCAGCCGCGAACGCGATCTGCGCGACAGCAGCCTGCCCCGGGTGGTGGTGGAGCTGGCCCTGGTCACGGCCGCCCAGCTGCCCCATCTGGCCCCCCTGGATGCCCTGGTCTCCGGTGCCGCCAGCGCGGGCGCGCTTCCGCCCCGGCCGCCAAGTCCTCCCGCGGGCCCTCCACCGGTCCCTCATAGGGCCCCCCAGGTCGCGCCGGCGCCTGAGGGGCCTCGGAGGCCGGCTCCCGCAGCGGCTCCTGTCCCGGCTTCCTCTGCGCCCGCAGCTCGCCCGGCGATCCGCCCGGTTCCGGCCTCACCCGATCAGCTGCGCACGGCCTGCAGTGAGGCGCTGCGCCAGGCTCCGGGCCTGCGCGCCCTGGCCACGGCCCCGCAGATGGCGGCGGACCTGCGCTGGGAACCGCCCGTCCTTCGGTTCCGTTTTCCCGGCAACGTGCGCCACACGCTTCAGGATTTCGAGCGGGAGAAGGCGAGCCCGCACCTCCTGGAGGCCCTCGGCGGTGTGCTGCCGGGCCTGAAGGCCGTGGAGATCAGCTTCGACGAGCAGGGCGGGGCCGCAGCCGAGAAACCTGAGGATCGCCTCCGCCGCGAACCCGCCTTCCAGGAGCTGCTGCGCCTCAGCGGCGGCGAAGTGCTGGAGATCCGGCGCGAGGGCTGAGGCCCTTTATGGATCAAAGAATGGAATAAGCGGAGGTTTGCGGAGGAGCGGGGGAAAGCGGAGAAAAAAACCTTCTTGTCCTTCTCCGCTTTCCTCAGCAACTCTGCTTTCCTCCGCTTTAAAAATTCTTTTCTGTTTTTTGTCTCTAACGTGCCCGGCTGATCACCCGCCTGACACCGGCGGCATGAGGGCCACTTCGTCGCCATCCCGCAGGGGCGTGGCGCGGTCGGCGAAGGTCTGGTTGACGGCCAGCAGGGCGTCCTTGGGCAGCCGCTCGAACCGCGGGTCCATCAGCAGGTCCCCGAGGGTGGCCGCCGTGGCGCAGGTCTGCTCGGTGAATCCGAGCAGGTCGCGGTAGCGGGCAAAGCATTTCACCGTGAGCATGCGTGTCTCCGCTCCCAGACTACAACGCGGTCTGGTCCCGCACGACCTACTTGGGGCTCCAGGTGTGGCGGATCTCCCCGGATGGGTCGAGGCCGCCGCTGCCCTTGCTGGCGCCGAGCTGGAGGATGACGTTGCCGAAGCGCCACTCGATCTGGCCGGAGGTGATGCTCAGTTCGCCGCTCTTCTTGTGGGACATGACGAAGGCGCTGCGCTGACCCAGGAGGTTGACGCTCTTGCCCATGGTGACCTCCGTTTCGGTGCTGCCCAGGGTCGTCGTGCGCACGGCGACGTTCACGCGGTCGAGGCCCAGGGTGCGTCGCAGCTGCTCCTGGAAGGGGGCGAAGGCGAGGGTCGTGATGAGGCCGGAACCGGCGCTGGCCAGGCCCGAGGTGATGGCGCCCTGCGTGGCCCCCGAGGAGGCTCCGGCGGTGCCGACGTTGGCCACGTTGCCAGGGTTGATGAGGATGGCGACGATCTCATCCTGGCGCAGGCTGGGGATGGAGGTCGGCACGATGGTCAGGTTGCTCAGGGTGCCGCGGATGTCGAGGTTCACCGTATAGCCGGGGATGGAGCTCACGCTGCCCTGAAGGTTGATGGCGGGGTCCAGGGGCCTGGATTCGGAGAAGGCGAGGGAGCCGCGGTCCACCACCATGTCGCCGGCCGGGAAGATGTTGGTGACCCGGCCCCCGGGCTGGAAGATCATCGTGCCCTTGGGCACGGGATGGCCGAGGGTGCCGAGCACCTGGAAGGGGCCCTCGGTGCGGCCCTCCAGCTTCAGGAGGTTGGTATCGAAGCTCCAGGGCGTGCGGAGGTCCAGGTCCAGGTCCAGGCGGATCCTTTCGAGGGGATCGTCCAGATCCAACCCGGTCAGGCCCCCGCTGTCGCTGAGGGCGCTGCGCAGGATCAGGTCCGCGAGCTTCACTTCGGACTGGTAGCTCAGGCGGTCGGCGCGCAGCTTCCCTTTGAGCACGCCGCTTTCCTCGGTGCCGTTGAGGGTGGCCTGGAGGCTGCCCTGCAGGTCCAACCCGTCGGGCACATCCCGCAGCTGGAAGTTGGAAAGGGTGGCCTTCAGGGCGTAGGCCTCCAGCCCGCCGAGCCGCCAGGTGGCCGCCCCGCTGGCTTTCAGATCCCCATGGGCCAGGGTCCCGCGCACGGGGTTCTCTTCGGAAACCGCCAGGGTCCGATCCTTCAGGATGACCGAGGCCTGGATGTCCTCGGCGCCCTGATACCCGCGCAGGCTCATCTGGCCCTTCTCCAGGGACAGGGTTCCGTCCAGCAGGGGATCGAAGTAGGTGCCGTGCATCAGCAGGTCGAAGCGGCTGGTGCCGTGGACGCTCAGTTCGGACAGCAGGCTGTAATCGTCCACCTCCATGACCCGGTCCAGGATCGATTTCATGTGGGCGAGGTCCGCCGATCCCTGGGTCCGAAGCGATAGGGGAACCGAACTCGTGAAGGGCAGGCTGCCGGAGAGGTGCAGTTGCGCGGCCTGGGACGTCTGCTGCGAGGCGGGGCCACGCCCGCCGCCCTCCAGGCTGAGATCCACCGCCACGCCCTGTGCGGTGCCCCGCAGGTTCGAGGGGCCCACCTGGTGCAGTTCGAAGGCTCCGAATTGCGCGGCCAGGTCGTCCAGGGAGCCGGTCCAGGCGAGCTCGCCTCCATGCTTCCAGCGGCCCTTGGCCTTGGCGGAAAGGCGAAGATCCTCGAGCAGGTCATCGGACAGCCCCTGGGCCAGCACGTCGGTGTGTGCGCTTTCGGGGGACACGTTGAGGCTCGCCTCGCCTGCGAGATCCTGGCCCTCCTGGCGGGCCCTGAGTTCGAGCAGGGGCCGGGTCATGCCTTCGAAACCGAGCTGGCCTTCGAGGCGGCCGCGCTCCAATTGGGCCCGGCCCTCCAGGCCTTCGACACTGCGCTCGCCGAAGAAGATCCGGCCCCGGCTCAGGGAGACCCGCCCCTCGGGGAGTTCCAGGTCCCCGAAGGCTTTGGTGATGGGACCGAGCAGCCTGGCCTGCACCTGGGATTGGATATGCGGCCCGGGCAGCGCCAGCAGCTGGGAATCCAGGCGGCCCTCCAGGTCCACCCACCAGGTCCAGTGCTTGAAATCCATGTCGGCCCGTCCGGTGAGGGCCAGCGACCCCTCAGGCGACCGGTCGCCCTGGCCCAGTCGATCAGGCCCTTCGGCAATTCGCGTGTCCGACAGCCTCATTCGGAGAGTGTCCAGATCCATCCAGAAGTCCGAGGAGGCCGCTGGAATTTTGATTCCGTACGTTTCTCCTGATTCGACTTGGGCTGATCCAGTCATGAGGATATGGTCGTAGGGCCCCCAAAGGCGCACCCACCCGCTTCCGATTCCCGTGATGGGCAGGTCCTTTCCCGATTCGTCCTTCAGGTCCGCCGCCCGGAGTCCTTCGGCGGCGGGGAGTTTGAAGGCGGTGAAGCACATGTCCATCTGCGGCTGTCCGGGCGCCGTCCGGGCCCAGGTGAGCCAGATGTCGCCTCCGCCCCGGCCGGTCTCCTTCACCAGGTCGATGTCCTTGATCCAAAGGTCCGAACCGCGGATCTCGACCGTCTTCGCCAAGACACTGTCCGCGTGGGCGCCATGCCAGCGCGGATGGTCCACCTCAGCGGACCCATCCAATTCGAGACCGGCCTTCCGGCTCCAGCGCACCTTGGCCTGGGCCCGGGTCTGGCCTTCCATGTCCAGATCCACGACCTTCCAGGCACGCAGCGCCTCGGCGACCTGATCGGCGCCGACTTCGGCGCTCCCTTCGGCGTCCAATTGGGTGAGACCCCGGGCGTCCAGCGTGGCCCAGCCCGTGCCGTTCACCTTCAGGGCCTCAAGGTCCAGGTTCAGGCGCTTCAAGGTGGCGCGGCCCCGTTCGAGGGTGGCCTCCAGGCCGCCGGCCTCCAGGCCCCGTTGGGAGAGGGTCGCCTGGAGCGAGGCCTGCCAGTGGTCCAGGTGCCCGGCGGTTTCGATGGCCTCCGGCCCCTTGACCTGGGCCTGTATGGCGCCCCGGACGCCCTTCAATTCCGGCACGCGGAGGGCGCGTCCCACGGCCTCCAGATCGAGGTTCTTGCCTTGGAGCGTGGCCTGCACCGGCGCATGGCGGGACCAGTTGCCCTGCGCCTCCAGCTCGCCCTGGGAGGAGGCCCAGCGCAGATGATCCAGGTGGACCCGGTCGAGCCCCCCGCTGCCCTTCACATCCAGATTGCCGGGAAGGAAGACGCCGGCGGCCGGGCGCAGGTCCTGGCCGTCGGCCGCGAAGGTCCATTTGGGCTGGGTCAGCGGGCCCTGGAGCGTGCCCGTGAAGTCCAGGTCGCCGGTCAGGGGAGGGCGCTGGGTTCCGCTCCAGCGCGAGACCCAGCGTGAGACTTGGGCCAGGTCCAGCACGCCCTTCAGGCGGGCGTCGATTCGGCCTGCGGACGGCGGCGTTCCGGTTTCGATCCGGCCGTTGAGGCGGGCCTGGCTTTCACCGAGGCGGAGGTAGGCCTCCTGGATGGAAGCGGAGGGTTCGGAGACCTCGCCGTTCAGGTCCAGCCGGCCCTTCTCCCAGCCGCCCGGGCCCTTGACCGACAGGTGGGCGCCCGTCAGGTCCACCCGCACATGGTTGGGCCCGAGGCCCGTCGCCTTCACATCGAACTGGTAGTGCAGGGCCGGAATACCCCGCACGGGCTCGGGCACGTCGATCTCGCCGCCCGTGAGGCTGAAGTAGTCCAGCCGGAACTGGGGCAGAGGGCCCTTCCGCGGGGGATGCTCCTTGAGCTTGATGGCAGCGAGCCCGGCTTCGGTCAGGCGCAGGTGGGGATGCTCCAGGCGGATCAAGTACAGGTGGTGGGTCGGACTGAGCAGGGACCAGAGATCGGCGTGGACCTCGGCCCGCTTGATGGTCAGCAGGTCCCCGCCGAGCTGGATGTCCTGGAGCACGAGGGAGCCTCCGGCCGGGCGAAGCTCGATGTGTCCGATGGCCAGAGGCAGCCCCGTCTCATCCCGGACGATCGCGTCCAGCTGGCGCACGGTCCAGCGGAGCACCGCGGGCCGGGAGGCGATCCAGGGCAGGACGTTGAAGAGGGTGCCGCCGGCGACGAGGGCGTAGGACACCCGGCGGACCCACCTTCGCCCCCAGAGCCGTTTCACCGCGTCCTTGGTGGGATGCCACACCATCAGTTCTTTTCGCCGCAGTTCGGGCAGACCATGGCCATGCGGGGCAGCTGCCGGTAGCAGAAGCGGCAGAGCCGCGATTGGGTGGCGGCGCGAAGGGTGGGATGGGGGCCGGAAGTGGTCGTCGACAGGACCGCCGTGCCGAGGGGGCGGGTCTCGCGGGCGACGTTGTCCTTCAGGCGACGGAGAGCCTCCAGCAGGGCCTGGGCGGAGAGGAAGCGCTCACCCAGGTTGACGGCGAGGGCCTTCATCACCACCTCGGAGAAGGCCTTCGGCACGATGGGGTTGCGCAGGTGCGGCGGCACGATCTGCTGGCTGGTGAGGGCCTGGGCGATCTTCAGGGGATCGGCGTCGTAGAAGGGCACGGTGCCGGTGAGCATTTCGTAGAGCGTGATGCCCAGGGACCAGAGGTCGGACTGGAACACCGCGCGGCCCCGGAAATGCTCGGGTGCCATGTAGGGGGGCGAGCCGATGCGCGTGGGCGCGTAGGGCACGTGCTGCATCTCCAGCACGCGGGAGGTGCCGAAATCCGTGACCTTGGCGACGCCGTCCCGGTTCACCAGGATGTTGGCCGGGCGCAGGTCGCGGTGGAGGATCTGGTGCCCGTGGGCGAAGGCGATGGCGCTGCAAACATCGAGCCCGATTTCGAGCGCACGGGTGGGCGGCAGCGAGCGCTCGCGGCGGATGAAGCGGTCGAGCCCCTCGCCCTCCACGTATTCGAGCACCATGAAGAAGATGCCGTTCTTCCGCTCGACGGTGATGAGTTCGACGATGTTCGGATGCTTCAGGCCCGCCATGATGCGCGGCTCCTTCAGCAGGTCCACGATCTCGTCCTGCTGCTGGTGGGGCACCTTCAGCGCCACCTTGCGGTTCACCCATGTGTCCATGGCCAGGTACACGGCGCCGAATCCGCCGGAACCGAGGCGGTCCAGGATCTGGTATTTGCCCAGGGTCTGGTCCTTGGAAAGCACGGGGGGAGGCTCCGAAGCGATGGATTCAGCATGACCGAAACCCGCGGCACATCCTAGTGCGGCGAGGTGCGGTTCCTAATCGAAGATGCGGTCGAAGAGGGAATCCCGGTCCTCCCAGGCGCCGATCAGGTGGCGGATCCTGGGCGATGCCTCGACGCCCATGCTGTAGGCGCGGCGGAAGACGGCCCGATCCTCCACCGTGGCGCGGTGGTGCTGGCGCAGGTGCTCGCCCCAGCTGGAGCTGAGGAAGCTTTCGACGAAACGGATCTGGCCGGGCTCGGGCTGGGCCAGGTCGTGGAAGAGCGACCAGCGCACGGCGCCATCCCGGATGCGGATGCGGCGGACCTCTCGCATGGCCTCCTGGAAGGCCGCCTTGCGATCCTCGGGCACGAGGTACTCCAGCACCGTGAGGATCGGGCCCTCGTCGGGATGGATGGATTCGGGGGCGTGGGGCTTCTGGCGATGGGGGCTCAGATCCATGGGCTCGTCCAGGGCCTGGATCTTCAGGCGCGCCGTGGCGGCGAGCAGCAGCCACATGCCGATGCCCGCCGCGGCGAAGGCGGTGTGGATGCCGCGGTGCTCGCCCACCCAGCCCCAGAAGGCCGCGCCGCCCGCCATGGCGCCGCCCCAGACCGTGATGTAGACGCCCAGGGCCCGCGCCCTCACCCAGGAAGGCACGGAGAGCTGGACGCCCGTGTTGCAGGTACTGAGCACCGTCAGCCAGCCGCCCCCGCAGACGAGGAGGATGAGGGCCACCGGAATGGCGTGGACGACGAAGGCGAGGCCCAGCAGGCCTGTGGCGAAGGTGGCCGTGGCCAGCGCCAGCAGCTGATTGGGGCTGATGCGGGCCTTGAGGGCCGGCAGCAGGAGCGTGGCCGTGACGGCGCCCACGCCGGTGCAGCCCAGCAGCAGACCGAAGGCCGAAGATCCCAGGTGCAGGTGGTGGATGGCCAGGGTGGGCAGGAGTGAGAAGATCGGCCCCCCAAAGAAGACGAAGCCGCCGCCCCGCAGCAGGATGATCTGGAGCACCGTGCGGTGGCGCGTGTAGCGGAGCCCGACCTTCATGGCGGCGCTGAACCGCTCGGCGGGCAGGTCGGTGGTGGTGGGCTGGCGCTTCCAGCTCTTGAAGACCGCGAGCACGCCGAGGAAGGAGACGGCGTTGAGGGCGAAGGCCCAGGTGGGCCCCAGCCAGCCCACCACCAGGCCGCCCAAGGCGGGACCCACGGCGCGGCTCACGTTGAACCCGGCGCTATTGAGTGCCACGCCGGCGGCGATCTGATCCTTCGGCACCAGGTCGGGCACCGAGGCCTGCCAGGCCGGGGCGTTGAGCGCGGCCCCCACGCCCAGCAGCAGGGACATGGAGATGAGCACGCCCGGTGTCACGAGATGCAGGGCGGAAAGGATGGCCATGGCCGTGGCTGCCGACAGCATCCAGGTCTGGGTGAGCAGGAGCATCCGCCGCCGGTCCACGATGTCGGCGATGGCGCCGGCGGGCATGGAGAGGATCAGCATGGGCAGGGTGGCCCCGGTCTCGATGAGGCTCATGAGTAGCGGGGAGCGGGTGAGCTCGGCCATGAGCCACTTCTCGCCGACGCTCTGCACCCAGGTGCCCACGTTCGAGGCCATGGCCGCGATCCAGATGGCCAGGAAGAGGCGGTTGCGAAGGGGTGCGAAAGGGCTTCTGGCTTCGGTCACAGGTTCAGGCTATCCGGTCCGGGGAGGGAAATACACCTCATGACGAGGCATGAAAAAGAAAGCGCGCAGGGAGGAGAACCTCTCGCTGCGCGCTTTCGCGGTTCGGTGTGCCGGCGGCGGGTTAGCCCAGGAACGCCTTGAGCGTCTTGGAATACCGCGGATGACGGATCTTACGCAGCGCCTTCGACTCGATCTGGCGGATGCGCTCGCGGGTGACCGCGAACTCGCTGCCCACCTCCTCCAGCGTGTGTTCGGAGCCGTCGTCGCCCACGCCGAAGCGCATGCGGAGGACGCGCTCTTCGCGCTCGCTGAGGGTGTTGAGGACGTTGCGGACGGTCTCCTTGAGGCGCTGCTGCACGACCTGCTCCACGGGGGAGACGACGGTCTTGTCCTCGATGAAATCGCCCAGGTGGGAATCCTCCTCCTCGCCGATGGGCGTTTCGAGAGAGATGGGCTCCTGCGCGATCTTCATCACCTTGCGGACCTTGCCCACGGGCATGTCCATGGCGTGCGCGATCTCTTCGCTGGACGGTTCGCGACCCAGCTTCTGCACCAGCTCGCGCTGGGTGCGGATGAGCTTGTTGATGGTCTCGATCATGTGCACGGGAATGCGGATCGTGCGGGCCTGATCGGCGATGGCGCGGGTGATGGCCTGGCGGATCCACCAGGTGGCGTAGGTCGAGAACTTGAAGCCGCGGCTGTATTCGAACTTGTCCACGGCCTTCATGAGCCCGATGTTGCCCTCCTGGATGAGGTCCAGGAACTGCAGGCCACGGTTGGTGTAGCGCTTGGCGATGCTGACCACGAGGCGCAGGTTGGCTTCGATCAGCTCGGCCTTGGCACCGCGGCTGATGCTTTCGGCGGCCTTGAGGCCGTTGAAGTCCTTGTGGAACTGCTCGCTGGTGGTTTCGTACTTCTCGAAGAACTCGGCCAGCGTCTTTTCGATGTGGGCGAGCTCGTCCTTGTACTTGTCCTTCAGCTTGGCGAAGGCGGGGTTCTTCAGGCGGTCCCGCAGTTCGCGGCACTTGCGCTCGCCGGCCATCACCTGGCTGTGCTGGTGGGTGATGCGGTCGATGAGGCGCGTGACGGCCAGGCTGTTGAGGCCCAGCTTGCGGATCTGACGGGACAGGCGGCCGCGGGCCATGAGGACTTCGCGGTCGAGCTTGCGCTTCTTGGGCAGGGTCTTGGTGCCGGCATCCACCTGCAGCTTGAGGTCCAGCAGTTCCTGGAGGGCCTGATCGTAGACGAGCAGCTTCTCGAACTGGTGGTGCACGTGCTGGGTGGCCGACGTGCTCTCGGCATCCTCGTCGTCATCCACCTCGTCGGAAAGGCCCACCACCTCGCGGATCTTGCCGGGGTTCTCCTTCAGCATGCGACCGATGTCGATGAGCAGGCTGGCGGCCAGACGCGAGCGGGAAAGCGCGCGCATGACGCTGCGCACGCCGATCTCGATGCGCTTGGCGATCTCGACTTCGTCCTCGCGCTTGAGGAGGGGCACCGTGCCCATCTCCTTGAGATACATGCGGACGGGATCGTTGAACTTGTCGCTGTCGGGGCTGTCGATCTCGACTTCGAGATCCTTGTCGGCCTTGCCGGAACCGCCCTCGACCACGATGAATTCGGGTTCGATGGCTTCGCGGTTGGCCTGGGCTTCTTCTTCGGTGGCGCCGATGCCCACGCCCAGACGGGCGAACAGGCTCAGGACCACCTCGAGGTCCGCCGGGCTGGAGGCGGCGTCGGGGAGGAAGTCATTGAGCTGGTCAACCAGCAGGAATCCGTTTTTCCTTCCGATGGAGATCAGGGCTTTGGTCAGGGCGTAGTAGCTGTCGCGTTGCGGCGTTGGAACCATTCGGACCTCAAAGAGCGCTGCGAACTTCGGACCGGGGGACCCGGTAACCGAGGGATGTACAGATCTCGGCCAATGTACCGACCGAGTCCGGAACTTTTCAGTATAGGGGATCGGCCGAATCAGGCAAGAGCTGAAGTCTTGGCAGAGATCAGCGCAGACCCCTCCGGCGACGGGACAGCTCCTTCTGGCGGGCCAGCAGGTCGTTCTGCCGCGCCATCACCCGGTTCATGAGGGCCTGGTCCACCACGGTGCTCGGATCCTGGAGCAGGCGGTTGTTGGCCTGGAGCTCCCGGTCCACGTACCGGCCTTCAAGCTTCACGAACAGGGCCTCGGCATCGCGTCCCGCCTCATCCTGGCGGCTGGCCTGGGCTTCCAGATGCCGCAGGCAGGCCACCACGCCTTCGGGCAGCAGGGAGGAATCCCCTTCGGCATCCAGCAGGGCCTGCAGCAATGGCGCGCCGTCCAGGCTTTCCCACCAGGCGGGGGGCGCCTCCTGCACGCGCCGCCACTGGCCCGAGGCACAGAGCAGCAGGAGGCTGCGGATCAGCTCGTCCATCTGGGGCAGGACGGGGGCCTGGGCCGGAGCCTCCTCGGTCGCCTGGATCGGCGCCTGGCGGCCCTTCACGGCCCGGTCCAGCTCCTGGATGGGCACCTGCAGCTGGTGGGCCAGGCTGGAGAAGAGGTCGCGGGTTTCCGTGGTGCGGGGCAGGTAGGGCAGGAAATCCAGCAGGTCCTTGAAGGCGCCCATGCGATCCGAGATGCGGCGCAGATCCTTGCCTTCCATGGCGCGGTCCACCATGAAGGCCGTCCAGTCCGGCGCGGCGCGCAGGAGGTCGCGGAAGGCCTCGCCGCCGAGCTTGAGGCACCAGGTGTCGGGATCCTCGCCCTGGGGCAGTTCCAGCAGGCGCACCTCGAAACCCAGGGGCAGGGCCATTCTCAGGCTCTTCTCCATGGCCCGGCGGCCCGCCGAATCGCCGTCGAAGCAGAGGATGACGCGGCGGGTGAAGCGGCCCAAGGCCTTCAGGTGATCCTCGGTGAGGGCCGTGCCCAGGGGCGCCACCGCCTGGTGGATGCCGTGCTGATGAAGCTGCAGCACGTCGAAATAGCCCTCCACCACCAGGGCTCCGTCGCGCATGGCGCCTTTGGCGCGGTGGAAGCCGAAGAGGGTGTTCCCCTTGTGGAAGAGGGGCGTGTCGCGGGTGTTGAGGTACTTGGGCTGCCCCTCGCCCATGATCCTTCCGCCGAAGGCCACGATGCGGCCGCGGGCGTCGTGGATGGGGATGGTGAGGCGGTTGCGGAGGAAGTCGATCTGGGTGCCCCGCTCGCTGCGGCTGGCCAGGCCCGTCTGCTCCAGCAGCTCACCGGAGAAGTTCAGGCCGCGGAGGTGGTTCACCAGGGCATCCCAGGCATCGAGCGCCATGCCGAAACCCGCCTCGGCGAGGAAGGCCCCTTCGTAGCCGCGGTTTCGCAGATAGGCGCGGGCGCCCTCGTGCCGGGCCAGCTGGGCCTCGAAAAAGGCCTGGGCCGCGTCCAGGGCCGAGCGCATGCGGGTTTCCAGATCCACTTCGGCGGAAGGTCGCTCCCGCCGCTGGGGCAGGTCGATGCCCGCGGCCCGCGCCAGCTGCTCGAGAGCCTCGGGGAAGCTCATGCCCTCCCGCTCCATGAGCCAGGCGAAGGCATCGCCGTGCTTGCCGCAGCCGAAGCAGTGGTAGAAGCCGCGTCCCGGCACCACCTGGAAGCTGGGGCTGCGCTCGGCGTGGAAGGGGCAGAGGCCCACGTGGGCCGAGCCCTGCTTGCGCAGCTTCACCGCCGAGCCCACCAGGGCCAGCAGGTCCGTGGCGTCCCGGACGCGCTCGACGATTTCACGGTCACGCATGGATTGAGACTTCCTGAAAAAAAGAAACCACACTCGCGGGGTCGCAGAGGTGGCCGAGGGTGCATAGCAAAGCCTTCCAACAGCATAACCTCGGCGCCCTCTGCTTTCTCGGTGCTCTCTGCGAGTGCCTTTTCTTCCGTGATTTACGTTTGGCTAGGGCGTGGCATGCTTGAGGATTCGTTCGGTGAATCCCATGAGCCAGCTCCTCGACACCATCCTGCTCTTCAGCCTGCCCGCCTCGGGCAAGTCAGAGGTGCGCCGCTACCTCGCCAGCCTCACGCCGGACCAGTGCCGGAACGACTTCCACATGGGCCCCACGTTGCAGTTGGACGACTATCCCTACGTCCACCTCATGCACCGCATCGACGACGAGCTGAAGGCGAACGGCCTTGGTTACGCCTACTACCACGGCCCCAACCGCCCCTTCCGTGACAACTGGACCTGGGCCGTGCTCATCGAGCTGCTGAACGAGGATTACGCCAACCTCATGGCCAGCCGCCAGACCCTGGTGGCCAGCGCCGCCCAGCACCTCTTCGACCGCCTCGACGCGGCCCACGCGAAGGTGGGCCTGTCCCAGCCCCTCGGCGAGATCCCCCACCGCATCCGCGTGCGCATGGCCGAGGCGCTCGAGGCCGAGTGCCGCGCCGAGCTGGACGCCCTCAACCGCCAGAACGCCCAGGACAAGGCCGGGCGCACGCTGGTCATCGAAGCCGCCCGGGGCGGCGCCAACGGATCGGCCTTCCCGCTCTGCCCGCCTCACGGCTACGACACGGCCTTCCAGACGCTGTCCCCGGCCATCCTCGACAAAGCCTCCGTGCTCTACGTGTGGGTGGATCCGACGGAAAGCCGCCGCAAGAACATCGAGCGCGGCCGCCCCGACGGCCAGGGCAGCATCCTGCACCACAGCGTGCCCATGGAGGTGATGCTGGGCCAGTACGGCACCGATGACATGGCCTGGCTCATGGAGCAGAGCGACCGCCCCGGCACCATCCGAGTGGAGCGCCTCATCCAGGTCGGCGACCGGTACGAGACCCGGGTCTACCACCTGCCCGTGGCCCGCTTCGACAACCGCCGGGACCTGACCACCTTTGTTCGCGAAGACCAGAAGCAGTGGAAGCCCGAGGACGTGAAGGCCATTCACGGCGGCCTGAAGGCGGCCTTCGACCAGCTGGCGAAGCGCTAACACCCGCCGGTTGATTCACCGCCGAGAACGCAGAGGCCAAGATCGCCTTCCTCTGCGTTCTCGGCGTTCTCTGCGGTTGGCGTGTCTTTTAATCAGTGCGCCCCGTTGCCGGCCTTGGCGTTCCAGATGCGGGTCATGATGAAGGCGCCGATGAGGCTGAAGGGGATGATGGAGCCGACCCACACCCAGGCGTGGGCGGGCTGGTGGCCGTGCGTGGCCACGCCATCCCACCCGTAGGTCTTGAGCACCCAGCCGAGGCCGAAGCCCGTGAGGCCCGAGCCGATGTACTGGATGCCGTCCAGCGCGCCCGCCACGGAGGCCGCGGCCTTGCGCCCGCCGAAATCCATGCTGGCGGTGCCGCTGAGCATGCCGTGCACGCCGAAGATGAACATGGCCGTGAGGCCCAGCAGCAGCACGGCCCAGACCTGGCCACCGGGCGTGCCCTGGCCGAGCGTCATGCCCAGCAGGCCGAGCATCAGCACCTGCACCAGGTAGAAGAGGAAGGCCACGGGAGGCCGCCTCGACTGGAAGAGCTTGTCGCTCATCCAGCCGCAGAGCAGGCCGCCGAGTATGCCGCCGCCCATGAAGGCGATGCCCGTCCACCAGAAGAGGTGCTCCTTCTTGCCCAGGTGGTAGATCTCCTGCAGGTACTCGGTGAAGTAGAGCATCACGCCCTGGCGCACGAAGCCCGTGCAGAACTCCGCGAAGATGAGCGCGACGATCACGGGATTGTGGAAGACCTTGCGCATGAGGTCGCCCAGGGGCAGGGGCGCGTCCTCGGCGTGGTGGGCGTTGGAGCCGTCGCCCGTGTCGAAATCGACGTGCCCGGCATGGCTGGGGCGGTTGCGCACGAGGAACCAGTCCACGGCGAACATGAAGGCCATGGCCGCCGCCGGCACGAACCAGATGACGGTCCAGCTGCGGAAGCTGGCCAGCAACCAGGCCCCGATGGTGGTGGCCAGGAAGTAGCCCGAGCTGATCATGATGCCGAAGATGCCGCCGAAGACGCCGCGTTCGCTGACGTGGAACCAGGTGCTGTTCACCTTCACCACGGACAGCGCGCCGAAGCTCTGGAAGTACATGTTCGCGCTCCAGAGCAGGCTCATGCTCAGGAGGATCTGGGTGACGTGGTTGTTCAGGAACATGAACCCGATGGCCAGGTTCAGGAGGGCCGCGCCGAGGGATCCGAGCAGGATGGCCTTGCGCCCGCCGAAGCGGTCCGCCAGCGGGCCGTTGAAGGCCACGGCCAGGCCGTAGGTCCAGAAGCCCGCGGAGGCGATGAGTCCCATCTGCGCCTTGTCGAGGTGGTACCAGGCGCCGATGTCGTTCTTCACGATGTTGAAGTTGTAGCGGCCCATGTACATGGCCGCGTAGGTCAGCCCCAGGGGAAACCAGTTCAGGAAGCGGCGCAAACGAAAGGCGGGGCTGTGATCCAAAGGAACCTCGATGGATTCAAAGGTACCGGAGCCTCCCCGCTACCCCAAGCCACAAGGCTGTAACTCCGATCAAGTCCCGCCTGGCGTGATGAACTGCCTACTGCACCTTGTGGAAGACCTCGTCGGTGCCCGTGAGTTCCCAGGCGCCCTTGCGGCGCTCGAAGGTGGCGTAGCGCACCCGGGTCTGGCCGAGCTTCGCATCCTGGTGCAGGGCCTGGAAGAGGGCGAACTGGGCGGTGGGCTTCTCTAGCCGGATCTCGTAGGCCACGCGGCAGCCTTCGCGGGTGGGCTCCATCTTGAAGGCGCGGACGAAGTTCGCCTCAGCGGCGGGCATCGCGAAGCCCTTGGGGGCGGCCTTGATGGCCTTGGGGGCATCCGGCTTCAGTCGGAAGGTGAAGCTCTCCCTGGTGCCCTCGGTCTTGGCGGTGATGTCGAACCAGCCCGTCTTCTCGAGGTTGGCCTTGAGGTCGGTGATGCGCAGGTGTTCGGGGGTGCCCTTCTCGGCCATTACCTGATCGGGCACGGTGACGGGGACCACCACGGGGTAGTCCTTGCGGATCAGATCCTCGGCCTTGGTGCGATCCAGCTTGGAGCTGCAGGCCAGGGTGAGCAGCAGGGCGGGCAAGAGCAGAAGGTGGCGCATGGTCGTTTCCTTATCGATTCGCAACGTTTCGCAAGAATGGTGACACAACAACCTGTTCGCCACACAACCTCGCAGTATCCTATGAAGCTTCTGATGATAGGAGATCGTCGTGAATCCTGGCTACCTGGCCCACCTCAACCGCGAGATCGAGCTGCTGAAGGAGGCCGGACTCTACAAGACCGAGCGCGTCATCACCTCGCCCCAGCAGCCCCAGATGAAGGCCAACGGCAAGGATGTCGTCTGCCTTTGCGCCAACAACTACCTGGGCCTGGCCAACCACCCCGATGTCATCCAGGCCGCCAAGACGGTGATGGATGCTCACGGCTTCGGCATGGCCTCGGTACGCTTCATCTGCGGCACCCAGGACATCCACCGGGAACTGGAACTGAAGCTGGCCGCCTTCCTCGGCTTCGAGGACACGCAGCTCTACTCCTCCTGCTTCGACGCCAACGGCGCCATCTTCGAAGGTCTGCTGGGCGAGGAGGACGCCATCATCAGCGATGCGCTGAACCACGCCTCCATCATCGACGGCATCCGGCTCTGCAAGGCCAAGCGCTTCCGCTATGCCAACTCCGACATGGCCGACCTGGAAGCCCAGCTCAAGGCCGCCGACGCCGCCGGTGCCCGCTTCAAGCTGGTGGTGACCGACGGCGTGTTCAGCATGGACGGCTACATCGCCAAGCTCGGCGAGATCTGCGACCTGGCCGAGAAATACGGCGCGATGGTGATGGTGGACGACAGCCACGCCGTGGGTTTCATGGGTGTGAACGGACGTGGCACGCATGAGCACTGTGGGGTCATGGGCCGCATCGACTTCATGACGGGCACCTTCGGCAAGGCCCTGGGCGGCGCCTCCGGCGGCTACATCGCGGGCAAGAAGGAAGCCATCGACTGGCTGCGCCAGAAGGCGCGCCCCTACCTGTTCTCCAACTCCGTGGCCCCCGCCATCGTGGCCGCCACGCTGAAGGTGCTGGACCTGCTCAAGAACAGCCAGGGCCTCATCAAGCAGGTGCATGAGAATGCCCGGTACTTCCGCGCCGGCATGGAGAAGGCCGGCTTTAAGCTGCTGCCGGGCGAGCACCCCATCGTGCCCGTCATGCTCTACGAAGCGCCGCTGGCCCAGGAATTCGCCAAGCGCCTGCTGGACGAGGGCGTCTACGTCATCGGCTTCTTCTTCCCCGTCGTGCCGAAGGGCCAGGCCCGCATCCGCACCCAGATGAGCGCGGCCCACACCCGCGCGGACCTCGACCACGCCATCCAGGCCTTCACCAAGGTGGGCCGCGAACTGGGCGTGATCAGCTAGAAAAACCTTTGGCCGGGGCTTGCGCCTCGGCGGACAAGGGCGCATGGTGTCTCGGGATTCTCGGGAGGTTGCGTGACCTTGCCGCCGAAGCGTGAGCCCTCGCCGCATGACACCGCCGAATACACCTTCGAGGAGATCCTCGCGAGGCTGGAACTGGGACGCCTGCAGGTGGAGGCCACGGAGGCCGGCTCTCGCCTCGTGATGACGCACGCTGAGGCGCCACCGCGAGAGCGCAGGCAGGGCGACTCGAAGGCACCGGCCCCAGGCGAGCGACGCACCTTCAAGCCGCTGAACTTGCCCACCCTCTTCCCGGAAACGGGGGCCGATCCTGATCCTCGTGGTGGGCGGCTTCGCCACCGACGCTTCGCTGCATCGTCAGGCACCTTTCTGGGAGGATGACGCCGCCGGCGGATACCTCATCTGGCAGGCCCTGGGCCGGGCGAAGCTGCTGCACAAGAAGGATGCGGGCTACACCCTGGGGCGCGGCGGGTTCTGGGATCCGGCGCCGCCGCGCACCCTGGGGCTCGCCATGACCTACGTGGGCTTCCGTCCGGCCCAGGGGGCCGTGGACTTCGATCAGGTGGTGCACCCCTGGAACATCCACCGCCTCGAAACCCTGGCCCAGGGCTGCTGGAGCCGCTCCATGGACCGGCTCAAGATCATCACCCTGGGCGAAGCCGCGCGCTTCATGATGTGCGCCATCGCCTACGGCATGCCGGGCATCCCCGTGCTGTCGCTGCCGGAGCCCACGCCGGACGAGCTGTCCCGCGACCTGGGCCACGATTCCACGGCCGGCCTGTGGCTGGACTGGGCCTCAGACCTGCTGGCCGTCGGCCGGAGCTGAATTCCCGCCGTGCCGCCGCGGGGTTGTGGCCCAGAGGAGCTGAATGGCCAGGAGCAGCAGCCCGGCATCCCGCAGGATGGACCAGCGCATGTCGGTCAGGCGCTCGGCCTGAGTCTTGGGGGCCGTGGCGCCGAAGCAGCCGCAATCCACGGGATGGTGCCGCACCAGATTGATGGACAGGGCCAGGCCGAAGGCTAGGAGCAGCGTCGCTACCCAGGTGGACGCAGCCCGCAGCCAGAAGCCCAGGCAGAGCGCCAGCCCGCAGAACAGTTCGAGCCAGGGCAGCGCGAGGGCCAGGGGGTTGAGGCTCCAGGCGGGAAAGAGCTCGTAGGCCCAGATGGACTTGGCGAAGGCGGGGGGGTCGGCGATCTTGGGCAGGGCGGCGCCGACGAAGACCAGTCCGAGCGCGATCCTCACGACCAGCGTCAGTCTCGGGTGCAGAAGGTGGCGCGACGTCGCGGGACTCATGGCTGCCCCTTCTCGATCGGATGCCCCTGAGACACCCAGCCCGGGTAGCCATCGTGGTAGATGAGCAGGTGGAAGTAGCCCTCGTTGAGCAGCTTCGCGGCGAGCAGGTGGGAATCCCGGCAGTCGCCGCCGCTGCAGTAGATGACGATGGGATCCTCCGCGCCGGGGTGCCGCGCGGCCTTGAACGAGATGAGGCGGTCCTCCAGATCCGATTCCCACACCGGCGTGCACCAGGCCTTGGCGATGTGGCCTTCCGCGAACTCCGCGCTGCGGCGGGCGTCGAGGAAGGGCGCGCCGGACTGGAAGGCCTTCCAGGCTTCGGCGCCGGTGATTTCACGGATGGGTGTGGAAGCCTGCGTTTCCTGCGGTTGCGGCGCTTCGGGCGGGGCGGTTCGTGGAGCTGCGGCCCTGGGAGGCGGCGTGGGCCGCTGAGGCTGGGTTTCGACGGCCGCCACGGAGGGCGCCGAGGCTGGTGCCGCAGCTGGGGCCGTGGGGGCCTGGGGCCAGGTCATCGGTGGCGGTGGCCCCAGCAGGGGGGAGACGGACCGCCTCCAGGATAGGCGCCGGGCGGGGGAAGCGAGGCCGTTGGAAACGAGTGCGGCGAGGACCGCCAGCGCCGCCAGGGCGAGGATCTGGGTGGACGGGGAGCGCAGGGAGATCGTCATCGACGGGCGGCGGTTCAAAGCACGATGTGGCGATAGCCGCCGGGGATCTGCTCTTTCAGCATCAGCTGGATGGTCCAGCGGCCGTCGGGAAAGCGTTCGAACATCGTGGCGCTCATGACGGATTCCTTCAGCCATTCGCGGATGTCTTCGTAGGTCCCGAAGACGGGCGGCTCCCAGGCTTCGCCTTCCGCCATGCGGCGGGCGGAGCCGGGCTTGATGCGGTCCATCAGGCGGGCGAGGGCTGTTTCGGGTTCCGGCATCATTCGCTCTGCGTCTCCGGTCCAGGTCCTGGTGAATCGAGCTCATCTTCCGCGCCGGCTTCCAGGGAGTGGATGAGCTTGCGCAGGGAGGCTTCGCTGCCCGAATCCAGGGCTTTCGAAAAGGCGATGGCCATGCCGCGCTCGTCGTTGCGCACCACGGTCCCCCGGGCCACGACGCGCCGTCCCGCGTCGCCGTTGGCGAGCAGGATGGCAACCCCGCATTGGCATCCGACGGGCAGCTGATCGCGTCCCTTGAGCAGGATGCCGCCCATGCTCAGGTCGATGGCCTCGGGGTAGGCGATGATCCGGTCGTCGGAGACCAGCTTCACGTGGTAGGCGATGGGAATGCGGCGGAAGCGCCGATTCCGGATGGGCGTCGTCATGGGTTATCCGGGCCTGGCCATGATACCCCAGGGCCCGCCGGGCGGGGTCTCAGGGCGCGGCCTCAGGGGCGGCAGGATCCTGATAGCCCTGGTCATGCACATCCATGACGGCCCGGCCCGAGGGATCGGTCATCTTCGCGAAGGCCGCATCCCAGCGCAGGGCCGTCTCGGTGCTGCAGGCGACACTGCGCTCGAAGGGCACGCAGTTGATGGCGGTGGCGCTGGGGAAGTGGTGTTCGAAGAGCTGCCGGTACAGGTAGGCCTCCTTCGTTTCGGGCGTCTTCACGGGGAAGCGCTCCGCCGCGCCGGCCATCATGGAATCGCTGACCTCGCGCTCGGCCGTGGCCTTGAGGGCGTTGATCCAGGCGTAGCCGACGCCGTCGGAGAACTGCTCCTTCTGACGCCAGAGCACCTCGTCGGGGATGGCGCCGTCGAAGGCCTGGCGCAGGGGGAACTTCTCGATGGGCCGCGGGCGCGGCGCGTTGCAGGGCAGCTTGACTGCCGGATCCATGCGCATGGCCACGTCGAGGAACTCGCGGTCCAGAAAGGGCACGCGGGCCTCCACTCCCCAGGCGGCGCTGGACTTGTTGGCGCGGGCGCAGTCGTAGAGGTGCAGCTTCTGGAGCTTGCGCACGGTTTCGAAGTGCAGCTCGGGGCCGTCGGGGGCCTTGTGGAAGTAGAGATAGCCGCCGAAGATCTCGTCGGCCCCCTCGCCTGAGAGCACCATCTTGATGCCCATGGCGCGGATCTTCCGCATGAGGAGGTACATGGGCGTCGAGGCCCGGATGGTGGTCACGTCGAAGGTTTCCACGTGGTAGATCACGTCCGAGAGGGCATCCAGACCCTCCTGAACGGTGAAGTGGATCTCGTGGTGGATGGCGCCGATGGCCTCGGCCACCTTGCGCGCGGGCGCCAGATCCGGCGCGCCCTCCAGCCCGATGGAAAAGGAGTGGATGCGGGGCCACCAGGCGGGCGAGGCGCCGCCCTCCTCCACGCGGCCCTCGCGGTACTTGGCCGCGATGGACGAGATGATCGAGGAGTCCACGCCCCCCGAGATGAGCACGCCGTAGGGCACGTCGCACATGAGCTGGCGCTTCACGGCGGCCTCCAGCGCGCTGCGCAATTTGGCCGGATCGTAGGGTTCCGAGGGCACGTGGCCGGGCTCGGCCCAGTCCGGCTGGTAGTAGCGCTGGAAGCCCTTGTCCGGTTCGTGGCCCAGGTAGAAGTGGCCCGGCGGCACCTCGCGGATGCGCTCGCAGTGGCCGACCAACGCTTTCATCTCCGAGGCGACGTAGAGGTGCTCGTGGCGGTCCCAGCCCACGTAGAGGGGAATGACGCCGATGGGATCCCGGGCGATGAGGTGGGTCTCGCGCTTGGGATCGTAGAGCACGAAGGCGAAGATGCCGTTCATGCGGTTGAGGAAGTCGCGGGGCGACAGCTCGTCGTAGAGGTAGAGGATCACTTCGCAGTCCGAGAGGGTCTGGAAGTCGTGCGGCTCCGTCAATCCTCGTCGCAGATCCTGGTGGTTGTAGATCTCGCCGTTGACGGCCAGCACCGTGCCCTGGAGGGTGTCCACGAGGGGCTGGGCGCCGTGCTCCACGTCCACGATGGACAGGCGCTCGTGCACGAGGATGGCCCGGTCGTCGCTGTAGATGCCGCTCCAATCGGGGCCGCGGTGGCGGATCTTCCGGGCCATGGCCAGGGCCTGACGCCGGAGTTCGGCCCCGTTCGATTTCGCCGGGTCCAGGTTGAGGATGCTGAGGATGCCGCACATGGCTTGCTCCAAAAAGGAAAAACCCCGATCCGCTTTCGCGAATCGGGGTGGTCCGGGGTGTCAGGAATCTAGGAGAGACCCTCGCCGGCCCACGCGCGATCCGCGCGAGGGAGCCGATTGGTATTGCGGTTGAACCGCTGGAAGGAGGGGGTCATGAGTTGCCTGTCATGAACCTTATCGGCGGCTTTCCCGGATCGTCAAGGATGGAATGTGAAAAGTTGGAGATGGTTGCGCTTGATGATGAAATGGTGGGGTTGGAGGCATGCATGAAAGCCCTTTTGAAAACCAAGCGCGAAGAAGGCATCTGGATGGGCGAGGTTCCCATGCCGGAAGTGGGGCCCAACGACGTGCTGATCCGCGTGCACAAGAGCGCCATCTGCGGCACCGACGTCCACATCTACAACTGGGACGAGTGGGCCCAGAAGACCATTCCCGTGCCCATGGTGGTGGGCCACGAGTACTTCGGCGTCATCGAGAAGGTGGGCGCCGAGGTCGAAGGCTACAAGCCCGGAGACCGCGTCAGCGGCGAGGGTCACATCACCTGCGGCCACTGCCGCAACTGCCGCGCGGGCAAGCGCCACCTCTGCCGCAACACCGTGGGCGTGGGCGTGAACCGCACGGGTTCCTTCGCCGAATACCTGAGCATCCCGGCCTTCAACGTATTCAAGGTGCCCGACAACGTGCCCGATGACGTGGCCTCCATCTTCGATCCCTACGGCAACGCCGCCCACACGGCCCTCAGCTTCGACATGGTGGGCGAGGACGTGCTGATCACAGGCGCCGGCCCCATCGGCATCATGGCGGTGGCCATCGCCAAGCACGTGGGCGCCCGCAACGTCGTCATCACGGATGTGAACGAGTACCGCCTGGACCTGGCCCGGAAGATGGGTGCCACCGTCGCCGTGAACCCCATGAAGAAGAACCTCACGGAAGTCATGAAGGACCTGGGCATGACCGAGGGCTTCGACGTGGGCCTGGAGATGAGCGGCAACCGCAACGCCTTCGAATCCATGCTGGAGGCCATGCACCACGGCGGTCGCATCGCCCTGCTGGGCATCCTGCCCGGCGACTGCGCCATCGACTGGAGCCAGGTGATCTTCAAGGGGCTCATCCTGAAGGGCATCTACGGCCGCGAGATGTTCGAGACCTGGTACAAGATGGCCGCCATGGTCCAGAGCGGCCTGGACATCACGCCCGTCATCACGCACCACTACGGCATCGACGACTTCCAGAAGGGCTTCGACGCCATGCGCAGCGGGCAGTCCGGCAAGGTCATCCTGGATTGGGGCGTGAAATAACCCCTGGTTCAAGTCAGGCCTTCAGCCCGCGCCGCCGCGGCTGAAGGCCTGGCTTTTCATCCCGTGAATCGATCTATCCCAGGCCCAGGAGATCCCATGAACGGCCGCATTTATCTGGCGGACGCGCAGAAGCGGTTCCAGGAATCCCGCACCCAGTGCGAGCGGGCCCTGGCCCAGGTGCCCGCCGAGCTTTGGAATGTGCGCCTGGATCCCGAATCGAACAGCCTCAACACGTTGCTGCTGCACCTGTCGGGCAACCTGCTGTCGCGCTGGAGAGGGTTCCTCACTTCGGACGGCGAAAAGCCGGACCGGGATCGGGACTCGGAATTCGAGGATCCGGAAGGTCTGACGCAGCAGGCGCTGATGGACCGGTGGACCCGGGGCTGGACCTGCCTCTTCGAGACCCTGTCGAGCCTTTCCGACGAAGACCTCGATCGCATCGTGACCATCCGCTCCCAGCCCCTGACGGTGGTGGAGGCCATCAACCGGCAGTTGGCCCACTATGCCTACCACGCGGGCCAGGTGGTCTTCCTCGCCAAGCACCTGACCGGGCACCTGGCCGGCGGACTCTGGCAGACGCTGAGCGTGGCCAGGCACGGCTCCGCCGCCTTCAACGCCGAAATGGCCAAGAAGCACGGAATCTAGCGCAGCGGCTGGGGTTCGGGCACGGGCGGGAAGGTGCTTTCCGCCAATGGGGCGCCGTCCTTGATGAGGATGTCGGCGGCGAGGCCTTCGCCGCCGGGCTGCAGGTCCGTGCCGAGGCAGATGAGGTAGTACTCGTCCAGCTTGGTGTTGAAGCGCTGCCTGGCGGGGCCGCGCTTCACGGGGACGTCCTCGATGGGTTTGCTGACGTAGGCACGGTAAAGGAAAGGGTGCCCCCAGGGCGTTTCCGGCACCTGGTCGAGGTACTCGGGCACCAGCTCCTGGGTGGAGAAGGGGTACTCGCCGCGCTTGGTCTTGTAGCGGGTGAGGGCGTCCGTGAGGCGCTTCATGGCTGCCCTTACCTGTTTCTGCCGATCGGCCATGTCGCGGGCGACGAAGGCTTCGATGAGGTAGAGATCGCGCTTGGCCTGCTGGGCGGCCTCGCTGTCGGGATAGCGCTGGGTCAGCTGCTTCATCATGGCCCGTGCCTCCAGGCTGCGGCCTTCGAGGTTCAGCTTGCGGGCTTCTTCATAGAGGTTTGCCGGGAGGCGGGGATCCTCGGAGCTGCATCCAGCCATCAGGACCAGCAGGGCCAGGGCAGGGACGGTTCGGGACAGGCTCATGGCCTGAACCATAGCAGAGCCC
Source organism: Geothrix limicola (assembly GCF_030268085.1). Taxonomy (GTDB): domain Bacteria; phylum Acidobacteriota; class Holophagae; order Holophagales; family Holophagaceae; genus Geothrix; species Geothrix limicola. The sequence goes on from NZ_BSDE01000001.1 coordinate 838,472, forward strand.
CGGCCCTCGTTGAAGTGGCCCGCATTGAAGTAGGCCGCGGGGCGGGCTTGCCTCTAACATGGGAGGAAGGGGGGGCTCATGACGGACAGACCGATGCTGGTGGGCATCGTGGGGGGCTCCGGCAGCGGCAAGACATCGGTGGCCATGGAGCTGGTGAAACGACTTCGCAAGAAGGCCATCGCCACGATGCTGCTGGACATGGACGCCTACTACGCGCCCCTGGAGGTGGTGAAGGGCCGCTTCGACGGTCGGCCCGTGAACTGGGACCATCCCCATGCTTTCGATCTGGAGCTGATGGCCACCCACCTGTCGGCCCTGCACCGCGGCGAAAGCATCCGGAAGCCCAAGTACGACTTCACCCTCTCGGACCGCACCGGCTGGGAGGATCCGATCCCGCCCGGCCAGGTGGTGATCCTGGAGGGCCTGCTGCTCTTCGCGCTGCCCGAGCTGCGCGACCAGCTGGATGTGCGGGTCTTCGTCGACACGGACGCGGACATTCGCATCCTGCGCCGCATCCGCCGCGACACCCGCGAGCGGGGCCGCAGCCTCGAAAGCGTCATGGATCAGTACGAAAACAGTGTGCGTCCCATGCACCTCGAATTCGTCGAACCCAGCAAGCGCTGGGCCGACCTCATCGTTCCCACCGGCGTGGAGAACCGCACCGCGCTGGATGTGATCCTCCATCACATCTGCAGCCGCGTGCTCAATCAGGAGGGCAGTGCCCGTGTTTGAATCTGGTCCCCATCTGGATGCCCAGGCCTTCCAGGCCCTCGATCCGGCCCTCGTGCAGCTGCTGGATGTCCGCGAACAGTGGGAATTCGACCGCGCCCACATCCCTGGATCCATCCTCATCCCACTGGCCCAGCTGGTGGAGCGCTGGAACGAGCTGGACCCCGCCAAGCCCGTGGCTGCCTACTGCCATCACGGGATGCGGAGCCTCCAGGCCCTGCGCTTCCTGCAGAGCGTCGGCTTCAAGGACCTGGCGCACCTGTCCGGTGGCATCGACGCCTACAGCCGTCTCGATCCGTCCGTGCCGAGGTACTGATGCGATTGCTGCACCGGCATCCTGAGGGTTTCAACCCCACGACGCCCTGGGTGCAGGAATCCGAAAGCGTGCGCCAGGACTCGCGGCTCTTCCGCCAGATCGTCGCCCAGCGACGCAGCCCCCACACAGGGCGGAACCACGCCTTTTACCGCCTTCAGGGGCCGGACTGGGTGAACGTGGTGGCCTTCAACCGGGTCGGCGAGCTGATCGTCGTCGAGCAGTTCCGCCACGGCATCGACGAAGCCACCTTGGAGATCCCGGGCGGTGGCTGCGATCCCGGCGAGGCGCCGCTCCAGGCGGCCCAGCGCGAACTCCGCGAGGAGACCGGCTATGTATCGGAGCGCTGGATCACCCTCGGATCCTGCACGCCGAACCCCGCGACCCAGAACAACCGCTGCTACTCCTTCCTGGCCCTGGACTGCGATCCGGAAGGGGCCCTGGATCTGGATCCGGCGGAGGAACTGCAGGTCTGGGCCTGCACCTGGCCCGAGTGGCAAGCCCGCATGCGCCGCGGGGAGATCCACCACGCGCTGGTGCTCACGGCCTTCCAGCTGCTCAGCCTCTGGGAGGGCTGGCCCGATCTGTTGCGCCGTCTGGAGGCCTGACGTGAAGCGCTTCGCCCTGCTCCTGCCCTTCTGCGCGGCTCTGGTGGCCCAAGCTCAAGCCCTAGCCCCGGCTCCGGCCGTGCCGCCCTGCCAGATCGCGGGCACGCCCAACGCGCGCTTCGAGGCCGAGCTGGACGCGGCCGTGCGGTCGCTGCAGTCGGCGGATCGCAAGGCCTTCTTCAAGGCGCTGCGGGCCAAGCAGCGGGAACTGCAGTACCGCATCCTGGAGGTCGAGCGCGGTCTTCAGCAGGCCCAGTCCCTGCGAAACACATTGGAGCGCGAGCATTCCCCGAACCTGCCCCAGGGCCAGGCCCTGGTGGAAGGGCAGGCGCGGCTGTTGGCCGCCTTTCGGGAGATGGACAAGGTCATCGCGCGTACGCGCTGGACCGAGGATCCCATGAAGCTCGATGCGGACGAGCTGAAGGTGGACCTCTACGGCGGCTTCCAGTTCTCGAGCCTGTTCAGCGAACCGGATCAGAACGGTTCCTTCTTCTCGAGATCGCGCCCCTTCGTGGCCCTGGACATCCGCCAAACCTTCCGCCGCCCGGCCCAGGACACCTGGTGGGAGGTCTTCAGCACCCTGGCCTTCCAGTCCTCCAGTTTCGAAACCTCCGAGACCCTCAACGTGATCACCAGCAGCGGCCAGTTCCACGGCGACGTGGGGCTCTGGTGGATGACCTCGCTCACCGAGCGCGTGAGCTGGGGCGTGATGGGGACCGCCGGCGTGGTGGGCTACAGCAAACCCATCTCCCAGGCGGATCTCACCAGCAGCTCGCGCGACGAGTTCCACAACCGCTTCAAGCTGGGCCTCACGACGCGCCAGGAGGAGGGCGCCCTCAAGGGATCCTTCGCCGAGTGCTCGTACCTCCGCGATCCGCTGTTCCGCTCCCAGGACCGGCTCTATCTGCGGGGCCGGGTGGTGCTCACCCAGTTCGGCTCCCAGGGGGCCAGCGGCGACTTCTACATGGAAGGCTCGGTGAACAAGGGGCGGCGCGGCAAGGATGAGGCCGTCATGCTCGTGGGCCTGCGGCTCAGCACCGTGGCCTTCTTCCGCAGCCTGGGCGGCGGCGCCAAACCCTGAGGGGCGCCGGGACTCAGCTCACCCCGGGGGCCGGGAAGACCCTGCTGCCTTTTCCTAAGGGCTGCCGGGCGCTAGTCTGGAAGGTGATTCCAGATGAGGAGTGCCCATGGCCAGCGAATGCTCGTTTGATGTCGTCTGCAAGGTGGACCTGGACGAGGTGAAGAACGCCCTCTCCCAGGCCATGAAGGAGATCGGCCAGCGCTACGACTTCAAGGGCTCCGTCTCGAAGATCGAGCTGAAGGACGACAAGGTGCTGGTGCTCACCAGCGACGACGAGGTGAAGCTCAAGGCCGTCATCGACGTGCTGCAGACCAAGCTGCACAAGCGCGGCGTCAGCATCCGCAGCATGGTCTACGGCAAGATCGAGCCCGCGGCGAAGGGCAGCGTGCGCCAGGAGGTCACCATCCAGCAGGGCATCCTCGTGGAGAAGGCCAAGGGCCTCATCAAGGCCGTGAAGGACGCCAAAATCAAGGTGCAGGCCAGCATCCAGGGCGATCAGCTCCGCGTGAGCGGCAAGAGCCGGGACGATCTGCAGGAGGTGATCGCCCTCTTCAAGAAGGACGACCAGGGCCTGGACCTTCAGTTCACGAACTACCGTGGCTGAGCCCGTGAGCCGGCTGGACCTCGCCCGCTACTTCGTGCCCATCGCCCCCAAGCTGGCGGGCGTGGAGGCGGAGCTGCAGCGCATCCTGCAGAGCGATGTGGAAGTGGTGCAGAAGCTGGCGGACCACGTGCGCGGCGGGCAGGGCAAGCGCCTGCGCCCAGCCCTCGTGATGCTGTCCTCGCGGTTCTGCGGCCTGCAGAACGACGACGACGTGCGTTTCGGCGCGGTGTTCGAGCTGATCCATACGGCCACCCTGGTGCATGACGATGTCATCGACCACGCCCAGCTGCGCCGCGGCATGCCCACGCTGAACCGGCTCTGGGGCAACACCCTCACGGTGCTCTTTGGCGACCTGCTCTACTTGGTGGCCATGGGCGAGGCCATCGCCTGTCGCAGCTGGCGGATGATGGAGATCCTGGCGGAAGTGACCACCCGCATGACCGAGGGCGAGCTCATCCAGAACGACGTGCTCTTCAAGCTCGACACCAGCCGCAAGGACTACTTCGACATCCAGGAGCGGAAGACGGCCCTGCTGTTCAGCGGCTGCACCGAAACGGGGGCCGTGCTCACGGGCCGCGGCGAAGCCGATTGCCGGGCCATGCGGGGCTACGGCCTGGAGGTGGGCCGTGCCTTCCAGCTCATCGACGACCTGCTGGACTACACCGCCACCAGTGCCCAGCTGGGCAAGCCGGCCTTCAGCGATCTGCGCGAAGGCAAGCTCACCCTGCCGATGCTCACGCTCCTCGAGAAGGCTCCGGACGAGGTGCGTCCCCTCATCCGCACCATCTGGGACCGCGGCGAGGAAGTGCCCATCCCCGAAGGGGAAGAGATCAAGCTGCGCGCCCTCATCGAGAAGCACGATGCCCTTGCCGAGACCCGCGAGCTGGCCTTGATCGCGTCACGCAACGCCGTGGCCCACGTGGCCGGGATGTCGGGCGATGCGGCCACGGGCGACCTGCTCCAGGAGATCCCTGAAGCCCTGCTTTCGCGCAGCATGTAGACGGTCAGCGCCTACTTCGTCAGAGCCTCGATCAGGGACTGGAACCGCGGTAGCGCTCGGAGGGCGTCCAGATCCCCGTCGTGCTGGAACCAATCCTTCTGCGAGAGACCGCCGGCCGCGGCCTTCTCCAGGCAATCCAGGGCCTCGTCGGGATCGCCGGCCAGGGCGTGGATGCACCCGAGGTTGTAGAGCAGCATGGGGTCCTCGGGGTCCATCTCCCTGGCCATGCGGGCCCAGGCCAGGCCTTTGTCCCGCTCGCCCAGGGCCACCAGGGCGTTGGCGCCCAGGTAGCGGGCGCGCACATCGTCCGGTGCATGCTGCAGGCGAGCCTCGACGAGCGCCAGGCCCGCCTTCCTGGCCCGCTCGGCCTCATCTTCCACGCCCAGGCTGTGGTAGACCTGGGCCACGAGCAGGATGGCCTGGAAATCCTCGGGGCGCAGGGCCGCGGCCCACTCGAAATACTCGATGGCCCGCTCGGCCTTGCCCGCCGCGAAGCAGTGCCTGGCGTAGAAATAAGCCGCCTCGTACAGATTGGGATCCAGGCGGAGGGCGGTCTCGAAGGCCTCCTCGGCCTCCTCGGGAAGCCCCGCCGCCGACAGGGCCAACCCACGTGACGCGTGAGCCTCGGCCAGGTCCGGATCTAGTTCCAGGGCCTTCAGGCTGCAGGATTCCGCCAGCTGGCGCTGAGGTTCCGCGCGCTCGATGTAGATGTAGGAATAGGCGGCGCAATTGGCCAGCCCCGCCCAGGCCGAGGCGTATTCGGGGCTGACATCCAGGGCGCGGCGGAACATCTGGGCCGCGAAGCCCATGCCTTGGCGGTTGAAGCGGAAGTAGTACTGCCGGCCCCGCAGGTAGTAGTCGTAGGCCTGGGGATCCAGTGCCTGTTTTGATCGCGGGGTGAGGGTCAGGTGCAGGGCCTCGGCGATGCCCTTCGTGACATCGCCCACGGTCTCGAACAGATCCTTCGGCTGGAACGTGCAGGTCCGGGACCAGAGGACCAGCTCCGAAGGCACCTCGACCAGTTCGGTGCTCAAGGTCCGGGATCCGCCTGATTCGAGCAGCTCGCCACTCAGGACGAAGTGAACGCCCAGGCGGCGGCCGACCTCCACGGGGGAAAGGCCGGAGCCTCCGTAGAGGAAGGAGGTCGTCCTCGAGATCACGCGAAGGCCTTCCACCCGGTTCAGCGCCAGCAGCACCTCTTCCGCGATGCCCTCGCCCACGTGCCCCTCGTCCTCCTTCTGGGGGAGGTTCCGGAAGGGAAGCACGGCCAGGCTGGGCTGGTGCAGGCGCGATTTCGGGTGGCGCAGGGCCTCTTTCGCCGTGAGGCCCGGCTTCATCGGGTGGGATTTGACCAGTCGCAAGGGCATGTCCGACCTCCGGGAAGGATATGCATCGGAGGAGCCCCGGCGCCGGCCGTACACAGGCCGTTTCGGCTCTGTGCAGCGGCCTTTGCGGATCGCGCCCTATCACGACCATTGGGTGGATAGACTTCCATGGCTCACCCCAAGCGTAACCAGGATGGGATAGTGGCCGCCCTGTGCAAGGGATCCGCTCGTCTAGCTCTCCATTTCCCCGAGTCTCAGATCGAAGGGGATCCCCGCCCGCTTGCAGGCGGCGATGAAGCTCTCCTTGTCGGGGCACTTGAGGTAGGCCTCCATGGGCTCGACCTTGCGGGCCTGGATGAGATCCATGAGCGCGTCGTTCATGAGCCGCTGTCCGTAGCTGCGACCGGTCTGCATGGCGCTGGCGATCTGGAAGTTCTTGCCTTCGCGGATGAGGTTGGCGATGGCGGGGCTGATGAACAGGGTCTCCAGGGCGGCCACGCGGCCGCCGCCCACGCGCTTGAGCAGCACCTGGCTCACGACGCACTTCAGGGAATCGGCGAGCATCACGCGGATCTGCTGCTGCCGGTCCGCGGGGAACTGATCGACGATGCGGTCGATGGTCCCGATGGCGCTGCTGGTGTGCAGGGTGCCGAAGACGAGGTGGCCCGTGGCGGCGGTCTCCAGGGCGATGGCGATGGTCTCGAGGTCGCGCATCTCGCCCACCAGCACCACGTCGGGATCCTCGCGCAGGGCGGCGCGAAGGCCACTCTTGAAGCTGTCCGTGTGGGTGCCCACCTCGCGCTGGTTCACGAGACAGCCCTTGCGGGGGTGCACGAATTCGATGGGATCCTCGATGGTGAGGATGTGGTCCTTCCGCTTCTGGTTGGCCAGGTCGACGATGGCCGCCAGCGTCGTGGATTTGCCGCTGCCGGTGGGACCGGTGACGAGCACGAGGCCCTTGGACAGGGTCGCCAGGCGGCGCACGGGCTCGGGCAGGCCCAGGCGGTCGGGGTCCGGCAGCTGGTTGGGGATGACGCGGCAGACGAGGCCGGGGCCCACGCGGTCGTGGAAATAGTTCACGCGCAGGCGGCAGCCGCCCGCCTCGTAGGCGTAGGCGAAGTCGGCGTCGTGGTGCTCCTCGAAGCGCTGCCAGGATGCGGGCGTGGCGAGGGCCTCCATCATCTCCAGCAGGGTGGCCGGATCGAGGGCGCCGAAGCCTTCGAGTTCCTTCATGTCGCCGTGGACGCGGATGATGGGCGGCTCGTGGCTGGTGCAGTGCAGGTCCGATCCCTCCTTCTCCAGGAGTGCCGCGAGCAATCGCTCGGCCAGGGGATGGCCCTGGTTCCGGTTCGGCCGTGGCGCGGGCCTGGAAGTGGGCTGAGCTGGAGGTTTTGGGGCAGGTCGCGGCGGGGGCAGGTGAGCCTCGGCCTGGGCCAGCGCCTCCGTCGGCGGAGCTTGGGGCTTGGTGGGCGCGGGAGAGGGGATCGCCAGCTCGATGGGTGCCGGGGCCGGAGCCGCCGGGGTGGGGGGCCTGGTCGAGACGGGTGCCGGACCCTGGTGTTCGGCCTGGATTTGGGGCGTGTCCATGTAGCGGTTGAGGCGGATGTGGAACCGCTGCCCGGCCAGGTCGTAGTCGAATTCGGCCTGCCCCTCCTGCTGCCAGGCGCCCTTGAGCTCGGGGGGCACCACGTCTCCGGCGAGCACGTCCACCATCACGGCGGGCAGGGGGTTGGGCAGCAGGTCCACGGACTCCCCGGACTTCAGCTCCAGGCGGGGCTTCCGGTCGGCCTTCAGTTCCAGCCGGCTGCCAGCCTTCGAGATGACGTGGGTGAGTAGGCGATCCAGCTGGGCCATGGCCGAGAGCTCCTCACAAAACCCCGCAAGGCCGTGCGGTGGGCCGGACGAGCGGTGCGGGGGATTGCGAGTCAAAGCGTAACAGGCGTGGGCGCGGCGGGGCTCGGCTTCGTGGCCTGCGGGCCTCCCACTAGGAGTTCTCCGGCCCTCTGTCAACGCCAAAGGATGGCAGTGATCACAGCCTTCGGGGTTCGGCCCTGGGCCTCAGGCCTGTAGACTGGAATGCACCTTTTCCTGGAGTGAGCATGAACATCCACGAATACCAAGCCAAGGAACTGCTTCGGCTCTACAAAGTGGCCACGCCCGATGGGAAGGTGGCCCAGGATGCCGAAGAAGCGCGGATGATCACCAAGGAATTCGGTGGCGCCAGTGTCGTGAAGGCTCAGATCCACGCCGGGGGCCGCGGCAAGGGCGGCGGCGTCAAGTTCGCCACCGACCCCGACAAGGCCGCCGAGCTCTTCAAGGCCATGCTCGGCATGCAGCTCGTCACCAAGCAGACCGGCCATGAGGGCCGCAAGGTCCGCACGGTGTTCATCTCCAAGCCCATCGACATCGCCCGCGAGCTCTACCTGAGCTTCCTGGTGGACCGCGCCTCCAGCCGCGTGACGGTACTCGCCTCCACCGAGGGTGGCGTGGAAATCGAGGAGGTCGCTGAAAAGACCCCCGAGAAGATCGTCAAGGTGGCCGTGGATCCGGCCCTGGGCCTTTGCGGCTTCCAGGCCCGCCAGGTGGCCTTCGCGCTGGGCCTCGAGGGCGATGCCTTCAAGAAGGGCGTGGTCTTCCTCCAGAACCTCTACAAGCTCTTCGTGGAGAAGGACTGCTCCATGGTGGAGATCAACCCGCTCGTGGTCACCAAGGACGGCGATGTGACTGCCCTGGATGCCAAGATCGGCTTCGATGACAACGCCCTGTTCCGCCACCCCGACGTCCTCGCCTTCCGCGACCTCAACGAAGAGGCCGAGGAGGAAGTGGAAGCCAGCAAGTTCAACCTGAACTTCATCAAGCTGGATGGCCAGATCGGCTGCATGGTCAACGGCGCGGGCCTGGCCATGGGCACCATGGACATCATCAAGTACCACGGCGGTTCGCCGGCCAACTTCCTGGATGTCGGCGGTGGAGCCACCGAGGATGCGGTGAAGAACGCCTTCCGCATCATCCTGCAGGACAGCGCCGTGAAGGCCGTGCTGGTGAACATCTTCGGCGGCATCATGCGCTGCGACATCGTGGCCGCGGGCATTGTGAAAGCCGCGAAGGAGATCGGCATCAAGGTGCCGGTGGTGGTGCGCCTCGAGGGCACCAACGTCGAAGAGGGCAAGCAGATCCTCGCCGACAGCGGCCTGAACCTCATCGTCGCCAAGGACCTGAAGGACGCCGCCGAGAAGGTCGTCGCGTCCATCAAGTAGGGCACGCTATCCGGGGGTTTCGCGCTGCGCGCACACCCCCGGAGCCCCCGATGCTCGCCCGGGCTGAGCCCGTGCTCGCATCCTTCACCCATCCCATGAATCCCCATTTTCGAGAGGTATGACATGGCAGTTCTCGTGGGCAACCACACCAAGCTGATCGTCCAGGGCATCACGGGCCGCGAAGGCCTCTTCCACGCCAAGGGCAGCCGCGACTACGGCACGAACGTGGTGGGCGGCGTGACCCCCGGCAAGGGCGGCACCGAAATCGAAGGCTTCCCCGTCTTCAACACCGTCAAGGAAGCCGTCGCCAAGACGGGCGCCAACGCCACCATGATCTTCGTGCCCCCCGTGGGCGCGGCGGACGCCATCCTCGAGGCCCTGGAAGCGGGCATCGAGCTCATTGTCTGCATCACCGAGGGCATCCCCGTCCTCGACATGGTGAAGGTCAAGCGCGTCCTTCCCGACTACCCCAAGAGCCGCCTCATCGGCCCCAACTGCCCCGGCATCATCAGCCCCGGCCTGGCCAAGATCGGCATCATGCCCGGTCGCATCCACAAGCAGGGCCACGTGGGCGTGGTCAGCCGCTCCGGCACCCTCACCTATGAGGCCGTGGGCCAGCTGACGGCGCTCGGCATCGGCCAGAGCACCTGCATCGGCATTGGCGGTGACCCCGTCAACGGCACCAGCCACATCGATGCCCTGCGCATGTTCCAGGACGACCCCGACACCCACGCCATCATCATGATCGGCGAGATCGGCGGCAGCGCCGAGGAAGAGGCCGCGGAGTTCGTGAAGCAGTACGTCACGAAGCCCGTGGTGGCCTTCATCGCCGGCCAGACGGCCCCTCCGGGGCGCCGCATGGGCCACGCAGGCGCCATCATCTCCGGCGGCAAGGGCACCGCTGCCGAGAAGATGAAGGCCCTCCAGGCCGCGGGCATCACCGTCGTGCAGAGCCCCGCCGACATGGGCAAGGCCCTGGCCGAGCGCCTCAAGTAGTCCCAGTTCCGATCAACGAGACACCAAGCGGCGAAGGCGACTTCGTGCTTGGTGTCTTCGCGTGTGGGGCCTTCCCGAAGGCATGAGCCTCATCAGATGATGTTCGTATGATGACATTGACTGAGACTCGATCCGAACCGCGCCCCAACAGGCGCAAGGGCGCCTTCCTGCGGAACCTGCGGCGTTTCCATGCCTGGGTGGGCCTGAGCGGGGCCGCCTTCGGCCTGCTGTTCGGCCTGACGGGCTTCCTCATGAGCCACCGCTCGGTGATGAAGATCGAGGCGGGCGCGGTGGAGGAGCACAAGGTCCAGATCGAGCTGGACCGCCCGCCCGCTTCCATCGAGGAACTGGCCTCCGGTCTGGCTGCGCGGTTCCAGGTGCCCCTGTCCCGGCTGCGCTGGCGCGTGCAGGCGCCCAGACCCGCGCGCTTCGGGGGCCAGCAGGTGACGGCGGCGCCGCAGTGGATGGTGATGGTCAGCGGCCACGCCCACTTCGCCCGCGCCACCTACCTGCCGGGCAACCGCACGGTGGACCTGGAACGCAGCGACGCGAATCTCGTCGAGACCCTGGAGCGCCTGCACAAATCGGATGGCGGCCAGGCGGGCTGGATCCTGCTGGTGGACTGCTTCGCGGGAGGGCTGGTCTTCCTCACGCTGAGCGGGACCCTGCTCTGGACCCGCCTCGCCGGTCCGCGCCTGCTCTCGGTCGGCCTGGCCCTGAGCGGGGGCCTGGCGGCGGTTCTCATCGCCTCCCGGGCCTGGTGAGCCTATGCTGCAGACGGAGGCCCCATGCTGATCTCCCGGGAAATGGTCCTGGACATGGACATCGGCCTGAACGCCGCCCTCTTCGGCGGCGACATGATGGCGCGCATGGACAAGGTGGCGGGCATCGCGGCCTCGCTGCTGTCGCGCAACCGGCGCTTCCTCACCCTCAAGGTTTCGGAGCTGGTCTTCCACAGTCCCGTCCGGGCCGGGGAGATCATCGAGTTCTACGTGGGCATCAGCCGCCAGGGGCGCACGAGCCTCACCCTGCAAATCGAGGTCCAGGTCTACGAGCCCGTCTCGGACCGGCGCCGGGACGTGACCAGCGGGGAATTCGTGATGGTGGCCGTGGATGAATCCCTGCATCCGATCCTCATCCAGTGGAAGCCGGAGATGGTTCAGGTGGCGGCCCAGGCCCATGCGGACCGACATCCGGGTTGAACCGGATTCCGGGTGGACGGGTCCTGATCCGCGTATCCTTGTGGCATGACGGACCTCATCAAGGCTCACCTGGATCACCGGCGCGTATGGCGGGACTTCGACTACTGTTATCCCGTGATTTCACGGCGCAGCCACGGCCTGAGCCTGGGCGTGAACCTGAATCCCGACAAAGTCTGCAATTTCGATTGCGTCTACTGCGAGGTGGACCGCCTGACGCCACCCAAGCGGAAGGATCTCGATCTGGAGGCCCTGGAGCGGGAGCTGGGCCTGCTGATGGACCTCGCCACCAGCGGTGAGATCTACGACATCCCTCCCTTTGATTCGGCCCGCCCCGAGCATCGCCGCCTCAATGACATCGCCTTCAGCGGCGACGGGGAACCCACCACGGTCCGCGAGTTCGCGGAAGCGGTGGCCCGCGTCGCCGAGATCAAGAAACGGCGGGGGCTGGACCTGGTGAAGCTCGTGCTCATCACGGATTCCAGCCGTCTGCAGGCGCCCGACGTGGTCAAGGGGCTCGACATCATGATGGCCCACCAGGGGGAGGTCTGGGCCAAGCTCGACGCGGGCACCGAGGCCTACTACCGCGAGATCTGCCGCAGCCAGGTCCCCTTCGAACGCATCCTCGACAACCTGCTGGCCACGGCCCGCCGCTGGCCCATCCTCATCCAGACGCTCTTCCTCGAATGGCAGGGGCAGGGGCCTGGGGGCGCGGAGCTGGAGGCCTACTGCCAGCGCCTGGAACACATCCTGGCCCAGGGCGGACAGCTCCAGGCCATCCAGCTCTACACGGTGGCCCGGCCCACGCCCGAGCCCGAGGCGCGGCCGTTGCGTCGCCTCGAAATGGACGCCATCGCGGCGAGCCTGCGGGGCCGGCTTCCGAACCTGCCGGTGGAGGTCTACTACGGTCCGGAGGAGTGGGCCTGATGCGCCGGAGGCACCTGGGCACGGCCCTCCTGCTGGGCCTCGCCTGCCTCGGATGTCGCAACCGGGCGGTGAAACCCGCGCCGCCGCCCCCCGTGTCGCTCAGCCTGGTGGCCGTCGGGGACATCCTCATGCACCAGGATGTGAAGCAGGCCGCCGCCCAGGCACCCGAGGGGTTCCCCGCGCTGTGGGCCGATCTGGTGCCCCTGTTCCAGGGCGCGGACCTGGCCTTCGGGAACCTGGAGACGCCCGTGGCACCAAGCACCGGCCGGCCGGGCGTCCCCTTCCAGTTCAACGCGCCGGAAGGCCTGCCGGCAGCCCTGCGTGCCAGCGGATTCACGGTGCTTTCCACGGCCAACAACCACGCCTTCGACCAGGGCCCCCGGGGCGTTCGCGAGACCCTGGAGCGCCTGAGGACGGAACGCCTGGTGGCCGTCGGCAGCGGCGAGGATCGCGCCCAGGCGGAAACCACGCGGATCGTCGAACGCCACGGCCTCCGCGTGGCCTTTCTCGGGTTCACCGACCTCTTCAACCTGGATCTGAACCGGCGCGCCACCGAGCCCTGGGTGCGGCCCATGGATCTGGAACCCGCCCTTCGGGCCGTGCGGGAGGCGAGGGCCCAGGCGGATCTCGTCGTCGTGAGCGTGCACTGGGGCAACGAGTACCAGCACACGCCCACGAAGCGGCAGCGGGACCTCGCCCGCGCCCTGGTGGGCGCGGGCTGCGACGTGATCCTGGGTCATCACCCCCACGTGCTCCAGCCCGCGGAGCTGCTGGAGGTCGAGGGTCGCAAGGCCCTTGTGGCCTACTCCCTGGGCAACTTCATCAGCAACCAGGACCGGATGTACCGTGCGGATCTCTTTCCCGTGGCCGAAGGGGACAACCGCGACGGCGCGGCGCTGAAGGTGCGTTTCGAACAAAGGCCCGGTGGCGACGGGCGGAATCGTTTAAGCCTGGCCGGAGCCTCGGTCGAGCCGCTCTGGACCGAAAACAACTGGGGTTCCCCTGCTCGCCGGGAGATCCGCGTGATCCGCGTGGGAGCCGCTGAGTCCCGCGTCCGTGCCGAACTCGACCGGCTGGCCGATCCCATCGAAGGGCCCAAGGCGGCGGCGGACGAGGCCCAGCGCAGGAAGGCCATCCTCGAAAAGCAGGAGTATCTGCGCACCCTCATCCTGCGGCGGAAGCGCGTGGCAGAGGTGGTCGGCGAAGCCTTTGTGATGGCGCCCTAGAGAGCCTCGAACGAACGCAAGCCGCGTCCCTGCGTTGACTCTGGCCGGATTCCGCGCCGACAATGGCCCATCCTCCCGGGAGCAGTCATGACGGACCGTGTTCTTCGGAAAGCCGCATTGTCGTTGGTTCTTTCGCTCATGGTTGGTGGCCTCGGGGCGGCCCCGCCTCCGGCCCAGGTCTATCCGGTCCAGGAACAGTTCGTCGACAGTGGCGGCGTCTTGATCTACGTGAAGACGGTGGGGAAGGGGGATCCGCTCATCCTGCTGCACGGCGGGCCCGGCGCCACCCACGAGTATCTGCTGCCCCACCTGCTTCCCCTCGCGCGGCACAACCGCCTCGTGTTCATCGACGAGCGGGGTTCGGGCCGCTCCCAGAAGCTGGAGGATGCCACCCGCTACACCACGGAGGCCATGGCCGACGACGTGGAGGCCGTGCGGAAGGCCCTGGGCCTGGGGAAGGTCTCGGTGCTCGGCCATTCCTGCGGCGGCGTGCTGGCCCAGGCCTATGCGCTGAAGTATCCCGCCAACCTCTCCCACTTGGTTCTGTGCAGCACCTTCCATTCCGCCAGGGCCATGAACGAGGTGTTCCGGAAGATGAAGGAGAAGATGCCACCGGAGCTCCGCGCTTCCATCGACCGCATGGAGGCCGAAGGCCTCTTCGGCAAGGGCAGGCCGTACGAGCGCGGCCGCTACACGGCCGAGTATGCGGAGGCGGCCTGGGGCCAGGGCTACTTCCCCTACCTGTATGGCGCGCGTCCGGATCCGCGCTTCGAAGCCTCGAATGCGGGGCCGGACGATTGGGCCGTCTACCGGGAAATGTGGGGTTCCCACGGGGAGTTCGTCATCGATGGCAACCTCACTTCCGTGGAATATGCCGACCGGCTTCCGGGGCTCAAGATGCCCACCCTGATCACGGTCGGGGACCACGATGAATGCGATCCCTCGCTGGCCCGCGAGATGAACCGCCTGATCCCGGGCTCCCGCCTCGTCGTGCTTCCCAACAGCGGGCACATGACCTTCGTGGATCAGCCGAAGGCCTTCCTTGAGGCGGTGGACGGCTTCCTCCACCCCGCCCGGACCCGCTAGGCCGGAGCCCTAATTCAGGCCCAGTTCTCCACGATGCGCGTGCAGCACGCCGATGATGCGCGCGAGGTGCTCGTCTTCGGTGCCGCCGATGGCTTCGATGAGCATCCGCAGCCCCTCGGCCACTTCGAAACGATCGACGCCCGCGGCGAAGGCCTTGTCCTTCAGCTTCTTCTTCACGCTCTTGGGCTCCAGGCCTTCGGTGCGGGTGGGGCGCACGAGGGCGCAGGCCATGACGAAGCCCGTGATTTCGTCGGAGGCGAGCAGCGCCTTGTCCAGCAGGCTCTCGTAGGGCACCTGCCAGCGTGTGTAGTGGGCGCTGATGGCGTGGGCGATGTCTTCGTCACCACGCGCCCGAAGCCAGGCCACGATGCGCCGGGGATGTTCCTCGGGCCAGGAATCGTAGTCCGCGTCGTGCAGCAGTCCCGCCAGGCCGAAGCGCTCCACATCCTGGTCGAGTCCGGTGGCGAGGTCGCGCATGACCAGCTCCACGGCGCGGGCGTGCACGCGCAGCTTGTCCGAGGGCGTCCAGTCGCAGAGCAGCTGCCAGGCTTCGTCGCGGGTCAGCATCCGGGCACCCTCAGGGAATGAAGATCGTGGGCATGGGCGCGCCGGGTTCCGGATCGCCGGAGTAGCGGACGCCTTCGAGGAAGAGCCCCGAGGAGGGCGCGGCTTTCGCGCCCCAGTAGAGGTTGGCCGCCTCGGTGGGGTTCCGGAGATCCTCCTGCACCCGCCGCGGCTCTTCCTCGCCGAGGGCGCAGGCCACGGAAGCTCCGACCATGCGGCGCACCTGGCGGCGGTAGAAGTGGGTGGCGCGGACCCGCAGCAGGACGAGCGATCCGGACTCGGACACCTCGCAGCGCAACAGGCGGGAACGGCCATCCTCCTCGGTATCGAGGTCCGCGAAGGCCGACACGTCCTGATCGCCCTCGAAGGCACCCCAGGCGCGCTGGAGGCGATCCAGGTCCAGGTTGCGCTTCACCCACCAGATCCAGGGCTTGCCGAAGGCGCTGCGGCGCCGGCTGATCTGGTAGAGGTAGGTGCGGTCGACGGCATCGTGGCGCGCATGGAAGCGCGGCGGGCAGGTGCGGATGTCGCGGATGGCGATGTCCTGGGGCAGGGCGCTGTCCAGAATGCGCCGCAGCTCACCGGGGCGGGGTGCGCCCTTGGCCTCCAGGTGGAGGTGGGCCAC
This sequence comes from Geothrix limicola, assembly GCF_030268085.1. GTDB lineage: Bacteria > Acidobacteriota > Holophagae > Holophagales > Holophagaceae > Geothrix > Geothrix limicola. Next base: position 854,012 of record NZ_BSDE01000001.1, read on the forward strand.
CTGGCCGAGGGCATGCACGCCGGCGTCGGTGCGGCCCGCGCCACCCAGATAGACGAGGCGCAGGCCGGCCTCGTGGATGACGTGCTCCAGGCTGCCCGCCACGGTGCGCACGCCTTCGCGGGACTGCTTGGCGCCCTGCTTCTGCCAGCCCTGGAATCGGCTTCCGTCGTATTCGATCAGCAGCCTGAAAGCGGCCAGGGGGGCGGATCTCATGGCCATGTCAGCGTCCGATGACGGCCTTGACGGCCTCGATCAAGGTGGCGGGGTCGTGGATGGGCTTGGCGATGTAACCCTCGGCCCCCGTCAGTTCCAGGTATTTCTCTCGGTCGCCGAACATGGCGTGGGCCGTGGCCAGCAGCACGGGGATGTGGCGCGTGGCCTCGTCCTTCTTTAGCAGCTGGGTGATGAAGATGCCATCGACCTTGGAACCTTCGTAGCTGGACCGGGAGAGGCTGACATCCATGATCACGGCGGCCAGATCCGCTTCGCGGGCGAGGCGGAGGATCTCCTCCACCTCTTCCGAGACGAGCACCTCGTACCCGCCCTTTTTGACGAGCACGGTCTGGATGAATTTCACATTGATGGGGTCGTCCTCGACGAGGAGGATCCGGTTGGACATGAACGCCTCAGTTGTTTCAGCCTATCGACAGTCAGTGGTAACTGCCAAACTTTTGCTGAGTTTCCAAGCGTTCGAGGAGGTCGTCGGGCACCTGCAGCCCGCCCCGTCCGCGGCCCAGGCGCAGGCCCGGCTTGTTGGCGCCGTGGTAGTCGCTCCCGCCCGTGACGACCATGCCGAGGCGCGCCGCCAGGGCCACGAAATACTTCTGCTCGGCGGCTCGGTACTCGCCGTAATAGCCTTCGAGGCCCTCGACGCCCCTGCGCTGCAGATCCGCCATGGCCTCGTCCCAGCGGAAGCCCTTGCCGCCGAAGCGCCCGGGATGCGCGACCACGGGCACACCGCCGGCCTCGCGGATCCAGCGGGTGGCTTCTTCGGGACTCAGCTCCTCCCTCGGCACGAAGCCCGGGCAATCATCGCCGATGAGCCGCTCGAAGGCCTCCTGGGGGCGGCGCACGAAGCCCCGGGCGGCGAGCGCCTTGGCGAAGTGGACGCGAGAGAGCAGGGGGGTATCGGCCTGGGCCTGCACGTCCTCGCGGGTCACGGGACAGCCCAGCTCAGCCAGGCGCGTGAGCATGCGGCCGTTGCGATCGTCACGGCGTCCGCGCAGTTCTTCCAGCCGCGCCTGGAAGCGGGCGTCCGCAGGGTCGACGAGCAGGCCGAGCACATGGAGTGACTGGCCCAGGAAGCGGCAGCTCAGTTCGGTACCCACCAGCAGGCGCACCTTCACGCGGGGCTGCATGGCGAGGAAGTCGGGGATGCCGCCGAGGGTGTCGTGATCGGTGAGGCAGAGGGCCGTCAGCCGCGCCTCTTCGCCGAGCAGGGCGAGTTGCTCGGGCGTGTCCGTTCCGTCGGAATGGAAGGTGTGGCAGTGGAGGTCGATCACAGTGTCAGGGCTCGGATGCCGGTGGAGAGAGGTTCTTGTTGGCGCGGTAGAGCGCGGCCAGCAGCACGGCGACGGCCTGGAACAGCTCGGGGGGGATGAGCCGGTTCAGATCCAGGGGTTCGAGGGCGGAGAGCAGATCCGGATCCTTCGACACCGAGACGCCATGCTGTTTCGCCAACTCAAGAATGCGCTCGGCCAGCAGTCCCTGGCCCTTGGCGACGAGGCGGGGCGCGGCGTCCTGGAAGGGCGCCTCCGGCCGGTACCGCAGGGCGGCGGCGCGGGGGCGGGCGGTTCCGGGACGGGCTGCTGGACGAGCCATGGGCCCTTATCGGTCGATTCGGCTACTGGACGAAGTTGGCGGCGCTCTGGGCGTCGTCGGCGGGCTCTTCCATGGCCAGGCGGCGGAACAGCTTCACGTCGGCCAGGGAGAGGATGCTCATGTAGGAGAAGCCGCTGAAGAACAGCCAGAGGAAGGGCACGGAGGCCCACTTGCGGATGTAGATGGCCACCAGCACCGCGCCGAAGTAGTAGATGGCGAAGCCCAGTTCGAGGAAGGTCATGAGGCTCTTGGGCACCTTGTAGGCGCGCTTGGTGACCGACTTGCCGTTGGCGTCCACGCCGTACTTGGGGGTGCGCTTGAATTCCTTGTCGTCGGTGAAGAAGCCTTCCAGCACGGCCTTGGCCTGGTTGAGCGCGAGGCCGATGCCCAGGCCCATGAGGCCGGGGATGTACTTCAGGCGGCGCAGCCAGCCCGTGTTGTCCGTCAGTTCCTTCTGGGAGAGGCCGAAGTAGAGGCCGACGCTCACGGCGTTCAACAGGAAGAAGGGGCCGTCCGTCAGCAGGAGGATGTGCACGGGGGTGCCGGCCCGGAAGATCATGGCGGGCACCATGATGATGGAGAGCACCACCATCAGCATGTAGTTGCAGTTGGCCGTCAGGTGGAACCAGCACTCCAGCTTGGTGTGCAGGCTCTCGTTGGACTTCCAGATGGTCTTCATCAGCTTGCGGATGACCTGGGCGTTGCCCTTGGCCCAGCGGTGCTGCTGGCTCTTGAAGGCATTGACCTCGACGGGCAGCTCGGCGGGGACGACGAGATCCTTGAGGTAGACGCCCTTCCAGCCCTTGAGCTGGGCGCGGTAGGAGAGATCCGCATCCTCGGTGATGGTGTCGTGCTCCCAGCCGCCCGCATCGGCGATGGCGGAAACGCGCCACATGCCGGCGGTGCCACTGAAGTTGAAGAAGGCTTTGGAGCGGTGGCGGGCCGTGTGCTCGAAGACGAAGTGGCCGTCGAGCAGGATGGCCTGCACCTGGGTCAGCAGGGAGAACTCGCGGTTGAGGTGGGCCCAGCAGCCCTGGACGAAGGCGACCTTCTCATTGGCGAAGTGGGGGACGGCCTTGCGGAGGAAGTCTTCGGTGGGGAGGAAGTCGGCGTCGAACATGGCCACCAACTCGCCTTTGGCGACCTTGAGGCCTTCGGAGAGGGCGCCGGCCTTGAAGCCCGTGCGGTCCGTCCGGTGCAGGTAGTGGATGTCGAAGCCGAGGGCCTTGTAGCGGTCGCACACGGCGCTGGCGACCTTCACGGTGTCGTCCGTGGAGTCGTCGAGCACCTGGATCTCGAGCTTCTCCTTGGGCCAGTCCATCTTCACGACGTGGTCCATGAGCCGCTCGATGACGTTCATCTCGTTGAACACGGCCAGCTGCACCGTGACCACGGGAAGGTAGCTCTCGTCGCCCTGGGGCTGAGGCACGTCCTTCTTGTGGCGGAAGTAGAGCAGGAGCATCCAGAGGCGGTGAGCCCCGTAGACACTCAGGATGCTGAGCAGCGTGAAGTAGGTCACGAGCACGACGGTTTTGACGAATTCCATCACGGAATACACCCCCCACAGCCCGGGTCGGCGGGCCTGCTTTATTGTGTCAGTTGTTCTTGGAAAATCCACGAAAAACCTAACAATCTACCGTCACATCTCCGAAGCGTCCGGTAGGATGGCAAGCATGGGTGATATCGACAACCTCAACTTCCCCAGATCGATCGGCCGGTACCAGGTCCTGCGGCTGCTGGGTTCGGGGGCCATGGGAAGCGTCGTCCTGGCCGAGGATCCCCGGATCAAGCGCAAGGTGGCCATCAAGCTCATGAAGCTGGACGCCGTGCGCACCGAGGCGGACCAGCATGAATATCTCGCGCGTTTTCAACGAGAAGCGGAAGTCTCCGGGCTCCTGAACCACCCGGGCATCGTGGCCATCTACGACGTGGGCGAGGTGGAGGGCCACGGGCCCTTCCTGGCCATGGAGTTCGTGCCGGGCAAGCCCCTGGACGGGCTCATGAAGAACGGCCCGGCCCTGAGCCTCAAGGAGAAGCTCCGGATCACCGTGGGTTTGGCCGAGGCCCTCGATCACGCCCATGCCAAGGGGATCGTCCATCGGGATGTGAAGCCCGGCAACGTGATGGTCAGTGAGGACGGGCGCCCCAAGCTGATGGATTTCGGCATCGCCAAGCGAGAGGATGCCAGCCTCACCCAGACGGGCACCTTCCTGGGCACGCCCAGCTACGCGAGCCCCGAACAGATCCGGGAAGGCACCGTCGACAACCGCTCCGACATCTTCAGCTTCGGCGTGCTGGTCTTCGAGCTCATGAGCGGCCAGTCTCCGTTTCCGGGCACCTCCATCAACACGATCCTCTATCGCATCGTGAACGAGCCGCCCATCGAGGTGAATCCCCCGGTGCTGGGCCTGCTTCCGGAAGGCTGGCGCCGCGTCTTCGACAAGGTGCTCGCCAAGCAGCCGAGCGACCGCCATCCCTCCTGCCTTGCCTTCGCGCGCGACCTGCTGGACGTGGTGGTGGAACTGGGCAAGGACGATCGCCGCGAGATCATGGGACTGATGGGCATCAACGGCGATGCCAGCATCCCCGAAATCAAGTCGACCTCCTTCGACGAAACCATGGTGGTGCCCCCGGCCGACCATCACAGGCGCAGCTGGCTCTGGATCGCACCCCTGGCCCTGGCCTTCGTGGTGGGCACGGGCTGGTTCCTGTTCCGGGGCTCCAAGGGAACCCGGCTCCAGATCGATTCCCTGCCTGCAGGTGCCAAGGTCTTCGTGAATGACCTGCCCGTGGGCAGCACGCCCATGAATCAGCCCCTGACCGCCGGAGACAAGCTGCGCCTCGAGCTGAAGGGCTATCTGCCAGTCGTCTACGAGGTCAAGCCCAACCAGGCGCCCTCGGCCTTCCCGATGCAGCCGATCATCAACGAGGAACTGGTGGATTCCACGCCGCAGGGGGCCACCGTCGTCATCGATGAAAAGGCCCTCGAGGGCGTGACGCCCCTGAAGGTGCGCTGGAACCAGGGCCAGACCCACCGATTGACCCTCACCCTCGGGAAGCTGATCTACGCCGCGGATTTCGGCCCCGGCGAAGTGCCCAGCGGGCGGGCCTTCGAATTGAAGGAAGCCGCCACGTCGGAGACGCGCCAGGAGCCGCCGCTGGATCCCAACGCTCCCGGCAGCCTGAAACTGGCCGGAGGCTTCAGTGTCCGCGTGAAGGTGGATGGCAAGGACCAGGGTGAACTCGGCCCCGGTTCGAAACTGCCGCTCACTCCGGGGAGTCACCGCCTCGACCTGGCGAGCCCCAGGCACTACTACAAGGATTCCCGCACCGTCTCGATCATCGCGGGCCAGACCGCCACGTTGACGCTGCCCGGCCTCGCCACGCTGACCGTGGAAACCTTCCCGGGCACCGGCAAGGTGTTCGTGGACGATCAGGACACGGGCATCGAAAGCGACGGCAGCAGTGTCCAGGTGGCCCAGGGGCGCCACAACGTGTCCGTGCGCGGCCCGAAGGGCATCAAGCACCAGACCGTGGACCTCACCGGAGACAAGGGGCTGAAGTTCCCACTTTGATCACCCGCTTTGATCAAACGGGCGGGGCGGTGAAGTCCTCGCCCGGATTGATGAACTGATCCATTTCCACGCCGTGCTGACGGTCGTGGAGCTGTTTATAGCGTCCGTTCAAGGCGAGCAGTTCGCGGTGTGTGCCGCGTTCCACGATCTCGCCCTGCTCGACCACGAGGATCTGGTCCGCGCTTTCGATGGTGCTGAGCCGGTGGGCGATGACGAAGGTGGTGCGGCCGGTCCGCAGCCTCCTCAGGCCATCCCGGATCATGGCTTCGCTTTCGCTATCGAGGCTCGAGGTGGCTTCATCCAGGAGCAGGATGCGGGGATCCGCGAGGATGGCGCGCGCGATGGCCACGCGTTGACGCTGGCCGCCCGAGAGCTTCACGCCCCGTTCACCAACGACGGTGTCGTAGCCCTGATCGAAGCGGTCGACGAATTCGTGGACATGGGCGATGCGGCCCACGGTCTCGATCTCCTCCCGGGTCGCACCGGGTTTGGCAAAGCCGATGTTGTCGGCGACGGTGCCATCGAAAAGGAAGTTGTCCTGCATGACGACGCCCAGTTTCGCCCGGTATTCCCGAAGCCTGAGGGTCTCGATGTTCTTGCCATCGACGAGAACCCGGCCTTGTTGGGGATGGTTGAAGGCCATCGCGAGCGACAGGATGGTGCTCTTGCCGCCACCACTGGAGCCCACCAGGGCGGCCGTGCTGCCCGCCGGAACCTCGAAGGAGATGCCCTTCAGCACCGGGCTTCCTTCTTCGTAGGCGAAGTGCACATCATGGAAGGCGACGGACCCCTCGACGATCGGCAGAGGTTCCCGGGCGGCATCCTCCTGATCCTCCGTGGGCATGTCCAGGACCTCCCGGACGCGGTCCAGGCCTGCGAAAGCCTCGCTGACCTGGGTCCCGATGTTGGCGATCTGGACCACCGGAGCCGCCATGAGTCCGACGAAGAAGGTGTACATGATCAAGTCACCCAGCGTCATCGCCCCGGCCAGGATGGCTCGGCCGCCGATGATCATGATCAACACGCCGAGCGCTCCCACAATGGCCGTGCCAAAGGCGGTGATGGCGCTGGTGCCCGTCAGCGTTCCGGCGATGTTGCGGAAGAGTCGCTCGGTGCCCTCCGCGAAGATCCGACGTTCACGGTCTTCCGCCACATAGATCTTCAGGATCCGAATGCCGCCCACGGATTCGGTGAGGCGCCCGGTGATATCGGCCGTGATCTCGCTGCGCTTCCGGAACAGCGGGCGGAGCCTGCGGAAGGCCAGGGCCATGGCTCCTCCGAAAGCCGATAAAAAGATGAGGGTCGCCAGGGTGAGCTTCCAGTTCAGCCAGAACAGCACCGCGAGCGAGATCACCGCCGTGAGAACACCGCCCACGAGCTGGATGATTCCGGTACCCACCAGGTTGCGGACCCCTTCCGCATCGTTCATGACGCGGGAAATCACCACGCCGCTCTTCGTGTTGTCGAAGTAGCGAATGGGCAGGCGGAGGATGTGATCCTGCACCCGTTGACGCATGGCCATGATGGCTCGCTGGGCGGCCACGCTGACCACCTGGGAATTGGCGTAGCTGGTGATGGCTTGCAGCAACGTGGCCGCGCCCGCTCCAAGAGCCAAGGGCAGCAGAAGGCGCCCGTTGTGTTTTCCGATGACCTCGTCGATCAGGTATTTGGTGCTGGCGGGAAGCACGAGTCCCGCCAGACGGCTGATCAGCATGAGGAAAAGCCCCAGGCCCAGGGAGCCCCGATGCTGGCGGAGCAGGACACGCGCCTCACGCCAGGCGCGGGCGGCATCCACTTTCGGTTTCGATGTCGATTCGGTCATGGGATCACCCGCGTGAAGGTGACCCTACCGCGGGGATCTTTTTCGGGAAAGCGGCTTCTCAGAAGAAGCGGTCCCTCACGGGGGCGAATGGAAGGTTGGGACTCAGACAAAGAAACCACGCCTCAAGGTGGTTTCATTGGCAGCGAGGTCTTGGCATCGATCAACCAAGTGCTGCGATGATCATCCGTCCTCTCAACTGACGCGATTATGAAGTTTTAACTCAACTGCCGCAGCTGGTTCCAGGACGCGGAACGTGAAGGACTCGGTGAAGTACAGCTCGACCTCGCGTGCATCGTGGATCTTGTAGCCAATGGCGAGATCCTGACCCACCGTCATTTCGAAATCCCCGCCCCGTCGCGAAAGCACGGCACCACCTTCAAGCACCGGACTCCAGTGGATGCCACCTGTGACCAGGGACTTGATGCGTTCGCGCAGGGGGTAGGCATTTGGTTCTCCGGCCATCAACCACTGGTAGGGATCGGTCCCCAGCACCAAGGCGAAGGGGCCACCGATCTCTGCCTTCTGGATGCAGAGCAGGGCCGATTCAACCGATTCGGTGAGACTGCCCCGATCGGAACTGAGCACCACCGGAGGATGGCTGGAGCCCGCAAGCATGCCTTGGATGCCGGCAGCGCTGAACCCCCAATAGAGGGCCGTTTCTTCGAAAAGGGCCACCTTTCGCGCGGCAGCTTTGAGGGCATCCAGATTCGGGTTCTTCGCGCCTCGGGCGATGTCATCCAATTCCCAGATTCCCAGGTTGAAAGGCACCCGGACCTCCATGAGGGGAAGCACCTTGTGGAGGCCCCAGGCCACATCATCGGCGTCGCTCCCAGGGCCGATATCCAGGCGGCCGAGGCTCACCGCGGCAAAGGGCAAACCATGAGGGCCCGAAAAATCCACCAGCTTCCGCCCGGAAAGATTGCCCTTCAGAATGCGCGAACTCTGCAGTTCGATTTCCTTCCAAGCCTCATCCACGATGGGCGCCACGTGGCGCCGGAGCATGTCAGTCATATCTGTTTCCCCTGTAGGTGGCTCATGTGAGACGCCCCAATCCCAGCCCGTTTCCCGGCGCTGGGGGAGGCTCCAATCCCTTGGCCAGGGCGGTCAATTCACCGGAGGTGAAGAGGAACTTCCTCAGCTGGACGTCAAACTCGGGCCGGTTTCGTCGCAACCATTCAAGGAGCATGGCCGCATGTTCCATCTCGTCATTGCGGTTATGGATCAGGATGGCCTTGAGCGGCTCGTCAGCGGTCGCATCCATCCGTTGGTGGTAGTAGTCGATGGCTTCCAGTTCTTCCTGCAAACTGGCCAGCGCCCTATGGAAACCGAGCGCCTCAGGCGAAAGGCCCGCTTCCAGGAGTCCGCTGCTCATCGCTGCCTCTTGGCCTGGTCGTGACGTGTCGCCGCACTGAATCGTCTGGACACCTCACTCCACTTGACGTTGTCGAAGAAGGCATTGATGTAGTCGGGCCGTTTGATGCCGAAATCCACCATGAAGGCATGCTCCCAGCTGTCCAGCACCAGGAGCAGATCCTGGTCGATGGGCATCCCCAGGTGGTGCTCGGCTACGAAGTAGGTGTGGAGGCGGCCGTCCCGTCGGTTGCGAGTGAGCAGGGCCCACCCCGGCCCGCCCAGGGCGGTGGCTTTGAGGTCCGCCAGAATCTTGTCCCTGCCACCCTGCGCGTCCATGGCCTTTTGGAAGTCCGGAGCGGTGGTGGCGTCGGCACCCAGGTTTTCGAAGTAGAGCTCGTGAAGGAAGGAGCCGTTGAAGGCGACCGCCTCCCGCCGCTTCAATTCGCTGTATTCATTGAAGGAGTAGTTGGGCTTGGTGTTGTTCTCCACCGTCAGCTTCTCCTCAATTTCATTGAGCTTGGCCAGGTAGCCCTTGTAGAGGGTGAAATGCAGTTCCAGCTGGCTATCGCTGAACCCTTTCAGGGCCCCACCCTTCAGGTGCTCGTAATTCATCGCTTCGTAGGTCATGAAACGCCTCCAGGATGCCGGTCGATTGAAGCAAAAGAATTCCTACGCCTGAAGGTCTGGAGCAATTTCCAATCCAATGCGAAAGTGCGTCTAAGTAAAGTGTTTATGCGCTTGCAAGGGATTCTTCCGAGAGGGCTTTCCACCAAAATGATGCCCCTGCTGCTTCAGTTTGAAGGCCCCATCAAAGTCGCTCTCGACTGTCCATTTGGGGGGAGAAGACCATGCCATTCCTGCCATGGGTGTTCCCCGGCAAGACTCCTTCGAAGTGACTTGATCGGCGTCTCAAATTGATCGAAGGCCCGAACCTCGTCGTTTGCTCAAACGTGTATAAATGTAAACAAATAAGATATTAGTTAACGGGCTCAAGAAATGCAGAGTGATCTGAATCTTGAGGTCGACCAGCATGGCGCGTGTCCCGATCCATCTACATGATTTCCAGATCCAGCCCGCGAGGTACCACTCGGATCAGGCGACCATCGTGGATTGGATCGCCGCGGCCCACGCCCAGGCGGAGATCACCCTTCAGGCACCACCGACGGATGAGGCCCGTGAAACCCTCGTCCGGAAATTCCGGAAGTTGGTTCGGCGGTTTGGCTGCAGCACGGATCGGATCGCCTTCCGGAATTCCTCACTGGAGGACTTCACCCATACGGATTGGGATCGGATGAGGATCTTCCAGCTGAACAAGTTTCCCTCGGGAAGGCCTTGCGGGGAGCGGAGCCGGTTTTTCAGTGAGATCAGCGGCGAAGCGTTCGAACAGTTCTACGCCCATGAGAGCGAGCCGCCTCCGGTCATCATCCATGTCACGTGCACGGGGTACGTGTCCCCCAGCGGCGCCCAACGGCTGGTGGCCAGCCGGGACTGGGGCCGGTCCACGGAAGTGTTTCACGCGTATCACATGGGTTGCTATGCCTCGATGCCAGCCATTCGCATGGCAGCGGGCTTTGTGGAAAGGGGTAAGGCCCGTGTGGACATCGTCCACACCGAGTTGTGCACCTTGCACATGGATCCCAGCCAGCACCTGCCCGAGCAACTGGTGGTGCAGACCCTGTTCGCGGATGGTTTGATTCGGTATTCGGTGTCTCGTGCCAGGGCCGGGAAACCCCTTTCGAATGGCCTGGAGCTGATCACCACCCGTGAGGAAATCGTGCCTGGCACCGGCGATGCCATGACCTGGATGGTCTCGGATTTCGGGATGCTGATGACGCTCTCCCGGAAGGTGCCCGATCACATTCGCGCAGGTTTGGGGGCGTTCCTCGACAGGTTGGCCGCTTCAGCGGAGCTGACGTCGGGTCAGCTGATCGAAGAGGCGATCTTCGCCATACATCCCGGCGGCCCGCGAATCATCGATGAGATCGCGGAACACCTTGGCCTGCGGCCCGAACAGGTGAGCGCCAGCAACGCCATTCTCAGCCAGTTCGGCAACATGTCATCCGCCACGTTGCCCCATGTGTGGCAGGCCGTGCTGGCGGATCCAGCCGTGAAACCCGGCACCCTCATCGTCTCCCTGGCCTTTGGGCCCGGACTGACCATCGCGGGTGCCATCCTCCGGAAAACGCCGTGAACGGTACCTTGTTCTGGCTCCTGCCCTTCGGATTCCAGGGCCTGGCCATGGGGTTTGACACGTTCATCTACCACCGCCGCCGGGAGGTGCCCCGCTGGGAAGGGCTGGGACACGTGCTGGACAGCCTGGTCTTCCTGGCTTGCTTGGTGCTCCCGGTGCTGGTCGCTCCCACACCTTCGAACATCCGGCTCTTCAGTGGCATGGCCGTGTGCTCATGTCTTCTGATCACGAAGGACGAATTCATCCACCAGCGCCTCTGCTCGGGAGGGGAGCATTGGCTTCATGCCGTGTTGTTCATCCTCCATCCCATCGTGCTGTTAGCCACAGCCATGCTTTGGATCGACCTTGGATCCGCCGCCCTTTCTCAGACCTTCCCTCGACCCCTGGCCGCATGGCTGCTCCAGTTGCAGGCGGCCCTCGTCTTCGGATTTCTGGTGTACCAGATTGCCGAGTGGTTCTGGCGGGCTCGGTGGGAAGGGAAGGGTCCGGAGATCAACAACAGCATTTACGAGGATCTGGGCGACCGTTGGTACACGACCACCGACGACCCTGTGGCGCTGCTTAGGGCCGAGTCGCGACTCCGGACTTCCTGGGTGCAGGCGGACCTTCACGCAGCCTTTGGCGAAGAAGCCTTGGCCATTCTCGATGTGGCCTGTGGAGCTGGATTTCTGAGCAACCCGCTGGCACAGGCCGGGCATGAGGTCACCGGCATCGACCTCTCGCTTAGCAGCCTCGAGGTGGCGAAACGGCACGATCACACCCGATCCGTGACGTACCTCCCCATGGATGCCCGGTGCTTGTCCTTTCCCGACGCGCGGTTCGATGTGGTCTGCATGATGGATTTCCTCGAACATCTTCCGGAAAAGGAAGAGGTGCTGCGAGAGGCCTCCAGGGTCCTCAAGCCGGGTGGGTGGTTCTTCTTCCACACCTTCAATCGGACGCTCCTCAGTTGGCTCATCGGCATCAAGGGCGTCGAGTGGTTTGTGAAGAACACACCCGCGCACATGCATGTGTACCGGCTTTTCCTAAAGCCTTCCGAATTGAGGGATCTCTGCGCCCGCCAACACCTGGTCGTGGAAGAGGTTCGGGGGGTTCGTCCGCGGATCTTCAGCTGGGCTTTCTGGAAGCTGCTTCTCACCGGAAGGGTGAGCGATCAGTTCCAGTTCGTGTTCACGCATTCACAAAGCATCGGGTATTGCGGGCACGCCCGAAAATTGACCGCCTTACTTGCCAGGCCTGTGCCATGAGCGTGCTTTCGGGCTCGACGGGGTCCTATTACCCGCCTTCGATCCCAGGCGCATCCGGGCCTTGTTTCCAATGGAGGGATGACAAACCATGAGCAGCTTCACCACCAAAGATGGAACGGAACTCTATTTCAAGGATTGGGGGTCGGGACGACCCGTCGTCTTCAGCCACGGGTGGCCCCTCACCGCGGATGCCTGGGAAGGCCAGATGCTCTTCCTTGCGGCCAAGGGATTCCGGTGCATCGCCCACGACCGACGCGGACATGGACGCTCAGCCCAGCCCTCGATCGGCAACGACATGGACACCTATGCCGACGACCTGGCAGAACTCATCGACCGGCTCGACCTCACGAACCTGTCGTTGGTGGGCCATTCGACAGGCGCGGGCGAGATCGCTCGGTTCATCGGACGCCATGGCACCAAGCGGGTCGCGAAGGTGGTCCTCGTAAGCGGCGTGCAGCCGCTGATGCTGAAGACAGACGACCATCCCGATGGCCTGCCCATGGAGGTCTTTGATCAGATCCGAGCCGGCGTGCGGGCCGACCGCTCCCAGTTCTTCAAGGACCTGACGACCGCGTTCTACGGCGCCAATCGACCCGGCGTCAAGATCAGCCAGGGGGTTCGGGATGCCTTCTGGTTCCAGGGCATCCAGGGCGGCCTCCTGAACGAGCTCGAGTGCATCAAAGCGTTCTCTGAAACGGATTTCACGGAGGACCTTAAAAAAATGGATGTACCCACCCTCATCATCCAGGGCGACGACGATCAGATCGTTCCGGTCCGTTCCTCGGCCTATGCCACGGCCCAATTGATCCCGAAGGCAACCCTGAAGCTGTACCCAGGGGGGTCCCATGGCCTTGCCGACACTCACAAGGACGAGCTGAATGCCGACCTCCTGGCCTTCCTGAGTACCTGAGGTTGCCGCAGGCCGGCGGAACAAACGCGCGATCAAGGCTTTGAAACTGCCACCACCCCATCTCCAAGGAGCGATCCCATGACCAAGATCCTGATTCTCTACTACAGCATGTATGGCCACATCGAAAGCCTGGCCAAGGCGGTGGCGGAGGGCGCCCGGGGAGTCGCAAACACCGAGGTCACCCTCAAGCGCGTGCCCGAATTGATGTCTGAAGAGGCGGCCCGCAAAGCCGGCGCCAAGGTCGATCAGGCCGCTCCCCTTGCGAATGTCGATGAACTCTCGGGGTACGACGCCATCATCTTCGGCACCCCGACGCGGTTCGGGAACATGTGCGCCCAGATGCGGAACTTCCTCGATCAGACGGGCCGGCTGTGGCAGGAGGGCGGCCTGATCGGCAAGGTGGGCAGCGTGTTTACCAGCACTGCCACGCAGCACGGCGGGCAGGAAACCACCATCACGTCCTTCCATACCACCCTGCTGCATCACGGCATGGTCATCGTGGGCGTCCCCTATTCCTGCGTACAGATCGGAAACATGGGTGAAATCAGCGGTGGGTCGCCCTACGGCGCCGGTACGCTGGCGGGTGGCGATGGCCACCGCCAACCCTCAGAGAACGAGTTGACGATCGCGCGATTCCAGGGCGCGCATGTGGCGGACGTGGCCAGGAAGCTTTCAGCCTGATCAGCCGGCAGGCACGTTGGAGCGGGGCGAATGGCCGCGAAGGCGAAATCCTTCGACCTTCCCTTGCATGCCTGAATGCGTCTCATCGATTTCCCACGTGGACGACTGCGCGTGGACGCCTTGATCAAGTCGTTCAACTTGGCGAGGTTCTCTGTCGCGAGCGGGTCGCATTCAGATCAAGGCGAGCGCGTTGCCCGGCAAGGCTGGGAGCGGAAGGTGTGTGGCGGGAAGGATGGTGGCGATCGCGGATGCCGATCGTTCAGCGAGGATGCGGCCGTGAAGGCGGGGGCTCATTCAGAATGATGGATCCATCTCGCTCGCGCCCTGATCGCAATTGTAAAGACATGAATACTAAGGAGCATTGATTGTGGCTTGAAACCTGCTCAGTTCTGTTGGCCACCATCCGGTGCGCACAACCGCAGTTTCACACGAGGAGTCAGAACCATGAAATCAAGCACGAAGGATCAGGTCGCAGGTACGTTTCATGAACTCAAAGGCAAGGTCGAGGAGACCGCGGGCAAGGTGACGAAAAATCCTCGGTTGAAGGACAAGGGTCGCGCTGAAAAAGTCAGCGGCAAAGTTCAGAAGAAGATCGGCCAGGTGGAGAAGGTGCTTGGCAAGTAATCAACCTAGTGGGGTCGGGGCTTCCCGTATGGGAAGTCCCTTTTGAAAGGAAATCATCATGTTGTGGACCATCGCTGTCGTCCTTATCGTTCTCTGGGTTCTGGGGCTCCTCAGTGCCTACACCATGGGCGGATTCATTCACATTCTGCTCGTGCTCGCCGTCATTGCCATTCTCGTCCAGGTGATTCAGGGGAGACGGTTGATCTAGGGGGATCATGTCCAATCCACCCAAACCAGGCGGAACGGCAAGGAGCGCCACGGGCCTGCGGTTTTCCGTCAAAAAGGCCATCGACCGGATCCGGGTTTGGTTCACCATCCAGCCCCGGGTCCTCAAGGTGGCGATGCTCTCCTTGTGCGTCCTGATGGTGGCTGCCGGCCTCTACTCCTTCAGTCTGATGCTTAGGCGAGGGCCCGTGGCGGGGCAGGTCGGGGCTTTCGTCATGGAGGGCCAGACGGGCGTCGGGGTGGGGTCGCTCAACGATCAATTGCCAGTGGTTCTGGGTACCAGTTCCCTGCTGAGCTTCCTGGAATCCCATCCGATTGAGCGGGTGAATGTGATCTACAAACCCCTCATGTGGAATGTCTCCGAGCGGATCTTCCTCATCGAATCGCACAACAGGTATTACGCCTTCTATCCCAGCGACATGGAGACGAAGATCTTCACCGACAAGGCCGTCACCGCAGCCTGGGGCGGCAAGCTTGTCTTCATCCCGCGGAGCGAACTCAGTGCCAGTCATCTCAGGTTGATCGAGCGATTGGACGAGCGCTTTTCCGGGGCCCGCCCACAATCCGAGAAATATGCCTGGACGACGATCGCGAGTGGATTGCTATCGGTTCTGGCTCTGCTTGGCGTGCTGGGATTCCTTTTTATGCAGGTTAAGGGGCAGTTCAAGGCGCTCAAGTTCATCGAGCCTTCGCAGGTGCATGGCTCCATCGACGACCTGGTGGGCATGGACGACATCAAGGCTGAAGTGGCTCAGATCAAGGATCAGTACCAGCGCCGGGCGGAGTACGCCGAATACGGCATCGCCAAGCCCTTCAATGTGATGTTCAGCGGCCCGGCGGGTACCGGCAAGACCAAGTTGGCCAGCTACCTGGCCAAGGAGCTGAGGCTGCCGATCCTGTTCCACTCTGCCGCCAACCTCGAAACCGGCCTCGTCTCCGGGGGGTCGAATACGCTCACGCGCATCCTGGCGTTGGCGAAGCGGCGCAAGCGCTGCATCGTCTTCCTGGACGAGGCCCAAGACCTGTTCATGAAACGCGGCGGTCGCAGGAAGTTCGACGACGACACCTCGAACACGTTCCTGTCTGTGCTGGACGGCGTCCGCAGCAGGAATGGGGCCGAGATCATCTGGATCGTGGCCAGCAATTTCAATAGCGAAACCATGGCGATGGATGAGGCCATGCTGCGGCGCTTCCAGATGAAGGTGGACTTCCGCCTGCCCAACCAGGAGGAGCGCTTGGCGATCATCGACCACTACCTCGGGCAACGCGCCGACAAGGTGCTACCCGATCTGGACCTTCGCCACCTGGTCGCCGTGACCGAGGGCTGCAGTCCGGCAGACTTGGAAACCATCGTCAATCAAGCCGGCATCACGGCCGTACAAGCAAAGGGGATGATCGGGGCCGGTACCTTGATGCAAGCCGCCGAGCGGGTACTCGTGGGCAACGTCAACATCAACACCACGCAGGAACGCCAACGCGATCGCCGCATCATCGCCACCCATGAATGGGGCCACTTCCTCGTCGACCTCGATCGCGAACGCAAACTGACCCATGACAACTGGGAGCAGATGCTGGCCGAAGTGAAGACCATCAAGATATCCCTCAAGGCCAATCCGCGCACCAATGCGCTGGGGTTCGTCTTTCACAAGCAGGGTGTCAACCTGCTCAAGACCAAGGGCGACATCGAGCATGAGGTGCGTGTGCTTCTCGGCGGAATGGCCAATGAGGAGTTGTTCTTTGGTGAGGAGGGGACCACCAACGGGGCCCATAACGACATCACGCGCGTGACGAAGCTGCTCCATCATGCGGTGGGCGAAATGGGCATGTACCGTAAGACCCGCCTGAACTTTGGTGCGCTCTCCGAGGACAAATCCGGCGGAGGCAAGGAGGTGGACGATGAAACTCGCAGCATCATGGAAGCCCAAAGCGAGCGGCTGTATGGAGAAACCAGGGCCATTCTGGCGGGCCTCATGCCGTTGACCGAACATCTGGTCGCCAAGCTGCTGGACGCGAATGAGATGAATTTAAGTGAGGCCCTCTTCGAGATCCGGAACTTCGAAATCGCTGGATTGTCCTTCACCGGACCGAGGTAGAGTCACCCGAATGGCCACGTACATGGCCTTGAAAACGGAAGCGCAAAGCGCGAACGCTGCGGATCGAATCCTTGAATCCCGGAGCACGGACCAAAGTTCCAAGGCCGGCCCGAAAGCCTTGAATCATTCTGGTTGAGTTGCCAATGAAAACGCCCCAGGGTCGGGGCGTTTTCGGGTACAGGGTGTCACATCAAGGTTCGCGCTACCAACGGAAGGTTGCAGCGAACTGCAGGTAATTGCCATCTCGGTTCACGTCTGTGCGAGCGGTTGAGGTGGGGTCATTCAAATCGAAGGCCTTGTAGGGTGAGTGCAGGAAACGGGCTTCCAAACCGATGACGCGCGTGAACTGCCAGCCGAGTCCGGCGGCGAGGCCAAGGCTTGTGGTGTTCTTCGTCGTGTCCCGGCTTGAAGAGAAGGTGTTTCCGATCTTGTCAGAGGTGGTGTACGAGAGATCCCAGCGTGTGACTCCCGCGCCCGCGGTGAGGTAGAGGCCCTTCGGCGCGCCGTTCAGGTAGTAGAGGTAATCCAGGCCGAGGCCCAAAGAGGTGAGATCGCGGGACTCGCGGTAGTTGCTGTGGCTGGGCTCATAGGTAGAAACGTTGAAGCGGTTCACGTCAAACCTGGGGCGGATGGCATGGCCCTCAGGAAAGTCCCACTGCACCAGGAAACTTGCACCAGCACCGAGGGTCTTGTCCGTGTCGTCCTTCAATTCCCCCAGGGGAGAGTTGAGCTGGGCAGAGAATCCGAAACTGGGATGACTAGTGGATTGGGCAGCCAGAGGCAGGGAGAGCGCCACGGCTAGGGGAAAGATGGCGAAGCGATTCATACGAACTCCATGGACCACCAGGTCGGTGGCGTTGAACGGAGGGCAGCGTGCCATCCGTGAGTATTCCTGTTGGTGTGCAAAATTGAATCCAAACTGGAAATACATCTAAATAAACGCCTTAAATTGTAATAGCCAAGGTTAAACGAGCCGGTCCCATCAATACGAACGGACTCGTCCTTCACATCGATTCAGGTGAAGCGCCTCGTCCAGGTTGATGTCCTGGTCTGCCTGCCCTCGAATCTCCAAGAGAAGGTACTGCTGTCCCATCTGAAGGCCTGACCTGTGACTTTCCCAGACCTCACGGTCATGGCGCGGCCCCTGCTTTGGCGGATCACCGTCAGACGTGGGCCACAAAGTCGTGGCCAACAGGGCCGTTTCTCAGAATTTCTGTATACAGCCGCTGGCCCACCCAAGTGTGCGGGAAATCTTAAAAAACCACAGGAACGCTCGCTCTAGGTGGGGCTTTCGTCTTCTCATCCGCAGTCACAAAAACGCCCGACTTGTGGTCGGGCGCTTGTCTGGTTGGGGAGGAAGGATTCGAACCCTCGATACGCAGGATCAAAACCTGCTGCCTTACCACTTGGCTACTCCCCAGGCGGAAACATAAGCATAGCGCGGGTTCGCGTTCTTCCCAAGCCTGAGTTCCGGTCTTCAGGGGTTGGGTTTGGGGGTGAAGCCGAACTCCTCGACGCTCAGCAGGTCGGGGCGCACCTGGGCGGCTTCGCCCCGTTCGATGCGGCTGAGGGCGCGGTGGCCCGTGGCCGTTTCGTAGGCCAGCAGCACCTTCTCTTCGATCTGCTCGCGCAGGGCGTTGTTCAGGGGGTAGGCGATGTCCTTGAAGCTGCCATCCCGCTTCCGGCGGCTGGGCATGGCGACGAAGTAGCCGTCCTCGCCCTCCACCACGCGCAGATCGCCCACCAGGAAGCAGTCTTGGATGACGAGGGCCGCGAAGGCCTTGAGCTTGTCGTCACCCTCGACCTTGGTGATGCGAATGTCCGTGATGTTGAGCATGTCCGTCCTCGGTCCGAATCGTCGGCCCAACCACGGGGCCGCCTCTCAGGTTATCCGATCTCGATCCAGCCCCACTGGCGCCCGGTGGTTTCTCCGCGGCGGTAGGAATAGAGCAGGTCCGGGCGGCAGACTGTGCAGAGGGCGACGCTGCCGTCCCGCGCCGGATTCAAGCCCAGGTCCAGCGCCTGCGCCCTCAGAAAGCCATGGAGGTCCAAGTGGGGCTTACCGGAAGGGCCGATGCATCGCAGCTCGTCCCGCCAGGCGGGATCCAGGCGCGCGGCCTCGATGACTTCCTCGCCCACCTCGAAATGACAAACGAGGATCGCTGGACCGAAGGCCCAGGTGAGCTTTGCGGGGTCGCCGCCCAGGGAGCGGTAGCGGGCCACGCCACGTCGGAGGATGCCACCTCCAGGTTCGGGATCACCGAATCCCGTGGCGCCTCGCCAGCCCGCGTGCAGGGCCGCGATCCAGGGGCTTCCATCGGCCAGAGGGCCCGCCAGCAGCACGGGCACGCAGTCTGCGACGCGCACGCCGATGCGCAGGCCCCGGGTGGTGGTCCACTGGCCGTCGCCTTCGACCACGGCATCCGAGGCTTCCACGATGCCGCATCGGTGCACCTGGTTCAGGCGGCGGGCCGGGAGGTCACCTTCGGCATCCAGGCGGGTGGAAAACCCCCAGCTCATGGGAAAGGGGGTCGGAATGTCGGGGATCAGCACGGAAAGCTCAGCCCTTCGATCCGAGGCGGGCCTCCAGCCACTGCTTGATGCGGTTCGCGTCGCCCAGGCGGCTGTACTTGCCCCAGGAATCCAGCAGGATGACGAAGACCGGGCGGTTGGCCAGCATGGCCTGCATGACGAGGCAGCGGCCCGCTTCCTCGATGTAGCCGGTCTTTGACAGGCCGATGTTCCAGTGGCGGCTGCGCACGAGGGCATTGGTGTTGGGGAACTGGATGCTGCGGCGCCCGGACTGGATGGAGGTCTCGGGGCGGGTGGTGAAGTCCCGGATCTCGGGGTAGGCGTAGGCCGCCTGAAGGATGCGGGCCAAGTCCCAGGCCGAAGCCACGTTGCTGCTGGAAAGACCCGTGGGATCGGCGAAGCGGGCGCCCGTGAGGCCGAGCTCCTTGGCCTTGGCGTTCATGGCCTGGACGAAGGCGGGGAGTCCGCCGGGGTAGGTGCGCCCGAGGGCGTGGGCCGCGCGGTTTTCCGAGGCCAGCAGGGCCAGCAGGAGGGCCTGCTCGCGGGGAAGTCGGGTGCCCACGGGCAGCCGCGACTTGCTGTGGCGCAGCGAATCCTTGTCATCGTCGGTGATGGTGAGCATTTCGCTGGGGTCCAGGTGGGCGTCCAGCAGCACCATGGCCGTCATGAGCTTGGTCAGGGAGGCGATGGGAACCGAAGCCCCGGCCTGCTTTTCGAGCAGGGCCTGCCCGGTGCTCTGATCCAGGACCAGCGCCGAGGCGGATTTGAGGGACAGCCGGGGGGTGGCGTGAGAGGAGGCCAGGCCCGTGACCGCAACACCGGCCATGATCCAGCTCAACACCCATCCCCGTGTGCTTCGGTTGAAGCCCATGAACACTCCTGAAGATTCCGATTGTTATCACTTCTTCCCAGTCTATCGGATCCGGGAGTCCATTGCTCAAGGCCTCAGGGCCAAAGAAGGGCGAGTAGGCTCAGGTCGGTCACGGCCCAGGCGCCCAGGCCCCAGTACATGCCCGCCTCGTGCCGGGCATCCGTCCAGGTCCGCCATCCGCGCATCCAGGGCAGGAGGATGGCCAGCCAGGCCAGCAGGGAGGGAAGCAGGTAGATCGTGGGCCGTCCGAGTGCCAGGACTCCCGCCAGGAAGAATCCGTGGGCGACGAAGGCCGCCAGCAGGGCCATGACCAGGCTGCGGCCCACGCCCATCTGGATGACCAGGGTCCGGTCTCCCCGGCGGCTGTCCTCGGCCACCTGGTAGATCTGGGTCATGGGATAGAGGGTGGCGAACAGGAAGGCGAAGCCGGCCGAAGCCAGCAGGATGGTGCGGCTGAAGGGCCGCCCCGTCAGGGCCCAGCCCGCCATGGGCGTGAGCAGGCCGAAGCCCACACAGTTGATGATGAGGTCCCAGCCCGCGCGGGCCTTGAACCGGGCCGGGGGCACCGAGTAGAGCAGGCTCATGACGACGCAGGCAAGGTTGATCAGGGCGAAGGGCAGGGGCAGCAGGAAACCCAGCAGGGCCGCGGCTCCCAGCAGGGCGGATGAAAAGGCCAGCAGGTGTTCGGGGGGCTTGGGCGGGGCCTTCAGGTAGCCGATGTCGCCTTCATCCTTGTCGAAGGCGCTGTTGATGGCCAGCGTGCCGCCGTTCATCAGGGCCACGAAGACCAGCCAACCCAGGAAGGAGGGCCAGAAACGCAACCCGCAACCGAAGGCCAGGAGCGCGCCGAGGAAGAAATGGGCCGTCATGATCGGCCATTCGAGGGGCCGGAGGTGCAGCAGGTAGGGCATGGCCCTGGCGCCGATCAGGCCTTCGAAGAAGCGGCGGATGGGAAACCGGTCTCCGCTCAAGCGATGCCTTCCCGCCGCAGGGGCTGGATATCCCCGGATGGGCGCTTGGGCTCCACGAGGGCCTCCATGGCCGAAAGCAGCAGGGGAATGCTGAAATCCGTATCGACGCACATGCCGTGGGGCAGGGAGAGCGGAATCACGTACGAGGGGATCTCCGGCAGCTTCGTCAGGCCCTTCAGCAGGCGGTCGGTGCAGCTCACGGCGACGATGAGGTCCGGGCGGTATTCCCGGGCCTCGCGGTAGGCCTTGTGGCTGCGGTTGGTGATGCGGCCTTCCCAGTGATTCAGGAGGACGGCGTTCATGTAGTCGCCGACCGGGCAGAGGCCGCAGTCGTAGCAGGCCTGCAGGTCGTCGAGGATCCCGGCCTTGCATCGAGCCATCTGGATGCAGTGGGGCAGCAGGATGAGGGCCCGCTTGGCCCGGCGGCCGCCGAAGGCCTCGCGCACACGGCTGTTGTTGTGACGGCAGAAGGAGAGGATCCAGGCGTCTTCCTGGTTCAGCCAGCGTGCCAGGGGGCGCAGGGCGTTGGCCCAGAGGCTGTCCTGGCGCATGACCCGGGTCCGGTTGCGTTGAAACGATTCGCCGCGGAGGAAGCTCGGCCAGGCGGCCGCCAGGGCACCCACACCTGCCAGGATCCACCATCCGCGTCCCACGTCGTGCAGCGCGGCGGCCAAAAAGGCGAGGGCCGCAGCAGCCAGGGGCACCCCCCGGCGCACGCAGAGAAACAGCCGGCCCTGCTCGTCCGGCAAGGGGCCGGGGGCGGGCAGGGCGCGGAGTTCCTTCACTTCCCGACTCCGGCGAGACCGATCATCTTCTTGAGATCGTCATCCTTCCAGCGCAGGCCGCCGCCGAAGAAGACCGTGCGGAGATCCTTGTTGCCGATGTCCTGCAGGCCCGCCTGGATGTAGGCGCCCTTCCAGAACTGATAGCTGCTGGTGAAGCGGTAGCGGGGGTTCGGCTTGTCGTCGCGCTTGGTGAAATCGTAGGCCAGCACGCCGAAGCGCAGACGATCTTCGAGGGTGCGGAATTCCAGGCCGCCGCCGCCCTTGCCTTCGACGATGCCGGCGGAGAAGACGGCAGCGCCGATGCGCTTCGCGAACTGGGCCGAGACCGTGAAGGCCTTGTCCGTGGTGACCCAGCTGTCCTTCTGGGTGACGGTGATGGGTTTGCCGGTGATCGGATCGATCTGGGTGACCGAATGGGTGGTTTCGTTGATCTTCCCGTCGGGAGTCGATGCGAAGCCCAAGGCGTACCAGTAGTCGGGCCGCGGCGCGATCTCGAGATCGAGGCCCACGCGGCTGTCGTGCCGCTTGTCCCACTGGGCGCCGTTCATGTCGAGGCGGAAGTCCATCTTGTTGACGCCGCCCAGCAGGCCGTTCAGGTTGTCCACGGCCTCGTTGATCTTCTTGACGGTGGCGTCGTCGTTCAGCAGCTTGCCGATGGTGCCTTCGCCCTTGTTGAGGCGATCCGTGAGCACCTTGATGTTGTCCGCCGATCCCTGGAAGCTCTGGGCCAGCTTGCGCACATCGCCCATGACGCCCTTCAGCTCGGGGCGGTTCTCCTCGATCATGGCGTTCAGGTTCCGGCCGACGCTTTCAAACTGCTGGGCCAGCTTGGGCAGCCGATCGCGCAGCTCCGCGGTGATGGCTTCCACGTTGGCCATCGTGTGGTTGATGGCGCCGTGGTTTTCCTGGGCCATACTGCGCACTTCGGCGGTCAGCACCCGGATGTTGTCGACGATCTCGTCGAGCTTCTGGCGGCCCTGTTCACCGCCGATGGATTCGTTGAGCGCCTGGGTGACACCCTTCACGTTCTTGCCGATGTCAGAGAGGGTCTCCATCAGGTTATCGAGGCTGACACCGGCCTTGCTGGGCAGGGGCTTGTCTTCGGGGAAGGGTCCCTTGGCGCTGTGGCCGGGATCGAGATCCACGAACTTTTCGCCCAGGATGCCGATGGAACCGAGGGACACGGTGGCATCCCCATAGACCGGCACCTGGTTCGAGAGGCCGAGGACCACGTGGGCCTTGCCGTTCTCGAGGGAGATGGCGCGCACCTCACCGACCTTCACGCCGGCGATCAGGACCTTGCTCTGCAGGTTGAGACCCGCCACCTGGTCGAAGTAGGTGAACCGTTCCGCCATGTTGCGCTTGCCGCCGAAATCCAGTTTTTCGGTACGGAAAATCAGCACGCCCATGAGGGCGATGGCTCCGGTGAAGAAGAGGCCGACCTTGGTTTCAAGCTTCATGAATGGGCCTCCTGAATTTTGCGTTTGGGTGGGGGCGGGTCCTGAAGGAAGGGACCGTCCGCATCGCCGCGCAGAAACTGCTGGATGACGGGATGCGGGTTGACCTTGAACTCCGAGGGCTTTTCGCAGGCGATGCATTCGCCGCGGAAGAGCAGGGCGATGCGGTCGGCGATCTCGAAGGCGGACTTGAGGTCGTGGGTGATGGTGATGGTCGTGACGCCCAGTTCTTCCTTGAGATCGAGGATCACGCGACCGATGACGTCCGTCATCACGGGATCCAGGCCTGTCGTGGGCTCGTCGAAGAGGAGGATCTTGGGCTTCAGCGCGATGGCGCGGGCGAAGCCGACGCGCCGCTTCATGCCGCCGGAAAGCTCCGCGGGCTTCAGCTTGTCCGTGCCCTTCATGCCGACCATGGTCAGGCATTCCTCCACCCGGGCGCCGATCTCGGCCTCGGTGGCCTTCATGTGCCTGCGCAGCCCGAAGGCCACGTTCTCGAAGACGGTCATGGAATCAAAGAGGGCGGCCATCTGGAAGCACATGCCGATGCTCTGGCGCACGTTGAAGAGCTCTTCGCGCGACAGCTGGGCGATGATTTTGCCCTCCACCGCCACGTGGCCCGAATCCGGCGTGAGCAGGCCCATGATGTTGCGCAGCAGCACGGTCTTGCCCGTGCCCGAACCGCCGAGGACCACCAGGCTTTCGCCCTCCTGGACCTGAAGGTTCACGTTGGAGAGCACGACCTTGGGCCCGAAGGCCTTGGAGAGGTTGACGACATCGATCAGGGCCATGTCGTCACACCAGCAGAAGCTTGGTCAGGAAAAAGTCGGAGATGAGGATCCACAGCGAACTCGTCACCACGCTGCTGGTGGGCGCGTTGCCCACGCCCTCGGCACCGCCTTGGGTGCGGTAACCCTTCCAGCAGCCCACGAGCGCGATGATCATGCCGAACACGAAGGCCTTGTAGATGGCGATGCGAAGATCGCGGAAGGCCAGCAGCTTGTAGAACTCGTTGCCGTAGACGTAGGCGCTCTGGCCCTCCACGCCGACGAGGATGAGGTAGCCGCCCCAGAAACCCACGTACACGGACACCACGGTCAGCAGGGGCACCACGAGCATGGAGGCAAGGAGGCGGGGCACGAAGAGGTAGTGGACGGGATCCGTGGCCAGGCACTCCAGCGCGTCGATCTGTTCGGTGACCTGCATGGTGCCCAGCTCGGCGGCCATGGCGGATCCGATGCGTCCCGACAGCATGAGGCCCGTGATCACCGGCGCGAGTTCCCGCATGATGGCGAGGCCTTCCACCTGGGAAGCCAGGCCCTCCGCCTGGAACTGCTTGAAGCCGAAGGCCAGCTGCACGGCGAACACCATGCTCACGGCCAGGCTCGTGAGCACGACGACGGGGATGGAGTTCACGCCCACAGACTGGAACTGGTTCAGGAGATTCTTGATGTCGAAGGGGCGCTTGAAGATGGCGGCGAAGGTGCGTCCCGCCAGGACGGCGAAATCGCCGAAGGTGTCCGTGCCCTTCAAGACAGCCGCGCCGACCTTGTCGAATACAGTCAGGACCATGGGGCTCCGAGCCAAAAGAATTAGCTTACCCGAGTCGGATTCTTCTGCCTGGATCTGAGCCTGACAGCGCCGCCTTCCTTGGAGGTCTGGGGCACCCGGCTGAGGGCCAGGGCATCCGCGGGCACATCCTGGGTGATGGTGCTCCCGGCTCCGATGAGCGCGCCGTCTCCGATGGCCACCGGGGCCACCAGTTGGGTGTCGGAGCCGACGAAGACGTTCCGTCCGATGGCGGTGTGGTGCTTGTTGACGCCGTCGTAGTTGCAGGTGATGACGCCGGCGCCGATGTTGCTCTTCTCGCCGATCTCGGTGTCGCCCAGATAGGCCAGGTGGTTGGCCTTGACGCCGCGATGGAGCTTGGCTTTCTTGGTTTCCACAAAATTGCCGACGTGGACCTCTTCCGCCAGGTCGGTGCCTTCGCGCAGCCGCGCGAAGGGCCCCACCTTCGCGCCGGCTCCCACGAGGGCCCGTTCGATGACGCAGTAGGGACGCACCTCGACATTGGTGCCCAGTTCAGAATCCGTGATGACCGTACCCTGGCCGATGCGGGTGCCTTCGCCCACGGCGACGTAGCCCTCCAGCGTGACGCCGGGTTCCAGCAGCACGTCACGCCCAAGGGTGACGCGCGGTCCCACGAAGGTGCCTTCGGGATGGAGGAAGGTCACGCCCTCGGACATCCAGTGCCGCTGGATGCGCCGCTGGGCGGCGGCCTGCAGGCTGGCTTGATCCTGGCGGGAGTTCATGCCCGCCATTTCTTCGGGGTCGCAGACCTCCACGGTGACGGGGAAGGCTTGGGCTACAGCCGCCACCGCGTCCGTGAGGTAGTACTCCTTCTGGGCGTTGTGGTTCGTCAGCCCCTGCAGCGCCTGGCGCAGCGCGGGCCAAGGAAGGGCGTAGGTTCCGCCGTTCACCCGACGGACGGCCAGCTGCTCGGGCGTGGCGTCCTTCGCCTCCACGATGCCCGCGAGACGCCCGTCCGGATGCTGCAGCACGCGGCCATAGGCGCCGGGCGTCGGCAGGTCCATGGCCAGCAGCAGCGAATCCGCCGTGCAGAGCCGGGCCACGGTGGCCGGCGTCGTGAGGGGCACGTCGCCGGAGAGGATCACCACCTTGGTGGCCCCCAGACGGTCCAGTTCGGGGATGCAGGTCTGAAGTGCGTGCCCCGTTCCCAGCGGTTCGCCCTGGTCCACCGTGGTCACGGGACAGGGCAGCAGCCCGGCCTTCCGCCAACTTTCCAGAGCGGCGAGAACCTGCTCCTTCCCGTGGTGGACGATGACGACGGCTCCGCCGAGATCCTTGGGCAGGGTGCGGAGCACCCACAGCAGGGCGGGGTCGCCCAGGATCGGATGCAGGACCTTGGGAAGCCGGGATTTCATGCGGGTTCCGAGACCCGCCGCCATGATGACCGCAACCGTGGACATGCCACCTCCCTCGGATCTCAAACAACGCACCCCATCAGCCTACAACAGGCCGTGTCCCGTTCCATCCGGCTGATGGAGCAGGGCCAGCAGCGCCTCGAGGAAGGCTTCGGCTCGGAAGGGCTTCTCCAGGAACCCGAGACGCCGCAGCCCGAGGGCGCTGGGGTTGATCGGAAGCGGATGGCCCATGCCCAATACGAGGGTGGGGATGGGCTCCTTCTGGAAGGCGCGAAGAGAGCGGTGGAACCGTTCGAGGCGCGGCGTCCGCTCCAGCACCAGCACGTCGGGTTGGGCCTGCTCGCGGCTGTCGCGCAGCAGGCCGCGCAGGTCCTCGAAGCTCCGTGCCTGGCCACCTCCCAGCTCGATCAGGGTGGTCAGCGCTTCGCAGGCGAGGGGATCCTGATCCACCACCCAGACCTGCCGGCCTGCGAGAGCCTGCGCCGCCGGTGTTTCCAGTCGGGAGGCCGTCGGAAGGTAGACCCGCGGCCGAAGCCCGCCGTGGAGGTCCTGATCCAGTTCCAGCAGGCCTCCGACCTCCAGCACGGACTGGCGCAGCCAACCCAAACCGAAAATGGTGGCGACGGGCCGGGTGCGGCCGGCCTGGGCGCGCACGTGCAGGAGTCCGAAGGTCCGGCTGCCCAGGAGGACAGATTCGAGGATCAGGGTGAGGCGTCCCTCGGGCGCATGCTCAAGCGCATGGAGGGCCAGGTGCGTGGCGATGCGGCGCAGCGCATCGGGATCCATCGCCAAAGGCAGGGCCTCGGCCTCCAGCTGAAGCGAACCCCCCACGGGGAGGATCGTCTGGAGCCAGGGCAGCACCATCGTGAGGGCCTCCTTTCCGTCCAGGTGGGGCCTGGGTGTCTGCGGATCCGGGGACGGGTCCAGTCGGGCCGCGGCGGCGCCGATCTGATCGACCACCGCATGTAGGGGTCCCTGGGGAAGCTCGGAACGGAAGCGCTCGATGGCGGCGGACAGGGCGAGCAGGGCGTTGGTCCGCTGACGGCGGCCCTCCTCGGCGCCCCCGGCCTCGAGGGCCCCGGCCCCGCTCAGGCTGAGGGATCCGGCGGCCGGGTCGCGCATCCAGACCAGGGCCATGCCCCGATCGAAGGCGGCGGCTTCCAGACCCATTTGACGGAAGGTGCCGTCCTCGCTGACCTGGGTGGCCTGGGTCGCACCGCAGCCGTACTGCAGCAGCTGGCTGCGCAGATCCTCCCAGACCGCGGTCACCCCGCCCTGGAAGATGGCATCCAGCGCATAACCCCGCAGCCGATGGCGGGGGAGTCCGGCCAGCTGGCTGAAGGGGCCGTTGGATTCGAGGATCCTTCCCTGCGCGTCCACGAGCCACATGGGCTGCCGGGCCTCGAGGCCCAGGGCGAGGGCCGGAGGGGTGCCCAGGGTCTTCTGATCGAGAATGGCGAGGGCCACGCGCAGGCCTTCGCCCCGGCCCTCGACCCAGGCCCCTTGGCTCCTCAGCCAGCGGAGCTGCTGAAGCGCGACCAGACCCAGGAGGATGCCCGCAAGCAGCGCCGCGGACCAGGAAACCCGGGGTGCTCCGGCCGGGAGGAACCGCTGCGCCAGGGCACCCAGGCCCAGTGCCGCGGCGCCCACGAGGGGCATGCGGACCTCGAGCTGGCGGCCCTTCGCCCAGCGGTAGGCG
Source organism: Geothrix limicola (assembly GCF_030268085.1). Taxonomy (GTDB): domain Bacteria; phylum Acidobacteriota; class Holophagae; order Holophagales; family Holophagaceae; genus Geothrix; species Geothrix limicola. The sequence continues at coordinate 881,814 of NZ_BSDE01000001.1, forward strand.
AGATCCGAGCACAGCAGCCAGAGCAGGCCTTCCAGTGCGGCACCCACCCAGAAATGGGCCACCTCGCGCGCCGGCAGGTGCAACCGCAGGAGCAGCAGCAGCAGGAAGCCCGTGGCTCCACCGACGCCCAGCGCCAGCCGCCGGACGCCCTGCACACCTTCGCGCTGGGCCTGCAGGAAGAGGGTGAACCCGAAGAGCGCGCCGCCGAGCTGCGCGGTGGGCACGGGGCTGCCCGCGAGGTGCGCCCAGGGCAGCGCGAGCATGGTGAGGATGCCACCGAGGAAGTAGCCGTAGCTGAGGCCGATCCGTCCTTTTCGGCGGAAGATCCAGAACCCCAGCCAGGGCGGCAGGGGCAGCAGGAGGGCGGCGATCAGGTCCGCAACGGCCATGGGAGGAATCCTCTCTTGAAGCGTCTCACAGAAGGGTCGCGGGCCAGATGCCGCGCAGCGCGTTCATGCACCACAGCTGGCCGGCACTCATCTGGGCGGGGGATAGGTGGTCCTGCTCGGTCCGGAGCCCCCTGGATGCGGCCCATCCGGGGAGATCCAGTCGTTCCGCCAGGCTGGCCACGCGGCCGGGAGCCGGCGGCACCACCAGCACCTGATCGACCTGCAGGGCGATGGACGTAATGGCGGTTTCCGCGAGGGAACCATCGGACCAGGCGAGCAGAGCGTCTTCGGCACCTCGGGCGCGGGCCCGGGCGAGGGGCTCGACCCACCACGCTCCCGCCAGTCCCTTGTGGGTGACCAGGGGATCCGCTTGTCGGAGAGCCAGGGGATGCGGCATTAGGACCAGGCGGTACGGCGCCGGGGCGACCGGTAGGGCCTCCAGCTTGGCGGACAGAAGCCCCAAATCCGGATGCAGGATCAGTCGCAGCGCGGCGTCTTGACCGGACAGGCTCGAACCCAGCCAGGCTTCGATTTCAGATTGAAGGCCCGGCAGCCAGGGCGCGGGATGACCCTGGATCGACGCCCCTGCTTCCAATCGCCGCAGATGCGCTTCCAGATGCCGGGGGATGCCCTGCAGCACGGGCAGGGCCGTGCGGGGCAGGGGACCGGTCGTTGGCACGGGCGCAGGTGTCACGCCGGCGCCCGGACCGAAGGATCGAAGACCGTTCATGCCAACGGCACGTTGGGATGCGCGAGCTGGCCGGCTCGGCCAGAGAGCCGGACGGCGAGGGCGGCGGCCTCCAGGAAGTTCTGGGCATCCGCGATCCATTTCCCGGCCTTGTCGAAGGCCGTCCCATGGTCGGGGCTCGTGCGGATGAAGGGCAAGCCCAGCGTGAGGTTCACGGCGCGGGCGGGTTCGAGAACCTTGACGGGGATGAGGCCCTGGTCGTGGTACAGCGCCACCACCAGGTCGAACTCGCCGCGAGAGGCTCGCCCGAAGAGGCTGTCCGAGGGCAGGGGACCGAAGAAGCGCGGCGCGGGCCGGGTATCGGGCAGGTCTCCGGTGGCGAGGACCTCCAGCCCGCGCTGTCCTGCGGAATGCTGCGGCGGGGCCACTTCCGATGGGGGCAGCGTGAGGCGGAAGGGGGAGACGGAGGCGGATGCCGGGCCCTTGGCGGTGGGGAAGTCCATGAAGGCGGCCTCGGCCTGCACGATGGCCTCTTCCAGCAGGACCTCTTCTCCACCGAAGGCCCCCTGTTCGCCGGCGTGGGGATTCAGGGCGCAAAGCGCCACCCGCAGGTCGAGCTTTCCGGTGAGCCGGATGAACTGATCCGCCGAAAAGACGAGGGTTTCCGCCACCTCGTCGGCATCGATGGTTTCGACGACCGAGCGCAGGCTCTGATGCACGGTGTGGAGCACGACGTTCAGGCGCGGGCTCACGAAGGCCATGCGGGTGATGGGGGCGCCCGACAGGTCCTGGAGATACTCGGTGTGGCCGGGGATGTCGTAGCCGGCCAGGTGCGCGGCGGACTTGGCCATGGGCAGGGTCACGAGGGCATCTGCCGCACCGCTGAGCGCCATCAGGGCGGCCACACGGATGGCTTCGACCGTGGCCTGCCCGGAGGCGGCGGAGCCTTCGCCAAGGGTCAGATCTGCGGTCCCGATCTCAGGCGTGGGATCCAGCCAGAGCGCTTCTCCCAGGATCTGGCCGGGCGTTTCGCCCAGGGAAAGCACCTGCAGGCCGTACGCCTTGCCCGAGAATCCCCCGGGGGGTTGGATCGGCGGCTCCACCCAGCGCCAGGCCACGGGGGCGCCGGGGCGATCGAGCAGCAGATCCACGCCGCCCTTGCATCCCACCACGGTCACATCCGTCCAGGGCCGGATGGACGAAAGGCCCGCCAGAAGCAGCTCCGGGCCGATGCCGCAGGGATCTCCGAGGCTGATGACGATGTGCGGACGACGGCTCATGGAGTCCCCTGCGTACTGGTGCCAGGGCTCAATCGTAGACCGGGATCTCGACCTCGGCGGCCAGAGGCTCTTCCTTCTTGGAGGAGCGGCTGCGGCGGATGCGCGGCTCTTCCTCCTGCTTGTAGATGTACTTGATGTTGTGCTTGGGCACGAGGACGTTGGGTTCCTTGACCCGGTTGATCTTCAGGCAGTGCTTGTCGTACCACTCGATGACGCCCCGCACCTTCTCGTCGTCCTGAAGCACGATCACCATCGGCGTCTTGGACTGCATCTGCTTGAGGTAGTAGAAGCTTTCGGCGTTGGTCTGTTCGGGCGGAGCGATCTTCCGCCGGGGGCTGCCCAGTCCCTGGGGAGCCGTGGCGGCCGAGGGATTGACCGCCGGATTGGGTTCACCGCTCGACGTCGTCGCCGGAGGAAGGGCAGTCATGGCTTCCCCTCCGCCACCTTTGGCAGGGATCCCAAGCTTGTCTTTCAATTCACTGAGATTCGGTCGGATGAGCTTCCGGTTCATGGAGGATCCTGGCCCAGTGGGCGGTACGGGAGATGTCAAAGGCATCGGCCAGTGGCCGAACTCCGATCAGACCTGGACAGCCAGACCCGTGAATGGGCGGACTGAGCGCACTGAAAGGGGATGAACCACTGTGGCAGGTGCCGAGCGGCCCCTGCAAGGGTGGATGCCAATTTTTGATGCTTGAAAGCAGGGAGAAGTTTACGACTGATCGGCCTGCGGCGCCATTGCCTCTTCATTTCGTTGGACCGGAAGGAAAATCTGGACGAGGGTGCCCTGGCCGGGACTGCTTTCCACTTCGATCTGCCAGCCCATGGCCTCGATGAATTTGTAGACCAGGCTCATGCCCAGTCCTGATCCCTCTTCAAAGCTTCCCGCGAAGGGCACAAACAGGCGGTCCAGCTGCTCGGGCGTCATGCCGCAGCCGTTATCGGAGACGGTGAGTCGAATGGAGGCCTCGCTGACGAGACAGGCCAGCCGCACCGATGGCGCGGGCACGTGCTTGACCGCCTTGCGGGCGTTGCTGAGCAGGTTCATCAGGGCCCGGTGGAGGCCCGTGGGATCCGCCTGGATCCACACCGGAGGCACGGGTTCCATGGCCAGCGTCAGGCCCACGGTGCGCGGGTCCATCTCCCAGCTGGAACGCACCTCTTCGAGGATCTTGGGAAGGAACAGCACGGCGCCGTTGGGGGAGGCCACCTTGGCGAAATCCAGGAAGTCCGACACGATGGCCCCGACCCGGTGGGTTTCCCGCTCCAGGATGCCCAGCACACGGGTGCGCACCTCTTCGGGAGAGCCTTCCCGGCCCAGCAGCTGGACGCATCCGCTGATGGAGGCCAGGGGGTTTCGGAGTTCGTGGGCGAGTCCTGCGGTCAGCTGCCCGATGGCCGCCAGCCTTTCGCTGATGCGGGTGCGCTCCTCCAGGGCCTTGAGGTCCGTGAGGTCCTGGAACAGCAGGAGCTGCCCGGATTCGATGCCCGAGGAATCGCGAAGCGAGGCCAGGTGTCCGCCGAGGATACGGCGCTCCTTGCCAGGCCCGGGGAGCACCACTTCGAACCGGTGCTCACGCCCCCGGCGCCAGGGGATGGGATCGCCGATGGGCAGCAGGTCTTGAATGGGCGCCCCCGTGGTGATCGGCAGCCCCAGGATGGCCTCGGCGGCGGGGTTGGCGGACGTGATCAGGCCTTTCAGATCCAGCGTGATCAGCCCCGAGCTCATGGACTCCACCACGCGCTGGTGCAGGGCGGACAGCTTGTCTACGGCGGCTTCGCTGTCCTTGAGGTCGGTGCGGAGCCGGTCCAGGTTCCTCCGGATGAGCACGACCACCAGGGTTGCCGCGAAGACCTGCAGGGAGGCGATGCCGAGCAGGTAGGAGAGGCGGCCCTGGTCCGGTTCCCCCATCTCGCCTGAAAGGCCGAAGGGGGGGAACAGGTTGAAGGCGAAGCCGAGCACCAGGAAGACGTGGGTCAGCGACGAGGCGACCCCGACCCACACGATCTCCACCGTGCTGAGGTAGAAGGCCGAGGCCAGGACGGGAAAGATGTAGAGCGTGGCGAAGCGCTCCTGGACCACCCCGTGGAACGCGATGATCAGGGTGACCATGGCCAGGTCCAGCGCGAGGTTCCACCAGATCCAGGCCTTCGGGGGCGTGCTGAACAGGTGCCCCGAGGCCAGCTGGCTGCGTCCCGACTCCCAGGCCGATTCGGCGAACATCAGCAGGAGGACCAGGAGGTAGGCCAGTTCCCCCGGGCCCGAAGGCCTGGTGTCGATGGGCAGGGCGGCATGCAGGATCAGCAGGCCGAAGGTGGCGAACAGGCGGAAGGAGAGCGGAAGGAAGGGGGCGCTCGGGTCTGATACACCCAACCGGTCCAATGTGCGCTGGAGCATAGCGTTCATGGTGCCCGAATCTGCCATCCTATGGGCGTGTCCAACACCGCCGCCTCATCCACCCCATCCCTCCGAGCCGCCGGCATGCGGCAGACCCCGCAGCGCGAAGGCATCCTCCACGTGCTGAAGGACTCCGACCGGCCCCTGACGGTGGAGGAAATCTGGGAGCGCATGCCCGAGCGGCGATCAGGCCTGCCGACGGTGTACCGGAACCTGGAGCGCTTCGTGCGCGAGGGCTGGGCCGAGAGCATCCTCGGCGCGGATCAGGTGATGCGCTTCGTCCGCTGCGATTCGCGCCACCACCACCACCACCTGCAATGCGAGCGCTGTGGCCGCACGGCGGAGGTGGATGCCTGCGGTCTGGAAGAGTCCTTGAGGAAACTGGAATCCCTCTCCGGTTTCCAGATCACGCGCCATCAACTCATGCTCTTCGGCCTTTGCGGAGCCTGCAGTGCTGAAAAAGATCGTTGACCGGATCGCGCGCCATTGCTAGTCTTGATGTCTAACGCGGGTGTAACTCAGTGGTAGAGTGCAACCTTGCCAAGGTTGAAGTCGTGGGTTCAAATCCCATCACCCGCTCCACTAACCGGGCCGCGCAAGCGGCCCGGATCGTTTGAAAACCAGTGCAACACCAAGGCGCCGTAGCCAAGTGGTAAGGCCCGGGACTGCAAATCCTGTATTCATCGGTTCGATTCCGATCGGCGCCTCCAACCAGCCCCCGCAAGGGGGCTTTCTCGTGCCGATCGGAATCGAAGTCGAGGATGGCGCGCAGGTAGGCCCCGCCTCGGGCGCCACTGAATGTGGCGGCCGGGGCGAAGGGGGCCGTGCGCAGCCAGCGCGCGGCGGGAACCGGATTCCGATCGGCGCCTCCAACCAGCCCCCGCAAGGGGGCTTTCTCATGCCGATCGGAATCGAAGTCGCGGATGGCGCGCAGGTAGGCCGCGGACCCGCGCACGTCGCGCCACACCCGTTTCAGTCGTCGGGCGATCCCTTCCCGGATCGCCCGTCAGCGTTCACATATGTTCGGGCTGGGGGACTGGGCGATCGTCAGTGACTTGCTTCGCGGCGGAACCCGATGCCAGGCCCAGAATCACGCCCAGCGCCAACGACCACAGGGCCGCCAGGCCCACCTGGAAGTCCACGGGCAGGCTGAAGGTGAGCGTGTGGGCGGGAATCCAGAACCAGACGAGGGTCCGAATCGCGGGCGCCATGCCGTCGAAACCGCGCCGACCCAGGATGAGGTTGTCTTCCAGGCGATGGAACAGCATCATCTGGGGCCCGAAGAATACGTTGGTGAGGGTTGATAGCGCGAAGGCCCAGCCCATGCCGGTTCCGAGGAAGGCCGGCAGGATGTGGTGATCCAGAAGCGCCTTGGTGAACCCCTTCATGCCGACGAATCCGGCCTTGATCACCAGCCCGAGCAGGGCCCAGGCAAGGACCTTGGCCGAGAGTTGGAGGGGGGTGCAGGGCAGGGTGAAGCGGCGGGCCCTCAGGCTGGCCGCCACCAGTTCCCCCAGCGTGCCCAGGAGGCCGAATTGGAGCGCGGCGGACAGGAAGGGGTGGGCCTGCACCCAGAGGCGATAGGTATCCATGCCTGCAGGCTACCGGGGGCCGGGCCGGGCGGGGGTCACAGCCCGCTTTCAGCGGCCGTCGATCCAGCCGCCGCCAAGCACCTCGCCATCGCGGTAGAAGACCACGGCCTGGCCTGGCGCGATGGCGCGCTGGGGTTCGGCGAAGGCCACCTTCACCCGGCCGTCGGGAAGCGGGATGACGATGGCCTCGGCCTCAGGGGCGCGGCTCCGGATGCGGGCCTCGCAGGCGATGGGTGCCGCCGGGGCCCCATCGACCCAGCTCAGCTCCCGCGCCACGAGGTCCCGGGACATCAGGCCCGATTCCGGCCCCAGCCAGATGGTGTTGGTGTCTGGATCGATCCGAACGACATAGAGCGGCTCGGTGGAAGCCACCCCCAAACCGCGCCGCTGGCCGATGGTGTGCCTCCAATAGCCCTGATGGTGACCCAGGACACGACCGTCCAGGTGCCGGATCTCGCCTTCGCCCCGTCCGGGATCGCGCCCTTCAGATTCCAGGAAGGCATCGTAGCGGTCCTGGGTCACGAAGCAGATTTCCTGGCTTTCGGCTTTTTCGGCCAGATGCAGCCCCAATTCGGCGCCCAGCTGGCGGACCTCGGGTTTCGTGAGGTGGGCCAGGGGGAACAAGGTTCGGGCGAGGCTCTCCTGGGTGTGGTGGAAAAGGAAATAGCTCTGATCCTTCGCGGCGTCGGATGCCTTTCGGAGGTGCCATTTCCCCTCGGCGAGGGAGATGGTCGAGTAGTGTCCGGTTGCGACGAAAGCCGCATCCATGGAATTGGCCCGATCCATGAGCGCAGAGAATTTAAGGTGTTGATTGCAACGGATGCAAGGGCTTGGGGTTTCGCCGTTCAAATACCCTTGGATGAAACCTTCGATGACGGTGTCGCGGAACTTCGCCTCGAAGTCCATCACGTAGTGCGGAAATCCCATCTCATAAGCCACTCGGCGAGCATCTTGGAAGTCATCCAAAGTGCAACACTTCCCGTCCGAATCTCGGGTCGTCTTCTTGTCGAAGAGTTGCATGGAAATGCCAATGACCTCGTACCCTGCGTGGTGAAGGAGGGCCGCCATGACCGAGCTGTCGACACCTCCGGACATGGCCGCGAGGATGCGGTCGCCCTGGCGCAAGGTTGGATGGGTGCGCAGGGGAGCCAGGGCGAAATCAAGCAGGTCACTCAAGATCAGGTCCTCAGTCGCCGGAGGCGCAGGAACGAGGCCGCCAACAGCAGGAGAAGGGGGGCGAGAACGCCCCAGTAGGCTGGAATTTCGGAAGCTCGGGCGGCGCCTCCGAAGAGGGTCTGGAGCCCGAGGAAGATGAGCCCCGCGACCAAGCCGGCGCCAAGGGCCTGGCCACGACCCTGTCGGGGTCCCGGGAAGGCGTACGAGAGCATGGCCAGGGCCAGGCAGGGACCTGCCAACCAGCCCAGGATCCTTCCCCACAACATGTAGGCCCGCTCGGGATCCGGAGCCCAGGCCTGCCAGCGGATCAGATCCAGGGTGCGCGCCTCCTCGGCGTTGGCTGCGTTGCGCAGGGCCTGGGAAGGGAACAGGCGCTCGGCTGGAGGGCCCTGAACCAGACGCAGTCCACCCCAGGCCAGGGCCTCTGAATGGGAATCCCCCATGCGCCAGTGCAGCAGGATCGGGGCTTCGCCTGGGGCCTTGAGGGGAAATCCCCACCGTTGCTCAGCCTGGAGGTGCCAAAGCACACCGGTCGATCCAAGGTAGAGCCAGGGCTTGGTCGCGGTGGCGTTCTGGGATCGCTTGAGGATTTGTCTGTAGAGCGTGTTGGCACGGCCCATGGCGAAAGGCGCCACGCCGACCTGGAGAAGCAGTGTGAGACCGGCCACCAGGCCCCAGGCCCATCGGCTGCTCCAAAGCCACCGCAGGAGGCTCACGCCCCCCGCCCGGAGGGCCAGCCACTCCCGGTTCAAGGCGGCCTCTGAAAGGGTCAGGAGGGATCCAAGCAGGAAGGCCATCGGAAGGGCGACCACCAGAAACGGCGGAAGATTCCAGATCCAATATCGAACAAAAACAATAAAATGGACACCATTCTTCGACAGATCTCCCGCCAGGGTCGCGTACTCCACCAGCAGGTTCAGCACGAGCAGGCTGCCAAGGGCTGAGGCCCAATTTCGCCACCAGGCGAGGGTGGCCCAATGTCTCAGCACCCCGTGCTGGGTGCCCTTGCCATGCAGCCAGCAAAGGGCGGAATCCTTGGATCGCTGAAGGCGGCCGAGAAGGGGGTTCAGTTGGTGTCGAAACGGCCTGAAGACCGGCGCCAACTGTCTTATCAATCGACTGGAATGGTGGGGCTTGAGGCGTTCACGCAGGAGGAGCCAGCCACCCACAAGGAAGGGGATCGGCACCAGGAGCATGGGGGCAATGGTTTGAATCTTTCCACCCATCCACATGTTTTCAAAGTACTTCATCACCAGGTAATAAAGCATGATGATGCCGAGGCTCTTGAGGATCGCGCCCCCTCGGTAGAACCGGGGATGGCCAAACCCCAGGGCGATCCCCAGCAGCAACAAAGCCGCGGCGGCCAGGGGCAGCGTTACCCGTCGGCAGAATTCCTGAGCCGCCTGCAGGCGCTGCTCCTTGGATTCCGGCGTTGCTTCGGCGAGGGGCGACGAGGCCCAGAGCTTGCGGAGCAGGGCCGCCGAGCTTTCGTAGCGCATGGGCGTCGGGGGTAGCAGACGGGTGCCTGCGGCGATGGCGAACCGGAGGACCTGCTCCTTCTGGCTCAGGTGCAGGACGCTCCCTGCTCCGGAGGTCTGGTAGAGCGCCCCCTGGAGCCCGGAGAGGTGAAGCTGCAGCTCGGATGATCCGTCAGGCTTGGCTTCAAGGGCGTAGGTCATGGAGGAGGCCGTCAGGTGCTGCACCCCCTGGGGTGTGGACTCCATGATGTGGATCTGCCCCTCGGGAGACACCCAGAAGGCTGAGTGGGGCGCGCTCGGGGGAAACCAGGGTGGGGCACCGGGCCGAAGGAACCTGGCCTTGGCCTCCTCGGCCATTCGGACCTTGATGGACTGTTGGATTCGCGCCGCAGCGGGAACCAGGAAATGGGCATTGAGGGTGGCGAGCAGCACCAGCCAGAAGGACATGCGGATCCAGGGTGCCGTCCAGGTGCGCCGTCCGGCGCCGAGTCCCTGGGCTGCCACGAGTTCGGAGCCTTCCATCATCTGCTGGGTTCCCAGGAGGCCGCCGAGGACCGCCGCCATGGGGATGACCGTCCCCAGGTTTTCGGGCATGGAGGTCAGCAGCAGCGGCACGAGCCAGCGGAGTGGAGCGCCTTCTGAAAAGATCTCTCGGGAGATGGCAACCATCTCCCAGGACAGGAGGAGGAACCCATAGAACAGAAGGGCACCCAGGAACGGGGTGGCCCAGCGTCTCAGGACGTATCGCGTCAGCAAAGGAGGCACCTTGAGGTCAATATTTGACTTTCGATAATGTATATTATGTAACCTTGAATACAAACCAGCGAACTGGCCCGCGAATCATAAGACCTTGGCTGCCAAGAGATCGTGGATGTGCAGGACACCGCACGGAGCTCCCTTCCGGGTCACGATGAGAAAGGTGATCTTCCGGGCCTCCATGGTTCCGGCCGCTTCCAAGGCCAAAGCCTCTTCATCGATGGTGGATGGCGTCCGGGTCATGATGCGTTCCGCGGTCAGATCCAAGGGATTGCCGCCTTCCTTTTCAGACCTTTCCAATGCGCGGCGGATGTCCCCATCCGTCACGACCCCGGACAGAACCGATCCCTTCATGACGCTGGTCATGCCGAGCCGACCTTCAGTCATGGCTTTCAACACCTGGGTCAAAGAGGCCTCGGGCGGCACATTGGGCCACGAATCGTGCATTAAGGGGCCAACTTTGATGAGTTTGGCTCCAAGACTTCCACCGGGATGGTTCAAGGCGAAGAGGTCCCGGGTGAAGCCCTTCCGAACCATGAGGCTTCCGGCCAGGAGGTCGCCCCAGACCAACTGGAGGGTGGTGCTCGCCATGGGCGCAAGATCCAAGGGGCAACCCTCCCCGAGGGGCAGCCGATAGCTGAAGGTCCAATCCGCGGCCACTCCCAGGCTGCTTTCGGGTTTGGCCGTGATGGCTGCGAGGGGGATTTCCAGACGAAGGAGGCTGGGAAGCAGCCGCACCACTTCCTCGCTCTCACCGCTGTTCGAAAGGGCCAGAACCGAATCCTCGGGCGTCACCATGCCGAGGTCGCCGTGCAGGGCTTCCGCAGGATGGAGGAAGAAACTCGGACACCCGGTGGATGCGAGGGTGGCGGAGATCTTCTGTGCGACGAGCCCCGACTTGCCCATGCCGGTCAGGACGACGCGTCCGGGTCGGGCCACCACCATGCTGGTCCAGTCGTCAACCTTGCGGGCATCCCAACCGCCCCTGAGGTCGTCGAGTGCTCTGCGGGCCGCGTCCAGTACGGCGTTTCCAACTTCCAGTGCCCCGGCACCCTCGTTCTCATCCTTCACTGCGCAGACTCCGATGCTATGACGAGCAAGGTGTTCATGCTACCAGCCCTTCTGCCCCTATTCCCCCTGCCCCAGGTCGTGCTCTTTCCGCAGACCTTTCTGCCGCTCTACATCTTCGAGCCGCGATACCAGGAGATGACGGTGGAGGTGCTCAATTCCCACCACCACCTGGTCATCGCCCTGATGCGGGAAGCTCCAGAGGCGGGCGCCCTCGGGGAAAAGGCGCCCGTGTTTGAAACGGGCTGCCTGGCAGAAGTGGTGCGAGCAGAACCCCTCACCGGGGGCAGGTGGAACCTGCTGCTTCAAGGCAAGAACTCCGTGAAGATCCTCGAAGAAGCCCCGGGAAAGCCGTACCGTCAGGCCAGGACCGAAACTGTGCCATTCGATGCTTCGGTGCTTTGGCCGGGACCTCACCGGCGCCGCCTGATGGAATCGTTGCACGCCTACGCTGCATCCGAAGGGATCGAAGTTCAATTGAAAGAGCTGCTCGATCTTCCCTTGGAAGACATCGGCCGATTGAACACGTTGGCCATGGCTCTGGATTTCGAGCCCACGGAACGCCAGTTCCTGCTGGAGTCGAAGGACCTTCTGACCCTCGCCGACCGCATGCTTCAGTTGCTGGATTTTGCCGTGGGCGGCCGTTCCATCCAGGGGCTCTAGGCTGGTTCGCCTCATTCCATTTGCTACACTGGCTGCGGCCCTGTAGCTCAGCGGTCAGAGCTGGCGGCTCATAACCGCTTGGTCGTGGGTTCGAACCCCACCGGGGCCACCATTTGCCATGGCTGGCGACAAGGACGAGGGCACATGAAGTGTCCTCGTTAACCCTTGTCATATTTGGCTGTTAAAGGCGATTGCCTAGATGATCCATTTGCGGAGTTCCCCCTCGGCGAAGATCAGGTGGGCCAGCATCGCCTCGGACGCCTTCTTGGGAGACCGGGAGCGGATGGCTTCCAGGATCTCGGAATGCTGATCGATGATCCGCTGCGCGTTCTGGATGTTGTCGTGGTACAGCTGTCGCCGGGCCACGGAATTGGCCTTGGCGAATTCCTCGGACACGGTCTTGAACAGCTTGGTGAGCAGGCTGTTGTGGGTGGCCTCGGCCACGGCGTAGTGGAAGGCCGCGTCGAATTCCTCGCCCTTTTCGGGATCGAGCACATTCAACCGTTCGCGCATCTTTTCGAGCATGGCCTCGATGTGATCCAGCTCTTCTTCCGTGGCCCGTTCAGCGGCCAGGCTGGCCGTGGCCGTTTCGAAAATGCGCCGCATCTCGAACATATCGAGAAGTGAACTGCGCTCCACCGCCAGGAACATCGCCAGAGGCCGGATGATGTCGTCGGTCTCGGTGCCTCGCACGAAGGTGCCCTCTCCCGGCCGGATATCGATGACACCGAGCATCTCCAGGGTCCGGATGGCCTCCCGCACTGAGGCGCGGCTCACCTGGAACTGTTCCGCCAGTTCCCGCTCGGCCAGCAGCTTGTCCCCGGGCTTCAACCGGCCATCGGTGATGAGTTTTTTGATCTGCTCCACGATCTCTTCGTAGAGGCGCTTGGTCTTTATCGGGGTGAAATCCATGGGGTCACTTTGAAATGGACGTCTAAACAGTAGGAAAAAAGAACATGCAACCTGTGATCAAAATACCACGCTCACTACTGGTCTGACCACTAGACCCATTGTAATCTTCGGCCAGGATCTTTTCAAAAACGCTATCTATCCATCATCTACCCCCTTAAAGGAGGCTTCATGACCCCCTGGACTCAGGTCTATTCCCCCGTGGCGGGGAATATCTTTCTTTCCGCCCTGGTGGCCGCCTTGCCGGTCTTTGTGCTCCTGGGTTTCCTGGCCAAGCACGTGAAGGCCCATTACTCCGCCATCCTGGGCCTCATCACCTGCCTGGCCGTCGCCATCGCCGTCTACAAGATGCCTGCAGGTCTGGCCGGCATGGCCGCCGTCAACGGCGCCCTCTTCGGCCTGGCGCCCATCGGCTGGATCGTGCTGAACGCCATCTTCATCTACGACATCACCGTGAAATCCGGCGATTTCGAGGTGGTGAAGCACTCCATCGCGGGGCTGGCGGGGGATCGCCGCATCCAGGCCCTGCTCATCGCCTTCAGCTTCGGGGCCTTCATCGAAGGGGCCGCGGGCTTCGGCACCCCGGTGGCCATCAGCGCCGCCATGCTCATCGGCCTGGGCTTCCGCCCTCTCCAGGCCGCCGGCCTTGCATTGATCGGCAACACGGCTCCCGTGGCCTATGGCGCCCTGGGTAGCCCCCTCATCGCGCTCGCCGGTGTCACCGGCCTGCCCCTGGACATGCTGAGCGCTGCCGCGGGCCGCATCCTGCCCTTCTTCTCGTTGATCGTGCCCTTCTGGATCATCTGGACCATGGCCGGACGCAAGGCCATGTTGGAAGTCTGGCCGGCCTGCCTGGTGGCGGGCGGCAGCTTCGCCATCACCCAGTTCGCCGTGAGCAATTTCCATGGCCCCTGGCTGGTGGACATCATCGGCGCCATCGTCTCCATGATGTCCCTGGTGCTCTTCCTGAAGGTATGGCAGCCCAAGACCACCTGGCGCTACGAGCATGAGCGGGAAGAACCCCACGCCGCCAAGGTCGAGCAGCCCACCCGCAAGGTCGTGAAGGCCTGGATGCCCTGGGTGTTCCTCTCCCTCTTCGTGTTCGCCTGGGGCACGCCGCAGGTGAAGACCTTCCTCAATGGCGGCACCAAGGAGAAGCCGAACTTCCTCGCGGGGTACACCGTCAAGACCTTCGAGATCCCCCTGCTCCACAAGAACGTCATCAAGGCCCCGCCCGTGGTCGCCAAGGCCTCCGTCGAACCGGCCACCTGGACCTTCAATTGGCTCTCCCTCACGGGCACCAGCCTGCTGCTCGCGGGCATCTGCAGCGGCCTCCTGCTGGGCTTCCGCCCCATGGCCCTGGTCCGCATCTTCGGCCACACCATCAATCGCGTGAAGATCTCCCTGCTCACCATCGCGGCCATGCTGGCCCTCGGTTTCGTGTCGAAGTCCGCCGGCCTGGACGCCACCATGGGCCTGGCCTTCGCCAGCACCGGCGCTCTCTTCCCCTTCTTCAGCGCCATGCTGGGCTGGTTGGGCGTGGCCCTCACGGGCAGCGACACCTCCGCCAACGTACTGTTCGGCGGCCTGCAGAAGATCACCGCCCAGCAGCTGGGCCTGAACCCGATCCTCACCGCGGCGGCCAACACTACCGGCGGCGTCATGGGCAAGATGATCGACGCCCAGAGCCTCGTGGTGGCCTCCGTCGCCACCAACCAGCAGGGCGAGGAGGGCACCATCCTCCGTTACGTGTTCTTCCACAGCCTCTCCCTGGCGGCCATGGTGGGTATCGTGATCTTCCTCTACGCGAAGGTCCTGCCCGCGAACTGGATGCCCCAGCTCCCGCCTCCCGCTCCGACAGGCACGACGGCGGCGCCCGCCGCTCCCGCCCTGCCCGTCCCCGCGAAGTAAGCAGGGCGGCCTTTCGACGAACGCATGGAATCCCGCCGACCTCAACACCTGTCGGCGGGATTTCGCACCACCCCGCAAGGAATGAGGATCTTTTTCATGACCACTGCCAGTACCCCCCTGAGGGAATCCATCGCGGCCATCGTGGGGCCCGACCGCGTGCTCGACCGACCCGTCGACCTCATCGCCTTCGCCTCGGATGCCAGCTTCTACCGGCTCATCCCCAAGGCCGTGGCCTTCGCGTCGAACGTGGAGGAGGTTCGTTCGCTCTTCCGTCTGAGCCGCGAACGGAAGATCCCCATGACCTTCAGGGCCGCGGGCACCAGCCTCTCGGGCCAGTCCGTGTCGGACGGCATCCTCGTGGAAGTCGCCCGCAATTGGCGCGGCATCCAGGTGCTGGAGGGCGGCGCCAAGGTGAAGGTCCAGCCCGGCGTCATCGGCGCCCACGTGAACCATGCCCTCAAGTTCTTCAAGGCGAAGATGGGCCCCGATCCCGCCTCCATCAACACCTGCACGGTGGGCGGCATCCTCTCCAACAACTCCAGCGGCATGTGTTGCGGCGTGACGCAGAACGCCTACCACACGCTCGAATCGCTGACCTTTGTGCTGCCCTCGGGCACCGTGATCGATACGGCTTCGCCCGACGCCAATGAACAGTTCTGCGCCCTGGAGCCAGCCTTGGCGCAAGGGCTTTTGAACCTCAAGGCCGAACTCCTGGCCAACCGGCCCCTGGCCGAGCGCATCCGCGCCAAGTACCGCATGAAGAACACCACGGGCTATTCGCTGAATGCCTTCATCGATTTCGATCGGCCGGTGGACATCTTCCGCAACCTGCTGGTGGGTTCCGAAGGCACCCTCGCCTTCATCGCCGAGGCGGTGTTGAAGTCGGTGCCCGATCTGCCCGTGAAGGTGACGGGCTTCCTGCTCTTCCCTGATCTCCACGCCGCCTGCGCGGCCATTGTGCCCCTGCGCGACGCGGGCGCGGCTGCCCTCGAGATGCTGGACCGCGCCTCCCTGCGATCCGTCGAGAACCAGCCGGGCACCCCGCCCTCCATCAAGACCCTGCCCGAAGGCGCCGCCGCCCTCCTCGTGGAGTTCCAGGGCCCCAACGAGTCGGCCCGCGCCGAGTTGGAGCGCCTCGCCCTGGCCGCCGCCGGGAACCTCACCCTGCTGGAGCCCGCCCGCTTCACCCATGATCCCGTGGAGCAGGCCCTCTTCTGGAAGATCCGGTCGGGCACCTTCCCCTCCGTGGGCGCGGTGCGCAAGCGCGGCACGACGGTGCTCATCGAGGATGTGGCCTTCCCCATCGACAAACTGGCGGACGCGGCGGTGGACCTTACCAAGCTCTTCGCCAAGCACCGCTATGACGAGGCCATCCTCTTCGGTCACGCCAAGGACGGCAACCTGCACTTCGTCATCACCCAGTCCTTCAACGATCAGGCCGCGGTGGACCGCTATTCGGCGCTCATCGATGACGTGGTGGAACTGGTCGTCAAGAAATACGACGGGGCCCTCAAGGCCGAGCACGGCACGGGCCGCAACATGGCCCCCTTCGTGGAAGCCGAATGGGGACCGGAAGCCAAGGCCGTCATGGAAAAGCTCAAGGCCCTCGTGGATCCCGAGCACCTGCTGAACCCCGGCGTCATCCTCAACGCCGATCCCAAGTGCCACCTGGCCGACCTCAAGCCCATGCCCGGCGTGGAGGAGGAAGTCGACAAGTGCATCGAGTGCGGCTACTGCGAGCCCAAGTGCCCCAGCCGCGAACTCACGCTCACGCCCCGCCAGCGCATTGTCGTGCGCCGCGAGATGGCCCGCCTCGAATCCAGCCGCGAGAACCCCGCCCTGCTCGCCTCCCTGCGAGAAGCCTGGCCCTACATGGCGCTGGACACCTGCGCCGTGGACGGCCTGTGCGCGACGGCCTGCCCCGTCAGCATCGACACGGGCCAGCTCACCAAGCGTTTCCGCAGGGCCAACCACAGCCGACGGGCCCAGAAGATCGCTCTTTCCGTCGCGCGGAACTTCGCCACCGTGGAACCCATCATGCGAGTGGCCCTGCGCTCGGGTCACCTCGTGCAGAGCCTCTTCGGACCCAAGGTGATGCCCTTCATCACGCGGGTCCTGAAGACCTTCGGCGCCTCCCACCAGTGGAGCCCCGAGATGCCCAAGGCCACCAAGGCGCCCCTTCCCCTGACTTCGAACGAGAAGGCCCAGGCCATCTACTTCCCCGCCTGCATCTCCCGCATGATGGGCCACCTGCCGGGAGAACCCGAGGAGATGAGCCTCGTGGAGGCCCTCGTGAAGGTGGCGGAGCGGGCCGGTGTTCCGGTCCACATCCCGCGCGATGTGGAAGGCACCTGCTGCGGCGTGCCCTTCTCGTCCAAAGGTTTCGACCTGGCCCACAAGTACACCGTGAACCATGCCATCGAAAAGTTCTGGGAATGGAGCGACGGGGGCCGTTTGTCCATCGTCATGGACACCAGTCCCTGCACCTACGGCATGATCACCAGCCGTGCCTATCTGACGCCTGAGAACCAGGCGAAGTTCGACAAGCTGAGGATTCTCGACAGCACCGCCTTCGCCCACGATGTGCTGCTGCCGCGGCTCCGGGTCACGCACAAGGTGGGTTCGGTGGCGCTGCACCCGGTCTGTTCGGTGACCAAGATGAACCTGTTGCCCAAGCTTGAAGGCGTGGCCAAGGCCTGTGCTGACAACGTGGTGGTGCCGCGCGACGCCGGCTGCTGCGGGTTCGCGGGGGACCGGGGCTTCACCCACCCCGAGCTGACGGCTTCGGCCACCAAGCATGAGGCCCGCGAAGTGAAGGCCCAGGCCTTCGACGGCCACTACGCCAGCAGTCGCACCTGCGAGGTGGGCATGACGCGATCCACCGGCGCGGTCTATCGGAGCTTCCTATACTTGCTGGAATCCGCGACCCGGCCGGAGGTGGTCCAGTGAGCTCGAAACCGACCAAGGTCTACTTCTACGGCACCTGCCTGGTGGATCTCTTCTTTCCGGATGCGGGCATGGCAGGCATCCAGCTCCTGCGGGAGGCCGGGTTGGAGGTGATCTTCCCCCAGGGCCAAACCTGCTGCGGCCAGCCCGCCTTCAACTGCGGCTACTGGGAGGAGGCACGTGACGTGGCCCGCACCCAGGTCGCCCTCTTCCCCCAGGACCTGCCCGTGATCCTGCCCTCGGGCAGCTGCGCCGGCATGATGAAGGTGCACTATCCGGAACTGTTCCACGGCCAGCCGGACGAGGCGAAGGTCCGCGCCTTCAGCGCCCGTGTCTTCGAGCTGACCCAGTTCCTGGTGGAGGTCCTCGACGTGAAACTGAAGGATCTGGGCGAGCCCGTGAAGGTGACCTGGCACAGTTCCTGTCACGCCGTTCGCGATCTGGGCTTGAAGGGCGAACCCCAGTCCCTGATCGGCCAGCTGTCGAATGTCACCCTGGCCCCGTTGGCACGGGAGCATGAATGCTGCGGCTTCGGCGGCACCTTCTCCGTGCGCCAGCCGGAGATCTCGGGGGCCATGTCCTGCGACAAGGCCGCGGATGCCGAAGCCACCGGCGCCTCCGTGGTCCTGTCCACGGACGGCGGCTGTCTGCTCAATGTGAACGGCACTCTGGAGGCGAAGCAGAGCCCCCTCCGCGTCCAGCACATCGCTGAATTCCTGTGGGAGCGGACCCATGCACGTTGAATCCGAAATCCACTTCCGCGACGCCGCTGCGAAGGCATTGCTGGATCCCCAGCTCCGGGCCAATTTCCGCCGGGCCATGGATGGCCTCATTTCCAAGCGCCGAGCCCAGTTCCCGGATCCCCGCGACCTGCAGGATCTGCGGGATCTCAGCACGGCCATCCGCTCGCGCAGCCTGCTGAACCTTCCCGATCTGCTGGAGCAGCTGGAAGCCAGCTGCAGGAAGAACGGCATCCAGGTGCACTGGGCCGAGACCTGCGAACAGGCCAACGAGCTCATCCTGGGCTTGCTCCAGGCCAAGGGTGCCAAGACCCTCGTCAAGGGCAAGAGCATGGTCTCCGAGGAGATGCACCTCAACGCCTTCCTTGAATCCAAGGGCATCGAGGCCCTCGAATCCGACCTCGGCGAGTACATCATCCAGCTCGATGGCGAGACGCCGAGCCACATCATCATGCCTGCCATCCACAAGAACAAGGATCAGATCGCCCGGCAGTTCAGCCAGAAGATCAAGGACGCGAAGTACACCGAGGACGTTGATGAGCTCACGGCCATGGCCCGCAAGGTGCTGCGCCAGAAATTCCTCGATGCGGACGCGGGCCTATCGGGCGTGAACTTCGCCGTGGCCGAGACCGGGACTCTCTGTCTCGTGGAGAACGAAGGCAACGGCCGCATGAGCACCCACGTGCCGCCCCTGCACATCGCCGTGATGGGCCTGGAGAAGGTGGTGGCGCGCCTGGAGGACGTGGCGCCGCTGTACTCGATCCTCACGCGCTCAGCCACGGGCCAGGCCGTGAGCACGTACTTCAACCTGATCTCGGGCCCTCGAGGCACCGGCGAGAAGGATGGCCCCCAGGAAGTGCATCTGGTCATCCTCGACAACGGCCGCTCGCGGATCTACGCCGATCCCCAGCTGCGTGCCACCCTGCGCTGCATCCGCTGCGGCGCCTGCATGAACCACTGCCCCGTCTACACCCGCGTGGGCGGCCACGCCTACGAGGCCGTCTACCCCGGCCCCATCGGCAAGATCCTCACGCCCCAGATGGAAGGCGTCGGCGTCCGCCACGACCTGATCCATGGATCAAGCCTCTGCGGCGCCTGCGCGGAGGTATGTCCGGTCGAAATTCCCATTCCCGAAATCCTCGTGCGCCTGCGCCGCGAGGCCACCCATGAGGATGCCGGGTCCAAAGTGGAAGGTCGCGGCACGGGCCGCACGGCCACGGAAGACTGGGCCTGGCGACTCTGGGCCGGCGTGCTCAAACGCCCCACCCTTTATCGTCTGGCCGCCTGGTTCGCCACGCGCTTCGGCAAGGCTCTGCCGACCGGGGCGCCGCTCATCAAGGATTGGACGCGGACCCGCACCAAACCCGTTCCAGCCCGCCGCTCACTGCAAGAGCGCATGCGCGCCGAGGGAGCCCGCCATGACTAACGCCACCGCCGATGCCCGCTCCGCCATCCTGGGCCGCCTCCGCGCTTCCATGGATACGGGCCCCCTGCCCGGCCTCGACACCGCCGTGCTCGAACGGCGCGCCTGGCCTGCCGCCGAACGCGTCGTCCGCCTGCGGAAAGGCATGGAGGCCGTCCACACGGAATTCCTCGACGCCACCCCCGCCGATTGGCCCGCGGTGGTCCGTGCCTTCTGCGACCGGGAGGGGCTGAAGAACCTGCTCTTCGGGCCGGCCAGCGAAGCGGGCGCCGCTCTGGCAGACGCCTGGACCCCCGGCGGCACCCAGCTCCTGCCCTATGACCGTCCCGTGGAAACCTTCAAGGAGGAGCTCTTCACGGGCGTCGATGCCGGGTTTACTGACACCGTGGGCGGCGTGGCCGAAACCGGCGGACTGCTGCTGATGCCCGGCCCCGCCGAACCCCGGCTCATGTCCCTGGTACCGCCCATCCACATCGCCCTGCTGCGGGCCTCCACCATCCAGAACACGTTCTGGTCCGCCGTGAAGTCCCTGGGATGGGGACGCCGCCTGCCCCCCAACGCCCTGATGATCTCCGGCCCCAGCAAGACCGCCGACATCGAGCAAACTCTCGCCTATGGCGTCCACGGCCCCAAGCGCCTCATCGTCGTGCTCGTGCAAGATCTCTCGTAGACGCAGGCCCAGGCCTACGCTACACTGTGCGTTCTGGCTGGGTAGCTCAGGTGGTTAGAGCGAGGGTCTCATAATCCCTAGGTCGGCAGTTCGAGTCTGCCTCCAGCCACCACTCAGAAGATCGGAGCCACGGCCCCGATCTTCTTCTGTACGTACGGCAAGGAAGGCAGACTCGGACTGCCGAGAAGCAGTGGCGGCCCGATAGGCCGCAGCGAGCAAGGCCCCAGTGGGGCCTGCGCAGCGTCCGCGGGCGTGGCCAGCCACGCGCCAGTTCGAGTCTGTCGGCCGAGTCTTGGGCGCGTGGTTCGAGATCTGAGATTCTCCTTAGAAACATCAGATATTAATATCAAAGACAGCTTGACCTCGAACAACCCCACGCGGTGTCCGCATTACCAGTCCGTTCCAAGCCTCAGCCAAGGAGTCCCATGCGTTGCTTCAAGAACTCGATTACCCACCACGCCTCATCCGTCATGCGAACGGTGGTGGCGTTCGTCGTCATCGCAGGTTCCCTTGGGATCCTAAGGGCTGGATCCAACCCGTCGGATGCGAAGGCCGAACTCGAACTCACCTCTTCGGACGCAGACCTGGTGAAGGGCTTCGCCTGGGCAAAGAAGCAGGCTCTGGCCTACGTCTTCGAGGGGGACCCCGTGGGGCCTTGGTACGAGGCCGCGCTGCCTGGGCGAATGGCCTTCTGCATGCGGGACACGGCCCATCAGGCGAACGGGGCGCAGGCGCTCGGCCTGGCCCGGCACACGAAGAACATGCTGCACCGCTTCGCGGAGAACATTTCGGAATCCAGGGACTGGTGCAGCTACTGGGAGATCGATCGGCTGAATCGCGCCGCGCCGGCCGACTACAAGGACGACAAGGACTTCTGGTACAACCTGCCGGCCAACTTCGACGTGCTGGACTGCTGCTACCGCATGTACCTCTGGACGGGCGATGCGGCCTATCTGAACGATCCCGCCTTCCTGAATTTCTACGACCGGACGGTGAACGAGTACGTCCAGCGCTGGGACCTGGGGCTCGACCGGATCATGCAGCGGCGCCGCGCGATGAACCAGACCCCGGCGAAGGACTCGACTCTGAAGTTCCGCGGGGCACGCGGCATCCCCGGCTATGACGAGGGGGATTCGCCCTACTGCGCCAGCCTCGATCTGCTGGGCACCCAGTACGCCGCCTACCAGGCCTACGCCCAGATCCAGGATCTCCGCGGCAGCCATGACAGGGCCCGTCAATTCCGGAAGAAGGCCACAGGCGTCCGCGCCCTCGTCAACACGACCTGGTGGAATCCGCAGGGCGGTTACTTCCACGCCACGGCGCTGGGGCCAGGTTCGTTCGAGGGGCGCGGAGGCCTGGACCCGCTCTATTACGGGATCGTGAACGAAGGCCCCCAGGCCAAGGGGGCCGTCGATGAGCTGGTGGCGGCTATCCGCAAGGATCCTTCCTCCGAAAGCGTGGAGGGACAATCCCACCAGGCCGAGGTCCTGTACCGGTGCGGCCTTCCGGATCTGGCCAGCCAGCAGCTGCTGGATCTCACGCAGGAACGCCGGTCGAGGCAGGAATATCCGGAGGTTTCCTTTTCGGTGGTGGGGGCCATCGTGACGGGCCTGATGGGGATCGAGGTGGTGCCCACCTCCCCCTTCTCAGTCCTGCGGAGGGAGGCTCCGGCGCCCGTGGCCGTGAGGACCCTGCCCGCCCTCGGCAAGCTTGGCTGGGTGGAGCTGAGGCACCTGCCGGTGAGGGACAACCAGATCGGCCTCCGGCACGAGGCGGGGCGCTCCAGCACCTTTCACAATGAGCGCGGGCCGGACCTGACCTGGGAAGCGGCCTTCGAGGGGCGCCACCAGGTCCTCCGGGTCAACGGCAAAGCGCAGAAGGCCCGTCTGGAACGCGGCCCCCTCGGGCGGACCATGTCCGTGGTGCGGCTGCAGGTCCGGGCCGGAGGGACGGCCACGGTGGCGTTGTTGAAGGCTCCGAGCCCGACTGGGCGCTGAACCGAGTCCTGAGGCCTAGGCTCTGGTCTTTGGCAGGAAGCTGCCCTGCTTCAGTCGGAAGGTCTCCAGGCTTTCACTTCATCCTGAAAGGCCGTGTGCTCCTCGGGGGTATCCACATCCCGCCAGCCCTCCAAGCCGCTATCCAAGATCAGGTGCGGCAGTGCGTTCACGAGGTCCCGAAGCGAGGCCCCGCGGGCCTGGGCGAGGTTCGGGCGGAGCGCCGCGGGCAGCCAGCCGCCCAAGGGTTGCAGCATGCCTTCGGACCGGGCCAGGATCCAACGTTCATGGGCCGGATCGAGGGCTTCGGCCTGATTGATCCAGGCCCTCAACGCGTCTGCTCGCCAGCGCACCTGATCGCAACCGACCACCCACCACAGGTCCGCTGCGGGACTAGGCGCCAGGGCCCAGGCGCGGAGGGCCGCCGCAGGCCCTTCGCGGGGATCTTCCACCAGGGGCAGCTCCGGCAGGTCCTGCAGAGGTTCTCCGAGCACCTGAACGGGGCCTTCCGGAAACACTTCCCGGAATACGTCGATGAGGTGTCTTCCCCAGCTCGCGCCCGAAGGGTGGGCCAGGTTGTGCTTGGGCGCGCCCATGCGGGAGCCCCGCCCGCCCGTGAGCAGCAGCATCCCGACCTTCATTCGCCGACCTTCATCTGACCGCCCTCACCACATCCTCACGGTTCATTCCAGGATGCTCGCCGGACGATTTGCCGTCATGCTCAAAAGGCATTGGAGTACGCATGTCACGTTGGTCGCGCGGTTTGACCTACACCCTGATCCTGGTTCTATCCCTCGTGGGTTGCCGGCGCGCACCCTCGAAGGACGTGCCAGTGGTGGCCGCCGCGGCAGACCTCCAGTTCGCATTGGAAGAGGTCGCACAGCACTTCAGCGCCGGCACCGGCCTGCAGGTGAAGCTCGCCTTCGGCAGTTCGGGCCAATTCGCCAGGCAGCTGGAACAAGGTGCCCCTTTCCAGCTCTTCATGTCGGCGGACGAAGCCTTCGTGACCCGCCTGTCCCAGGCCGGCAGGACGATGGATGCCGGAACCCTCTATGCCATCGGACGGATCGGCCTCTTCGTGCCCCGGGGTTCGCCCCTGAAGGCAGACGGCAGCCTGGAGGACCTTCGCGTGGCATTGAAGGACGGACGCCTCCGATCCTTCGCCATCGCCAATCCCGAGCACGCGCCCTACGGCCAGAGGGCCGAAGAGGCGCTCCGCAGGGCGGGCCTGTGGGAAACCATCCGGCCGAAGCTGGTGCTGGGGGAAAACGCGAGTCAGGCAGCCCAATTCACCGCCTCGGGAAGCGCCCAGGGCGGGATCCTGGCCTATTCGCTGGCGCGGTTACCGCGGATCGCCGAAGCCGGAACCTTCGCCCTCATCCCTGCGGAATGGCACCGCCCCTTGGCCCAGCGCATGGTGTTGATGAAGGGGGCGGGGCCCGCCGCCAAGGCCTTCTACGTCTACCTGCAGCAGCCCGAAGCCCGGGGCATCCTGCAGAAGCATGGCTTCGTCCTTCCCGATGAAAGACCCTGAGCGTGGATTGGACCGCCCTCTCTCTTTCGCTCCGCCTGGCCCTTTGGACCATGCTGATCCTCTTTCCCGTGGGCATCTTGTTGGGGCGAAGACTCGCGTGGTCGGCATTCCGCGGGAAGAGCGGCGTGGAAGCGCTGCTTGCGCTTCCACTCGTGCTGCCGCCGACGGTGCTGGGTTACTACCTGCTGGTGGCCATGGGCGCCCAGTCTCCCCTCGGGGGCCTATACGCGCGCCTGGCGGGCCGCCCCCTCGCCTTCACCTTCGAAGGTTTGCTGCTGGCTTCGGTGATCTTCAACCTGCCCTTCGCCATCCAGCCCATGCAGCGGGCCTTCGAAGGCATCCCCAAGGAGGTCCGCGAGGCGGCCGCGTGCTGCGGGCTGTCCCGCTGGCGAACGCTCTGGCGCATCGAGATCCCCCTGGCCTGGCCGGGCCTCCTGAGTGCCCTAGTCATCACTTTCGCCCACACCCTCGGCGAATTCGGCGTCGTGCTGATGGTGGGCGGCAACATCCCCGGCGAAACGAAGACCATGGCCATCGCCATCTACGATCAGGCCCAGCGCCTCGATCATTCGGCCGCGGGGCTGATGTCGCTCGTGCTCCTGCTGATCTCGCTGGCGGCCATCGGGCTCTCATACGCAGCCACGGCGCGGCGGAAGAGGCGTCATGTCTGAGCGCGCCGAAGGCCTCTGGGCGCAGGTCTCCCAGACCCTGCCGATCCCGCTGGAGGCCACCCTCGCCTGCGCCCCGGGTGAGGTCCTGGCCCTTGTGGGGCCTTCCGGCTCGGGGAAGTCCACCCTGCTCCGCACCCTCGCGGGCCTGGTGCGGCCTGCTTCGGGCCTGATTCGCTGTCAGGGCGAGATCTGGTTCGACGGCGAACGGCACCTCGACCTCAGCCCCCGCCAGCGCCGCGTGGGTTTCGTGTTCCAGAACTACGGCCTGTTCCCGCATTTGACAGCCCTCGAAAACGTCATGGAGGCCGTGGATCGCGGAAGTGTGCCCGAACGGCGGGCCCGGAGCCGCCAGTGGCTGGAGCGCGTGCATCTCCAGGGGCTCGAATCCCGCAAACCCCACCAGATGTCCGGCGGACAGCAGCAACGGGTCGCCATGGCCAGGGCCCTGGCGCGCAACCCCGACCTGCTGCTGATGGACGAGCCCTTCTCCGCCGTGGACCGCGTCACGCGGGAAAAACTCTACCTGGAGCTGGCGGACCTGCTCCAGGGCCTTTCCATCCCCATGATCCTCGTGACCCATGATCTGGACGAGGCCGCCATGCTCGCCTCCCGCATGGTGCTGCTCTCCCGGGGGCGCACCCTGCAAAGCGGCACGCCGGACGAGGTCATGCTGAAGCCCAACTCGACCGAGGTCGCGCGGCTCCTGGGCAACCGCAACATCTTTTCCGCGGTGGTGCGCCGGCAGGACGCGGTGACCGGGGAAACCGTCCTGGATTGGGAGGGCGAGGAGATCCTCGCGCTGGTGGCAGATCCCTTGAGCTTGGGCGAGCGCGTGTCCTGGGTGATCGCACCGGGCGACGTGAGCTATCGCTACCCCGGCACGCCGGAAGACCGGCCCGGCCATACCTACCTCGGCGGCACCATCTCGACCCTGGTGCGATTCGGGGACACGGCGCGCGTGGTGCTCGCCCTGCCGGGCGCCGCCGAACGCACCCTGCATCTCACGGCCTCGCGTCAGATGGTGCAGCGGAGCAACCTGGCGGCGGGGCACCCGATCCGGATTGCCCTGCCTGCGACCAAGATCCAAGTGTTCCGCGAGGAAGGGGCCGGTTCGAAGGGGAGGCACGCATGAAGGTCATGGGCATCGTCGGCTGGAGCGGCAGCGGGAAGACCAGCCTGCTGGTGGAGCTGCTGCCCATCCTCTGCGGCATGGGACTGAAGGTCTCGACGATGAAGCACGCCCATCACCGCTTCGACGTCGACAAGCCCGGCAAGGATTCCTTCCGCCACCGGGAGGCCGGAGCCTCGGAAGTACTCGTCGTCACCTCGTCACGCTGGGTGCTCATGCACGAATCCCGCGAGGAACCCGAGCCCAGCATCGAGGCCCTGATCGAGCGCATGACCCCCGTGGACCTGCTCCTCATCGAAGGCTTCAAGACCCACCATCATCCCAAGCTGGAAATCCATCGCGAGTCGGAAGGCAAGCCCCTGCTCTATCCGGGGGACCCGGAGATCGTCGCCGTGGCCAGCGACACGAAGCTGCCGGGCCAGACGATTCCTCAACTGGATCTGAACGATCCGGCCGCCATCGCCCGTTTCATTCTCAACCACACGGGACTGGAGCCTCGAAAGGGAACCGACGTCGCGCTATGACTTGCGTCACAGGGTGGTGGATTGTCCGGGTCCAAGCACTCGGTCTACAATTCGGAGTGATGAATCCTAAACCCTTCACCCGCTCCAGTCCTCAGGCCCAGCCGATTCTAAAGCCCGAAAGGCGCCAGAAAACCAAGGGAATCCTGCCCATCCCTGGATTCAATAGGCGCTTCCAAATGGCTGAATGAAAACCGGTTGGGGCTGGTCCACTGAAACACCCCTGCAAATGTCTTGATTGTCGTTCCCGAAACAGCCACCTTTTGGGTCCCATTCTCTGAAACGCCAGACAGGGTCTCCGGAGACACGCCATGTCCTTATCAGACCGTCTCGATCTCGAACCCCGGCCCTTGATCCGGGCCACCCTGGTCACCGCCGTCCTGGGCGGCGTGGTGGCCCTGGGCAGCCGCGGAGGGCGCTGGCTGGATCCGGCCCTTCTCGGCTACCTGCTGGCGACCCTCTTCGCGTGCTTCGGCATCGCCTACCGCTACTTCACCTGGATCGAGCGGCCCGCCACGCGCATGTATTTCCGCCACACCATGGGCACCCTGCTCTCGCCCAAGGCCTTCAAGGCCCTGCCCCGCATGGCCGTGCTGGCGCTGGACCAGATGTTCCTGCAGCGCTTCATCGAGAAGCGCTCGCTTCGCCGCTGGGGCGCCCACGCGCTGATCGCCTGGGGCTGCATGCTCGGGTTCGCGGTGACCATCCCGCTGGTCTTCGGCTGGGTGCGCTTCACCAGCGAAGGTCTGGACGCCACCCGCTATCAGGCCTGGCTCTTCGGCTTCCCGGCGGGTTCCTTCCCACTCGACAGCTTCATCGCCTTCTGCAGCTTCCACGTGCTGGATCTCGCCGCCGTCATGGTCATCGCCGGCTGCGTGCTCAGCCTTATCCGCCGCAAGCAGGATGAGGGCGACACCGCCACGCAGCGCTTCGACCTGGACCTGCTGCCGCTGGTGCTGCTCATCGCCGTCAGCATGACGGGCCTGATGCTGACGGCTTCGGAGAAGTGGCTGCAGGGCCGCAACTTCGAAACCCTCTCCTTCATGCACGAACTCACCGTGATCCTCATGCTTCTGGGCCTGCCCTTCGGCAAACTCTTCCACGTCATCCAGCGCCCCGCCCAGGTGGGCGTCAGCCTTTACAAGGCTGACGGAGAAGCCGAGGGACGCCTCGCCTGCAAGGGCTGCGGCAGCCCCTTCATCCGCGCCAACCAGCGCCGTGACCTCGGCGCACTGTGGAAAGAACTCGACCTGGATGGCGCGCGGCACGGCAAGGAGATCCACCACCTGGATCTCTGCCCGAAGTGCAAGCGGCGACTCGTCGCCAAAGCCCAGAGCGAGCGGCTTCAGGGGGCCTTCGATCCCTTCGCTACCATCCCCGTGCACGCCGAGCCCATTCCCGATCTCACCAGCTTGAAGTCCTGAGGTACCCATGAGCGTTCTTCCTCTTTCCCAGGATCAGCTCCGCGCCCAGTTCGGCCCCCATCTGAACCTGGCCCCCCCGGGGGGCTGGCTGGCCGATCCCACGCCGGACAAGATCGTCGAGACCCACTGCTGCTTCTGCGGCCAACAGTGCGGCATCAAGCTGAAGGTAAAGGACAACAAGGTGATCGGCTTCGATCCCTGGGAGGAGTTCCCCTTCAACCAGGGCAAGCTCTGTCCCAAGGGTGTGAAGCGCTACCTGCAGGGCAACCACCCGGATCGCCTCACCAAGGCCATGAAACGTACGGCCAATGGCTTCGAGCCCATGGACTGGAACGAGGCCATGGACCGCACGGTGGCCGAGATCCAGCGCATCCAGACCACCCACGGCAAGGACGCCTTCGCCGTGCTGTCCGGCGTGTCCCTGACCAACGAGAAGAGCTACCTCGCGGGCAAGTTCGCGCGCCTGGGTCTGCAGACCAAGAACCTCGACTACAACGGCCGCCTCTGCATGGTGAGCGCCGGCGCGGGCAACAAGAAGGCGTTCGGGGTCGATCGTGCCGCCAACTCCTGGGCCGACATTGAGCTGGCCGACGTGATCTGGGTGGCCGGATCCAATGTGGCCGAGTGCTCGCCCATCACCACCGACTACATCTGGCGCGCCCGGGACCGCGGCGCCCTGCTCATCGTCGTGGACCCGCGGATCACGCCCTTGGCCCGCACGGCGGACCTGGTGCTGCCCCTCAAGCCCGGCACCGACTCGGCGCTGACCAACGGCATCCTGCACCTGCTG
Organism: Geothrix limicola; assembly: GCF_030268085.1. Lineage (GTDB taxonomy): Bacteria > Acidobacteriota > Holophagae > Holophagales > Holophagaceae > Geothrix > Geothrix limicola. Next base: position 909,961 of record NZ_BSDE01000001.1, read on the forward strand.
CACAAGTGGAACCTCATCGACTGGGACTTCGTGAAGGCGCACACCCACGGCTTCGAAGAAACCCTGGAGGCCGTGAAGGACTGCACGCCCCAGTGGACCAGCCAGATCACGGGCCTGCCCGTGGAGGCCATCGAAAAGGCCGCGCGCATCTGGGGCGAGGCCCGGACCAGCTTCCTGCTCCACGCCCGCGGCATCGAACACCAGAGCAAGGGTGTGGACAATGTGCTGGGCTGCATCAACATGGTGCTGGCCACGGGGCGCATCGGAAGGCCCGGCTGCGGCTACGGCACCATCACGGGCCAGGGCAACGGCCAGGGCGGCCGCGAGCACGGTCACAAGTGCGACCAGCTGCCGGGCAACCGCGACATCAGCAACCCCGAGCACCGGAAGTACATCTGCTCGGTCTGGGGCTGCACGGATGAAGAGCTTCCGGGCATGGGCCAGAGCGCCCAGGAGATCATGAATGCCATCCATGCGGGCGAGATCAAGGGCCTGCTGCTGCTCTGCTTCAACCCCCTGGTGTCGCTGCCCAACACCGAATTCACCCGGGAGGCGCTCAGCAAGCTAGAGTTCTTCGTCTGCCTGGATTTCTTCCTCAGCGAAAGCGCCCAGCACGCCGACATCGTGTTCCCCTCGGCCTTGCACGAGGAGGACGAAGGCACGTCCACGAGTGCCGAAGGCCGCGTCATCCGCATCCGCAAGGCCGTGGAATGCCCCGGCGACGCCCGCCCCGATTGGCAGATCATGGTCGAGCTGGCGAAGCGCCTGGGCCGCGGCAAATACTTCGACCACTTCACCAGTTCCGAATCCATCTTCAACGAGCTGCGTATCGCCTCCAAGGGCGGCACGGCGGACTACGCGGGTATCACCTACGAGAAGATCGAAAAGAACATGGGCATCTTCTGGCCCTGCCCCACGGAGGATCATCCCGGAACGCCGCGGCTCTTCGAAGGCGGGAAGTTCTTCCACCCGGACGGCAAGGCCAAGTTCAATCCGACGCCCTACCGCCCGCCCATGGAGGTGGTCGATGACGAATACCCCATCTGGCTCACGACGGGCCGCGTGGTCTTCCATTACCTGAGCGGCACCCAGACGCGGCGCATCGGCTTCCTCGTCGAACAGTGCCCGCATCCCTACCTGGAAATCCATCCGCGGCTCGCCGAGCGGTACGGACTGCAGGAGGGCGACGCCGTGGAGATCAGCTCACGGCGCGGCTCCATGGTGCTGCCCGCCAAGGTGGTGAAGACCATCCGCCCCGACACCGTGTTCATCCCCTACCACTGGGCCGGGGCCCTGTCGGCCAACCGGCTCACGGCCAGGCACCTGGATCCCGTGTCGAAGATTCCCGAGTTCAAGGTGAGCGCCGTGCGGCTCAAGAAGACCACCAAGGACCAGTTCTCCCCCGAGTTGGCCGAACTGCAGCGCATGGCCTTCGAGGCCCGCAGCAACCAGACCGACATGCCCGAGCAGGTGTTCTGATGGTGCCCCAGGACTACGGCTTCTTTATCGATCCCCAGCGCTGCATCGGCTGTCGCTCCTGCGTGGGCGCCTGCGCCGAATGCGGCACCCACCGCGGCCGGTCCATGATCCACCTGGATGAGATGGATCGTTTCAACAGCACCCAGACGGTGCCCACCGTGTGCATGCACTGCGAGGATCCCATCTGCGCCCAGGTCTGCCCCTCGGATGCCATCAAGCGCAGCGAGGACGGCGTCGTGCACGCGGCCCAGAAACCCCGCTGCATCGGCTGCCAGAACTGCGAGCTGAGCTGTCCCTTCGGTGTGCCGCTCGTGTTCTCGGGCCTCGAGCAGATGCTCAAGTGCGACCTCTGCTACGACCGCACCTCCGTGGGCCATAAGCCCATGTGCGCCACGGTCTGCCCCAGCCAGGCCCTGCTCTTCGTGCGCAAGGACGAAGTGGCGGGCATGCGCAAGAACAAGCCCCTGCGCGAATTCCTCATCGGCACCGTGAGGGTGAAGACCAAGAACGCCATCATGGTGCCCGACCCCGAAACGCCCCTGCACCTGGATGCTGCGCTGCTGATTGACGGAGGCTTCTGATGACCTGGTGGCGTCGCGCCTTCCCCCTTGAACTCGCCGAGGAAGGCCATTTCTCCCGTCGCGAGTTCGCCCGTTTCCTGGCCCTGGTCAGCGCCGGCTTCACCGCCGGCATTGGTTTCCTGTGGATGCGGAAGAAGCCTCTCGAAGGTGCCTCCGACCCCGAGTCCGGACTCACGGGACAGCCCGTCGCCCTGGGCATGGCCTCGGATCTGAAGCCCGGCGAAAGCCGCCTCTTCAAGTTCAGGGATGCCCACGACGCCTGCATCCTGCTTCGGACTTCCACAGGTGAGCTGAAGGCCTACCGGCAGACCTGCACGCACCTGGGCTGCGCCGTGCGTTTCTCAGGTGGTCGCCTGGAATGCCCCTGCCACCTGGGCTTCTTCGAAACCGACCGCGGCTTCCCCGTGCAGGGCCCGCCCAGCCGTCCCCTGTCCGCCATCGCCCTGGAAACCCGCCCCGACGGCAGCCTCTGGGCCGTGGGTGAGCTTCCCAAGCCCACCCTCGAAAACCTCGACCGCCGGGCCGACTGCCCCAAGGAACAACAACTTCAAGAACGGCAGGAGGTGAAGGCATGACTCCCCGCGTCCGCATCTCCCCCGCAGCCCTCGGCGTCATCCTCGTGCTGCTGGTGATCCAGGTCTACCTCTTCGAAACGGTGCTGGGCGCCGTGCTCGATGGTCAGCGCAAGGTCCTGCCAGGAGCTTTCGGCGTGTCCCTGGCCCTCACGGCCATCTGCCTCTTCCTCGCCTTCCGCAGCACAGTGGAGCACGGGCCGAAGGACTGATACGGCCGATGAGAACCCATTCCGGTCGATAGGGCACGGCCAGAACCGAAGATCCTTTTCATCACCATCCATCACCGTTCATCACCGGATAAAAGAATGTGCCGGAGATGGACGGTGATAAGAAGAATGGTTCCAGGATCCGCGGGTTCGCGGGCTTCCGATCCGAGCCTTAGTCAGCCTGCGGCAGTTCCTGGCTGGGGTTCACGTCCTTCATGAACACGGGCCAGCAGGCCAGGTGGCCAGCGCCCAGTTGGAGGAGGATGCCGCCCAGCTCGGGCAAGCCGAAGGCCGGCGCGGCTCCGCGCAGGACCGGCGGCATGATCTGAAGGTAGAGATCCAGCCAGCGCCCCACCAACAGGATGGCGCAGGTCGCCAGCAGCACCGTTTCGCTCGTCTTCGCCTTCCGCTGGAGCAACAGGACGAAGGGCAGGCCGAAATTCAGCAGCAGGTTCAGGTAGAAGAGGGGCACCCAGGGCGCCTGCAGCAGCAGGCGCAGGGGGCCCGTTTCCTCGGGGAGGTTCGCGTACCAGATGAGCAGGAACTGGCTGAGGAAGATGTAGGCCCAGAAGCTGCTGAAGGCGAAGAGGAGCTTGCCCAGGTCATGGTTCTGGGCCTTGGATACGGCGGGAATGAGCCCCACGCGGCGCAGCACGATGGCGCTGATGGTGACGATGGCGATGCCCTGGAGGAACATGCCGGAAAACCCGTAGATCGCGAAGATGGTACTCGACCAGATGGGCTCGAGGGACATCAGCCAATCGAAGTTCGCCAAGCAGAAGGTGAGGGCGAAGATCAGGATGAAGGCCGCCGCCCCCCTGCCCTGTCGCGCCAGCCGTCGCCCCGCCCAGATCCAGGCGGCAAAGATCAGGATCACCCGACCGAAGAAGAATGGCGTGTTCAGCCAAGCGAGCCGCCCGTGCAGCACCGGATCCAGGTCCGCGCCCGGCCTCGCCCAGGGATAGAGCACCGCGGCACCGTAGGCCAGCAACAGCATGAGGACACCGGCCACGGGCAGCAGGGCCGGCATCGCGCGGTGGGCCTTGAGGATGGGATCGCTCCATCGCGCCCCTGTGATGGACTGGATGGCGAGGAGGAAGAGCCCGCCGAGCCCCACGCAGGCCAGGTTGAAGGCGGTCAGCAGCAGGTTCGCCCAGCCACGTTCCGCCTGGAGCACCAGGCCGAGCGCGAGCAGCAGGCCGCCTAGGATCACGAAGGTCCAGGCGCCGCCCTGCAGCCGGTCGCCGATGTCAGCCAGGGTGGGAATGCCGGTCTTGGTCAGATCCCGGACAGGAACCGTGGAAGATGGGCTCATGGCTGGACTCCTCCAGGAAGGGGCGTCACCGCAGGGGCGGAAGTTGGCCTGGCGGCGGCCTTCTGCAGCTCCCGGATGTAGAGCACCACCAACCAGCGGTCCTCGCGGCTGAGCAGATCGCCATACCCCTTCATTTTCATCGGCCCGCCGTAGGTCGCGATGTGGAAGAGGCGCCCGTCGGGCATGTCCCGGACCAGCGGCGACACGAGCACCGTCGGCGCAAAGGCGCCGCGGTTGACGACCACGCTTCCGTTGTTGTCCCCTTCGCGGCCGTGGCAGGTGGCGCAGACGCGCTCGAACATGGCCTTCCCCCGGTTGAAGCGGGCCTGGGTGGGCTGGTAGGGGTTGATGAGTTCGCGTCCCGCCCGCTCGGCTTCGGTTTTGCCTGGCGCGAATGCCAGGGGGGCGGCCCCACTCCTCGAGAGGGTTCCAGGCGGCGGCGCCTGCAGCACCAGACCGCCTCGCAGCACGGCGCTGGCATCAAAGGCCTGGGCCGATACCGGAGCCCCCATGCCCCCGTCCCAGGCAAGGTTGCGCTTCTGGAAGTCGCGGTTGAACAGCGGAACCGAGGCCACCAGGAGGAAGGCCGGCAGGCAGGCCAGGATGAGGGCCCCTGCCCCGGCGGGCCGATCCCAGAAAGAGGCGCCTTTCACCAGGCGGTCCTCCACCAGCAGGGACATTTCCACGGCTCCGAGCGCATCCAAATCGGCGGCCACCGCAGAGAACTGCGTGTCCATGGCCAGTTCGGCCGCAAGGATGAAGCGATCGTCGTTGGCCCCCGGATGCAGGTCGGACACATGCAGGCGGGGCCACATGCGCGCCACCGCGAAGAAGCTGGCCACCACGCCCAGGCCCGCCAGGAGCACCGTCAGTTCGAAGGCCACGGGGATGAAGGCCGGCAGCGCGATGAGGGGCTTGCCGCCCATGCGCAATGGGTAGTCGACGGCGGAACTCCAGATCTGGAAACCAAAGGCGAGGGTGAGGCCCAGGGCCGCAAAAGCCAGACAAGCACGGGGAAGACGCGAGGGACGCACTCCCAGGGCCTCATCCATGCCGTGCACGGGAAAGGGCGAGTAGGTGTCCAGCACGGTGTGCCCCGCGGCCCGCAGATGCTTGACCGCAAAGAGCAGGCGATCCGGATCGGCGAAGGAGGCGCGGAAGCGGCTGCGGCGGAGGTGCTCAGTGTTCGGCATTCTTCAGCACTCCTTTCACTTCGCTGGCCGCAATCATGGGCAGCACCCGCGTGAAGATGAGGAACAGGGTGAAGAAGAGCCCAAAGCTGCCGATGAAGATGGCCACTTCGATGAAGGTGGGCCGGTACATGGCCCAGCTGGATGGCAGGTAGTCCCGGTGCAGGCTCGTCACGATGATGACGAAGCGCTCGAACCACATGCCGATGTTCACGAAGATGCTGAGGATGAAGATCATCCACGGGGTGGTGCGCACCTTCCTGAACCAGAAGAACTGGGGGCTGAGCACGTTGCAGCCCACCATCATCCAGTAGGCCCAGGCAAAGGGTCCCAGCGCGCGGTTGAGAAACACGTAGCGCTCATAGGGGTTGCCGCTGTACCAGGCCGTGAAGAATTCGGTGGCGTAGGCCAGGCCCACGATCATGCCCGTGGCGAGGACCACCTTGGTCATGGCTTCCAGATGGCGGGTGGTGATGTACTCCTCCAGGTTCATCACCTTGCGGGCGATGATCATGAGGGTGAGCACCATGGCGAAGCCGCTGAAGACGGCCCCCGCCACGAAGTAGGGCGGGAAGATCGTGGCGTGCCATCCGGGAATGACCGACGTCGCGAAATCCATGGACACGATGGTGTGCACGGAGACCACCAGCGGTGTGCTCAGGCCCGCCAGCAGCATGTAGACCGTTTCGTAGCGGCTCCACGTGCGGTTGGATCCGTTCCACCCCAGGGAGAAGATGCTGAGGACTGTCCGTTTGAGCTTCGTCTTGGCGCGGTCCCGCTGGGTGGCCAGGTCGGGGATCAGGCCGATGTACCAGAAGGTGAGCGAGATGATGAAGTAGGTCGAGATCGCCATCACGTCCCAGAGCAGCGGGCTCTTGAAGTTCACCCAAAGGGGGCCGCGGGAATTGGGATAGGGCGTGGCCCAGAAGGCCAGCCAGGGCCGGCCCATGTGGATGATCGGGAAGGTCCCCGCGCACATGACCGCGAAGAGCGTCATGGCTTCGGCGGCGCGGTTGATGGAGGTGCGCCAGCGTTGGCGGAAGAGGAAGAGGATGGCGGAAATCAAGGTGCCTGCATGGCCGATGCCCACCCAGAACACGAAGTTCGTGATGTCGAAGGCCCAGCCCACCGTCCGATTGAGGCCCCAGGTGCCGATGCCCCGGGTGAGGGTCTGGAACACCGCCCAGGCACCCAGGCTGAGCATGGAGAAGGTGATGGCGATGGCGATCCACCAGAGCGCGGGGGGTCGTCGTTCCGTAGGGGCGAAAACCTCCGCGGTGACCTGGCTGTAGCTCTTGTTCCCATCGATGAGGGGGAGGTTGTGGCCGTACTGTTCCGGATTTCCGGACAGGGCGGCCCCCGTCAGCACATCCGCATCATGCGCCATGGTGACCTCTCTGATTGGGTTCGCCCTCGACATTGCGTATCTTTGTCAGGTAGCTCACGGCCGGTCCGATGCCCAGGTCGCCCAGCACCACGAAGCGCTTGGGATCGCGCAGGACTTGGCTGATGCGGCTGTCAGGATCCTGCACATCGCCGAAGACGATGGCCTGCGCGGGGCAGCTCTGCATGCAGGCCGGCAGCGCCTCACCGTCTTTCAACTCGCGCCCTTCATTCTTGGCCGTGATCTTGGCGGCCATGAGGCGCTGGACGCAGAAGGAGCACTTCTCCATGACCCCGCGGCTGCGCACCGTGACATCAGGGTTCAGACCCAGCCGTTCCAGTTCACTGGCATGGGGATACTCCCACCAGTTGAAGCGGCGCACCTTGTAGGGGCAGTTGTTGGCGCAGTAGCGGGTGCCCACGCAGCGGTTGTAGACCTGCTGGTTGAGGCCCTCCTCGCTGTGCACGGTGGCCAGCACGGGGCACACGTTCTCGCAGGGGGCCTGGTCGCACTGCTGGCACATCATGGGCTGGTGCACAACGCCGGGTTCGGCCTCTGAACCCGTGTAGTAGCGGTCGATGCGCAGCCAGTGCATTTCCCGCTTGCGGGCCACCTCATCGCGGCCGACCACGGGGATGTTGTTCTCCATCTGGCAGCCCACCACACAGCCGGAACAGCCCGTGCAGGCGCTCAGGTCGATGACCATGGCCCAGCGGTGGGCGCCGTGTGGATGCTCGCCATAGACCGATGGCCCCACGTGCTCGTGGGGCCGCGCGGAGGCCGGATCGCGCAGGTAGGGGGCCAGGGCCATTTCCCGCACCAGCTCCCGGCCTTCGAGGCTGTGGTGGTCCTGCGTGCAGGCCAGTTCCACGCGTCCCGAACCGCGTCGCACCTGGAGGGGCGCCGCCTCGGCCGCCAGGAATCCCGCCGTGAAGGACCGCCATGGGTAGGCGTTCTTCCCCACGTGAAGTCCGGCCTTGCCCCCCGCGGTGCGGCCGTATCCCAGCGCCACCGCGACGGTGCGGTCGTCCAGGCCCGGCTGAACGAGGACCGGCAGTTCCAGCTCCAGGGCATGCCCTTCCGGGCGCAGCCTCAGCAGATCGCCCTGTTCCAGGCCCAGCCTGGCCGCGGCGGCGGGCGAGACCTGCGCGTAGTTGTCCCAGGTGGCCTTGGTGATGGGGTCGGGCAGCTCCTGGAGGAAGGGGATGTGGGCGTGGCGGCCATCTCCCAGGCCCACCTTGGCGTAGAGCAGCAGTTCGTAACCACCCTGGTGGGCGGGCCTCGAGGCGCCCTCCACGCGGCCTGCCCGGTAGCTGGGCGCGTTTCCGGTTTCTATCTGCGCGACGCCCTTCTGCAGAGCCCCGTTCCAGAATGCATCGAAATCAGCGACCCCCTTCTGACGCAGAAACACCGCGGTCTTCCAATGCTCGCGCAGGGCCGCGAGGGCCTGGGTGGGGTGGCCCGACCAGGCACCGAGGCTTTCAACGGCGTCGCGAGTGTTGAAGAGCGGGTTGATCAGGGGCTGCGCCAGGGCGAATGTTCCCGCCACCGCCTCCGAATCGCGCCAAGTCTCCAGCCAATGATGGTCAGGGGCGAGGTGGGTACAGCGGGCGGCGCTTTCGTCCTCCGTGAGGGCCATGGAGATGCGCAACGGCACCTTTTCGAAGGCGGCCGCGAAGGCGGGTGTCTGGTCGTAGAGGGGATTGGTCCCCAGGAGGATCAAAGCCCCGATCTTGCCTGCGGCCATGTCTCGGATCAGCGATTCAAGATCCCGGTCATCGCCCTGCTTCTGCAGGCTGGGATGGGCCAGATCCACCGTGACGCCCTCATGGCCGAGGGCATGGTTGATCCGTGCGCAGAGTTCCTGTGCCCGAGGGTCATTGAGGCCGCAAAGGAGCAGGCCGTGACCGCGGTGGCGCAGGAGGGCATGGGCGACGGCCTCCGCCTTGGCCTTCAGGGCGGCAGGCAGGACGCCGACCGGCCCATCAAGATCGGCGTGATGGGCCAGGTGTTCCAGGAAGATGATCGCTTCGGAGGGCGCCAGGCGAACCCGCTCATCCGCATTGCTGCCCGTGAGCGACATCCCGCTTTCCACCTGGATGTGCTTCGACATGGCCTTGGGCCGGTCGGGACCGCGGCGTTCCGCGTAGGCACGGGTGAAGCCCACGGGGTCCAGCCAGGTGCCGAGGAAATCCGCCTCGACACCCACGATGAGGTCCGCCTCCTCCAGCCGGTAGTGCGGGACCAGCCGCTGGCCGTGGGTCCGCTCGTAGGCGGCGGCCAGGGCGGCGCAACCGAGGGCGTCGGCCTGGACGAGGCGGCCATCCTTGAAGGTGCCTAGGAAGGCCAGTACGGCCGCCTTCAGCGTAGGACTGGTGAGGGTTCCGGACAGCACACGGACGGCGCCGCCGGAGGTCCGCAGCGCGGCGAAGCGATCCGCGAGATCGGCATCCAGCTTCGTCCAGTCCACATCCCCGCCTTCGATGCGCGGGCCGCGCAGACGGGACTCATCGTAGAGGCCCCGGGTCTGCACCTGGCCCATGGCGCACAGGCCGCCGCGGTTCAGAGGATGATCCGGATTCCCCTCCAGCTTCACGGGGCGCCCGTCGCGGCTCTTGGCCAGCACGCCGCACCCGGCGCTGCAGCCTCCGCACACGGTGGCGTACCACTGCGCGACGCCGGGTGTCAGGCCCTCCCGGGCGTTGAGGTAGGGCATGGCCCTTTCGACCACCTTGCTCTTGCAGCCGAGGGCCAGGCCTGCAGCAAAACTGAGGCCTGAAAAACGGAAGAAGTCCCGGCGGCTGATCTGCCGGACGCTCTCTCCCACGGGCAGTTCATCCTCGAATTCGGCCTTCCTGGCGCGCACCGTTCCGCGTCGCTCACCGAGGCTTTTCCAGGTCTTCATGGGGTCTCCTCAGTGATGGCAGGCGGCGCAATCAGTCGGGGCCTGGGCGGGCTTGCCGGCCAACAGCTGTTTCTGGTTTTCGAGGCGATGGCAGGCCAGGCATTCACCCATGGCCAGGGCCATGAACTGCTCTACCCGCTCCTCGCCCTGGATCTCGCCATGGCAGGATTGGCAGGCCACCCCGGATCGGACGTGGCGGCTGTGCGGGAAGGTGACATGGGCGGGCAGGCGGTGGATGCGAACCCATTGGATCCCGCGCCCGCTGACGTAGGCTTCACGGAGCTTCTGGATGTCGGGACTGGGATTCGACTTCCCGGCGGGCGTGCCGGCCTTGTTGAGCACGGACTCGTGGCATTTCATGCACGTGCTGAGCGGGGGGATGCCCGCATGGCGGCTCGTTTCCGCAGCCGAGTGGCAGAATTGGCAATCGATCTTCAGCTCGCCTGCGTGCAGGGCGTGGGAATAGGCGATGGGCTGGATGGGCTTGTAGCCGCTCTGATCCCCCAGCAGGCGGGTGTCCAGGCTCAAGGCGAAGATCATGAGCGAGGCGCCGAAGGCCACACAGCCCGTGATGGCCACCGTCCTCAGTCTCATCGCAGTCCCTTTCGGTTCCAGATCACCACCTGGGGCCGCCGCCAGTAGTAGAAGACCGGAACCACCAGGAAGTGGACCAGGCGCGTGAAGGGCAGCAGGAGGATCACGGTGAACCCGCTGAGGAAGTGGACCTTCACCATCCAGGGCAGCGGCACGATGAATTCGGGCCGGGGCGCCAGCTTGACCAGGCTCCACAGGTAGGGCGCGGCATTGGTGGAGAACCAGGAGCTGCCCCAGCGGAAGCGGATGGCCACGTCGATGCCGCTGGCCACCTGGAAGAGCAGTACGGCCAGGAGCACGAGGTCTAGGGTGCTCGTCACCACCTTCACGCGGCGGTCCGCGAACCTTCGGATGATCAGGGCCACCACGCCCACCAGGGCCAGCAGGGCCATGGACAGGCCCGTGATTTCCAGCAGGTAGAGCCTCAGGGGGCGGGCGTTCCAGGCGATGATCGCCTCGGGCAGGAAGAAGGCGAAGAGATGCCCGGAGAGCACCCAGAGGATGCCCCAGTGCCATAGGCCCGAGCCCCAGAAGAGGTTCTCCGACTCCAGGAACTGGCTCGACAGGCTCGAATAGCTGAAGGGCCGCCAGGTGAAGCGGAGGATGCTCACCACGATGGCCAGCGCGAGGGCCACATAGGGGAATCCCACGAAGAGGAAATTATTCAGCACAGGCCGCCTCCGCAGGGGACGACTGGTCCGGGCTTTGCCCGGGCCGGGCGTGGGGGGGTCCGGGGGGGACGCAGAGGGCCGCATGGTCCGGGCGGTCCCCCTCGGAGGGCATTCGATCCACGGTGAAAATCAGGAAGAGCGCATGGAGCACATGGACGTAGGGGCTGTCTTTAAGGGCGGGCAGGACCTTCTCCACCGTGGGCAGGATGCAATCGTCCACAAGATCCATGGCGTCCTGGCGTTCCAGCCTCATGCCCAGGTCCAGCAAGTTCGGGAGGTGGTCCGGCAGGTTCTTGCCTTCTTCGATGCCGTGCTCGTGGAGGTGATGGCGCATCATGGCCATGAACTGGCCCCGCTGGTACGTCTCGCCGAACAAGTGCCAGCCCGCATCCAGACTGCAATCAGGATTGAGATCGAAACTGCGGGTGAACAGTTCCTGCAGTTCCCGCAGGTCGAGATCCTTGACCGTGAGGGCGAAGGCCTCCAGGTGTTCCTGGCAGGGATGTCCGGTGGCCATGGCCGCGTCGGCGAGGGAGGCGGCCAGTTCTGAGGTGCATTCTCCGGGATAGCGGAGCAGCTGGCTGATGGGGGGAATAAGGTGGACAGGTACCTTCATGATCACATCCCCCTCTGAGGCGCTTCGCGGAAGCCGAACCCTGAAGCGCCCTTGCGCTCCAACGGATTGGTGAGCACCTCCACCGCCTGCTCGCGATGCGAAGGCGGAATGACGAAGCGCTCCTCGAAGGTGCAGAGACTGGTGATGCGGTAGATTGCTTCGGCCTGCACGGGATCGCAATCGGCCTCGCGCAGACCTGCCAGAGCCAGCTTCATGTCCACGTCGCCCACGGTTTGGGCGCGCTTCCATGTGCGAATGGCCAGCATCTTCTTCATGGCGTAGCGCACCGGTGCCTCCTGCCCTGCCCCGAAGAGGTTGGCCAGGTAGGCCATGGGCAGGCGGGCCTGGTCCAGGGGCGCGAAGATCTCGTCCACGGAGGTGGGATTGAGGGCCACGCCGTTCTCCATGGAGTAGGTGACGGGCCCGAGGGCCGGCACGTAGAAGAGGCTGGGGAAAGTGCGGTACTCGGGATGGGGCGCCAGGGCCAGGCCCCAGGCCTTCACGAACTGGTAGACCGGGCTCTTCCGGGCGGCCTGCAGAGTCTGTTCGCTGACGCCGTTCCTGCGGGCCGATTCAATGACAGCCGGATCGTTGGGATCGGCCAGGAGATCGCGGTGAGCCGTCACCAGCTCCGCATCGGGCCTGAGGCCGGCGGCCTGGATCTTGTCGGCATCGTAGAGCAGGACGCCCATGTAGCGGATGCGACCCACGCAGGAGTGGAAGCAGGCGGGGGCCTGGCCCGTTTCCACACGGGGGTAGCAGAGCAGGCACTTCTCGGATTTGCCGGTGCTCCAGTTGTAGAAGACCTTCTTGTAGGGGCAGGCACTCACGCAGTAGCGCCAGCCACGGCAGACCTTCTGGTTCACGAGGACGATGCCATCCTCCCCCCGCTTGTAGAGGGCCCCGCTGGGGCAGGCGGCCACACAGGCCGGATTCGCGCAGTGGTTGCAGATGCGCGGCAGGTAGAACATCACCAGCGTCTCGATGGAGAGCAGCTGGAGCCGTTGTTCTTCGCTGAGCGCCGACAGGTTCACGTCGTTGCGGGCGTAGAGAGTGGAACCGCCCAGATCGTCGTCCCAGTTCGGACCGGCCTCGATGTCGATGTACTCCCCTGTGACCTTGCTGATAGGGATGGCCGTGGGCTGATCGTCTTGTTCGGGGCCCGTGAAGAGGTCTTCGTAGCGGTAGGTCCAGGGCTCGTAGTACTCGTCCATGGTGGGCATGGAAGGCTGGTGGAAGATCTTCTGGAGGAACTTGCCCTTGGCCGTGAGGCGCAGCTGGAGCTTGCCGTCCTTCACCACCCAGCCGCCTTTGTATTCCTCCTGGTTTTCCCACTGGGTGGGATAGCCTGTTCCAGGCTTGGTCTCCACGTTGTTCCACCACATGTAGTCGGCGCCCTTGCGGTCGGTCCACACGTTCTTGCAGGCGATGGAGCAGGTATGGCAGCCGATGCACTTGTCCAGGTGGAACACCATCGCCACTTGAGAGCGGATATCCATGTCGGTCCTCCTACCAGACCAGCTGGCCGAGCTTGCGGACGTAGACCACCGTTTCGCGGTTCACGCCGGTGGGTCCCCAGTAGTTGAAGTGGTAGGTGAACTGCCCGTAGCCGCCGACCATCAGGTTTGGTTTTAGCCGCGTCCGGGTGAGGCTGTTGTTCATGCCACCCCGCTTCATGCCGCGTAGGGGTGACTTGGGCACGCCGTAGGTGCGCTCGGTGGCGTGGTATTGGATGCAGGCGCCCTTGGGGATCCGGGCGCTCACGCAGCAGCGCACCACCACCACGCCGTTGTCGTTATGGACCTCCACCCAGTCGTTGTCCTTGAGGCCGATGGAGGCGGCATCCTCCTCGCTGAGCCACAGGGGATCCATGCCGCGGGACAGCGTGGTCATGCGCTCCGTGTCGCCGTAGGTGGAGTGGATGTGCCACTTGCCGTGCGGCGTGAGGAAGTTGAGCAGGAGCGTCTTCCCTTCCCGCTTGGAGCAGCGGAGGTCGCCGAGGATCTGGGCCGGCGGCGTGGGTTTGTAGGTTGGCAGGTGCTCGCCGAAGGCCAGGTACCCCTCATGATCCAGGTAGCAGTGCTGGCGGCCCGTGAGGGTGCGCCAGGGCACCATGCGCTCGACGTTGTAGGTGAAGGCCGAATAGGGCCGCTTCTCATCCACGAGCCCCGACCAGCAGGGGCTGTTGATGACGCGGCGGGGCTGGGAGAGCAGATCCTTGTAGGTGCGCTTGATGCCACGGTAGGGCTCAGCCAGGTCCTTGAGGGGCAGGCCCGTGCGCCCCTCCATGAACTGGTAGGCCCGGTAGGCCAGTTCGCCGTTGCATTCGGGCGCCAGGTGCAGGAGCACGTTGGCGGCATGGACATCCTCTTCCAGGCTGGGGCGGGCCTGGCCTTCCACCACCACCGTGGGGTGGGTGTTCAGCATGTCGTCGTAGATGTCGGCGATGGGATATTTCACGCCGTGGGCGCCGAGGCCTTGCTCGCGCACCATGGGCCCAAGCGAAATGAACTTCTCGTAGACGGTCTTGTAGTCCCGGGTCACCAGCTTCAGGCCCGGCATCGTTTTACCGGGAATGGCTTCGCACTCGCCGGCCATCCAATCCTTGATGTGGGGCTGGGCGATCTCCGCCGGTGAATCATGGGACAGCGGCGAAGACACCAGATCCTCGATGGGATCGGGCAGGTGCTTGGCGGCCAGGTCGCTCACCACCTTGGCCATGTATTTGAAGATGTCCCAGTCGCTGCGAGATTCCCAACAGGGCGGCACGGCCGCGGACAGCGGGTTGATGAAGCTGTGCATGTCCGTGGAATTCAGATCCGTCTTTTCGTACCAGGTGGCCGTGGGCAGCACGATGTCGCTGTAGAGCGCCGAAGTGTCCATGCGGAAGTTGATGTCGACGACCAAGTCCATCTTCCCGGTCACCGTGGGGCGCCAGGTCACGTCCTTGCAGGTGCCTTCAGCCACCTCTTCGGCAATGGCGTTGCTGTGGGTGCCAAGGTAATGCTTGAGGAAGAACTCGTGACCCTTGGCCGACGTGCCGATGGCGTTGCCCCGCCAGATGAACCAGACGCGTGGCCAGTTTTCCTGGGCGTCGGGATCCTCCACGGAGAAGCGGAGATCCTTCTTCTTCAGGCGGGAAACCGTGCTGGCGATGATGGCCGCCTCGTCCTTGGCGCCGGCCTTCCGGGCATCGGCCACCACGGACATGGGACTTTCGTTGTACTGCGGGTAGAAGGGCAACCAGCCGCTGCGAACGGCCCGGGTCTGCATGTTCATGCAGTGGCCTTCCACCAGCTCGCTGCCGTCCGGCACCGTGTTGTAGGCCTTGAACTCCTTCTCGTAGCGCCACTGGTCCGAGTTGACGTAGTGCCAGCTGGGGCCGTTCTGAAGGCGGTTCACGGGGATCCAGTCCCGGGCCATGGCGATGGCCGACCAGGACGCCACGGGCGCCAGCTTCTCCTGTCCCACATAGTGGGCGAGGCCGCCGCCGTTGGTGCCGATGCAGCCGCAGAAGACCAAGGCGTGCTGCGCGGCGCGGTAGATGAGGTTGTTGTGGTACCAATGGTTGATGCCCGCGCCGATGATGACGGTGCACTTGCCCTTGGTGAGTTCGGCCGTGCGAGCCCATTCGCGGGCGAAACGCAGGACGTTCTCGCGCGACAGGCCCGTGATGCGCTCCTGCCAGGCCGGTGTGTA
Source organism: Geothrix limicola (assembly GCF_030268085.1). GTDB lineage: Bacteria > Acidobacteriota > Holophagae > Holophagales > Holophagaceae > Geothrix > Geothrix limicola. The sequence goes on from NZ_BSDE01000001.1 coordinate 925,176, forward strand.
GACGGCCGCCCCGTCGTTGTAATCCTTTGGATAGGCGCCGCCCAGACCGCGTTCCACGCCGAATTGGGCCATGAGCAGGTCGTAGACGGTGGTGACGAGGGCCGTGCCGCCATCGGCCAGCGCGACGCGTCGCACGGGCACACCGCGCAGGAACGTTTTCCCATCGGCGAAATCATCGAACTGAACCTGCTCGGATCCCTGACCCAAAAAAGTCAGCGAAGGGGCGATGGGGCTGTCGTCCTTGCCATCCTGCAGCAGCAGGTTCCACTCCCCCTGCTTGGTGCCCCAGCGGTGACCCACGGAGCCCTTGGGCATCTTCGGCGTCTGGCTGCCCTCGTCCCACATGAGGAACTTCCACTCGCCGTGTTCCTCGTTCGCGTACTTCGCAAGGCGTCCCGCTCGCAGCAACTGGCCCGGACGGTATCCGCCGTTCGTTTCCGTCAGTTCCACCAGGAAGGGACCGTCCGTGTAGGTCTTCTGGTAGTCCAGGAAGAAGGGCACCTGCTTCTGATGGTGGAACTCGGTGAGGATGACGTGGTTCACGGCCATCCAGAAGGCGCCGTCCTGGCCCTGGTGCACGGGCATCCACTCGTCGGCGTACTTGGCCACTTGGTTGAAGTCGGGGCTGAACACCACCATCTTCGTGCCGTTGTGGCGGCTTTCGGCGGCGAAGTGGCAGTCCGGCGTGCGGGTCATGTTCAGATTCGAGCCCATGACGGCCAGGAACTTCGCGTTGTACCAGTCGGCGCTTTCCTGCACGTCCGTCTGCTCGCCCCACATCTCGGGGCTGCTGGGCGGCAGGTCGCAGTACCAGTCGTAGAAGCTGAGGTTGGTGCCGCCCATGAGCTGGATGAAGCGCGAACCCGCGGCGTAGCTCAGCATGGACATGGCCGGGATCGGACTGAAGCCCGCGATGCGATCGGGACCATGGGTCTTGATGGTGTGGATGTTGGCCGCGGCGATGAGTTCGGCCGCCTGCTCCCAGGAAGCGCGGCGGAAGCCTCCCTTGCCCCGGGCGCGCTGGTAGCGGGCCCGCTTGTCGGGATCATTCTGGATGCTGGCCCAGGCCGCCACGGGGTCCTGGTGCTTGCCCTTGGCCTCTTCCCAGAGATCCATGAGGGCGCCCCGCAGGTAGGGGAACTTCACCCGCAGCGGGCTGTAAAGGTACCAGCTGAAGCTGATGCCGCGCTGGCAACCTCGGGGTTCGTAGGGCGGTACCTTCTCATCCAGCATCGGATAGTCGGTCACCTGCATTTCCCAGGTGACGATGCCTTCCTTCACGTAGATGTTCCAGCCGCAGCTGCCCGTGCAGTTCACGCCGTGGGTGCTGCGCACGACCTTGTCGTGGGCCCAGCGGTTCCGGTAGAACTCCTCCCAGGAGCGGGTTTCGGGATCGACGATATCGGTGATCCAGTGGCTCTGCTTGCGCTCGGTCATGTGAGTTCCTTCGGGATCAACGGCGGGGCTTGAGGTTGCGGCGCAGGCCGCGGAAGCGCTTGCGGCCCAGGCGGCCCGCCAGCAGCATCCCCGAAACCAATCCGACGATGCCGAGGACGGGGAAGGCCATGTCGGTGCGCGCCGGAGGCTGGGAGGCGATGCTCTTCAGGAACGCCCCCACGGCGAAGGCTTCCTCGCCCGTGAGCGGGGTCTTTTGGAAGACGCCCTGCATGGTCGGGAATGCGGGATTCTCGATGGCCGAAACCAGGCCCACGCCGAGTTTTCCTGAAGCCCCCGTGAGGTCCGGGCCCAGGCGGCCGCCGCCGAATCCGCCGAGGCCCTGGGCGCTGTGGCAGGAGAGGCAGGCGGGCGCCCCCGACTTGAAACGCGAAAGCCCGAGGAAGAGCCGCTGGCCCTGGCGGATATCCTCGGGCGTGGCCTGCCGGGCGATGGCTGCGGTGCCCAGGGTCTTGCCCGAGGCCGTGTAGTCGTCGATGAGCTTCAACAAGGCCAGGGATTCGGCGGCGGTCACGCCGAGGTCGGGCATCCGCGTGCCGTTGAATTCGCGAAGCAGGGCCGCAGCCGTCGCATCGCCGCCATCCAGTTGGGCCGATGGCATCTGGATGAATCGGGAGGACCAATCGTGGGGGCGGCGCTGGCCGAGCCCCTTCAAATCGGGACCCACCTTCCGGCCGGCGCCGATGGTGTGGCAGCTCATGCAGCTCTTCCGGAACTGGGATTCTGCATCCTGGGCGCCCAGCGGCTGGGACCATGGGAGGAGCAGAGTGGCCAGCAATACCAGTCGTGGCGCGGGCTTGGGAAACACGGCACCTCCTCGACGGAGCGGTCCGCGTCTGGGGCGGACATATTTAAGATGAATGATTCGGAAATATTTTCAAAAGTATGGAGCTCGATCTCCCCATTGCGCAAGGGGTATTGTCGAAAATAAACAGATGTGATTTGTTTTGTTTATTTATTGTTTTAATTGTAGTTAACAAATATTAATAACCCGTGTCGCCTTCGAAGCTCTCCTAAAGTCACGAGCCGGCAGACCCCTGGCTGGCGAACATCAGCCCGCCCCCTCAGAAGGCGAATTTCAAAAAAATGAGAAAAATCGGGCATTGTGCTTCGTGCAGTCGCAATTATATTCAGATTAATAATTCTTTAATAATGACATGGAAGGTCTATGCATCATTCCGATCCCGGCCTGCCCCCATCGCGTAGCCTCTTCCACGCGCCCACCCGTTACGCGCTGCAAGCCCTGGTGCGGATGCCGCATGATGGCACCTACCGCCTGGCGCGGAGTCTGGCCCGCGAACTCGGCCTGCCCGGACCCTTCCTAGCCAAGATCCTTCAGACCCTAGGACACGCTGGAATCCTGGAATCCCATCGAGGCCCCTCGGGTGGATTTCGCCTGAACCGCGCTCCTGAGCACATTTCCCTCAAGGAGATCGTGGTGGCCATGGAAGGGCCCGAACCCTTCGAGGCCTGCCTTCTGGGCCATCACGGTGGCGAGGACGGATGCCGGTGCCCCATCCGCCCCACCTGGGACATCCTTCAGAACCTCCTGACCACGGTGCTGGCCACGACCTCTCTCCGAGACCTCCAATCCTCCCAGGATTGGTCCCACCGTCCGGACGACCCGGACCGCCCCTTCGCCGCTCCTGTGTAAGTTTGATGATCACGTGATCCGAATCACTTTTTCACCCCGCCATTTTCTTTGGATTTAGGATTAAATATTCCGATTTGAAACCTCGGAGCCCCCATGTCCGAACGATCCCAAGCCGTCACCGCCCTGGCCATGAGCACCTTGGCCTTCACGTTCTGTTTCGCCGTCTGGACGCTCAACGGGGTTCTCGTCACCTTCCTGGTGGAGAACGGCCTGTTCCGGTGGGACACGGCTCAGATCGGCTGGCTCATCGGGATTCCCGTGCTCACGGGTTCCATCATGCGCCTGCCCGTGGGCCTGCTGACGGACCGCTTCGGCGGCCGGAAGGTCTACACGATCCTCCTGCTCCTTTCCGCCTTGCCCACCTGGCTGCTGGGCAGCGTGCACGACTACCAGGGCTTCCTCCTGGCCTCCCTTGGCTTCGGTCTCTCCGGCGCGGCCTTCGCGGTGGGCATCGCCTATTCCAGTGTGTGGTTCAGCAAGGCGCGCCAGGGCACGGCCCTGGGCATCTTCGGCGCGGGCAACGCGGGGTCGGCCATCACCAGCATGGGCGCGCCGCTCCTCTTGAAGAAGCTCACGTCGGGTGGTGCGAACCTGGAGGCCTGGCGCACCCTGCCTCGGATCTACGCCATGGTCCTGCTGGTCATGGGCGTGTCCTTCTTCCTCCTCACCCACGAAAAGAAGGCCGAGGGCGCCAAGGGCAAGTCCTTCGCACAGATGCTCACGCCCCTGCGCAACGTCCGCGTGTGGCGCTTCGGGCTCTACTACTTCCTCGTCTTCGGTTGCTTCGTGGCCCTGGCCCAGTGGCTGATCCCCTACTACGTGGGCGTCTACGGCATGAGCCTCGTCATGGCGGGCCTCCTGGCCTCCCTGTTCAGCCTGCCCTCGGGCCTCATCCGCGCCGCGGGCGGCTGGATGTCGGACCGCTTCGGCGCCCGCACGGTCATGTACTGGACCTTCGGCCTCAGCATCTTCGCCTGTGCGGCTCTGATGGTGCCGCGCATGTCCATCGAAAGTCCCGGCCCCTCGGTGCTCGCTCAGTTCGGCGGCGTCGTCACTGAAGTCCACCCCGGGCATATCACCGTGGGCGAAACAACCTATCCGCTGCGCACGAAGGCCGCCGAGCCAGAGCTTCGCAACGAGCAGATGCTCGTGCTGCCCCAGAGTCGCTTCTGGCAGAGCCCCGTGGTGAAGGTCGGCGACCGCGTGAAGAAGAAACAACTGCTGGCTTCGGGCACCACCCATGTGTTTTTCCAGGCCAATGTCTGGATCTTCACCTTCCTCGTCTTCCTGGTGGGCATCGTCTGGGGCATCGGAAAGGCGGCCGTCTACCGCTACATCCCGGACTACTTCCCCGACGAGGTGGGCGTGGTCGGCGGCATCGTCGGCGTCATCGGCGGCCTGGGCGGCTTCGCGGGGCCCATCCTCTTCGGCTACCTGCTGCGCGCCACGGGGCTGTGGACAACCATGTGGGTGTTCCTCATGGGCCTTTCCGCCGTCTGTCTGATCTGGCTTCATACGGTGGTGCGGCGCATCACCCGCGAGCAGAATGAAACCTTCTTCACCCGTTTCGAACACCATGCCCCGGCCATCTCCCCCGATGATGCCGTCGAACCCGCCTGAACCGCCCAGGAGAATCCATGGCCAAGCTCACCAACTGGAAACCTGAAGATCCCCAGGCCTGGGCTGCCGGCGGCAGCCGCACTGCCTGGCGGAACCTTTCGATCTCCGTGCCCGCCCTGCTCTCGGCCTTCTGCATCTGGATGTTCTGGAGCGTGCTGACGGTGCGCATGAAGGAGGCAGGCTTCCCCTTCACCGCCGCCCAGCTCTTCACCCTCATCAGCATCGCGGGGTTGAGCGGCGCCACGCTGCGCATCCCCAGCGCCTTCCTCGTCGGCCTGGCGGGAGGCCGCAACACCATCGCCCTCACCACGGCCCTGCTCGTGGCTCCGGCCCTGGGCGCGGGCATCGCCCTGCAGGACAAGGCCACGCCCTTCGCTACCTTCGCGATCCTGGCGGCCCTCAGCGGCGTCGGCGGCGGCAACTTCGCTTCATCCATGGCCAATATCAACGGGTTCTTTCCCAAGCGCTTGGCGGGCCTCGCGCTGGGCCTGAACGCGGGCATCGGCAACCTGGGCGTGAGCATCATGCAGGTGCTCGTGCCAGCGGTCATGGGCGCGTCGATGTTCGGCGCCCTGGCCGGCGCACCCCACCTGAACGCAGCGGGCCGCCAACTCTGGGTGCAGAACGGCGCCCTCGTCTGGGTGCCTTTCCTTGCCGTGCTGGCGGTGCTGGCCTGGTTCTTCATGGACAACCGCGAAGGCCAGGACTGCGAGCCCACGGGCCTCGCCCTGCTCAAGATCCTCGGCCTGCACCTCATTGGTTTCGCGGCCACGGCCATGGGCGTGATGCTGCTGCTCCGTTTCAAGCTCGGTCTGATGCTCCAGATGGGTGTGCTGGTGCTCACGATCCTCGTCTGCCTGGGCCTCATGAAGCTCCTGCCGGGCAAGATCAAGACGGGCCTGGACGCGCAGTTCGCCATCTTCCCCAAGAAGCACACCTGGATCATGACCGTGCTCTACCTCATGACCTTCGGAAGCTTCATCGGCTTCAGCTCCGCCCTGCCCCTGCTCATCAAGGTGGTCTTCGGCCGCTTCCCGGTGGGCGTGCTGAACCCGCACAGCCCCAACCCCCTGGCCTACGCCTTCCTCGGGCCCCTGGTGGGTTCCATCGTGCGGCCCATCGGCGGCCTGCTCTCGGACAAGTTCCGCGGCTCGCGCGTCACCCAGTGGGCCACCGTACTGATGATCCTCGGCGCCCTGGGTGTGGCGCACTTCGTCAAGCTGGCCCAGGCCGCGCCGGATCCGGCGGTCCACTTCATGCCCTTCCTCGTGCTCTTCCTGCTGCTCTTCGTGGCCTCGGGCCTGGGCAACGGCTCCACCTTCCAGATGGTGCCCTTCATCTTCGAGCCCAAGCTCGCGGGCCCGGTGTTGGGCTGGACATCGGCCGCGGCGGCCTACGGCGCCTTCATCATTCCCGCCATCTTCAAGATCCAGGTGGATGCCGGCAAGGTGGAGGTGGCCCTCTATGGTTTCGCCCTCTTCTATGTGCTCTGCCTCGTCCTGAACTGGTACTACTACGCCCGGAAGAACGCCGAGGTGAAGTGCTAGGAAGCGTTCAGGCCCTCAGGACGACCTGGGCCTTCAGCGCCCGCTCATAGCGATGGTTGACCTCATCCCAGTTCACATTCTGGAAGAAGGCCTCGATGTACTTGGCTGCGGCTGCGCCGTAATCCATCTGGTAGGCGTGTTCGTACATGTCCATCACGAGCAGGGGCAGGCCTGCCGCGAGGGTCTGGCTGTGATCCCCTGCCCAGGATAGGCGCAGCTCGCCGCTGGGCAGGTGAAGGTCGAGGATGGCCCAGCCGCTGCCACCAGCCAGGCTCATCCCTAGCGCGCGGAAGGACTGCTCCCATGCGCCGAGCGAACCCCAGGTGGCCGCCAGGGCCTTGGAAACCGGGCCATCGGCCTTGCCATCGCCGCCCAGGTTGCCGAAGTAGGCCTCATGCAAGGTCATGGAGTTGGCGTAGGCCAGCTCTTTGGCGCGTAGACCACCCACCAGGAATCCCGGCGCGTCTTTCGTGGCCTTGGCCAGTTCGGCGCGTACGGCGTTCAGGTTCTTCACGGCCCCCGCGTAATTGTTGTCGTGGTGGGACACGATGAGCTTTTCCGAGAGGCCCTTCAATCGCGCCGGGGCGAACGGGAGGGGTTTCGGCGTCAAGGTGGGAGGCGGCGCTGGTGACGAAGCCTGCGGATCCGGGAGTTTCAGTTCCCCTCCCCCCAAGGCCAGGGTGGCCGCCGCAGCACCACCGCCCACCAACAATTCCAAGGCCTTCCGACGAGTCACTTCCATGGGAACCCCCGAGGTCGAATGGTGAGCCCCAAGGTAGGAGCCCGACCCATCTTGTGCAAGATACATTTGTATCTATCATTGATTCATATGCTTTGAGGCGGACATGGCCGAGACTCCCGCGCAGTGGCTGCTGTTGATCCACCAGCTCCCACCCCATCCGGCCTATTTCCGCGTGAAGGTCTGGCGCCAGCTCCAGGGCCTGGGATCCGTCGCCCTCAAGAATTCGGTCTATGCCCTTCCCCTCAGTGAGGGGACCCGCGAAGACTTCCAGTGGATGGTGCAGCAGATCGAGGCGGGGGGCGGTGAAGCCAGTGTGGTGGAAGCCGCGTTCGTCGATGGCCTTTCAGACGGGGAGCTGAAGGAGCGCTTTCGCGCGGCCCGCGATGAGGACTACGCCGCGCTCCAGGAGGAACTCCAGGCGATTCGGAAAGCGCTTCCCAGGAAACCCGACGAAGCCCGCAAAGGAGAGGCCGAAGCCCAGCTTGCCAAACTGAGGAAGCGCTTCACGGATCTTCAGGCCATCGACTTCTTCGCCGCCGGGGGCGCCGCCGAGGTGCGCACCCAGATCGGCCGGTTGGAGGGGCTTCTTGCTCCGGAATCGGTCGGCGCCAAAGGCGGTCCCGCCTGGAACATCGCGGAGCTTCAGGGGCGCACCTGGGTCACCCGCAAGGGCGTCCATGTGGACCGTATCGCCTCGGCCTGGCTCATCCGCCGCTTCATCGATCCCAAGGCGCGGTTCCGTTTCGTGGATCCCAAGACCGCCCCGATCCGGAAGGACGAGCTTCGCTTCGACATGTTCGAAGGCGAGTTCACCCACGAGGGCGACTGGTGCAGTTTCGAAACCATCCTCCACCGCCTGGGCTTGGAGGATCCGGCCCTGCGCGTCCTTGGTGAGCTGATCCACGACGTCGATCTGAAGGACGCCAGGTTCAGGCGACCCGAAGTGGCCGGCTTTGATCGGGCGATCCTGGGTGTGGCCCTGCTGCACGCCAAGGACGAGGCTCGCCTGGAGGCCGGATCGGGCTTGCTGGACGCATTCTATGCCGCCTTCCAGAAAGCAGCGTCATGAGCTCGAATCGGGAAGCGGTTCCCCTGGGTACCTTCCTGGCCTACTTCTTGAGGCTAGGCACCCTCGGTTTCGGGGGTCCCATCGCCCTGGCGGGCGCCATGCACCGCGACCTGGTGGAGCAGCGCGGCTGGATCAGCGAAGCCGACTACCAGGAGGGGCTGACCCTCGCCCAGGTTTCGCCCGGCCCCTTGGCGGCCCAGCTCGCCATCTACCTGGGCTACGTGCGGGCGGGCATCCTCGGGGCCAACCTGGTGGGTCTCGTCTTCATCCTGCCTTCCTTCCTGATGGTGCTGCTCCTCGCGGCGCTCTACCTGAGGTTCGGCGGCCTCCACTGGATGCAGGCCGTGTTCTACGGCGTGGGGGCCGCGGTCATCGGCCTCATCACGCGAAGCGCCTTCAAGCTCGCCAAGGCCACGCAGAAGCGGGATGCCCTGGCCTGGGGGATCTTCGCGGTCGTGGGCCTGACCACGGCCATCACCGGGCGGGAATGGGTGCTGCTGGTGATCGGCGGCGGGCTGCTGTTCTGGCTCGTGAAGACCCGCCCCTGGCGTCATGCCCCGGCCAGCCTTGGCCTGATGCCCCCCTTCTGGATGACAGGATTGCACGGCCCCGCCGCCCTGGGCACCGTGGGCGGGATCTTCCTTTTCTTCGCCAAGGCCGGGCTCTTCGTCTTCGGCAGCGGGCTCGCCATCGTGCCCTTCCTGCGGGGCACGGTGGTGACGGAATTCCATTGGCTCACCGAGCAGCAGTTCCTGGATGCGGTGGCCGTGGCCATGATCACACCGGGCCCCGTCGTCATCACCGTGGCCTTCATCGGCTACCTGGTGGCGGGCCCCTTGGGTGCGGTCGCGGCGGCGCTCGGCGTGTTTCTGCCGGTCCTCGTGGTGGTGATCCTCGCGGCCCCGCTTTTGCGACGCCACGGCCAGCGGCCCGGCCTCAAGGCCCTGGTTCAGGGCATCACCGCCGGCGCGGCTGGGGCCATCGCCGGGGCGGTGGTGGTGCTGGGTCGAGGTGCCATCCGCGACCTGCCCACGGCCCTCATCGCCCTTGGCACCCTCGGCCTCGTTTGGAAGACGAAGATTCCCGAACCCGTGCTGGTGCTTGCGGCAGCGATGTCGGGAAGCTTGCTCTTCCGAGGCTGATGGATCGACACAGGCCGCGGCACACACGGACCTTGCCTCCGGCCTCCATGGGGATCATACTTCCGGCCGCGTTGGGGACCCATGAGTCACCCATCGAAATGGGTCGATGTGCGACTGGGACCCCTTCGAATCGGAGGAGGGATGCCCATGTCGACCAAGACCGCAGACCTGGCGGGCCCCGGGATCAGCACCTACGAGGAGGTGGCCAAGATCCTCCCCAGGAACTACAAACCCCTGCTGAATCGCATGGACACCCAGCGGGCCGTGTTCGCCATCAAGCGCTACATCGAGGATCACCTCTGCGAAGCGTTGAACCTGGACATGGTCCAGGTGCCGCTCATCGTGGACAAGGCCAGCGGGGTGAACGACTATCTGGACCGTGATGGGTCCCGCACTCCCATCGAATTCCCCTGCGGGCTGGGCCTGGAGAAGCGCATCGAGGCCCAGGTGGTGCAGGCGGCCACCAAGTGGAAGCGGATGGCCCTGGCCGAATTCGGCTGTAAGGAAGGCGAAGGCATCTGCACGGATATGCGGGCGGTGCGCAAGGACTACTTCCTCGACCACGACCACAGCTGCTACGTCGACCAGTGGGATTGGGAACAGCGCATCACGCCCGCCGAGCGGAACCTGGACTTCCTGAAAACCACGGTGCGTAAGATCTGGAAGGTGATCCGCGAGGCGGGCCTGCATGCCCAGGAGATGTTCCCCGCCCTTCAGAAAGGCGGCTACCCGCCCATCCCCGAGGAGATCACCTTCATCCACGCCGAGGACCTGCTGGGCACCTACCCGGACATGCCCCGGAAGGAGCGGGAGACCGCCATCCTGCAGATCCATCCCGCGGTCTTCATCATCGGCATCGGCTGGACGCTCAAGGACGGCTATCCCCATGAGATGCGCGCCGCCGACTACGACGACTGGGTCACGGACACCTCGTCCATGACGCGGCGGGACACGCATGGACTGAACGGCGACATCCTCGTGTGGAACCCCGTCACACACCGCCGGCACGAGCTGTCCAGCATGGGTATCCGCGTGACCAAGGACACCCTCAAGGTGCAGCTGAAGCTGTCGGGCCAGATGGATTTCCTCAAGCTGCCCTATCACCAGGCCATCCTCAACGACCAGATCCCCCTCAGCATCGGCGGCGGCATTGGTCAGGCGCGCACCTTCATGTACCTGCTCCGCACCGCACACCTGGGCGAAGTCACTGTTTCCGTCTGGCCCCAGCAGCTCAAGAAGATCTGCGCCGAGCGCAACATCCTGGTGCTGGAATAGTCAGGTCAACCGCTTCAGGAGGGGCCCGAACAGCTCGCTGGGCAGCGGCACGAAGGTGGTGCTGTTGTGTTCGCTGGCGATCTCCACCATGGTCTGGAGAAAGCGCAGCTGCAGTGAAATGGGCTGCTCGGCCATCATGGCAGCGGCCTGAACCATCTTTTCCGCTGCCTGGAATTCACCCTCGGCGTTGACGACCTTGGCCCGGCGCTCGCGCTCGGCCTCGGCCTGCTTGGCCATGGCGCGCTTCATGCCGTCTGGCAGCACCACGTCGCGGACCTCCACCGTGCTCACCTTCACGCCCCAGGGCTCGGTCTGGCGGTCGATGATCTCCTGCAGCTGGAGGTTGATCTTCTCCCGGTGGGCCAGCAGTTCGTCCAGTTCCGACTGGCCGAGCACCTTGCGCAGGGTGGTCTGGGCGATGAGGGACGAGGCCTTGAGGAAGTTCTCGACCGTCACCACGGCGGCCTGGGGATCCATGACACGGAAGTAGACGACCGCATCCACGGTGGCCGGCACGTTGTCACGGGTCATGATCTCCTGCTTGGGCACGTCGATGGTCACCACCCGCAGGTCCATCCTCACCATGCGGTCGATGAAGGGGATCAGGAAGATCAGGCCCGGCCCCTTGGCGCCCCGGAGCTTGCCCCAGCGGAAGATCACGCCCCGCTCGTATTCGCGCAGGATGCGCGCCGCCTGGGGCAGCGTGATCACCGCCAGCAGCAGAATGAAGAAGAGCCAGGGCCCCACGTGGATTGCGAAGTCGTTCATGATGGCACCTCCTTGGAATGAACCACGGGTTTCACCTTCAACGTCAATCCCTCCACCGCGAGGATCTCCGCGGCCTGTCCGGCTTCCACGGGCGCATCGCTAACGGCGTTCCAGTACTCGCCCTCCAGGAAGACCCGGCCCTGCCCGCGGTCGATGGGTTCGAGGGCCGTGACCACGCGGCCCACCCACGCCCCGGCGCCCGATTGTGCTGGCTGGCGCTGGGCGCGGATGCCCGCACCGACGATGAAGATGAAGAACAGCGCCGTCACCACCGTCGCCGGAACCACCCAGACCAGCGATAGCCGCAGGTAGGGCTCGCTCCGGTCGAACAGCATGAAGACACCGAGGAAGAAGGCCACGACGCCGCCGGCCGTCAGGATGCCGTGGGTGGGCGCGAACACATCGATGATGAAGAGCGCGATGGCCACCGCCACCAGGGCGAGCCCGGCGAGGTTCATGGGCAGGACCGAGCCGAGGTACAGCAGCAGCACGAGCGCGATCACGCCCGCCACACCAGGGAGGATGGCGCCTGGGCTCGTCAGTTCGCCGATGACGCCGTACATCACGACGAGCATCAGGATCAGCATGACCTGGGGATGCGCGATGATCTGGAACACCTGCTCGCGCGCTGACATGGGAATGGGCACGCTGGAAGCCCCGGCCGTCGCCAGCTTCCGGCCGTTGAACTCGCGCCCGTCGATCTGCGTCAGCAGGTCGGGCAGATCCTTGGCGACCACATCGATGACATGCAGTTCCAGGGCCTTCTCGGCGGTGATCGCGGCGCTGTCGCGCACCGAGGCCTTGGCCCATTCCGTGTTGCGCTGCCGCTTCGCGGCGATGGCCTCGATGTAGCTGGTGGAGAAGTTCTCCAGCTTCTGCTTCATGGCCTCGTCCTGCTTTTCGCTGCCGGGGCCGATCCCCACGGGGTGGGCGGCGCCGATGCTCGTGCTGGGCGCCATGGCGGCGAGGTCGGCGGCCATGGTGATGAAGCAGCCCGCGCTGCCCGCCCAGGCGCCCGGGGGCGACACGAAGACGACCGTGGGTACGGGCGAGCGCAGGAAGGCCTGGGTGATCTCTTTGGTGGAATCCAGCAGGCCGCCCGGCGTGTCCAGCTCGATGACGAGGCACTGGGCACCCTGCCCCGCGGCCTCTTGAATGGCGCGGTTCAGGTAGCTGGCCGTGGCCGGCCCGATGGTGCCCTGCACCCGCGCCAGGCAGACGCGCGAAGGCACCGAAGACGTCGAAGACATCGTAGACACCGACATCGTAGGCGCCGGGTCCCCACCCAGCCCCAGCGACGCCAAGGCGAACGCGCACGCGATGCGGCCCATCAGTTCGCGGCATCCCGCCATGGGACACCTCGCAGGAGAACCCTAAGCTACGTCCACCGAGCCCGCGGCGCCCATGCCATTTGGATCAATTGTTCGCACCTTTGCCGTTTCACGGGACGCCCAGGGGGGACATGCGAAAGCCTTCGGAAGGTTCTCTTCTCGAAGCCGAAAGGCGCTATGGTGCCTGCGATGGGAAGGAGGGTTCCCCATGATGAAAGCCCTTCCGCTCTCCAAGGTCTATCAGCTGCTGGAGCCCGGCCCCGTGGTGTTGCTGACCACGGCCCGAGAGGGGCGGCCCAACGTCATGGCCATGTCCTGGCACATGATGATGGAGTTCGAACCGCCGCTCGTGGGCTGCATCGTCAGCAACGCCAACCACAGTTTCACGGCCCTCAAGAAGACCGGCGAAGCCGTGATCGCCATTCCTCCGGCGGAGTTCGCGCCCAAGGTGGTGGAGATCGGCAACTGTTCCGGCCGCGACCTCGACAAGTTCACCACCCTGGGCCTCGCCATGAAGCCCGCCAAGCTCGTGGCGGCGCCCCTGCTGCCGGACTGCTTCGCCAATCTCGAATGCAGGGTGGCGGATGCGCGGCTGGTCACGCGCTACGGTCTCTTCGTGCTGGAGGTGATCCAGGCCTGGATCGATCCGGCGCGCAGGGCCTCCAAGACCCTTCACCACCGCGGCTTCGGCACCTTCGCCGTGGATGGCGACCTGATCCATCTGGCTTCCGGCAAACCCTGAGGGCTTCCTGCTTGCGGCACCCTGGGAAACGATTAACTTGATGCATAGGTCGTAAAATCCTGCGCGCGCTCCAGCCGCCGGGCGGGATCTGGAGACGCGGGGCGCAGGATGCCTTCCATCGGACTCGATCTTGGTTCGGTCTACGTGAAAGCCGTCTGTCTCGACGCGGATGGGCAGGTGCTGTGTTCCCTCTACCGGCACCGCGATGCCGAGGATCTGACGGCCCTCCTGGCCTTCCTCGATGGAATCCCCGATTCGAAGGATGTCCGGTTCCGGTTGGGGCTTTCGAATGCCGAGGAGCCACGGCCCCTGAAGGGCCGGGCCGGCTGGACCAACGGGCTCATCGCCCTGGCGGCTGGCATCCGGCACCTGCATCCCGAGGCCCGCAGCATCCTCGAAGTGGGCGGGCAGACGGCCAAGTTCCTGGTGTTGGGCGCGGATGGACGCCTGCTGGATTTCGCCACCAACGAGGCCTGCGCGGCGGGCACGGGATCCTTCCTCGAACAGCAGGCCCGGCGCCTGGGCCTCTCCGTTCCCGAACTGTCGCGCATGGCCCTGGAGGCGCCGCGCGCGGCCACCATCGCGGGACGCTGCTCGGTGTTCGCCAACTCCGACATGATCCACCTGCAGCAGAAGGGAACCCCCCTGCCCGAGATTGCCTACGGCCTTTGCACGGCCATCGCCCGCAACTTCATGACCACCCTGCTGAAGGCCCGGGGCCTGGTGCCCCCGGTCCTTCTCGCGGGGGGATGTGCCCACAACGCAGGCATCGGGAGGGCCTTCAGCGAGGTGCTGGGCCTGGAGCCGGCCACGCCCCTGCAGATCTCCTCCCACCCGGGTCTGGAAGGCGCCATCGGCGCTGCGCGGTGGGCACAGACGACGACGCTTCCGGATCTCTCCCTGGATCAGATCGGGGACCTAATCCGCGAGATGCTCGCGGAATCCCGCCCGAACCGGACCACCCTCGCCCCCCTGAGGCCGCCCACGAGGGGGCCCGCGCCCGAAGAGCCCACCGGCGGATCCACGCTTCCTGCGGAAGGCTACCTGGGCCTGGACGTGGGTTCGGTGAGCACGGATCTCGTAATTCTGGATGGGGACGGAAACCTCCTGGCCTCGGTCTACCTGCCCACCTGCGGCCGCCCTGTGGACGTGCTTCGGGAGGGCTTGGCGGCGCTCGGAGCGCGCTTCGCGGGTGCCTTCCGGGTGCTGGGCTGCGGCGCCACCGGAAGCGGACGGCACCTGGCGGCGAAACTGGCGGGGGCCGATGTGGCGAAGAACGAGATCACTTGCCAGATGCTGGGGGCCCAGCGGTACGCGCAGGACGTCGACACCATCCTGGAGATCGGCGGTCAGGATTCGAAGTTCATCCGACTCCGGAACGGCGCCCTCGCGGATTTCGCCATGAACAAGGTCTGCGCGGCCGGCACGGGATCCTTCCTCGAGGAGCAGTCCCTCGCGCTGGGTGTGGAGATCAAGGACGACTTCGCGGCACGGGCCTTCGCTGCGGGACCGCCGCCGGACCTGGGTTCCCGCTGCACGGTCTTCATGGAAACCGAGGTGGTGGGCGCGCGCGCCGGCGGCGTTTCCGTAGGCGAGATCTGCGCGGGGCTGGCCCACGCCATCGTGCGGAACTACCTCGACAAGGTCGTGGGAAACCGGTCCATCGGAGAGCGGGTCATGTTCCAGGGCGGCGTGGCCTCCAATGGCGCGGTGGTGGCCGCCTTCGAAGAGGCCCTGCAGCGGCCTGTCCAGGTGCATCCCTTCAACCGCATTTCGGGTGCCATCGGCGCGGCGCTGGCCGCGAGAACCGCCATGGCCCCTGGCGATCGGCCGTCCCGCTTCAAGGGTTTCCAGCAGGCCCAGGCCCCGCGCCTGCGCTCTTTCAGTTGCCACCACTGCTCCAACCGCTGCGACGTGAACGTGATCGAAAGCGGCGGCGAGCGGGCCTTCTTCGGAGACACCTGCGAGCGCTACACCAGCGGTGCCACCTCGAACGCCTGCCGGGTGCCGAACCTGAGCGAGGAATACCTGTCCGAGTGTGAGGCCCTGTTCGCGAGCCGGGTCGGCCAGGACCGCCTCATCGGCATCCCACGGGCCTCCAGCCTCATGGGGGCCCTGCCCTTCTGGGCCCTCTTCTGGAAGCAGCTGGGTTTCGCGCCCGTGCTGTCGGCCTCTTCCTCCCAGGACACACTGTCGATGGGCCTGAACCATCTCGCCGTGGGGGTGTGCCTGCCCATCAAGCTGACGGCCGGCCATGTCCACGCCCTGCTGGGGCGTGGGATTGAGCCCGTCTTCCTCCCTTCGATGGTGCTGCTCCAGGGCGAAGATCCCTCCCAGGCCTACGCCTGCCCCTACACCATGGCGGCGCCCTACATGCTGGGGCTTCAAGGCGAGGCCAAGGGGCTGACTCCGGCTATCCATTTCACGGATGAGGCCGCCTTCTCGGCGGGATTCGAACCCTTCCTCGACCGGCTCCAGGTCTCGAAGGAGGAGGTGGCCCAGGCCTATCGCGCGGCGATCTGGGGCCAGAACGCCCTGGACGACCTCTTCCGCCGCCGCGTCCAGGCCCTCATCCAGGAAGGTGGCTATCGGCACGTTTTCGGCATCCTGGGCCGACCCTACGCCCTGTTCGACACCTACCTGAACCTGGGACTGTTCGAGCGCCTCCGCCGCATGGACGTGCTGGCGGTGCCGCTGCCCTTCCTGCCCCTGGAGTCGGTGGCCCCGGAATCGTCGCTGCCCTGGCGCCATCCCACGGACATCCTGCGCACCGCGGCGGCCCTGGCGAAGGAAGACGCCATCGAGCCCGTCATCCTTTCCAGCTTCGCCTGCGGCCCCGATGCCTTCGCGCTGGGACCCATCACCGCGGCCCTGCGGAACCGGCCGCACCTGGTGCTCGAGCTGGACGAGCACCGGGGCGAAGCGGGGCTCATGACGCGGCTGGAGGCCTTCCTCGATCAGCTCGAGGGACATGGTAGGCGGACGGCCCTCGCGCCGGCAAACCCGCTGCCCTCCACGGCCCTGCTGCCCGCCGCGCCCGCGCACGTGCGCATCCCCTACTTCGCCGATGGCGCCTACGCCTTCAGTGGCCTATTCAAGTTGATGGGGCACGAGGCCCGCGTGCTGCCCCCCGCGAACGGCGCCGTGCGCGCCCTGGGTGAGAAGCATTCCCTGGGGAAGGAGTGCCATGCTTACACGATGATCGCGGGGGATCTGCTCCAGCTGGCCGCCGAAGCTCCCCGGACGAAGACCACCTTCTACTTCCCGGGAACCGCGCTGCCCTGCCTGCTCCACGAATACGGCGCCGCCATGCAGGCCCTGCTCGGAGAACTGGGCGTGGAAGACATCCGGGTCAGTTCCCCCGATGGCGAGCACCTGGTCGCGGGGGCGGGCCTGGCGGCCATCGAACGCTTCTACGTGGGCCTGCTGGCCATCGAGATCCTCGGCAAGGCCGTCTGCCAGGTGCGCCCCTACGAACAGGTGCCCGGAAGCACGGACCAGGTGCATCAGCAGAACCTCGAACGCATGGAGGCCGCCATCGCCGGAGGTGACCTCCTGGAAGCCCTGAAGCGCTCCCTGGACCTGCTGGCCCTGGTGCCCCGGACCCAGGAAGGCCCCCGCCCCCTGGTCGGCGTCGCCGGGGACATCTACACGCGGGTGAACCCGGTTGCCAATCAGCGCCTAGCCCATTGGCTGGAGGCCCAGGGCCTGCAGGTCTGGCCCTCGCCCTTCCAGATCGACCTGCTGGATTTCGGGATCTCGCGTCGCCTGCACCAGAGCCTTTCCGCCCTGGATCTGCCGGGGATCGTCGTCCATGGCCCCGTGGCGCTCCGGCGGGCCCTGCACCAGTGGCGCGTGAAGCAGGTGGCCGGCCCCAGGGTTCCAAGGTTCGGCGAGCCCGATTACGAGGACATCAAGCGGCTGGCCACCCCCTACATGCCCAATGAGGCACACGAGCTGCTCTTCCTCAACATCGCCAAGATCGTTGATTTCGCCGAAGGCGGCGTCGACGGCATCATCAACGCCATCTGCTTCGGGTGCATGGTGGGCAACGCCTCATCCGCCGTGATCGAGCGGATCCGCAGGAACTACGACGACCTCCCCATCCTCACGGCGGTCTATGCGGGTGGGGAGGATCCTTCGAGGCGCATGGCGCTCGAGGCCTTCGTCAGCCAGGTGAAGGCCAGGCACCGCAGGGTGGAGCTTGCAGCCATTCCTACATGACCGCGGTACGGGGGTGCACCAACCGGTCGAAATCCTTGTAGGCCATTCGCACGACTTCGGCGTGGGTGCCGGCATTGAAGACGATCTCCTCGTCCTCGGCCAGCGCCGGATCCACCAGGACCTCCATGTTGAAGAGGTTGCCGAAGGGCGGCATGGCGCCCACTTCGCAGTCGGGGAAGTCGAACCGGAATTCCCCTTCGTGGGCGATTTCCACGTGTTGAGCGCCGACGGACTTCTCCAGCCGCGAGACGCTGACGTGCTTGGTGGCCGGCAGGACGGCCATGGCGAGGCGGCCATCCAGATCCACGATCACGGTCTTGGCCATGTCCTGGCCCCGGACGTGGGCGGTCTCGGCCACCTCCATGGCGGTGTAGGCCTGGCGATGGGGGATGGTGATGTACTTCACCCCGTTCGCGTCCAGGAACTCTTTCAAGCGAGGGGCAAGCATGGGACCTCCTTTTTGAAACAGGCAAGGACAATATCGGTCCCGAACGGGGCCTGAGCCATCGGGAATGGCTCGGCCCAGTCTTTTGCCGGAGGTCAGATCTTGTAGCTGGACACCGCGTGGGCGAGGTTCTCGGATACGTTGGCGAGCTCGGTGGCAGTTTTGGCCATTTCGGCCACCGAAGCGGCCAGTTCGATGCTCGCGGCCGAACTCCGCTCGGTGTCGAGGTTGGTCGCCTGCACGTGTCGCTCCACTTCGACGCGCATGCCGATCTGTTCGACCACGGCGCCGTGCAGCCGCTCCACCTCGACGGCGAGGGCATTGATGTGCTCCCGGATCTTCGTGAGCGCATCCACGCTGCCCGTGACGGTTTCCTCGCCCCGGCTGACGGCCGCGTCCACCTCTTCGATGAAGCGCTTGATGTCCAGGGTGGACTGGGCGCTCTGCTCGGCGAGCTTGCGGACTTCCTCGGCCACCACGGCGAACCCCTTGCCCTGGGCGCCGGCCTTGGCCGCCTCGATGGCCGCGTTCAAAGACAGCAGGTTGGTCTGGCGGGCGATGCCCTGGATGACCCCCACCGCCGCGCCCATGCGCACGGTGGCCTCGCGGATGGCCGTCATGGCGCCGGCCGTAGCCTCCCCGGACTGGGAGCCGGTCTGCGCCGCGTGCACCGCAAGCCCCGTGCGGCTGCGGGAGGCCTCGATCCATTCCTGCATCCGGGCGATGAGGCTGGACAGGTTGTCCATGGCCTCGGCGATGCTGGACATGCCGTTGCGCTGGCGTTCCGAGACCATGGCGATCTCGCCGCTGGTGGTCCGCATCTCCTCCGCGGTGGCGCTCATTTCCGTGGACCCGCTGGCCACGCGGTCCGATTCCAGCGAAAGCCCCCGGAAGATCTCCCGGAAGCGCGCGGAGCTGGCGTTGAAGGCCTGGCCCAGTTCACCCATCTCGTCGTCGCCGAGGTTCTGGAGCTGCAGCGTCAGGTCGTTGCGTCGGATGCCGTCGAGCAGGCTCTGCAGCGGGTGGATGAGCACGCGGCGCAGCATGAGGATGGCCCCGTAGAGCAGCGAGCCGCCGAGCACCACGGCGATCAGGATCGCCAGGAGCAGGGAGCGGTTCAGCTCGGAGAACAGTTCGGACCGGCTCGCCTCGACCACCAGGTAGTAGTTGATGCCGGGCACGCGCTGGGTAGAGACGATCCAGGCATCCCCCTCGCTTTCGGTGTTGAAGAGATACTGATCCGAGGCCTGGACGGAAGGCCACGCCTCCTGGAATCCGGGCGTCTTCAGGACCGAGGCCTTGTTGATCAGGGTCTTGTCCTCGTGGACGCGGATGATGCCCTTGGCGTCGCAAAGGAAGGTTCGCCCGAGCTTCCCGATGCGCTGCCCCACGACCCGCTGGACGAGGTCGCCCAGGCTCAACTGCGTGGACACCACGCCCAGGAAGGCGCCCTTGTCATCGATGCGGCGGTTGATGAAGGCCACCTCGTGGAACTCGGGATGATCGGTGTAGACGTTGACCTCGAAGGGCAGGTTGGATTGGCCGTAGGCCTCGAACCAAGTGTCGGCGGGCCCGAGCTTGCGGGGCTTGTAGACGCCGTTCTCCACCGCGTAGTAGTTGCCCGAGCGCTTGGAGACGAGGCTGGCGCCCGAGGTGTGGAATTTCTTGCTGATGCCGTTCAGGATTTCGATGATCTTGGGCAGATCCTTTTCCGATTCGCCGCCATTCAACCAGGCCTTCAGGAAGGGATCCGAGGCGGGCAGTTCCAGCTGGGAGGCCGGCTGCAGCAGCCCCCGCTCGATCTCGGCATAGATGGCGTTGGAGGACTTGGGGATCTCGATCTTCATGAGCCGGTCCGACAGGTTCCCCCGGATGATCAGGGCCGTGACCGCCATGAGGACGACGATCGTGACGGCGAAGATCACCCCGAACCAAAGCGCGATTCTGGTCAGGATGCTGGCTCTGCGGCTCATGGGATCCCCGGGAGAGGCACCCGCTCTGGGGTCGGGACGGCGCGTGTGCGAAGAGGAGGTGTACCCGTTCATCGACGCACCATGGCGCAGGATAAATTCCGTCCTTCGAGAAGGTTCGCCCCTTAGGGTTTCGAATCCGCGGCCTTGTTTGCCTGGCGCGCGGCGCGGCCCGGATAGAGCGTGCCGATGCAATCCGGACAGATGCCATGGGAAAAGCCGACTTCCGAATGCTCGCTGATGTAGTGCTCCAGCTGGTTCCAGTAGCCCTTGTCATCCCGGATTTTCTTGCACGAGGCGCAGATGGGCAGCAGGCCCGACAACTGCTTCACGCGGCCCAGCGCATCGGTGAGTTCGGCGTTGCGCCCGGACAGTTCCTCCGTGCGCTCGGCGACCAGATGCTCCAGGGCCGCCTTGCTTTCGGCCAGGCTGGCCACCCTCAGGCGGATGATGAGGAGGACCAGGCCCAAGGCGCCGAGTCCCCAGAGAGTAAGGGCCCACCAGGTGCGCCACCAGGGGGGCAGAACCTTGAAGTTGAGGCCGACCACATGGCCGAACTCCCCGCCGGGCAGGGCCGCGCGCGCCTCGAATCGGTAGGTGCCGCCGGGAAGGGCCGGATACCGCGTGAGCGGGGCATCCAGATCCCGCCAGCCCTCTTCCAGACCCGCGAGGCGCACCTGGATCCTCATCTGCCCTTCGTTGCGGTAGCTCGGCACCGCCACCCGGAAGGCGAGACTGGATTCCCGCGGCCCCACGGGCGCGAAGGTTTCGAGAGGTGCCTCCAGCCGCTGGTCCCCCTTCATGACGTGCAGGATGTAGGGCATGGGGGCGCTGGCGTGGGTTTCATTCGAGCGAGGCTCGTAGCGCACGAGTCCCGCGGAAGTCCCGACCCAGATGTGCTGTTTCTCGATGAGCAGGGCCAGCAGATCGCAGTCCTCGCTGACCATCCCATCCTGGCGTCCCACGTGGAGGTTCGTGTCGATGCAGTCGAAACCCTGGTCCGTGGTGGCCCAGGTGCGGCCCTGGGAGTCGACGTCCACCGCGTAGATTACGTTGGAACGCAGCCCCTGCCCCGCGCTGCGATGATCCAGCACCTTCACCTGGGATCCCTCCAGGCGGATCCGATGGAGCCCGAGGGGCTCGCGGGAGTGGATCCAGGCGCTGCCATCCGGCAGGAAGGCCAGGCCGTGCAGACCGAAGGCGGGCAGCCCTTCCTTTTCCGTGTACAGGCGCCAGGTGCCCGACGTGTCGCGCACGTGAAGTCCCGCCGAGGTGGCGGCCCACATGCGCCCCGAACCGTCCTGCCGGATCTGGAATGCGCAGAGGTATCCAGGCTGCTTTGGAGAGGTTCCCACTTCCTGCACGAGACGGCGCTGACCGGCATCCCAGCGGAGGATGCCCTGGCTGGCGTGGCCGATCCGGATCTGCCCTGCCTGATCGGCCATGACGGTGTTCAGGCCGACACCCCTTTCACCCAGGGGGGCGACTCGGGCCCGCTCGCTGCCCGGTTCGAGCCACAGGGCGGGGCCGAGGGTGCCCACCATCCACAGCACGCCGGACCGGTCGAGGGCCAGGCTCTTGACGCGATGCCCTTCGGTCCCCGGGATGCGCTTGGGGCCCGCAGGCCCCATCCGCATCACCCCGTCATCCGTGCCCACCAGGAGCTCCCCGTGGGCATCCCGCAGCATGGCCCAGACGATTTCGCCCGAAGGGCCGGTGGTCAGCGGGTGGTACCAGAGCCGTTCGTCGCCCAGCAGGCGGGCCAGCGTGGCACCCAGGATCCAGAACCCGCCTTCCCGGTCCCGGAAGACGTTCCGCACCCAGCGCATGGGCAGGCCCGCCGTGGCGTCCAGCAGGACGGCCTGACTTCCGTTGAGGTGCACGGCGCCCTTCCGGGTGGGAAGCCACAGGGTTCCATCCTGATCCCGCAGGAAAACGCCGTAAGGCGTGACGGCCGCATTCAGCAATCGGGAATGGTCCTTGAAAGCGGCGGCCCCGGGTTCCTTCATGACGAGGGTCCGCCCCGTGTAGACCCACAGGCGGCCCACCGCATCCTCCCCGATCAGCCCCGCGCCTTCCTTGGGAAGGCCCTGAGTCGCAGTCCAGGATTCGGTGCCGCCATCGGCGTGGAAGCTGAACAGGCCGCGGTCCGTCCCCACATGCATGGTGCCCGCGTCGCCGCGGCTGACGGTGAGCACCTCGCCTGGGAACGCGTAGGGATGAAGCCTGAATTCCCGGTCCCCTGTCTGCACGAAGAGACCCTTCCCCGTGGCCACCCAGACATGGCCGGAGGGGTCCATGGCCATGCCGCGGATTCCGGGGAAGGCGTTGAGTTCCTGGAAGGAGATGGCTTCAATGTGCCCCTGGCGGAGCCTGGCGAGCCCCTGGGCGGTGGAGATCCACAATCCGCCACCTGGGATGGCCAGCAGCTGGTCGACGGATTCCGAAGGCAGCCCCTCGTTCCGCGTCCAACGGCTGCACTGCCCGCTTTCGTAGCGGAGCAGGCCGTTCTGCGTGCCCAGCCAGATGAACCCGTCTGAATCCTGGGCCATGCACATGATGCCGCCGTTGGGCAGGCCCTGGTCCGGGCCCAGCACCACGAAAGGACGGTGCCAGTCTTCGCCAGCTCTGGCCGTCCCAACCAGAAGGGCGGCCAAGGCCAGCACGACGATTCGCCAAGCCTTCACATCGACTCCTGCAAGCCAGACTCATCGGCCAAAGCCCGCGGAAGCTGATTCCCAGGCGATTCCGGGGCCGCCTTTCAGTTGCGTCCCAGGACCCGGTGGTACAGGGCCTCGTACTGATCGACGATGGGGCCTTCCGCGAAGGTGCCCAGGGCCCGGTCCCGGGCGGCCTGGCCCATGGAGAGCCGCAGCTTCTCATCGCGGACCAGTCTCAACACGTCCTCGGCCATGGCGTCCACGTCGCCCAGGGCTTCCAGATATCCGTCCACGCCATGGCGGATCACCTCCGGCAGCCCGCCGACCCGGCTGGCGATGACGGGGACCCGGTGTCCCATGGCCTCCAGGGCCGCCAGGCCGAAGCTTTCCGTGGCGCTGGGCAGCAAAAAGATATCCGAACACGCGAGCACGGTGCCGATGTCCAGCTGCTTGCCGGTGAAGCGCACCTCCGACGCGAAGCCACGCTCCCGGCAGAAGGTCTCGGCCTCCACCCGGTCGGGGCCGTCGCCCACCATCACCAGGCGCACGGGGACTTCCTTCCGCACCAGTTCGAAGGTCTTGAGCACGTCCATGACGCGCTTCACGGGCCGGAAATTCGAGATGTGAGTCAGCACGAAGGCGGACTTGGGAGCCAGCCAGGACCGGCATTCGGGGCGCTCCAAGCCCGGCGGTTCGACGAAGTTTCCGATGACGTCGATGGGACGGTTCACGCCGAAGGTGCGGATGGTTTCCTGGCGCAGGTACTCGGACACCGCCGTCACGCCGTCGCTTTCGCGGATGGCCATCTTCACCATGGGCAGGTAGCTGGGATCGCTGCCCACCACCGTGATGTCCGTGCCGTGGAGGGTGGTCACCACCTTGAGGCTGGGCACGGCCATGCGCGCCAGCAGCGCCGCCATGGCATGGGGGATGGCGTAGTGGGCGTGGATGATGTCGAGGCTATATTTCTCGGCCACGTCGGCCATCTTGGAGCCCAGGGCGATGGAATAGGGTGCGTCCTCGAAGAGCGGATAGGGACTGGCCCGCACTTCGTGGAAATTGATGCGGTCCTCGAAACCCACCAGGCGCGGTGGCAGGCTCGGACTGAGGATGTGGACCTCGTGGCCGCGGCCGGCCAGGGCCTTGCCGACTTCCGTCGCCACGACGCCCGAACCACCGAAGGTGCTGTAACAGGAGATGCCAATGCGCATGGATGGAGCCCTCTCCAAGCTATGATGATCGGGTACCCAGGATCGTGCCCATGCCCCTTCTCTTCGCCATCGCCTACTATGCCCTGGATGCGATCATCTACCTGCTTCTGGCGGTAGCGATCCTGTCCTGGTTCCCCATCGATCCGCGGAACCGGTGGATCCGGCTGCTCCATGCCATCACGGATCCGATCCTCCACCCCATCCGGGCCATCGTGCCGCCCATCGGCGGATTCAGTTTCGACATCCTCATCGCCGTGCTGCTGCTCGGCGTCATCCAGCGGGTCTTTCTCAGGGCCCTCGTTTCCTGAGCCCCTTCGTTTTCTGAGCCAGTGAGGCGCTTCCCATGAAATACACGCCGCTCGACATCCAGCGTCGGGAATTTGAAAAGGCCTTCCGGGGCATCGAGGAATCCGAGGTCCGCACCTTCCTCCACGAGATCGCGGGGGAGTGGGAAGAGCTTCTGGCCGAGAACCAGAAGCTGAAGGAGGAGATCCTCGACAGCCGCGAGCGCCTCCGCCAGTACCAGGACCAGGACCGCATCTTCCGCGAAACCCTGCTCCAGGCCCAGCGCACCCGCGAGGACGTGCTGGACGGCGCCAACCGCGAGAAGGAGCTGATCCTGCGCGAGGCCCAGTTCAAGGCCGAGGAGATCATCCGCGAGGCACAGCAGCACGTGGTCGAGATGGAAGTGCAGCTGCGCAACCTCAAGATGGAGCGTCTCAAGTTCCTGCGCGAAGTGGAATCGCTCATGGACCGGACCCGCCGCCACCTGCAGGAAGAGGCCCCGGACGTCTACGTGGCCCAGCCGCCGACCCTCAATCTGGAAGGACTGGACCTCAGCTCCCTCGAAGATCCCACCCAGCCGCCCCGCCACCTGTAATCCAATAGCCGTTCGCATCGGAGCGTCCATGACCCAGGCCGTCATCCTCAAGTCCCTTCGCAGTCCCATCGGAAAGTTCCAGGGCGCCCTCGCGCCCCTGGCCGCGCCGGATCTGGCGGCCCAGGTGATCAAGGCCCTGCTGGCCGCCGTGCCGGGCGCCGAGCCCACCGAAGCCATTTTCGGCAACGTCGTCAGCGCCGGTGTCGGCCAGGCCCCGGCCCGTCAGGCGGCCCTGCGCGGCGGCCTGCCATCCAGCATCTCGGCTCTCACCATCAACAAGGTCTGCGGCAGCGGCCTGAAGGCCATCCAACTCGCGGCCAATGCGGTGCGCCTGGCGGACCACCAGGTCGTGCTGGCGGGCGGCATGGAGTCCATGTCCAACGCGCCCTACCTCATGCCCAAGCTGCGGGCCGGCGCGCGCATGGGCCACACCGAAGCCAAGGACGCCATGATCCTCGACGGCCTCTGGTGTGCCATGACCGATCAGCACATGGGCCACACCGGCGAGCTGGTGGCCGATAAGTACGGCGTTGGCCGCGAAGCCCAGGACGCCTGGGCCGCCGAAAGCCACCGCAAGGCCGTGGCCGCCACGCAGTCCGGCGCCTTCAAGGCCGAGATCGTGCCCATCGCCGTGCCCGGCAAGAAGGGTGATCTCATCGTCAGCGAGGACGAAGGCCCCCGCGCCGACTCCACGCCCGAATCGCTGGCGAAGCTGCGCCCGGCCTTCAAGAAGGACGGCACTGTCACCGCCGGGAACGCGCCCAGCGTGAATGATGGCGCGGCCGCCGTCCTGGTGAGCACCGAGTCCTACGCCAAGGCCCACGGGCTGCCCGTCCAGGCCCGCATCCTCGGCACCACCACCGCCGGCCTCGATCCCGAGTGGGTGCTCATGGCGCCCGTGGAGGCCATCCGCAAGCTCCTGACCCAGGTGGGCTGGGCGGTGAGCGACGTGGACCTCTGGGAGATCAACGAGGCCTTCGCTGTACAGATCGTGGCCACCATGAACGAGCTGAAGATCGCCGCGGACCGCATCAATGTGCATGGCGGCGCCGTGGCGCTGGGCCACCCCATCGGGGCCTCGGGCGCCCGCGTGATGGCGACCTTGATCCATGCGTTGGAACGCCACGGCAAGCAGCGCGGCGTCGCGGCCCTCTGCCTGGGCGGCGGCAACGCCATCGCCATGGCTGTGGAACGGGTGTAGTCCGGCGTTTCGTCGCCTAACCAGAAGAGGCCCGGCATGCCGGGCCTCTTCTTTGCGTGAACCGCGATCTAGAACGTGTAGCGCAGCTGGGCGCCCAGGATGTTGATGTCGGCCTTGATGGTGCCGTTCAGGTTGCCGCGGGTGAGGTTGTCGTTGGCGAGCAGAGCGTTCAAGTTGGTGCCCGTCCCCGAGTTGAGTTCGACCTTGCCATCGCTGATGAAGAGGTGGCTGTAGCCCACGTCGATGGCCACCTTCTTCGAGAAGGCGTAGCTCATGCCCAACGATACCCACTTGCGGTCGTTGTCGGGAATGCGGGGGGTGCGGTGGGCATCATCCACGGCGCTCTTGTCGAAGGCGAGGCCCCCGCGGAGCGTCCACTCCTGGTTGAGCTTCCAGGTGCCACCCACGGAGACGAAGGTGGTGTCGTTCCAGCTTTCATCCGTGATGGAATCCGCCAGCCCCGTATCGAACTTCACGCGCAGTTCCTTGAAGCGGGACCAGGTGGTGCGGGCCAGCTCGCCCTGCAGGGAGAAGGTGGGCGTGGCCTTCCAGTCGAAGCCCAGCGAAGCCGTGGCGGGCAGCGCGAGGTCCGCCTGACCCTTGCCATTGCGAAGGCCGGCCGCATTCAGGGCGGCCAGATCCGTAGCGGGAATGGACGTGGGAATCTGGAAGGTGGCATCGCCCTTGAGGGTCATGGTCATGGCCGCCTGGTACGCGAGACCGAGACGGAAGTCCTGCGAAGGTTCGTAGGTAAAGCCGGCCTTCCAGCCGTAGCCCCATCCGTCGCCCTTCAGACCTGCCTGGCCGTCCCAGGCGCCGGGAATGGCATAGCCGGGCGTGCCGAAGGTGGCATTGGGGGCGCCCATGGCCACGTTGGCCACGGGGCTGTTCTGACCAGGTCCGGGGGAGGCGGTGGAGAGGCCGGCCGCCGCGAGGCCCGTGCCGACCTTCACGGCGAGCGCCGTGCCGTAGTCCACGCCGTTGGTGAGTTCGGCGTTGGCCTTGCGCGCGATGAACGCGACGCCGAAGGAGAACTCCTTGCTCACGCGGTAGGCCAGGCTCGGGGCGATATCGATGGTCTTCAGATCGGACTTCAGGGCGTGGTAGCGGCCGATCCAGTTGGAGTCGTATTCGGTGGTTAGGCCGAAGGGCACGTTCAGCGACAGGCCCAGCTTGAGGTCGTTGCTGACGCTGTACATGATGTTGAACTCAGGCAGCACGGCCGAAATGGCGGCGTTGCCATGATTGGCGGGGCCCGAAATGGTGTTCAGGTTCGTGCCCGTCACCGGGGCGCTGAAGAATCCCAGGGCCGGAAGCACGGAGGTGCGCGAGGCCGAACCGTTCTCGAACTTGGCGCTCAGCCCCACGTAGGTGCCGCCCAGGGAGAACTGGGTGTCCTGGTACTGGGTCATCACCGCCGGATTGAAGAACAGGGCGCTGATGTCGTTGCCGCCGGCGCTGATGCCCGCGAAGGCGTTGCCCTGCGCGCTCGGGCTCTGCTCGCGCAGCTGGAAGCCGCTGGCCTGGGCCTGGGGAGCAAAGGCACCGGCAGCGATCAGAGTCAGGGCGGTGAGGGTGAGGCGTGAACGATGACTCATAGGAACAGTGCTCCTGACCCGGTTTCCCCCGGGGAGAGTGGCTGTTTCCAGCCGGACGCATGGGATGAAGATGGACCACGATACCAAATCGATGCCGTCCTGCAACCACTCCCCGAAGCCTACCGTAAGGAAGGCTGATTCACGATCTAGACATCAGCAAGCAGACGTGGAGCCAACACCTCGTGCAGCGCGCGGCCTTCGGCCAATTCCTGCACCAGGGCCGAACCGATCACTGGCGTGGCGCCTTGGGCACGGATGGCGTTCAGGCTCCGGGCATCGGAGAGTCCGAAGCCGACGGCCAGCGGACGATCCCCCAGCGTCCGCAGTCCCTGGATTCGCGCGGCGACGGGCCCGAGATCCGTGCCCTGCCCTGCGCCCTGTCCTACGCCTGTGACGCCCAAACGCGCCACCACGTAGGCGAAGCGCTGGGCGAAAGGCGCAGCGGGGCCGGGATCCGGGCGCTCCGAAAGGATCTGACGGGCCCGGTCCAGGGTGGTGGTGGGCGCCAGCAGCGGCACCATCGGATAGCCCGCAGCACGCAGTTCCGCTTCGAAGGAAGCCTCCTCACCGAAGGGGAGATCCACCACCAGCAGCGCCTTCACGGGCGTGGGCGCGAGCAGGGCCTTGAGCTTCTCCGCCCCGATCTGAAGCAGCGGATTCAGGTAGGTGAAGAGGATGATGTCGGGGCTGTCCTGCAGTCCCGACAAGGCTTCCAGCACGCGCAGGGGCGTGGCGCCGCGGGCGATGGCCCGGTGCGCCGCGGCCTGGAGCACGGGACCATCCGCGATGGGATCCGAGTGTGGAAGGCCCAGTTCGATGGCGTCGAGACCGAGGGCCTTCGCCTCGGAGAGCAGCCCCGGCAGCGCGTCCAGAGAGGGATCGCCGGCCATGATGAAAGGAAGCAGGGGGTTCAGGCTCATCTCAGATTCCCAGACGCGATTGGTAAGTGGACAGGTCCTTGTCGCCGCGGCCGCTGAGGCCCAGCAGGACGGTGGCGGCGCCCTCGGCGGCGAGGGCGGGCAAGAGGGCCAGGGCATGGCTGCTTTCCAGGGCCGGCAGGATGCCTTCGGCTTCACACAGGGCGCGCGCGCCGGAGAGCGCTTCATCATCGGAGGCGCGACGCACCTCCACCTTCCCATCCAGCGCGAGGGCCGCCAATTCGGGCCCCAGGGCCGGATAGTCCAGGCCCGCGCTGATGCTGGCGGTTTCCGCCGTGTGGCCGTGCTCATCTTGAAGGAGCAGGGTCTTGCAACCATGCAGCACGCCCATGCGTCCGCCATCGAGGCGCGCGGCGTGTTCGCCGAGGGCCGAACCGTGGCCGCCGGCCTCCACCACGACGCGACGGAGGTCATCTCCCAGGAAGGGCACCAGCAGCCCCAGCCCGTTGCTGCCGCCACCCGCACAGGCGAGAACGACCTCTGGCAGAACGCCGGACTGCTCCAGCATCTGGGCGCGCGCCTCTTCGCCGATCACCGTCTGGAAGCTTCGCACCAGAGTCGGGAACGGATGGGGACCCAATGCCGAACCCAGGATGTAGTGGGCCTTGTCGCAGCGCCCCGCCCAGGCCCGGAGGGCTTCGTTCACCGCCTCCTTGAGGGTGCCCTGCCCCGCCTCCACGGGCACCACCTTGGCACCGAAGAGCCGCATGCGCGCGACGTTCGGGGCCTGGCGAGCCATGTCGACCACGCCCATGTAGACCGTGCAGTCCAGGCCCAGACGCGCACAGGCGGCCGCCGTGGCGACGCCGTGCTGGCCGGCGCCGGTCTCGGCGATGATCTCGCTCTTGCCCATGCGACGGGCGAGCAGCGCCTGGGCCAGCGCGTTGTTGATCTTGTGCGCGCCCGTGTGGGTGAGATCTTCGCGCTTGAGGAAGAGGGCCTTCAGGCCCAGCTTCGCAGCGAGCCGCGGCGCCGAGGTCAGCGGCGTGGGACGGCCCACGAAATGGCGCAACTCCGCCTTCAGTTCCGATTGGAAGGCCGCGTCCGAGATCGCGGCGCGAAAGGCCGCTTCCAGATCCAGGAGCGGCTGCACGAGGGTTTCCGGGGCATAGCAGCCACCGAGGCCCTGGGCGCCGAAGCGCGAGGGAAGGCCGAATCCTTCGGTCATGGGAACTCCAGTGCGTGGGCGGTGCGGATGAAGGCCGAAACCTTCGCGGGGTCCTTGCAGCCCGCCGAGGCTTCGAGGCGACTGGCAGCGTCAACGCCTTGGAATTGAGCGCGTGACGAGCCGGGAAGTGAGGCGAGGCGTTCACTCAGATTCGAAGCCTCGAGCCCACCGGCCAACAGAAAGGGCCCCGGCGGCGGATGGACCATGGCGTGGCCTTGCCCCGATCCCCCCGCCAGGCCCGTGGCCTTGGCGCTGGGCTCCCAGAGGTAGAGATCCGCGGGAATCACGGCCTGGTCGGGCTCGTCGGACCAGGGCAGCAGGACGAACAGGCCCGCCTCGCGCAGCAGCTGCGCGCCGCGTTCCCGCTCCGACAGCGGCAGGTGGGGCTGCACGCGGCGGAAACCGTGGCGGCGGGCCGCTTCCAGGATGGCTTCGCCGCGCTCCGCCACCTGCACGAGCACGGCGCGATCCAGGTAGGGCGAGGCCACCGACAAGTCGGCGCAGTGCCGGGGACTCGGCGGATGCGACACGAAACCCAGCAGATCGGCGCCCTCCGCCGCCGCATGGGCGACGTCCTCCGCGCGGACCAGGCCGCAGACCTTGGCGAGGGCCTTCACGAAACCTCCGTTCGCAGGCCCGTGAGGATGCGGCCGAGGAAGTCGCGGGGATCGGGGCTGCGCATCAGCGCCTCACCGATGAGCACGGAATCGAAGCCCGCGCGCAGGGCCGCCCGCGCGTCCTCGGGCGTGGCCAGTCCCGATTCGCGGATGAGCACCGCCTCCGGAAAGGCCTTCCGCAGAGGCGCCGCCGTGGGTTCGCCGAGGGTGAAGGTCGAGAGGTCGCGGGCGTTGATGCCGACGAGGCGCGCCTCGGCTGCCTGGGCGAAACCCACCTCCGTGAGGTCATGCAGTTCGACCAGAGGCTCCAGGCCACGGGCGCGTGCCGCCTCGGCGAAGGCCGCCGTGTGGCCCTTCAGCACCCGCGCGATGAGCAGCACGGCTTCGGCGCCCGCGGATTCCGCTTCAGCGAGCTGGGCTTCGGAGATCACGAAACCTTTGTAGAGCCTCGGCGCACCCAGTTCCGCCGCGGTCCGAAGGTGCTCGGAGGAGCCCTTGAAATAGGCCGGCTCCGCCAGGATGGAGAAGACCGAAGCGCCACCTTCGAGGTAGGCCCGTAGCTGGGCCAGCAGCGGCGTGCCCATGGCGAAGGGACCGAGGGAGGGCGAGGCCTGCTTGTACTCGGCGATCACGGCGCCGCCCCTGGCCGCCGCATCACGGCGCAGGGCCGCTTCGAAGGGGCCGGGCGGATTCAGGCGCGGGCGCCGGGGCGCGGGAGTCGCGGGCAGCTTCGACACGCGGGCCAGTTCGGAAACGAGCACCCGCTGCAGGTGGGAGGTAGAGGGCAGTCCAGTCGTGTGGACGAGGGAGGCCGGCTCGGGAAGGCGGATCATGCGGGCACCTGGGGAGGCAGGGTGAAAGGCAGGCTGAAACCCCGGTCGAGCCGCAGGCGGGCTTCCCGCAGGGTGTCGCCCAGGCCCTCGAGGCCGAGGTTCCGGTGAAGGTGGAGGCCCAGGGAGACCTGCAGCGCCACGGCCTCGGCCACGGGGGGCCGGAAATCCGCGTGGGAGACGCCGCCGAAGAGGCCCCGCGCCACGGCCAACGCCTCGGCCCGGTCGCTGACGCGCAGGGCATGACGCGGGGGCGGCGCGATGCCCAGCTCGCGGGGCACCAGCACCTGGGGCGGCGCCACCTGGCCGTCCACCACGGCGCGCACGGTGGTGGGACCTTCGATGGAGGCCTCGTCGAGGCCCTTCCCTTCCGCGTCCTTGCCGTGGATGACGAAGGCGCGACGCAGGCTGGGACGCCGCGCCAGGGCGCCCGCCATGGGGGCCAGCAGGTCTTCGCGGGCCACGCCCAGCAGCTGCAGGGGCGGCTTGCCGGGGTTCAGCAGGGGGCCCAGCAGATTGAAGATCGTGGGGATGCCCAGGCGCTTGCGGATCTCGCGCAGGCGGCCCAGCAGCGGGTGGTAGGCCGGCGCGAACAGGAAGGCGAAGGATCGCGTCTTCAGATCCTCGGCCAGATCGGCGCTGGGGCGCGCCAGATCGTAGCCCAGGGCCTCCAGCAGGTCCGCGCTGCCGCAGACGCCCGTGGCGGCGCGATTGCCGTGCTTCACGACGGGCACGCCGAAGTGGGGCAACAGCAGGGCCGCCAGGGTGCTGAGGTTGGCGGTGGAGGAACCGTCTCCCCCCGTGCCGCAGGTATCAAGCGCATCTGAGGGCACGGAGGGAAAGGGCACGGCCACGTCCGACAGGGCGTCGGCGAAGGCCGCCAGCTCGTGGGCCTCGGGCACGCGCTGGGCCAGCAGGGCCAGGCAGGCGCCCACCAGCAGGGCGTCCGTATCCTGGTCGATGAACATGCGCATGAGTTCGGAGGCCGTTTCCGCCGGCAGGGGACGGATGGGGTTGTGGGTGGTCAGCAGGGTCATCGGGATCTTTCCTGGGCGAGTCGGAGGAAGTTGGCGAGCATGGCTGGGCCATCGGGCGTGAGGATGCTTTCGGGGTGGAACTGGACGCCCCAGCGCGGAAGGTGGCGATGTTCCATCGCCATGATTTCGCCGCCGGGGCTGCGGCCCGTGACGCGCCAGCAATCCGGAAGAGAGGCCGGATCGGCGATGAGGCTGTGATATCGGCCCACGGGCAGCCCCGCGGGCAGGCCCGTGAAGAGGCCGGTGCCGTCGTGTTCCAGCGAAGTGGCTTCGCCGTGCAGGGGTTCGAGGGCGCGGGTCACGCGGCCGCCCGTGGCGGCGGCCAGGGCCTGATGACCGAGGCAGACGCCGAGCAGCGGCACGGCCCAGTCCGAACCCGCCAGGGCCATGTGGGCGGGGCTTTCCGTGGGGTGGCCGGGGCCCGGCGAGAGCACCACGGCGTCGGGATGGAGCGCCTTCGCATCGGCCAAGGTGATCGCATCGTGACGGACCACGCGCACCTCGGCGCCGAGGGTCTCGAAGGCCTGCACCAGGTTGTAGGTGAAGGAATCCAGCGCGTCGATCAGAAGAACCTTCATGGGGGCCACTGGGATCATCGGGAGGCTCCGGGCAACTGGACGCCCAGGGCCTGAGCGATGGCGCCGAGCTTGTGCAGGGTTTCAAAATATTCCGCTTCGGGTTTCGAGGCGCGCACCACGCCGGCCCCCGCCTGGATGTAAGCCGACCCGCCGGTGTAGACCGCCGTGCGCAGGATCAGCGCCGTGTCGAGCACGCCGTCGGCGCCCAGCCTCAGCAGCACGCCGCCGTAGGGGCCGCGCACCTCGCCTTCGAGTTCGGCGATGCGCTGGCAGGCGCGGAGCTTGGGCGCGCCGCTGACGGTGCCCGCGGGGAAGGCCGCGGCCAGCACGTCCAGCGCGTCCACGCCAGGTTTCAGCTTCGCCTTCACCGTGGTCGTCAGGTGCAGCACGTGGCTGGTGCGCTGCAGGGCCAGCGGCAGTTCCACCCGGACGCCGCCGGGCACGGCGACGCGGCCCAGGTCGTTGCGGGCGAGGTCCACCAGCATCTGGTGCTCGGCCAGTTCCTTGGGATCGCGCTTCAGGGCTTCGAAGCGCTCGGCGTCCTCTTCGGCATTGGCGCCCCGGGGCACGGTGCCCGCGATGGGCAGGGTTTCGGCCTCATCGCCCTGGACGCGCACGAGCATTTCCGGCGAGGCGCCCACCAATGCGAAATCACCCCATTCGAGCAGGAAGCCATAGGGACTCGGGTTGAGGCGGCGCAGGCGCCGGTAGGCCTCCATGGGCCGGGGCGGATCCTCGATGCGGAAGCGCTGGCTGGGCACCAGCTGGTAGATGTCGCCGTCGAGGATCAGCTCCTGGGCCGCGGCCACGGCACCCTCGTAGGCTTCGCGGGCCATGAGCGGGCGGGCCTTGGGCTCGAAATGGCCGGGGCCCGGATCCTTCGCCCCTTCCAGCAGCAGGGCCTTCAGGGCCGCCAGCCGTGCAAAGCCCGCCGCCGGATCCGCATCCAGGGTCTGCAACTCCGCCACCTGGTGCAGGTGGTCGAAGACGAGGGCCGTGTCGAAGCGGCGCACCCAGAGGCCGGGCAGACCGAGGCTGTTCCGCGCGGGCAGGGCCAGGCTGGGTTCCTGCGCCCCCATGGCCTCGAAGCCCAGGTACCCGGCGCAGCCCACGCCCACGGGCAGGCCCTCACGTAAGGCCGGCAGGACAGCCTCCGGATCATGGATCGTGTCGGCGGGCGTCTCGCCCCCCAGCTCGCGCAGGGCCTCCACCCAGCCCCTGGCGGGGGCCTCCATGCGGCATTCGGCAGGGCCTTCGAGCAGAACGAAGCTGTGGCGGCCCACCCGCTCGCCCTGGTCGCAGGATTCGAGCAGCAGGCTGGCGCCCGCGGGCCGCAGCGCGAGGTAGGTCGCGAGGGGCGTCAGCAGGTCCGCGGGGAGGGGATGTCGGATCAGGTGCATGGGGAAGACCTTGGAGAAAACCAGATGGGGTGTGGGGGTTCGGGGGTGTGCGCGAAGCGCGGAAGCACCGGCGGGCATGAACGAAAAAGCCCGACCAGAAGGTCGGGCTCGGAGGGTCCGGAATGGCGTCGGCCGTCAGGCCTCGCACAGGGAGCCGTCCGAGCCCATACGCCACCACCAAGCCTCGCAAGAGAGGCCCTGGCAGGGGATCGGGAAGGACAGCAGCATGGAAGCGATGAAACCCGATTCCCGTGCCTTCTGTCAAGTCCTGGCGGGCCTCCTTCCGGCAAGTGTGGTTTGATGGGGGATTGCTTGCGGATGGACATGGATTCTTCAGAACGGCCCTCCACCATTCACACCGAGGAAGCCCTGGCACCCCGGGCGCCCTGGCACTTCCTGCGGGCCTCCCTGCCCGGCGGCTTCACCCGCTGGGGCTGGGGCCTCATGGGCGGGTGGATGCTCGTGCTGCTGGGGCCCGCCCTCGGCTGGGCCGGCCACCTGCGCCGGGCCGCCGGGTGGAGCGCCCTGCCCAGCCACTGGGGCGAGAGCCTGACCACCCGCGACATCTGGGAGCTCTGGGAGAACGGTGGCCTGCAGCACCGCCTCACCAATTCGCCCACCGTGCACCTGCTGGGTCTGGGCATGGTCATCGTCCTCTGGTGCGGGTGGCGGATGCAGGCCGAAAGCGCCGAACTGAAGGCCCGCCTGGGCCCGTGGCTGCTAGGCGCGCTGGACACGGTCCTCATCGGCTTCCTGCCCCTGGGCGCCCTGACCTGGGCCATCGCCTCGATCCTCGGACAGCTCGGCGGATCTGGCCTGGATTTCCTCGGCTGGATCGCCTTCTTCGGCCGGCCCCTCGCCTGGATGGCGCTGGTGGCGGCCCTCAACCTGCAGTGGTGGTTCTGCCGCATGGGCCGGGCCGCGGGACTGAGCCGAGGCTACCTCGCGCACCTGGGTGATTCGTTCTTGCGCCTATGGCTGCACCCCATCCAGTGGGGCCTGGTGTCCGTGGGTGGCGCCGCGCTGCGGTCCCTGCTGCCCTTCCTCGTCCTGCTGCTGGCCTGGCGGATGGGTGGCGGCACCACCTTCCGCGTCTGGCTCTTTCTCGGGCTCCAGCTCCTGGTCACGGGCCTCAACGGCTGGCTGATGGGCTGGCTGCTGAGGACGACAGCCCGTTTCTGGAATCACGATGTCGCCGTGCGGGAAGCCCGCGTGGCCTTGAAGGAATCCGTCCGTGAAGCACAGATCAGCTAGCGCCCTTCTCTTCTCCCTGCTGTCGCTGTCCCTGACGGCGCAGGTCGCGGCGACGAAGGCCGAGGTCATCCCGGTCAACGCCACCATTCCCGAAGATCCTGCCATCCAGAAGGTCATCGCGCCCCTCGCCGCCGAGATCAAGGCCAGCTTCGACCTGCCCCTGGTGCAGGCGCCCCAGGGCGTGTTCCGGGGCCGCAAGGGCGAGGAGAACCTGCTGGGCTACTGGGTGAGCGACGTCATGCGCAAGGCGGCCCAGAACGTCATCGGCGCACCCGTGCGCTTCGCCATCACCAATGCGGGCGGACTGCGCTCGAACCTGCGGCCGGGCCAGCTCAAGGTGGCCGATATCTTCGAACTGATGCCCTTCGAGAACGAACTGGTGGTCGTCGAACTCACGGGCGCCGAAGTCATCGAGGTGGTGAAGGAAGGCATCGTCCGCCGCGGTGGCGAGCCCTGCTCCGGCGTGAAGGCCGTGGTGGGCGGCACCCCCGAGGCCGGGACCTACACCCTCACCTGGGAGGACGGCAGCCCCATCGATCCGAAAGCCCTCGTGAAGGTCGCCACCTCGGACTACCTCTACGGCGGCGGGGACTCCATCCCGACGTTGAAGAAGGGGCGCAAGCCCTTCACGACGGGCGTGACGCTGCGCCAGATGCTGCTGGACGAATGCGGCGCCCTGGCCAAGGCCAAGCAGGACCTGCTGCCTCCGGCCCTCGGCCGCTACACCATCCCCGAGCCGATCCAGGCGGCCATCCGCGACAAGAAATTCAAGCTGTAGGTGCTGACCATGGATCGCCGCGATTTCCTCGCCTCCCTCAGCGCCACCGCCCTCGCCAGCGCCGTCACCAGCCAGATCCCCCTGAGGGCCGGCGCCGAACAGGCCCCTTCTGCCTCGGGCCGCATCACCCTCCTGCACACCAACGACACCCATTCCCGCATCGAGCCCTTCGGCCCCGGCAACGGCAACCTCAGCGGCCTGGGCGGCATGGCCCGCCGCGCCACCCTCGTCCGCCAACTGCGCCAGCAGCTCGGCGCCGTGCTGCTGCTGGATGCCGGCGACACCTTCCAGGGCACGCCCTACTTCAACCGTTACAAGGGCCGCCTCGACTACCAGCTCATGCGCATGGTGGGCTACGACGCGGGCACCCTGGGCAATCACGATTTCGACAACGGCGTGGGCATGCTGGTCGAAGCCATGGAATCCATGGAACAGCTCCAGCACGCCAATCCGCCATTCGTCTTCCTCAATTGCAATTTCGACTGCAAAGGCGCCCCCGCCCTCGGCAAGCGGCTGCGCCCCTACCTGGTGCGCGAGTTCCCGGGCCTGCGCGTGGGCCTCACGGGCGTGGGCGTGGCCTTCGCGGGCCTGGTGGCCCCGAAGAACCACGAGGGCATCACCTGGAAGGATCCCTACGAATCCCTGAAGCCCGTCGTGAAGCACCTGCGCGAGGTGGAGAAGGTCGACCTGGTGGTGGTGCTCTCACACCTGGGCTACGACCTGCACGGCACGGCCCCGGACGACCTGCAGATGCCCGGCCAGGTGGCGGGCATCGACGCCATCATCGGCGGGCACAGCCACACCTTCCTGGACAAGCCCACCAAGGTGCCTCAGGCCCAGGGCGAAACCCTCATCTTCCAGGTGGGCTTCGGGGGCGTGAATCTGGGTCGCATGGACTTCGCCATGACCCAGGGGAAGGTCCGCGCGGCCTCAGGATCGGCCCTGCCCGTCGGGAGTTGATTGCTGTCGTGACCGAAGTCCCAAACCGCCGGTTCCGTGGGGAATGCCGCTTGATGCGAGCCTTCCCCCATGGGAGTCTGCCTTGTTACCCGTTCTTCGGATTCGCCTGCCGCCAGTCGCCCGACCCAGGCGGAGCCTGACACCTAAGGAGCAGCCATGACCACGCAGAAAATCATCTGGACCGAGATCGACGAAGCGCCCGCTCTCGCCACCTATTCCCTGCTGCCCGTCATCCAGGCCTTCACCCGTGGCACCGGCATCGAGGTCGAGACCTCGGACATCTCCCTGGCCGGGCGCATCCTCGCGAACTTCCCGGAGAACCTCACCGAGGCCCAGCGGGTTCCCGACAACCTGGCCCGCCTGGGCGAGCTTGCGCAGAAGCCCGAAGCCAACATCATCAAGCTGCCCAACATCAGCGCCTCGATCCCCCAGCTCATCGCGGCCATCAAGGAGCTGAAGTCCCAGGGCTACAACCTTCCCGACTATCCCGAGCAGCCCTCCGATGAGGTGGAGAAGGCCATCCAGGCCCGCTATGCCAAGGTGCTGGGCAGCGCCGTGAACCCGGTCCTCCGCGAGGGCAACTCCGACCGCCGGGCGCCGCTCTCCGTGAAGAACTACGCCAAGAAGCACCCGCACAAGATGGGCGCCTGGGCTCCCGATTCCAAGGCCCGCGTCGCCCACATGAGCGCCGGCGACTTCTACGGCAGCGAAACATCAACCACCCTGCCGAAGCCCACCACGGCCCGCATCGAGTTCGTAGCCGGCGACGGTTCGGTCAAGGTGCTGAAGGACAAGCTCGCCCTGAAGGAAGGCGAGGTGCTCGACGCCTCCGTGATGAACGTCCGCTCCCTGCGGGCCTTCTACGCCGAGCAGATCGACACGGCCAAGCAGGAGGGACTGCTGCTCTCTCTGCACCTGAAGGCCACCATGATGAAGATCTCTGATCCCGTCATGTTCGGGCATGCCGTGTCGGTGTTCTTCCAGCCCTTCTTCGACAAGCACAGCGCCACCCTCAGCGAGCTGGGCGTCAACACCGCCAACGGCCTGGGCGACGTCTACGCCAAGATCCAGGCCCTGCCCGAAGCCAAGCGCGCCGAGATCGAGGCCGACATCATGGCCGTCTACACCAACCGGCCCGCCCTCGCCATGGTGGATTCCGACAAGGGCATCACCAACCTGCACGTGCCCAACGACATCATCGTGGATGCCTCCATGCCCGTGGTGGTGCGTGATTCCGGCAAGATGTGGGGCGCCGACGGCAAGCTGCATGACACCCTGGCCATGATCCCGGACCGCTGCTACGCGACGATGTACAAGGCCGTCATCGAGGACTGCCAGAAGCACGGCGCCTTCGATCCCGCCACCATCGGCAGCGTGCCCAACGTCGGCCTCATGGCCCAGAAGGCCGAGGAATACGGCTCCCACGACAAGACCTTCTTCGCCCCGGCCAACGGCACCATCCGCATCGTCGACGCCGACGGCGCCACCCTGCTCAGCCAGCCGGTGGAAGCCGGTGACATCTTCCGCGCCTGCCAGGCCAAGGACGCGCCCATCCAGGACTGGGTGAAGCTGGCCGTCACCCGCGCCCGCATCACCGGCGCGCCTGCGATCTTCTGGCTCGACAAGAACCGCGCCCACGATGTGCAGATCATCGCCAAGGTCGAGAAGTATCTGAAGAACCACGACACGACGGGCCTGGACATCCGCATCCTGCATCCCGTCGATGCCATGAAGCTCTCCTGCGAGCGCATCCGCAAGGGCCTGGACACCATCTCCGTCACCGGCAACGTGCTGCGCGACTACCTCACGGACCTGTTCCCCATCATCGAGCTGGGCACCAGCGCCAAGATGCTTTCCGTCGTGCCCCTGCTGGGCGGCGGCGGCCTCTTCGAGACCGGTGCGGGCGGCTCGGCCCCCAAGCACGTGCAGCAGTTCCAGAAGGAGGGTTACCTCCGCTGGGACAGCCTCGGCGAGTTCAGCGCCTTCTGCGCCTCGCTGGAGCACGTGGCCAACGCCTTCAAGAACGCCAAGGCCGCCGTGCTGGCCGAGACGCTGGACCAGGCCATCGCCAAGTTCCTCGACAACGACAAGTCCCCGGCGCGCAAGGTCGGCCAGATCGACAACCGCGGCAGCCACTTCTACCTCGCCCTCTACTGGGCCGAGGCCCTGGCCGCCCAGACCAAGGATGCCGAGTTGAAGGCCCGCTTCGCCCAGGTCGCCAAAGCCCTGAGCGAGAACGAAGGCAAGATCAACGGCGAACTCATCGCCGCCCAGGGCAGCCCCGTCGACATGGGCGGCTACTACCACCCCGACAAGGTAAAGACCGGCGCGGCCATGCGCCCCAGCGCCACCTTCAACGCCATCATCGACGGGTTGAAGTAGTCGATTGATCCAGCCATCAGAAACGGCCCGCATCCGCGGGCCGTTTGCTTGCCATCGCAAAACCGGTCGAACAGGACCCAGCCTGGCCAACGGTTTTGAACCGCCAAGGTCCTTGTCATGATGATCGGATCGTCTCTTGATAGGTGAACCACCATGGTACATGCGCTGCTTCTCGTCGGTCTGGTTCTGTGCGCGAACCTGCCGGCCGAGGCGCCTTCCCGACCCTCCCAGGTTGCAGAAGCCACCGTCGAACCTGCTTTCATTGGGGAGACCGTGGAGGCCCTCGGAACCGCCTTGCGTCGTGAATACTTCGATCCGGTTGTGGCCTCCAGGGTTTCCGGAGGGTTGCAAAGGCGTCTAGCCGAAGGCCGCTATCAGCGGGTTTCGACACTCGAGTCACTGGCAAAAACGCTGACAGATGATCTCTATGCGATGACGAACGACAAGCACCTTCAGGTGTCCATCGCTCCGGTGACTCCGCCTGGCGCAGTCGAAGCTACTGCAGCGGCCAATACACCGCGTGAAGTCACGGCGCGGCGAGCAAACTTCGGCATCCAGCGCATTGAAATCCTGCCGGGCAATGTGGGATACCTCCACCTCACAGCCTTCTATCGCCCGAACGAAGCCCGCGAAGCCATCGCTTCGGCGATGGCCATCCTGCGCCACACGGATGCGCTCATCCTCGATCTCCGTGACAACGGTGGAGGATCCTCGGGAACCCTCGCCTTGATGGCGAGCTATTTCTGCGAAGCCCAGGGCCTTCCCCTTTTCGACGTGGTTCCTAGGCCACCCGGAAAGGTGACCACGTTTACGACTGAAGCCACCGCTCTCCAAGATCGAAATGAACGGCGACCCACCTATGTGTTGGTTTCCGGAAACACATGGTCGGCGGGTGAGGGACTCGCCTTCCTCCTCCAGGAGCGCCATCGGGCCGAGGTGATTGGCGAGGTGACTCAAGGGGCCGGGAATCAAGCACAAACGCATCGCCTCAACTCCCGATTCGACGTGACCATCCCGAACGGAAGCGTTCGAACGGCCATTCGAAATCAAAGCTGGGAAGGCAAGGGCGTGCTGCCAGACATTCCTGCGACCAGCTCCGATTCGTTACGCATCGCCCATACCCGTGCGCTCCAGAGGCTGTTGAAGAGCGCACACAGCGGGACTTGGCGCGATGCCCTCGAAAGCCACCTGCGCCTGCTCGAAGGCCGATGAGATGAGGGTGTCTGGCGAATGAGGGGCGAGTTGATTCCAGCGGCACCCCCACCCATGCTGGTTCCATGCGCCGATTGAAGGAAGTTGCCACCCACCGCTTCCGCGAGAAGGCTTCGGTCTTTCTCACGGAATTGCATCCCGCCCGGGATGCGGCCGAACGGGCGGCGGTGTTGGCGCTGCTTCGCAAGCGCGACTTCGACGCCACCCACCACTGCAGCGCCTGGCGGGAGGGTGTGCCGGTCTCGGCCTTCGGCGCCGATGATGACGGCGAGCCTTCGGGCACCGCCGGAAGGCCCATGCTGGCGGTGCTGGAAGGCGCGGAAGCCACGGATCTCATCGCCGTCTGCATCCGGTGGTACGGGGGCACGAGGCTCGGCACCGGGGGCCTCGTGCGTGCCTACACGGAGGGCGTGCAAGGAGCCCTGGCCGAAGCCGATGCCCGCGGGGCCTGGGAGGAGGTCCGCATTCTCCGTATCGGCGAGGTGCAGGTACCCAGCGCCCAGGCCCACCTGCCCTTCGCTCTGCTGGGGGCCTTCCCCGAAGCGTCGGTGCTCGAACAGACCTTCGACGAGGATTCGGCCCGGCTGCGCTTCGAGTGTCCTCCGGACCTGGTGCCGGCCCTCGATCACGCCTGGCGGGAACGCAGCCGGGGCGGCCTGATTCGTTGGGAATGATGGTTCGCCGGTCCTGACCCGTCATTCGCCGATCCCTGCCCGGAATCGGATCCCGAAGCCCGTAACTTGGTCATGCGGGAGGAAACACCATGGCCTACGCGGGATGGTTCATCGACGGCCCCTGGTGGTGGCTGGCGCTGTGGCTGCCCTCGCTGGCCCTCATCTTCCCCTTCGGATCAGGCAGAAAGGAACACCGCTCATGAACCCCCAGGAACGCCCTCCCCTTTTCTCCACCAGGCTGGTGTTCGGACTGACGGTCGTCGCGGTCGGGCTCATCCTCATGGCCGACACCCTGCACTGGTACGACGCCTGGCACCTGCTCACCTGGTGGCCCCTCGTGCTGGCGGCCTTCGGTCTCGCCCGCCTCGCCCAGGACGGCATCCTCAGCCTGGGCGGCCACATCTGGCTGGGTTTCGCCACGGCGGCCTTCATCCAGCAGTTCGGCCCCTGGGGCCTGCTGGAGCGCTGGTGGCCGGCCTTCATCATCTGGGGCGGCGTCATCGTCACCCTGCGGGCCATCTTCCCCCAGCCCAAGCGCAGCCGCAGATCAAAGCGGGGACGCCCATCGCCAAACACCACCGTTTCCGGTGATCCTGAAGTCGATCCCACGCAGGTGAAACCATGAACCCCCTCGACGACACCAAGACGCCCAGCTCTTTCAGCCCCAAGCTGGTGCTCGGCATCGCCATCATCGCCGCGGGCCTGGTGCTCACCCTCGACAACCTGAACCTCATCGAGGCCCACACCATCTTCAAGCTCTGGCCCCTCGTCCTCGTGGCCATGGGCGTCGCCAAGATCCGCCAGGACGGCAGTGGCGGCGGGATGGGCGGCTGGTTCCTCGTGGCGGGCGGCGCCTTCCTCCTGCTCGTCACCTTCGCGCATGGCCATCTCTCCGATGCGCTGGGACCCATGCTGGTGGTGGGTCTGGGCATCCTCATCGTCACCAAGGCCCTCAAGCAGCATCGCGGCGTTCCCCCCGAACTCGCCCACTCGGAAAATTTCCTCCAAGGCACGGCCATCTTCGGCGCCTTCAAGCGGCGCATGCTGACCCAGACCTTCAAGGGCGGCGAGCTGACGGCCATCTTCGGCGGCTACGAGGTGGATCTCCGCCAGGCGGCCGTGGAGAACGGCATGGCCCGCATCGATGTCTTTGTCCTCTTCGGTGGCGGCGAGATCCGCGTGCCCGACGGCTGGGAAATCGTCAACCGCGCCACCGCCATGTTCGGCGCCCTGAATGACAGCACTCACCACGGCCCCGGCTCGACCGAAGGACGGCCCAGGCTCGTGGTTACCGGCCTCATCCTCTTCGGCGGCACGGA
Source organism: Geothrix limicola (assembly GCF_030268085.1). Taxonomy (GTDB): domain Bacteria; phylum Acidobacteriota; class Holophagae; order Holophagales; family Holophagaceae; genus Geothrix; species Geothrix limicola. The sequence goes on from NZ_BSDE01000001.1 coordinate 967,857, forward strand.
AGTGAAGTCCTGATGCACCCGCTGCTCACCAGCCGGGCCCGACTGGGGGCCTACCTTCTGGGGTGGGCTCCCATCGCCGCGCTGCTCACGGGCATCGCCCGCAGCCAGGACTGGAGCTGGGCCGAGGCGGCGGCCCTGGCCCTGCCGCTCTGCTTCTTCGCTGCCCTGCTCTTCCTTTCCACCTGGTTTCTCTGCCGCGCCCTTCCCCTGGGCCGCACCCTCGAAGGCCTCGGCGCCCATGGCGCGGCCTGGGGCATGGCTGCGGTGCTGATGGGCGGCCTCTGGTCCGGCCTCGCCTGGCTGCTCTCCCGCCTGCTGGCCTGGATCCCCGGCCTGGGCGCCCTGCCCCAGCGCGTGGGCACGGCCCTGCCCGTGCTCACGGGCCTCGGCGTGCTGCTCTACCTGGCCTCGGTGGCGCTGAGCTATCTGATGCTCGCGCAGGAGCGCGCCATCGAGGCGGAGCGCAAGGGCGCGGAGCTGCAGTTGCTGGCCCAGGAATCCGAGCTGAAGGCCCTGCGCGCCCAGTTGAATCCGCACTTCCTCTTCAACAGCCTGAACTCGCTGTCCGCCCTCACGGCGGTGGATCCGGCCCGCGCCCGGGAAATGTGCGTCCTGCTGTCCGATTTCCTCCGTCGCAGCCTGGGCCTGGGCGAGCGCCGCCTGGTGGCGCTCCGCGAGGAGCTGGACCTGGCCAAGGCCTACCTGGCCATCGAGCAGATCCGCTTCGGCGCCCGCCTACAGCTGGCCTGGGCCGTGGATCCTGCGGCCGAACCGGCCTTGCTCCCCACCCTGCTCCTGCAGCCACTGGTGGAAAACGCCATCAAGCACGGCATCGCGGCCCTGCCCGAAGGCGGCACCCTGAGCCTGAGCGCCGAGGTGCAGGAAGGCCACGTGATCGTGAAGGTGGAGAATCCGATGGATGCGGACGTTCCAGCTCCCAAGGGGCTCGGCATCGGCCTCCGCCAGGTCCGCCAGCGCCTCCTCGGCCGATTCGGCAACCGGGCCCGCTTCGAGGCCGGCGCGCTGGACGGCATCCATCGCATCACCCTGGTGTTCCCTCTGGAGACCGAACCATGAAAGCCCTGATCATCGACGATGAGGATCTCGCCCGCGCCGTCGTGCGCGAGCACCTGTCCGCCCACCCGGACGTGGAGGTGGCCGCGGAATGCGCCAACGGCTTCGAGGCCCTCAAGGCCGCGGCCCAGCATCAGCCCGACCTCATCTTCCTCGACATCCAGATGCCCAAGCTGGACGGCTTCGAAGTGCTCGAACTGCTCGAGGCCGAGGGCAAGCGCCCGGCCGTGGTGTTCGTCACCGCCTACGACCAGCACGCCATGCGGGCCTTCGAGGCCCATGCAGTCGACTACCTACTGAAGCCCTTTTCGAAGGAGCGGTTTGACGCCGCCCTCGCCAAGGCGCGGGCCCTGCAGACCGCCGCGCCGGCCACGCCAACCCCGGCGGCTACGGAGCTCGCCGCGGCCGCCCGCCAGGGCAAGCCCCTGGAGCGCATCGTCGTGAAGGACGGCCCCAAGGTCACGGTGGTCCACCTCGACCGGCTGGATTGGGTGCAGGCCCAGGATGACTACGTCCTGCTGCGGACCGAGGGCAAGAACCTGCTCAAGCAGCAGACCCTGGCCAGCCTGGAATCGCAGCTCGATCCGAGCTGTTTCATCCGCATCCACCGCAGTTACATTCTGAACCTCGACCGCCTTGTGCGCGTCGAACAGGACACCAAGGAACACCGTGACGCCATCCTGCGGGACGGCACCCGCCTGCCCGTCAGCCGGGCGGGCTTCCAGCGGCTGCGGGAACTCTGGGAAGGCGCCTGAGCTTCAGGCCTGGACCTTCAAATCGGGGCGTGCAGGCGGCAGGGATGGCAATCGCAGTGGCCGCACCGACCGCTACACGGGAGGGACGGCGGGAGGTCCAGCGGTTCTTCTTCGTCCAGGTGCTCCAGGCGCTTGATCGCCGGGATGACCCTGGTGGTGCGCACCACGCCGCCTTCCCCCTCGGATTTCGACACGGGCTCGGCTTTGCGGGTGACGGACTTTGCCATCTAGACCTCGGGGCGCCGGAAACTCTTCGCCACCTTCTGCATGAGCAGAGGGTCGCCTTCGATCTGGATCTTGCCGGTCATGAAGGCCTCCTGGGCGTTCAGCGTTCCGGTGCTCATGCCGACGAAGTCGTCAGCTTTCGCTTTCAGGAGCGTATCACAGGGTTTCAGCAAACGCGGGAAGACCAGGCAGGCGCCGTTTCGAATTAACACTGTGTAACCCATATCGTCGATCTGATAGCCCACGACCGCTTCGAGGTCCCCCGCCTTCTCCGCGTTGAACCGCTCGGGCATGGATTCCAGCAGGCCCTGGGCCGGGTTCACATCCGCATCGAAATGCGCCGTGTAGGCCGCCACCTTGCTCATGTCGCCCTTCACCGTGATGGCGCCGCCCAGCAGGGCCGCCACGAGGTTGAGCTTGCCGGCGTTGAGGGCCGCGAAATCCGCGTCGGAAATGCCCAGCGCCGCTCCGCCTTCCACTTCACCGGGCCGCACCGACAGGCCTTCCGGGCTGAAGTCCAGCCGGTAGGGCACACCGTCCACCTTCACTTCCAGGGTGCCGCTGGCGCCGCCCTTGTAGCGCTTGCGCAGCGTGGCCAGGGCCTTGCCCCCCGGGGTATCGGGAAAGCTGATCTCGGGCTCGGCGGCCCAGGTCTTCCAAGCCTTGCGCAGCAGCGCCATGTCGCCGCCGAAGCGGATCTGGCCGCCCAGCAGGGCCGGGCCGGGATCCGAAATGCCACAAACGAGCCCGCGCACCGCCGCTTCATCTCCGGCCACTTCGGCGCCCTCGCCCCAGCTCTCGCCGCCCACGGTCACCTTGAGCCCCGCACCCGCCAGCGCCAGGCGCGCAGGCACGAGCTCTTTCAGCGGCTTCACGGGACCGCCCTGCTTCTGGGGCTTCTTGAAGAACTTGGGGAATTTCTGAAGCAGGCCCAGGTCGCCGGTGCCCTTGAGCTTGCCGGTCATGAAGGCCTGCATGGGATCGAGCTTGCCTTCGTTCAGCGCGATCCAATCCTCGCTGCCGATCACCACCACCGAGGTGGCATCGGGCTTGCCCTCGCGTTTGAGCGAAAAGGCGCCGTTCTCGATGAGGCAGGTGTAGTCGCCGCCGCCCTCGCCGGTCACCTGGTAGTAGACGGAGACCGTGAGCCCCTGCGCCTTTTCCGGCAGGAAGAGTTCGGGCATGAGCGAAAAAATGCCGTCCACCGTCAAAGCCATGGGTTCACCTCGGAATGTTGGATCGAGCATGGCCCGGGCTCCGGGGCCGACGCAACGGTTACCAGAGGTCAGGCGCCTCGATGGGGAAATCCCTAGGGTGTCGATCTACTCCAAAGCCTGGAACAGCATCTTCAGAACGTCTGGAGCTTCTGGCTGCCCGGCCTGAGCCGCCCGTTCCAGCCAGGCTCGGGACGCCACCCTATCCCCGGTGACGGCTTGCCCGTGGAAGAGCAGAACACCCACGCGAAGCATGGCCTTGGGGCTCCCCTTTTCTGCGGCCTTCAGGTACCAGGTGTAGGCTTCCCGCTCGGCCTCCTCGCCCATGCCGCTGAGCCGTTCGGCCACCGCCAGCAGATCGTCGACCTGCCCCGATTCGGCGGTCTTTCGTAGGCCCGTCAGCGCGCGCTGGAATTCAGGATCGTTGAATTCGCGGCGCACCTCCTCCTTGTAGCTCTCCAGGGTCCGCTCGGTCGGCGGCGGCTCGTGATGCACAGCGGGCAGCACCTTGAGAATGCCGCCGGATTCCAGATCCAGGGCCACGGCATGCCCGCTCTGTGATTCCACCCAGAGGGCCTGTTCGGTGAGGCCGATCCAAGCGGGCGCGACCGCGTCCTCCCAGGCCCGCCAAGTCCGCAGGCCCGGGAACCCCCGCTCTTTCCTGGCCCAGGCCAGATGCCCCGGCGCCCACAAAACGCGCACGGTTTTCCTGCCCGCGTCGAGATCCTGGCCCTCCCGGGTTTTCGCGAAAGGTTGCCACTCCGAAGGAAGAACGACGTCCCCCACGGGGTGAACCAGGGTTTGGCCAATGGCCGCCAGCGCCCAACTGAACCCATCCACCTGGCCGCGCGCGAAGGCACCGCTGGTCACCGCGTTGGCGGGATAGCGCAGGAGCCCAGTGGCCGCGTCGATTTCGGGAACCGGCGCGAAGGCCTCGATCTGCACGCCTTCCGGGACCGCGCCTCGCCAGCGGGGAGGTCGCACAGGAACATCCAACACGGGGCGGAAAGGCCGCATTCCGGCCTTCAAAGCCAGGTGGACCATGGCGGCGCCATCCTTGAATCCCGATTCATATTCGGCGCGCTCATGGACCGGCATCGATTCGGTGCGCTCCGTCATGGCCGCGTTCAAGCGAAGGGGCCAGGTATCGGCCGGACGCCTGGCGCAGCCGACGGCCAGCACCAGCATCCAGACAAAGGCATATTTCCAACCAATCACGGATGACCTCACGACTCTTGGAACGGCATCGCCCTGCGGGTTCGGCGGTGCCTGCGCTTCAGCCTCACATACAACTGCAGGCGGTGGTTTTCACCGCCTGCAGTCGCGTACATCGACCTACCTCAGGCGGAACGGCATGGTGAGCTTGAAACGGGCGGCGACGGCCTTGCCCTTGACCTTCGCTGGTTGGAATTCCCAGGACTTGGCGTAGTTCAGCGCGCAGGCCCGCAGTTCCTCGGGGCCCGACTCGGCCTTGGCATCAGTCACCTTGCCTTCGGTATCGATGGTGAGGACCACCACCACCGTGCCCTGGATGCGCTGGGCCTTGGCGTCGGGCGGATAGGCGGGCGGCTCGGGCTGATGCTTGACATGGATTTTGGAGAAGGCCATCTCCACGGGCTCTCCGGCAGCCGCCGAGGCCTTGGGCCCCGCCGTCGCGGACAGAGTGGCCACACCCAGGGCCGCCATCAGCAGCAGCGCGGGCAGGATGGCCGCCAGAGGGGCGGAGGAATCATGGGAGACGTGGGGACGTAGCAGACGTTGAATGCGGAGCATGAGTCGACCTCCACTGGCCGCGGGGGCCAGATCGGGAAGGAATGGCGGTGGGATTCGGAGTTCCTCCAGCCCGGCGAGGGCGGAGGCATAGAGGATCGGATCGCCGCAGGCCTGCACCGCCGCGTCATCGCAGCAATGCTCGCGCTCCTGGCGGATGCGCCTGGAGAGCCACCAGACGGCGGGATGGTAGAACAGCAAGGCTTCCGCCAGGGTCTGAACGACATTGGCGAGGAAATCACTGCGGCGGATGTGGGCCAGTTCGTGGGCCAACAGGGCTTCGAGCCCCTCGGGAGAAAGCGCCATCAGCGCCGCGGCCGGAACGAGCACCACGGGCTTCAGCCATCCCAGCACCACGAGGGAATCCACCTGGTCGGAAAGCCCCAGGCGGATGGGAACCTGGATCCCCATGCGCCGTTGGAGCGCTTCGAACTTGACCAGCCACTCGGCCGGCGGAGGTTCGAGGGTGCCGAGGCCCGGCCCGTACAGCCAAGCCAGGGCGCGGCCCATCTGGATCATCCGGAAGGTGAATCCGGAGATCCAGCCGACAAACAGCCAGGGGATCCAGGGGCCGAGCCAGGCCTGAACCTGGGGAATCCACCGGACGTCGCCGGAGCCTTCGGACACGGCACTGATCGTGAAAGCCCCGGCAGTGGAGAGCGGATCGTTGCCTCCGAGGACCCAGGCCAAGGTCACCCCGAAAACGAGGATCAGCAGGACCAGCGTGCCAAAGGCGATCGTGTAGCGGAGTTCCGCCGAGCGGTGCCGCGCCACGCGGAGGGCCATCGCCGCCAGCAGGGCCACCAACGCGCCCTGCCAGAGGCTGTGGACCAAAGTCCAGCCGATGGCGTGGAGCAAGGGGATGGAAACCAGGCCGTTCATCGGGCCCTCCCCTTGGCTTCGTTCAGCATTCTGCGGATGTCCTCCAGTTCCTCGGCCGAGGCGGGCTCGGTTTCGAGGGCCTGGAGGACGAGGTCCCGGCGGTTGCCCGCGAAGGCCTTGTACAGAAGCTCCTTCAGCAGGCACTGCTGGGTGGTGGCTTCCCCCTGGAGCGGCCGGTAGGTGTGGGAACGCGCGCGTTCGTCCCTCGCCACCAGACCCTTCTCCACCATGATCTGCATGAGCTTCAACACGGTGGTGTAGCCCGTATCCCGGTCCTTCGACAGTTCGGTGTGCACGTCCCGCACGGTCGAGGGTCCCCGCGACCACAGGACCCGCAGGATGGCGAGCTCGCCATCGGAGGGGCGGATGGGCGTGGCGGACATGGGGCCTCCAGAGGATCTGGAAAGAACATACGAACCAGTTCGTAATTTGTCAACGAACTGGTTCGTACTTTTTCAGACCATCTTGGGCGCCGGGTCAGCCCTTGGGCGCAGGCTCAATCGCGGTGCTTCGCTGCGCCTCCCGGGGAACCGGTTCGGGCTGGGGGGCCTCCTGCTTCTGAGCCCAGATGCCATTGGCAACGGGGGTCCCCACCCCCTTCTTGGAGGGATCCCAGCTGCGGGTGACCTTGATGCTGAACGGAGTGGCCTGGCAGGACATCCAGCCGGGATCGTCGACGATGACGTACACGGCCCGCGGTTTGTCGCTGAAATTGGTGTAGCTCACCTCGGGGTTTCCCGTGGGGATGAGGTTCTGGAGCATGCCCTTCTCAATCTGTCCCCACCTGTTGAGCATGACCAGGCGGAACCAGCCTTCGTTGGGATGGTGGAGGCGGATATGGATCTTTTCCCCCGGAGGTACGCCGAATCCATAGGCCTTCCATCCGGCTGGCATTTCCGAAACGCCGGTGAACTCGTCGATGGTGTCGCTGACGGGATGGACCGCGACAGAGCCCCGTCGGGCCATGGCTTGGACCTCCTCCAGGAGGTCGCGTCTGCGCCAGGCTTGTTGGGTGGGGACGTCCAGGAAACGTTCCAGGGGTCGCGGGGTGACGATGGTTTTCGGGGCCGGCTGGATTGGAATCGGCCTGGTCTCCTGCCTTGGGCTCCCTGGGCGTTCCGGAGGCGTGCGATCCAGGTTTCGACGATCGATCGCCGGGTGATCGGCTGAGGGCCGCTCGACGACCGGACGATCCACACCCCGGCGCTCCATCGTCGGGCGCTCGACGGCGGGTCTTTCGACGGTTGGACGTTCCACGGCGGGACGTTCGGTCGTCGGGCGTTCCGCAGCTTGTGCGGATGGGGCGACTCCCCAGAAGAGGACGGAAAGTCCCAGCCCACATCGTTTCAGCCCCATGGGGCGGAGGAATCTTGATGGAAGGAACATGCGATCTCCTTATTGGATGAAAGGCGCGCTGGGATACAACGGCCAGGGTGGGATGTCTGAAAAAATCTGACAACGGGATTGATTGGTTCGGCGCCAGCGAGGCTTAGAGCCGACGCCCGTGGAACCACACCGATCTTGCGCAGTCCCGCCAGCGCGCACCTTGTGAACCTTCGAGATGGATCCCCGGAGAAGCCGAAGGGGCAGCCTTGGATGAAGGGGCCTGAAACCGGGAATCAACACGATCCGAGCCAGGAAGGTGTTTTTCTTGAAAGAAGATGGTTGATGATTCGTCCGCCGGATTGGGAGGCGGCTTTATGGAAACCAAACCCGGAATCACCAGGCCCTCGTCGTCGCCACCTTGATCCGCAGCGTCAACTACACGGGAGGAAGGGCCTTTTCGCGAGCCCGGCGTCATGGTGGTCATCCGATGTTTCATGAAGTAGCCCCGCCCTCAAGTTGGATGAACCTCTGCGTCACCCTACGAAGGGAAACCTGGGCATGCCGGTGTTCAAGAGCCATCCGCCGAAAGTCGTGATTTTCACGTTCCGGACTTAAGTCCGGATGGCCTTAGTTGCACGAAAAAGGTCCGTTGGGCGAGTCCGGAAGCGGGCTTGGGGTATGATCTGCCCCATGCATCCGGCGACGTTCCTGACCTTTTTTCTCGCACTGGCCACGGGGTTCTTGTCCCTGGCCTGGATATCCCGACGCTCGCATCACCATTATTCGCCCGTGACGGAATCCCTCATTTCACCCCTGCTGTATTACAACCTTTGGATTCTCGTCTGGCTGGTGCTTCAGTTCGTGGAGACCCTGCTGCTGAGCAGCCTGCCGCCCCTGCTGGGCCGGATCCTGGTTGCCGGGATCATCTGGACCTCCATGCTGGCGGCCATCCTTTGGGGCTCGTCCTACTTGTCCTTCACGCTCCGCGCGATCCACGCCGCCCATCCCCTGGATCAACTTCGCCGGATCCAGAAAGGCGTTCTGATCATGGTGGGCGTCACTGCGCTGGCCAGCGCCGCGCTGCTGCTATCGGGGCTGGACGCCTGGATCCGCCTCCTCAGTCGGGGACTGGCATCCCTGATCTTCCCTGCAGTGGCCGTCTTCAGCCTCCGGCTTCTGCTCAGCGCCCATCAACGGGAAGACACGGATTCCTGGCGGAACCTGAAGCTCCTGGGCGCAGCCTATTCCCTCATCTTCCTCACCCTGACGGCGCTCGTGTGGTGGAACCGGTTCTCCCCGACGATCCCACGCACGATCTACATTCCCCTGACCGTCGGGCTCGAGATCCTCTACAACCTCGTCACCGTCCTGTGGATCCACCTCTTCGACCGAAAACTCCCGGCCCAGGACGCCGCCGATCCGGCCGCCCTGCCCTCCCGGCCCGCGCCGCAGGCCACACTGAATGGGTTCGGCATCTCCAAGCGTGAATCCGAAGTCATCCAGCTCATTTGCCAGGGGCGCACCAATCAGGAAATCGCCGACGCGCTCTTCATCTCCCTGAAGACCGTGAAGGACCACAACTACCGCATCTTCCAGAAGACCGGGGTGCGCAACCGCGTGGAGCTCGTCCAGCTGGCCCAGGAGCTCCTGAAATCCGAGCAGGCGGGCTAGCCTCGGGCGCCCATCAAGATTCCTATCGCCAGCCGGGCCTCAGTGGCCACAATCGTCCCATGCGCATCGCGGCCATTGATGTCGGATCGAACTCCATCCACATGGTGGTAGTGGAAGCTGATCCCATGGGCGGGCAGCACGTGCTGGCCCGCGAAAAGGCCATGGTGCGCCTGGCCCGGGGCGAGGCGAACTCCGGGGAGATCGGTCCCGAGGCCTTCCGGGCTGGTCTCGATGCGCTCGCCCAGATGGCGAAGACCATCCGCGACTTCGGGTGTGAAACCCTGATGGCCTGCGGCACCGCCGCCCTGCGGGACGCGAACAACGCCCAGGCCTTCGTGATGGAGGCCGAAACCCTGGGCATCCCCATCCAGGTGATCTCCGGTGAGGAGGAGGCCCGCCTCATCCATCAGGCCGTCTCCCATGCCATCCCCTTCCCCACCGAGCCCGTGACCCTCATCGACATCGGAGGCGGCAGCACGGAGTTGACCTGGGTGCAGGGAGGCCGCGTAGCCGCCAGCATCTCCCTGCCCTGGGGCCTCCAAAGGCTCGCGGACGCGGCCCAGACAGCCAATCCGCCATCGGCCCACGACCTCAAGCGCCTGCGGAAGATGATCCGCCGCATCCTGAAGAAGGCCCGAAAGGACCTGCCCACCGAACTCCCCGAACCCTCGCTGATCCTCGGCACCTCGGGCACCCTGGAGGACCTTGCCAAGGGCGCGGCGGCGGGCCAGGCCTTCAGTGCCGAGCAGCTGCGGGACTTCGCCCTGAAGCTCTGGCGCGCGGACGCGCAGCAGCGCGTGGACCGCTTCGGGGTCGACCCGAAACGCGCCGAGGTGCTGCACGTGGGCGCCATCTGGGCGCTGTCCCTCATGGAATGGCTGGGAACGCCGCCCCTGCGCCACCTGCCCGTGGGCCTGCGGGAGGGCATGATCTGGGAGGCCCTCAAGCATGGCGGCGCCGCCATTCCGCCGCTGGCGGACCGGCGCAAGGCCTCGGTCGAACAGCTGGCGGCCCGCCTGGATCCCGACCCCGGCCACAGCCGCCATGTGGCCCGCTTGGCGGATGAATTGTTCGTCTCACTCCAGCCCCACTTCGAGCTCGGCGACACCGAACGCGAGTGGCTGGCCTTCGCCGCGCGCCTCCATGACATCGGCTTTTCCATCTCCGAAAAGGGGCATCACAAGCACGGGGAATATCTGATCCGCAACGCCGCCCTGCCCGGCTTCTGGCCCGAGGAGGTCGATCTGCTGGCCCAGGTGGTGCGTTTCCACCGCGGCAAGCCGCCGCACCACGCCAAGCACGAGGCCTTCCGCGCCCTGGCCCCCTGGCACCGGCAGGTGGTGCGCAAGCTGGCGGCCATCCTCCGCGGGGCCGACGCCCTGGACCGGCGTCGGCGCCAGGCCGTTCGGCACCTGGCGGTGGAGGCCGACGAGGAGCGGCTTCACCTCGTGCTGGACGCCACCGGAGACGCGGATCCAGAGATGCAGGCCTTCCTTGAGAAAGGCTCGCTTCTGGGAACGCTGCTGGACCGGCGTGTGGAAGTCACCGTAGGCTGAACCCTTCATGACTCTGGACGAACTCATCAACGACTGGAACGGCCTTCCCCCGAGGGACGCCCGGATTCCCCTTCTCAACGACGAAACCCTGCGGGATGGCCTGCAGAGCCCCTCGGTCCGCGATCCCGACATCGCCGCCAAACGCGACCTCACGCACCGGCTGGCCCGCCTGGGCGTGGATGCCGTGGACCTGGGCATGCCCGGCGCGGGCCCCAAGGCCCTGGCCGCCGTGCGGGCCCTCATGGTGGAGATCCGCGACCACCGCCTGCCCATCTCCCCCAACGTGGCCGTGCGCACCCTGGAGGCCGACCTGGCCCAGGTGGCCGAGATCCAACAGCGGGCCGGCATGCCCCTGGAAGCCGGTGCCTTCCTGGGTTCCAGCCCCATCCGCATGGATGTGGAAGGCTGGGACCTGGGCTTCCTGGTGGCCACCGCACGCAAGGCCATCTCCTTCTGCCGCCGCCAGGAAGTGCCCGTCATGATGGTGACCGAGGACAGCACCCGCGCCCGCCCGGACGTGCTCAAGGCCATCTACAGCGCGGCCCTGGATGAGGGCGCCCAGTCCGTCTGCCTCTCCGACACCTGCGGCCATGCCACGCCCGACGGCACGCGGCGGCTCGTGAGGTTCATCAAGGAAGAGGTGGTGAAGGACCGCTCCGTGCGCATCGACTGGCATGGCCACAACGATCGCGGCCTGGGCGTGGCCAATGCCATCGCGGCCTTCGAGGCCGGCGCGGACCGCCTGCACGGCAGCATCCTGGGCATCGGCGAGCGCTGCGGCAACGTGGCCATGGACCAGCTCATGATCAACCTGCACCTCATGGGCTTCCCCAAGGGCGACCTGTCCGATCTGCCCGCCCTGGCGGACCGCGTGGCCGAACTCTGTGACGTGGAAATCCCCGCCAACTATCCGGTGCTTGGGCGCGATGCGTTCCGCACCGGCACGGGCGTCCATGCTGCCGCCATCGTGAAGGCCCTGCACCGCGGCGACGTGGAACTGGCCGATGCGGTCTACTCCGGCGTGCCTGCGGCCCTGGTGGGACGCCGCCAGGAGATCGAGATCGGCCCCATGGCGGGTCACAGCAACGTCGTCTACTGGCTCGAGATGAACGGCTACGATCCCAGCCCCGACCGCGTGGACCGCATCCTCCAGTTCGCCAAGAACAGCCCCAGGATCCTCAGCGAAGCCGAGATCCGGGCCGTGGTGTAACCCGGGGATTCCAGAAGCATCCAATCGAAGGGGAAAAGCATGAAGCGCCTTGTTCTATCAACACCCCTGGTGGTCCTCCTCGGTTGCGGAGGCGGCGGCAGCGGTTCATCCGTTTCCTTCACCTCCAATCCGAATCCCCCGGTCCAGTCCCTGAATCTCGAAGGCCCCTGGACGGGCAACCTCCAGTCCTACTCGGGCGGTTCCGTGACCGCCACGGCCCTCGTGCTCGCCTCGGGAGAAATGCGCTACGTCGCCTCGAACGGCATCCAGGCCGTGGGCAACCTCTCGGTCTCCGGCACCACCTTCACGGGGTCCGGAACCATGTACGCGCCGACGGGATCCGTGTTCCTGGGGGGCGGGACGACGGCCTCCTTCGTCCTGTCAGGCACCGGCACGAGTGGCACCACGATGACGGGGACGTACAGCAGCCTCGTCGACAACGGCACGATGAGTTTCACCTACAACACCCAGGCCCTCTACAGCACGCCGGTGGTCATGAGCAATGTGGCCGGGTCCTACCTTTCCGTGAGCACCAGCTCGGGCTACAGCACCACAGGGACCCTGACGGCCGCGGGCGCCTTCTCGGGCAGTGACGGACATGGCACCTTCACCGGCACCCTCTCGGCGGTGGATGCCACGAAGAACGCCTTCCGCGTGACCATCAACTACCTCCCCACGGGGCAGATCGCCCAGGCCTATTCCGGCCTCGGGTTCTTCAATTTCGGCGTGACGCCGCCCCATCTCGTCATCCAGGCCACCGGCACCACGGGTCAGTTCGCGGCGGAGTTCGCCCGCACGGGCCCCTGAACCCGGCCGGCTTCCGATTCACCGGAGCGAGCTGATGTCTCCGGAACTCAGCCGGCGGATGCCTTCGGCCGTCGTGACCTTGAGGCGGCCATCCGGTTCCCAGCCCAGGCATACACCCTGGCCATCCTCCCAGCGAAGGCCCATTCCCGTTTCTGGCCATCGGAAAGGCGGTTGAATTTCCAGCGCCAAATCATTCCACGATTTGGCGATATGAAGCGCCAGATCAGTTGATTGGGGAACCGCCAGTCCCAGCTCCTTCAGGCTGGCCGGAGGGATGGCGCGACCCGGAAGGTCCGGCGCTTCCGTGAGGTTCACGCCCAGGCCCAGCAGGAGCCGGCCGCCGATCTGCTCGCCGATGATGCCGCCCACCTTCACGAGGAGGCCCTCCTTCCAGGCCACCAGGTCATTGGGCCACTTCAGGCCGAGCACGCCACCCCCGGGATCCATCGCGCACGCCGCGGCGCACATGGCCCGCTGAAGCAGCAATCCCGGCGCCACCCCCGAAGGGGAAGGCAGGGCCACAGACATCCACAGGCCGGCCCCGGCGGCGCTTTCCCAGCGGTTGCCCTGGCGACCTCGACCCTCGGTCTGCCGATCAGCCAGCACGATGCAAAAGCCCAGGTGGGCCTGGCGCCGCAGGAAGGCCTGGGTGGAATCCACCGTGGCCAGCCGGATCAGGGGGAGGTCCATTCGTTCTTGGTGCATTTACAGATCCACCACGGAGACACGGAGCGCACCGAGGCAATCATGGAGAGGAGCACGGAGCCGAGACCAGCCCTTCTCCACGCCTTCTCCGTGTTCTTCCCTCCGTGACCTCCGTGTCTCCGTGGTGATCATGAAAGGTCGCCAGGGCTTATTTCCGCCCGCCCTGGTTGCGGAACCAGAGGGTGCGCAGGCCATCCAGGGTCAGATCCGGCGCGATGTGTTTGATGTGCTTGGTGTGGGGCGCGATGACCCGCCCCAGGCCGCCCGTGGCGGCCACCTTGGCCTCGGGGCACTCCTCCAGCAGCCGGTCCAGGATGCCGTCCACCATGCCCACGTAGCCGTAGAAGATGCCGGACTGCATGGCCTGCACGGTGTTGCGCCCCACCAGCCGCTCGGGTTCGGCAATCTCCACCCTGGGCAGACGGCTGGCCCGCTGGAACAGGGCTTCGGCGCTGATCTTGAGTCCGGGGCAGATCAGGCCGCCCAGGTACTCCTTCTTGGCGTTGATGACGTCGAAGGTGGTGGCGGTGCCGAAATCCACGACGATGAGCGGCGCACCGTACTTTTCGATGCCCGCCACGGCGTTCACTAGGCGGTCAGCGCCGAGCTCGGCCGGGTTGTCTATGAGCACCTTCACGCCGGTCTTCACACCCGGTTCGACGTAGAAGGCATCCACTCCGAAGAAGGTCTTGGCCAGGCTCATGAGCACGGGATGCAGGGGCGGCACCACGCAGGAGATGGCCACGTGCTTGATCTGGCCGGCCTCGATGCCCTGGTGGCGCATGAGGGCCAGGGCGGAAACACCGTATTCGTCCACGGTGCGCTCCCGGCTGGTGGCCAGGCGCCAGGAACAGACCAGCGGGGCATCCGGCCCCTGGGACAGGTCGTAGATCCCCAGCACCACGTTGGTATTGCCCACGTCGATGGCCAGCAGAAGACTCATGCGTTGCTCCAAGCCATCCAGGATCGCCTGGAGCGGTCTGCGCCGCCAGTCCCCTTGTGATGCGATTCCAGGCCGCCCTGGGTAGCCTGGAGGTTCTGTCTGGAGACCCCATGCCTCGCACGATGATCGAGCCCTTCCGCATCAAGTCCGTCGAACCCATCCGCATGACCAGCGCCCATGAGCGCATGGAGATGCTGGAAGCCGCCAAGCTGAACGTGTTCAAGCTGCGGGCCGAAGATGTGCTGCTCGACTGGCTCACGGATTCGGGCACGGGGGCCATGAGCTCCGCCCAGTGGGGCGCCATCATGATCGGCGACGAAAGCTACGCGGGCGCCAAGAGCTTCTTCCGCCTGGAAGCCGTGCTCAAGGACATCACGGGCATGGCCCACTTCATCCCCACCCACCAGGGCCGGGCCGCCGAGAAGGTGCTGTTCACGGCCGTCTGCAAGAAGGGCGACTACGTCCCCAACAACTGCCACTTCGACACCACCCGCGCCAACCTCGAATTCAACGGCGTCGAGGCCGCGGACCTCGTGATTCCCGAGGGCCTGCAGCCCAGCCTCATCCATCCCTTCAAGGGCAACATCGACCTGGAGCGTGTGGAAGAGGTGCTGAAGAAGGAGGGTCACCGCATCCCCTTCGGCATGATCACGGTGACGAACAACACGGGCGGCGGGCAGCCGGTCTCCATGGCCAACATCCGCGCCTACGCCGCGCTGCTCAAGAAGTACGGCAAGCCCTTCATCATGGATGTCTGCCGCTTCGCGGAGAACGCCATGTTCATCAAGCTCCGCGAAGACGGCTACCAGAACACGTCCATCAAGGCCATCTGCCAGGAGATGTTCAGCTACGCCGACGGATGCACCATGAGCGCCAAGAAGGACGGCATGGTCAACATCGGCGGCTTCATCATGCTGCGTAACGACGAGTGGCTCGACCCCGTCCGCAACATGCTCATCCTCACTGAGGGCTTCCCCACATACGGAGGCCTGGCCGGGCGCGATCTGGACGCCCTGGCCGTGGGCCTGCAGGAAGGCATGGAGGAGGATTACCTCCGCTACCGCCTGCGCACGGCCGAATACCTGGGCGAAAAGCTCGAGGCCGCGGGCGTCGGCTTCGTGAAGCCCACGGGCGGCCACGCCGTCTACATCGACGCCAAGACCGTGCTGCCGAACATGCCCGTGGAGCAGTATCCCGCCTGGGCCCTCTGCAACGCCCTCTACCTGGAAGGCGGCATCCGCGGCGTGGAGATCGGCTCGGTCATGTTCGGCAAGCGCATGGACGACGGCACCGAGACCTACCACAGCATGGAACTGGTGCGCCTGGCCTTCCCCCGCCGCATGTACACCCAGAGTCACTTCGACTTCGCCGCCGAAGTCATCGCCGAAGTGAAGGCCAAGGCCAAGAGCATCCGCGGCGTGAAGATCGTCAAGCAGAGCAAGTATCTGCGCCACTTCACCGCCGAGATGGCCTGGGTCTAGGCTCCCCGTTCAAGCCCGCTGAAACCGTTGCGCCCCCTTCAGGAAGGCTGTCCGCCCTGAGGGGGGCGCTTGCGGATGAGCAGCAGTTCACCGCCGCCCGTCTGCACCCGCAGCAGCACCTCGAACCTCGACCGGGCCTCGGGATCTATGCCCCAGGCATCCCGGTTCCATTCCCGGTCCGTGGACACCAGCCGGTCCTCGGGACCCAACGCGGCTTCGAGCTCCGCATAGGAGCGCAGTTCGGGCATGAGCTGGTCCGTGTAGACCATGGCTCCGCTGCGGATGGTCTGCCAGAAGAAGACCCGACGACCCTGGATCTGCGGGGACACGGCCGCCGTCCAGCGCCGGTATTCCTTCGCGTCATCCAGCAGCCTGAAGCCCCAAGCGCCCATCACGAGGTAGAGCGCGCCCAGTGTGAGCGCGGCCTCGCGGATCAGGGGACGCAAAGCCCGCTGCCGCACGTGCCAGGTGACAAGGCAAGCGCCTGCGATGGAGATGAGGGCCCCGACCCGCAGGGGCCCCAGGAAAGGCTGGATCTGCGTGTGCAGCTTCGGCCCGCCTGCCCGTGTGAAGGCGAGCGCCGCGAGGGCTCCGGCGAGAATCCACAGCGCTCCGCCGAGGATCCAGCCCATCCAGGGCTTCTGAAGGCGCGGATGCTTCGACTGATCCCGATCGAGAAGGAGATCCGTGGTCAGCAGGGCCAGGAAGGGGTACGACATGAGGAGGTACTTCCCCTGCTTGCTCTGGGACCAGGAGAGGAAGAGGAAGGGCACGGCGAAGGCCAGAATCTGGAAGCGCTGAAGCGAGCTGAGCGAGGCGCGGGACCGGTAGAGGTGCAGGCCGAGGGCCGGCAGGAAGAGCACCCAGGGCCAGAAATCGCCGAGGATGTACTCGCAGTAGCGCCACCAGGGCTGAATGTGATCCCAGGCGTGGGTGGCCCGCGAGAAGTTCTGCACGATGACCAGCTCATGGAAATAGACGGGCCCGCCGACAATCCGGGCCATCAGGTACCAGGGCAGCACCACCAGGGCGAGGATGCCGAGGCCAGCCCAGGGTCGCATCTGCGGCAGGCTCTTCCAATCCCGCTGCCAGGTGAGGAAGGCCGCCACCACCAGCCCTGAAAGCACCAGGCCCAGCGGGCCCTTGGCCAGGGTCGCGAGCCCGAGCGCCACATAGGCGCCCAGCAGCCAGCGCCGGGCCTCGGTCGTGTCCACTGGATCCAGCCGGCCCGTGGCCAGCAGGTAGCCGCCCACCCAGGAGAGCCAGCTCCAGGCCAGCAGCGCCGCGAAGAGCATGTCGATCTGGATGGTCTGGGCCTGCCAGATCCAAATGGGCGTGGTGAACAGGATCATGCAGGGCAGATCCATCGTGTCCGCCTGCTGGAAGCGCCGGGCCCAGCTCCGAAAGCCGATTCCGAACAGCGCGGCCGCCGCCACCGAGGGGATGCGGAGCGCCCAGGCCGCGATGCCGTGAGTGAAGCCCCGCCCGCCCGTCAGCCAATCTCCAGCGACGGCGCTGAGTTTCATCAGCCAGTAGAACAGGATGGGTTTTTCGTTGTACGGCTGGCCGTTCAGGTAGGGCAGAACCCAGCTTCCCCGCTGGCGCATCTCCTTGACGCACTGGGCGAAATCCGGCTCATCCGGGGCCCAGAGGCCGCGGGCGGGAACCAGGACGACAAGCAGCAGCGCGAACAGGAGTGGGACTCTGTATTCCTTGACCCAGGCCAGGACCTTATCTGCAACCGTTCGACTGGACATGGGCCGAGCGCCATCGCTCACCGGACCTCCTCGCATGGAACCAAGAAGCGACGAAACCGCGGTGGGCGGCTGCTTCCTCCAGCATTTCAGGGTGTCGGCAACCTCCATCCGCGGCAAGGAGAAACCGTGGCCTGACCCGATCCGGCCTAGGCCCCGGCGCGGATTCCCGCAAGGGGTCCGACCATACCCGGGGTCAGGCGAGATCCGGCATTGGCGCGCCACCCCGGATCCGAACTAGGATGGGCCATACACCCCTCAGGAGTTCCCATGTCCACCAATCCCGTGGCTTCGATCTTCGACCGCCAGCAGGCCGTGCGCGGGCGGGTGGCGGCCACCACGGCCGATCAGCGCAAGGCGAAGCTGCGGGCCCTCCTGAAGGCTCTCATGGCCCACCGGAGCGAAGCCCAGGCGGCCCTGGCGGCGGACTTCCGCAAGGCCCCCGAAGAAGTCGACCTGACGGAACTCTACCCCGTCATCTCCGAAATCAAGGACGCCCTGCGCCACCTGCCCCGCTGGATGAAGCCCTGGAAGGTGCCCACACCCATCGGCTTCTTCGGCAGCGCCAGCGCCATCCTCTACGAGCCCCGCGGCGTCGTGCTCATCATCAGCCCCTGGAACTACCCCATCTACCTCACGCTGGGGCCGCTGGTCTCGGCCCTCGCCGCGGGAAACTGCGCCGTCATCAAGCCCTCGGAATTCACGCCCCACACCACGGCTTTCCTGCGCAAGCTGCTGGCGGGTCTCTTCCCCGAAGACGAAGTCGCCCTGGTCGAAGGGGATGCGGATGCCGCCAAGGCCCTGCTGGCCCTGCCCTTCGATCACATCTTCTTCACGGGCAGCCCCGCGGTGGGCAAGGTCGTCATGAAGGCCGCGGCCGAACACCTGGCCTCGGTCACGCTGGAACTGGGCGGCAAGTCGCCCGTGCTGGTGGACGCGGACGCGAACCTGAAGGAGGCCGCCCGCAAGATCGCCTGGGGCAAGTGCCTGAATGGCGGCCAGACCTGCGTGGCGCCGGACTACGTGCTGGTCCACGAGAAGGTTCACGACGCGCTCGTGGCCGAGCTGAAGCAGGTCCTCCTCGCGTTCTACGGCCCTGATGCGGCGACCCGGAAGGCCAGCCCCGACCTCGCCCGCCTCATCCACGACCGCCACTTCGAGCGCCTCAGGGCCCTGCTGGAGGGCTCCGGTGCCACCGTGGCCTTCGGCGGCGAGATGGACGCCGCAACCCGCTACCTCAGCCCCACCCTGCTCACCGACGTCGATCCGGCCTCTGCCGTCATGCAGGAGGAGATCTTCGGCCCCCTGCTGCCCATCCTGAAGGTGCCCGACATGGACGCCGCCGTGGCCTTCGTGAACGCGCGGCCCAAACCCCTGGCCCTCTACGTGTTCAGCGAGGACAGCCAGCGGACGAAGGCCATCCTGGCCCGCACCAGCGCCGGCGGGGGCTGCATCAACGACACCGTGCTGCACTTCGCGCACACGGGCCTGCCCACGGGCGGCGTGAACACCTCCGGCTTCGGCAAGGCCCACGGCGTCCACGGCTTCCAGGCCTTCTCCAACGCCCGCGGTATCCTGCGCCAGCGCACGCGCTTCTCCGCCATCCAGCTCATGTACCCGCCCTACACGGGCTTCGTGAGGCGGATGATCGACCTGACGTTGAAGTATTTCTAGTGGCGCCCCACGAACTCGTCCATGCTGCGGTTCACGCCGAAAAAGCCCAGCACCGCGTCGAAGATCAGGGGCGGGAAGATGCGCACCACGGGCACGGTCAGCACGAAGCGGGGCATGATCAGGCGGGCGCGGTTGCCTTCGATGGCGCCCATGATGCGGCGGACGACGTAGTCGGGCTTGAGGATGGGCAGCAGCCAGGCGAAGCGGGTCTTCACGCCCTCGAACATGCCAGTGTCGATGTAGAAGGGACACACTACCGTGGTGCGCACGGGACTGCCGAGGCGCTTCAGCTCCATGCGCAGGGATTCGTCGAAGCCCACGGCCGCGGACTTTGATGAACAGTAGTCCACCAGACGAGACGTGCCCGCCAGCCCCGCCGCCGAGGCCACGGTGACGATGTGACCCTTCCCCGCCTTGAGCATGCCCGGCAGGAAGGCCCGCACGGTCCAGAAGAGTGCGAGCGTGTTCACCTGGAAGGTGCGCTCGATGGCCTCGTCGCTGCATTCCAGCAGGGTCTTGCCCGAGACGATGCCCGCGTTGTTGATGAGGATGTCCACCTCGCCCTTGGTGTTCCGCACTTCGGCGCAGGTGGCCTGGAGGGCTTCGCGACTGGAGAGATCCACCACGAAGCCCTCGGCATCGCCGCCCAGGGCCTGGATCTCGTCGCAGACCGCGCCCAGGCCCTTGGCATCGCGATCCATCAGGGTCAGGCGCGCCTTCTTGCGAGCGGCGTCCAGGGCCATGAGCCGGCCCAGGCCACTGGCCGCACCGGTGATGAGGACGTGAGCGCCGCGGAAATCAGTCATGGATGCCTCAGGGATTTCCTGATGCTAGCACCGCGGGCCGTCCTCAGCGCTGGGCCTCCTCCAGGGCGCCCTGGGCGGCTTCCCAGTCGCTCATGGCATAGGCCAGGTCGGCTTCCAGGGCCTTCTGCTCGTCCAGCTTGGTGCTGAAGGCCTGCCAGTCCGCGGGGTCCATGGTGGCCATGTCCTTCTGCAGGATCGCCAGCTTCGCTTCGAGGTCCGAGACCTTGGCCTCGGCCTCGGCCACCTGCTTTTCGAAGCGCTTGATGGCGCGCTGCTTGTCCTTGTCGACGGCGGCGGGCTTGGCGGGGGGACTCGGCGGCTTGGCGGCCGAGGCGGGCTTCGCCTGCGGTGAAGCGACCTTCTTGGGCAGGGGTTCGGGTTCCTTGCTGCCGGCTTCGTCTTCCGCGCCCAGATCCAGATCCACCCAGGCCTGGTGATCCTCGTAGCCGCCTTCGCGGAACTCCGCCCGGCCCTCATGGACGCGCAGCAGCGAATCCGCCACGCGGCCCAGCAGGTAGCGGTCGTGGGTCACGACGATGGCCGCGCCGGTGAAGCTCAGGATGGTGTCCTCCATGGCTTCCATGCTGGGAATGTCCATGTGGTTGGTGGGTTCGTCCAGCAGCAGCAGGTTGACGCCCTGGCGGATGAGCGTGGCGATGCTGAGCCGCGCGCGCTCGCCGCCGGAAAGCGCGGTGACGGGCTTGTCCACCTCGTCGCCGCGAAACTGGAACTTGGCCAGGAAGCCCAGCACGTCCTGCTTCATGGCCTGGGGATTCACGCCGTGGATCTGCTGGAACACGGTGTTGCGCGGGTCCAGGTTGCGGTGGTGCTGATCGAAGTAGCCCAGCTTCACCTGGCTGCCCAGACGCGCCTGTCCCGTGATGAAGGGGATCTCTTCGGAGATGGCCTTCAGCAGGGTGGACTTGCCCGTGCCGTTGAGGCCCACGATGCCCATCTTCTGGCCGCGCTTGATCTGCAGCTGCTCCAGGGGCGCGTAGAGCGCCTTGCCGTCCCAGCCCACGCTGGCGTTCTCCAGCACCAGGGCCACGTCGCCGCTGCGCTGGGTCTCGGGAAAGCTGAACTTCACCTTCCGCCGGTCGCGCAGGGGCTTCTGGATGCGGTCCAACTTGGCGAGGTGGGTGCGGCGGCCGCGGGCCTGCTTGGTGTTCTGCCCCGCGATGTTGCGGCGGATGTATTCTTCCTGGTTCTTGATGTAGGCCTGCTGCTGCTCGTAGTGCCGTTCCAGCAGCTCCAGCTCCTGTTCCTTCTTCTCCATGAACTCGGAGTAGTTGCCGTCGTAGACCCGCGAGCGGCCCAGTTCCAGCTCCAGGATCTCGGTGGCGATCTTGTCCAGGAAGTAGCGGTCGTGGCTGATGACGGCCACCGTGGCATCCGTGTCCTGGATGAACGATTCCAGCCAGCGCAGGCTGGGCAGGTCCAGGTGGTTGGTGGGCTCGTCCAGCAGCAGCAGGTCCTGGCCCTGGAGGATGGCCTTGGCCAGCATGACGCGGCTCTTCTGGCCGCCTGAGAGCGTTTCCACGGGACGTTCGAAATCCGCCGAGGTGAAGCCCAGCGACTGCAGGATGCTTTCGGCGCGCGCGCGGATGCTGAAACCATCGAGATGCTCGAAGGCCTCCGTGACCTTCTGGTAGCGGTCCATCACCTCGTCGAGGTCATCGCCCGCCTCGCCCATGCGGTGTTCCAGCTCGCGCATCTCATGCTGCAGGCGTTCCACGTCGCCGAAGGCCGCCAGCGCTTCTTCCAGCACGCTGCCTTCGGTTTCGGGCACCAGGTCCTGGGCATAGTGGCCCATGCGGATGCCGCGCTCCTTGGTGGGCCGCACCACCGTGCCGCTGTCCGCCTCCAGCTGGCCCAGCAGCAGCTTGAAGACCGTGCTCTTGCCCGCGCCGTTGCGGCCGATAACGCCCCAGCACTCGCCTTCCTGAATGGCCCAGGTGACATCCTTCAGCACCTCTTGGGGGCCGAAGCGGAGATCCACGTGGTTCAGGGATGCGAGCATGGCCGGAGACCTTCTGCAGCTTTAAGCAAGAAGGCCACCTTGCGGTGGCCTTCTGTTTGGTGGAGCCAATCGGGATCGAACCGACGACCTCTTGCATGCCATGCAAGCGCTCTCCCAGCTGAGCTATGGCCCCATTGGGGAAGACCCAGTATCACACTTCTTCCGGGCTTCTGCAAGCACTGATCACGGGGCGGTCACTCGGAGTTTCTGCCCCACCTTGACCCGGTCCTTCTTCATCCGGTTCCAGGCCTTGAGATCCTTGGGATCCACGCCGTATTTGCGGGCGATGGCGGCCAGGGTGTCCCCCTTGCGGACCACGTGGATGCTCGGCGCAGGGGCGCCAGCGGCGGGTTTGGTCTTCTTGGGGCCGGCGCCGGGCAGACGAACCTCGTCGCCCGGATGCAAGGCTTTCTTGGCCTCGGGATTGAGGCGCATCAACTCGCCGAGCCCCACGTGATGCGCACGGGCGAGCTTGGCCAGCGTGTCGCCGGGCTTGGCACGGATGATCGAGGATTCGGGCGAAGACTCGGGCGTCACCGCCGGTTCGGGCTCCACCTTGGGCGCGGAAACCGCGCTCGGCGGCGCCGCTGGAGGCACCGCTTGCGGAACCGGCGCCGTTGCGGCCGGAGCCGGTTCGGCGGCCTTCTCCGTCGCCGGTGGAAGCGCTCGCGGCGTCTCCGGCTTGGAGGGAGCTTCCACGGGCGTTTCCGAATCCCGCGGCGTGGCGGGAAGCGGCGCCAGGGGCTGATCCGCGAGGGCCTTCACGCGTTCCGATCCAGGGGTCCGGTCGCGGTCGTCCGCCGCCGCGGAGACCGTGGGCGGCACCAGCACGCGCTTGCCGGGCCGGAACTGTTTCGCGGTCATGTCGTTGGCGTCCAGCAGGTCTTCGGGCGTGACCTTGAAGCGCTTGGCCACCTTGGCGAGGGTGTCGCCCTTGCGCACGGTGTAGGTCTTGAAGTCCAGGCGCTTGCCGGCGGGCATGCGGGCCAGCTGGCGCAGGCAGTCCACCGCCTTGCCGGGCGGCACACGCAGCTGGTAGGTGCCCGGTGGCGTGGAGCCGCGCAGCAGCTCGGGGTTCAGGATCTTCAGCGTGGCGAGGTCCGTGCCCGCGCAGCGGGCCAGGATGGTGAGGCTGGTCATGCTGGAGACGGTCACCGTTTCGTAGGCGTACGGCACGAGCGGCGCGATGTGCAGGCCGTAGCGCTCCGGGTTCCGGCCGACGAGGATGGCGGCGCAGAGTTCGGGCACGTAGTTTTTCGTCTCGGTGCGCAGCCAGCGCGAGCGCGCGAGATCCCAGAAATTGCGGGTGCCCAGGTTCTGGATGGCCCGCTCCAGCGTGAGTGGCCCCGCGTTGTAGCTGGAGGCGGCGAGGTACCAGTCGCCGGTCATCTCGTAGAGGCGCTTGAGGAAGCGCGCCGAGGCCCGCGTGGCCTTCACGGGATCGCGTCTTTCCTCGACCCAGGCATTGCTGTTGAGCCCGTAGATGCGCCCGGTTGAGCGGATGAACTGCCACATGCCGACCGCCTTCGCGCGGCTCTTGGCCTCGTTCCGGAAGCCCGATTCGATGAGGGCCAGGTAGGCCAGATCCGCAGGCACGCCCTCTTCGGCGAAGACCTGCCGGACCATGGGCATGTACATGGAAGCCCGTCCCAGCGCGTTCTCCATGAATCCGCGCTTGGTCGTGCTGAAGAGGCTCACCCAGGTGAGCACCTTGTCGTTCAGGTCGATGGGGTAGTCGTAGGTGGCGCCCTGCTCGGCTGAACGGACCAGTTCGAGCTCAGCGCGAAGCTCGCTCCCGCTGATGGAAACGACCTCCTCGGCGGCCTTGAGGCCGGGCTCAGCCTCGGGTTCTTCCTCCGGCGCGAGCTGATCCTGCGCCTCCTTCAGCCGCTGCAGGAGACCCTGGACCTCGCGCTGCTTGAGCAGCTCGGGCGACCAGTCGGCGGTGAGGACGTCGGCCTCATCGCATCTCGCTTCGGCTTCACTTTCATCTTCGTTTTCCAGGGCCTTTTCCGCGGCTTCCACCAACGCCCTGAGCTGCTGAATGCGGACGGGGTCCGATTCAGCAGCTCGGGCTGGTACCGTGGTCACATAGGCCTGGGGTGCAGGTGCCGGCACTTGAGCCGACGCTGTCCCCCAGAGAAGGGCGGCCAGGACCTGGACTGGCATGGTCCTAGTGGCTTTCCGCGCCGACCAGGGCCTCATAGGCCTTGGCATCCAGGAGACCGGACAGGTCACCGGCGAGCTTGACCTTCACCATCCAGCCCTTGCCGTAGGGATCCTCGTTCACGGCCTCCGGATGGTCGGCCAGGACCGCGTTCACTTCCACGATTTCGCCGGCGGCGGGCATGTTCAGCTCGGACACGGTCTTCACGGATTCCACTGTGCCGAACTCCTCGCCCTCGGCGAAGGTGGCGCCGGCCTCCGGCAGGTCCACGAAGACCACGTCGCCCAGCGCGTCCTGCGCGTAGTGGGTGATGCCCACCAGGGCCGTGCCGTCGCCCGCGGGCTTCAGCCATTCGTGATCCTTGGTGTACTTGAGATCGGCAGGGAACATGGTTCCTCCAGGTTGGGTGGGTCGGTCAGGAAAAGGGTTACTTGGCGCGCTTGTAGAAGGGCGTGGGGATGATCTCGGCATTCACGGCACGGCCGCGGATCTCGATCTGGATGGTTCCACCGACCTTCGCCAGTTCCGTCGGAACGTAGGCCAGGCCCAGGTTGAAGCCGCAGGTCGGGGACGGGGCGGCGCTGGTGACGAAACCGATCTGCTTCCCGTCCTGCACCACGGGCATGTGGTCGCGGGCGATGTCACGCTTCTCGAGCGTCTTGAAGCCGACGAGCTTGCGCGGCGCGGGGGCGGCCTTGGCGGCCACCAGGGCCTCGCGGCCGATGAAGTCGCCGTGATCGAGCTTCACGATCCAGCCGAGGCCGGCTTCCAGCGCGTGGATGCTGTCGTCGATCTCGTGGCCGTAGAGGGCCATCTTGCATTCCAGACGCAGGGTGTTGCGGCAGCCCAGGCCCGCGGGAATCAGGCCCTTGGGCGTGCCGGCCGCCAGCACGGCGTTCCACAGCTTTTCCGTATCGCCGGCGGCGCAGTAAAGCTCGAAGCCATCCTCGCCCGTGTAGCCCGTGCGGCTGATGATGCACTTGATGCCCGCGACCTCGCCGTGGGTGAAGTAGTAGTAGCCGATGGGATCCAGCGGGGTCGCCGTCAGGGGCTGCAGGATGCTCACGGCCAGTGGGCCCTGGAGGGCGATCTGGCCCGTCACCGGGCTTTCGTTCACCACGGTGCAGTCATAGCCCGCGGCGTGCTGCTGCACCCAGGCGAAATCCTTGTCGATGTTCCCGGCGTTCACCACCAGGAGGAATTCCTGCTCGCCTTCGCGGTAGACCAGGAGGTCGTCCACGAAGGTGCCGTTCTCGTAGAGGAAGGCGGTGTAGTGGACCTGGCCGATGACGAGCTTGGAGACGGCGTTCGGCGTCAGGTGCTCCACGAGGGCCAGGGCCCCAGGGCCCTTCACGCGGATTTCGCCCATGTGGCTCACGTCGAAGAGCCCGGCCTTGGTGCGAACGGCCTCGTGCTCGGCGATGATCCCGGCCGGATACTGCACGGGCATGTCCCAGCCGCCAAAGTCCACCATCTTGGCGTTGAGGGCCCGATGGGCCGCGTTGAGCGGGGTTTTCATCAGTTCTGATGCGGCGGTCGACATGGATGCTCCGGCGTGAAACACCAGTCTATCTCCGCAGGCTCCAAGGCAGAAGACCTCGTAATCCCCAGCCCAGGATCCAGCGGCCATCAGCCTCCTGCCTTGTGACCAGGTGCACAGCCAGGGGCAGCACCGCCACACCGGCCTCCGCGGCCCGGTCCAGTTCGGCGGCGTAGGAAGGATCGATCTCCCGTGCGGCATCGAAGCGATCCACATCCGTCCGGTGGACGAAAAAGGCGATGGCGGCACGGTGGCCTTCCCGCACCATGGCCTGGAGTTCGCGCAGGTGCTTGGTGCCGCGCTCGGTGACCGCATCGGGAAACAGGGCCCAATCGCCATCCTTCAGGGTGGCGTTCTTCACTTCGATGAACACCTGGCGGCCTTCTCCATCCAAGGCCAGCACGTCGATGCGGCTGTTCTCCGCGCCATACCTCACTTCGGTCCGAACCCCGTGCAGGCCGGCCAGGCCCGGCAGCGCGTCGCGGCGCGCCGCCTCAGCCACGACGCGGTTCGGCATGCCCGTCTCCACGCCCACCCATCCGCCCGGTCGCTCCACCGCCAGCCAGGTGTATTTCAGCTTGCGCGCGGGATTGGACGCGGGCTCCAGCAGCACCCGGTCCCCGGGCTCCCAGCAGGTCTTCATGGAGCCCGTGTTCGTCGTATGGGCGGTCACGACGCTGCCATCGGGAAGCTGGACGTCCGCCAAGAACCGCTTGTAGCGCTGGATCAGCGAGCCCGCCACCAGCCCCGTCTTTTCGACGAGGATCATGGCCACTGGGAGAGGATGCGATCCACGGCCTCGGGGAGATCTTCGGCCACCAGGTCGGCGGCGGAGCCGTCCACCTTGTGCCCGTAGCCGGTGCGCACGAGCGCCACCTTGCACCCGGCCCGCCGTCCCGCCTCGATGTCCAGGGCCTTGTCGCCCACCATCCAGGACCGCGAGAGGTCGAGCCCATGCTCTTCTGCCGCCCGCAGCAGCATGCCCGGATTCGGCTTGCGTTCCGGGTGGTCGGCCACGGCGTACTCGCCCAGGGCATGCTCGTGGTGCGGCGAGGCGTAGACCGCGTCGATGCGGGCATTCTCGAGCGCCAGCAGGGTTCCCATGCGGCTCATGACGGCGGCGAAATCCTGCCATCCGTACTTGCCCCGGCCGATGCCGCTCTGGTTGGTGACCACCACCACGGGGATGCCCTTGGCATTCAGGCGCGCCACGGCGGCGCCCGCACCCGGGATCAACACCAGCTGATCGGGGTCGGACAGGAAGTCGACTTCTTCGTTGAGGGTGCCGTCGCGATCCAGGAAGATCGCTGGTTTCATGCTCATCAGTGCCACTCCGCCACGCAGACATCAAAAAGACGGGAACCCCGGGGGTTCCGCCCACTCACCCAGAGCAGTTTCTTGCCATCCGGGCTGAAGTGGGGAAAGGAATTGAAGAGGCCGGTCCAAGTGATCCGCTCCAGGCCCGTGCCGTCGAGGTTGACGCGGAAGAGGTCGAACTGGCGGCCCCTGCCCTGGTTGTCGTGATGGTTGCTCGCGAAGACCAGACCCTTGCCATCGGGCGTGAAGGTCGGCGCAAAAGCTGCGCCGGGCAGCCTCGTCACCTGCCGCTTGGTGCTGCCGTCGGCGTTCATGAGCCAGATGTCCATCTCCATGGGCTCGACCAGGTGCTGCTTGAGCAGATCGCGGTACTTCGCGGTGGCAGCCTCGCCCTTGGGATAGTTGGTGCGCCAGGCGATCAGCTTCGAATCGGGACTGAAGACGGCGCCGCCGTCGTAGCCCACGCCATCGGTGAGGCGGATGAGGTGCCCGCCATCGAGATCCGCGCGCCAGAGATCCACGTCACCACTGCGTTCGCTCGTGAACACGATCCACTTGCCGTTGGGCGCGGTCGTGGCCTCGGCGTCGTAGCCGGGCGAGGCGAGGAAGGGCTTCGCGTCGCTGCCATCGGCCTTGGCGATGTAGAGGTCATAGCCCTGGAAGACGGGCCACTGGTACTTGCCCGGCGTGAAGGGCGGCGCCACGGGGCATTCCGGGCCCGCCCCGTGGGTGCTGGCGAAGATGATGCGGTCATCCCCCGGCAGGAACCATCCGCAGGTGACGCGCCCCTTCCCGGAACTGACCCGTTTCTGCTCCGAACCATCGGCGTTCATGGTGTAGAGCTGATCGCATGGATACCCGTCCCGGGTGCTCTGAAAGATGATTTTCTTCCCGTCGTTGGACCAGTAGGCTTCAGCGTTGGACCCGGTGCTTGTGAGCTTCTTCACGTTCCTGAGGTGAATCTCCCGAACATCGGAAAGCGCGTCCGAAGGCAGAGTCTGGGCGCCGAGGACCATGGAGCACAGGGCGGCCAGCAGGATTCGTCTCATGAATTTCTTCCTTCAGGGTTCAAAACAGGAACTGAAGCAGGATGCCAGAGATGGCACACTGTTGGCACCTTCAGAGGTTCCCGATCATGATCGACAAGCGCGTCAGCTCAGCCATGGAAGCCGTCAAGGATATCCCGGACGGCGCCCACCTCGCCGTCGGCGGCTTCGGCCTCTGTGGCATTCCCGAACACCTGATCGCCGCCCTGGCTCAGACCGGCGTGAAGCACCTGACCTGCTATTCCAACAATGCCGGCGTGGATGATTTCGGCCTGGGCATCCTGCTCAGGAACCACCAGATCCAGAAGATGGTCAGCAGCTATGTGGGCGAAAACGCCGAGTTCGAGCGGCAGTTCCTCCATGGCGAACTGGAGGTCGAGCTGGTGCCCCAGGGCACCCTGGCCGAACGCATGCGCGCGGGCGGCGCGGGCATCCCCGCCTTCTTCACACCCACCGGCGCGGGCACGAAGGTGGCCGAAGGCAAGGAAACCCGGATGTTCGACGGCAAGGAGTGCGTGCTGGAAGCCGGGATCGTCGCCGATTTCTCGCTGGTCAAGGCCTGGAAGGCCGACCGGCTGGGCAACCTGGTCTTCCGCAAGACCGCCCGCAACTTCAACCCGATGGCGGCCACCTGCGGAAAGGTCTGCATCGCCGAGGTCGAGGAGATCGTCGAGGTCGGCGAACTCGATCCCGACACCATCCACACACCCGGCATCTTCGTGCATCGGCTCGTGCTGGGGACGGAGTATGAAAAGCGCATCGAGAAAATCGTGACCCGCAAGGACTGATCACTCCATCGGGAGGTTGATCCGCACCTGGGAACCCCGTTCCATCGGGATGATCTGCACGGTTCCGCCATAGGCGTTCATGAGCTGGGCGCAGGCCGACAATCCCCGCCCCGGCTGGCGTCCGGACCCACTCCGCGCCTGACGCAGATCCAGGAAGGGTTCGAAGGCCGTTTCCAGGAGCTCTGCCGCGATGGGCGCCCCGTCATCTTCCAGTTCGATGCGCACGTGGCTGTTCCCCCCCCAGGTCCTCAGGGAAAGGTGCTCCGGCGCGCCTTCCAGGGCGTGACCGATGAGGTGGCCCAGCACCTCGGCGAAGTCTGAATAGACGCCATACAGCAGGTCCCGCGGCGCCTGGAGGTTCAAGTCCACCTCCAGGCGCTCGGGCAGGGTGCCCTCGGCCTGCATCAGCTCGATTTCCTGCTTCAGCAGGTCGTGAAGGTGGATCCATTCGGGAGTGCTGGCCTCCCCCTGCCCCGCGCGCCGCAGCAGGGCCCGCACGAGGCCATCCACCTGGGCGATGGCGTGGCGGATCTGATCCATGGACTGATGACAGGCCGCCCGCTCTTCGGGCAGGGGCGCGTCGGGACGGTCCATGAATTGGGACAGCGCGACGCTCTCCTCCTTCAGGGTGCGCACGGGGGCCTGGAGCCGCTGGGCCGTGTTCATGAAGAGGCCGCCCAGGGCCGTCTTCTGGTTCTGCGTGCCCAGGGCCCGCTGAGCCTCTTTCAAGGCTTCGTAGGCCGATTCCAGGCCCTCGTAGCTGGTGCCCAGGGCCTGGCTGGTCTCTGCCAGGTGCGCGATGAGGCCGGCGTTTTCCAGGCTGACCTGGAGGATGCCCGCATGCAGGGCCGCCAGCTCGGCTTCGAAGGGCTGGAAGGGCTTGTCGGGGCGGTCCGCGGCCAGCAGGCCCCACAGGTGGCCCTCCTCCGAGCGGCTGCGGAGCGGCAGCAGCAGGGCCTGGTTCTTCGGCGCCCAGAGGCCCAGGTCGATGCCCTGTTCCCAGGGCGTGGACTGCCGGAGGTCGCCTCCCGTCAGCACGGTCCCAGCCGGAAGTGATTCCGCCCAGGCGACCATGGGATGGGAAACCGGCAGCACCGGGGTTTCAGCAAAGCCCTCCGACGCAGCCGCCAGCCCCTGGAAGTAGGTTCCGCTTTCGTGCACGCGATAGGTCCGGAGCCGGTCCAGGTGCAGTTCTTCCCGTAGCTGCCCGAGCACACGGGACTGGATCTCGTGTTCGTCGCGGACGGGAATGATGTCCTTGCTGAGCGACAGGAGGCGCGAGAGGTGCTGGCTCCGCTCTTCGAGTTCGGCCTGCACTTCCGTGAGCTTGCGGTTGCCCTCCTGGGCCTCCCGCAGCTGGGTTTCCAGGTGCTCCACCACCTGCTGGCTGAACTGGCGCAGCGCGGCGCCTTCCCGTCCCTGCTCGATGCGGTCCCGCTGCCCGCCGAGGTAAGCCTGCACCTGGCCCACGAACAGGAAGGGGTCGATGGGTTTGGAGATGAAGCCGTCGCAGCCCGTGACCAGGGCCGTTTCGCGATCGATCTTCATCGTCTTGGCCGTCAGGGCCACGATGAGCGTGGCGTCCAGGCTGCCGTTCTGGCGCAGCTTCGTGGCGACTTCGAAGCCCGAGAGGCCCGGCAGGTTGATGTCGAGCAGGATCAGGGCCGGCTTCAGCTCCAGGGCCATCTCACAGCCCTTGAGGCCGTCCTCCGCCCAATGCATTTCGTAGCCTGCCTGCGACAACAGGCGCTGCACGAGCCGCCAGTTCATCGGGTTGTCCTCGATGTAGAGAATGCAGGGCCGGGAACCGGTCACGCGCCACCTCCGCCCACCAGGGGCATTTCCACCACGAACGTGCTGCCCTCGCCCTTCCGGCTGCTGGCCCAGATCCGCCCGTTCATGAGTCCCATGAAACGCTGGCTGATGGCCAGCCCGAGGCCCGTGCCGCCGAAGCGCCGGGTGATGCTGCCGTCCACCTGCTGGAAGGGCTTGAAGAGGCGTTCCATTTCCTCGCTGGACATGCCGATGCCCGTGTCTTCGATGCGCACCTTGAACCAGGCGCCATCCTGGAAGGCCGAGATCCTCACGAGACCCGACTCGGTGAACTTGATGGCGTTCCCTGCCAGGTTCGTAAACACCTGGCGCAGCCGGTCCTTGTCCCCCATCACGCGGACGCCGCCCTCGGGGCGCACGTACTGCAGCTCGATGGGGCGGCCCCGGATGAGCCCCGAAGCCATGGCCTTGACCTCGTCCAGTAGCTGCACCGGATCCACCTCCTCCAGCTCCAGCTCCATCTTGCCCGCCTCGATTTTGGAGAGGTCGAGGATCGAATCGATGAGGCCAAGCAGGGAGCGGCCGTTCTGGTAGATGATCTGCAGATCCTCGCGCGCATCCGAGCTGAGGCGGCCCTGCGGGTCCTGCATGAGCATGCCCGAGAAGCCGATGATGGAATTGAGGGGCGTCCGCAATTCGTGGCTCATGCTGGCGAGGAACTCATCCTTCAGGCGGTCGACCTCCTTCAGCTTCTGGTAGCTGGTGAGCAGGTTGTCGTTGAGCTCGCGCAGCTCCTGGGTCTTCTCGTGGACCTTCTCTTCGAGGGTGCTCGCCCAGGCCTTCAGCTCGGTCCGGCTCTGCTCCAGGCCGCGGGTCCGGTCCTGGACGAGCTGCTCCAGGTTGGCGCGGATCTCCTCCAGCTCCCAGATGGTCTCCATCAACTGCCGGGTGCGCTCCTGGACGCGGTATTCCAGCAGGCGGTTCTGCCGCTCGATTTCGTCCCGCGACACCCGCAGCTTGTCCGTCATCACCTCGAAGGATTGGCTCAGGTCCTGGATCTCATCCCGGGTGTAGACCTTCACGGACACGGTTTCGAGGTTCCCCTGCGCCACCTTCTGGGCCGCCTCCGTCAGCTGGATCACCGGGCGGAGGTAGCGGTTCGACAGGAAGATCGACACGCCGATGCCCAGGATCAGCGTGACCAGGCCCACCGCGAGGCTGGCCTTGATGTTTTCCCGCACGGCACGCTGGGTGCCTTCCGTGGTGAAGCCGATGATCAAGGTACCCACCCGGTCCGCCTGGGGCTCCTCGTAGAAGACCGGCGCCACCGCCACGAGCATGTTGTCCTCGCGCCGGGTGTAGGTGTGCGAGATGCCATCCTTGATGATCTGGCCCATGGCCCAATCGGGCGTGGTGGGCGTGCTGTCGAGGGCCTCGCCCTTGGCGCCGTAGACCGCGCTGAAGCGAAAGGCCGGGATGTTCTGCACACCTTGGAGCACCTTGGCGATATCACGGGTATTGCCAAAGCTGACCGCCGGGCTCAGGGCATAGCTGGCCGTCTCGGCCACCTGGCGGGCGCTCAGTTCCGCCTGGGTTCGGATCTGCTGCTCCACCCAGCGCGGGTAGTACAGCAGGTTGAAGGCGATGAACGAGAGGACCAGGATGCTGATGACGCCGCTGAGCTTGGTCTTGATGGAAAGACGGTACATGGATGGAGGCCTTGGGTCGGATCCAGCCTATCAGCAAGGGACCCATCCACCGACCAGGAGCCCACCTACAACTTGAAGAGGTTGACCTCGCGGTTGAGCATGTGGACCTGGGCGCCAAGCTGCTCCACCGCGCCGCTCGATGCCTCGATGGCGCGCTCGCTTTCCATGGCCTTCCCCAGCACCCGGTTCATCGTCTCCTTGAGGGAGATCACGTGGTCCTCTTGCCGGGCCAGGATCTCGTGGAGGTTGCTGGCGAGGGTCCGGACCTGCTCGGTGGCCTTGGCGATCTCGTCGCTGCCGATGCTCTGTTCCTTGGTCGAATCGCGCACCACGGCCGTGGCCTGCTGCACGTTCATGGCCAGGGACAGGATGTAGTTGCTCGTCTGCTGCTGCTCTTCGATGACCGAGCGGATGGTTTCCACCTGGGTGTGGATGTTCCGGTTGGCCTCATGGATGAGCGAAGCCTGCCCGGCCTGCTGGATAGTCTCGCTGAGGATGCTTTCCACCACGCTGTCGGTCTCGCTCACGGATTCGAGGATGGCCTGCAGGGCCTCCTGGCTCTGGGCCACGGATTCCGAGCCGTCGCGCACCGCGTCCAGGCCCAGTTCCACCTGCTGGTAGGCCTTCCGGATCTCGGCCTGGAGGGTGCCGATGATCTGCTGGATCTCCTGCGTGGAACGGGCGGTCTGATCCGAAAGCTGCTTGATCTCGTCTGCGACCACCGAGAAGCCCTTGGACTGCCCGTCGCCGGCCCCCCCCTGGGACGCGATGATGGCGGCGTTCAGGGCCAGCAGGTTGGTCTGCTGGGCATGGTCCCCGATGTAGTCAAGAATCTTGGCGATGTCCGCCCCGAGCTGCAGCAGGGTGCGGGTGGTGCCGTGGAAATCCTGCACCACGCGCTCGATGACCTGGATCTTTTCGCGGTTGCGGGCCACCAGCTCCATGCCCCGTCCCGCATTGTGGATCACCTTCTTGGTGTACCGCTGAGCGATCTTCACGCTGTCGTCGATGGCGGAGGTGCTCTGTTCCAGGTTCTCGGCGAATTCCTTGGTGTGCTCGGCGTGACCCGCCAGGTGGTCGACGTTCTTGCCGACGTTCTTGATGGCGATATC
This sequence comes from Geothrix limicola, assembly GCF_030268085.1. Classification (GTDB taxonomy): domain Bacteria; phylum Acidobacteriota; class Holophagae; order Holophagales; family Holophagaceae; genus Geothrix; species Geothrix limicola. The sequence continues at coordinate 1,001,182 of NZ_BSDE01000001.1, forward strand.
GAAATCCCGGATGGCCGAGGTGATCCCTTCGACCACCATCAGCAGCTCGTCCATGCTCTGATTGATCTGTTGCACGCTGGCAGCCATCTCGATGATGGTCGTATTGGTGCTTTCGGAGGCCAGGCTGAGCTCCATGGAACTCGCGCTGATCCCGATGGAGGTGTCCGTCAGTTCGTTGATCTCCTGATGGAAGGCCTCGATGAGTTCGCGTTGGCCGTGGTTCGACTGGCGGACGCCGTCCCCGGATTCGCGGATCAGGGCCGAAGCCTTGGCCAGATCGCGACTCGCCGCGCGGATCTGGACCACCATGCCCCGGAGGCTGCCGACCATGTGGCCGAAGCCCTGCACGAGGGAGGCCACCTCGTCATCGCTGTAGACCGGCTCGAGGCGATCGATGCGCCCTTCGCCCACCTGGTCCGTGTTGCGGCTCAACAGAAGCAGGGGCTGCTGCACGTCGCGGAGGATCAACGGGATGAAATAGGTCAGGAAGATGCCCGCCAGGACGAGGATGGCCAGGTTGGGCCGCAGGGCCTTCCAGATGGCATCCGCGTACTCCGCCTCGGGTATGACGGCCCGGAGTTCGGATCCATCGGGGAGGGTCTGCACGACGAGGATGTCTCCGCCCCCGTGGGGCTGGATCTTGGAGCCCAGGATGGCCCCGCCTCGCGAGGCGGGAAGCCGCAGCGACACGCCGCCCCCGGCCCCCAGCTTAAGGGTGCTGAGAAAGGCATCCAGGTCCTCCTGGGTCGTGTTCATTTCCGACACCAGGTTCACGGAATCCGCCAGGTTCGCCAGTTCGTTCCTGGCATAGCTGGTCACCTTGGTGCGAATGGAGGACTGCAGTGTGAGTCCCGAGATGAGAATCGACATCAGCAGCACGCCGCCGGTGATCCCCAGGACGCCGAACCCGAACTTGGCCCTCAGGCTGGTCGTGAACCGGGCCATGGAATCGGCGAATCCGGGTTGCCCGGCCAGGATCTTGAACGCCTTCATCAGGCCCTGTTTGGCGAGGAAGTACTGGCTCACCCCGCAGAGGCCGGCGATGACCATGAACATGGCCATCGTGATGAAGCTCACCCACAGGCTCTGGCCCAGGTAGAGCTTGGCCCACAGGTAGGCCGCGGCGCTGAGGGCGAAGGCCTGGATGGAAAACAGGGTGGAAAAAGCCTGGGGGAACCGCGTCAGGGGCCGGTAGAGGTTCGGCCCCAGCGGTTGTTCCGCCAGGATCACGTCCAATTGGCGGATCTGCAGAAAGGAGATGCCAATGGCGGCCGCCAGCAGCACCAGGGCCACCACCACCCCCATGAGGCTGAGGTGGAAATCCGGGGGGGCCGCCAGCAGGAACAGGACCGTGGAAACGAGGAATCCGAGGCCCCAGACGGAGGCGTTCCCCAGTCTGAGGCGGGTAATCACCAATTCCCGGTCCGCCCGGCTCAGTTTCACGGGGGCTTGCACCCTGAGTTCAGGCAGGGGTCCAGAAATGGAATCGGGCTGCACCATATTCGCGTGTTTCGGCCAGGATCCATCCGGGCTGTAATTCCAGCCTGGTCTTCCGGTCGGTCTCGAAAATCAGGACTCCCTCGGAGGCCACCCAGGAGCGCATCGCCCCCGCCTGGCGGGCCCACAGATCCGAGGCCAGCTCGTAGGGAGGATCCACGAAGATCACGGCCTGCTCGGTGAAGGCGCCGACCTTCAGCGTCCTCAGATCCTTGCGGAGGGCCTTCACGGGCAGTCCGGCGAGGTTCTTCTGAAGGCAGGTCCAGCCGGGCTCGGCTGATTCCACGCAGACCACCGGCTCATAGCCCCGGGAATGGGCCTCCACTCCGACGGCCCCTGTCCCGGCGCAGAGGTCCAGGAAGGGCCCGGAAGCCCAGCGCTGGAGGATCGAGAACAGGGCCTCGCGGGCCCGGTCCGCCGTGGGGCGCACGCGGAGGTCCCCTGGCGGGGGCGTCGCGAGCCGACGCCCCTTCAGGGTTCCTGCCACCACGCGCATGGAGGCGTCAGTAGGCCCAGCGCATGAGCGTGGCACCCCAGGTGAAGCCGGCGCCGAAGGCCGCCAGGGCCACCAGGTCGCCCTTGGCCATGCGCTTCTCTCCGAAGGCCTGGTGCAGGGCCGTGGGAATGGTGGCGGTGGTGGTGTTGGCGTACTTGTCGATGTTGACCATCATCCGCGAGGGATCCAGTTCCAGCCGCTTCGCCGCGGCATCCATGATGCGGATGTTGGCCTGGTGGGGCACGAAGAGCTTGAGCTGGTCGCCCGTGAATCCGTTGCGGTCCATCAGCATCTTGCTGTTGTCGGCCATTTCGCGCACGGCGTTCTTGAACACTTCGCTGCCGGCCTGGTGGATGTAGTGCTCCTTGGCGGCCACGGTTTCCGCGGTGGCAGGCTTGAGGGAACCACCGGCGGGCATGTAGAGGAAGCAGCCTCCGGAACCGTCGATCTTGTGCTCGAAGTCAATGATGCCGAGGCCCTCCTCCACGCGCTCCACGATGACGGCGCCCGCGCCGTCGCCGAAGAGCACCGAGGTAGCCCGGTCTTCCAGGTTGATGATGGTGGACATGATGTCCACGCCGACCACGGCCACGCGCTTCACGCCGCCGGCGGCCACCAGGCTGGAAGCCGTGGTGAGGGCATAGAGGAAGCCCGAACAGGCGGCGTTCAGATCGAATCCGAAGGCATTGGTGGCGCCGACCATGTGCTGGATGCGGCAGGCGGTGGCGGGGAACAGCGTGTCCGGCGTGACCGTCGTGACGAGGATCAGGTCCAGCTCGGAAGCCTTGATCCCGCGGTTGTCCAGGGCCATCTGGAGGGCCGGGGCGCCCAGCTGGGAGGCGCCGGTGCCGGGTTCGACCCAGCGGCGCTCGCGGATGCCGGTGCGGGTGCGGATCCATTCATCATTGGTCTCCATGATCTTGGAAAGATCATCATTGGTGACCACCTTGGGAGGAAAGCATTGTCCAGTGGCGGTGATTCCAACGGGGGCGGACAGACGACGGTTCAAGGAGCCTCCGGCACGAAACTCCCATCATCGCATGAACCTACCTCCGCGTCATCGATCCCCCCTGAAACGGCGCAGCAGCGCGACGAGACGATCCCCATCCAGCACCCGGAACGACTGGCCTTCAACCTCGCAGACACCGGCGATCCAACTGATCGCGGGATCGTTCTCGTCAGCCTCCTTCAGGGTGTTCAGGGGCACCTTCATGGTCCCGATCAAACGGTCCAGGGGGATGCCGAGCCGGGGACGAAGCACCGCCATCGCCGCCGCCGGTCCGGCCTTCGAACCTTCGCAGCCCGGCAGGTCCTTCCAGGCCAGGACCGGCAGGAATTCGCCCTGGTAGATCACCACCCCATCGATGCCCCGGGGGCGTCCGGGGAGCGGCGCCACCGGCGAATGGGCCACCACCTCGCGGAGGTCCTGCGTGGAAAGCAGCAGGTCCATGCCCGCCGCCTTCACGTGCAGCCAAGTCCCTTGTTCCGTCACGGGTTCAGACACGGGCCACCCGCCGCATCAAGGAATCCATGGCCAATCCCAGTACCGCCTCGGGGTCCAGCACCCAGAGGATGCCCTCCTCCTGGAGGCTGCCGCCCATGATGCCCGAGGCGTGGGCCAGTTCCGGCAGGCTCCGCAGCAGGACTTCCCCGCGGCCCTGGATCTCATCGACGCCGAGGGCCACCTCGACGCTCTTCGAGGCGGCACCCTGGGAGCCCAGCACCACGAAGGCGCGCTGGCCATCGGGTTCCGGAAGGCCCAGGCAGGCTTGCAAGGACTCCAGCGGCATGGATTGGCTAAGCACCTGCACCTGGTCGCCGCCGTGGCGCACCTGCTTGCCGGCCTGGACGCGGACCACGCTGCCCAGCGGGATGCCGAAGGTCTGGCCCGCGCAGCGGACCCGGAGACAGCTCAGCACCACGCGGCTGAGGGGGATGGTCAGCCGGATGAGGCTGCCGCGCCGCGCTTCACTCGTCAGGTGGATTTCCCCGCCCAGGGCCTCGATCTCGGCCCGCACCACGTCCATCCCCACGCCGCGGCCCGAGAGCTGGGAGGCGCGGGTCTGGGTCGAGAAGCCGGGCTCGAGGGTCAGCCGGTGCAGCCGCTCGGGCGTGTAGGTCTGCCCGGGCTTCAGCATGCCCAGCTCCAGGCCCCGCGCCTCGATGCGTTCCAGATCGAAGCCCCGGCCATCATCGCGGATATCGAAACGGAGGTTCCGGCCGCGCTGGGAGGCCGAAATCCTCAAGGAACCCGCCTCGTTCTTCCCCAGGGCCAGCCGCTCCGACGGCGATTCGAAGCCGTGGTCCACCGCGTTCCGAACCAGATGCAGGAAGGGGTCGCTGAGCCTCCCGAGCAGGTTGCGCTCCAGCTCCAGGTCGCTGCCCTGGAAGCTGAGCCTCACGGGTTTTCCCGTGTCCCGGCTGAGGCTCTTCACCATGGGTTCGATGCGCGAGAACAGGCTTTCTACCCGGACCATCCGCATCTGCAGCAGGGATTTCTGCACCTCGAGCAGGCCGTCCTCGATCTGTCCCAGGATCGCGGCGGGTCGGTCATCCCCGGCGGCCAGGGGCTGGTGCAGCAGCAGGCTGGCCGCATCGCGCAGCTGTCCCACGGCCATGAGCCGGGCCTCCAGTTCCTCCACCCGGGAGGCGGGAAGCCGGAGGATTTCCACTTCCTGAGCCTGGGGAGCCTGCGGTGGCGCGGCTGGAGCCTCCGGTTCCGGTGGAGGTTCTTCTGTCGGCTGGACGGCAACTTCGTTCCGCATGCTCGCCGGCACCCGTGAGGGATCCGCCAGCAGGGCAGTGCCCACCAGTTCGCCTTCCAGTGTGGGGAGGGAGGCCGGATCCAGGGTGGCGCAGGCCACGATGAGCAGGAAACCCAGGCCTTCGGCCCCCTCCGGAACGTCACAGGGCAGCGTGGAGATCAGCTCGCCCTGGGCGCCGAGCACTTCGTTGAAGAGGCGGAGGCGCTCGTCGAAGGTGGCGAAATCCAGGCAGACCGTCACACCGTGGATGGGCACCCCGTTCATCAACAGCGCCGTCACACGGGTACGCTCGTATTCGGACAGGGATTTCAACAGCTCGGTCGACAGATCGAGCATGGTGGTCAGGTCGCGGGTTCCGCCTTCGGCCGGGCGAGCCAGGGCTTCGAGTTCACCCAGCTGCCGGCGCAGCGCGTGCAGGTAGTCCTCGGGCTCCTCCCGCCCCCGGCGCAGGCCGGCCAGACCCGATTCCAGGGCCAGGACCCCCGCCTCCAGGGTCTCCACCACCGAATCCGTGGAGCGCAACCGCCCCTGGCGCATGAGGTCGAAGATGTCCTCCATGCGGTGGGCCGCCCGGCTGAAGCTGGTGAATCCCAGCATGCCCGCCATCCCCTTGAGGGTGTGGGTCGTCCTGAAGAGCGCATTCACCGAGGCCTGGATGACGTGGGCCGGCTGAGGCGACTTCAACTTGACCAGGGTCTGGCGGGCCTGCGCGAACAGGTCCTCGCATTCTGCCCAGACATCATCGAAGGATTGATCCAAACCAGAGCTCCCGTTCCAAGGGCATCGGCAGGCCCTTCCGGAGTCTGGAGTCTAGAGCGAAGTGGCTCTGTCTTACACTGGCCCCATGCGAACCCTCGCCGTCCTTCCCTCCCGGTTCCAGTCCACCCGCTTTCCCGGCAAGCCCCTCGCCCTGATCGCCGGAAAGCCGATGATCCAATGGGTGTTCGAGGCCGCTCGCCGGGCGGAGGGTGTGGACCGGGTGGTGGTCGCCACGGATGATGACCGCATTGCAGGAACCGTCCGTGGTTTCGGAGGCGAGGCGGTAATGACCGACCCCGCCCTGCCCTCGGGCACCGATCGGGCCGCCGCGGCCCTGGAAGCCCTGCTCGTCTCCGGCGCCGACCCCTTCGACTGCGTGCTCAACATCCAGGGCGACGAGCCGGCCATGCACCCCGAGACCGTGGCCGCCGTGGTGGCGCTCATGAAGGCGCAGCCCGACCTGCCCATGGCCACGGCCGCCTGCCCCTTCACCCATGCGGACGAGGTCTTCAATCCCAACGCCGTCAAGGTGGTGGTGAACGACCAGAAACGGGCCCTCTATTTCAGCCGCAGCCCCATCCCCTACCTGCGCCATTCCTCCATCTTCGATGCGGATTTCAGATCCTGGATGAAGCCCGAGCAGCTGGCGCATTTCCAGCGCCACCTGGGGCTGTATGCCTACCGCCCCGCCACCCTGAAGGCCTTCACGAGCCTGCCGCCCCACCCCCTCGAACAGCTGGAGATGCTGGAGCAGCTCCGCGCCCTGGGCGCGGGCATCTCCATCGGCGTGGCCCACACGCCCTTCTTCAGCCTCGGGGTGGACGTGCCGGGCGACGTGGCGGCCGCGGAGGCCCTCCTGCGGGAACGGGGCCTCGCGGACTGACAGGTCAGTCGCGCTAGACTGAAGGCTTGGGCTTCGCGCCCGTTCCTTGCCAGGAGAAGCTTGTGAGCCACCACAAAGTCGTGATCATTGGAACCGGCCCCGCCGGCTACACCGCCGCGCTCTACACTTCCAGGGCCAACCTGGCGCCCCTCGTCTTCGAAGGCGCCCAGCCCGGCGGCCAGCTCACCATCACGACTGAGGTGGAGAACTTCCCAGGATTCCGTTCGGGCATCGAGGGGCCCGCGCTCATGGAGGAGATGCGCGCCCAGGTGCAGCGCTTCGGCACCACCATCAAGCCGGAGACCGTGCTCAAGGCCGACCTTCAGAGCCGCCCCTTCAAGCTCACCACCGACAAGGGCGACTACACGGCCGACGCCGTCATCATCGCCACCGGCGCCTCGGCCATGTGGCTGGGCATCGACAAGGACGAGCAGCTTTCCCGCACGGGCGGCGGCGTCAGCGCCTGCGCCACCTGCGATGGCTTCTTCTTCCGCGGCAAGGAGATCGCCGTGGTGGGCGGCGGCGACACCGCCATCGAGGAAGCGACCTTCCTCACCAAGTTCGCCACCAAAGTCCACCTCATCCACCGCCGGGACAAGCTCCGCGCCTCCAAGGCCATGCAGGAGCGCGCCTTCAAGAACGAAAAGATCCAGCCCCTCTGGAACAAGGTCGTGCTGGACGTCCTCACCAACACCATCGAAACCCCCATGGGCGAGAAGGTGGAGAAGATCCGCGCCCTGAAGCTCAAGGACACCGTGGATGGCAGCGAATCCGAACTGCCCGTGGAAGGCCTCTTCGTGGCCATCGGCCACCGGCCCAACACCAGCCTCTTCACGGGCCAGCTGCCCATGGACGAGACGGGCTACCTGAAGGTGGAGAAGGGCTCCAGCCGCACCGCCATCGAAGGCGTCTTCGCCTGCGGAGACGTGCAGGACCACACCTACCGCCAGGCCATCACGGCCGCCGGCAGCGGCTGCATGGCCGCCATCGACGCGGAACGCTGGCTGGCCGAAAAGGGCCTGGCCGAGTAGGCCGCGAGGTGAATGAGCAGCACCTCGAACCCCTGAAGCGGCATCCCGAGGGCCGGGCCCTCCGGGCGGAAGTGGATCTGGGCCGCATCGCGCGGAACCTGGACCGCATCCGGGCCGCTTCCGGGGGACGCGAGGTCTGGGGTGTCGTGAAAGCCAACGCCTATGGCCACGGCGCCGTGCCCGTGGGACGGGCCTTAGCCAGCGCGGGCGCGCACGGGCTGGCCGTCTCCAGTCTTGAGGAAGGCCTGGAGCTGCGTCAGGGTGGCATCGAGTGCCCCATCCTCGTGCTCGGCGGGTTGCGGCCCGAAGCCCTGCCCGCCGCCAGCGCCGAAGGGCTCACCATCGCCGTCGTCGGGCCCGAACACCTGGCCGAGTACGCCCAGAGCCTCCCCGCCCATCCCGTCCGGTTGCATCTGAAGCTGGATACGGGCATGGGCCGTTTCGGGCTGCTGCCCAGCGAACTCGGCGACTGCCTGGGCGACCTGCGCCGACTGGCCCCCTGGATCGAAGGCGTGATGGGCCATTTCGCCACCGCCGACGATCCCGACCAGGGTTTCGCCCTGCGCCAGCGGCACGTCTTCGACGCCTGCCTGTCCCAGCTGGCGGACGCGGGTATCCACCCGGCCCAGCGCCACCACGGGAACAGCGACGCCTGCCTGCGCCACCTGGTGGACCGGGATACCCACGTCCGCCCGGGCCTGGCCCTCTTCGGCCTCACCACGCTCCCCGAAGGCCGCGCCCTCGGGCTGGAGCCGGCGCTAGCCCTGGTGGCCGAAGTGGCCCGAGTGAAGCACGTGCCCGCCGGCACGACCGTGGGCTACGGCCGCACCTTCGTGGCACCCCAGCCCATGCAGATAGCCACCCTGGCCTGCGGCTACGCGGACGGCTACCGCCGCGACCTGGGGAACCGGGGCGTGGCCGGGCTTGAAGGCCGCACCTTCCCGGTGGTGGGGCGCGTATCCATGGACTACCTGACCATCGCCCTGCCCCTGGACGTGCCCATCGCGCCGGGAGTCCCCATGACCCTCTTCAGTGCCGACCCCTCGGCCCCCCACAGCGTGGAGCGCCTGGCCCAGGCCCTCGGGACCATCCCCTACGAACTGACCTGCGGCCTTCATCGACGGATCACACGCCGATATTTTCCCTGAAGCGCCGATATTCGAACTACCATTGGGGACACTCGGTCTCTCCCCATGAACCTGCTGGTCATTACCCGACATGACGACCTCGTTGAGCGCCTCAAGATGGCGTTCGAGGGGGCGGGCCATCGCATCTTCCAGGCTGGCGATCCCCTGGAGGCCCTGGCCCAGGACGGCTGGGGGGAGGCCCAGGTGCTCCTGGTGGATGCCGAGGGCGATCCCATGGACGGCTACCGCCTCTGCCGCCTGCTGCGCGGCGAGGCCCGGGTGCTGTTCCGGAACCTTCCCATCTTCCTCATCCTCGAGCACCCCCCGTCCGAGCCGGATCTGCGGGCCCTCCAGGACGTCGACGGGGACGGGTTCATCCCCGCCGAATACAACATCCAGCAGCTGCTCAACCACCTCGGCCCGGTCATGGCCGGCAGCGCCCCCCGCGAGACGGGCCAGCGCCTGCCCATCCTCGCCGTGGGCCTGCAGACGGGGCTCACCCAGCGGGCCCGGGAGATGCTTCAGCACTACGGCATGGAGGTGCATTCACCCCCCACGCGCAACGCCGTGGAGGCCCAGCGCGCCCTGAAGGCGCCCGTGCTGCTGCTCGGCCTGTCCGCCGGCGGCGTGGAGGGCGCCCTGGCCATGCTGGCCCAGCTGCGCGAGCAGAGCGCCCTGCCCTACACCATCCTCGTCGGCCAGGTGAAGGACGAGGCCGCCCAGCGCAAGCTGCTCCTCGCGGGCATCTCCGACTGGGTGCCCCTGCCCCTGCCCGCGCCGCGTCTGATCCACGCCTGCAAGCGCGCCATCGAGTGGATGCATGCCAAGCGGATCCAGACCGAGTACGAATCCGCCATCCACGACCTCCGGGAGCGCCGGAGCATGCTGGAAATCGAGGCGGCGGCGCTGCGCAACGAAGTGCTCACGGATCCGCTGACCGAACTCCTCAACCGCCGCGCCTTCGACCAGAACCTGGATCATGCCGTGCGCCAGTGGGAGCGCCATCGCCGGGCCTTCGTGCTGCTGCTCGGCGACGTGGACCACTTCAAGCTCATCAACGACCGCTTCGGCCATCCGGTCGGAGACGAGGTCCTGCGCCTGATGGCCAGCCGGATCCGTTCGGCCTTGCGCAAATCCGACCTCGCCTTCCGCATCGGCGGCGAGGAATTCGCCGTGCTGCTGACGGAAACCAGCGTGCGGGGCGGCGCCGAGGTGGCGAACAAGCTCCGCCGCTGCATCGACGAGGATCCGGTCGTCCTGCCCGGAGGCCAGGCCATCTTCCCGACCATGAGCTTCGGCGTGGGCGGCCCCGGCGCGCCCACCCTCGCCGCCCTGATGGCCCAGGTGGACAAGGCGCTCTACCAGGCCAAGAGCCTGGGCCGCAACCGCGTGGTGGTGGCCAATGAAGGCGAGTATCCGCCGCGCGCCCTTAGTGCCGGAAACTGAAGAGGTCCCCGAGTCCGCGCAGGTTGAGCGAGAGGTCCACGCGATCCTCCCGGCCCCCGGACACCAGCGTCGTGTTCAGGGCCACGTGCGTGTACTTCAGCACGTAGGCCACGCAGGGCTGCACGAAGGCCAGGGCCACCTGGCTGGAGGCGAAGCCCCGGGACCTGAAGTCGTAGTTGGCCGTGAATTCCAGCCGCAGCCGGTCATCCCAGATGCGATGGAGGCCGCCGAACTGCAATCCCTTCTGGGGCAGGAGGAAGCGGTTCAAACCCGTGGAGAAATAGGCCAGGTTGAAGTGGCCCCCATCCTTGGCCTTCACGTCCAGGCTGAGCGCGTCGTCCGAGCCTCCGGCCCCGATCTCCGAAGAACGGCGCAGGTTGATGCGCCAGCGGTCATCGGGCTCCACGTCCAGGTCCGTGTCGACCGAGGACCAGCCCTGCTTGTAGCGGCCGTCGCTGAGGATGATGGGCGAGGCGTGGTACCGCGTGGAGATCTGCAGGCGGGCCAGATCCGCGAAGCCGGTGCCTGAGCCGGGGCGGCCCAGAAGGTGCTGCTTGAAACCCACCTCGAAACTGCGCTCACCGGAGGCGCTTTCGTTGACCCCCGGGAACGCGTCCACCGCATCGAAGCGGGGGAGCATGCCATCCTCGCCATAGCGGCTCGTTTCGGTGAACCCGAAGAAGGGCTCCACCACGTGCTTGAGTTCGCCGGTGTAGCCGAGGAGCGACACCTCCTTGAAGCTGCGCCCCACCTGGGGGCCTGAGAACCGCAAGTGGCTGGAGATGAGGTAGCGGGAGGAGGCGTTCCCATCCACCTGGAAGGGGCTGACCGTCGGGTCCTTCAGGTTCACCACCGTATCGTTCGCGCCGCCATTCGGATCGAAGATCGGGGCGCGGAGGCTGGAACTGTAGTGGGTGGCCCTTCCCATGAGTTCGAAATCCGCCCGGAAGGGGCCCCACTGCCCCAGGCGCCCGTGCAGGCGCGTGTTGGCATCCTCGCGGTTCCACGCGTAGGTGTGATCCAGCGCCGGGTTGTTCTCGCTTTCGATGCGGTAGGCGAAGCGGCCCAGCCGGAGGCCGCCATCCAGGTAGAGCGGCCCGAACAAGGCCACCGGGAAAAAGCGGAACTCCGCCTGGGGCAGGGTCTGGCGCCGGAGGGAATCGAGGAAATCCGGGCTGTAGAAGGGGTCGCCCTGATTGCTCGTGAAGAAGAAGCTGCGCTGCTCCGCGGCGGACAGGCTGAGGCTGCCGAAGGTGAAATTGCGGCCGAGGTAGAGGGCCGAATCGAAGCTTGTGGTGCCGAGATTGGCGATGCCTTTCCCGAAATCCGCATCGACGAGGTTGTCCGAAGCCTGGTTGATGTCCGCCGTGAGCTGCCAGCCGTCCTCCCGCTGCCAGACCTCCTTCAGGCTGTACCGGTACCGGCGCTCGTTCAACGTCCGCTGCTGGATGGTCTCCCCCGAGGCGCTTCCCTCGTGGGTCAGGTCGGGGTGCCAACGCACGTCGCCCCCCCAGAGCGTGCCTTCCTTGGTGAAGTAGTCCGGCGAGAAGGTCGCGTCCACCGAATCGCCGAGTACCTGGTAGTAGGAAAGCCCCACCGTCGTGCCGAAGGCGCTGGACATGCCGAGCCGGGGCGGCAGCAAGCCCGAAGTGCGCTCCGCCCGGGCGGGGTAGACCGCGTAGGGAAGGTAGTAGATCAGCGGAATCAGGCCCAACTGGATGCGGGCGTTCCACATCGTCGCGAAGCCGTCGAGGTCCACCTTGAAGGTGGAGACCTTCGCCTTCCAGCCCGGGTTCTCCTCGGGACAGGGGCTCAGTTCCACGTCATCAAAGGCCCAGGTGCGCAGGGTCGTGAAGGCCACGTGGGCCGAGCGCAGCGTCCAGGTGGGCGGCAAGTCCATCTGCAGGGCCCAGGCCTCGCCCGACCGCATCTTCCAATCCATCTGAAGCCGCTCGCAGCGCAGGCGCAGATCCGGCCCCTCGAGACGGATGTGGCCCGTGGCGCTGAGCCGGCCTTCGCTGATCCGGTACTCGATGCGATCCGCCAGGAGCAGCAGGCCCTCGGCCTGGATGGCGCCCTGCTCCAGGACCCAGAGATCACCATCCTCCTTGACGCCCTCGCCGCGGTAGGCAAAGGGCACCCGCGAATTCCCCGGCCCTCGTTCGATCTGGAAGGGGCGGAGCGGAAGCAGCTCCGCGGGAGTCGGAGCGTCGAGGGGCTGCAATGCGGGCGCCGGCGGGAGTTCCTGCGCCACGAGTAGGGCCGACACGGCCCCCAGCATCCAACTGCGGTTCAAGAACCGGCTCCGGCGCATGCGGAGCTCAGTGGTGATGCGGCAGCAGCCGCGCGCTGACGAGGAAGATCCCCACCCCCGACAGCAGAGCGATCGTGCTGCGAAGGCCCGAGACTTTCTGGACTTCGGGCAGCAGGTCGGAGCTGGCCACATAGAGCGTCAGTCCCGCCGTCAGGCCCAGCACCGGCCCCGTGGGAAGGTTCAGCAGCGACTGACCGGCCGAGCCCAGGAGCGCCGCCAGGGCCAGCGTTCCCGCGGCCATCAGCGCTCCGCGCTTGCCGAAGCCGCGCACGAGGAAGATCGAGGCGATGGTGCCGCCTTCGGGGATGCGGTGGAAGAGGATGCCCAGCAGCACCAGGGGACCGAGGTTGCTGTGGGTGGCCAGGGCCGCGGCGATGGCCACGCCATCCATCAGGCTGTGCAGGGAAAGCCCCACCAGCGCGAGGACGCCGCTGAGCGGCGAGCCATCGGTATGGGTTTCCTCACCGTAGTGGAAGTGCAGCGTGATGCCGTGCTCCATCACGTGCACCAGCAGGTAGCCCCCGAGCACCCACAGCGCGTTGATCTCCCCGCCCTTGGCTTCCAGGCATTCGGGGATGATGCGCACGAGGGTGACGGAGAGCAGGTAGCCCGCCGCGACGCCCGAAAGCAGGCGCATGAACTGGGCCCGGCCCTGAAGGAAGCGCACCACGCCCCAGCCACCCAGGAGGGTGGCCAGGGAGGCGAGCGGTGCCAGCCAGTAGAGGGACATCCCCGACTACTCGGCCTTGACCTTCTTCGGTCGGCCCACCTTGCGTTTGGGCGCGGCCTCTTCCGCGACGGGCTCGGCCTTCGCCTTCTTGGCGGGGGCCTTGGGTTCCTTGGCCTCCTTGACGGCCTTGGCCTTGGGAGCGGCCTTCTTCTTCGCCGGCGCCTCGGGCTCGGGGACGGGCGCGGCCTTCGGCGCTTCGACTACCGGCGCCGCGGCGGTCTCCACGGTGGAGGACACCTTGGCCCGTGGGGTGCGCTTGGGCTTGGATGCCTCTTCGGCCACTGGGGCCGGCGCGGCGGGTGACTGTCCAAACTTGGGACGGGGGCTGGGCGTCAGCAGGCTGGCCACCAGATCCGCCGTGACCTTGGGCGGCTCGGGCTGGGCTTCCGCCGCGGGCCTGGGCGCAGCCTGACGCGCCTCAGCATGGCGCGATTCAGCCTGGCGAGGCTCCGTATGGCGCCCTTCAGCGGAACGTTCTTCGGACGGCGCGCCCTGGGTCGCGGCCTCGGTTCCGCGGTCCGAACCACCCTTGCGGCGGCGGCGGCGGCGCTTGCGCTTGGCGCCATCGCCCTTGGGCTCGTCGCCGGCCTCCTCGCCACCTTCCTCGATTTCGTCATCCTCGGGCTTGGCGCTTTCGAAGAGGGCGCGCAGGCGCTCCCGCTCATCGAGGGCGGCCCGCTGCAGGTCGCGGCGATCGTATTTGAAGGCTTCCTTCTTGGCCTCCTTGGGACCTTCGCCGTGAACGCCCAGGGCCTTGTCGAAGGAGATGGGGCTGTCCCCACCCAGCACCACGGTCTCGTCTTCCGGGGCCTTTTCGCGGTGGGGCTTGGGTGCGGGCTTTTCGGCCGGCGCCTCCTCGGCCCTTTCGATCTCGGCGGACATCTCGCCGTAGCTCATGGACCAGTCGGCCTGGATGAGGATCTTCGCGTCGCTCTCCTCCTCCATGCGGACCAGGTCGCTGCGCTTCTCGTTGAGCACCGCGGCGGCAATGGCCGGGGCCAGCTTCACGCGGATCTCGCCGATGCCGCCCTTGGCCAGGATGCCGTGCAGCTTGCGCACCACGGACAGCGTCATGGCCTCGATGGTCTTCACCTTGCCGGTGCCCGCACAGGTGGGGCAGGACTCATGATTCACGTGCTGCAGGCTGGGTCGGATGCGCTGACGGGTCATGACCAGCACGCCGAAGCGGTTGATCTTCCCCACCTCCATGCGGGCCTTGTCGGCCTTGAGGCAGTCCACCAGGCGGTCCTGCACGGCGCGGATGTGGGATTCGCGCTTCATGTCGATGAAGTCGATGACGACCAGACCCGCGAGGTCGCGCAGGCGCAGCTGGCGGGCGACTTCTTCCGCGGCTTCCATGTTGGTCTTGAAGGCCATGTCCTCCACGCCGTCGCCGGAGGTCTTGCCGCTGTTCACGTCGATGGCCACCAGGGCCTCGGTCTGATCCAGCACCAGGGCGCCGCCGCTGGGCAGGGAGACCTTGCGCCCGTAGACGCGGTCGATCTGCTCTTCCAGCTGATGCCGCGAGAACAGGGGCTTCTTGCCGGAATAGTGCTTCAGCACGTCGAGGTGCTGGGGCATGGTGCGCTTGAAGAAGGACTGGGCGGCGTGGAAGGTGTCCAGATCGTCGATCTGCACTTCCTCCACATCGGCGCTGAAGGTGTCGCGCAGGGTACGGGTGACGACGTCATCCTCCTGCCACACGAGGCCCACGCCGTGCCGGTGCTTGTAGCGGTTCAGCACTTCCTTGTAGGTGTCCAGCAGGTATTCCAGATCGCGCTGGAAGTCCTCCTTGGTCACGCCCAGGCTGGCGGTGCGCACGATGACGCCGATGTCCTCGGGGATGTCGAGGGTGTCGATGAGCTGCTTGAAGTGGCGGCGCTCCTCGGTGGCCTCGATCTTGCGGCTGATGCCGTTCACGGGGTTGCCCGGCGTGATCACCAGGTAGCGGCCCGCCAGGCTCACCTGCCCGGTCATCATGGCGCCCTTGCTGCCGAGTTCTTCGCGCACGGCCTGGACGAGGATCTCCTGGTCGCGCTGGAGGATGTCCTGGATGCGTCCGCGTCGGCCGTCGCCGCTCATGTCGCGGGGCAGTTCGCCCAGGGGGAGGAAGCCGTTCTTCTGGCCCCCGAAGTGGACGAAGGCCGCCTGTAGACTGGTGTCCACCCGGACCACCTTGGCCTTGTAGAGGTTGCCCTTGATCTTCTCGTTGTGCAGGAACTCCACGTCGTAGTCGAACAGCAGACCGTCGACCAGGGTGGCCACCCGGATCTCTTCCGGATCCGTGGCATTGATCATCATTGTTTTCTTGGGGCTCAAGGAGGCTCCTCATGGGGCCCGGGGATCCTGGCTGCGGCTTACGCCCGGCAGGCTCGGCGGCCCTGGGGTTGGATGTCTGGGATGGGAGATGGGGAAACCGAAGGGGGCCCTGCCCTGACTTCGGCCACCCGGAGGGAAAAAATCGGGATGGTCGCGATCCCCGGGAACGGGCGGTGCCTCGATCGACCCGCAGGATCTACAAGCATTAAACCCACTTATTTCCGCCAGGGCAAGCTTGATCCGGGGCGAAGTTACAGCGATGTCACAGCGTGTCACAAGGGGGTTCACCCCGCGGCCCCAGGATCAGAGCCATGAAGGAGGCATCCATGAGGATCCGAACCCTGGCTCAGACCCTGCTGGCCACCCTGGTGGGGCTGTCCGCTTCCGCCCAGACCGTCAAGGTGGACCCCAAGGTCTCCACCTACAAGAAAGTTTCCGGCATCAGCGGAAACCTGAACTCCATCGGCTCCGACACCCTGAACAACCTGATGGCCTACTGGGTCGAGGGCTTCAACAAGAAATACCCCAACGTGAAGATCCAGGTGGAAGGCAAGGGTTCCACCACCGCGCCCCCGGCCCTCATCGAAAGCACCAGCCAGCTCGGTCCCATGAGCCGGGAGATGAAGAGCGAGGAGAGCGACAAGTTCGAGAAGAAGTTCGGCTACAAGCCCACCAAAGTGGCCGTCGCCATCGACACCCTGGCCGTGTTCGTGAACAAGAACAACCCCGTCAAGTCGCTGAGCATGCAGCAGGTGGACGCCATCTTCTCCAAGGGCCGCAAGGGCGGCTACGCCAAGGAAGTCAAGACCTGGGGCGACCTGGGCCTGACCGGTGATGCGGCCAACCGGCCCATCAGCCTCTATGGCCGCAACAGCGCCAGCGGCACCTACGGCTACTTCAAGGAGCACGCGCTCTTCAAGGGTGACTACAAGGATTCCGTGAAGGAGCAGCCCGGTTCCTCCTCCGTGGTGCAGAGCGTGGGTTCCGACCGTTGGGCCATCGGCTACAGCGGCATCGGCTACGCCACCTCCGGCGTCCGGGCCGTCCCCCTCTCCGACGCCAACAAGAACGGCGGCGCCGTGTTCGAGGCCACCTATGCCAACGCCCTCAGCGGCAAATACCCCCTGTCCCGCTACCTCTACATCTACATCAACAAGGATCCCAAGAAGCCCATCGATCCCCTCACCCGCGAGTTCCTCAAGTTCGTGCTGAGCAAGGAAGGCCAGGAGATCGTCGTCAAGGACGGCTTCCTGCCCCTCACCGCCAAGATGGAAGCCGAAGAGATCGCGAAGCTGAAGTAGCCGCATTCGACAGGGGCGTGCCAGGGGGAATCCCGGCACGCCCCTTTGTTGGTCAAAAGCCTGCTCCCCTCACCGACGAGACGACATGCCCAGCCTTCCTTCCAATCAGGCCCGCGCCCAGCGCATGGACCGGTTCATGGCCTTCCTCATTTCGGGCGGGGGCCTTCTGATCATCGGTGCCGTGCTGGCCATGCTCCTGTTCATCATGAAGGAGTCCGTCCCGCTCTTCGTGCCGCCCCAGTCCCGTTCGATGGGGACCCTGCAGGCCCCGCGTTCCGGCGGCGCCTGGCTGGATGAATCGGGGAAGGCCGTCGTTCTTCTATCGCGAAAAGAAGGCCTGAAGGCCATGCGGGTACCCGAAGGCACCTCGCTGACCCTGCCCAGCCTGAGCAGCGATGGCCCACCCCTGCCCTGGCGCCTGGCCACCCCACCCGGTCCCCGCGGCGACTGCCTCGTCATCGGCGGAGATGATCGTCTCTCACTGGCCCAGCTGGCCTGGTCCAAGCCCGCCGGGGAGAACGATCCCGCCCGCTGGGTTCTCGAACCGCACTGGCAGGGCGGGGTGAAGCTGTCATCCGTGCCTGATGCCATCTTCCACTTCCGGCTCATGGAAGCCGGCGGCCTGGGCGGCGGATCTTCGCTGCGCGTCGTGGCTCGCACGGCCGGAGGGCTCGTATGGTCCGAGACTGCCCTCGAACCTTCGGCGACGCTCGCCTGGAAACCCATCCAGCTCGATCCTTCCCTGCACGCCAGCGCCGCTGCCTGGAGTTCGGACGGCCAGCGTCTCTTCGTCGGCACCCAGGAGGGCCGCCTGCTGGACCTCGACCCCGAGACCGGTCAGGTGCAATCGACCGCCGAATTCGGCGAGCCCATCCAATCCCTGGGCTTTGCCCTGGGACAATCCAGCCTTCTCGTCGGCGGCGCCCGCGGCAAGCTCGCGGCCTACCAGCGCGTGCGCGTGAACGAGGTGTTCACGCTCCAGGCCTTCCACGCCTTTCCCAGGCTCGGCGGCCCCGTGCTCGGATTCCAGGCCAGCCTGCGGGACAAGCGCTTCCTCGCCTGGACACCCTCCGAAGCCGTGGTGGATCACCTGACCACGGAGCGCCGCATGTTCTCCGCGCCGATCGAAGGCCTGGGCGTGGCGACCCTGGCGCCGCGGGGCGACCTCATCCTCCACGCGAACGAGGGTACCGGGGCGCTGCGCCTGTGGTCCCTCGACGCGCCGCACCCGGAAGTCAGCTTCGGCCTGCTGTGGGGCAAGACCCACTACGAAGGCTACGAAAAGCCCGAGTACGTGTGGCAGAGCACCGGCGGCACCGATGATTTCGAACCCAAGTTCAGCCTGGTGCCCCTCGTCTTCGGCACCCTCAAAGGCACCCTCTACGCCATGCTCTTCGCCTTCCCGCTGGCGGTGCTCGGCGCCCTCTACACCTCCCAGTTCGCCACGCCGCGCCTGAAGCACACCATCAAGCCCGCCATCGAAATCATGGCGGCTCTGCCCTCCGTCGTGCTCGGTTTCCTGGCGGGCCTCGTGATGGCCCCCCTCCTCGAGCGGATGGCCGTCGAGGTCTTCATCTATCCCTTCGTCGTGCTGCTCCTCGCCCTGCTCATCGCGCCCTTCTGGAGCCGCCTGCCCCTGCCCTTCCGCAATGCCTTCGGCACTGGGCGGGAAGTGCTGTGGATGGTCCCCGTGCTGCTGCTGGCCGTGGCCCTGACCAACTTCGCGGGGCCCTGGATCGAGCGCGTGGCCATGGGGGGCAGCTACCGCACTTGGCTGCAGACGGCCATGGGTGTCACCTACGATCAGCGCAACAGCCTCGTGGTGGGCTTCGCCATGGGTTTCGCCGTCATCCCCATCATCTTCACCATCAGCGAAGACGCCCTTTCCAGCGTGCCGAAATCGCTCACCTCGGCCAGCCTCGCCTGCGGCGCCAGCCCCTGGCAGACGGCCTGGCGCATCGTGCTGCCCACCGCCAGCCCCGGCATCTTCTCGGCCACCATGGTGGGTCTGGGCCGGGCCATCGGCGAAACCATGATCGTGCTCATGGCCACGGGCAACACGCCCATCCTGGACTGGAGCCCCTTCAACGGCATGCGCACCCTCAGCGCCAACATCGCCGTGGAGATCCCCGAAGCGCCGCTGCACGGGACGCTCTACCGCGTGCTGTTCCTCGCGGCCTTCCTGCTCTTCGTGCTCACCTTCATCCTCAACACCGTCGCCGAGCTGGTCCGCCAGCGCCTGCGCCGCCGCTACGAGTCCATCTGATGAGCCGCCTGGGTGAACGCTTCCGGCAAGGCGGGATTTTCGTGTGGTTCTCCGGAACCCTGCTGGCCTTCTGCCTCGCCATGATCCTTTGCCTCGTGGGCTACATCGTCGCCAAGGGCATGGGCTACTTCTGGCCCAGCCCCCTGGCCCAGGTGCAGACGTCCGAAGGCCCGGTGCTCGGCGAGATCACGGGCCACGAGCCCGCCCACGGCGAGGAGACGGAAAAGCTGCAGTTCCGGGTCGGCAACCGCGATGTCTTCGGCCAGGACTTCAGGTGGATCCCCGCCGCCGGGCTGTCCACGCCCGAGTATCCGAAGGAGGCGGTCCTCATCGAACGCCTCGAATACGGCCCCTTCATCGGGCGCGTCGCCTCCCTGAGCCACGAAGGACAAACGGTGGCCACGGGGACCTCGGCCCTTCAAGAAGCGCTGAAGCACCTGCCTGAAGCCGAGCGATTGCGCCACCACATCCAGACCATCGAAAAGGGTCAGGTGGGCGACCTAAACCGCCGCATCGAGAAGCTGCGCCTGTCCCGCCACAAGCTGGAAGCGAAGGGAGATGTCGCAGGGTTGCAGGCCCTCGATGCGAAAACCGCCGACCTGCAGTCCGCCTACGACCAGTTGCAGACCAGCCTCGAGCAAAGCCGGGCCGAGGCGAAGGCCTGGACCCTCAGCCTGCAGACCGCCGACGGGCAGATCAAGGAATGTCCCCTGGGCAGCGTGGTCCGCGTCGTCCCCGCCAACGCCCTCGGCCCCTTCGGGAAGGTCCGCGTCTATCTCTCGCGGCTCTGGGAATTCGTGGCCGACGATCCCCGCGAATCCAACACCGAAGGCGGCATCTTCCCCGCCATCTTCGGCACCGTGATGATGGTGCTGGTCATGTCCGTGCTCGTGGTGCCCTTGGGCGTGATCACGGCGCTCTACCTGCGCGAGTACGCGCGCCAGGGCTGGCTGGTGCGGGCCGTGCGCGTGGCCGTGAACAACCTGGCCGGGGTGCCCTCCATCGTCTTCGGCGTCTTCGGCCTGGGGTTCTTCGTCTATGGCCTCGGCGGCACCATCGACAAGCTCTTCTTCGCTGACAGCCTGCCCACGCCCACCTACGGAACCGGCGGCATCCTCTGGGCCTCGCTCACCCTGGCACTGCTGACGGTGCCCGTGGTCGTCGTGGCCACGGAGGAGGCGCTCGGCGCCGTGCCCCGTTCCCAGCGGGAGGCCAGCCTCGCCATGGGCGCCACCAAGTGGCAGACCCTCTGGAAGGTGGTGCTTCCCAGCGCCACGCCGGGCATCCTCACGGGCCTCATCCTCGCCATCGCCCGCGGCGCCGGCGAAGTCGCGCCACTCATGCTCACGGGCGTGGTGAAACTCGCGCCCGCCATGCCCCTGGACAGCACCTTCCCCTTCCTTCACCTGGACCGCAAGTTCATGCACCTCGGCTTCCACATCTACGACGTGGGGTTCCAGAGCCCCAATTCCGAAGCGGCCAAACCCATGGTCTTCATGGCCTCCTTCCTCCTTCTGCTGGTGGTGGTGGTCCTGAACCTCTTCGCCTTGAACCTCCGCCGCAAGCTGCGCGAGCGCCTGGGAGGGAGCACCTTCTGATGTTGAACCCCGGAGTCACCGACATGGAAATCGAAGACCCCCGCCCCCTGCCGGAGCCCGCGCTCCTGCAGGCGCCGCCTCCCGCCACGGGGCTCCGCCCTGCGAGCTTCGCGCAGCCGGACCTGCCCCTCACGGATCCCTCCGTGTTGTCCGCGCCCACCATGCTGCGGGTGGATCGGCTTAACCTCTTCTACGGCGAGAAGCAGGCTCTGTCGGACATCAATCTGCAGGTGGCGCGCAACTCCGTCATGGCCTTCATCGGCCCCTCGGGCTGCGGCAAGAGCACCCTGCTGCGCTGCCTGAACCGCATGAACGATCTCATCGACAACGTCCGCATCCAGGGCCGCGTGCTGCTGGGTGACACCGATGTCTACGCACCCGAAACGGATGTCATCGCCCTCCGCAAGCGGGCGGGCATGGTCTTCCAGAAGTCGAACCCCTTTCCCAAGTCCATCTTCGAGAACGTGGCCTACGGGTTGCGCATCCAGGGCCAGGGCGACCGCACGGTGCTCGAAGAAGCCGTGGAACGCAGCCTCAAGGGCGCAGGCCTCTGGGACGAGGTGAAGGACCGGCTCAAGGATTCGGCCCAGGGCCTCTCCGGCGGCCAGCAGCAGCGCCTGTGCATCGCGCGGGCCCTGGCGGTGCGGCCCGAGGTGATCCTCATGGACGAGCCCTGTTCGGCCCTCGACCCCATCGCCACGGCGCGGGTCGAAGAACTCATCCTCGAATTGAAGCGCGAGTTCACCATCGTCATCGTCACGCACAACATGCAGCAGGCGGCCCGCGTCAGCGACCACACGGCCTTCTTCTGGATGGGTAAACTCATCGAATCCGGGCTCACGGAAAAGATGTTCACCAATCCCGGACATCGCATGACCGAGGACTACATCACGGGGAGGTTCGGCTGATGCGCCAATTCGACCAGGAACTGCGGGACCTGCGGGACGGCCTCCTCTCCATGGCCGGTCTGGCCGAGGAGATGATCGACCTCACCATCCAGGCCCTGACCGAACGTTCGCGAACCAAGGCCGAGCAGGTGATGGCCATGGACCGCGGCCTCGACGAGTGGGAGCTGAAGCTCGACCGCCTCTGCATCGATCTCCTGGCCCTGCGCTCGCCGGCCGCCGGCGACCTGCGCCTCATCGCCTCCAGCCTCAAGATCGTCCCGGAGCTGGAGCGCATCGGCGACCACTGCTGCAACATCGCCCGTCGCGCCACCTACGTGCATCCACCCATCCTCTCCAGCGGCTCGCTCGAGCGCCTGGGCCAGGAGACTCGCGGCATGGTGCGGATGGCCGTGGACGCCTTCATCGGCAGCGACGCGGGACTGGCCCGCACCGTGATCAAGTCCGATGATTCGGTCGATGAACTCTACGGCCAGATCTATCGGGAACTGCTCCGCCGGATGATGTCCGACCCGCTCTCCATCGAGCGGGCCAGCCACCTCATCCTCGTCATCAAGAACTGGGAGCGCATCGCCGACCAGGCCACGAACATCGCCGAGGAAGTCCTCTTCATCCTGGAGGGTCGGAGCGCGAAACACCCCTACCTTCAGGGTGATTCCGTAGAATGAAGCCATCAAAGGACCCCATGCCGCGCATCCTCCTCCTCGAAGACGACACCGAAATCCGGCTCGGCCTGGAACAGCACCTGCGGCGGGAGGGCTTCAGCCTCATCCCCGTCGGCACGGGGCGCGATGCCCTGCTGGCCCTCAACGCCAGCGGCCCCAAGCTGGATGCCGCCCTGCTGGACCTCAGCCTGCCGGACATGGATGGTCTGGACGTGCTGCGCGCCATCCGCACCCACGCGACGCTACGCGCCCTGCCCGTGCTGCTGGTGACGGCACGCAGCGAAGAGATCGATCGCGTGCTGGGTCTCGAACTCGGCGCCGACGACTACATCTCCAAGCCCTTTTCCGCACGGGAACTGGCCGCCCGCCTTCGCGCCATCCTCCGCCGCTCGACGCCCTTCGAAGGCGGCGAACGCACGCCCCAGCTGACCTTCGGCCCCATCGCCGTCGACCTCGACATGCACACCGCGCGGGTGGATGGACAACTCGTCGAACTCACCCGCCGCGAATTCGAACTGCTGGCCTACTTCCTGGCCAACCCGCGCCGCGTGCTCACCCGCGAGAAGATCCTGCAGCAGGTCTGGGGCCTCGAATACCTCGGCGAAAGCCGCACCATCGACGCCCACGTGCGTCGCGTGCGCGCCAAGATCGGCGAGACGGCCGCCGAATTCATCGAGACAGTAGTGGGTGTCGGATACCGCTTGGGTGGACCTTCCGGGTCCTGAACAAGGCCAAATGAAACGCCATAAGCGGAGGAAAACGGAGGTGCTGAGGAGAGCGGAGAACTAAAGCAGGCATCTTGCTTTTCTCAGCTACCCTCCGCTTCTCCGCTCACCTCCGCTTCATTTATTCCTTGTAAAGGCAGCGACAGCCCACAGCCAGATCATTGACGTGGCGAATCCTGGGACTCCCCCTGGGGCGGCAGGATCACGCGGAAGGTGGCGCCTTCGCCAGGAACGCTCGACACCGAAACCTCGCCGCCCATCAGGCGGCACAGGTGCTTCACGATGGCCAGGCCCAGGCCCGTGCCCGGTTTGGCCATGGAGGCCTTGGCCCGGTAGAAGCGTTCGAAGATGCGCCCTTGCTCGGCTTCGGGAATGCCTGGCCCCTGGTCCCGCACTTCCCAGATCTGCCCCTGGCTGCTGAGCTGGACCGACAGATCGACGCGGCTGTCGGCAGGGCTGAACTTGAGGGCGTTGGACACCAGGTTCTCGAGCACCTGATGAAGCCGGAGCGGGTCGGCCAGGATTGACGCGCCTTCAGGCGCCCGCACGTCCAGCGCCAGATCCACGCCCGCGGCCTCCGCACGGGGCTGGAGATCCTTCACGAGGGATTCAACAAACGCGCGCAGATCCAGGCGGACCGGGGCCAGGTGCAGGGCGCCGCTTTCGATGCGGCTCAGCTCGGACAGGTCGCCAAGGAGCAGGGTGAGCCGGTCCACGGAGCGCATGATCGACCGCGCACTGGCGCGCGAGGCCTCGTCCAGGTTCTCCTCCTGCAGGTTCTCCGCGGCGATGCGGATGGCCGTGACCGGCGTCTTCAGCTCATGGCTCACATTGGAGATGAATTTCTGCCGGGTGGTCTCCAGGGCCTCCTGGCTCGTGACGTCGTCCAGCGTGAGCAGCACCCCGCTCACCGATCCCAGGGGCGCGAAGGGGATGGCTCGCACGCGCAGGGTCCGGCCCGCCCGCGCGAGGCGCCACTCGCAGGGCGTGCCGCCGAAGGCCTTCTGGACGGCCTCCGGGCCCTCCTGATCGCGGAACACCTCGGCCACCACCATGCCTTTGCCCAAAGGCGCCCCCAGGCCCAGATGGCGCTGGGCCGCCGGATTGAACTGCTCCAGCCTTCCGCTGGCGTCGAAGAGCAGCACGCCTTCTTCCAGCCGCGCCATGATGCCGGGCAGCAGGCGGTCCTCCCGGACGGCCTTGTCCTTCAGGTCGGCATTTTCCCTTTGCAACGCCGACCAGGCGCGGGGAAGGTCCTGGATCACCACGGCCCCCTGGCTGCTGGACAGAGCGCCCCGGGGCTCCGCCAGGGCCCGCACCTGCCACCGGGCCATGAGCACGAGCACGAAGGCGAGGGTGCCGAGCAGGCCCGCCACCCACCACAGCGATACCCCCTGATGCACGCTCATGCCCAGGCCGAAACCGAGGAAGAGCATCGAAACCAGACAGATCAGCGCACGACCCAGAAAGACGGGCATTCCCGATCCGTCGTCACGCTGGGGTTCTGTCTGGTCCATGCACACCGACCATACACCGTCCGATGGCCATCTCCCAGCTTCGGCCGACGAATTTACGCTCCAGTTACGGCCCTCGACCCGGTACAGTAAAGGGTTGATCGTGGGAGACCGCAATGTCCTTGAATGCCTTGATGCGCTGGCTGAAACCTCGGGAGATGGTCTTCTTCGACCTGCTGGAATCCGCGGCTGGAAACGCCTACCAGGCCGCCCAGCTCTTCGATCTCGAAATCCGCACGGGCGATCCCGTCCGCTTCGCCGAGCTGCGCCGGCAGATGAAGGATCTCGAGCACATCGGCGACGACATCACCCGCGAGATCATGGATCGCCTCAACCAGACCTTCGTCACGCCCATCGAGCGCGAAGACATCATGGCCCTGGCCCATGCCCTCGATGACGTGGTGGACAAGATCCACGCCGTCTGCGAGCGCCTGATCCTCTACCGGATCGGCCACGTGATGCCCGCCGTCACCGAGATCAGCTCGATCATCGTCGAAGGCTCCGGGGAGATCCTCCACCTCATCCGGTCGCTGCGGAACATGTCCAACCAGAAGGAAATCCGCGACCGCATCCGGCGCGTGCACACCCTCGAGAACAAGGCCGATTCCATCTACCACGCGGCCCTGGCCCAGGTCTTCGAAGATCCGAAGGATCCCATCGAGCTCATCAAGTGGAAGGAACTCCTCGAGCAGATCGAGGACGCGACGGACAAGATCGAGCTCGTCGCCAAGGTCGTGGGTTCGACCGTCATGCGCAACGCCTGAGGACGCCCATGGTCCTCGCGCTTGTAATGATCGTCCTGCTGGCCCTGGCCTTCGACTACATCAATGGCTTTCATGACACGGCCAATGCCATCGCCACGGTGGTATCGACGGGTGTGCTCTCGGCCCGCAAGGCCATCCTGATGGCCGCCGTGCTGAATTTCGGCGGCGCCCTTCTGGGCACCCAGGTGGCCACCACCATCGCGAAGGGCATCGCCGACAGCCAGTTCGTCGTGCCCGCCGTGATCGTCGCCGCCCTGCTGGCGGCCATCGTCTGGAACCTCATCACCTGGTGGTTCGGCATCCCCTCCAGCTCCAGCCACGCCCTCGTGGGCGGCCTCGCCGGCGCCGTCGTGGCGCAGGCGGGACTGGGCGCCCTGCACACCACCAAGCTGAAGGAAGTGGCCACCTTCCTCGTGGTGTCTCCGGTGGTGGGCTTCTTCATCGCCATGGCCATCATCATCCTGCTGCTCTGGATCTGCCGCCGCGTGGCAGGACACCGAGTCAACGTCGCCTTCCGCAAGCTGCAGCTCGTATCTGCGGGCGCCATGGCCTTCACCCACGGCACCAATGACGCGCAGAAGGCCATGGGCATCATCGCCCTGGCCCTCATCACCTACGGCAAGCTCGAAGCCCACGGCGCGAAGGTCGACGTGCCCGTCTGGGTGAAGCTCGCCTGCGCCACGGCCATGGGCCTCGGCACCATGTCCGGCGGCTGGAAGATCATCAAGACCATGGGCTCGAAGATCGTGAAGCTGAAGCCCATCCACGGCTTCGCGGCCGAGACCTCCGCGGCCATCGTGCTCTTCACGACGGCGCACCTGGGCATCCCCGTGAGCACCACCCACGTCATCTCGGGCGCCATCATGGGCGTCGGGGCCAGCATGAACGTCTCCGCCGTGCGCTGGGGCGTGGCCGGAAATATCCTCGTGGCCTGGGTTTTGACCATCCCCATCAGTGCCCTCCTGGCCGCTGGATTCCTCAAGCTGGTAACGCCCTACTTCTGAGCGAAAGTCGTCGACATGTGACGGCGAGGACATCACACCGTCACACCGCCGACCGACACTTGGTATCCCTGCGCTGCGGATGCCCGTCACCGCTTGGTTTCACCCTTTTCGCGCAGAGTTGGCACCACCGCCACGCCGACGTCATCCGTCCCGCCGATCCTGGATCCAGAACCCAGGGAGGCAGGACCATGACGATCGAGACGCTCACCCCCCACCCCGAAGGCGCCCGCTACACCGTCCGCCCGCTCGGCAGCGCGGATTTCGCGCACCTGCGGCGCCTGGAGTCGGAAATCTGGTCCGATGACGGCACGGGCGAACTCTGCCCACACTACCTGCGCCTCTGCACCGAGCTCTACCGCGACTGGTGCTTCCTCGCCTTCGATGGCGAGCGGCCCGTGGGCTACGTGCTGAACTTCGTGGCGGGCACCACGGTCTACTGCGCCACCCTGGCCGTGCACCCCGAGTACCAGAAGGGGCGGGTGAACTACCTGCTCATCCGGGCCATGGTCTCGAAGCTCCTCAACGAGAACGTCGAGGAGTGCCGCTTCCTCGTCGAACCCGGCAACACCGATGCCCGCAGCGTCCACAACGCCCTCGGCGCGCGGGTGGTGGAGGAGGTGCAGGACTTCTACGCGCCCGGTGACACGCGCCTTTGGTCGGCCATCAACCGGGATGATCTCGAACGCGTCCGCGCCCGCTACACCCGCCTGAAACTGGTGTCGTAGTGCGTCGCCATCGAGCGGCCAAACCCTCCTCGTCCGCCGACCGCGGCGCACGTGGCGGGGGTTTGGGGGCACGGCAGTGCCCCCAAAGGGGTGACAGCATGGGCACGGCTCCCGTGCCCATGCGCCAGAGGGGGCCATGCCCCCATGGGGGTGCACCGGCTGTCCATTTTGCTCATGGTTCCCCTGCCCAGCCGGTGCACCCATGAGCTGGGCCGGCGTCCTCTGGCCCACCTTCGCCCTCCTGCCACGCCTGGCCGCCGGAGCGGAGCCGCAACCCGGATTGCACCGGTGGGCGCGGCGCCTGCTTCCCTCGCTGGGCGTGGACGTGGCTGTTCAGGGGCGCCCGCGCACCGACCTCCCGCTCTGGGTGGCGAACCACCTGAGTTGGGTGGATCCCCTCGTGCTGATGAGCCTCCGCCCCATGGGCACCATCGCCAAGGGCGAAGTCGCCGGCTATCCCCTCATCGGGCGCTGGGCCCAGAAATCCGGCATCCACTTCGTGGACCGGGAGGATGCCCTCAGCCGCGCGGCGGCCCTGGTGGGTTTGCGGGTCTCCCTGAAGCAGGGCCGCGACATGCTGCTGTTCCCCGAAGGCACCACCACGCGCGGCGAGCGCCTGGCGGATTTCTACGAGGGCGGCCTCCGGCTCGCCTTCGAGCTGGGTCTCCCGGCCCAGCCGCTCCGTGTCGCCAGCCCCGCGCCCCACTATCCCTGGACCGGCGACGAGACCCTGCTGCCCCACATCCAGACCCTCCTCGCCACGCGGACCATGGTCTCAGTGACCGCCGAAGAACCGCTGCACCCTTCGGATTTCCGTGATGCCGAAGGCTGGCTCGCCGCCTTCAGGGTGGCCCTTTCCCCCCGGAGTTCTGATGTCCGCTGATGTCCTCATGCAGGGTCTGCGCACGGGCCTGACGCCCTTCCTCGGGCTGCCCCTCTGCATCGATCCCCGCCCCGCCACCGGCGTCGTGCTCGGCGCGCCCTGCGATGCGGGCGTCATCAACCGTCCCGGTGCGCGTCTGGGCCCCTGGGCCATGCGCGCGGCCTCCATGGGCCTGGGTTCCCACCCCATGCCCGAGCGGCTCCGTGAAGGCCGCCCCGTGTTCGGCGCCCCCGCGGCGCGGGGCTGGCTGGACGGCGGCAACATCCCGGCCCTGCCCTTCTCCCTGAGGGACGCCCTGGAGACCGTGCAAGCCACCGTGGGGGCCTGGGCCATGACCGGCTGCCGCACCCTCATGCTCGGCGGCGACCATTCGCTCACCCTCGGCGCCCTGCGCGCCCACGCCCGCCAGCACGGGCCCCTGGGCCTGCTGCACGTGGATGCCCACCCTGACGCCGCCGACGGCGCCGCCTGGGGCACGGACATCCATCACGGCACCTGGCTCCGCCAGGCCATCGAAGAGGATCTGGTGGATCCCGAGCGCGTGATGCAGGCGGGCCTTCGCGCCCCCCGCTTCGATGACGAGGAGCTGGCCTTCCTGTCCGTCGTAGGCGTGCGCATGTGGACGCCCGCGGATCTGCGCGATCCCCTGATGGCCCTGCGGCTGAACGAGGACCTCGCGGCCGTGGGCCGGGGACCGGCCTACGTCAGCCTCGACCTCGACGCCCTCGATCCCATCCTCGTGCCCGCCGTCGCCGAGCCCGTGCCCGGCGGCCTGACCTTCGCCGAGGCCCTGCGCCTGATCCACGCGGCCAGCCAGTGGGCCGAGCCCTGGGTGGGCGCCGACCTCATGGAACTGGCTCCCACCCTCGAAGGCGCCGAAGCCAGCGCCCGCGTGGCCGTCCACCTCGCCCTCCACCTCCTCGCCTGAGGCACCCATGACACCCGCCAACTCCCCCATCGAAGCCTTCCTCCGCCACATCGGCGCCCTGAGCTGGGACGACCTGGTGACCGGCTACGATTTCGGATTCCTCACCTCACTCGAAATCCAGTCCGCCGCGCCCGGCGCAGGTGCGGCCGTCCAGCGGCTGCGGGAACTGGAAGGCTCGGCCCTGAAAACCTTCGAGGCACACCTCTGGGCCGCCTGCGCCGAGGCCGTGGGCAAGACGCCCCGACCCGGAAGCTCTCGCTGGTCGCAGTCGCAAGACCGCTGGCGGGAAGCCCTTCTGCGCGAGGCCCTCGCCGTGGACAGCACCACCGCCCAGCTGGCGCGCAGCGTGGAGCGCCTGTACGAACAGGTCGGCTGCCCCGAGGACATGCTCACCATGCTCAAGCCGTCGCAGCGCTGGTCCGGCACGCCCGCCACCGTGGACCCAGCCGCCGTCGAGCAGTTCCTGAAGCGTGCGCAGAACACATCGCGGCGCTTCGGAGCGGCCTCCTAGCCCAGCCTCACCGAGGCCCCAGGACTGTGGCACTCTGAAGGCCCCCGGAGCCCCGATGCCCCTGCCCGACCCCAGGCTGGACGAGCTGTTGAACGGTGACGCGCCGAAGCTGGAGCCCCTGCTCCGCTGGCTGCTGGAGGCCTCCCCCGAGGATTCGGTGGATGGCGAGGCCCGCCGCACGAGCCGCCTGCGCCGCCTCCACGAGGCCCTTGAAATACGCGGACTCACCGCCAGCCTTTCCGAAGAGTGGAACCACACGTCGGCCATCCGGCTGCTGGCCGAGACGGGCCTGCCTGATCGCACGTCCCTGCTCGGAGAGGGTTTCCTGCGGGTCGTGGACCGCATCATCCCGCGCCTGGATCAGGAGGGGGATCTCTACGCCCTGCTGGATCGCCTGGATCTCGACGGAGCCGATGCGGCCTGGATCGAACGCCTGCCGGAAGACCTGCATGTGGCGTGCAGCGCCCTGTTGTCTCCGCCGCGGGAGATCTGGGTGCACGCGGCGCTGCTTCTGGCCCATCGCGCCGCCGCCGTGGGCCTGTCGCGGGACCTCCTGGCGCTGGATCCCCAGGGGAGTGACGCGGATTCGCCCTTCTTCCACCTGTCGCGGGCGGTCCGGAAACGCGGCGAGCAGCCCCAGGATCACCAGTGGAAGGCCGCCTGGGAAGCCTGCCGCGCGGACTGTGCCGCCGTGCTGGCGCGGGCCCACGCCAACCTCGAAGCCCGCGGCGTCTCCACCGACCTCGTGTTTCGCCTCGAACTGCTGGAGGCGCAGCTTCAGCGCATCGACCGCCTGCTGTCCTTCGCGTCCGGCGAAGGGAATGGCGCGGCCTTCGCCGCCGAACTGGTGCGCGGCAGCGCGGCCCAGCACGGCCTGCGCAGCCTGCTCAATACCAGCGTGAAGCGCCTGGCGCGGAAGGTGGTCGAGCACACGGGAGAAACCGGTGAGCACTACATCGCCCGGGATCGCCGCGAATGGCGCGCCATGGGCTGGTCCGCCGTGGGTGGCGGCGTGCTTACGGCGGGCACGGCCCTGTTCAAGTACGGCCTCTCGGCCCTGCCCCTGGCCCCGCTGCTGCTGGGCCTGTCGCTCTCCTTCAACTACGCTGCGAGTTTCATCCTCATGCAGCTGCTGGGCTTCAGCCTGGCCTCCAAGCAACCCGCCATGACCGCCGCCGCCCTGGCCCGCGCCCTGGAATCGCAGGACGGCCAGGCGCGCGAGATCGAACTGGTGGCAGCCATCACGCGCACCCAGGTCATCACCACCCTCGGAAACGTGTTCTCCGCCATCCCCGTCGCCCTGGTCATCGCCGCCGGATGGTTCTGGCTCCGCGGGCGGGGACCGCTGGGGCTGGAAACCGCCCTCCACGGCCTTCACGCGAATCATCCCCTCCACGCGAGCACGCTCATCTTCGCGGCCGCCACCGGCGTGCTGCTGTGGCTGTCCAGCCTGGCCGCGGGCTGGGCCGCGAACTGGAGCGCCTACCGCCGACTCCCCGAAGCCCTGGCCCAGAGCCATCGGATCCATGCCCTGGTGGGCGCGCGCCGGGCCGAATCCCTGGGCCGATTCGTGGATCACCACATCTCCGGAATCATCGGCTACGGGGCCCTGGGCGGCCTGCTCATCTTCGTGCCCATGGCCTTCGCCTTCGCGGGCATCCCCCTGGAAGTGCGCCACGTCACGCTGCAGTCGGCCTCACTGGCCCTGGCCTGTGCCAGCCTTTGGATCCAGGGTGCCCTGCCCTGGGGCGATGTCCTCTGGGGCCTGCTGGGCATCGGGCTCATCGGCATCCTGAACTTCGCCGTCTCCTTCGCCCTGGCCCTGGCCACGGCCCTGCGCGCGCGGGATCTCAGCGGCATCGACCGCCGCCGTCTCTGGCTCGGCATCCTCAAGGCCTTCAACCGCCAACCCGGACGCTTTCTCCTGCCGCCGAAGAGCGGTGATACCCTCGAGTCCCCTCACTCCGGAGACCCTCATGCGTAGGCTGCTGCTCCCCGCCTTCCTCACCCTTTCCCTGGTCGCCCAGGACAAGCCCGCTCCCGTGCGTCTGACGCCGCTGCGCGTGAGCCCCGCCAGCACGCTGACGCAGGACATCGGCATCAGCAAGATTGAGCTCGCCTTCTCCCGTCCCGCCGTGAAGGGTCGGAAGATCTGGGGCGGCCTGGTGCCCTTCGGCGAGGTGTGGCGCGCGGGCGCAAACAGCGCCACCACCCTCACCCTCAGCCACCCCGCGAAGGTCGCCGGCCACGACGTGCCCGCGGGAACCTACGGCCTGTTCATCGTCCCCGGCGAAAAGACCTGGACCCTGATCCTCAACAAGAAGCCCAAGCAGTGGGGCGCCTACGAGTACAAGAAGGAGGAGGACCTGCTGCGCTGGGAAGTCACGCCCCAGGCCGGGCCCTTCCTCGAATACCTGGAGTACCGCGTGCTGCCGACGGACACCGCGAACGCCACCGTCGAACTGGGCTGGGAGAAGCTGCGCGTCAGCTTCCCCGTGGCCTTCGATACCAAGGCGATCTACTGGGCCCAGCTGGAAGAGACGCTGAAGAAGGCGCCCGATACGGACTGGACACCCTGGTACCAGGCCGCCAAGTACTGCCAGGAGCAGGGCGTCGAACCCCAGAAGGCCCTCGCCTGGATCGAGAAGAGCCTGAAGGCCGGCGAGAGCTTCTGGAACCACGAAACCGCCGCGCGGATCTACAAGGACGCCAAGCGCATGCCCGAGGCCCTCGACCAACTCCAGAAGGCCATCGACCTGTCCCGCGGCAAGGCGCCCAAGGAGTACACCACCAACCTCGAGAAGGAACTCGCGACCTGGAAGGCCGCGAAGTAGGCCGGGAAGGACGCCGCCCTTCCCGGCCCGCCTACATCTTCACGGCCGTTCGCAGGAAGGATTCGGGAAGGGTGACGCCGCTGCGCCCCAGGTTCGCCTGGTGGACGAAGACCGTCAGGCGCCCGCCGATGCGCTCGAAGGCGATGGCGCCGCCCTCGGCGAAGAGCTTGCGGTTGTTGCAGACCACGAGCTTGCCCTGGCCCGCGTAGAACCGCGTCTGGTCCGCCGTGAAGGACCAGGCCAGGTTGGCCTTGGCGTCCACCGAGATGTCCTGCTTCTTCAGCTGCATAACCATGTCGAGCTCCTTGCAGGCGACGCGGCCTTCGGAGCCGGCGCTGCTGGCCAGGATCTGGAGGAACTTGGCAGCCTCGGGTACCGGCACGGCTTCCGCGAAGGCCGATGAAGACGCCGCGGCGACGAGGATCGCCGCGCCGAGGCGCCGCGAGAGCAGGTTGGGATAAGAAAGGGATCGTTGCGGCATGATGGGCTCCGCCCATCCCATCGGCTGGCCCCTTGACGCGGCGGAAACACAGGCGTGACGGGCCTGGAACTTCTACCAGGACCTTTACGAATTCCTAATTGGTCCTGAATCTGGCGAGCGAGGCCGAAAGCTCTTCGGCGATCTGAGACAGGTATTCAGCCGTCTTGTTCACCTCTTCCACCGTGTGCGCGAGCTCCGTGGAGGCCGCGGCGCTGCGTTCGGTGGATTGGGCGGTGTCCTCCACCTGGCGGGCCACTTCGTCCGAGGTGCGCTCCTGTTCTTCGGTGGCGGATCCGATCTCGCGGGCCGCGACGACCACGGCAGAGATGTTCTCCTGGATGGTCCGGATGGTGGTGTCGGTCGCCTCGACGGTACGGATGCCCGTCACCATGGCGTCTTCGGTGCGATGGATGAGGTCCCCGATCTGCTTGGCGGCCTCGGCGCTGCGTTCGGCGAGCTTGCGCACTTCCTCCGCGACCACGGCGAACCCTTTGCCGTGAACGCCGGCCTTGGCGGATTCGATGGCCGCATTGAGGGCCAACAGGTTGGTCTGGCGCGCCAGATCCTGGATCACCTGGACGGCCTTGACCATCTCCTGGGTGGCCTCCCGGATGTCCTGCATGGCCATCACGGTGGCCTCGCCCTGTTGCGCGCCTTCGGCTGCGGCCTTCACCATGGTCTCCGTGCGGGCGTGGCTGCTGCGCACGTTGCCGGCCACCTGCTGGATGGAAGCCGCGAACTCGGTCATGGCCGCGGCCGTCCGCTCGGAGGCGAGCCGCTGATTCTCCGCGAACTGCGCGATCTCGTTGGTGGCCCGCGCCACCTCGCCCGCCGTCGCGCTGAGCTCGGTGGAGCCCGTGGCCACGCGGCTGCTGGTTTCCCGGAGCTGGCTGAACAGGCCCTGGAAGCGGGCCAACATATCGTTGAAGTCCTTGGCCATGCGCCCCAGTTCGTCGTCGGAATGCACGACGAGGCCCTGGGTGAAGTCGCCGTCCACCATGCGCTCCATCCCTTCGGACACCTCCTTCAGGGACCGATGAATCCGGCCCATGACGGCGCCCGAGATGAGCACGCCAAGGACCAGACTGACGATCAGGATGGTCAGCTTCAGGATCGCGCCGTCCCGCACCACCTTCGCCATCTCCGCCTTTTCACGCAGCTCGATGCGCTTCGATTCCGTGAAGGTCGTATCCGCCAGGCCCTTGATGGCCTCATTCATGGGCCGGTCGATGCCCTTCAGCTGTCCATCGACCGCCCGGTAGGCCAGCGGATCCGATGCTCTCCAGGTGGCCAGGGCTTCCCGATACTTGGCCCCGAGCGCATGGAGTTCCTGCAGGGTCTTCTCCAAAGGGCCGGTGGAAATATCCAGATCCTTCAGAGCCGAGCGAAGCTTGGCGAGATCAGCCTCGACCTCCTTTTCCGACTTATCAAAGGCGGCCTTGTACTTGGTCATCTGTTCCGGATCGTGGCCCCGGATGAGGATGTTCTTCCATTCCTGGACCTGGGTCTTGAAGTCGTTCTGCGCCTCCCGGGCCATGTCCCCGGCCTGGGCGAGCCTCATCATGGTGTCCGCCAGTTCGCTGGACTGGGTCGTGAGCCGGTAGGCCACCCAGAAGCCCGCGGCACCAAGGGCCAGGGCCGCCACCATGAGGCATCCGGCCAGCAGCCGGAGTTTCGCGCGGACGGAAATGCGGTCGAGGAAGGACATTCGCATTGACGCCTCCAACTTTGGGACTTGCCATGTAATCGGTTCCCTGAGATCGATTATCAAGTTCTGGAAAATCGGGTTTTTCCGGATCTTGGCATCCCAAAGCCCCTACGGAGCGGCCTCCTGGGAGTCTTTACGCGACGGGGAAGATGCTCCGGCACTGCGCGATCAGTTCATCGGGCGTGAAAGGCTTGCGGAGGGCGGGAACCCCGATGTCCAGGAGCTCCTGGTCCAGGCTCTGGCTGCCGCTGTCGCCCGTGATCACCACCACCTTGGGCAGGAGCGCGGCCCGGAAATCCCGGATCCAGGCCAGCACCGCGAAGCCGTCCAGCCCGGGCATCCGGAGGTCCGTGATGACCAGGTCGAACGGCGTGTGCTCGAGGCGTTGGATCGCCTGCCGTCCGTCGTGCACCCGTTCCACCCGCCACCCGAGGCGGCTGCGGAGCAGTTCCTGAACCAGGTTGGTGATGTACTCCTCGTCATCGATCACCAGCACGGTCAGGCGCCGCTCCGGAGGCAGGCTCGTCGGAACCGGTGACAGGACCCGCGGCCGCTTCGCCGGGGGAAGCGCTGAGCCACCCAGCGCTTCCACGCCCTTGGCCCGGGGGAGCAGCACGCGGAACTCGCTGCCTTCACCCGGAACGCTGTGCACCGAGATCTCGCCCCGGTGCTGGCGAATGATGCCGAGGCAGACGCTGAGCCCGAGCCCCGTGCCCCGCTCTTCGGACTTCGTCGTGTAGAAGGGATCGAAGATCCGGGACAGCTTGTCGGCGGGAATGCCGTGGCCGGTGTCGCTGATGGACACGGCCATCCATTCGCCCTGGGCTTCCACGCGGACCTGGAGCACCTTCCTGGCGGCGTGTTCCATGGCATCGATGGCGTTGATCAGGAGGTTGATCAGGACCTGCTTGATCTGTGCCGCGTCCGCCAGGATCAGCGCCGATGCTGATGGAAGGCTGATTTGCATCCCCACTTCCGCGGCCCGCAGCCGGAACTGCATGATCGAGCCGACCTCGTCGAGGATCGCCCCCAGATCCGTCGGAACGAGCTCCATGGTGGCGGGCCGGGAAAGCTGCAGCAGCTGGCGGATGATCCGCACGGCTTCCTGCGCGCTCTGGGAAATGGCGTTGCAGTGGTTCTGCATCGCGTCATGACCGCCCATCTTCTCCAACCGGTTCATGAGCAGTTCGGAAAACCCGAGCACGGGCGCGAGCTTGTTGTTCAGCTCGTGGGCGATGCCCCCCACCAGCGACTCGAAGAGCGCGGCCTTGTCGTTGATGGCCATCTGACCTTCGAGAGCCCGCTGCTCGGTGATGTCGTGGAGGATGGCGCAGATCTGCCCCGTTTCGCGGACCAGCGACGTGTGGAACTTGAACAACCGCTCCCCGAGGGCGGGCAGTTGAAGCGTGAACTCGGCGGCGTGGTGCCCCTGAAGGGAGGTGTCCGAATCGTGAAGGCTCAGCAGGTCCAGGAAGGCCGCCCGCTGCCGGGGAGGCATCAGGTCCGCCAGGTTGGAACCCGCGCCATCCCAAGCCTCGCCGGCCCCGAGCAGGGTCTGGAGCTTGGCGTTGTGGGCTTCGATCCTCCCATCCGGTTGGAGCAGGGCTACGGCCAAGGGGCTGTGCTGGAAGAGGGTCTGGTAGCGCCCCTGCGACTGCCGCAGCTCATGAAGGCTCCGGAACAGAGCCTGGTTCTTGGTCTGCAATTCGTTCCGCCGGAACTCGGCCAGCTTGAACTGGTGCGCGACGAGCGCAGACTGGGCCCGGACCAGGGCGGGAACCGGGATGATGCCCAGGAACCGGCCGTCCTCGCCCACCATCGGTACGTCCTGGTAGAAGCTCTCGCCCACCCTGGAGAGGGTCCTTTCCAGCAGCACCAGCAGGGGGCTCGACGGGCTCGCGCACAGGCTTCCAGGGAGGATGTGCTCGCGGATCTGGTGGCGGCTGTGGAGGGTGAATCCGAACCGCGTCCCGAGCAGCGTGCCCAGGTGTCCCCGCGAAATGAGTCCGACGTAGCGCACCCCGTCCACCACCGCCGCAAACTCATGGGGATGATGGCGGAAATGTTCGGAGACCTGCTCGACCGTCAGATCCACTTGGACGCATTCGTGGTGGTCCACCAGGCTCGAAGGGTCCAGAGAAGGCCCTTGGGTCCAGGAAGCTGTGTGGGTCGAGCCATGTCCGCGCGGCATGGAGCCATCTTCGGCCGGGCCTGGTGCCGCCGGGCGACCGCAGGGTAACCAGGGCGTAACGATCCCCATGACGCCTGCCCCTGGTGAACCCTAGCCTTCGATCCGCCTTCATGGGCGCCGAACGCGCCGTTGCCACCTCAGGAACGGAGGATCGTCCCCAATCCTCCCGACCCTGCTTCCGGCGGACCCTCATGCCTCCCAGGGATGGCGCGACTCCAGTGCCAGCACGTCTCCGCCGAGGCCAGTGGATCTGTCACCCGCCTGGGTTCTCCGAATTCCAGGGTCGCCCGGATGGGCCCGGCCTTCAGCAGGCGATAGAGATGGGGCAGCAGGGTGTCCTTCCCCACGAAGGCCGCCAGGCGCGGTGGGTCATAGGCCAGGCGGAAGGGCTGCACGAGAAAGCCGCCCTCCTTCGCGATCTTGAAGGCGCCGGGCCGCCAAGGCCGCCCTTCCTCCAGCGAGGTGGTACCCGAGGGGAACAGCCCGAGGCTCATGCCCCGAGCCTCCAGGCAGTCTGAAATCGCGCGCACCGCCTGCCGCCGTGACCCATCGGATTCACGCTTGACGAACACCATGCCCGCCCGGCGCCCGGCCGCCCCGAAGAGGGGCCACCGCGCGATCTCGGCCTTGCCCAGGAAGACGACCGGCACCTGGCTCAGGAGCACAGGAATGTCCAGGTAGCTCAGGTGGTTTCCGACGAACAGAGCCGGTGACCGCAGCGGCTCGATGGAACCCACGCGCTGCACGTCCACATTCAACAGGGGCAGCACGTCCTTGGCCCAGGCCGAAAGGAGCGCCTGGAGGGCTTCGCGAGGAATGTGCCCCCCGTTCTGGGATTCACACCGCGCACCGAGCTGGTGGTAGCGGAGGATGCTGCCGAGGATCCGCGCCATGCGCAGGAACGTTCCTCCGGGAAGCTGGTCCTGATGCGGGATTCCGGCCAGCGAGGCCAGGGCCCCGCCCTCCTCCGCGACCAGGCTCGTGGAACTCCTGTCTGCCATCACATGCCTCGGGAACGCGTCCTCCGGAGGCCGGGGAGCAGATGAACGTTTCGCGGATCAGCCGGAAGGAAAAAGCATGGCTTGCGCGTCAGGAGTTGCCGGTTCGTCACGCCGCCACAGCCTAGCGAACCCGTGTAAACCGCGCGTACCCATCCTGTGCCCGGACCAAGACCTGGTTCAGACGCCCTTTTTCTCAGCTCCCCAAAGCACCTTGTGCAACTGCACCTGCACCCGCACGGGCAGGCCGTCGGCGACCACCTGTTCGGCCAGCCAGGCCGGATCGAGGCGGCCCCAGACCGGGCTGAAGAGCACTTCGAGGCGATCCCACACGGCTCTTTCGGCGCACCAGGCCTTGGCCCACGCATAGTCGGCCTGGTCGCAGAGCACGAATTTCAGCTCGTCCTGGCCGGGCACCATGTGGTCCAGGTTCGATTCGAGCCAGCGCTGCACCTCACCGCTACCCGGGGTCTTGCGATCCACGATCTTCACCACCTCGCGCGGAACGGGCGCCAGATCATGGCTGCCCGCCGTCTCCAAGGCCACCTCGTAGCCCAGGTCCAGCAGGGCCCGCAGCAGGTCCGGCGCCTGGGGATGGGCCAGGGGCTCGCCGCCGGTGAGTTCGACGAAGGGCGCATTGGGCCCCTTCCGCGGCGGTCCGAGGCGCTGGCGAACCTCGGCCAGCAGGTCGTCGACCTCGCGCATGCCGCCCTCGTAGAACGCGTATTCCGTATCGCAGTAGGTGCAGCGCAGCGGGCATCCCGTGAGGCGGATGAAGAGGCAGGGCCTGCCAATGCGGGCGCCTTCCCCCTGAACGCTGTAGAAAACCTCATTGACCTTGAATTTCATTCAGCACCCGACCCATTCAATTGTCCTCCGCTCCCACCCTCCGGGTGATCGCGGGGCGCCCAAGACTACCCCCGAATCGGACGCGCCACCGGCGCGTCCTCCCGCTCACGCAACGCGTTCGCGGACGGGGCTCCGTCCTTCCCCCTGCACGCTGTAGAACACTTCATTGACCTTGAACTTCATCGATCGAAACCCCTCGGCCCCATTCTCCCATGGCGCTTTCCTGGATTCCGATTCCTGTGGGAGCATCTTTCCTTTCCCGGGGTGCTCATGTCTGGTCGCTGGTTCCTGGTGGTTCTGCTCCTGTGCGCGGCGCTCGGAGCCGAAGCGCCGGAGCTCCTGGAGCCGGTCCAGACCCGCTACACCAAGCAGGAAGTCCTCGTACCCATGCGGGACGGGGTGAAACTCTTCACCTCGATCTACCTGCCGAAGGATGCGGGACATCCCCACCCGATCCTCCTGAACCGGACCCCCTACAGCGTGGGCCCCTACGGGCCCGACGCCTTCCGGAGCGGCGTGGGCCCCTCGGCCGCGTTCGCCAAGGAGGATTACATCGTCGTCTACCAGGATGTGCGCGGGCGCTTCCGCAGCGAGGGGCAGTTCGTGGACGCCCGGCCCTTCAATCCGGCCAAGGGCCCCCGCGACACGGACGAAGGCACGGACACCTACGACACCATCGAGTGGCTGCTGAAGAACCTTCCCAACCACAACGGCCGGGTGGGCCAGTGGGGCATCAGCTATCCGGGCCACTACGCGGCCCAGGGCATGCTGTGCGGGCATCCGGCCCTGAAGGCCGTCTCGCCCCAGGCCCCCATGATCGATCTGTGGGAAGGCGATGACAGCTATCACCGAGGCGCCTTCCAGCTCACGGCCAATTTCGGGTTCTTCCTCTTCTTCCACAGCCAGCGCGAACCCTCCGCCGACCTCCACCCGGCCTTCCTCCAGCCGGGCACGGCTGACGGCTATCGATGGTACCTGGAGGCGGGCCCCGTGGCCGGCCTGCCCGCCAAGGTCCAGCAACAACCGGAACCCATCTGGGAGGATTACCTGCGCCACACCACGTACGACGCCTACTGGCAGGCGCGGAACCTGCGCCCCCACCTGCGCGGGGTACGCCCCGCCGTGCTCACGGTCGGCGGCTGGTTCGATGGCGAGGATCTCTTCGGCGCCCTG
Source organism: Geothrix limicola (assembly GCF_030268085.1). Classification (GTDB taxonomy): domain Bacteria; phylum Acidobacteriota; class Holophagae; order Holophagales; family Holophagaceae; genus Geothrix; species Geothrix limicola. Next base: position 1,040,572 of record NZ_BSDE01000001.1, read on the forward strand.
GCCTGCGCCGCCACGCTCGATCAACAGAGCCCCGGCACCGACAGCCACCTCGTGATGGGGCCCTGGACCCACGGCCAGTGGGCCAGTGGGGACGGCAGCCGTATCGGACCCGTGGCCTTCGGATCGAAGACCGCCGCCTGGTTCGAGGAGGAGGTCGAACTGCGCTTCTTCAACCAGCACCTCAAGGGAGAGGCGGGTCAGGCCCTGCCCAAGGCCACAATGTTCGAAACGGGCAGGAACCAGTGGCGCACCTTCGATGCGTGGCCACCCCGGGCCGCCAAGCCCAAGACCTTCTACCTGGAAGCCAGGGGCCGGATCGGCTCGACAGCGCCCTCCGATCAGGCCCCAGTCTTTGACGCCTTCACCAGCGATCCCGCGAGGCCCGTGCCCTACACCCAGGACATCAGCTTCCACTACTCGGCCCCCTACATGGTGGAAGACCAGCGCTTCGCCGCGCGGCGGCCGGATGTGCTCGTCTTCGAGACCGCGCCGCTCGAGGCGGATCTCACGCTCGCCGGGCCGCTGCGGCCCGTACTCCAGGTGAGCACCACGGGCACCGACAGCGACTGGATCGTGAAGGTCATCGACGTCTTCCCCGACGATGCCCCCGACCCCGAAGATGCCCCGCGCGGCTGGCACGCCGCGGGATCCCAGATGCTGGTCCGCGGCGACGTCATGCGCGGGAAGTTCCGCCACAGTTATTCGAAGCCCGAGCCCTTCGTCCCGGGGAAACCCACCGAGGTGGCCTTCACGCTGCCGGATGTCTTCCACACTTTCCGCAAGGGGCATCGCCTCATGGTCCAGGTGCAGTCGTCCTGGTTTCCCCTGGTGGACCTCAATCCCCAGACCTTCTGCGAGATTCCCACCGCCCAGCCCACGGTCTTCCAGAAAGCCGAGCAGCGGCTCTACCACTCCAAAGCCCTGCCATCCCGCCTCGAGGTGCTGGTGCTGGATTGACCTTCAAAGCCAGCGCCGGCCGCCATCCTGAGTGAGGATCTCGCCGGTGAGGAAGGAGCTATCGGCCGCGAAGCGCACGGCGCGGAACAGATCCGCCGGTTCCCCGATGCGCTTGAGGAGCGTGCGGTCCGCGAGAAAGCTAGGATCGCTGCCCGCATCGGGAAGGACAGCACCGAGTGCGTGCCCCACCACCCGCACCTTCGGCGCGAGCAGCTGGGCGAGTCCCGGCACCAGCGCCGCCAGCCCGGCCTTGGCGGCGCTGTAGGGAAGTCGTTTGAGCCAGGGATTGTGGATGGACGTGTCCAGGAGAAGCTGCAGGCAGGCGCCTTCCACCAGCCGCGGCCCGAGGGCCTGGGCGCACAGGAATGGGAAGCTCAGGTTCATGCGCCAGGTGGCTTCGAGAGTCCCGCGGGTCCAGCTTCCCAGGGGCTGTTCGGGAAAGGTCCCGGCAAGAATCACGGCGCCGGAAATAACCCGCCCTTCCCCCTCCAACGTGTCCAAATCTGCCATCATTCGGGAAACCAGGTTCGGGTTCTCAGCATCCCACTGAAGCGTCCGACTCCACCCTGTCTTCGACAAGTCGCCTACCCATGATTCGCCCTCCCAGGGCTCGGAACTGGTCAGCACCAGATCGTGGTCCCGGGCCAGATCCTCGGCCAGGGCCCGGCCCAATCGCCGCCTTCCGCCGACGAGAAGCCAGCATTCCCTGCCGTTCCGCGCATTCCGCTCCATGCGGGCATTCTTCCACAAAGGCCTCATGAATCCCTATCTGAAACGCATCCGGTGGCGGCTGATCTGGATCAGCTTCGTCTGCCTGACCACGGCCCTCGGGTCCTTCGCCCTCAACCACTGGGTCTACGGCCGGTCCGACGATCAGTGCTCCTGGCAGGTTGAGAAGGGCAAGATCGTCATCCGCGAAATCCTGCCGGACGGCGTGGCCGAAGAAGGCGGCCTGCTGGAGGGCGACGAGCTGGTGAAGATCCAGGGCCGTGCCTTCGAAGGCAGCCTGGACGGAACCGCCAAGGCCCAGCGGTTCATCAACAGCAAGCCCGAAGGCGCGATCCTGATCTACACGGTGAAGCGCCAGGGCCGCCAGATCCTCGTCCCCATCCGCCTCGTGAAGCCTCTGGATTTCATCCAGCTGGCCCTGCTGGCGAACGGGCTCATCGCCTGGCTCATCAGCCTGCTGGTGGTGCTTTCCGCGCCGGAGCGGAAGTCCTCGCGGCACTTCTTCTACCTGGCTGCGGCCGCCCTGCTGGTCTCAAGCACGTTCCAATCGGGCAACCTGCCCCTGGCCCTGAGCCTGGCCCTCATTCTTCTCGTGGGCGTGGCTTCCGCCATGCTCCCGCCGCTGTGGATCCACTTCTTCCTGCGCTTCCCCCACCCTTCGGACCTGCGCAAGAACCGGCGGTTCCTGCAGATCATCTACGGAACCTTCGCCCTGCTCGCCCTGGCCCTCGTGATCCTGCAGGTCTCCGCCTTGACGACCGATGGGACCGTGGCCACCGACGGGGTGCTGGGACCGGTCATCAAGGTCTACCGGATCGTCGCCGTCCCGCTCTACATTGCCGCGGCGCTCACGGGCCTCGGATTCTTCATCCGGGGCACCTTCAAGGCCTCGGAACGGCTCCGGAAGGCGCTCTGGCCCTCGTTGATCGTGGCGGCGGCCCTCTGCCTCGACCTGCTGGCCATGGTCGTCCTCCAGGGCCGGTACGGCCGCAGCCTGCTCTTCACGCGGCAGATCTTCGTCTTCATGCTGCCCGCGCCGCTTCTGCCCCTCAGTTTCGCCTACGCCATCTTCCGCCACGGACTGTTCGACGTGCAGAAGGTGCTCATCCGCTGGGCCAGCTACATGGCCATCCTGGGCCTCACGGTCGTCGCCTACCTGGGCGGCCTGGCCTGGGCCTTCTCCCACCTTTCCGCCATCCCGTCCGGCTGGACCGGCGCCCTCATCGGCATCCTCGCCCTGCCACTGGGCTGGATCCTCCGGCGGCTGCTGAAGGGCATCCGCCGCCGCTTCCGCCGTGATTTCTCCAGCACCCGCGAAATCGCCCTCAGCGCCGTGCGGGAACCCCGCAAGCGCTTCAGCGAGGAATCCCTGCTCCGCTCCCTGCGCCGCGCCCTCGGCGAAGCCTTCCAGCCCCACCTGCTGGAGATCCTGCCCATCGAGGACCGCCAGGTGCTGCTGCCCGCCGCCGAAGGGTCGGACCGCGAGGATCACCGGGTGCACTTCCCGCCCCAGCCTCTGAAGATCCCACCCAGTCTGCTGCGCCTCGCCCGCGAAAACCGCGAGCTGGTGCTGGGCCTTGGCGGGGAGGAGGCCGACTGGATCCGCGAGCAGGGCGGTACCCTGCGCGCCCACGTGGACGCCCTGGAAGCCCAGCTGATGCTCCTCATCCTCGCCGGGGACGTGCCCCACAGCGTGGTGCTGCTCGGCGGCAAGTACGCCGAACTGAACTATGGCCGTGAGGACCGCGAACTCCTGCGGGAGGTGGCCCTCGCCTCGGGCCAGGTCCTGGAAACCGCCCTCATGCACCAGCGGCTCGTGGCCCAGGAACGCCTGAGCCAGGAACTGGAAACGGCCCGCCGCATCCAGGAGGGCCTCGTCACCTCCCAGGTGCCTCCCATCCCCGGCTTCCACGTGGCCCTGCGCCTGGAACCGGCCCAGGAAACCGGCGGCGACCTGCTCTTCGTGAAGCGCCGTCCCAGCGGCAAATGGATCGCCGCTGTGGGCGATGTCTGCGGCAAGGGCCTCGCCGCGGCGCTCTACATGGCCCAGGCCACGGCCCTGCTCGAACAGGCCGCCCAGCGGGAGGACCAGGGCCTGGAGGAGATCCTCTGCTCACTGGATCAGACCCTGCGGCAGCTCCTCGGCCACCGGGGCTTCCTGACCCTCATCCTCCTCGAATGGGACGAGGCGGGGAATTACCGCCTGGCGCGGGCGGGCCATCCCGGCGCCCTGGTGCTCGAAGGGCTGCACGAGAACGGATCCTCCGAAGTGGTGCCCCACGGCCGGGGCCTGGGCCTGCGCCCCGCGGGACCCGGTGACTGGCAGGTCATCGAAGGCGTCCTTCCCCCCAAGGGCTGGATGGTGCTCTACAGCGACGGCCTCTCCGAAGCCATGAACCGCGAGGGCGAACTCTACGGACTGGATCGTTTATGCGCCCAGCTGCGCCGCCTCTGGGGCACCGGGAGCCCCCGGGCCGCCTGCGAAGCCGTCTTCCACGACGTGGCGGCATTCGATACCCAGAACCGCGATGACCGAACTTTGTTTATCCTGGGACGGGAGGCCTGATGCGCCGTTCTTCCCTCCGATGGATCATTCCGACCTTCCTGGCCCTCCAGTTGGGGCTCCTCTGGATCCAGGGGGCCCAGCTCCACCAGCAGAACCAGGTGCTGCAGGCCCTGCGCGAAGACATCCAGAGCCTGGCGGAATCCATCGAGAACAGCCAGGCGGAAACCTCTTCGGACGAGGAGGGATCGGCGGTTCCCGCGAGCACCCCGAAACCCGCCGCACCCCATAAGAAGGTGGCGGTGCTCGGCGTGGAGGAAGATCAGGAATCCGCCAACAAGGATCTGCAGGCCTCCAGGGAATCGGCGCAGAAGGCCATCAAGGAAGCCCGGGAAGTCCAGTCCAAGCTTTCCATCGAGGAGAACGCCCGCAAGGCTGAGGAGGCCAGCAAGGTGCAGGCCGCCACCAACGCCTGGCAGCGCTGGTTCTGGGGCGCCCTCGCCGTGGTGGTGCTGGCCCTGGCGGCCCGCTCCATGTACCGCCGGCGCGGCTGATGTCCCTGCTCGAGTACCTCCGCGAGGACCCTGAATGCCGCCACCTCGCCGAGGGCGCGGTCCATGCGGTGGCGCCCGCACTGGATGATCCGGATCCCGATGGCGTGTCCATGCAGTTGAACGAGTGGGCCTTCGCCCTCGCCGGACGCATGCCCCTGCCCTGGAACACCCACAAGGCCATCGACGCCCTGAACCAGCTGCTCTTCAGCGACCTGGGCTTCGAAGGGGACCGGGACACCTACGACGATCCCCTGAACGCGCTGCTGCCCGCCGTCATCTCCCGCCGGAAGGGGTTGCCCATCTCGCTCTCCATCCTGTGGATCGATCTGGCCCGCCGCATGGGGTTCGATGCTGTGGGGGTGGGGCTGCCAGGGCATTTCATCACGGCGCTGCGCACCGACTTCGGTCTGCTTTGCTTCGACCCCTTCCACAAGGGACGGCCCGTCGGCGAGGAGGGCGGCGCCGAGCTGGTGCGCTCCGCCACCTCCGGACGCGTGGCCTTCCACCGGGACATGCTCCGTCCCGCCACCCACCGCGAGATTCTCATCCGCCTCGTGCGCAACCTCCACCTCCGCTTCATGCACGCCGAAGACTGGGACGAGGCCCTGTGGACGGGCACCCACCTCATCCTGCTCGACCCCGAGAACCACCGGAGCCACAAGGAGCGCGCCTTCATCCATCTGCAGCGCGACGAGCCCCGTGCCGCGCTCAACGACCTCCGCGAAGCCCTGCGCCTCTGCCCGGATCCCGATCCCGAAATCCAGACCTGGATGGCCCAGCTCGAACAAAGCTGAGGGACCAAAGCTGAGGAACACTGACCGGCCTCGGAGCATCCTTCTGGCATGCGAATCCCGACCCGATGCGCCCTTCCGCTCCTGGGCCTGCTGGCCCTGGGCTGCGCCAAGCCTCCCTTCGTCTACGAGGTGGAACCCGCCTTCCGCAGCGCCTCGTACGCCACGGTGGCGCCGGATCCCCGCACAGACAGAATCGTGATCCGGGAGGGGCTGCGTCCCCTCAATCCGGACCTGCACCTCAGGGCCGTGCTTGGAGAGCTGGAGGCGCGGCGCTACCAGCGCGCAGCCCCGGATGCGGCGGATCTCTGGGTGGCCGTCTACGTCCTGATGCCCGGCGCGACCGAGGGTTCCGCCCAGGGCCCCCGCAGGGAAGGCTCCGGCGGCGAAGGACGCCACGGTGGCGGACACGGCGGAGGGCGCGGCGGCTCGGGCACGGGAGGCGCTCCTTCCTTCGGCAAGGAAGGGAAGGGACGACCCCTCACCCTCATCGTCCAATTGGAGGACCGGAAGACCGGCCTGCCGGTCTGGCAGGGCGAAGCGCATGCGGACTCGCGCGAAAGAACCCCGGACGGCAGGCCCCTCGGCATCGAGGACCTCGCCCACCAGCTGCTCCAGCCGCTTAAGCCGCGTCCATGAAAAAGCGGGGGCCACGGCCCCCGCTTTCCGGAACGATGATGATTACTTCTGCTGCTGCGCCTCGACGACGGTGAGCGCCGTGAGGTGGATGATGTCATTGAGATCGCTGTGCCGCTGCAGGACGTGCACGGGGGCCGCCATGCCGCAGGTGATGGGGCCGATGACCTCGGCGCCCGCCAGCCGCTGCACCAGCTTGTAGCCGATGTTGCCGCTGGTGAGGTCGGGGAAGATCAGCACGTTCGGGCCGCCGGGCAGGTCCACCCAGGGGTAGTTCTCCGCCAGGACGCCATCGGCCAGCGCCGTATCGGCCTGCATTTCGCCGTCGCACTTCAGCTCGGGGCGAGTGGCCTTCACGATCTCGACGGCCTTCTGGACCTTGCGGACGAGCGGGTGATCCACGCTGCCGAAGCTGGAGAAGGACAGCATCGCCACCTGGGGTTCCATGTTGAAGGTGTCCTTCACCAGGTCCGAGGTGAGCATGGCGATCTCGGCCAGCTCCTCGCCCGTGGGCTCGATGTTCATCGTCGTGTCGGAGAAGAACAGCACGCGGTTCTTCAGCACCATGGTGTAGACGCCGCAGACCTTCTTCACGCCCTTGCGGGTGCCGATCACCTCGAGGCAGGGACGGATGGTGTCGGGGTAGTACATCGTGAGGCCGGCGATGAGGCCATCGGCCTTGCCCAGGCGGCACATCAGCGCGCCGAAGTAGATGCGGCGGTGCGTCTGGCGCTTGGCCTCGAAGCGGGTGATGCCGCGGCGCTTGCGCAGCTCGTAGAAGGCATCCACGGCTTCCTGGCGCCAGGGCACCGTCTCGGGATTCAGGATCTCGATGCCTTCCAGATCGATGCCGTGCTCGGCGGCCACGGCCTTCACCTTCTCGGGCTCGCCCAGCAGGATCGGGATGCAGATGCCCTCGTCCACCATCCGGGAGACGGCCTGCAGGATCAGCGGGTGATCGCCTTCGGGGAAGACGACGCGCTTGGGATCCGCCTTGGCGCGGTTCACCACGTTGCGGATGACGTCCTTGCTGCGGCCCTGGAGGCCTTCCAGGCGCTCGATGTAGGCCTTCATGTCGGCGATGGGCTTCCTCGCCACGCCGGTGTCCATGGCAGCCTGGGCCACGGCCGGGGCCACCCACAGCAGCACGCGGGGATCGAAGGGCTTGGGAATGATGTACTCGGGGCCGAAGCTGAACTTCTGGCCCGCATAGGCCCGCGAGACGCTTTCCGGGACTTCCTGGCGGGCCAGGGCGGCCAGGGCCTTGGCGGCGGCGATCTTCATGGGCTCGTTGATCTCGGAGGCGCGCACATCCAGGGCGCCGCGGAAGATGAAGGGGAAGCCCAGGACGTTATTCACCTGGTTCGGGTAGTCGCTGCGGCCCGTGGCGAGGATGATGTCATCGCGGGTGGCCTTGGCGGTGGGGTAGTCGATCTCGGGATCGGGGTTGGCCAGCGCGAACACGATGGGGTTCTTCGCCATGCTGAGCAGCATCTCGGGCGTGAGTGCGCCCTTGCTGGAGCAGCCCACGAAGACGTCGGCGCCCTTGATGGTGTCGGCCAGGGTGCGCCACTCGCTCGGCTTGGCGAACTTGTCCTTGTACTTGTTCATGCCTTCGCCGCGGCCCGTGTAGACCAGGCCCTTGGTGTCGCAAAGCCAGAGGTTCTCCAGCTTCACCCCGGCCTGGATCATCATGTTCGCGCAGGCGATGGCGGAGGCGCCGGCACCGCTGAACACCACCTTCATGTCGGCCATGTTCTTGCCCGTGATCTCGCAGGCGTTCATCAGGGCGGCCGTGCTGATGATGGCGGTGCCGTGCTGATCGTCGTGGAAGACGGGGATGTTCATTTCCTTCTTCAGGCGGGTTTCGATCTCGAAGCACTCGGGGGCCTTGATGTCTTCGAGGTTGATGCCGCCGAAGGTGGGTTCCAAGGCGCGGGCCACCTGGCAGAAGCGGTCGATGTCCGTCTCGTCGACTTCGATGTCGAACACGTCGATGTCGGCGAAGCGCTTGAAGAGCACGCCCTTGCCTTCCATCACCGGCTTGCCCGCCAGGGCGCCGAGGTTGCCCAGACCCAGCACCGCCGTGCCGTTGGAGAGCACCGCGACGAGGTTGCCCTTGGCGGTGTATTCATAGGCCAGTTCAGGATTCTTCTCGATCTCCAGGCAGGGTTCGGCCACGCCCGGAGAGTAGGCCAGCGACAGATCCCGCGCCGTGGAACAAGGCTTGGTGGCGATGACCTCGATCTTGCCCTTCCGTCCCTGCGAATGGTAATCGAGGGCTTCCTGCTTGCGTTTCATGGCCACACTCCTTGATTTGAGTGCCCTGACTTTGGGCTGAATGCCCCCAGCTTACACCTCGTATGACGCGATCATCCCTGGAAGGTCATCAATACAGGCCTTTGTTGCAGTGATCACATGGAGATCTTTCCCAAATCTCCAGCAGGGGTTAGGCTCCATGCATCGATCCAGCCCGGAGTCCCCATGCGCACGTTAACGCTTCTCCTGCCCTGCCTTCTGGCGCTTCCCCTCACCGCGCAGAAGGCCAAGCCGGCGACGAAAGCCTCCGAGCCCGCTGCGGAAACGAAAGTCGACTGGGACGGCGAGTGGAGCCTCCATGTTTCACAAAGTGACAAAATCGACGACCAGATCGACGCTCACCTCAAGGACCTGAATTTCGCGCTGAAACTCTTCTGGAAAAAGAAACTTCAAGGCGCCTGCCGCAGCTTCAGCAAACTTGACATCCTGGCGGGCGACAGTTTCTCCGTGACCATGGGCAAGGAGCGGCCCATCGACACGCCGACGGATGGCACCGAAGCCGAATGGAAGCGCAGTGACGACACGGTGTTCAAGGCCACGCTCACGAAGAACGGGCCCACGATGATCCAGACCCTCACGGGGGATGGCTACACCCTGAAGCACGTCTATTCCATGCGGAAGGATGGCAATTCCTTGGCCCTGCAGGTGACCTACACCCATCCCAAGCTGGACAATCCCTTCAGCTACAAGCTGGTGTTCAAGCGGAACGACTGAGAGTGCCTAGGCGCTCTACGCGGTCACACTGGGTTCATGCGCAAGCTGGCTCCACCGCCCCTTCCCTGCCGTCCGCCCTGGTGGGCGCGCACGGGCCATCTGCAGACGATTCTCGGCAACTACCTGCCGGGTGAATCCCCCTCCCATCCTTCAGAGCCGTTCCGTCTTCCCCTTCCCGACGGGGACGAGCTCGCGGGTCGGCACTATCCCGGCGAAACCGGTGTGCTGGTGCTGGTCTTCCACGGCCTGGGCGGCGATGACCAGGCCCACTACGTGCGACGCACCGTGGCCCTGGCGCGCAGCCTGGGACACCATGTCTGGACCCTCAACCATCGGGGCTGCGGCGCGGGGCGCGGCCTCGCCAGGAGGCCCTACCACAGCGGCTCCGGCGACGACCTGGGCGCGGCCTTCGCGGCGGCGCGCACCCTTCATCCGGATCTGCGTCAGTTGGCCGTCGGCTACTCCCTCTCCGCCAACGCCCTGCTGCTCAACCTGGGCGGAGGTCTGCCCGAACCGGCGGCCCAACCCGATGCCGCCATCGCCGTGAATCCGCCGCTGGACCTGGGCGCCTGCTCCCGCAGCATCCACGCGGGCCTCAGCCGACTCTACGAGCTGCGCTTCATCAATCGCTGCCGCCAGGCCATTCGCGAGCGCGTCGAGGATGGCCTTATCCAGGACATCTACCGGACCTGGCCGCTCATGAGCCTGCGCGAATTCGACGACGCCTACACGACCAAGGCCGGGGGGTTCACCAACGCGGACGATTACTACGACCGGTGCTCGGCCCGACCCCACCTCTCGAAGATCACCGTGCCCACGGTCATCCTCATGGCCAAGGATGATCCCTTCATCCCCTGGGAGCATGCGGCCCGCGCGTGCCCTTCGGAGGCCGTGCACCTCCACCTGGAACCCGTGGGCGGCCACATGGGCTACCTCAGCCGGAACCTTCCGGGACATCGCTGGCTTCCCTACGCCGTGGAGCACTACGCAAAGGAACTGCTCCGTACGGAAGTCCTCAGCGAAACCTCCATATCGGTCTAGCGGGTCTCTGCGAGGTGCAGGGTCTGTTCTGCCCCCTGGCCCTGGATCCACATGGCGGAAGCGCCCCCAGGGCAGAGGCTGAGGCGGGGCGAGGCGCAGGGTTGCCTCGACGCCGGGCTCAGGGGCACGGGAGCGGACCATTCCCGCTGGCGGAGGCGCGCCGACACCCAGTCCCCCTCGGCGCCGTGGTGCACGGCCAGCAACCCGGCCTGCCCCGCCGGGCCCAGGCCGATGGCGAAGTCCCGCACCGGGCCGTGACCCAGCTCGAAGGCCTCCAGGCCGGATTCCCAGGCGCCCTTGGCGAAGGCCTTGGCAAACAGGCGGGAAGGTCCGTGGCCCTCGCCCTGGCACCAGGCCGCGAGGGCTTCTCCGGTTTCCGACATGACGAGCCGAGGAATCGAAAACGACTGGGCGTGGCTGAGGACCTCGGGCTCGCGCCACTCCGCGGCCAGCGCGTCGTAGTAGCTGGCTTCGAGCGCCCACCGCTGTCCGTACGGCGCATGCACCCAGAGCGCCAAGGCGTTGCCGGATCCGTCCATGGCCACCTGGTGATGGCGGGTGGCATGAGAAACCACGGGCACGGGCCGGTCCGACCAGATGCGGTCCGAGGGCCAGTAGTGGCTGGCGACGAGTCCTTCGAACGCATCATCCGAACTTTCCCAGAGCACCATGGCGTGCTCCCGGTGGTTCACCGCGATGCGCGGCGCCACGTCCGCCAAGGTTGGGATCCCGAGCGTCATGGGTTCCTGGTTCCAGGCCTGGCCGCGCGCATCAAAGGCGCCCGCCATCACTTCGATCCGGCCCTCCAGTTCCAGGAGCCACACCATCAAGGCGTTGCCCCGGCGGTCCACCGCCGCCTGGAGGTGGCGGATCTGCCCTTCCGTGCGGAAGACCGTGTGACTCTGGCCTTCTCCGTCCCCGAGGATCTTTCCCTGGATGCACCGCTCCCCGGCGGCGTCCGTCTGCCACAAGGCGATGCCGCGGCCTCCGAGATTCAGTTCGATGCGCGGCGCCCGGCCCTCACCCACGGGAAGCCGCACCAGTGAAGGCGAACTGCGGGGTCCGATGGGCATGGTCCAGACGCGGCCGCCGTTCTCCCACACGGCCGAGCCGCGGCCACGCCGGTCCAGGGCCAGCCCCGTATCCCCCAGGCAGCCTCGATCCAGGACCACCGGCGTCCGCCAGCACGATTCGGGCTCCGACTTGCCCATCCCCATGCCCTGAGTGAGGCGCTTCAAGAAATCCATGGCTCTCCTCTTCTCATCGGCATGACAGAGGCTTGGGGTCCCGAATTCTGATGTGGCGTGATGGTAGCCCATTCTTCCTTCAAGGGGAGGGCTTCGAACCGGAATCAGCGGCGAGTGGCCTGAAGCCCCGCCCCCTTCCTCAATTCGCCCACCATGGGTTCCAGCAGACCCAGCACCTTGTCCAGATCCTCCTGCGAAGTCCCCCGCCCGAGGCTGAAGCGCACGGTGCCCCGCGCGAAGGCGTCGGGCACCTGCATGGCCCGCAGCACGTGGCTGGGTTCACGCATGCCCGTGCTGCAGGCACTGCCCGTGGACACGCAGATGCCCTGCTCGGCCAGCTTCAGCTGCAGGGCCTCGCCTTCGAGACCGGCGAAACCGACGAGGCTGGTGTTGGGCAGGCGTTCCGACGCAGGCCCGTGGATGCGGATCTCGGGGATCTCCGCCAACAAACGCGCCTCGAAGGCATCCCGCATCCCTCTCACGCGCGCCATCTCGGGCAGCCGCGTTCGCGCGAGTTCCGCGGCCCGGCCCAGACCAACGATGCCGGGGACGTTCTCAGTGCCACCGCGTCGACCGCGCTCCTGGGAGCCGCCGAGCATCAGGGGCTTGAGGCGCACGCCGCGGCGGATCATCAGCGCGCCGGTGCCCTTCGGCCCATGGAATTTGTGGCCGCTGAGGCTCAGCAGGTCCGCCCCCCAAGCCGCGGCGTCCACGGGGATCTTGCCCATGGCCTGGGTGGCGTCCACGAGGAGGAGCGCGCCCTTGGCCTTGGCGAGGCGGCCCGCTTCGGCCACGGGAAACAGCACGCCGGATTCGTTGTTGGCCGCCATGACCGCCACCAGGGCCGTGTCCGCGCGCAGCGCCGCCTCGAAGGTCGCCAGGTCCAGGCGGCCCTCCGCATCCACGCCCACGTCGGTGACCGCGCCGCCCTGGGCCTTCCACCACAGCACCAGGGCCCGGACGGCGGGATGCTCGACGGCGGTCGTGACGAGGTGACGCTTCGCCGGAAAGGCCTCCCAGACGCCGCGGAAGGCGTGGTTCAGGCTTTCGGTGCCCCCCGAGGTGAAGACGATCTCCGCGGGCGTGCAGCCCACGAGGGCCGCCACCTGCTCCCGCGCCGCCACCACGGCGCCATCCGACAGGTGCCCCAACGCATAGGCCGCGCTGGCATTGCCGAAACGCTCGGTGAACCAGGGCCGCATGGCTTCGAAGGCCTCGGGATCGAGGGCGGTGGTGGCGTTGTGGTCGAGGTAGATGAGATCCATGGCCTCATTGTCCCATCTGTCAGGAAAGGGGGGACCGCCCGCTCGCCGAGGCTCGCTCTACGTCCCCCCTTTGACCCCCACGCAAGGCCTGAGCCGAGCCCAGACCTTGCGTCTGCACGTGACTGCGGAGAAAGGCCAGGGCCTCGGACCAGGGCGGCCGCCCCGGAAGCAGCGGCAGGCCGTTGTGGTTGGCGTCCGGGATCTCCCAGACCCGCACGGCTCCCGGACAGCCCTTGGCGAGGCGGCGCCCCTGCTCGGCACCCACCACCTCGTCCCGCCCCGCCACGATCATGGCGACCGGGCCCGGATAGCCACGCACAGCCCCCAGGCTGTCCCAGCGATCCTTCAGGAGCAGACCCATGGGCAGGTACGGATAGTGCTGCGCCGCGACCTCGGTCATGCGGGCGAAAGGCACGGTCAGCAACAGGCCGGCCACGGCGCCGCGTTCGGCGGCGGCCACCTGCACCGCCACGCCGGAACCCAGACTCTCGCCCAGCAGGAACACCGGGGTCTTCGATTCCTCCCGCAAACGCCGCAGGGCCGCCCGCGCGTCGGCCACCAGCGAGGCTTCCGACCGCTCGCCCTCCCGCGGTCCGTAACCCGGATATTCCAGCAGGACGACTTCGAAACCCGCGGCCTCGAGCACCGCCAGGTAGCCTTCCCGGCCCAGCGCATCGCCCGCGTTGCCGTGCAACACAAGCATGCGGGGCGCCTGCCGCCGCACCACCCGCCGCCATCCGAGCAGCCGGCCCCGCGCGTCGGACCAGGGCACGAGCCCGTGGCCCAGGGCCCGGTGGATGGCCTCGGTCTCGCCCTCCCGCTCGGGGAAGTACATCAGGCGCCGCTGGGCCAGGAAGGCCACCGCGCAGAGCACCGCATAGAGCCCGGCGGCCCCGATCAGGAACCGGAGCGGTCCCGTGATCCAGGGCGACCAGGACCGGAACATCACTCAGCCTTCGCGAGCCTGGAGGTGGGTCAGGGCCTCGGCGCGGGCCGCCAGGCTGGGAGCCTTGCCCTGGAAGCTCTTGCCGGAACCGCCGCCCTTGGCGCCCAGGACCTCCGCCACGGCCTTCCCGAGCGCGGCAACATCGAGGCTCGACGCCTCGCCCGCGCTCAGCAGGAAGATGCCCTGCCCGTTCGCCTCCGCCGTGAGGAACACGGCCTTGGCGGGATCCACCGTCAGCACACCGCGGGCCAGCTTCTGCAGGAAGGCCATGTCCCGGCCCTCCAGGTGCGCCTCCACCAGGGCGCCCGGACGCGCACCCAGGGCCGCGGCCTGGTACTCGGCCAGTTCCTCCTCCAGCTTGCGGGTGCGGCGGTCCAGCGCCAGGAGCTGATCCAGCTTGATCTGGAGCGCGGACACCAAGTCCTCATCCGGCGCGCCGAGGGCGGCACGAAGGGCGGCGTTGCGCTGTTCGTGGGCCCCGAGGCGACGCCGCACGCGGCCGCCCGCCACGTAGAAGAGCCGCGTGCCGCCGCGGATGCCCTCGGTTCCGAGCAGCTTGAGGGATTCGATCTCGCCCGTGTGGCGCAGGTGCGTGCCGCCGCAGGTGTTCAGGTCTACGCCCTCGATGCGCACGAGCCGAATGTCGCCCACATGCCCCTCGGGCAGCCCGCGGGAACGCACGGCCTCCTGACCATAGGCTTCCGTCGTGACCCATCGGGCCGAGATCTCTCGCTGGGCGCGGATTTCCACCGCCACGGCCTCTTCCAGCCGTGCCATCTCGGCAGGCGAGATCGACGGCGCATCCACCTCGATGTCGCAGACCTGGGCGCCGAGGTGGAAGGCCGTGGTCGCCCAACCGAAGCGGTCCTGGGCCACGGCCGTGAGCAGGTGCTGGCCCGTGTGCTGCTGCATGTGGTCGAAGCGCCGGGCCCAGTCGAGCCGGAGTGAAGCCGGGCCCTCCGAAAGCGCGCCTTTCAAGTAGTGCCGGATCTCCCCGTCACGCTTCTGGACATCCACCACCTCGACGCCGTTCACCGTGCCCAGGTCGCAGGGCTGGCCCCCGCCCTCGGGGTAGAAGACGGTGTCCTCCAGGATCACGAAGGGACGGCCCTTCTCGTCGCCGCAGCGCAGGATGCGGGTCTCCAGGGAGGTCGCCAAGGGGTCTCGTTCGTAGGCAGGAAGGACGTTCACACGGCACCTCCTGTGCCGTGCCCTGCGGGCTTCGGCTTCGCCAAAGTGGCACTCCGCTCGTGCTGCATGCTCATGCGGGGAGCCTAGCACAGCCGGGCTGATAGTCTGAGGGTCACCATGTCCCACGTTCCCCTTCCCGAACGCCTCCGCCCCACCACCCTCGACGAGGTGGTCGGACAGGCGCACCTGCTGGGGCCCAAGGGCGCGCTGACGCGGCTCACGGCGGGCGGGCGCCTGCCCTCCATGGTGATGTGGGGCCCCCCGGGCACGGGCAAGACGACGCTGGCGCGCATCCTCGCCGAAGCCACGGGCCACGGGTTCATGGAATTCTCGGGCGTCAGCGGCAGCGCGGCGGAGCTGAAGAAGTTCCTGGCCGACAGCCGCGAGATGCCCCTGTTCCGGCACGTCCCGCCCGTCGTGTTCCTCGACGAGATCCATCGCTTCAACCGGGCCCAGCAGGACATCCTGCTGCCCTTCCTCGAACGTGGCGAGGCCATCCTCATCGGCGCCACCACCGAGAATCCGGCCTTCTACCTCAACCCGGCGCTGCGCAGCCGCTGCCAGCTCATCGCCCTCAAGGCCCTGGAGCCCGTCCACATCCTGCAGGTGCTGCGGCGAGCCTGGGCCAAGGAACGGGACGGCGAGCCCGAGCCCGCCGAGGTCTTCGAGTGGCTCGCGAACTGGGCCGGCGGCGATCTGAGGTCGGCACTGTCGGGGCTGGAAACCTGGATGGAGATGCCGGATCCGGATCTGGAATCGCTCCAGGGCGCCCTGGGCGGCCGCATGATGTTCGACCGCGCTGATGGCCACTACGACCTGGCCAGCGCCTTTCAGAAGAGTCTGCGGGGCTCCGATGCCGATGCGGCGCTCTACTACCTGAGCCGCATGATCCGCGGCGGTGAGGATCCGCGCTTCATCGCGCGACGCCTGATGGTCTGCGCCGCCGAGGACGTGGGCAACGCCGATCCTCAGGCCTTCATCCTCGCCGAAGCCGCCAGCCGCGCCGTGGAGCAGATCGGCTGGCCCGAGGCCCGCATCCCGCTCGCCCAGGCCGTCATCTACGTGGCCAACGCCGCCAAGAGCAACGCCACGGTGATGGCCGTGGACGCGGCCCTGGCCGCCGATGACGCGCCCATCCCCGAATCCATCCGCGACGCCCACACGGCCACGGCCCGCAAGGCCGGGCGCGGCGTGGGCTACCACTATTCCCACGACGACTACGACCGCGCCCAGACCTTCCTGCCCGACAAGCTGCGCGGCACCGCCTTCTACGAGCCCAGGCGCCCCCAGGAGCGCAGCTGGCGCGACCGCCAGGAACCTGACGCCGCAGCCCTTGGCGATCTGTGGCAGACCTGGGTCGAGGCCCACCCCGAGGGCGGTGAACTGCCCCTCGAGGCCTGGAGCGAGGCGCTGGCCTGCAGCCGCGAGGCCCTGGCCCGTTCCGTGTCCAAGCTGGCCCTGGGGCGCTTCACGCTCGCACGCAAGCTCGAGGCGAAGCCCATCTAGGCCGACCGAAATTTATCTAAAAAGGATGAAACCGCGAATGACGCGAATGGGCGCGAATGAAGGGCTCAAGTTTCGTGACGTGCTGTTCTTTATTAGGGGGAAAGGTCCGTTTCAGTCTTCGCTGGACCAGCCCAGCAGGCTCACGCCGTAGCGCTGGCCGAACACGTGCAGCGGGACAGTGATGACGGTGATGATGGCGCCGGTATCCCGGGCGTAGGTCTGCACAAGGAAATCCTCGGGGCTCGTGGCCTGCTCGCTGAGATCGGCGACCCGCTGGAATTCCATCCGGCCCACGCGGTCCGGAAGAGCCTCGGCGGCCGCCCCAAGACCGTGGCGCGCGCCGCGCACCAGTACCCGGTTGTCCGTGAAGAAGCGCTTCACGCGGTTCCCGGCCAGGTCCTTGTCGGGTTGGCCAGTCCAGTCCTTGGAGAAGCACTTGTTGTGCGACGGCGCGTAGCTGTTGAGGTCGAGGATCAGGGCAAAGGTCAGGCGCGGCTCCGCCTCCAGCACGCGGTCAAAGGCCGCCTGCAGCGGCTTCTCCACGAAGGCATCGTAGGCCGTGCGGAATTTGGGCGGCGTGAACCCCTCGTGCGGCACCCGCAGGACGTTGAAAAAATTCGACAGTCCCTGGATCTCCGAGCCGTAGATCTCACGGTAGTCGAGGGCCAATAGATCTTCCTTGCGGATCCGGCCCTCCGCGACCGGCGCCTCCAGGATGCCCGCGCTGGTGCCGGCGAGTTCCCGCGCCAGACGCAGGGCCCGGTGGAAGAGCGTGCCCGTGTCATAGGCCGCCAGGTGCCGATGACCCTCCTCGGACAGGAAGGAGAGGCTGAAGGCGTCCTGAGCCACAGCCTCCGCCCCGGATTTGAGGCTGCCCGTGGATTCGAGGAGGCGCCCGGAGGCTTCCACCAGGGTGCGGGCCGCCGCGTGTTCGTCCGTGGCCGTCTGGGCGATGCTGGATACGTGGCCCGCCGTGGATTCGGCCAGGTCGGCGATGCCCGAGAACCGCTGCTCCACGGCCTCCACCTGGGTGCGGGTCTCCGAGGCCAGGCCCAGACTGCGGTCCATGGCTTCGCGGGCCGGATCCAGATCCTTCCGAATGGCCTCCAGCAGATCCGCGATTTCCTGGGTCTGCTTGGAGGTTCGGTCCGCGAGCTTGCGCACTTCCTCGGCCACCACGGCGAATCCGCGGCCGGCGGCACCGGCGTGGGCCGCCTCGATGGCCGCATTGAGGCTGAGCATCCCGGTCCGGTCCGCGATCTCGCCGATCACCAGGGAGACCTCGTTGACCTGAAGGATGTGGCCCATGAGGGATTCGAGCCGTTCCGAGGTGATCTGGGTCTGCTGCTGCAGCTGCCGGACCGTGGACACGGCCTGGTCGCTCTCCTGCCGGCCCTTCTGGGTCAGGTCCGCCATGCGGCGCGTGGATTCGGCACCTTCCTCCGCAGCCGAGGCGGCCTGGGAGATGTTGCCTCCCAGGCCTTCCAGGGTCTCCTGGATGGCCCGGGTGCTCGTGAGGATCTGATCAATCTCCCGAGCCAGGGACTGCACCCGCACCGACGTGCGGGCCGCGCCCGCCGCCGAACGGTCGATCACCCGCTCCAGGACCACGAGATCCTGGGTGAGCTGGGCCGAACCGCCCTCGGCGGCAGCGGCGTCCACGGGAGAAGAAGGGGTTGGCTGGGCCATTCGAACCGTCCGGATATACCCCTTCTTCGGCCCGCGGGACCGGATCTGAAGTTCAGGCCAGGTGGCCCAGGCGCCCCTGCTGATAGTCCAGCAGGGTCTGCTCGATCTCCTCGCGGGTGTTCATGACGAAGGGCCCGTAGTGGGCTATGGGCTCGCCGAGGGGTTCTCCCGACAGGAGCATCAGGCTGGCCGGACTGAGACATTCGAAGGCCACGCCATCCCCATCTCCCAGCAGGGCGACCGTATCGGCAGCGACCTCGGTACCTTCAATGAGCACCGAGCCGTGCAGCGGCACCACGACCGCCGTCCAGCCAGGAGGGACGGCTTGCTCAAAGCGCGTCCCGGCCACCAGTTCCAGATGGGCGTAGGCGATCTTCGCGGGCGTGCGGGCGGGGCCCGTCACCCCGGCCCAGGTGCCCGCCAGCACGCGAATGCGACCACCGGGAACCGCCTTCCAGGGCATGGATTCGGGCTGCAGATCCGTGTAGCCCGGCGCCGAGCCCTTGTCCGCCTTCGGCAGGTTGATCCAGAGCTGGACCCCTTCGATGGCGCCGCCGGTCTCAAGGTGTTCGGGCACCGGCATCTCCTCGTGGACGATGCCCAAGCCCGCATTCATCAGCTGCGCCCCGCCGGGCCGCAGCAGGCCCGACCCGCCGGTGCTGTCGCGGTGCTTGAAGGCGCCCTGGATGAGGTAGGTGAGCGTCTGGAAGCCGCGGTGGGGATGGGGCGGAAAGCCGGCATCCGTGCCCGGAGGCAGCGTCATGGGGCCGAAATGGTCCATGAGCAGGAAGGGATCCATGGCCCGGAAGGCGACGTCGCCGCGCTGCCCCTGGCCAGGCACCAGGCGAGTGAGGGGCACGCGGTTGCCGTCCTGGGTCGGCAGGCCGAAGACGAGGGAAAGGACGGGCTTGATGCGCATGGGGTTTCCTCAGGCAAGATCGAAGAAGAGGATTTCAGAGGGAGAATCGGCGGACACCAGGATGGACCGTTCCTGCTCGATGCGGGCGCCATCCCCGGCTTTCATGACCAGGCCATTCACGGTCACCACGCCTGCGGCCACCTGCAGGAACCCGGCGCGACCCGGGGGGACGTCGGCCAGCACCTCACGCCCCGCATCCAGCCGGGCCGCGAAGACGCGAACATCCTGGAAGACCTTCACGGAGCCCTCTGCCCCGTCGGGGCTGGCGATGAGGTGGAGCTGGTTTCGCAGGGCCTCATCCGGGAAGGCCACCTGATCGTAGCGGGGCGCCAGGCCCACCCGCTCGGGCAGGATCCAGATCTGGAGGAAATGGACCGGCTCCGCGTCCGAGGCGTTGAACTCGCTGTGGCGGATGCCGGTGCCCGCGCTCATCACCTGGGCCTCGCCGGGCCGGATGACGCCATGGGTGCCCAGGCTGTCGCGATGCTCCAGGGCGCCCGACAGCACCCAGGTCAGGATCTCCATGTCGCGGTGGCCGTGGGTTCCGAAGCCCTTGCCGGGCTTCACGCGATCCTCGTTCAGTACGCGAAGGGTGTGGAACCGCTCGTGCTCGGGTTCGAAATAATCCCCGAAGGAAAAAGTGTGGTGGGTGTCCAGCCAGCCGAAATCGGCATGACCGCGGGATTCAGCAGGGCGAAGGGTGATCATGGCGCCTCCTGGAATCATTTTAGGTGTTACAACTCGTATTTCAAGCGGGACCTTAAAAAATCGAAGGTCGATTCATGACCATGGACTTATCTTTGGGGTGTCCGACCGGAGGTCGTCATGATCACGCGCGTGTTGGCGGGAGTGGATTTTTCCGAAGCCTCGAAGCAGGCCCTGGAGCGGGCCGGCAGCTGGGCGGCCCGCTGCGGTGTGCCGCTGGTGGCCATGCACGTGCTGCAGCCCCCCGCGCCCATGCTGCCGGAAGCCCAGATCGCCCTGCCCGATCCCGCCTGGCTGCACAACATGGAAGACCATGCCCGCGAGCAGCTGGAGGCCTGGGTCAAGCCCTATCCCGGCGCCTCGGTCATCGTGAAATGGGGCGGCCCCGCGGAAGAACTCGTTTCCGAAGCCGACCCCAAGACCCTGCTGGTGGTGGCCCAGGTGGGGCATTCCACCCTGGAACGCCTGCTCTTCGGCAGCACCGCCGCGCGCGTGGTTAGGCTGGCCCCCTGCGACGTGCTGGTGGTGCGTACGGAGAAGCGGCATTGATGTTCTTCTCTTTCCTCACGTGAAAAGCGGGCCCTGCGGCCCGCTTTTCACGTCGGAACGGATCCTTATCGGTACGCGGGAATTCCAGTCACTTCCTGTCCGATGACGAGGGTGTGCATATCGTGGGTGCCCTCGTAGGTGTAGACGCTCTCGAGGTTCGCCATGTGACGCATGACGGGGTACTCGTCGAGGATGCCGTTGGCGCCGAGGATGGTGCGGGCCTTGCGGCAGATTTCGAGGGCCACGTTCACGTTGTTCATCTTGGCCATGGAGACCTGGGCGGGCGTGAAGGTCTTGGCGTCCTTCAGGCGGCCGAGCTGGTGCACGAGCAGCTGGCCCTTCGTGAGTTCAGTGACCATCCAGGCCAGCTTCTCCTGCTGGAGCTGGAAACTGGCGATGGGCTTGTCGAACTGGATGCGGCTCTTCGCGTAGTCGAGCGCGCACTGGTAGCAGGCGTCGGCCGCGCCCAGCGCACCCCAGGCGATGCCGTAGCGGGCCTGGGTGAGGCAGCCGAGGGGGCCCTTCAGGCCCTTCACGTTGGGCAGCAGGCTGGCCGTCTCATCCACGATCACATCTTCGAGCACCAGCTCGGAGGTGGTGGAGGCCCGCAGGCTCCACTTGCCCTTCATCTCGGGGGCGCTGAAGCCGGGCGTGCCCTTCTCCACGAGGAAGCCGCGGATGCCGTCCTCGGTCTGGGCCCACACCACGGCCACGTCGGCCACGGTGCCATTGGTGATCCACATCTTGGTGCCGTTGATGCGCCACTTGCCGCCGGGCTCTCGCACGGCCTTGGTGAGCATGCCACCAGGGTTGGATCCGAAATCCGGCTCCGTGAGGCCGAAGCAGCCGATCTTCTCGCCCGTGGCCAGCTTGGGCAGCCAGTGCTTCTTCTGCGCTTCGCTACCGTAGGCGTAGATGGGCCACATCACGAGGCTGCCCTGCACCGACGCGAAGGAGCGCAGGCCCGAATCGCCACGCTCGAGTTCGTACATCAGCAGGCCGTAGGCGACGTTGGAGACGCCCATGCAGCCGTATTCTTCGGGCAGCGAGGGGCCGTAGAAACCCAGTTCGCCCATCTTGGGGATGAGGTGCTTGGGAAAGGTCTGATCCTGGGCGTGCTTCTCGATGATGGGCAGCACCTCGGCGTTAACGAATTTCCGCGCGGTCTCGCGGATCATCCGTTCTTCCTCGGTGAGCAGCCCTTCGAAGCCCATGTAGTCTGTGATGTGGGTGAAGGTGGCGTAGGCGCCAGCCATGGGAACCTCCTGTTGTGCCCTGAAGCCTCGGGCGGAAGAAAGGAATCGACGCTGCAGCAGCGCGTCGCGGCCAGTCTACCGCTGCGTCAAAACCAGGCCAGGGGCGCATGGGCCTTCACCGTTCACATCCCTGTCATGCCAGGGATCGACTTGACGATGTGCAAAATCAGGAACCCTGGGTGAGGTCCTCCAGCAGCCGGTCCCCCGTGGGGTGAGGCACCTCGTGGCAGTGGCGGCAGCGGGCCTCGTAGGCCTCGGCCGCACCCACGAGCACCTGGCCCCCCGTGTGCACCATGCGCTGCGTGCGACTGGCCAGGGCTCCGCACACCATGCAGATGGCCTGCAGCTTGGTCACGTAATCGGCCTTCGCCAGCAGGATGGGCATGATGCCGAAGGGTTCGCCGTTGGAATCCTGGTCGAGGCCGCCGGCGATGACGCGAACACCGCGGTTGGCCAGGTCCTCGATGATCGGGATCAGGCTTTCATCCAGGAACTGGGCTTCGTCCAGGGCCACCACCTGGGTATCAGGGTCCAGGTGCCGCAGCAGCTCCGTCGTATCCTTCACCGCGATGGCTTCATGCTTGCGCTGGCTGTGGCTGGCAACGGCGGAAACGTCGTAGCGGTCATCCAGCGCCGGCTTGAACACCTGCACCTTCTGCTTGGCGATGATGGCCCGCTTGATGCGCCGGATGAGTTCCTCCGACTTCCCGGAGAACATGGGACCGCAGATCACCTCCAGGGAACCCTGGCGCTGGTGCACGAACATCGGACATCCTTCGGACCGCTCTCGGTCCACACGTGTCTGCGTGGGTCCCAGAGCGGTGCTTGAACGCGCCGCCCCGAGGGGACGGCTGGGTTGATTTTGAAATACCGCCTTACCTATTCTTGCGGACCGGAGCCGGTTCCGGGGCCGGAATCGGCGGGGCCATCGGATCGGGCAGCTTCGCGAGGTCGGGCACGGGGTTCGCGCCATCCAGCGGCCGTCCAAGATGCTTGGCAAGGGCGACCCCCCCATCGCCTGGGGAGGCCATGCGAAGCGCCCAGGCCTGGCGGAGCCGGGTCGGTCCTTCGGGGACCACGAGCACATCCACGGGCTGGAGGCTGGCCAGCCCCATGTTCATGGACCCGCGATGATGCGGCACGTAGAGGGCCAGGGGCACGAGGAATCCCACGGCCACCATGGGCCACAGGAAGCGGTTGGATTCCCATTCCTGCGGCGTCAGGTCCGGGTGTCCGTCCAGGACCCAGGGACGCACCACCTTGGGCGCCTCGCCGGTGATGGGTTCCAGCAGCCCGGCTTCCAGGAGGTCGGCGATGGCCTTGCAGGTATCCAGTTCCTCGTAGCGGCTGACCTGGACGATATCCTTGATGCACTGGGCATGGTCGAAATAGGAGAGGACCATCTCCTGCTCGTGGGTGAGCCCGGAACTGCCGTGCTGCATCTGGCCGCCCTTGCCGTCCAGCAGGGAGGACACATCCCGGTCGATGTCCAGATGCAGGGCCTGGGCCCTCGGCGATTTCCCGAGGGGCGTGTCCATGCCGGGGAGGCGTCGCTCGACTTCGGGCCACTCGTCCTGGATGCGGGCCGCTTCCATCAGCACCGTGTCCACCGGGATCGGCACGAAGTGATCGCGATCCAGATCCGGCGGCAGCATGGAATCGAAGCGGTAGTCCCCCTCCACCCAGCGGAAGGTGCGGTGGAGGATGGACGTGGCCTGGTTGAAGAGGGCGTCCTGCAGGTCCGAAGGATTGACCTTGCCGCTTTCCAACAGCAAGGTGCCCATGCGCTTGAGGGTCTGTCGCTGGACCTGGACCATGGCCAGAAGCTCATCGCCCGTGAGGCGCCCGAGCCGCACGAGCATGGTGCCGAGGCGGTCCTCCATGCGGACCTGATTGGAATCGCAGCCGACGATCTCGCCGTTCTCGAAAAAGACTTTGACGAACTCCTGCCCCTGGGAGAGCACCAGGGTGCCGTTCTTCCCCTGGATCTTGATCATGTTGAACAGGGAGAAGAGGTCGAAGTCCCGGAGGGATCCTTCCAGTGCCATCTCAGGCCCTCCTCAGAATCAGCTTCAGCCAGGAACGGAGGTAGAAGAGGCCCACCAGCGCGGCCCCCACCGCCAGCCAGGTGGAGGTGGGATCCGCCAGGATCTCGCCGGGATACCGCACCGACCGGCCCGTGGCGAGGATCATCCCCACGGCCAGGCAGAAAGGCAGGAATTCGATCAGGCCTTCGCGCGTGTCCCCCAGGAAGGCCAGGTCGCAGCCGGGAAGCAGCACGATGAGGGTCTTGTGAATCCAGCGGGTGTTCTGCTGGTGGTCGGCCACCTCGTCCAGCTTCTTCCGGCGGTTCTCCGCGTGGAGGCCGTCGCGCAGCACGAACAGGTGGTGACACTTCTGGCACACCTCCACATCCGGGCTGTCGGTGGTGTGGAAGGGCTCGCCGCAGCGGATGCACTGGGTGGGATAGGCCATGCGGACGCTGGCCCGCACCCGCGCGAGGAAGGCGAGCAGCCCCAGGACTGGAAGTAGAAGGGCCACGAGGAAGGCCCGGTCCGTGAAACGGATGTCAGACCCCTTGCTTCCTCCCGTGGCTTCCACCAGGGCCTGCACGCGCTCCGGCGTGTCCGGGAGGGGGATCGGATAGGTGCGGGCGTCCTTCTGAGCGTCGTTCAAGGCGATCAGGAGCGTGTAGGCTTCCGGGCCGGCCGCCTGGGCATCGTCCCGCTTGGAGGCGCCGAGCACGGTGTCGAGGCGGTTGAAGGCGAGGATGCTCTGGTTGAGGAGCACTTCCATCTTGGTTCCGGCCGCGAGCGCCGCATCAAAGGTCTTCTCCGCGCCGGCCACGTCCCCCTGCTGGAACTTGGCCACGGCCAGATTGTTGAGCACCGCGGTCTGCTCCGGGATCCGGCCCACCAGCTCCTGGAAGGTCGATTCCGCGGCTTTCCAGTCCTGGTTCTGAAGCTGGTTCCACCCCGTGAGGAAAGCCTGGTCCGAGGGCGGCAGCAGGTGCAGGGCGGCTGGCTGCACCGGCTGGACCTGGGGCTGCAGCTGAAGCAACAGCAGGCTCGGCTGGGGCTCCCGGGCCGCCCAGGGCTCGAAGGCTGCAAGGGCCGGATGCACGAGCTGAAGCAGCAGGACGAAGGCCGTCACCCGCACTTCGGCCGCGTGCAGGAAGGGGGCCAGCAGGAAGAGCCAGAGGATGGCAGCGACCATGGGATCCAGCCCCAGGATCACCGGTCCCGCGAGCATCAGGGCGCCCAGGGCCGCAGCGGCCAGGGGCGAGACGCCCTTGTGCTCCAGGGGCTCTTCCCAGAGATGGCGCAGGACATTCCGATACCGGAGTCCCATGGTGAGAGCCCAGCCCCAAAGCAGCAGGGTGGCCGTAAGCCGGATCATGCCCAGGTGCTGGACCAGCCATAGCCAGCGATACTCCGGGCGATCGATGCGCTGGCGCGTGAGCCTCAGCAGGTCGGGGAAACTCCACAACCAGCCCTTGACGCCCTGCCGCCGCATGAGGGTGATCCGCGCGCCGAGCAGCGTCGGATGATCCGGAGCCCATCGCTCCACGGCCTGGAGCCCATCGAGGCCCAGGGAGGGTCGGCCAGCCATGCCCTGCTCGCGGGCCCAGAGCGCCATGGCTTCGACCAGCGGCGCGACGTCAAGCGTGGAGTAGGTGCGGCGCAACGCCTCCACTTCCAGTTGGGCGGCGCGGACGCCTTCCGCGTCCCCCTTGGAGAGGGCCTTGAAGAGGTGCTCAGCCCGGTGGCTGAGCGCGACGGCCGGGAGCGGCGCCGTGATGGACGAAGCCGCAGGTGACGGGCCCTGGGGCGGAGCCGGGGCCGGTTCGACCGCGGACACCAGGAGGCTCGCAGCCAGCAGGCCCGCCATCCGGAGAGTCCCAAAGAACCCCATGCTCAACCTCCTCGCGCCCTTCATTTCGAGGTCCCGGGCGATTCCGCGGCGGGCTTCAGATCCATGGCACGCATTCGCAACTGGTACAGGATTTCGTCAAGCTGAGCGGTTTCCGCGTCGGTCCGCGCCCCTTCGGTCTTGTCTTTGAGCACACTGAGCAGGTCGATATAGAAGCGCGCCACCGTTGGGTTTGCCGGAGGAACTTCCTTCATCATCGGGTGAGGCACGCCCATCGACATCAGGGCCTGTTCCGTCAGGAGGTGCATCAGGGCCGTCAAGGATGCTTCCGGCACCGCTGGATTCATGGGCTACCTCAAACACTTTCAGGAGTTGTCTGCGGGGAAGCCTACCACAGCCCGAATTTTCCTGCATCCGGCCCAAAATCCAGCGGCTTCCTTCAGGTTCGGACGTGAACCTGGCTCCTTTTGACGAAAAGCACTCGGCGTCAGGGCCGCCCTGTGGAACGATGGATGGGTTTGGAGGAAGACCATGCGACGCCTCATTTTTGCTCTCACGCTCCCCGCGATCTGCCTGACCGTCCAGGCCGAGCAGACGGGCCGGATCTCGGGCAAGGTGCTCGACAAGGCCGGCAAGCCCATCCCGGGCTCCAAGGTGAACTTGAAGCGGACCGACCGGAATTGGGCCAAGGACCTGATTCCCGACAAGAACGGCAGCTTCCTCCAGGTGGGCCTCGATCCCGCCGAGATGATCATGACCGTCAGCGCCGAAGGGTACGTCACCCAGACGGAGACCCTGAAGATCCCCCTCGGGGATGTGATCATCAAGAACATCACCCTGCTGACCCCCGCCGAGGCTCCCAAGACCGGCCCTCAGGCGGCTCCTGAGGACCCGGGTGATGCCTTGAACAATGAAGGCCGTAGCGCCTTCAACCAGGCCATCCCCCTCTACAACGAAGGCAAGTTCGGTGAAGCCCTCCCTTTCCTCGAAACGGCCTACAAGACGTTGACCGAGGCCCAAGTAAAGCTGAAGGATGAAAAGGCCAAGACCGAACTGGCTCCCGAGCTTCTCAAGATCGAGCGGGTGCTGGGCATCTGCATGGCCCAGGCCGGCTACAAGAAGGAGGAGGCCGAACCCTACCTTCTGAAAGCCCTGGAGCGGAATCCCAAGGATGAGCGAGTCATCGCCGCCCTCATCGAAACGAGCAAGGCCAAGTCCGACCAGGCCGCCGAGCAGAAATACACCGCCATGCTGGAAGCGATCCAGGGGCCCAACCCCGATGTGATCTACAACAAGGGAGTGGAAGCATTCAATGCCGGCAACGCCAAGGCCGCCAAGGCCCAGTGGCTGAAGGTGCTGGAAATCGCGCCCAACTACGCGAAGGCCCACTACATGATGGCCATGGTCGAGTTCGGCGAGAACAACCTGAAGGGCACCAAGACCCACCTCGAGAAGTACCTCGAGCTCGATCCCAACGGCAAGGACGCGGCGACGGCCAAGGAAATGTTGAAGGATCCTTCCCTCAAGAGGATCAAGTAGGCCACTGCTCTGAAATGAAAAAGGGCCCCGACCGGGGCCCTTTTTCGTGCGCCGAACCTTACTTCAACTCGAGGCTGATGGGGCAGTGGTCGGAGCCCAGCACGTCCGCGTGGATGGCGGTTTCCTTCACCTGATCCAGGAGCGTGCGGCTGGTGAGAAAGAGGTCGATCCTCCAGCCCACGTTCCGCTCCCGTGCGCCGCCGCGGGCCGTCCACCAGGTGTAGAGCCCTGGCGTAGTCGGGTTCCGCTCCCGCAGCACGTCCGCCAAGCCCGCACCCAGGTAGAGCTTGAAGTCCTCGCGCTCCTCGGGGGTGAAGCCGGGGTTCTTCGTGTTGTCCTTGGGCCGGGCAAGGTCGATCTCCTCGGGAGCCACGTTCATGTCGCCCGTGAGAATCACCTGGTGGCCGGCCTTGTGGTGCTTGGCCACGATGGCGGCGAGATCCTTGGCGAACTGGCGCTTGAAGGGGAGCCGCACCAGCCCCTGGGAGGCGTTCGGGAAATAGCCCGCGATGAACACGAGCTTGTCCTTCTTCGAGACGATCATGCGCCCTTCGGCGTCGTAGCCGTCGATGCCCAGCCCCTTGGTGTGGCTGAAGCCCAGTTCCTTCTTGCTGAGGGTCGCCGAACCCGCGTAGCCCTTCTTGCTCGTGGCAGGAAACCAGCAGATGTCGTAGGCGCTTTCCAGCTGGCGTCGCACGCCGAGATCCACCTCTTCCCATTCGCAGCGGATCTCTTGGAGAGAAAGCACGTCCGGCTCGGTCTCTTCCAGCCAGTCCATGAAGCCCTTCTTCATGACTGAGCGGAAGCCGTTCACGTTCCAACTGTAAAACCGCATGGATCCTCCTTCAGGGAACCAGGGTGGCATAGATCTCGGGTTGGAATCCTATGATGACGCCTTTTGAGTGCACGAGAATGGGCCGCTTGAGCAGGTTGTTGTCCTGCAGCATCAAGGCGATGGCCTCGGCCTTGGAGAGCTTCCGATCCTTGAGACCCAGCTCCTTGTACTTCGGACTCTTGGTGCCGAGCATGGGTGCAGGATCTTCAGGCAGCAGTCGCGCCAGCTCAGCGGCCTCCAGCGGCTTCTTGAAGTAGTCGCGAACCTCCACTTCGATGCCCAACTCGGCCAGCTTCGCCTTGGCGTTGCGGCAGGTGGTGCAGCTTGATTTCATCCAGAGCACCGGCTTCTGGCTGCGGGTCGCGTTCACAATTCCTCCACGAGGCGGTCCAGCAGCCGGTCGGAATGCCAGCGCAGGAGGCCGAAGCTGCAGAAGGCCATCCAGCCCCGATGCCGGGCCTTCAGGCGGAGGTGGACGCCGCGCTCATGATTCGCGAGGTAGAGTTCCCCGTGTTCCTGCGATCCCAGGCGCCGGCGCGTCCAGGTCAGCACCAGTTGGTCTTCCGCTTCCGCCAACATCCAAGGCCCAAAGGGACGCAGGCACTTCAAGGAGCGGGGCTCCCGCAGGCGGGCCGCCACGACGTCGAAAGGGGCGTCCGAAAGGATCTCGGCTTCGAAACCAAGCACGGGAACGGCCAAGCCAACCTCAAAGTGAAACCGGTGATGAACCGTGATGACCAGCGAGCTTACCAATCACCGTTCATCACCGGTCGGAAATTACTTCACGAGGAAGCCGGGCTGGGCGTCGCTGGGCGGGGCCACCAGGTAGGGCTTGCTGGCGTTGTCGCTAGCGGCCAACAGCATGCCGTGGCTTTCGATGCCCATGAGCTTGCGGGGCGCCAGGTTCGCCACCACCACCACCAGCTTCTGCAGCAGGTCGGCGGGCTCGTAGGCCTTGCCGATGCCGCCGACGATGGTGCGCTGCTCCAGACCGATGTCCACCTTCATCTTGATGAGCTTGTCGCTCTTAGGCACGCGCTCGGCCTCGAGGATCTTGCCCACGCGCAGGTCCACCTTGAAGAAGGTGTCCGCATCCACGACCTCGCGGATCTCGGGTACATCCAGGCTGAGCTTGGTTTCGGCCGGGGTTTCCGGGGGCAAGAGGTCGCTCAATTCCTTCTCCTTGTCGATGCGCTGGAACAGGGGCTTGGGGTCGCCGATGGGGCCGATGGCGGGGCCATCCAGCGCGAAGCCGTGGAAGGTCGTTTCGGCCACCTTCGTGGTGTGGCCGAGGCTTTCCCACAGGGTCTGGGCCAGCTCGGGCATCACCGGCGCCACCAGCAGGGCCGTGGCGCGCAGGGCACGGTAGAGGTTCGCCAGCACGGCGTCGAGCTTGGGATCGTTGACGGGATCCTTGGCCAGCTTCCAGGGCTCGGCTTTCACGATGTAGCCGTCCAGCGCGCGCAGGTAGGTCCACAGCACGTCGAGCGCCGCGTGGAAATCATTGGCCCGGGCCTTCTCCAGGTACTCGGGGAACACCGCCAGCAGGCCCTTCGCCATCTCCTGATCGAGGTCGTCCATCGCCGCGGGCATGGGCACCACGCCGCCGCGGTAGCGCTGGATCATGCTGAGGGTGCGAGAGGCCAGGTTGCCCAGGCCGTTGGCCAGGTCGGCGTTGAGTCGGTCCATGAATCCCTCGAAGCTGAAACCGCGGTCGTGGCCGACCTGCATGTCGCGCATGAAGTAGAAGCGCAGGGCGTCGTTGCCGAAGCGCAGCAGCGTATCCGGGCGCACGACGTTGCCCTTGCTCTTGGACATCTTGTCGTCACCCATGAGCCACCAGCCGTGGGCCAGGATGGTGGTGGGCTGGAAGAGGCCCGCGGCCATGAGGAAGGCGGGCCAATAGACGGCATGGAAGCGGAGGATGTCCTTGCCCACCAGCTGGAGGTCGGGCGGCCAGCTGCTGGCTGGGCAGCCCGTGAGGTAGTTCAGGAGCGCGTCGAACCAGACGTAGATGACGTGCTTCTCGTCGCCGGGCACGGGGATGCCCCAGCTGATGCTCGTGCGGCTGATGGAGAGATCCTGCAGCCCGCCTTCCACGAAGCGCTTCACCTCGTTGAAGCGGAAATCCGGCTGCACGAACTCGGGATGCTCTTCGTAGTACTTGAGCAGACGGTCCTGGTAGGCGCTGAGGCGGAAGAAGTAGGTTTCCTCCTCCAGCTCCACCAGCTGGTGCGCGAGGCCCTGGGCCTGCAGCTCCTTGGCCTGGGTCTCGGTGACGTAGGCTTCGTCGCTGACCGAATACAGTCCCTTGTAGGTGGCCTTGTAGATGTCGCCCTTATCCAGCAGGCGCTTGAAGAGGCGCTGCACCTGGTCGCGATGATCCTGGTCCGTCGTGCGGATAAAGCGGAAGTGGGTCATGCCCATCTGCTTCCAGAGCTCGGTGTAGTTGGCCACCACCTCGTCCGCAAGCTGCTTGGGCGTGATGCCCCGGGCCGCGGCGGCCTTTTCCACCTTCTGGCCGTGCTCGTCCGTGCCCGTGAGGAAGAACACCTGCTCGCCGCGCATGCGGTGGAAGCGGGCGATCACGTCCGCCAGCACCGTCGTGTAGGTGTGGCCGATGTGGGGCCTGTCGTTGACGTAGTAGATGGGGGTGGTGACGTAGAAGGGCTTGGACACGGGGACTCCGGATCCTCCAGTCTACAGGCTGGACCTCAAGCCTTCACAGCCCGTTTCCAGCAGGTGGCCAGATGGTCGTCCACCAGGCCCATGGACTGCATGTAGGCGTACATGATGGTGGGCCCCACGAACTTGAAGCCGCGCTTCTTGAGGGCCTTGCTCAGGGCCTCGGCCTCCGGCGTCACGGCCGGCACATCCGCCAGGGCCCGGGGGTGGTTCACCTTCGGCGACCCGCCCACGAAGGACCAGACGAAACGGTCGAAGCTGCCGAACTCCCCCTGCACCGCCAGGAAGGCCCGGGCGTTCTCGCGGGCCGAGAAGACCTTCAGCCGGTTCCGCACGATGCCCGGGTTCTGCAGGACAGCCTCCAGATCGGCATCCGTCATCGCGGCGACCTTCGCCGGATCGAAGCCCAAATAGGCTTCCCGGTAAGCCTCGCGCTTGCGGAGGATGGTGATCCAGCTGAGCCCGGCCTGGGCGCCCTCCAGAATCAGCTTCTCGAAGAGGCGGCGGTCGTCGTGCTGGGGGACGCCCCACTCCTCGTCGTGATAGGCGACGTAGAGGGGATCCTCCCCGCACCAGCCGCAACGTTCCTTCATCGATCCCTCCCAAGGCCTTTCATAACGCAGAATCGGGCGGCTTCGCCGCCCGATTCTGCGAGCGAAAAGGCGAAAGCCTAGGCTTCGACCACCGTCGCCTTGATGATCCGGTCATTGGCCTTGATGGCCTGCACGACCTTGATATCGGCATCCGCCACGCACTGACCGAAGACCGTGTGCACGCCGTCGAGATGCGCGACGTTGCGGCGGTCGCCGTTCACCACGAAGAACTGGCTGCCGCCCGTGTCCTTGCCGGCGTGGGCCATGGAGAGGGCACCCAGCTTGTGCTGGTGGGGGTTGCCGGCGGTCTCGCACTTGATCTTCCAGCCGGGGCCGCCGGTGCCGGGCATGCCCGAGGCGCCGGGCTTGGTGTTGGGGCAGCCGCCCTGGATGACGAAGTCGGGGATGACGCGGTGGAAGGCCAGGCCGTCGTAGAAGCCGGCCTCGATGAGCTTCACGAAGTTCGCCACGGTGCCCGGAGCCTCCTTCGGGAAGAGTTCCAGGTTGATGTCGCCCTTGTCGGTCTGGAAGCGCACGTGCGTCATGGTTCACCTCATTGAGTCGAGCCTTCAGAATAGGATCCGCCACCTCCGGAGTCAGCATGAACTTCCTGCGTCCCCTGATCTGCCTCGTCGCCAGCCTCAGCCTCCAGGCCCAAACCCTCGAACTCCAGGCCAAAGGCGGCGGGGAGTTGAAGATCGGGGCCACGAGCTACCGGTTCGCCCTGACCGATCTCAGCACCGCCCCGGCGAAGGGAGGCCTTTCCGGAGCCCTGAAGCTGACGGGTAACCTGGTGCCAAAGGATGGTTCCGCCGGTACCTTCCACATGACGCTCATCGTCCTGAAATCGGGAGGCCTCTACACGCTCCGCATCGAAAGGCGGAACGGGAAGGCCTACCCCGACTCCTGGGCCGCCACCCTCAAGACGAAAACACGCGCCTTGAAGCTGGAGGACCGCCCCGGCGGCCGTGTCGAGATCCAGTGCGAGGGCCCGCTCACGGGCGTGATCGCACAGCGCCCCACGCAGGCCGACTGGTCGGGGACCCTCTGGGCCGTGTTCCCCGGAGAGACCGAGGTCGCGACAAATTGATTCGTTTTTTTCTGAGAAGGGTCTAGGCTTGGCGCTAATTCCCACAGGCCAGGCCATCGGACTGGATGCACCTGGCACCTAATCACCCAACCATCATGGAGGTCGAAATGTCCACCAAACAGGTCAAGGTGCATGCCGGGGGATGCGCGCCGGGCAGTCTGGAACTCTTCAAGAACAAGGACGAGGTCATCTTCGTGCAGGGTGAGCCAGACGCCCCCCTCACCGTCCACGTGGACAACCGCGAGCTCTTCGGAACCTCGACCTGCACCGTGGGCAGCAACGCCTCCGACGCGCCGGTCTACAAAGCCCAGGCCCCGGGGAACTACACCATCGCCCTCACGCCCTCGGCCATGAAGGCAGGCGGCAACGGCACCATCCAGGTCATCTGCTTCGCCCCCTCCACCGCCCTGGGCGCAGGCAGTTCGGGATCCATCAAAGTCACGGGCTGAACCGGGCCATTCAGAGCGGGGTTTTCGCCAATTTCTGGGCGCGCTCATCCTGAGCCTTCCATTCCGCCAGCAGGTGTCCGTTCAGGCCGAACGCCTCCGCAAAAACACGGTGCGCCTCGGCGGCCATCGCGCTTCGTGCTCCCGTGGGGAGCCCTTCGGCCTCCTCCAGTTGCAGGGCCCCCTGCACCGCCATCGCCTCGCCCCACCGGGGCCGAAGGGTCCCGAGGTGGGCCAGCAGCGCCTGGGCGCGAGCCCGGCTGGAGCGTTCACTGGGACGCTCGTCCTGTGCCGAGGCGCGCTCCCCCCGCGTCGAGAGGCGTTCCGCCCCCGCCGCCGAAAGGCGTTCCCCCGGCGCCGAGAGGCGTTCCCATCGGGCCTCGGCCAGGTAGCAGCGGGCCAGCAGCAGTTCGAGATCCGTGGCTTCGGGCGCCACCTTGAGTGCCTGCTCCAGGGGCTGGGCCGCTGAGCGGAAATCACGGGGCTGGGCCCGCAGGTGGGCGGCCTTCCACTGGGCCGCCGCCACGCGCAATTCACCGAGGTACTGGAGCGCGTCCCGGTCCTGGGCATCCACTGCGAGCGCCTTGGCCAGCAGCGCCTCGCCGCGCTGAAGGTGCGAGGCCGGTTCGGCGCCGTCCCGCAGGCAAAGCTCCAGCCGGACGGCGCAGGCCCGTCCCAGGTTTGCCTGGACGGTCTTGTTCCCCGGAGCGATCGCCAGCGCCTTCTGCAGGGCGGCCTCGGCTTCCCGAAGGCTTTGAAGGGCCTTGGCTCCGGTTTCCCAACGGGCCTTCCAGATCAGCAGATCCCCCAGGTTGAGGTGGCCGTGCACCTGGTTGGGGGCCACCGCCACGGCCTGCCGGTAGGCCGCCTGCGCCTGGACCAGGAAGGGAGAGGGTTCCCGCCCGGCGTCCCAGGCGGATTGGGCCAACAGGAGCTGGGCCAGCCCGACGACGTTATGCAGATGGGGCACGGCCCGGTTGATCTCCAGACCCTGGCGGCTGGCGTCCAGGGATTGCCGCAGCTCCGGCCCCGGATCCTCGCCCCGCTGGCGCTTGCGCAGGGCCAACTCGTACCAGACCCGGGCCTTCACGTAATAGGGGACGAAGTGCTTGGGATTGAGGGACTGGGCCTGGCCCAGTACTTCGAGAGCCGTCTTCAGGTCCTCCTCGGGATGGGCCCCCCCGGGAAGCGCGGCCCGCTGCTGGAGGCAGGTGCCCAGGTTGATCCAGGCGGGCAGCAGGTGCGGTTCCATCCGCGTGGCCTGCTCGTAGGCGGCGATGGCGCCGTTCAGATGCGCGGCGGGGTCTCGCCCGTTCTGCCCCTCGAAATCGGACCAGGTCTGGTGGATGAGGCCGATGTGGTTTTCCACGGCGTAGTCGCGCTTTTCGGTGGAAAGAGATTCGAAGGCTTTGAGCCCCTTGGCCAACTGGTCGGTGGGATCGCGGTTCTGGTCCTGGCGCGCGTTTCCCCACTGGTAGTAGGCCATCCCCAGGGCGACCCAGGCGTCGGCGCGAGTAGATTCAGCCTCCAGCGCCTTCCAGGCCGTCATCACCGCCTGCTGGCCAAGATCTTCGGCATCCTCGCTGCGGTTCGATTTGAAATCGGAATAGTGCCGGAGCAGGCCGGATTCCAGGATGAGCGAAGGCACGTGGTCCGGCTGGGCCCTCAGCGCCAGTTTGGCCGCCGTCATGCCCCTTTCGAAGGCCGGTTCCACGTGGCCCTGGCCGTACTTCTCCATGATCAGGGCATTGAGTTCCAGCTCCGCCATGGCCGCGTAGATCGCAGGCGCGCTGCGCCCGCTGGTGGCCGCCGCGGCGAGGATCTCGCGACCCGCGTCGAAATCCGCCAGGGCCGCCTCTCGTTCTCCCTGGTTCCAGCGCTTCCAGGCCCGGGCCTGGAACAACGATCCGCGGAGGAGCGGCGCCTCGTAGAACCAGGGCAGTTCCTCCCCCAGCGCGCGAAGGCGCTCCAGGGCCTCGTCCAGGCGCCCCTCACAGAAGGCCATCAGGGCCTCCAGGTACTCCGGTGAAGGCACATCGGCGCCCTTCGCCTGATGCAGGAAGGTCAGGGCCGGCGCGCGCAGGGTCGCGTCGATGCTCTGCATCCGCGCGCTGCGCTGGTCGGCCGAAGGAATGCGCTCGGCCTCCAGCAGTTTTTCGCGGTACTGCTGGCCCAGCACCACCGCCAGGGCATAGGCCACGCGAGGCGCGCGGTAGCCGGCATCCCAGGCCATCTGCAGGTGTTCGCGGGCCTTCTCGTCATCCTCGAGTGTCCAGTAGCCGCGCCCCAGCGCGTAGTGTCCAGGCCCGTTGGCGATGGGCCCGGCCTGCCGCATGTCCTCCTGCAGCCGGGCCATGTGATCCCGCACGGCCTTCAGATCGGGACGGATGTCATGCAGGGGCGCCAGGGCCGAGTAGCGCGCCATGGACTCGATGCGGGCCATGGACTCCGTGAACTCCTGGGCCAGCCTTTCGCGGCGACCGGCGTCCCGCCTCGTTTTCAGGGCCATGCCCAGAGACACGGACACCACCAGCAGGGCAGCGGCGCCAGCACCCGCGAGCTGCTTGTGCTTCTGCAGCTTGCGCTGGAGCCGGTACCAAAGCCCCGTGGGACGCGCAAGCACGGGCTCACCGGCGAGGAACCGGTCCAGGTCGTCGGCCAGGACCTTGGCGGAGTCGTAGCGCCGGGAGCGATCCTTCTCCAGGCACTTGAGGGTGATGGCCTCCAGATCCTTGGGAATGTCCATCCTGAAGGTCCGCATGGATGGGACCTCGTCCGACGTGACGGCGCTGAGGATCTCCAGCGCGTTGGAGCCGGAGACCGGCGAGTGGCCCGTGCTCACCTGGTAGAGGGTGGCCCCCAGGCTGTAGACGTCGGTGCGGCGGTCCAGGCGGGACACCTCGCCCCGCGCCTGCTCCGGGGACATGAAGGCCGGCGTGCCCAGCACGGATCCGGTCTCGGTGACGTCCTGGTTCCATTCGTGGGCCAGTCCGAAATCCATGACGAAGGTGCGCAGGGCTCCGTCCTCCGCCCGCTCCACCATGATGTTCGAGGGCTTCAGATCCCGGTGGATGATGCCCACCCGATGGGCCTCGTGGACGCCTCTCGCTGCGTCGCGCACCACGATCACCTTCTGCTCCAGCGACAACTCCGCGGCGAGCGCATCCAGCGAGCGGCCGGGGATGTGCTGCATGGTGATGAAGACCCGGCCCCCCACCTCGCCCACTTCGAAGACCTTGCACACATGCTCGTGATCCACGCGGGCCTGGGCCCTGGCCTCCAGCAGGAAACGCTGGAGATGGCGCTCGCCCTCGATGCGCACGAACTTGATGGCCACCTCGCGCCCCAGGCGCCGATCCCGGGCGAGGAACACCAGCCCCATGCCACCCTGTCCGAGAAACCCCAGGGGCTCGTAACGGTCCCAGTCCTTGATGGGGAAGTCCGGGTGGCTTGCGTGCGCGCTGAAGGCGAAGGCCGAACCATCCCCGGCCAGGGTGTCCGCCTGGGACAACTCTGAAGCCGATGGGAAGTCCCGCCCGTCCTCCATGGCCTTAGCCCCTAGTCCCGGAACCCTCGCCCCTCGGGGCGAGCCTCGCGATCGCACCTGAAAGGCAGCCTGCCTGTCGACACATGGTTCCCCGGGGATCGAGGTCATCATAGGCCAACCGGAGATAGGCAAGGTGGTGTACCTTGCTCTTCCCAACCTCTACCCCATTCCCGTCCCCGTCCTTGTGGCCGAGGTCCCGTGACGAACCTGGTGCTGCACGTCCCCGGCAGGCCGCCCTTCCAGTTGGAAGGCGAGGGAAGGTCGTGGACGCTGGGGCGGTCCTCGCAGAACGACGTGGCCATCCCCGACGTCAGCCTCAGCCGTCATCACGCGCGCATCAGCTGGAAGGACGGCGTGGCCTACCTCGAGGACCTGGGCTCCCTGAACGGCACCTCGCTGAACGGAGAGCGGATCACCACCGCCCATCCCCTGCAGGATGGGGACGAGATCCTGCTCGGCCAGGTGCTCCTGCGGCTGGGTTCCCCCTCTCGCGGCCCCCGGGTGCATATCGGCGCCGAGAGCGACCAGTCTTCCTCCGCCGGCTCCCTCGTCCTGCCCCTGGAGCGCATCAGGGCCCTTCCCGAGCGGCGAAGCGAAGCACCCCAGACCCTGCGCCTCCGGGAAGTGATCCAGGAGATCCAGTCCCTCACCCTGGAACTGCTCCAGGACACGCCTCCCGAAGAACTGCTCTCCAACCTTCTGGACCGGCTGTGGACCCTGCTCAAACCCTGGCGGGCCGCCGTGCTGATCCTCGACAGCCAATCGGGCCTGCACACCGTCGCCTCGCGGGGGCCCGAAGGCAACCAGCCGATCCTCCTGGCACGGAGCCTCGTGGACGCGGCGCTGGAGCGGAAGGAATCCGTCCTCTTCAACGACCTGGGCGATAGCCAGGATGGCCAGGGCCTGGCCTCCCCATCCCTCGTGCTCAGCGGGATCACTTCGGCCCTGGTCACGCCCCTCGAGCACCAGGGTGTCGTGAAGGGCCTGCTTTATCTCGATTCCCGGGCACCGCGCCTCCCCTTCGACGAGGAGGATCTGCGCCTCGCCAACACCTTCGCCCACCTCGCCACCGCCAAACTGGAACAGGCCCGCATGCGGGAAGAAGCCATGGCCCGCAAGAAGCTGGACCAGGAGCTGGATCTGGCCCGTCACATCCAGCAGGGCCTCCTGCCCGGATTCCCGCCTGAGATCGCAGGCTACGAGATCCAGGGCAACAACCTGCCCAGCCGCCAGGTCTCGGGCGACCTCTTCGGGTGGTGGCCCCGCAGCGACGGGCGCTGGCTCTTCTGTCTGGCGGACGTGAGCGGGAAGGGCCTGGGCCCGGGCCTGCTGATGGCCTCCATGCAGGCCACGCTGGAGGCCTGGACCGAGCGCGATTTGTCCACCGCCGACATGGCCTTCCAGCTCTCCCGGATGCTCGCGCGACACACGGACGGGCGGCGCTTCGTCACGGCCTTCCTGGCTCTGCTGGATCCCCGAACCGGCGCACTCACCTACACCAATGCCGGCCACAACCCGGCCCTCCTCCTGCGTCCGGGCCGTCCAGTAGAGACCCTCGATGCCCAGGGCCTTCCCATCGCCATGCTGCCCGGCCACCCCTATGCGGAAGCCACCCTCCAATTGGCGCCCAGGGATCTGCTCGTGGTCTACACCGATGGCATCACCGAAGCCACCGATCCCGGCAATGAGGAATTCGGCGCCGAGGCCCTCCAATCCCTGCTCGTGGCCAAGCAGCACGAACCGCTCCTGGCCTTGGATGCAGCCATCCTCGGCGAGCTGGATCGCTTCACCCAGGGGGCCCCCTACCAGGACGACCGCACCCTCCTGATGCTGAGGCGGATCTGAACGGAATCTGAAACTTCCCGGTGAGGTTGGACTCCCCCTATCCTTGGCATTGGCGGGGAGGTTCATTCGAGATGAAGGTCCTATTGGTCGAGGATGATCCGCGAGCCGCGGCAAGCCTGGAGCGGAGCCTCCGGGAGCAGGGCTTTTCCGTAGAGGTGGCCTTGGATGGTTTGAAGGGTCTGGAACTGGGGAAATCCGCCAGCTTCGACTGCTTGATCCTGGATGTGATGCTGCCGGGGATGGATGGATTCTCCCTGCTCTGGGAACTGCGCACGGCGGGCATCGAGACACCGGTGATGTTCCTCACAGCCCGAGATACGCTTCCCGACAAGGTGCGCGGGCTGGAGCTGGGTGGCGGCGATTACCTGGTCAAGCCCTTCGCCTTTTCCGAGCTGTTGCTGCGGATCAACAACCTGCTGTCGCGGGGATCGACCACGGGGGCCAAGACCTGGGTCATCGGCGACCTCACGGTGAATCCCTTCCAACGCAAGGTCTATCGGGGCGCAGATCGCCTCGACCTCAGCTCCCAGGAATACGCGCTGCTCGAACTCCTGGTCCGGAACGCAGGCCACATCGTGACCCGCACCCGCATCGCCGAGGAACTGTGGGACCTCTCCTACCAGGGGGATCCCAACCTGGTGGATGCGGCCGTGCGAAGGCTGAGGAAGAAGGTGGACGATCCCTATCCGCAGAAAATCATCCAGACCCGCCGAGGCGTGGGCTACCTGGTCGAGCCTGCCCATGCTTGAGACCCTTCGCCGCTCGATGATTCTCCATTTGGCCGTGGTGTTTGCCTTGGGCATGTCCGCTGTGGTGGGGGGCGCGGGGCTCTACCTGCATACCTCCATGACACATGCGGTCTACGCCCAGGTGAATCGGGACCTGCTTGAATCCGCGCGCCTGACCTTGCACCGGCTCGAAGAAGACAAGATGGAACCCGATAAGGAGTTGCTCGACCTTGGGGACAACGTGTTTCTGCGCCTCACGACGCCCGCGGGCAAGGTGGTTCTTGAAAGTCCCGAATGGGCCCATCTCCTGCCCAGGAAAGCCCCCGTCCCCATGGAGAACTGGTCCTGGTGGGAAAGCCCGCTGAAGGAACCCGTGCGCCTCAAAATCGTCACGTTCCGCTATCAAGGCGGATGGATCCAGCTCGCCAGGGACATGCATCCGGAAGAGCGAGTCCTGAAGGTTTTTCGAAAATCGTTGTGGGCCCTGCTGGCCATCATCCCCTTCGTGTCAGCGGCGCTTGGATTCACGCTCATCAGCCTGGGGCTCTCCCCCCTAGAACGGCTCCGTTCGAAGACGGGAGGCATCGGGCCGGAAACCCTGAAATCCAGGATCGATCCCTCCCCCTTCCCCAGAGAGCTCGATCCCCTCGTGGAGACCGTGAACCGGGCCCTTGACAGGCTGGAGTCAGGATTCACGCGGCTGTCCGAATTGAACAGCGACCTTGCCCACGAGATGCGCACGCCCGTGCATGCCATGCGCCTGGAGTGCGAAAGCCTCCTCTCCAGCCGGGATCTGCCCGAACCGCTGATGGATCAGCTCGCCGCCATGATGGACACCCTGGGCCACATGGGGGCCGTTATCGAACAGATGCTGGTCCTGGCTCGCTTCGAGGATCCATCGAACAGCATCACCCCGATGCTGCTTCAGGCCGAGACCTTGATTCGGGCCGCGGTGGCACCCTATGAATCTCTAGCGGAAGAAAGGGGCGTCGCCATCGAATGGACCTCCACACCAGGCCTGACCCTCATGGGCGATGCCACCCTCCTCAAACGCGCGCTGCACAACCTTCTGGCAAACGCCATCCGTCATGCCCCTGGAGGTTCGGTGGTCCGTCTATCGGCTCTGCAAGAGGGTGATGCCGCCATCCTCGCCGTGTCTGACCATGGGGAGGGCATCCCCGCCAACGTGCTGAACCAGCTGGGCCGCCGCTTTGTGAGGCAGGATGCCTCCCGCAACCGCCAGGGCGGTGGCGCGGGCCTAGGGCTCGCCATCGTTCAGGGCATCGCCCGACTCCATGGTGCGCACTTTCATATCGAGAGCGAAGAGGGCACGGGCACTGTGGCACAAATCACATTCCCTGTTACCTGATCGAACGATCAGGTTGGCGTCAGCCTGCGGTCAGGGGAGCCCATTAGGTTGGGTCCATGGGGTCAATCTGACTCTATTTCATGCGCCCCCGCGCAGGAGGTTTCCAGTGAAGTTGCTTCGTTTCCTAGCCCCGCTGTTCCTAAGCTCGGTCCAGCTGTTGGCTGTTCCCGCCTGGAGCCGCACAACCGGCGCCAGCTGCAACGCCTGCCACGCCACTCCCACCTGGCAGCTCACCTCCATGGGCATGGAGTTCCTCAAGAACGGCCACCGGATGGAGGCCCTGAAGGTAGACCCCAAGGATCAGAAGCTCGACAACTACGTCAGCTTGGTCTGGAAGGGCCGCGCCTACGGCGACTCCCTCGACACCAAGCGAACGGGCCTGGCCAACACCCAGAAGCCCGCCACCAACTTCGAGCAGCACAGCTTCTCCCTTTACACCGGTGGCGCCCTGTCCGAACGCTTCTCCTACTTCACCGAGCTCTACCTCAACGAGAACACGGGCAATACCTCCGGCGCCAACATCGTGCAGAGCGACGCCGGCCGCAAGAAGCTCGCGGAAGCCTTCATCCAGTACAACCAGCCCATCAGCCAGGACGTATTCCTCGCCGTGCGCGCGGGTGAAATCCTCCCCGGCATCCTGCATGTCTTCGGCGTGGGAGCCCGCAGCGCCGAACAGCGCGCCACCGTGCTGAACGATCAGCTGGCCGGCAGCACGAACACCTTCCGCCCCTTCAGCCGCCAGCAGGGCATGGACGCCACCCTGGTGGGCAAGCACTTCGAAGCCGCCTTCGGTGTGGTGGATGGGTCCAGCACATCCATCACCAATTCCATCGACGCCGACAACCACAAGGATTGGTACGGTTCCTTCCTCTACAGCCTCGACAGCCACCACTCTGCCGTGGGCCTCTACCATTACGATGGCCAGTTCTCCAACTACGCCACTCAGAACGATTTCAGCACCGCCCTCTCCTATGACAACAAGTTCAAGAAGGACGGAATCCTGGCCCGCTTCATCCGCGATAATTTCCGCATCGTGGGTGCCTACTTCATGGGCGAAGAAACCATGAACCTCGGTGGCACCAAGACCAAGAACAAGGGCTACTACGGCCTCGTGGATTACAACTTCACCGACAGCTTCGGCATGTATGTCCGCATGGACAACCTCGATCCCAACAAGGACCTGGCCAACAACGAAACCACCCAGGCCATGCTCGGCCTGAACGGCATGCTCTACCAGAGCGAAAAGAGCGGCGCCCGCTGGAACTTTGAATACACCGAAAAGCAGTCCTACCTCGGCGGCACCATCGCTGCCGCTGGCACCACCAAGTTCAAGGACAAGCGTTACTTCTTCCAGGTCACCTGGGGCTTCTAGCTTCCACTGGAAGGTTGGGGGGAACGGCGCGGCAATCGCTGTCGCGCCGTTTTTGCAAACCGCCGACGGGGCAGTCCATGGCCCCCGCCTGATTCAACGGATGAAAGGCGTCATTCCTTTCTTTTGCTCCACATCCCGTGAGCGTAGACCCCCTGTGAGAACGGCCGACTTCCGCAAAGGATGAATCATGAATGAACATGAAATCGCCAAGGGCCTGGAGGTATGGATTCTCCAGAACCTGCTGAACGCTTCGATCCTGATGGGGATCATGGTTTCCGGGTTATTGCTCGCCCAAGGCTACTACCGCGAACTCAACCGGCACCTGAACCTTCGCGTGTCCCGGGAACTCTGGAACCTGTTCACGGTGATCCTGGCCGATGTGTTGCTGGTTGGAATGTTCCTCGTGGGCTACGTCGTCCTCAACCCGGACATCATGGCCGACATCAAGATGGCCGTCCCCTTCTACCCCGTCGCCAGCCTGCTCTTCGCGGCGGCCTTGATTCTGCGCCTGTTCAAGGGCGGCCATGAGGCGGGTACATCCAGCTTCAACTGGGCGCTGCGACTCAGCCTCGCCGCCAATGCCATAAACATGGTGGGATTCACCTTCGTGGCCGAGGCCGCCAGCGACGAGTATCTGGCCCGCCACGCCAGCCCCTTCTGGACCTACCTCAAGACCCACTTGCGTTCCAACGCGGATCCCATCGGCCTCGAGGTCGCCCAAGCCACCTTCTTCATTTGCTTCCCCATCCTCCTCCTGCTTTGCGCCTGGGCGGTCAAGTCGGCCATGGTGAAGATGAAACAGCCACGCGCCAAGGAGTGATCCATGACCTGGGTATGGACCCTCCAAGAGGGTGATTGCACCGGCTGTGGCATCTGCGCGGATCTTTGCCCCCACGAGGCCATCCACATGCCGCCCGAGGAAGCCTACCCCTCGGGGATCGTGGACCTCTGCACCGGATGCATGATCTGCGTGAAGGAGTGCCCCTTTGATGCGATCACCGTCTGGCAGAGGGCCTCAGGAGCGGAAACGAGGGTTCTAGCCGCTACGGCCAGGTAACGTCCGGCAAGTTCCTTGGGTCGCAGGCAGAACGAGCTCCAAGCCCGCCCTGCCTCACCACAGAGACAAACGGATCGTTTCGTCCGATCATGAACCGTGATGAGCGAAGCCGCACCCGACCCGAATCCCACTCCCATGCCCGAGATTCCACCTTCGCAGGAGGCTGAGGGATCGAGCCCTGCGGATGGACATGCGTTCCGTCACTTCAAAGAACTCCTGGACATGATCAAGTTCGAACACACGGTGTTCGCACTGCCCTTCGCCCTGCTTGGCGCCCTGGGCGCGGCCCAGGGGCTTCCGCCGCTGCGCACGGCCTTGTGGATCCTGGCGGCCATGGTGGGGGCCCGCACGGCGGCCATGACCTTCAACCGGCTGGTGGATGTGGATGTGGATGCGGAGAATCCCCGCACGGCCTCCCGCGCCCTGCCGGCGGGCCGCGTGTCCCAGGCGGGCGCCGTGGCGCTCATGGGCGCGGGCATCGTCCTGTTCGGCCTGGCCGCCGGAGCTCTGGGGCCTCTCACCTGGGCCCTGTCGCCCCTGGCGCTCGTCATCATCCTCGGTTATTCGCTCTGCAAGCGCTTCACGGCCTGGGCTCACGTGGTGCTGGGCCTCTCCCTTTCCGGCGCGCCCCTCGGCGCCTGGATCGCCGTGGCGGGCCGCATCGAGGCGCCGGCCCTCTGGCTCTCGGGCGGCGTGCTGGCCTGGACGGCGGGCTTCGATATCCTCTACGCCCTTCAGGACGAGGCCTTCGACCGCGCCATGGGGCTGCACTCCATCCCCTCGAAGCTCGGCACCCACGGTGCCTTGCTGCTCTCCCGCAGCCTGCACGTCCTCGCGCTCATCTGCTGGGGGATGTTCAACCACCTGATGGGCGGCCACCTCTGGGCCTGGGCGGGATGGGCGGCGGTCGCGGCCATGCTCGCCCGGGAGCAGTGGCTGGTCCGGGGCGGAAATCTGTCGC
The DNA here is from genome assembly GCF_030268085.1 of Geothrix limicola. Classification (GTDB taxonomy): domain Bacteria; phylum Acidobacteriota; class Holophagae; order Holophagales; family Holophagaceae; genus Geothrix; species Geothrix limicola. The sequence goes on from NZ_BSDE01000001.1 coordinate 1,084,029, forward strand.
GGATCGACCAGGCTTTCTTCACCTTGAACAGCCTAATCGGCCTCGTTTTTTTCGCGGGCCACGCCCTGGAATACTGGCTGTCGAAGTCGCTGCTGGCGCCCCTCTAGTCCGTAAGTCGTAATAGGGCGACTCGCTTACATGGGCACTCCCAGGTATGCTGGAAGGCCATGTCCACCCCACTGCCCGAACGCCGCCGCGCTTTGCGATCCAGCCGCCCCGATTCTGGGCGATGGCTCACGGTGATGGTCGTCTTCAGCCACCGCACCTTCCGCTGGTCGCTCACCCGGAGGCTGATGCTCTGGGTGCTGGGGGGCGTCGTGGGCTTCTGGGCCCTCGCGATGATCGGCTCGGGCTACGGCATGTGGGCGACGAAGAAGATCATGAGCTTCGGTCGCCTCCAGAAGGAAACACAGGAACAGCAGGAGCAACTGCGCACCTCCCTCGATCAGGCCCAGGCCCTGGAGACGGAAGTCGCCACCCTGCGCAAGCAGCACACGGAACTCCTGAAGCTGCTGGACCCGAAGGCCCAGACGGGCAATCCCCTGCCCACGCCGCCGGATCAGTCGAGCCTCACGCCCCTTCCCTCGGGCACGCCGCTGCCTCCGGGCACCCAGGAGCGCCTGTCGCGCCTCCACCAGGATCTGGACTACACCGCTAAGCAGGCCGCCGTGGTGCGTGCGCGCATGGAACCCGTGATCCGGGCCTGGAGCCACACGCCATCCATCCCGCCCACCGCCGGCTACCTCAGCTCGGGCTTCGGCGTGCGGGTGAGCCCCTTCTCCCGCTCCAACGAGACCGGGGATGGCCTGCTCGGATACCACTCGGGACTCGACATCAGCAACGTGCTGGACACGCCCATCCAGGCCACCGCCGACGGTGAAGTGGTGGAAGCGGGTTGGATGGACCGCTACGGCTGGGGTGTGCGCGTGCGCCACACCGAAGATCAGGAAACCCTCTACGGCCACTTGAACCGCCTGGACGTGAAAGTCGGGCAGAAGGTGTCGCGGGGGGATATTCTGGGGAGCATGGGACGCTCAGGAAACGCCACGGGTGTCCACCTCCACTACGAGGTCCGCCGGAACGGGAAGCCCGTGAATCCCCAGCCCTACCTCCGGCTCCAGCGCCAGTGGCTTAGCGCCCTCGGCAGGCAATCCTGACTCAAGGCCTGACTCTAGGAGTGACCCATGGCCGTCTTCCGCAGCGCCAAAACCAAGCCTGAATCCGCCCCGGCCATCCATTCGCTGCTTGGGAAGGACGTGGTGTTCAAGGGCGAAGTCCACACGAATTCGCATAGCTTCCGCGTCGAAGGCGTGGTCGAGGGCACCATCCACTCTACGGGCGAGGTCTCCATCGCGCCCGGCGGCCTGGTGAAGGGAAACATCTTCGCCAAGCACCTGGTCGTCACCGGCCGGGCCGAAGGCATCATGAAGATCACCGACTGCCTGGAGATCCATGGCACCGGCTACGTCGAAGGCGATGTGGAAGTCGGTTCACTCGTGGTCGACGAAGGCGGAACCCTGCAGGGCGTCTGCGTCCGCAAGGACCAGGCCGCCGCCACCCAGGAGGCCAGCAGCGTGGCCAAGGGCGGTTCCCTGCCTTCGCCCAAGCACCTCGACATCGATCCCAAGAAGGTCGACCTCAAGCGCTGAGACCGGCCCCTAGCGGAACAGCGGTCCTGGGTCCGACTTCACACCCAGGTAGGCGTAGGCAGCATCGGTGGCCTTGCGGCCCTGGGGCGTGCGATCGAGGAAGCCCACCTGCATCAGGTAGGGCTCGACGAGATCTTCCAGCGCCCCCTCGTCCTCGCCCAGCGCCGCGGCCAAGGTGCGCAGACCCACGGGCCCGCCGCGGTGCTTGTGGCAGATGGCCTGCAGGTACTCGCGATCCAGCGCGTCCAGCCCCAGGTCATCCACCTCGTGCAGCTTCAGGCAGGCTTCCGCAGAGGCCTCGGTGATGGTGCCGTCGCCCTTCACCTCCGCGTAATCGCGGCAGCGGCGCAGCAGGCGGTTGCAGATGCGCGGGGTCCCGCGGCTGCGCCGCGCGATGGCTTCCGAACCTTCCTTGGCGAGGTGGATGCCGAGCAGGTCCGCCGAGCGGTTCGCGATGATGGCCAGTTCGGCACGGGTGTAGAACTCCAGGCGATGCACCATGCCGAAGCGGTCGTGCAGCGGTTTCGAGATCAGGCCGGCCCGCGTCGTGGCACCCACCAGGGTGAAGGGCCGCAGGTCCACCTTCAGCGTCTGGGCGCTGGGCCCCTGGCCGATGAGGATGTCCAGCTTCCGGTCCTCCATGGCCGCGTAGAGCAGTTCTTCAATGGGCGCCGACAGGCGGTGGATCTCGTCGATGAAGAGGAATTCACCCGCCTCCAGGTTGGTCAGGATGGCCGCCAGATCGCCCTTCTTCTCCAGGGCCGGGGCCTGGATCACCTTGCAGGGGGCGCCCATTTCGTTGGCCAGCACGTGGGCCAGAGTCGTCTTGCCCAGGCCCGGAGGGCCGAAGAGCAGCACATGATCCATGACCTCGCCGCGACGGGTGGCGGCCTGCAGGGCGATATCTAACCGCGCCTTCACCTTCTCCTGGCCGATATATTCCACGAGCCTCTGCGGCCGCAGGGAGTATTCGACCGGGTCCTCCGCGCCATCACTGGGATCGAGATCAGGGTGTCGATGCATGACTCCTATTCCCTCACGGGACTTCCACTTGTGTCCAGCCGATGGCCGGATAATCTTGGTCTCACGCAGTTCAACCCCGCCTTCCACCCCTCCACGCCCGGGAGATGTCGTGGCCCAGCGCTACCAGCTCCTGATCCGAGACCGACACGGGTTCGAGCGCAGCGTACCGCTCACGCGTTCGGTCACCCTGGGACGGCAGAGCCTCTGCGACGTGGTGCTGTCCGACAGCATGATCAGCCGCACCCACCTGCGGCTGGAGCTCCGCGACGACATCTGGTGGGCCGAGGACCTGCAGACCACCCACGGCAGCTTCTACAAGGATCAGCAGCTCGGACGGGTGGCCTGGGAGGCCGGCACGCCCCTGCGCCTGGCGGACGGCGCCTACACGCTCACCCTCGTAAGCCAGGACCAGAGCAGTTCGGAGCTGCACCTGCAGGCCATCCTCGAAACCGCCCAGCTGCTGGCCGAGGAAGTCGACCTCGAAGACCTGCTTGAGCAGTCCCTCGACAAGCTGCTCTCCATCTCGGGCACCGACCGCGGCTTCCTCATGCTGCTGGAGGACGGCGAGCTCATGACGCGCGTGCAGCGCAACCTGGGCAAGGAACTCGAAGGCAGCATCCAGGTGTCCCTTTCCAGCGTCCACAAGGTCTTCGAAACAGGGGATCCCATCTGGATCCTCAACGTCGCCGACGAACACCATCTCATGAACCACCTGTCCATCCAGCGCCTCGAACTGAAGACAATCCTCTGCCTTCCGCTGCTGCTGCAGGGCCGGCGGCTGGGCGTGGTCTACCTCGACAGCCGACGCCCCATCACCGAGCCCCCCGACCGTGAAACCTTCGAGGCCATCGTCGCCCTCTGCGCCATCGCCATCGAGCGCACCCGGCTCTCCGAAGAGAACCTGCGCAGCCACGTGCTTGCCACCGTCGGTCAGGTGGCCAGCTCCATCGTCCACGACTTCAAGAACGGCCTCTTCGTCCTCCGCGGCCACGCGGACCTGCTGGAACTTTCCACCGAGGACCACAAGATCCGGCATCACTGCAAGAAGATCCTGGAATGCGTGGACCGCCTCACCCACCTGAGCCAGGACGTCCTCGATTTCGCAAAGGTGCGCGAGCCCAACCGCGAAACCGTGGATTTGAAATCCTTCCTCGATGCCATCCTCGAGCCAATGGTTCCGCGCGCCGCAGAACTGGGCGTCCAGCTCCGGGCCGAAGGCCATCCCTGCCTGGTGAAACTCGACCCGGGACGTTTTACGCGCGTCATGGAAAACATCATGGCCAACGCCCTCGATGCCACCACGGACATGAGTGGGGAGGTGCTCATCTCCTGGTCCCAGGTGACCGGGGGCGTCCAGATCCGGGTCCGGGACCGGGGCCGCGGCATTCCGCGCAAAGTCATCAAGCGGATCTTCGAGCCCTTCTTCAGCTATGGGAAGAAGAAGGGGACGGGGCTGGGCATGGCCACCGTGAAGAAGATCGTCGAGGAGCACGGCGGCACCCTGGAATTCATCAGCGAGGAAGGCTCGGGCACGGAGGTCATCATCACCCTGCCCGAACACCCCATCACGGGCACCTTCAAGGTCTGCGATGAATCCACCGGGAATCACCGGGTGCTGGGTTCGGAGGGCGCATGACGGGGATCCGCGTTGGACAAGGCTTCGACGTCCATCGGTTCACGAGCCCCGAGGAACACCGGCCCCTCCTGCTCATGGGCTGCGAGATCCCCCACGACCGCGGCCTCGTCGGACACAGCGATGCCGACGTCATGCTGCACGCCCTCATGGACGCCCTCCTGGGCGCCGCGGGGCTCGGCGACATCGGCCAGCACTTTCCCGACACCGATCCGGCCTTCAAGGGTGCGGACTCGGCCCAGCTGCTGCAGCGGGTCATGGGCGATCTGGCGGAGCGGGGCTGGCAGGTGGTGAATGCGGATGTGTGCCTGATCGGGGAGCGCCCCAAAATCGGCCCCCATCGCCAGCGGATGCGGGACCGCGTGGCTCCGATCCTGGGCGTCCCTTCCGAATCGCTGAACGTGAAGGCCACCACCACGGAGAAGCTGGGCTTCACCGGGCGCGGCGAGGGCCTTGCCGCCCAGGCGGTCGTCCTGATTCAGCGTGGCTGAGACCTCTGCGCCATTCATCGCATATGATGGAAGGTTCGGAGGGTTCATGAAGTTCCACCCCGCAATTCCCGCCATGGTGCTGTTGGGCGCCGCGACCTTCATGGGCTGCAAGAAGGTGCCCCTGACGCCCAGCCACCCCATTCCCGCGGGATCGGTGGTCTTCCGCTTCACGCGCACCGTGAGCGGCCCGGTGGAATTCAGTCTCGACGGCACCCGCCTTCCCATCCAGCAGCTGCCCAAAGGCGCCACCAGCCTGCAGCTGAAGGGCCTCACGCCCGGCAAGCACCGCTTCGTCCTCACGAGCCAGCGGGAGATCTTCAGCCCGGATACCGGCGAACTGGACCTGTCCGGCGACAAGGGCATCTACCAGGTCACGCTCGTCCAGAAGCTCGATTCGGTGCTCTACGGCAAGCCCGATCCGCTGCCCACGGCCGAGGGCATTCCGGGCGTGACCGCGACCCTCCTCAAGTAGCCATGGCCGTGGTGGCCCGGACCCGCCAGCGGGACCACGCGCTCCGCGGGCGCGGGACCCTCATGTCCGCCTGCCTCGCAGAGGGCCTGCCCGTGGCATCGGCCTGCTCGGGCCGCGGCGCCTGTGGGAAATGCGTAGTCACGGTGCTGCAGGGCGCTGACGTATTGGCCCCTCCCACCAGCCGAGAGCTCACCGTGCTTGCGAGAAATGCCGCGACGACCGGTCAGCGTCTGAGCTGCCAGTGCCGAATGCCACTTCCCTCCGCCGACCTGCTCATCACCACGGGCTACTGGTGAGGCGCGCGGCCTGGATCGGCCTCGGCCTGGCACCCCTGGTGGGCCTGGTCGGATTCGTCGGCTGGAAGACCCGCTCCGTGGCCCGCGAGCTGGTGGATCCACCCTTCTACCGGGCCCAACCCCTGGCGCGCGTCGAGGGCACCTACCGGGAGCTGGCGAAGGGCCAGGACGGCGATCCCGGGGGCACCTGGTCCAGCGAGGAGGTGGAGGGGCTCCAGCTCTGGCGCCTCGCCCGGCCCACCCCTTCGCCCGGCGTCGTGCTGCTCCTGCACGGCTTCGGCGACGACCGCTGGGGCACCAGCCCCGCCCTCAAGTGGTTCCCCCGGCTGGATGCGGCCATCTTCACCTACCGGCGCCGCGACGACGCCATGCGCCACGGTGGCCCCGTGCCACCCGTGACCTTCGGGGTCGTGGAATCCCGCGACGTCATCCGGGTGGTGCACCACCTCGAAGCCTCGGGTCTTTCGCGCCGCCGCATCCTCCTGCTCGGCCGCAGCCTCGGCGCGTCCGTGGGCCTGCTGGCCCTGGCGGATCTGGAGCGCGAAGGCAAGGGCCCCCTGGCGGGCATCATCTGGGAGGGCGCCCCCGCCAGCAGCCGCAGCTTCGCAGAGCGGCTCGTGCGCGGCCCCGAGGACCGCTGGTGGCACGTGCTCGCGCCCCCCATCGGCGCCATGGCCGCCTTCGCCGCAGGACGCATGGGCGGGTATGCGCCCGAGGAAACCGACCTCGTCCGCCGCATCGGTGACCTTCGGCTGGCCACGCCCAGCCTCTGCTTCCTCGCCACTCAGGATCGCCTGGCACCCCCGGCCGTGCAGCGGATCGTGGCGGCGCACTTCCGTGAGGGCCGGATGATCGAGGTGCCCACCTGGCACCTGCATTGTTCGGATGTCCTGGGCGCCGCCTACACGGGCGCCATCGGAAACGCGGTGGACACCTGGTTTCCCAAGACCACCGACATGGAAAAGGGCCCCGAAGGGCCCCAATCGATGCGGTAAGACCTAGGCCTATTCGTCGTCTTCGTTGGCGGAGACGGTGGCCCGGAGCAGCTTGGGCGTGATGCGCTGCACGACGGGCTCGAACACCTTGTTGACGAGCTCCTCGTCGTACTGCACTTCAGCGCCGGTGCCCGCCACCTTCACGCTGGTGTCGTCCACCTTGTCCTCATCCTTCCAGGCCCCGAGGATCTCGCCGGTCTCCACGGAGATGAGGCGGATGTCCAGGCGGCCGGTGAAGGAGGCCTTCTTGACGTTGACGCTGCCTGCGACGGCGCCGGCCATACCACTGCCCGTCACCTTGCCCACCAAGGCGCCCACGCCCCAGCCCGAGCTGAAGCCGCCTTCCTTGTAAGCGAAGCGGGTGACCTTGCCGGTCATCACATACTTCACGCCCAGCAGCTTGCCGATCTTCTGCACCGTGGCGGTATCCACTTCGCCGCTCTGCTGGAACTGCAGCTCATCGCGGATCTCGTTGAGGCGCTCGCGCTCGATGACACGGATCTTGTTCTTGCCCTTCTCCACGATCTCCGTGGTGAAGAGGTCGCGCAGCTGGTTGGAGATGGTGCTCATCTGGTTGCCCCATCCACCGTGGTGCCAGCCGTGCCAAGCGTCGGGCGCGGCCTTGAACTCCAGGATGGCGATTCGCGGCAGCTTGGCCTTCTCCTCCTTGGAGAGCTTCTTCTGCGCAAACACGGGGGAAGCGACGGCCAGCACCGCCAACAGGGAAAGGAACAGCTTGTGAAGGCGCATGGGGACTCCTGTCGATGCCGAAGGGTTCAGTCGTCGATGAGCTTGCTGCGCAGCTCTTTGCCCAGCTTGAAGTAGACCACCCGCTTGGGCGGGACCTGGATGCTCTCGCCGCTGCGGGGGTTCCGTCCCTGGCGGGCCCGGCGGTCGCGCAGGCGGAAGCTGCCGAAGCCGCGCAGTTCCACGCCTTCGCCGGTCTTGAGGGATTCGATGATGCTCTCCAGGAACGTGTTCACCAGGAGGTCAGCATCTTTCTTCCCCAGTTCGAGCCGCTCCATCAAGTGTCTGGACAGGTCGGCCTTGGTGAGGGTCTCCATCGATTCCATGGGAACTCCGGGGTGAGGGGCTTGGGTGACGTGAAGGCAGTCCTCAATAAATCCCCATCTTTGCTCCGCGGTCAAGAGGGACATCTCCATCCATTTGAAAAAAAGGGGGGCCGAGGCCCCCCCAGGTCCAGACCCGCTGGTCCATCAATCCATGAGCCACTCGAGGAGGAAGCGGGGGCCTTCGCCACTGCCCCCATGGGTCCGGTAATCCCGTTCCTTGCCCGACCAGCTCCCCGAGAGGTCGATATGGGCCCAGGAAGACTGCCCTACGAACTCGCGGAGGAAGAGCCCTGCGGTGATGGTACCTCCCCAGCGGATGCCCGTGATGTTCTTCAGATCGGCGAGGGGGCTTTTCAGCAGGTCCGTGTATTCCTCGACCAGGGGCAGCTGCCAGAGATACTCCCCGACGGACCCGCCGGCATCCATAAGACGTTCCACCAGCTTTTGATCCGTGCCCATCACCGCGGACACGCCATCACCCATGGCGACGAGGGCGGCTCCCGTCAGGGTGGCCAGGTCCACGACGTGGTCGGCGCCCATCTCGCTGGCGAGGTGGAGCAGGTCCGCCAGCACCAGACGGCCTTCGGCATCCGTGTTGAGCACCTCGATGGTCTTGCCGCTGCGGCTGCGGAGCACATCGCCCGGCTTGTAGCTGGAACCGGAGGGCATGTTCTCCACCAGACCCATCAGGCCCGTCACCTGCACCGGGATCTCCAGCTGGGCGCAGGCGACGAGGGTGGCCAGCACGATGGCCGCGCCGGTCATGTCGTCCTTCATCGTTTCCATGCTCGAGGCGTCCTTGAGGGAGAGGCCGCCGGAATCGAAGCAGACGCCCTTCCCGACGAGCACCACGTGCTTCTTCGGCTTCTCCTTCGGCTTATATTCCAGCTTCACGACCCGCGGAGGCCGGACGCTGCCCTGGCCGACCGCCAGCACCGAGCGGAATCCGCCCTTCTCGAGCGCGGGCACGTCCAAGACCTCGCAGTGGAGCTTGTGCTGCTTGGCGAGCTTGACGGCCGCCTCGGCGAAGACTTCGGGATAAAGATCTCCCGCAGGGGTGTTGGAGAAATCGCGGACGCGGTGGCAGGCGGCCACGCCGGCCTCGACCGCGGGCAGCTTGCGCCGCGCCTTCCGGGTGTCATCGCCATTGGTGAAGATCTCGATGGACGAGAACTGCTTCGCTTCGGGTTTTCCGCCTTTGAAAGTGACGAAATCGTAATTGGCGAGCAGGGCGCCCTCGGCCACGGACACCTGAACCGCATCGTGATCCAGCGTGGAGGTGGAAGGCGACAGGATGCCGATCTTCTTCCACTTCTTCTTCAGGCAGAAGCGGCCAGCCGTGCCCACGGCCTTGCGGATCTTGTTGAGGGTGACCTTCTCTTCGTCCCCGAGTCCGACCAGCACCATCCAGCGGCTTTCCTTGACGCCATTGGGGTGGTGGAGCGGCACAACTTCAAGATAGTCCGCCTTGAAATCCTCTTCATCCATCACCTGGCGAGCGACTTTGCTGATGGCAAGCGGCAGACGATGGCGTTCGCGCCCCGAGAAAACCGGAACGATTAAAGCGTCTCCCGCGAAATCCTTACCGGTCTGTGAGCTGATATCCACTGAAGGCATGGGAGTTCCTCCTGGCCAACGAGACTAGGTGGATTCCGCAAAAAAGAAAAGAGCATTTTTTGTTCATTATTTGTCACAGAATTACAATCCGTTAGTGCCCACTTTTTCATCACTAGTCAATGGGATAAGTTCCGGTTTCCGATGGGATCATGGTTCCTTGCGGTGCTCCCGGGGCCCGCAGACACGGAACCTTCATGGATCTCGCCCCCAGCCACCGCCTTCCCTTCCAACTTCCAGGCCCCTGGCCCGCCTGCGCGCAGGGCCTGCTGCGGGAAGGGGCTGCCTGGCTGCACACCGGAGATACCGGGGAAGGCCTCCTGGCGCTCCCGGGGCCGACCCTGCGATCTACCTGGGACGGTCAGGCCTGGGTGACGACGCGAGAGAGCACTCCCCTGCCCCAATCCCCCTGGGCGGCCCTGGAGGCCGCCGTCCAGGCGAGCCCCTTCCCCTGGGTGGGCGCCGCTTCCTTCGAACTGGCCTGCGACGAGGCGGACCTGCCCAGGAAGCCCCTCGAGCCCGGCTGCCTGGGCCAGCACTGGATGGAGGTGCGCGAAGCCCTCCACGTGCAGGACGGGAAAGCCGAGCTCTGGTCATGGACGAAGGCTCCTCCCGAGGCCGCAGCATGGGAGGCGCGGCTCTCCCCCGCCTGCGCCCTCGGCCGCGCCTCGGCCGACCTGGAGGCCCGGTGGGAGGAAGCCCAGCATCACGAAGCCGTGGAATGCATCCGGACTCGCATCCTGGAGGGCGGCTTCTACGTGGCCAACCTGTGTGTGCCTTTCGAGGGGCGCCTCACCGGTGATCCCGTGACCTTCGCCTTGTCGGCCTTCCACCGCGCCCGTCCCCCCTTCGGAGCCCTGCTGGACCTGGGCGACCTCCGCCTGCTGAGCCTCAGCATGGAACGCCTGCTGGCCCGACGCGGGGACCGCCTCTGGTCCCAGCCCATCAAGGGCAGCGTCCCCCTGACCGGCGATCCGGAGCGGGACGAGGCCGCCGCCGCGGCCCTGGCCGCCGATCCCAAGGAGCGCGCCGAACACACCATGATCCTCGACCTGGTGCGCAACGATCTGGGCCGCGTGGCCACGGCCGGTTCCGTGCGCGTGGTCCGCCCCATGGCCGTCGAACCCTACCCCACCGTGCAGCACCTGGTCAGCACCGTGGAAGCCAGGGCCCGTCCTGGGCTCGTCCTGGCGGACCTGCTGCGCGCCGTGCTGCCCGGGGGAAGCGTCACCGGCGCGCCCAAGCACGCGGTCTGTCGTCACCTGGCCCAGGCCGAGGCGGCCCCCCGCGGCTTCTACTGCGGCGCCGTGGGCTGGATCGCTCCGAATGGCGATCTGGACCTGGCCCTGCCCATCCGCACCGCCCAGATCGAGGGCGAGCGCCTCACCTACTGGACCGGGGGCGGCATCACCCACCGCAGCGATACCGGCCGCGAGTGGGCCGAACTGCACCTCAAGACCCTCGCCCTCCTTGGGTGAACGTGAGCGAAGCAGACGCGGTGGACGGGCTTGGCCCGGCCACCGCGTGGGGGTGCACGAGGGGGGACGCAGAGGACGCGAAGCGTCCGGGCGGTCCCCCCTCGTTCATGTCAGGCCGCGCTGGCCCGCTTCAGCAGTTCCTCGAAGCGCTCGAAGAGGTGGGCCCTCGGCCCCTTGGGCTGGCGCTTCAGCACCATGCCCGCCTGCTCGGGCGTGCGGCCCCCCTTGACCTGGTTGCAGGACAGGCAGCAGCCCACGAGGTTCTGCCAGGTGGTGGAGCCGCCCTGGCAGAGCGGCACGACGTGATCGACCGTCGTGGCCTTCCGCTGGCAGCCCTCGTACTGGCAGACGAAGCGATCGCGGCGCAGCACCCGGCGCTCCAGGCGGCCCAGCAACAACTTGGAATCGCTGCAGGCCTGCACGTGGGGGAAGATGATCAGCTCGAGCCGCCCCTCCAGGTTGCCGTGGCGTTCGAAGGTGGCCGGATTCAGGACATGGGCCCGTCCTGCGACGACGGCGCACAGGGCGCGGCGGCGGCTGACTTCCTGCATGGGGACGTAGTTCCGGTCGACGGCGATCACCTCGCCGATTCCATGCCGTTCACGTCCCTTCAGCATCTGACCCCCGGGGTTGGGCCGAATCCTAAGGCATTCTTTCGAATTGTGAAGTGAATTATTCGCTTCGGTACGGGTTTGGCAGGGCCGCCAGACCCCCTTCTTCCGGAAGCGCCTCCACCCCGGCCAGACGCTTCTCCATGAGTTCCTTCCGCTTGGAGACGTCCCCCAGTTTGGAACTGGCCTCGTCCAGCTTTTTCTGGACCGAGGCCAGCGATTCCCCGAATTTGCCGAATTCGGTCTTCACCTGGCCCAGCAGTTTCCAGACCTCGCCGCTCTGCCGCGAAATGGCGAGGGTCTTGAACCCCACCTGCAGGCTGTTGAGGAAGGCCGTCAGGGTGGTGGGCCCCACGAAGGTGACCTTGCATTCCCGCTGGATCCGCTCCAGCAGGCCCGGTCGCCGCAGGGCCTCGGCATAGAGCCCTTCGAAGGGCAGGAAGAGCAGCGCGAAATCCGTGCTGTGGGGCGGGGCGATGTACTTGTCGCGGATATCCCGGGCCTGGGAGAGCAGGCGCACCTCCAGGGCCTTGCCGGCGGCCTCGACCGCTCCGAGATCCCCGAGTTCGTAGGCCTCCATGAGCCGCTGGTAGTCCTCCAGCGGGAACTTCGCGTCGATGGGCAGCCAGACACTGCCGCCCTCCTCGACCCCCGGCAGCTTCACCGCGAACTCCACCATCTCGGCGGCGCGGGGCCGGATCCGCACGTTGGCCGCGTACTGCCCCGCGGATAGGAACTGCTCCAGCAGGGCGCCGAGCTGGGCCTCGCCGAGCACACCGCGGGTCTTCACGTTGGTGAGGGCCCGCTTGAGCCCGCCCACGTCCTGGGCCAGGGACTGCATCTCGCCCAATCCCTTCTGTACCTGCTCGAGGCGCTGGGCCACCAGGTTGAAACTTTCGCCCAGCCGCTTCTCCAGAGCCTCGTGCAGCTTCTCGTCCACCGTGCGCCGCATCTGCTCGAGCCGGACCTCATTCGAGGCCTGGATAGCTTCCAGGCGCCGCTCCACCTGCTGCTGCACCTGGTGCAACTGCGCGGCCTGCTCCTCCCGCGAAGCCCTCAGCGAATCCTGGGTGGCCGCGGCGAGCAGCCGGAACCCTTCGGCCAGCTTCTCGGCCTGGGCCGTCTTCAGGTTGCCGAGTTCGGCCATCAGCGGCCGGAGCTGGACCACCAGGGCCTGCTGGGCTTCGCTCCGGTCCCGCGAAGCCAGATCCTCCGCATGGCGCCGGAGCGCCTCGAAGGGCGCGGGGTCTGCGGCCCCGCGCCGGAACCCGGCCCAGCAGGCCAAGGCGGCCAGACAGCAGGTGAGGAGGGAAAGCGCGAGAAGGGGGCTCATCGCGCCATCATCGCGTGGCGGACTCGTCAGGCATTGTCCATTTCGCCAGGCGCCCATCGCCCTGCGGGCTGATCTCCAGACGCGCCACCCAATCCGTGGGCCAGGGCCCTTCCCCGCCGGCCCACTCGACCACCAGGCGGTCTGCGGCCTCGAGGGTCTCCTCCAGCCCGAGGCTCCAGGCCCCTTCCGGGCCCGGCCGGTAGAGATCCAGGTGGAAGAGCCGGCCTGCGGGCGATTCGTAGCGGTGCAGCACGGCGTAGGTGGGCGAGGCCACCTCGTCGGGGTCGCCGCCCAGCCCCCGCAGGAAACCGCGGGTCCAGGTGGTCTTCCCGGCGCCGAGTTCCCCCCGCAGCAGCCAGGTACCTCCCGGTGGCGTGAGCCGGGCCAGGGTTTCGCCCAGGGCCTCGGTGGCGGCGTCGTCTGCGAGAAACAGCTCAGGCACGCGCCGACTCCAGACTCGGGTCGCGCAGCAGCTCGGGCAGCAGGTTCGCCAGGTCGCGCGGCAGCAGTCCCGCACCCGGAAGCCGATCCCCGGCGGCGCCGTGGAACCAGGCAGCCGCCGCGGCGGCTTCGCGCATGGGCAGGCCCTGGGCGCGGAAACCCGCCACCATGCCCGCCAGCAGGTCGCCACTGCCCCCGGTGGCCATGCCGGGGTGCCCCGTGGGATTGATCCAGAGATCCTCCTGGGCGCCGCCGGCGATGACGCTCTGGGCCCCCTTGAGAATCAGCACGCCGGGCCGACCCGCCGCCACCTGCCGCGCCTGCGCCAGACGCTCATCCATCAGGAGCGGACGGGAGAGCCGGAAGAGCCGCGCGAACTCGCCGGGGTGGGGCGTGATGGCCGTGCCGGGCCGCTCCATCCAGCGCTTGCCTTCACCTTCTTTCAGGGCCGATGCATCCAGCACCATGGGGCCTTCCCATTCGGGCACCTGGGCGACGCCGCCGGGGCCCACCAACAGGACATCCGCCTCCTTGGGCAGGGATCCCCGCCAGGGCTGCACCATGGCTTCGGGCACCTGGGCGGCCACCTCGGCGCGCACCTCCGCATCCGTCAGCACCGTCACCAAACCCGCCCCCACGCGCAGGGCGCCCAGGGCCGCCAGCACGGCGGCGCCGCTCATGCCCACGCTGCCCGCGCGGATGGCCACGTGCCCGAAGCTGCCCTTGTGGGCGTTCCAGGCGCGGGGAGGCAGTACCGGGCGTTCCAGCAGGTGCATCCGGGCCTGCGGCGCCCGGTCCAGGGGAATGGGAATCACCGTGATCTCGCCGCAGCATTCGCGGGCGGGCAGCAGGCCGTGGCAGACCTTGAGGGCGCCGAAGCAGGCCGTGCGGGTGGCGCGCACCACCTCGCCGGGCAGTTCGGCCATGCTGGGATCCAGTCCCGAGGGCAGGTCCAGCGCGAGCACGGGCAGGCCCGATGCGTTCAGGGCCTTGGCCCAGGCCAGGACGGGCCCCTCGAGTGGTCGCGTGGTGCCGAGGCCGAAGAGCCCGTCCACCACCCAGCCCCGCCAGGTGCGCATGAGCTCGGCGGGATTCGACGTCGTCGAGATGTCGCCACCCAGGCCCTGCCACAGCCGCGCCTGGGTGGCCGCGTCTCCGCGCCACTCGGTCTGCGCCAGGGGGGACCAGACCGAGACCTGGCGCCCCTGCAGCCGCGCGAGCCGGGCCAGGCCCAGGGCGTCACCGCCGTTGTTGCCCGGCCCGGCCAGTACGTGGATCGGCTCACCGGCGGGAATCAAGGCGAGGGCCCCGAGGGCCGCATGCTCCTGAAGCAGCAGGGACGAGATGCCCCAGCCCTCGATGGCCTGGCGCTCCGCGGCCCGCATGTCGTCGGCGGTGAGGAGTGGGATCATCCCAAAAGTGTAAGGTATGCCGCCAGGGCCCTCGGAAACAGCTCCATTTCAGCGGCGTAGACCCGCTTCTGCAGGTCTTCGGCCGTGTCGCCCGCGATTACGGGCACACGCATCTGCTCGAGGATGCGTCCGTGATCGTACTCGCCGTCCACCAGATGAACGGTGGCCCCGGATTCGGGTTCGCCCGCCGCCAGCACGGCCCGGTGCACGTGCATCCCGTACATGCCCGGTCCGCCCCAGCGAGGCAGCAGACCGGGATGGATGTTGAGGATGCGCCCTTCCCAGCGCCGGGGCACCGTCAGCTTCTTCAGCCATCCGCAGAGGCAGATCACCTCGACCCCGGCCGCCTCGGCGGCCTGGTAGCAGGCTTCGGAAAAGGCCTCGTCGGAATCGAAATCCTTCCGGACGACGACGGCCGTGGGCAGGCCTTCGGCTTCGAGCCGCTGGATGCCACCGGCCTTCGACGTGGAGGCCAAGCCCAACACGGGAAGCCCCGGAACCCGGCCCTCGCGGCAGGCCCTGAGCAGGTTCAGGGCGTTGCCGCCGGTGCCGGAGATGAAGAGCGCGAGTCGTTTCACTGGAGAGCCGTCAGCACCACGGTATCGGCGATGTCCTGGGCGCTGCAACCGCGGCTGAGGTCGTTGGCGGGTTTGGCCAGGCCCTGGAGGAAGGGCCCGATGGCCGCGCAACCACCCATGCGCTCGGCGATCTTGTACGAGATGTTGCCCGCGTCGAGATCCGGGAAGACCAGCACGTTGGCCTGGCCAGCCACGGCGGAACCGGGCGCCTTGCGCTGGCCCACGGAGAGCAGCAGGGCGGCGTCGGCCTGCAGTTCCCCGTCCACGGCCAGATTCGGCGCCTTCTCCTTGATGATGGCAAGCGCGGCCCGGACCTTGTCCACGCAGGGATGCTCGGCGGATCCGCGCGTCGAGAAGCTGAGCAGGGCCACGCGTGGCTCCACGCCCATGACGCTGCGCGCGTTCTCCGCGGCGGCGATGGCGATGTCGGCGAGCTGCTCGGGCGTGGGATCGGGCACCACGGCGCAGTCCGCGAAGATCACCGCGCCCTGCTCGCCGAAGGAGGCCTCGGGATGAATCATCATGAAGAAGCTCGATACCGTCTTGATGCCCTTGGCCGCGCCGATGGCCTGGAGGCAGGCGCGCACGGTCTCGGCGGTGGTGTTGAGGGCGCCCGCCACCATGCCGTCGCAGTGGCCGGACTGCACCATCATGGCGCCGAACCAGAGAGGGTTGTGCACGGCCTCCAGGGCCTGGGCCTCCGTGATGCCCTTGGCCTTGCGCCGCTCGAAGAAATCGCCGGCCAGTTCCTGCAGCAGGGGACTCGTGGCGGGATCCACCATCTCGGCGCCCTTCAGCGACAGGCCCAGGGCTGCACCCCGCTTGGCCATGTCCGCGGGATCACCCAGCAGCGTGAGGCGGCAGAGGCCCTGGTCCAGCAGCAACTGGGCCGCCTGCAGCGTGCGATCCTCGCGGCCCTCGGGCAGCACGATGTGGCGCTGCAGTTCCTTGGCGCGGGCGCGGAAGCGCTCCATCCAGCGGGCGTGATTGGCGTGAGTCATGGATTCCTCCGGGATCGGGATGGGGACGTCAGCGGATCGGATCGGCGAGGAAGGCTCGAGGATCCTGACCGGTGCGGTCATGGAAGGTCTCGGCTAGGCTCGGCGCGCCCGAACTGGCTTCGTCCAGGTACATCGCTTCCACGCGATGCATGGGCAGAAAACGGGTGCCCAGGGCCACCTGATCGGCCTCGCCCGTGCGGACGAGGGTGAGCACCTCCTCCCAGGGCGTCAGGTCGAGGCCGCGGACCGCGATGCCGGAGGCGTCCAGACCGAGGATGCGGCCCCAGATCCGCTCCCGCGGCGCCTGGAGCACCACCACCACCAGGTCACCGGATTGGAAGGGCATGGACATCATCATGAAGGGGACTCCAGCAACGATTCTGGCAGGCGGTGCTTGCAGTGCGGGGCTTAGAGGGCGGGACCTTCGACGATGAGGCGGCTTTCGGTGAAGCCCTCCATGGCCCAGCGGGGTCCCTCGAATCCATTGCCGCTGGCGCGCACGCCGCCGAAGGGCGCCGCATCGAGGCGGAAGGTCGGCGGCAGGTTCAGGAGCACGCCCCCGGCCCTCAGCCTGGAAGCGGCCAGACGCAGGTTCCGCTGGTCCCGGCTGTAGGCGCTGGCCCGCAGGCCGAAGCGCGTGGCGGAGGCCCGCGCCAGGCCTTCCTCGAAGCTGTCCACGGTGGTCAGCACGGTCACCGGCGAGAAGGCTTCTTCGCACTGGAACGGATCCTCCTCGGACAGGCCCGTGAGGATGGCGGGCGGAAGCAGGGCGCCCTCGCGCTTTCCCCTCAGGAGCACGGTGGCTCCGGCCGCCACGGCACGATCCAGCTCCTCGTCCACACGGCAGGCGGTCGCCTGGTCGATGAGCGGACCCACCACCGTGGCCGGGTTCGTCGGGTCCCCCACGGGCAGATCCTTCACCGCCTCGACGAAAGCCGGGACGAAGGTGTTCCAGAACTGCCGATGCACATAGATCCGTTGGGCTTTGGAGCAGTTCTGCCCGGCTCCGGCCACGGCCGCCGCCGCGAGTTGCCGCGCCACCGCCACCGCATCCACGCCCTCATCCACCACCACAGCCCCGTTGCCGCCGAGTTCGAGCAGCAGCCGCTTCCCCGCCAGCACCTGTTCCAGGTGTCGGCCCACCCGCTCGGAGCCGGTGAAGCTCACGACGGCGATGCGCGGATCCTTGGCCAGGGCCTCGGCAGCCACAGGATCGGAGCCCGCCAGCTGGAGCAGGTGCACCGGGGCGGTCATGAGGATCCGCGCCGCTTCGAAGCTTTCCCAGAGCAGTCGCGAGGTCTGGGGCGCCTGGGGGCAGGGTTTCCACACGACGCTGCAACCCGAGCCGAGCGCCGGGGCCAGCTTGTGCATGGCCAGATTCACCGGGAAATTGAAGGGCGTGATCGCCAGCACGGGACCGAGAGGAAAGCGGCGGAGCACCGCGCGGCATCCTTCTGCGCCGGGCATGAGGTCGTAGGGAACGGTCTCCTCGCCGAAGGCGGCCACGGCTTCGAGGGTCACCTTCAGCGTCGTCTCGGCGCGTCCGACTTCTGTCCGGGCCAGGGTGATGGGTTTCCCCGTCTCCCGCGTGATGGTGTGCGCGAGTTCTTCGCGAACCAGGACCACCTGTTCCAGCCAGGCCTCCAGGAGTTGCCTGCGGGCCAGCCTGGACGAAGGTTCCCATGCGCCAAAGGCCCGCCGCGCATTCCCCGCCAGCCCTTCCCAATCCTTTGCGCCCATGGCCCACCATCCCAGGAAAGATCCGCCGGTTCTCCGGCCCCATCCAGCATAGCCTCGGCTTCCGGCCCCACGCATGAACGCGGTCACATCGCACCGCCCCCGAGCGCGTTCCGGGACCTCCGTGCATCGAAGGCCTTCGGCGGGTCCCAGGCCCAGAGAAGGCTTGGATGTTAGGACCTGCGAGTAGACTGGTGGCCTGGAGTTCCTATGACCAAGCCCCTCGTCCCCACCGACCTACTCAAATCCGTTCAGGCCGCGGACAAGCCCGTCTCCAGCGCCTCCGCCTCCAAACCCAAGGCGAACGCCGGTCCCAAGCCCGTCGTGCGCGCCTCCACCAAGCCCCAGGGCAAGAGCGGCGTGGCCCACACCCGCATGAGCAACCGCGGCAAGTAGCCCCTAGCGCTGGATCCAGGCCACGAGCAGGGCCGCCGCCAGGGAGGCCCCCAGCGCCCCTGCGAGCCGACGACCGAAGGCCCGCCCCCCCGAAACCCACGCGAATGCGGTTTTGGCGCACGTGTTCGCACCGATGGCGAGCACGATGGCCAGCGCCGCTGTCGCCGCCGGCAGGTTCATGCTGTGGACCTGACTGCTTACGGCCAGGGTGATGGGATCCACATCCGCCAGGCCCGAGAGGCCCGCCGTGAGCATCAGGCCACGGTCCCCGAACCAGGCCCGGGCCGCGGCGGATACCAGGATGACCGTCGCCAGGGCCAGGCCCCAGGCCGCGGCCCGCTTGAGGTGGAAGGGGTTGCGGACGGGCAGCTCCTCCCCGTGGGCCTGCCGGGCACTCGCCCGGTAGATCCAGCCGCTGGTGCCCAGCAGCACCAGCACCATGGCGCCCAGGGGCAGGAGCAGCGGCCGGGCCAGGGTCGCCCCACCGACCACCGCCGCGAGCACACCCACCCGCAGGCCCATGACCGCACAGGCCAGCAGGACGGCCACCTGCCCCTCGTCGCGCAGGGAGTCATCCTCGCGGGCGAGGCGCGCCATGGTGACGGTCACGATCGTGGAGCTCACGAGCCCGCCCACCAGGCCCGTCATCAGCGCGCCCCGGCGCGAGCCCAGCACGCGGCTGAGCGCGTAGCCCATGAAGTCGACGGAGGCGATGAGGGCCACCATCCACCCCACCTTGCGCGGTGACAGGACGCCCCAGGGGTCCAGGGCCCGGATGGGCAGCATGGGCAGCAGGATGGCGAAGACGATGAGCAGCTGGATCGAGGCGATCAGATCCTCGCGGTGCAGCTTGGGGATCCACGCGCGGATCCAGGGCTTCGACAGCAGCAGCAGGGTAACGATGACCGCCACCGCCACGGCCAGCAACGCGTCCTGGGTGAGCAGCATGCCCAGCAGCGGTGCCGAAAGCGCGGCGATCTCCGTCGTGAGCCCGCGATCCGAGTTGCTCGTTTCGAAGTAGTACAGGCCGATCATCACCGTCGCGAAAGCCATCACGGCGATGGGCATGGCCACGTTGGCGCCGCCCACCTTCACCGAGATCCAGCCGAGCAGGGTAAGCAAAGCGAAGGTGCGGGCCCCCAGGCTGCCATGGGTGGCCGGAAGGCCGTCCGTCGCCCGGCGCAGCTGGGGTTCCGCGCCACCTTCCTGGCGCCGCTCGAAGCCACTCCGTTCCCGTTCGAGGCCCATCATCAGGCCCAACGCCACGGCCATGGCGGCTTCCTTCAGGGTGGACAGGTCGAGGCTCAGCATGGCACTCCCGCAAGTTCCTAATCGGCCAGATTCCAGACTTGGATATGGCTGGTGCGTTTCAGCACCTCGGCCACGAGATCGGGCGCAGCGCACCCGAAAGTGCGCACCCGAAACGACTCTCCACCGGGCAGGTGGACCACGTGCACCGAGGCGCCTCCGGGAAAGTCCGGATGCCGCGCCAGGGGCCGTGCCAGGGCTTCCAGATCGAGCCCCTCGAACCAATCTCCTGGAAGCGGCGCCATCCGCGCCCCGGGCACCAGCGCACCCACTTCCCGCGCCTGAAGCAGGACGAGGTGGCAGGCCCCATCTTTCAGCCCGCGCCAGCAGAGGAAGGGCGGGAGCGTTCCGAACCCGATGCCCCCCTTGCGCACCTCGGGCCAGGCCCGCAGGGAATCGATTCCCGCCTCGTCTGCGGCCGCCATGGCGAGGATGGCGAGGTCGGGCGAGGCCGGCGGGATCCAGGGTTCGACGTTGAGCATCTCGACGAGCATCGCATATCGGGTAGGCTGGGGCCCATGTGTACGACACGACATCCCTGGATGCCCGGACTCGCCCTTGGGGGGCAGGCATGAGCCAGACGCCTGTGATCGCCACCGGCCAGCAGATCGGCGCCGGATGGAGCCCTGCACTCTCCGTCGCCAAAGCCCTGGCCGCCCTGGCCGAAGCTCGCCGCACGGGCGCCGAGGCCGTCTACTGGATGGCGGACGAGGACCACGACCGCGCCGAGGTGGCCACCGTGGTGGGATGGGCCGGCGAACGGCTGGTCCGCCACCGCTTCCGCTTCGAGGCCCGCCCCAACACGTCCACGGGCTGGCTGCCCTGGACGTCCGAACACCAGGCCGAGGCTGCGACACTCTGGGGGCCACTGCCCGAACCGGAATCGCCCACGCTGCGGGGCCACGTCCTCGCCCTCGGGCGACCCCTCTGGGAACGCGGGCTCCGGCCCTTCTCGCCCACGGATCCAGCGGTGCGCCAGCCCATCCAGGCCGAGCTGGAACGCTGGCGCGGCCTCGATCTCGAAGTCCCCCTCATTCAGCAAGCCGAGGCGCTCAGGGCCGCCGGCGCGCCCGTTCCGCTGGATCCCAGCGTGCAGGCCGCCTGGTTCTCCCTGGATCCCCACAGCGGACGCAGGCAACGCCTCGATCATGGCGCGCCCCTGCCAGCCGGGCACTGGCTCAGTCCCGGGGCCGCCCTCCGCCCCCTGATGCAATCGCTGCTGCTGCCCGTCTCCGCGGTGGTGCTAGGCCCCTCCGAACGCGCCTACTGGCGGCTCTGCGAGCCCCTTTGGGAGCGCGTCGGCCTCGTCGCCCCGAAGATCATTCCGCGCCCGAGCGTGTACGTGGTGCCCCGCGGATTCCGCGTGGCCTCGGATCAGCTCGACCCCCTGCGACTGGGGGCCTGGGGCGGGCTGGCGGCCTGGTCGGGCCCCCTTCCCACGACGCGTTTCCAGACCGTCGAACCCGATGCCTCCTGGCCGCCCTCCCTGCAGGAGCGCTTCCGGCACGAGCAGAGGCGCAGCCGGGAACGGCTGGAGAAGCTGGACCGGCGCCTCCACCGCGACGCCGCACGAGAACTCTTCGGCGGTGATCCGGAACACCTGCGCCAGATCCTCTTCCCCTTCGGCAAGCCGCAGGAGCGGGTGATTCCGGGCCTGCCCTGGCTGAGGCAGGGCGACCTGCTCGACGCGATCCTGGAACGCATGGACGGCACGCGCTCCGTGATCCTGGTGGAGGAACCATGAGACTGGCATCCGGGAGCCCCGCATCCGAACCCCAGGGCCTCGACCTTCTCGCCGTGGGCGCCCATCCCGATGATGTGGAGGTCCATGTGGGCGGCCTCCTGGCCCTGGCTTCGGACCGGGGCCTGAAGGCCGCCATCCTTGATCTCACCGAAGGCGAACTGGGTACCCGCGGCACCGCCGACACGCGCCGCGGCGAAGCCCTGGAAGCCGCTCGGATCCTCGGTGTTCCGCGCCACCAGCTGAGCCTCCCGGACGGACGCTTCACCGAGGCCGAGGACCAGCGCCTGTGCCTGATGATCGAGATCCGCCGGTTGCGTCCCAAGGTGATGATCCTTCCCGCGCCGGATGACCGCCATCCCGATCACCGCCGCGCCCACCGGCTCTGCATCGAGGCGGCCTACTACGCGGGCCTCAGGAACTATCCCTGCGAGGGAAATCCCTGGCGACCCGAGGCCCTGGCCTGGGTGGGCGGCGAGAACCCCGGCGTGCCCGATCTGCTGGTGGACGTGAGCACCGTCTGGGAGCGACGTATGGCCGCCTTCGACGCCTTCGGCAGCCAGTTCTCCAAGGACGCCTCGCAGCCCGTCACGCGCATCGCGCACCCCGCCTTCCGGCGCGGCGTCGAGGGCCGCGCCATGCACTGGGGCTCCCAGCTCATGTGCGACTGGGCCGAGGCCCTCTGGTGCGCCAAGCCCGTGCCCAGGGCCCTGATGGATCTTCTCGCGCGGTTGTCCTAGGGTTCTATTCAGGGCTGCGAGTCTGCCTTGGACTGAGTCCTGAGGGCGGCCCAGACGCGATCCGCCTCGGCTCGGTCGGAGGTGCGTTTGAGCGCCGTCAGGGCTTCGCGATAGCCCTCGTAGATGGCCGTTTCCCGTTCACCGATGGTCGGGGGATCGATGCTTCGAACGCGCCGCAACATGGGGCCCCAGGCCCCTTCGAACCAGTCGTTCATCGGCCCCCAGCGCCGCGCTTTCCGGCATTCGGCGGCCACGGCGCGGTGGACCGGGGCCGGCAGACGGGAGATCCAGGCCTGTTGGGGCCCGAAGACTGGAAGCCCCGCCGCGAAATCCATCACGGATGGGGGTTTCGGAAGGAAAGTCGACCAGGCGATCCAGGCCTTCCAGAGGCCTGCATGCTCCGGCCAGCGATTCAGGATGGCCTCGATGCCGGGAAGCAGTTTGCGCGCTTCGGTGCGCCAGGCCTCGAGATCCGAAATCCACGGCGCCTCGGGCCCGAAATCCAGCGGCATCATCGTATGGGCCGCGTCCTCCCTCAGGCGCACCTCGAGGGCCGTTTGGGGCATCCGGGCCTTGATCAGGTCGTAGCGGTCTCTCCGCGCATCCAGGTGCTGAGGATGTTTGGCCAAGAAATCATCGAACAGGTGGATCCGGGAAGGCGCCACGTTGCGGAGTTGCATCGCCAACTGCGTGGGTTCCGGTGCCGCGTTCCCGCGGGCGACGATGGTCCCATCCCCTTGGAACACGGCCCACCCCGAAGCCGGAAACCCCGCATCGATCATCCGCGCCGTATCGGACGCCCTCGGCTTTGCCCAAACCAATTCCTCGGCGCTCCAGGGCGCGAGCGCCGCGGAAGCCCGCAACCCTTCCCAGCTTGCTTCCCACTCAGGATGATCCCAGACGATGAACCTGAGTGATGGAGGGGGCTGGGGCTTCGGAGGCGCCTCCAGGGACGGAAGCCGCAGCACCTCAAGGAAGGCTTCGGAAGGCTGGGTCGGCGCAGTGTCGTTTTTCGAGTCTTTGGATGAGGGGGATAGGGACGACGAATAAACGTTTATCAACCCGGATCCCTTTTCCACCCACCCCTTGCCGGAGAGGCTGCGGCACTCCTGCATGGCCGAGGTGGCCTCCTGCCATCGCCCCAGATGCCCCAGGGTTACCGCCTTGAGGAAGGCCACATAACTTCTGGATTCGAGCCATTCCGACCAGGAATCCCGCCACAGGGACGGTGCGCCCTCAACGCCGGGAAGCCGGTCCAGACAGGAAAGCACGCTTTGAGCGGACTCCGCATCGGGGCGGGTCCAGGGGAGCCCCATGAGGAGTTCGGAATGCGGCCAAAACCGGCCTGGCGAAGGCGTCAACAAGGGGAGTTCCGGCAGGGCGCCAGTGGCCCGGCTGGCCGTTTCGCAGGAGATCCACAGGGGGCCAAGTCCCATGCCCTCTTCCTGCCAGGTCTGCGACCAATCCGAGCCCGAGTGAGGGTGGCTTCCCCAGGCATTCAGAACGGATTCACTGAACTTGGCCACCTCTGCTCGAAGCCCCGTGGACGCGGCCTTGCCAAAGACATCGAGCCAGAATTGAAACGACATGCGGTCACTCAGGCGCCAGGCATCCGGCAGGCCATTGAGGCGCCGCAGCGTATCCTCCACCTCGGCGCACCAATCGTCAGGAAGGGCCGCATCAATTTTTTTCGCGGGTTCAAAGATGGGGAAACCGGACTGAATGGAACCCTTCGCGCCCTCGACCCTGCCCTGATCCCGGAGGTTCCTGAATCGCGCCTGAGCCAGACGGGTGGCGATGGAGAGGCGTCGTTGGAGGGCCGCACCGTGATCGGGGTGGAGTCGGAGGAATGCATCCAACGCCTCCCATGTGAGATCGAATCCCAAGGACCGAAGGCGGTCCCGGAGGTACTCGCCAGTAGGAAGTCCCGAGCCCTGATCCAGGATCGTTCCGTCCTGGCCCAGAAGGATCCAGTGGGAGTCGTCGTTCCAGCCTTGATCGACCTGGAGTCCTTCCAGGGCCCCGCCTTCGAGCGCCCGCACACTTAGATCGCCCCCGGCCGAGAGGAAAATCAACGCTTCGTCAGATCGTTCGAACCCCGGTTTCAGTCTGCTTTTGGGCATCAGCAGCGTGGCCTGGGCATGACTCGCGTTGCGCCAGACCGAGACAAAGTCTGTCCATTTCGCGTTCTGCGCCATCAGGCTCACATGGAGCATCAGGCCCAGTCCCGCTAGAACGCCCCGCATGCACCATCCACCCCTGCCTGGAATCACCGCGCCTCCGAACCAAGCCCGCAGTGCGTGCCAGTGGATGAACGGGTCCAGCCTGGAGGAACGCTCAGCCGGAGGTCAAGTGGGGATTCCAGTGTGGCCACCATGTTCAGCGCGCTTCGGCTCGATTAGCCTGGGAGGGTGAATCGCTTCGAATCCGACTTGTTGGCCCAGATCCAGCGCCGCGGCGATGGGGTGAGTGGGCGCGTACTGGTTGCCTGTTCGGGCGGCGGGGATTCGGTGGCGCTGCTGCTGCTGCTGTGGACCCTGCGGAAGAGCCTCGGCCTGGAACTGTCCGTGGCCCACGCGGACCATGGGCTTCGGGAGGAGTCGTCCCAGGACGCCGATTTCGTGCGCCAGCTCTGCCGGGCCCTCGACCTGGATCTCGCCGAAGCGAGCCTGGGCGTGAAGGCTCACGCAGAGACCCGCGGTATCGGCCTCGAGATGGCCGCGCGGGAACTGCGCTGGGATTGGCTGCGCCAGGAGGCCGAGCAATGCGGGGCCGCCGTCGTGGCCACGGGCCATACCCTCGACGACCACACGGAGACAGTCTTCATCCGCCTGGCCCGCGGCGGGGGCCTGGGCTGCCTGCATCCTCTCGCGCCGCGCCAGACCCTGCGCTGGTCGCCCTTGGCGGAGACGCGCCGTGAAGCCTTGCGAACCTACCTCACCTCGCGGAAAGTCCCCTGGCGGGAGGACGCCAGCAACGCCGAGCCGTTCACGGCGCGCAACCGCTGGAGGGCACTCCTGGAAGGGTTGCGAAGGGAGGCGCCGGATCTGGACCGCCACCTGTTCGAGACCCATCTCCAGGCCGAGGAGGCCGAGCAGTTGGCCCGAACCCTCATCGCCGGCTGGGAGGGCACCCGCTGGTTCCTAACGGAGGATTCCATCGTCCTCAGGCGGGAGGATTGGGACGAACGGGACCTGCGCTGGACCCTGGAGACGGCCTTCCGGCGCCTCGACTGGCCGCGGGAATCCGCCCTGCTGAGGGGCCTCGCACCCTGGCTCGCGACGCGTCTGGCGCGCGGCCGTAAACCATCGTCCTGGGGGAATTTCCAGCTAAACCCTGAACCAAATCGAGGGTATCTGCATCTAAGACTGAGCCCTCCCGGTTCACGGACCTAGTAAACTGGGAGGCCACCTGGGCCCCGGCCCCAAGGAGTCACCCTTTGAATTCAATGATGAAGAGCGTTCTGGTCTGGTTGGCCATCATCGCCCTCCTGGTCCTGGCCTTCCGCCAGATCCCAGTGAGCAACCGCCAGATCGAAGTTCCCTTCTCGACCTTCTACACCGAGGGTGTCGCGGGCAAGTACAAGTCCGTGACCCTTTCCGGCTTTGATATTGAAGGCACGTACAAACAGCCCGAGAAGAACGCCAAGACCGGCGAGGTCATCGAGAAGTTCCGCACGGTGGCGCCGCCCATGCAGGATCTGGGCAAGGTCATCCTCAGCTGGAAGACCGAGGGCCAGATCGAGGAGTTCAAGGCCGCCAAGCCCAGCGAGAACAACTTCGCCTACGTGCTGATGTTCTGGGCGCCGCTGCTGGTCTTCGTCGTGCTCTGGTTCGTCTTCATGCGCCAGGCCCAGATGGGCGGCAACAAGGCGCTGAGCTTCGGGAAGGCCCGCGCCAAGGGCCTCTCCAGCAGCGCCAAGCGCATCACCTTCGCCGATGTGGCCGGGTGCGACGAGGCCAAGGAAGAGCTGAAGGAGATCGTCGAGTTCCTCAAGGACCCCGCCAAGTTCCTCAAGCTGGGCGGCAAGATCCCCAAGGGTGTGCTGCTGATGGGCCCTCCGGGGACCGGCAAGACGCTGCTGGCGCGCGCCATCGCGGGCGAGGCCAAGGTGCAGTTCTTCTCCATCTCCGGTTCGGACTTCGTCGAGATGTTCGTGGGCGTCGGCGCGAGCCGCGTGCGCGACCTCTTCGAACAGGCCAAGAAGAGCGCCCCCTGCATCGTCTTCATCGATGAAATCGACGCCGTGGGCCGTCATCGCGGTGCCGGCCTCGGCGGCGGTCACGACGAGCGCGAACAGACCCTGAACCAGCTGCTCGTCGAAATGGACGGCTTCGAAGGCAACGAGGGCGTCATCCTCATCGCCGCCACCAACCGCCCCGACGTGCTCGATCCCGCCCTGCTCCGCCCCGGCCGCTTCGACCGCCGCGTCGTCGTGGATCGCCCCGACGTCAAGGGCCGCTTCGAGATCCTCAAGGTCCACACCACGGACAAGATCCCCCTCAGCCCCGACGTGGATCTGGAAGTCCTGGCCCGCGGCACGCCGGGATTTGCCGGCGCCGACCTGGCCAACCTCTGCAACGAGGCCGCCCTCACCGCCGCCCGCGGCAACAAGAAGTGGGTCGAGATGACCGACTTCGAGAACGCCAAGGACAAGGTCTACATGGGCGCCGAGCGGCGCAGCCTCGTCATGACCGAAGAGGACAAGCGCATCACCGCCTACCACGAGGCCGGCCACACGGTCGTCGCCGCCGTGGTGCCCCAGAGCGATCCCCTCCACAAGGTGACGATCATCCCCCGCGGCCGCGCCCTGGGCGTCACCTGGCAGCTGCCGGTGAAGGACCGCTACAACACCACCCGCGAATACATGGAAAGCCGCATCGCCATTGCCATGGGCGGCCGCATCGCCGAAGAGATCTTCTTCAACCAGCTCAGCACCGGCGCCTCCAACGACATCCAGCAGGCGACGGACATGGCCAAATCGATGGTCATGGAATATGGCATGAGCGACAAGCTGGGCCCGCTGAACTTCGGCGGCGGTCAGCACGAGATCTTCCTCGGCCGCGATTTCACCCAGCAGCGCGAGATCTCCGAAGACACGGCCCGCATGATCGACGCGGAAGTGCACGAGTTCGTCATGCGGAACTACCGCAAGGCCAAGGCCGCCATCGAGACCCACCGCGACCAGCTGGTGGCCATCGCCGAAGCCCTGCTCGTGCGGGAGAGCCTGGACGGCAGCGACATCGAGATCCTGATGAAGGGCGGCACCCTGCCCCCGCCCAAGTCCGGCCCCACGCCGTCGGCCCCAGCCACGGTGGAAGGCCTGCCTCAGGATTCCGACCCTGGCCTCAACCCGGCGCTCAAGCCCGCGTGAACAAAGCCGCCTTCGACTGGGGACCACTCTTGAAGGGTGGTCCCCTTTTTATCGGCATCCTCAATCTCACCCCCGATTCCTTCAGCGACGGCGGGCGGTTCATGGATCCGCGGGCGGCCCTCGGCCAGGCTCAGGCCCTGATCCAGGCGGGCGCGCGGATGCTGGACCTGGGTGCGGAAAGCACGCGCCCGGGCGCCGCACCCGTGGATGCTGCGGAGGAATGGCGGCGTCTCAAACCGGTCATCCAAGGCCTTCGAAAGGCCTTCCCCGACACGCCCCTCAGCCTGGACACGCGCCATGCCGAGGTCGCCAAGGTGGGCCTGGGAGCCGGGGTCGCGGTGCTCAACGACGTGACGGGATTTTCGGATCCACGAATGCTCGACCTGGCCCAGGCCTCCACCTGTGGCCTCATCGCCATGCGCAGCCGCCGCGAAGGCCCTGGCTTCCACATGCCGCCCTACGAGGATCCGGCGCCAAGGGATGCGAAGGCTGCCCTCGAGGAGATGCGCGCCGTCAGGGATCGGCTGCTCAAGGCGGCCATCGACGCCGCGCGGGTGCTGCTGGATCCGGGCTTCGGGTTCGGCACGACGTTCCTGGAAGACCTGGCCCTCTGGGGAAGCCTGCCCGGGCTTCCGAAGGCCCTGGACTGGCCGGCGGAACGCGTGTGCATCGGCATTTCGCGAAAGCGCTTCCTCGCCGCCCGGGCCGGCACGCCCGGCCTGCCGCCTGCCCAGCGCGACGGCCTCAGCGCCGCGGCCCATGCCGAAGCGCTTTCGTGGGGCTATCGGGTCTTCAGAACGCACGCCATCGGATAATCTGTTCCCATGAGTCTTCGCTACTTCGGAACTGACGGCATTCGGGGCGTGGCCTTGCGCTCCCCCCTCACCCTGGAAGAGGTGTCCCGCTGGGGCGCCGCCTGGGCCCAGGTGGCCCGGGAGGCCGGGGTGAAGCAGCTCGTGGTGGGATGGGATCCCCGATCCAGTTCGGGCCCCATGTCCGAGGCCTTCATCCTGGGCGTGGGCCTGGGCCTGAAGGTGCTGGTGCTCGGCATGGCCCCCACGCCCGCCGTCGCCTGGAACGTGGCCAAGCTCAGCACGGAAGGCGTGAAGACCTGGGGTCTCATGATCTCGGCCAGCCACAATCCGCCGGAGGATAACGGCCTCAAGGGCTTCAACGAGCTGGGCGAGAAGCTGGAAGAGGATCAGGAAGAAGCCATCGAGCGTGCCTTCGATCAGCTCAGCGAGCCCACCACCATTTCAGCCCCATCCGCCTCGCTTGACCTGCGCCCCTACTTGGATCACCTCGAGGGCATCACCCTGCCTCCGGATTTCCACCTCGTGATCGACTGCGCCCACGGCGCCACCGCCGAAGCGGCGCTGGAGCTCTTCCGCGGCGGTGACATCCACTGGATCGGCGTGCCCGCCGACGGTCCGAAGATCAATGTCGGTGTCGGCTCCACCCATCTCGAATCCCTGTCGGCCATGGTGGTGGCCCGCGGCGCCCAGATGGGCATCGCCTTCGACGGCGATGGCGACCGCTGCCTGCTCGTGGACAGCCGGGGTGAGGTGGTGGACGGCGATCAGATGGTGTGGCTCCTGTCCCAGGACCGCGTCGCCTGCCAGGATGCCCCTCCCGGCGTCGTGGGCACCCTCATGACCAACGGCGGCCTGCCCCAGGCCCTGGGCCAGCTCGGCATCCCCTTCGTGCGCACCCCCGTCGGCGACAAGTACCTGCTTCGGGAAATGGCCAAGCGGGGTTGGGATCTGGCGGCCGAGGCCTCCGGCCACCTCATCCAGAAGCGCGTGGGCCCCAGCGGTGACGGGCTCGCGGCGGCGCTCTCCATCCTGCGCGCGCTGCTGCACCGCCCCGCGGATCAGCGCTGGGCCTGGACCTTCCGGCCCTGGCCGCAGAAGCTCGTCAATGTGATGGCCCGTGACCGCAAGGCCGTGGATGCCTGCGTCGATCTCGTGTCGGCGATGGCCGCCATCGAAGCCCGCTGGGGCGACGGCGTGCGCCAGGTGGTGCGCTGGTCCGGCACTGAGCCCAAGCTGCGCCTCATGGTGGAAGCCCGCGAATCCTCCTGGGTCGAGCAGGCCCTCACCGAACTCGATGCCGCGGCCCGCCGCGACCTCTCGCTGACCTAGCGTGGCCGCCGACGTCCGCCGTCCCGTGGATCGCTGGCTGGTGCTCTTCGCGCTGGCCCTGGTGGCGATCGGCATGGTCTGGATCTACTCGGCCTCGGCCATCAAGGCCTCGCAGAACCACGCAGCCGCCACCGCCTTCCTGACCCGCCAGCTCATGGGCGGCGCCATCGGCATTGCCTTCATGCTGGCCCTGTCCCAGGTGGACCTGGCCATCCTGCAGGATCACCAGCGCCCCCTCATGGCGGCCTACTTCATCCTCATCGGACTGCTGCTTGCCGTGCTGGTCATCGGGCCCAAGGTGAACGGTGCCCACCGCTGGCTCCGGCTCGGTCCCATGAGCATCCAGCCTTCGGAGCTGTTCAAGCCGCTCTCCGTGCTGCTCTCCGCCGCATGGATGATCCGCCACCGCGAGGCCTGGACGAATCGCCGCGACGCCCTGCCGAAGCTGCTGGGCCTCGCCGGCATCCTGCTCGTGCCCCTGGCGCTGATCCTGCGCGAACCCGATTTCGGCACCACCTTCCTCATCGTCTTCGTGGCCCTCATGGTGGTGTTCCTCGGCGGCGCGCCGAAGTGGATCTTCGCCGTGGCGATTCCCATTCTCGGCGCCCTCGGCACGGCCTTCGTCGTGCTGTCGCCCTACCGCCTGGCCCGCGTCACCAGCTTCCTCAATCCCGAGGCGGATCCGCTCGGCAAGGGGCACCAGGCCATCCAGAGCCTCGTGGCCGTCGGCAACGGCGGCTTCATGGGCGTCGGCCTCGGCGGTGGCAAGCAGAAGCTGTTCTACCTGCCCGAAGCCCACACGGATTTCATCTACGCGGTGATCGCCGAGGAATCCGGCATGATCGGCACCATCGCCATCCTCGTGCTCTTCGTCGCCATCCTCTGGCGCGGCTACCGCATCGCGCGCCGCGTGGGCGACGGCTACCTGAAGCTGTGCGCCATGGGCTTCGTGCTGCTGCTGGTGGTGCAGGCCATGATGAACATGAGCGTGGTGCTCTCGCTGGCGCCGAACAAGGGCATCCCCCTGCCCTTCATCTCCTTCGGTCCCAACAGCCTCATCGCCAGCCTCATCTGCCTGGGCCTACTGCTGTCCATCAGCAAGGACGCCTCAGCCTAGCCGGATCGGCTCGTCGTCATCGTCATCCACGAGCACGATGTTCGACCCGCCACCCAGCAGCACGGCGTCCTCGTACATGTTCTTCAGCTTGGGTTCGAAGCGTTCGGCCTGGCCCATCCGGGCATCCGGCTTGAGTTCCACAGACTGGCGCACCAGGCCCGTGAGGCTGGCGGGATCGAGGCCCAGCAGGGCGCCCAGCATCTTGAGCGGGTTGATCGCCTGGAAGGCGCCCATGCGCGTGGCGAAGCAGAGCGCGTCGCTTTCCCAATGCATCGAGGTGATGAGGCTGCGAAGGTCGAGGGACGCATCAGCCTTGGCGGTTCCCCGGTCCCAGGGCCAGCTTTCGGCCGCGAGGAAGGCGGCGGTTTTCGCTTCGGCCGCGGCGCGCTGATCTGCCGGCACCTCCCAGCGCCACAGCGAGCGCAAGGCCAGGTCGCCGATCTCGGAAGCGAATCCTGGGAGCACATTCCACGCATGGATCCTCAACCCATCCGGCAGGCGACGGTTCAGGCGCGCCATCACCTGCGCCGGATCCTCCGCCGGCTCCTGCTTCAGCGCCGCGTCCATGTATTCCGCCTGGCCGCCGACACCCGCAGGAAGGGGACACCCCATGCTCAGGAGGGGACGGGGCCGCTTGCCGAGATCCAGCGCCAATGGCAGGCCTTCCAATCGGAATGCCTGGATGAAGAGGGCGTGCAGGTCTCCGTCATCAAAGCCCACGACACTGTTTTCTTTCGCGTATTCCAGGCGAACGCGCGTGCGGCGGGTATCGAGCTGCCAGAGCGCCGTGCGCCGCTGCTGGGCCTTGGCCGCCAGCGGCACCAACCTGGAGCCCAGCGATTGGATCAGCGCCAGATCTTCCGCCCCTCGCCGCGAAGCGCGAAGCAGCTCGGCGGCCTCTTCCACTAGGTCTTCCCGCTGGAGGGTCTGGATCCAGATTTCTTGATCCGGTAAAGCGCCCGTGGCGATCCCGGATCGAAGCACTTGCAGACAGGCCGGTTCAAGACTGGGCCCGACCGTTTCCATCGCATGGAGCGCGGCGCCGAGCCGAGCCTGGCGGGCCAGGGCCTCGGCGGGAATGGAGGGATGGGACGTTCGGGCGCTCACTTCTTCAGCATAGTGATTCGCGAAAGACCCGGTGCGGAAAGGAACCGACTCCGCCCTGCAGAAAGCGGTAAAAAAAACCTTCTGAACAACCCGATCGAGGGGCGATTTCCACATCCTCTGTGGGAAGCCGGAGGTCGAATCCGAGAAATTCCTTTCAGCACAAGCCACTTGGGTCCGTGCCCATTTTTGGTGGCAGGTGTGCGGATCATCTCCGGGTTGACAAACCATCGCGGGTTCGTTCCACCACCCTTCCTTTGCCTTCTTCGCAAAGAAGCGTCAAGCTACAACCCACACCATGATCCATTCCCCCTACATCGTTCCTCCCCTGCCACCTGCTTGGCCCTTCGAGCCCGGTGTGCCGCTGCATCCGCTCGGTTGCCGCCTGAACCTCGACCTGCCTGGACTCGGCGGCGGTTGGCGCGTCTGCACGCCCGGAGGCATCGTCCCGTCGGGTGATCCCGTTGCGCTCTCGGGCGTGTTCGGACGCGGAGGCATCTTCCGCGTGGGCGACCTGGTGCTGAGGCCCTACCGGCGGGGCGGTTTATTACGCCATCTCAATGAAAAGACCTACCGCTCGCACCTCCGCTTCGCTGCCGAGCACGCCGTGCACCGCGGCTTGTGGGAAGCCGGATTCCCCACGGTGGAACCGCTCGGCTACGCCTGGCGGCCCAGCGGCCTCGGCGTCGAGGGCGTGCTCATCACCCGCATGGCGGAAGGTGAAGCCTGGCCCCGGCGCTGGGACCTCAGCATCCCCCGGGCTGAAGCTATTGGTCGCGCCATCGGTTCGCTTTGCGACTGGGGCCTGTGGTCGCCGGACCTCAATGCCACCAACGTGATGCTGCCGCCCGACGGCGGTGCGCTGTTCCTGGACTGGGACCGGGCCCGCTTCGAGCCTCCGAGCGAGTCGCGGAGTGCGGATCTCCGGACGCGCTACCGCGCCCGTCTGGAGCGCAGCCTGCGCAAGCTCGGCGCGCCGCCCGAAGCCTTCGGGATCATTTGATTTCGACGGCGTCCTTGATGACCACGGGCTTCACCGGCAGGTTCAGGAAGTCGCTGCGCTTGTTGCTCGTCTTCACGGCCTTGATGCGGTCGACCACGTCCATGCCCTGGATGACCTTTCCGAACACGCAGTAGCCCCAGGTCTTGTCGTTGGTCTTGGCCTTGAAGTCCAGGGCCGGATTATCCACGACGTTGATGAAGAACTCCGCGGCGGCGCTGTGGGGATCCGGCGTGCGCGCCATGGCCACCGTGCCGCGCTTGTTCTTGAGGCCGGCGGCCGTGGCGCGGTCGGCCTCGTTGAGGATCGAATTGTCGGTCCGCTTCTTTCCGAGATACTCCACGTAGCCGCCGCCCTGGATCATGAAGCCGTTGATGACGCGGTGGAAGATGGTGCCCTTGTACTGGCCCTTCCTCACGTACTTCAGGAAGTTCTCCACGGTCTTCGGCGCGGCGTCGGGCTCCAGCTCCATCACGATCACGCCCATGGAGGTGGTCAGTTTCACCTTCGGCTTGGGCGCGGCGCAGAGGCCGAGCGCGGCAGCGAACAGAAAGACGGCGATCAGGTGGCGCATCAGGATCTCCGGGGGATGCCCCAGGATACCCGGACTGACATGAACGAGGGACACCACCCGGGACGCTTTGCCCTCTGCGTGCTCCCACGCGGTGTCCGGCCAAGCCCGGCCACCACGTCTGATCGCTCAGTAGGCGCCCAGGCTCTTGGCGAGGGCGTCCCGCTGTCCCTTGAAGCCTTGCTCGTCGCGGGCATCCTTGATGAGCGCCTTGGCCTGCTCCCGCTGCCCCAGCTTCATCAGGGCCTGGGCCCGCATGAGGGCCACCCAGCCCCGCTGCTCCGACGCCGCCGCCTTCGCGGGATACATCGCCAGGGCGCCCTTGGCGTCGCCCAGCTGCAGCCGGAGGTCCGCCACGAGGATCATCAGAGGTTCGCGAACCTCGCCCTTTTCCGGGGCGCGCGAAAGAAAGCCTTCGGCCTCGGCGAGCCGCTTGGCCGTGGTGTCCGGAGGCTGGATGGGACGCTGAAGGAGGCGCAGCACGGCCTGGATGCGTTCGGGCCCGGCCTTCGCGCGGGGCAGCGCGGCCCGCAGCGGCGCCCAGTGTTCCTGGGCGGCCTCGGCCCGCGCCCGCTGCAGGGCCTCGTCAGCGGTGTCCCCTTTCGCGGGCAGCATCCGAAGCAGGGCCTGCGGCTGGGCCTCGGGCTGCACCTTGGCCAGGGCGGCCTTGCGCAGGCCGGCGCGTTCGGCGGCGGGGGCCTCCGGCAACAGGCGGGGCAGCAGGTCCAGCAGGCCGCGTTCGGCGAGGAGTTCGACGACGCCCGTGCGCAGCTTGGCATCCAGCGCCCCGAAGGTGCCGGCTTTCAGGCGCGTGAGCAGTTCGCCGGGAAACCCCTTCTCCAGGCGCTGCCCCACCCAGGATCGCCAGGCCTGGGTCCAGAGCTTCTTCACTTCGGGCTGCCCTTCGCGCAGGGTGTTGTCCATGCGGTCCACGAGGTTGAGGGCCTCCTCCCACAGCGTCTTCTCGACGAACAGACGCAGCTCCACGATCTGGGCCGTGCCTTTGGGCAGGCCCTTTCCGCCTCTGCGGACCTCGGCCAGCAGCGATTCCGCGCTGGGAAGCCCCTTGGTGTCCGGCAGGCTACCGTCTGTCAGCAGGTTCGCCAGGGCCAGCCGGGCATCGTCGGCCTGACTGGATTCCGGATGATCCTGGATGAGTTTGCGGAAGATCTGCGCCGCCTCGGCCGCGTTGCCCGAGCGGCCCAGCAGGCGGGCCCAGGCCAGATCGACCCTGGGCATCAGGGCGCTGTTGGGAAAGAGATTCTGGAAATCCTTCAGGCTGCCCTGGGCCTGTTCCTTCTCACCCGCGGTGGAGAGCACCTCGACTATGGCGGCCAAGCCCCGCTCGCTGGGCCGCTCATTGCCTTCGAGCGGACGCAGGGACTGCACGATGGGCAGCGCCTCCTGGTGGCGTTCCTGTTCCGCCAGCGTCCAGATCAGCAACTCCTGCGGCTTGCGCTTCTGTTCGGAGGGGATGTCCGAGGCCAGGGCCTGATGCAGGCGCCCTTCCGCTTCCTTGTAGCGCCGGTTGGCCACGGCGTCTTCCGCGAGGATGACCTGCGCCTCGCCCATGAAGGGGGATTTGGGCCACTGCTTTTCGAGTTTCTTCAAGGCCACGGTGGCCGCGGACAGGTTGCCGAGACGCGCCTCGAGGATGCCCTGGGCGTAGAGCACCAGCTCCCGCTCGGGAACCCGGCTGTTCTTGAAGGTGTGTCCCCGCAGCCGGGTGAGCGCAGCCCGGATGGAGGCCGGATCACCCGCGCCGAGAGCCCCCTTGGCCAGCTCCGCGGCCTGAGCGTCGGTCATCCGCCCGCTCGCGGCCCGGGCGGGCTGCGGCGCCGTTCCGGACTGGGCCGCCAAGGGCACCACCAGCAGCCAGGACCAGGCCGCGCAGTGCCGCACCAGGTTCATGAAAGCCACCGGGCCAGCAGGTTCTTCTTCCCCTGGGCGAACTCCTCATCCGAGAGCAGGCCCTTGCCCTTGAGGGCCGCCAGCCGTTCCAGATCCGCCAGTGCATCATTGCTGCTGGGAACATTGGTCGGCGCCATCGAATTGGCGAGGATCTCCATCCGGCCGAGAGTGGTCTCCAGGCGTTCGGCCCGTTCGGACAGGGCCTTCACCTTCTCTCTCAGTTCGTCCCGCTCGTGGGTGAGGGTGCGGCGCTCCATGAGCCGCCGCAGCGTGTTGCGGAACTGATCGATCTGCATCGGCTTCGTGACGAAATCGAAGGCGCCCAGTTCCATGGCCTCGGTGGCTTCCCGCACGCTGCCGAAGCCCGTGAGCACGAGCACCGTGCAACTGGGATTCCGATTCAAGGCGCACTTCAGCACGTCCATGCCCGTCTTTCCGGGCATGACCAGATCCGTGATGACCAGGTCGAAGGGCGGCTGTTCAGCCTTGAGCTTGCGTTCAGCTTCTTCGCCCGTGGAGGCCGTCACCACCTGGAATCCCTCGGCCGACAACAGGGTCGAGAGGGTCTCCCGGGGCATGGGATCGTCATCGACCAGCAGCAGGCTGGGAGCTGGGAGGTGGGGCGGGACGATGGGGCGGGTCAAGGGCGTTCCTCGGGCTGGCCTAACAATACCCTTTCGGCAGATATTTTTGGGAGCAGGAGCCCGGGATTCATGCGGCCCCCCTCAGGCGGTAGACGAAGGCGAGCACCTGGGCCACGGCCTGGTAGAGGTCGCGGGGAATGGGCTTCTCCACCTCCACGGTGCGGTAGAGGGCGCGGGCCAGTTCGGGGCGCTCCAGGATGGGCACGCCGGATTCCTTGGCCTTCTCGCGGATCTTGAGCGCCAGGTGGTCCAGCCCCTTGGCCACGCAGACGGGCGCCGCGGTCTTCTCGTCGTATTTCAAGGCCACCGCCACGTGGGTGGGGTTCGTCACCACCACCGTCGCCTTCGGCACCTCGGCCAGCATGCGGCGGCGGGCCGCGGCCATCATGATGGCCTTCTGCTTCTGCTTGATTTCCGGGCTTCCGTCCGCGTCCTTCACTTCGTCCTTCACCTCCTGCTTGGTCATGCGGATGCTCTTCTCCCAGGAAAAGCGCTGCCAGGCGAAATCCGACACGGCGATCACCAGCATGGCCAGCATCACGTTCCGGTAGAGGGCGAACACGGCGCTCTGGAAGATGTCCAGGGACTGGCCCAGCGGGAGCTTCAGCGTGGCCAGAAGCAGCGGCAGCCGGGGCGTCAGCACCAGGTAGGCGACCCAGGCGAGAAGCCCGAATTTGGCCAGGCTCTTGATCAGCTCCACGAAGGCCCGGGCCGAGAAGATGCGGCGAAACCCCTGGGCCGGGTTCAGCCGGTCGAACTTGGGCTGCAGCGGCTTGGCGCTGAAGCTGAACCCCCGCTGCGCAAAGCCCGAGGCCAGCGCCACCAGCAGGTTGAGGGCCAGGAAGGGCAGCAGCAGCCGTCCGAGGATCGTGAGCACATCCGTGAGCAGGGTGACGCGACCCGCCTCCTCCAGCGCGCCCGGCTGGGCCAGCTGGAGGAAATGGGCCACCTGCTTGGTCATCAGGGCCAGCGTGGCCCCACCCAGGGACAGGAAGAGGAAGAAGTTCCCCCAGAGCAGGACGGCCCCGTCGAAGTCGGAGCTGCGGGGGACCGATCCCTCCTCGCGCGCCTTTTGGCGCCGTTTGGGGGTGGCTTTCTCGGTCTTGCCGGGATCCTGGGCCACCCTAGCCTCCGAGCAGCTTCAGGCTGAGCCGCGGGGCGGCCTCCAGCAGGGGTGTCAGCCAGGGGCCGAGCTCCCGCAGCACGAAGCCGAGGATGATCGTGCCGAAGGCGATCTTCAGCGGAAAGCTCAGCTGCAGGAGCTGGAGCTGGGGCATGAACTTGCCGGAGATACCGAGGGTCAGGTCCAGCATGAACAGCACGGCCACCACCGGGAAGGCGAGCTGGAAGCCTTTGGCCAGAAGCTGTCCGATGAGGACGACGAAACCCACGGCCTGGAAGGGGATCCCCTGCCCCATGGGCGCCACGCGGTAGCTGTCCACCAGCGCCAGGATCATCTGGTGGTGGAGGCCCGTGACGAAGACCATCAGGGTCGCCATCTGCATCATCAGCGAGCCTGAAATGGAAGTGCTCTGCGAGGTGGCCGGATCGAGGATCTGGACAAAGGAAAAGCCCATCTGGGTATCCATGATGGAGCCCGCGAAGGCCACCGCTTCGAGGATCCAGGCCACCACCGTGCCCAGGAGAAGTCCGATGGCCAGCTCAGAGGCCATCAGCCCCACCAGGTCCACCAGACCCGTGGGCATCGAGGCCGGCAGATGGATCACGGGCAGAAGCACCGTCGCCAGCAGGGCGGCCAGGGCCGCGCGCAGTTGCATGGGCATCTGCTCGGAACCGAGGATCGGCAACGTCGCCAGCAGCCCCGTGATGCGCGTCAGCAGCAGCACCCAGAGGGCCGCCTTGGCGCCCGTGAAGGCCCAGATCCCGGGGTTCGACAGAGTCGGCGTCACGGCGGGCTCAGGTCATCTGGCGCACGACGGCATTGAATTCGGTGAACATGCGCGTGGTGAATTGGGACATCACCTGCATCATCCAGGGGAAGCTGATGGCGACCACCAGCATCACGGCGATGACCTTGGGCACGAAGGCGATGGTCTGATCCTGGAGGCTCGTCACCACCTGGAACACCGAGATCATGATGCCCACCACCAGCGAGACGACGAGGGCCGGCCCGGCCACCATCAACGCGGTCCTGAGGGCGTCTTTTCCGATTTGAGCGATCAGCAGTTCGTTCATCCCGTGTATCCCTTCACGAGCGACCCGACGATGAGGTACCAGCCGTCGACGAGCACGAACAGCAGCACCTTGAAAGGCAGCGAAATGGTCACGGGTGGCAGCATCATCATGCCCATGCTGAGCAGGATGCTGGCCACCACCATGTCGACGATGAGGAAGGGCAGGAAGATCATGAAGCCGATCTCGAAGGCGGTCTTCAGCTCGCTGATGAGGAAGGCCGGCAGCAGGCATTCCATGGGCACATCGGCCTTGGTTTTCGGGGCCGGAGCCTTGGCGATGCCCAGGAAGAGCGACAGGTCCTTCTTCCGCGTGTAGCGCAGCATGAACACCTTCAGCGGGGCCGACGTGCGGTCCAGCGCCTGTTCGGTGGTCAGCTCGTTGCGCTGCAGGGGCTGGATCACCGTGCTGTTAATCTCCCGCGCGGTGGGGGCCATGATGAAGAAGGTGAGCACCAGCGACAGGCTGATGAGCACCTGGTTCGAAGGCGTCTGCTGCTGGCCCAGGCCCTGCCGCAGAAAATGAAGCACCACCGTGATGCGGGTGAAGCTGGTGGCCGTCATGAGGATGGTGGGCGCCAGGGTCAGCACCGTCAGCAGCAGCATGGCCTGCAGGCTGGAACTGAGCGCCGGGCCCGAGGGCGTCTTGCCGAAATCCACGGTCACCGAAGGCAGCGGCGCCGCCTGCTGGGCGCAGAGGCTCAGGCCCGCCAGCAGCAGCAGAACCATGGGAATCCAGCGGCTAAACGAGCGGCAGCCGGGCCGGTTCACTGGGCACCCCCGCCCTGCTTGAGCATGGCCTCCATCTCCCTCACGGGCACCGGACGCCCCAGGTCCACTTGGCGATTCAAGGCTTCGTCGAAGGTTCCGGTTTCGCCCCGCTCCGTGGGATCCAGGCGCGATACGAGGTTGATGCCCTGAGGGGTCATGGCGATGAGGAAGCGCTCGCCTTCCACGTCCAGAATGGAAACAAAGCGACGGTCCCCCAGGGCCAGGGTTTCTTCGACCCGCAGCTTGCCGCCGCCACTGCCGGGCAGGCGTCCGCGACCATACTTCTTCAGGGCCCAGAGGCTGAGGCCGGCAAGGCCGAGCACCAGCACCAGCGAGCCGAAGGCCCGCAGGCCCGAGGGCGGGGCACTCACGGCCTGGCCCTGCGTCGGTTTTCCGTCCTCCAGCGTCAAGGGAGCCTGCAATTCCTTCTCCGCCGCCGTCGGCGGGGGCGCCGGGCGATCGGCCGCCTGGGCCCCAAGACCCAGGCCCACCGTCAATCCAAGGGAAAGCACCATCCGTCGCAGCACGACAAACTCCCGACACAGCAGGGGAGAGGGGCGAGAGGGATGCCAGGGCCGGAACCCGGCCCACCGTTGCGCCTGGCCCCCCAGGGGCGTAGGGTGTAACCCTCACCTCACGATGTTATGGAGCTGCCATGCCTTCGTACCAGCTCACCGTGAACGGCCGCACCCGCACCGTGGATGCCGAGGCCGACACCCCCCTCCTGTGGATTCTCCGGGACACCCTCGGCCTCACGGGCACCAAGTTCGGATGCGGACAGGGGGTCTGCGGATCCTGCACCGTCCACGTGGATGGCAAGGCCCAGAAATCCTGCCAGACCAGCCTGAAGGAGGCCGCCGGGCACAGCATCGTCACCATCGAGGGCCTCTCCAAGGATGGCTCCCATCCCGTGCAGAAGGCCTGGATAACCGAGGACGTGGCCCAGTGCGGCTACTGCCAGCCCGGCATGATCATGAGCGCCGCCGCCCTGCTCAAGCGCAAGGCCCATCCCAGCGACGGCGACATCGACGAGGCCTTCGCCGATCACGTCTGCCGCTGCGGCACCTACCCGCGCGTGCGGAAAGCCGTGAAGCGGGCCGCGGGAGGTGTGAAATGACGGACCGCCGCGACTTCCTCAAGATCGCCGGCGTCGCGGGGGCGGGGCTCGTGCTCGGCCTGCGCCTGGACGCCAAGACCCGGCCCGGCGCGGCCGCCGCGCCCGAATTCGCGCCCAACGCCTTCCTCGCCGTCCGGCCCGACGGCACCGTGCGCATCACCGTGCCCAAGACGGAGATGGGCCAGGGCGTGCGTACGGCCCTGCCCCTGGTTGTGGCCGAGGAGATGGATCTCGACTGGGCGAAGGTCGAGGTGATCAACGCCAATCCCGGACCTGATTTCAAGTCCATGCAGACCGGCGGCAGCACGAGCGTGAGCAGCACCTGGGGCACCCTGAGAAAGGCCGGCGCCACCGCCCGCGAGATGCTGAAGGCCGCCGCCGCGGCCCGGTGGAACGTCGACCTCAAGTCCTGCCGCACCGAGAAGGGATTCGTGCTGGGCCCCGGCAACCAGAAGCTGGGCTATGGCGCCCTCGTCGAAGCCGCCGCCAAGCTGCCCGTGCCCAAGGATCCGTCCCTGAAATCCCCCAGGGACTACCGCCTGCTGGGCAAGCGCACGCCGCGCTTCGATGGTCCCGACATCGTCACGGGCAAGGCCATCTTCGGCCTCGACGTGCGCCGGCCCGGCCAGCGCTTCGCCGCCGTGCTGCGGTCCACGGTCTGCACAGGACGGCCCATGGCCTGGGATGCCGGCAAGGCCCTGGAGGTCCCGGGCGTGGTCGACGTAGTGAAGGTGCCCACGGGGATCGCCGTGATCGCAACGAATACCTGGGCCGCGCTCAAGGGGCGCGAGCGCCTCGCGGCCGACACCACCTGGGAGCTGGGCTCGGCCCAGGACTTCAATTCCGCCGACCTGGAGACCTTCATGCGCGAGGCCCTCACGGGTCCCGGCGAGGAGGCCCGGAAGCAGGGCGACGCCGAGAAAGCCCTAGTGGCAGCGGCCAAGGTGCTCGAAGCGGAGTACAGCTTCCCGTACCAGGCCCACGCCACCGTCGAGCCCATGAACGCCACCGTGCAGATCCGGCCCGAGGGTGCAGAGATGTGGACCGGCAGCCAATCGCCCAACAAGGCCCAAGCCACCGCCGCCGCGGCCCTGGGCCTCAAGCCCGAACAGGTGAAGGTGAACGTGGCCCTCATCGGCGGTGGCTTCGGCCGGCGCCTCGGCACCGACTTCAGCACCGAGGCCGCCCAGGTGGCCAAGGCCGCCGGCGGCGGCCCCATCCAGGTGGTGTGGGACCGCGAGGATGATTTCCGCCACGACCTCCACCATCCGGCCACTCTGCACCGCCTGCGGGCGGGCCTGGATGCCAGCGGCGCCCTCACGGCCTGGGCCCACCGCATCGCCGGACCCTCCATCCTCCATTCCTGGGTCGGCCAGAAGACGCCCTCCCAGGTCCTGGCCGAGGCCAACGGCGCCCTCGACATCCCCTACGCCATTCCGGCCATCCGCGTGGACTACGCCGAAGTCGCGGCTCCCACGCCGCTGGGTTGGTGGCGCGGCATCGAGATCGTGCCCAACGTCTTCGCCCGGGAATGCTTCTTCGACGAGGTGGCCCACGCCGTGGGCAAAGACCCCCTTCAACTGCGCCTCGACCTGTTGGGAAACCAAGGTCTCGTGAAGTTCGGCCGCGACGAGGCCGACATCCGCCGCCTGAAGAAGGTGCTGCAGGTCGCTGCCGAAAAGGCGGGCTGGGGCCGCAAGCTGCCCGCGGGACGCGGCCTGGGCCTGGCCTGCCACGCCTACGACGGCCGCACCTATGCCGCCGAGGTGGCCGAGGTTTCGGTGGAAAAGGGTCAGCTTCGCATCCACAAGGTCACCTGCGCCGTGGACTGCGGATTCGTCGTGAATCCCGCAGGGCTTGAAGCCCAGGTGGAAGGCGGCATCGCCTTCGGGCTCTCGGCCCTGTTCACCCAGATCACCTGGGAGAAGGGCCACACGGTCCAGACCGGCTACCAGGAGTTCCCCCTGCTCCGCCTGGGCGACATGCCCGAGGTCGAAACCCACGTGGTGCAAAGCGCCGAAGCGCCCTCGGGCATCGGCGAACCCCCCGTGCCGCTCGCCATCCCCGCCGTCCTCAACGCCGTCTTCGCCGCCACCGGCAAGCGCATCCGCAAAGTGCCCGTGGATCTTTCGGCCATCTGACATTCCGCTGCCGCGGGTCTGGCTTCCGGCGTAGGATGTGGGCCGATCCTACAACCGGAGGTGCCCCATGGCGGCGTTCACCCTGACGGTCAACGGTCAATCCCATCGCGTGGAAGCCTCGCCGGAGATGCCCCTGCTCTGGGTGCTGCGCGACCGCCTGGGCTTGACCGGCACCAAGTTCGGATGCGGGCAGGGACTCTGCGGCGCCTGCACGGTCCACCTGGGGGACGCGCCCGTCCGGTCCTGCAAGACGCGCCTGGGCGATGTCGGCAGCAGACACATCACCACCATCGAAGGGTTGGATCCCCACGGCGCCCATCCCCTGCAGAAGGCCTGGGTCGAGCTGGACGTGGCCCAATGCGGGTACTGCCAGACGGGCCAGATCATGACCGCCGCCGCCCTGCTGGCGAAAAATCCCCACCCCTCGGACGCGGACATCGACCACGCGCTGGGCCGGAACGCCTGTCGCTGCGGCACCTACCTGAGAATTCGGGAGGCCGTCCATGCGGCCGCGGGCCAACGCAGGGAGGTGATCCCATGAGCACCACCCGCCGCGATTTCATCAAGACCGTTGGAAGCCTGTCCCTGGCCTTCTACCTGCCCCTGGACGCCAAGCACGCCCCTGCGGCGGCCCCTCCTGCCGTTGGATCCTTCGAACCCAACGGCATGCTCCGCATCGATGGGGACGGCTCGGTCACGGTCTGGGCCACCCGGGCGGAAATCGGACAGGGCGTCCGCACCAGCATGGCCATGGCCATCGCCGAAGAACTCGAAGCCGACTGGTCCAAGGTCAAGGTCCTGCAGGCCTCCACGGATCCGAAGTTCGGGGATCTCGGCGTCACGGGCGGCAGCCAGACCACCCGCAGCACCACCCAGGCCCTGCGCAAGGTCGGCGCCCAGGCCCGGGAGATGCTCCTGCAAGCCGCCGCCGACAGCTGGGGCGTCCCCAAGGCCGAGTGCCTCGCCCGGTCGGGCCGCATCCAGCATCCGCCCAGTCACCGCGACCTGGGCTTCGGCGACCTGGTGGCCAAGGCTGCCGCCCTCACGCCGCCCGCGGATCCGCCCCTGAAGGCCACCAAGGATTTCCGGATCCTCGGCAAGAACATCCCGCGTCTGGACGGGCCCGATATCGTCACCGGGCGTGCCCAGTTCGCCA
Organism: Geothrix limicola; assembly: GCF_030268085.1. Lineage (GTDB taxonomy): Bacteria > Acidobacteriota > Holophagae > Holophagales > Holophagaceae > Geothrix > Geothrix limicola. The sequence continues at coordinate 1,127,293 of NZ_BSDE01000001.1, forward strand.
CGGACATCCACCTGCCGGGCATGCTGGTGGCCAGCATCGAGCGCTGCCCGGTATTTGGCGGAAAGGTGAAATCCTTCGACGCCTCGACGGCCCTCAAGGTGCCCGGCGTGAAGCAGGTGCTGCAGGTGCCCAGCGGCGTGGCGGTCTTCGCCGAAGACACCTGGTCCGCCTTCCAGGGGCGCCAGGCCCTCAAGGTGCAATGGGAGGAAGGCCCGGCCGCCCAGGTGGACAGCGCCTCCATCCGCCGACAGTTCGAAGCCCGCCTGAAAAGCGCGGGCAAGGTGGTGCGGAAGGAGGGTGACCCGGCCCAGGCGCTGCCCGCGGCGGCCAAGCGCATCAAGGCCACCTACGACGCGCCCTTCCTGGCCCACGCCACCATGGAGCCCATGGTGGCCGTGGCCGACGTGAAGGCGGATCGCTGCAAGGTTTGGGCTCCCACCCAGGCGCCGGGCATGGCCCTGCCCTCCGTCCAGGCGATCACGGGCCTGAAGGCCGAGCAGATCGAGATCCAGGTGACGCTGGCGGGCGGAGGTTTCGGCCGTCGTGCCATGTCGGATTTTATCGCCGACGCCGTGGCCTGTTCCAAGGCCGCGGGCGCGCCCGTGAAGGTGCAGTGGACGCGGCCCGATGATTTTCAGCACGACGGATACCGCCCCGCCACCTTGCATGAACTGGAAGCGGGGTTGGATGGCCAGAGCCGGCCGCTGGCCTGGCTCCACCGGTTCGTCGGAGGTTCCATCGCCGCCTCGAACCACTTCCCCTGGCCCCCGGAAGCCGCCGAGCTCTCCGGCGCGTCGGACCTGGCCTACGACATCCCGAACCTGCAGGTGGAGTGGGGACAGAGCGACACGCCCGTGCCCCTCTGGTTCTGGCGCGCGGTGCCCGCCAGCTTCAACCCCTTCGTCACCGAGTGCTTCTGGGATGAACTGGCCCACGCGGCCGGGAAGGATCCGCTGGACTTCCGCCTCGACCACCTCCCGAAAGCCCCGCGCCAATTGGGCCGGGACACCTTCGATCCGGCACGCTACCGCGCGGTGCTGGAGCTGGCCGCGGCGAAATCCGAATGGCGGACCCGCAAGCTGCCCAAGGGCTGGGGCCGCGGGATCGCCGCCCACGCCTACCTCGACTGCGGCACCTACGTGGCCCAGGTGGCCGAAGTGGAAGCGGAGGCGGATGGCCCCATCCACGTGCGCCACGTGGTCTGCGCCGTGGACTGCGGCATGGTGCTGAACCCCCGCAACGTGAAAGCCCAGATGGAAAGCGGCATCGCCTTCGGCCTCAGCGCCGCCCTCTACGGCGAGATCGCCATCAAGGCCGGCCGCGTGACCGCCACGAGCTTCCTAGACCAGCCCATGCTGCTGATGCCCAACATGCCGAAGATCGAAGTCCACATTGTTCCGAGCGACCTGCCTCCGGGCGGCGTGGGGGAACCTGGTCTGCCGCCCCTCGCGCCCGCCGTGGGCAATGCCGTGTTCGCCGCCACGGGAAAGCGGCTGCGCAGCCTGCCCCTGCTCCCCAAGCCGCTCCGGAGGGCATAATCCCCTCATGCACAAAGAACTCCAGGACATCCTGGTCTTGATCCGGGACAGCAACCGGCCTCTGGCCCTCGCCACCCTGCTGCGCGTCGAAGGATCCAGCTATCGCAGGCCAGGTTCGCGCCTACTCACGGACGGCGACCAGGTGTTGCGCGGATCCCTCAGTGGAGGCTGCCTCGAAGGCGAGGTGCTGGCCCGGTCCAACGAAATCCTCGCCGATGGTCTGCCGCGCCTGCTGCGCTACGACCTTCGCGGCGAGATCGACCTGGTTTGGGGCAGCGGCAGCGGCTGTGAAGGCGTCCTGGACATCCTGGTGGAACGCATCGATCCCGGCGCTCCTCCCGAATGGATCGGCTGGCTCGAAGCGGTGATCCGACATCGCCATCCCCTCCGGCTGGCCACCTCCCTGGAAAGCGGCTTCTCGCGCCGTCGTCTTGAGCCCGGAGAGAAGCCCCGTGCGGATGAAACGCAGGAGACCATCCAGCCGCCGGTCTCGCTCTGGATCCTGGGGGCCAGTGATGACAGCCGGCCCCTCCTGCGGCTGGCCAAGGAACTCGGATGGGAGGTAGGGCTGCTGGATCACCGCCCCGCCTTCGCCCGCGCGGAGCGCTTCCCCGAGGCCGACCAGGTGCTTTCGGGCCACCCCGCCCAGCGGGTTCCCGAGCTGGTGCTGGATTCCCGGAGCGCCGTGGTGCTCATGACCCACAACTACCTGAAGGATCTCGAAGCCCTGCGTCTGCTGGGCCGCTCCGACGCGGGCTATCTCGGCCTCATGGGCAGCCGCGCCCGGAGCGCGAAGATGATGGCGGACCTGGCCGCGGAGGGCGTCGACTGCGGCCCCCGCCTGCACAGCCCCGTGGGGTTGGACCTCGGCGCTGAGGATCCCGAAACCATCGCCCTCGCGGTGCTGGCTGAAATTCAGGCCTGCTTCCAGGGACGCATCGGCGGTCCTCTCAAGGCTGCCCGCACGCCTGTCTCCGCGATATGACGGCGGCCGTGATCCTCGCCGCCGGCGCGGGCCGCCGCATGGGTCGCCCCAAGGCCCAGCTCGAATTCGAAGGGGAAACCCTGCTGCGGCGCGCCGTGAAGGTCGCGTTGGCCTCGGGATGTTCACCGGTGATCGCCGTAACGAATCCTGAGGATTCGGGCCAGCTGGGCTTGGAGGCGCGGTGCCTTCCCAACCCCGACGCGGCCACCGGCATGGCCAGCTCCATCCGAATCGGTATCACTGCCCTCGAGGCCGGAGTAGAGGCGGTCCTGCTGCTCACGGTGGACCAGCCCCTGGTGGATGCGGCGCTGCTGCGCGATCTCCAGGCCCTGTTCCAGAAGGACCCATCACGTCCCGCGGCCTGCGCCTACGCGGGAACCCTCGGCATCCCCGCCCTCTTTCCCCGGCGGCTGTTCCCGGCCCTACTTGCGCTGGAAGGCGACCGGGGAGCCAAGGTCATCCTCCTGCGCGAAGGCGCCGCCACCCTGCCTTTCCCCGGCGGCGGAACGGATCTGGACACCCCCGAGGATCTGGAGCGACTCAGGCGCTGAGGGCGGGCTTTGCCCGGCCGAAGCGCGGGGGCCCGGGGGGACATCGCGAGCAGAGCGAGCAGGCGGTCCCCTCGGAGAACATCAGGCGCTGAGGGCGGGCTTTGCCCGGCCGAAGCGCGAGGGCTCGGGGGGACATCGCGAGCAAAGCGAGCAGGCCTCCGCCTAGCGCCTCGCTCCCGCGAGGCTCCTGCTTCCGCTGCGCGGCTCGCAGAGGCGGAGCCTCCCCCCCGGACGACATCAGGCGCTGAGGCTGGGCTTCTTCTGCAGGTGGTCGTAGCGCTTGCGGGCCTGCTCCAGCTCCGCCAGGTGCGCGCCCGCCCACTCGCAGAGCGCGCCCAGGGGGCCGATGAGGGTGTGGCCCAGCTTGGTCAATTCGTATTCCGTGCGCGGGGGCACTTCGGGGTAGACGTGGCGCGTGACCAGGCCGTCGCGCTCCAGCTTGCGCAGGGTCTGGGTGAGCATCTTCTGGCTGATGCCGCCCACCTGCCGGTGGAGGTCGCCGTAGCGCTGCTTCCCCTTCGACAGCAGGTAGATCAGCAGCGTGGTCCACTTGTCTGCGATGAGATCCAGGGCCTGCCGCGTGGGGCACTGGGCGCTGAGGACGTTGGGAGCGAGGGTGCATGCCTTACTAACCATTGGGTGCCTACCTTCCAAAATAGTGCCTACTTTCTTTTCGATTGTAAGCACCTAAAGTTTGGGTCACGGGCCATCCGAATGCAAGCGCCCGCACAGGAGCGAACATGTCCCAGATCGCCATCGTGTACCACAGCGGCTTTGGCCATACCAAGGTCGTGGCCGAGCAGGTGAAGGCCGGCGCGGAATCCGTGCCCGGCACCAAGGCCCGCCTCATTTCCGTCGAAGAAGTCGATGCCCATTGGGCGGATCTGGAGGCCGCGGATGCCATCGTCTTCGGCAGCCCCACCTACATGGGCAACGTGAGTGGCCCCTTCAAGACCTTCATGGACGCCAGCTCCAAGGCCTGGTTCGAGCAGAAGTGGAAGGACAAGCTGGCGGCCGGCTTCACCATCAGCGGCAGCCCCAGCGGCGACAAGCTGAACACCCTGCAGTCCCTCATGATCTTCGCCATGCAGCACGGCATGGTCTGGGTGGGCAACGCCGAAATGCCCTACAACGAGGAAGGCATCAACCGCCTTGGCAGCTTCTCCGGTGTCATGGCCCAGGCCGGCCAGGTGGCGCCCGAGGTCGAACCCAACGCCGCCGACCGCAAGAGCGCGGAGCGGCTGGGCCACCGCCTCGCCACCGCCACGGCGCGCTGGGCCAAAGTCTCCTGAGCCGCGGATATTGTCATGACTGAGAATGCCTCCAAATCCGTTATTCTGGGGGCCGAACCAGGAGTCAAGGCATGTCTGACCTCATCCAGCACCTGACCGATACGACCTTCACCGGGGCCGTGGCCCGCGGCGTCACCGTCGTGGATTTCTGGGCTCCCTGGTGCGCTCCCTGCCGTGAACTGGCTCCCATCACCGAAACCCTCGCCGCCGAATTCACCGGCAAGATCGCCTTCGCCAAGCTGAACGTGGACGACTTCACACCCCTGTCCGAGCAGTACGACGTGCTGAGCATGCCGACCCTCGTGATCTTCAAGGACGGCGAGGCCATCGACCGCATCGTGGGCGCGCTGCCCATCGACGAGCTGCGGGCCCGCATCGAGCAGGCCCTGTAACCCATCTCCCATCTGCATCAGAGGAACCCATGAACACCATCTCGGGCGAGAGCCTGCTCCAACAGCTGAACTGGCGCTACGCCACCAAGAAGTTCGACGCCACGAAGAAGATTTCCGCCGCAGACTGGGCCGTGCTCGAAGAGGCCCTGATCCTCACCGCCTCCAGCTACGGTCTGCAGCCCTGGAAGTTCATCATCGTCACCGACCCCGCCCTCAAGGCCAAGCTGCGCCCCGCCTCCTGGAACCAGTCCCAGGTCGAGGATTGCAGCCACCTCGTGGTCTTTGCCGCCAAGGAAGACGTCACCGAAGGCGATGTGGACCGCTTCATCTCCCGCATCGCCGAGGTGCGCGGCGCCTCCGTGGAAAGCCTGGCCGGCTACAAGGGCTTCATGATGGGCGATCTCGTGAACGGCCCCCGCCACGCCATCATCCAGGAGTGGGCCGCCCGCCAGACCTACATCGCCATGGGCAACCTGCTGACCTCCGCCGCCCTGCTCGGCATCGACGCCTGCCCCTTCGAAGGCATCGATCCCGCCAAATACGACGAGATCCTCGGCCTCAAGGGCACGGGTTACGCCACCGTCTCCGCCTGCCCCGTGGGCTACCGCGCGGCCGATGACAAATACGCCACCGTCGCGAAGGTCCGCTTCGAGGCCAAGGACATCGTCGACCACCGCTGAGCCGGTCTGGCGAAGCAATAAGGTTCTAGACACTCGCAGAGATACGCTGAGCAGGCCGAGAATGTAGAGGAATTTTTTTCTCCGCGTCCTCCGGTTTTCTCGGCATTCTCTGCGAGTGTTTTTCATCTAAAGCCTCCCCACGCGAAGGAGATCCCCATGCTGACCCGTCACCTCGGAACCCAGGGCCTCACCGTATCGGCCATCGGCCTCGGCTGCATGGGCATGTCCGAGTTCTATGGACACCGGGACGACGCGGAATCCACGGCCACCCTCCTCCACGCGGTGGACCGGGGCGTCACGTTCTTCGATACCGCCGACGCCTACGGCCCCCATGCCAACGAAGTGCTGGTGGGCAAGGTCCTGGCGGAAGTGCGCCAGCGCGTGGTGATCGCCACCAAGTTCGGCATCGTCCGCGATCCGAACGATCCGACCCTGCGGAGAATCTGCGGGCGCCCCGACTACGTCCGGAGTTCCTGCGACGCGAGCCTGAAGCGCCTGGGAGTCGAGACCATCGACCTCTATTACCTGCACCGCGTGGATCCCCAGGTGCCCATCGAGGAGACCGTGGGCGCCATGGCGGACCTGGTGAAGGCCGGCAAGGTGCGGTTCCTGGGCCTTTCCGAAGTGGGTCCCTCCACCCTTCGCCGGGCCTTCGCCGTGCATCCCATCAGCGCCGTGCAGTCCGAGTACTCGCTGTGGACCCGGGATCCCGAGGAGGGCCTCCTCCAGGCCTGCCGCGAGCTCGGCGTGGGGCTCGTGCCCTACAGCCCCCTGGGCCGCGGCTTCCTCACGGGCCAGATCCGGAGCTTCGAGGATTTCGAACCCGACGATTACCGCCGCAACTCGCCCCGATTCCAGGGTGAGAACTTCCAGAAGAACCTGGATCTCGTGGCCAAACTGCAGGACATGGCCGCCGCGCGCGGCTGCACACCTTCCCAGCTGGCCCTCGCCTGGGTGCTGGCCCAGGGGGGCGACGTGGTGCCCATCCCCGGCACCAAGCGCCGGGACCGCCTGGACGAGAACCTCGGCGCCCTCGATCACGTGCTGTGCCCCGGCGAACTCGACGAGCTGGGCGGCCTCTTCCCGCCCGGAGCCGCCGCCGGCACCCGCTATCCTGCCGCCATGATGGCCCTGGTGAACCGCTAGGCTGCCGAGCCAGGAGGGACCGTGGCGCGTCGAACGGAGGCCTATCCCAACAATGCTCCCGGCCCCTTCTTCGTGGACCGGACCTGCATCGACTGCGGCACCTGCTACCAGTTCGCGCCTGACACCTTCGCCGACGGGGGCGCCCACGCCTACGTCCACACCCAGCCCATGGACGAGGCCAGGGGCCTGCGCGCCGCCATGGCCCTGGTGGCCTGCCCCGTCGGCTCCATCGGCTCCGATGAGAAGGGACACCTCCAGGCCGCAGCCCGGGCCTTCCCCCATCCGCTGACCGAGGACGTCTATTTCAGCGGCTACACCAGCGAGAAGAGCTACGGGGCCTGGAGCTATTTCATCCGCCGCCCCCGGGGCAACGTGCTGATGGATTCCCCACGGGCGGCGGAACCGCTCATGAAGAACCTGGAGGCCCTGGGCGGCGTGTCCATGCTGGTGCTCAGCCACCAGGACGACGTGGCCGATCACGCGGCCTTTCGCCAGCGCTTCGGCTGCGAGCGCGTCATGCACCGGGGGGACGGCCTCACGGGCCTCGAACGCCTGGTGGACGGCGACGAACCCATCGCGCTAGATGAGGACCTGCTGCTGATCCCCACCCCCGGGCACACGGCGGGGAGTGTCTGTCTGTTGTACCGGGACTGCCTCTTCACGGGGGATCACCTGTGGTGGAACCCGGAGAAGCGGCGCCTTTCCGCCTCCCGCACCTACAACTGGCATTCCTGGGAGCAGCAGCTGGCCAGCCTGGAGAAACTGCTGGCCTACGACTTCAGCCGGGTGCTGCCCGGCCACGGATATCTTCACAAAGCGCAAAGCCCCGAGGCCATGAGAGCCGATTTGGAGCGGGCCATCCGGGCGCTCCGGGCCTCTTGATCGCCGTCTCGTCCGGTCCGTGGGAAACTAGGGCGTTCAGTTGGAGCTCCCATGTCCACCGCTTCTGAATCCCCCGTCATCACCGCCCCCCGCGGCACCCACCTGCACTGCAAGGGCTGGGTGCAGGAGGCCGCGCTGCGCATGCTCATGAACAACCTGGATCCCGAGGTGGCCGAGCGGCCCGAGGATCTGGTGGTCTACGGCGGCCTGGGCAAGGCGGCCCGCAACTGGGACTGCTTCCACGCCATCGTCAAGGAGCTGAAGCATCTGAACGATGACGAGACCCTGCTGGTGCAGAGCGGCAAGCCCGTGGGAGTGGTGAAGACCCACCCCGACGCGCCCCGCGTGCTCATCGCCAATTCCAACCTGGTGCCCAAGTGGGCCACCTGGGAGGTCTTCCGCGAGCTCGATCAGAAGGGCCTGATGATGTACGGCCAGATGACCGCCGGCAGCTGGATCTACATCGGCAGCCAGGGCATCGTGCAGGGCACGTACGAAACCTTCGCCGAAGCCGCGCGCCAGCACTTCAAGGGCACGCTGGCCGGCACCTGGACGCTGACCGCCGGCCTCGGCGGCATGGGCGGCGCCCAGCCCCTGGCGGTCACCATGAACGGCGGCGTCTGCCTCGCCATCGACGTGGACCAGACCCGCATCCAGAAGCGCCTCGATACCCGCTACCTGGACGAGTGGACCGACAACCTCGACACGGCCCTCGCCCTCGTGCAGCAGTACGTGGACGCCCACGAGGCCCGCAGCATCGGCCTGTTGGGCAACGCCGCGGAGATCCTGCCCGAAATCCTCAAGCGCGGCCTCCTGCCGGACCTCGTCACGGACCAGACCTCGGCCCACGACGAATACAACGGCTACATCCCCGCCGGGCTGTCCCTCGATCAGGCCGCCGTCATGCGCAAGGCCGAACCCGAGGCCTACGTGCAGCGGGCGCTCAGCTCCATGCGCACGCACGTCGAAGCGATGATCGAATTCCAGCGCCGCGGCTCGGTGACCTTCGACTATGGCAACAACATCCGCGCCCAGGCCCAGCGCGCGGGCTGCGAGAACGCCTTCGCCTTCCCGGGCTTCGTGCCCGCCTTCATACGCCCGCTCTTCTGCAAGGGCATCGGCCCCTTCCGCTGGGCGGCGCTGTCGGGCGATCCCGAAGACATCGCCGTCACCGACGCCGCCATGATGGAGCTGTTCCCCGAGAACGAGGGCATGATCCGCTGGCTCAAGGCCGCCAAGGAGAAGATCGCCTTCCAGGGCCTGCCCGCGCGCATCTGCTGGATCGGCGCCGGCGAGCGCCACAAGGCCGGCCTGATGTTCAACGAACTGGTGAAGTCCGGCCGCGTGAAGGCGCCCATCGTCATCGGCCGCGACCACCTGGACAGCGGCAGCGTGGCGAGCCCCAACCGCGAGACCGAGGCCATGAAGGACGGCTCGGACGCCGTCAGCGACTGGCCGCTGCTCAACGCCATGACGGCCGTCGGCGGCGGTGCGTCCTGGGTGAGCCTCCATCACGGCGGTGGCGTGGGCATGGGCTACAGCCAGCACAGCGGCGTCGTGATCGTGGCCGACGGCACCGAGCGCGCCAGCCGCTGCATCAGCCGCGTGCTCTGGAATGATCCCGCCATGGGCGTCTTCCGCCACGCCGACGCGGGCTACGAAATCGCCCAGGAACATGCCGACGCCATCGGCCTGCACGTCCCCATGAAGGCCCAGTAGGTCTGTCTTTCCGACAGAACCGTCGATAGCATGGGCCATCCCCCGAGGTCCCATGAGTGAGCCCGCGCCTGCCTCGACCGTTCCTCAGCCTCCATCCACCCTCGTGCTGCGCCTGCTCAGCGCGCTGACGGTCTGCCTGTCGCTGGGCGACCTGGTCTGGTTCGCCGTCACCTTCCCGAGCTATTTCCGCTGGTTCAGCCAGGGCTGGACGAGTCCCGCCATTCCGCTCTTCCTTCTCTGGGCCTTCCTCGGCCTGCCCTCGCTGGCCTGTGCCCTCATCACCGTGCGTCTCGCGCGGGCCGCGGGTCGCCTGGGGCGCGCCACAAAGCTCGCCTTCCACCTGGTGCTGCTCGTCTGCACCCTGGTGCCCCTGCTCTCTTCCTTCGCAGCCTGGACGGCGGGCGCGGGGAGGTTCCCTTGGTGGATCTGGATGAGCACCCTCGCCGTCGCTTCCGTGGTCTGGTACATCGCGCTGCGCTTCCGCGCGCGTCCCTGAGCCACATCACAGGATCGCCGTGCGATCCTGATGGCCCTGTTGTTCCGAGGTTTTCATGTCCCGCCTGTGCCCCTGCACCTCCAAGAAGCCCTACGACCGCTGCTGCGGTCCCTTCCACACCGGGGCCGCCGCACCCGAGACTGCCGAGCAGTTGATGCGTTCGCGCTTTTCCGCCTACGCCATGGCCAAGGTGGACTACCTGATCGCCACGCGGCCCGAAGCCAAGCGCGGCGAGGAGAACCGCGACGAACTGCTGCAGTACTGCAAATCCGTCAGCTGCGTGGGACTCAAGATCGTCGGCAAGGAAAAGGGTGGGAAGACCGATGACACCGGCATCGTCACCTTCCATGCAAGTCTCCAGGCCAATGGGCGGCGCAGCCTGCACATCGAAACCAGCAACTTTGCCCGCGAAAACGGCAAATGGGTCTATGTGGATGGCGTGGTGAAAGCCTAGGCTTTCCGGGCACTAGGCAATTATTTGTGTCATCGAATGAAGCAAATTTTGCGTTTTTGCCTGATTTTTCACATTTGCCTCAGAAAATTTTGTTAACCTCGATCCGATTCGATAAGAGTCTTTTGAGGTCAAGTATGAATGAAGGGCCCATCTTCTATCGCCGTGCGGACCACGGGGCCCGGGTCCTGGTGGTGGATGATGACGCGCTCGCTCGCCGCAGCCTTCGGGCCATGCTGGAACGGGGGTATTACCAGGTGGAAGCCGCCGAGAGCGGCGAAAAGGCCCTGGAGCTACTCGACACCTACAAGCCGGAACTGGTGCTCCTCGATATCCAGATGCCGGAGATGGATGGACTGGAGGTCTGTCGGCGCATCCGCGAGCGTCCCAATGGAGAACTTCTGCCCATCATCTTCCTGACCGGGGATGAACGCCCCGACATCCACGCCCAGGCCCTGCGCGCCAAAGGCGATGATTTCCTGCGCAAGCCCGTCCTGTCCCCCGAACTGATCGTGCGCATCCGCAGCCTCATGCGGCTCAAGCGCCTCCAGGCGGAGATCCAGGCCGAGCGCGACAACCTGCTCGACCTGCAGAAGCAGCGGGAACAGCTCTTCGAATTCATCGTCCATGACCTGAAAAACCCCCTTTCAGCCATCCAGGTGGGCCTGGAACTGCTGGACGACAAGACCGGCCAGGATTCCAGCTCGCGCAACCAGGTGCGCCGCCTCCGCGACACGGCCCACACCATGGGGCGGATGATCCAGAACATCCTTGACATCGGCCGCGCCGAACAGGTGGGACTCGATCTCCACAAGACCCGCATCTCGCTGAACACGTGGATTCCCGCTCTGCTCAAGGAGATGGAATCGCAGGCCCAGTCCCGCCATCACTCGCTGAGCTGGGACTGCGCGGCGGATCTGGAGGTGGAGGCCGATCAGGAGTTCCTCCGCCGTCTCCTGCTGAACCTCCTCGACAACGCGCTGAAGTATTCGCCTTCGGGCAGCAGCACGCGCATCGAAGCCAGACCCACGGAAAACGGTGTGCGCGTGGAGGTGCGAGACCAGGGTCACGGCATCCCCGAGCACATGCGCGACCAGGTGTTCGGGAAATTCATCCGCGTGCAGGGCGGCGCCGCCGATGACGCCCATTTCGGTTCGGGCCTCGGGCTCGCCTTCTGCCAGTTGGTGGCCGAGGCTCACGAAGGCCGGATCTGGGTGGAGGAGAATCCCCCCCGCGGAAGCGCCTTCGTGCTCGAAATGCCCACGCGGACATGCAGCTCGCATCCCGAGGAAACCGGCGTGGACGGTCAGGATTCCGACGGGGCTGCCCAGGAAGCCTGATCCCTGCCCGCCGGTCAACGCGGACTGGAGTCCCCATGAAACGCCTGATCACCCTCGGCGCCCTCGCCGGATCCCTGCTCGCCCACGACGTGATGGGATGGATTCCGCCCTATCGCCTGGAGATCAGCCGGAAGGCCCTGCGCCACAAGGCAGGCCCGGTGACGGCCGATCAGTGGCTGAGCCGCCTGGGTCTCCAGTTCTGGATCCTCAACTCCGAAGGCCGCCTGGCCTACGCCGAGCGTGGCGAGCGGATCACCGACGTCGACGTGTCCCACTTCCGCCAGTGGGCGCAGACCCGCGGCGTCATGGTGCTTCTCACGGTCTACAACCACGACGGCAAGATCTGGGACTGGCAGCGAGCCCGCACGGCCTTCACGCTGCACCGCGACACACTCGTGAAGTCCCTCGTGGATGAGATGCTGCGCCTCTGCCTGGACGGCATCGATCTCGATCTGGAAGGCGAAGGCAACCTGGATGGGGACCGCGCAGCCTACGGCGCCTTCGTGGCGGCGCTCTCTGCGGCCGTGCACGCCAAGGGCAAGCTGCTCACCATCGACAGCTTCCACAGCCCCTGCTTCAACGCCCCCAACATGGCCTGGTGGGGCGACTGGAAGGGCCAGGTGGACGCCATCCATTCCATGGGCTATGGCGACCTCTACGAAGCCAACGCCTCCGATTTCACGCCGGAGGGCGGCCAGCCCTGCGCCGGCGGCGCCGCCATCTTCCGGTTCAGCTGGCAGGTGGACTGGGCCAAGAGCAAGGGCTACCGACCCGCCCAGGTGCTGCTGGGCGTACCCGGCTGGCAGTACGAATGGGGCGGTTCCGCCCTGCCCGGACATCTCCAGGACCTGGCCAAGACGGGCGCGGGCTGCGCCGTGTGGGACATTCCCTCCATCCTCGGCGACGGCAAGGATGCGCGCTGGAGCTCCGAAGCAGCCTGGAAGGCCCTGGCGGCTTTCAAGCAGGCCGAATAACCGCCACGCCCCTCAGTGCAGGCCGGGGTTCTTCTCACCCGCGGGCACATCCACCGCGAGATGATTCTGCTTGGGCGGCAGCGGGCAGGTCGCAAACATCGAGAAGGCGCAGGGCGGATTGATGGCCCGGTTGAAATCCAGGATCACCTTGCCGTTCTTCGGCATCTCGGCGTAGAGGAAACGCCCCGCCGGGTAGGTGCCGTGGGTGCTCGTGGTGTCCTTGAAGATGATGAACAGTTCGGGATGCTCGGGATCCTCGATCATGGGTTCCAGCGTGACCTCGCGACCGCCCACCTTGAAGCGCAGCAGGCCCGGCGTCGTCATGGATTCGGTGGTGCCGATCACCGTGCCGATGGGCCGCGTCTGGGGCGGGTTGTAGGGGATGAAGTCGGCTTCGATGCGCCAGGCGGGATCCACCGGATAGCGCGGCACGCCGTGGAAGGCCTTGCGGGCGGGGGTTTCCGGATCCTTCAGGCGGATGCCGAAGCGGTCGCCGCGGCGGATCACGTAGAAGCGCACCCGGCCGGCCTGCAGCTGGTCCGGATGCTCGTCGGCATCGGATTTGAGGACGGCCTCGACCGCGGGTTTTCCGTTCAAGAGGATGCCGCTGCCCGGCAGAGTTCGGAAGCGGACCGTGGTGCCTTCCAGAATGAACAGGCCCGCCTTTGCGGGCGCGACGCCTTCGGGCAGCAGCACCGTGGATCCGGGCGCGGTGCCCAGCGTGTTCTCGCCGGGATTCAGCCAGTCCCGCCCGATCAGGCTCAGCCAGCCATCTTCGGCGGCCAGCCGGGCTTCGCGGGCCGCGTGCCAGTCGTCCACGGATTTCCGATAGGCGTCCTGGGCAGGGGCGGCCAGGCAGATGAGCGACAGGATGGCGGGGGCGAAGGCGCGTTTCATGGGCACCATCGTACCAGCGCGACGGACCCGGCGCAGAACGATCTAGGATGGGGTCATCCCCCCACTCCGGAGCCCCCATGCGCCGCTGCTTCCTTCTCCTTCTGTCGGCCCTTTCCCTCGGCGCGGGCGAGGTGCCCCGCCGCCCCGTCCACACCTATTCCATCGTGGCTCGGGATGCGGCCACGGGAGATCTCGGCGTGGCCGTGCAAAGCCACTGGTTCTCCGTGGGCGCCTCCGTGCCCTGGGCCGAACCCGGCGTGGGCGTGGTGGCCACGCAAAGCTTCACGGATCCCAGTTACGGCGCCCTGGGCCTGGCCCTCATGAAGGCCGGCAAGTCCGCGCCAGAAGCCCTGAAGGCGTTGCTCGCGGCGGATCCCGATCGTGAGGTGCGCCAGGTGGCCATGGTGGATGCCCAGGGCCATGCCGCCGCGCACACGGGCGCGAAATGCATCCAGGCCGCGGGCCACGAGGTGGGAGAAGCATTCACGGTGGAAGCCAACCTCATGGACAAGGCCAGCGTCTGGCCCGCCATGGCCAAGGCCTTCCGCGGCGCCAAGGGCGACCTCGCGGACCGGCTGCTGGCGGCCCTGCGCGCGGCCCAGGCCGAGGGTGGCGACATCCGCGGCCAGCAGAGCGCGGCCATCCTCATCGTGAAGGGCAGGCCGTCGGGCCAGCCCTGGAACGACCGCCTCTTCGACCTGCGGGTGGAGGACAGCCCCGATCCGCTGAAGGAGCTGGGCCGCCTCATCCAACTGCGCCGCGCCTACCGCCTGATGGACGAGGGCGATGGTTTCGTCACTGCCGCCAAGTGGCCCGAGGCCAAGGCCGCCTACGCGGCCGCCGCCAAGCTGGCGCCCGGCATCTGGGAGATGCCCTTCTGGCAGGCCGTGGCCCTGGCTTCCAGCGGCAAGCTGAATGAGGCCTTGCCCCTCTTCAAGCAGGTCTTCGCCGCCGAACCCTTCTGGAAACGCCTCGTCCCGCGCCTCGCCGACGTGGACCAGCTGCCCAAGGACCCGGCTTTGCTGAAAGCCATCGAAGCCCAGTAATGCAAAAACCAACCACGGATGAACGCAGATGAAAGCGCGGTTCCATCCGTGTTTATCTGTGTTTATCCGTGGCTGACGCTCAGTTCTCCTTGGTCTTGGGCTCGGCCCGCGCCACCAGGAGCATCCGCAGGCCGTAGAGGATGGCGCCCACCAGGATGAAGCTGTCCGCCAGGTTGAAGGTCCAGTAGTGCCAGCTTCCGAACACGAAATCCAGGAAGTCCACCACGGCGCCGCGCAGGATGCGGTCGATGCCATTGCCGAGGGCGCCGCCGAGGATGAGGCCCATGGCCACGCGCTCCCAGGTCGACGTGTCCCGGGCCAGGAAGAGGCGGCCGAAGTAGACCAGGGCCGCCACGCCCGCCAAGGCGAATACGATGAAGCGCACCGTCGGCGGCATCCAGGTGAGGCTGCCGAAAATGGCGCCCCGGTTGAATCCCAGCGTGAGGTAGAAGAAGCCCTTGATGACCGTCAGGGATTCGCTTTCGCCGAGGTTTTTCAAGATCCAGGCCTTGGAGCCCAGGTCCGCCACCAGGGCGCCGATGGGAAGCAGCAGCCAGAGCAGGCGGCGCACTAGCCCACCACCGACGCGCAGCGAACACACAGGGCTGCATCTTCGCCCTTGCCGTGGCCACCCTTGTGATTCCAGCAGCGGGGGCACTTCTCGCCCTGATGGGCGGAGACAGCAACCATGGGCGTGGCGGCGCTCGCCTCGACCTTGCGGGTCAGGGAGGAGACGACGAACAGATCATCGAGTGACTCGCCGAGGGCATCCAGCAGCTCCCAATCCTTCGGGCTGCCCAGGGTGATCTCCACCGCCGCATCCAGGCTCGTGCCGATGGTCTTGGCCGCGCGGTGCGGCTCCATGGCGGCCTGCACCGCCTCGCGGACCTCCCAAAGCTTTTCCCATTTGGGCTCGACGGCCGCGCCGCTGAGCTCGGGGAAGCGCTGCTCGTGGACGCTGCCTTCGACACCCGGAATCTGCTCCCAGGCTTCGTCTGCGGTGAAGCTCATGACGGGCGCCAGCAGGGTGCAGAGACCCTTGGCCAGTTCCCAGCAGGCGTGGCGGCAGCTACGGCGGCGGGCCGAATCCAGCGCGTCGCAGTAGAGGCGGTCCTTGATGATCTCGAAGTAGCGGCCCGAGAGCTCCAGCTGGCAGAAGCCGTGGAGGGCCTGGGTCGCGCGGTGGAATTCGAAGCGCGTATAGGCGTCTCGAGCTTCAACGGTGGTGCGGGCGAAGGCATCGAGCACCCAGCGGTCCAGGGGCGCCAGGTCCGCGGCCGCGACGGCATCCTTCGCGGGATCGAAATCCGCCAGGGCGCCGAGCAGGAAGCGCAGGGTATTGCGGATCTTGCGGTAGGCGTCGGCGCTGCGGTCGAGGATCTCCTTGGAGATGCGGATGTCCTCGCTGTAGTCGCAGGAGGCGGCCCACCAGCGCAGGATGTCGGCGCCCAGCGTCTTCAGGATCTCTTCGGGCGTGATGACGTTGCCCAGGCTCTTGGACATCTTCTGTCCCTTGCCGTCCAGCACGAAGCCGTGGGTGACCACCTGCTTGTAGGGCTTGGTGCCCGTGGCGGCGAGGTTGAAGAGCAGCGAACTGTGGAACCAGCCGCGGTGCTGATCCGAACCTTCCAGGTAGATGAACTGGCTGTAGTCGTTGCGGCTCAGTTCTGGATGGGACTCGCACACGACGGAGGCACTCACGCCGGAATCGATCCACACGTCGAGGATGTCCGTTTCCTTCTGGAAGGCCGTGGAACCGCACTTGCAGCGGGCCCCTGCGGGCACCAGGCCCTCGACGGGCAGCTCGGCCCAGGCTTCGATGCCACCCTTCTCGATGGCCGCGGCGGCCGCCTTGAAGATGGAATCGGCCACCAGGGGTTCGCCGCAGGCTTCGCAGCGCAGCACGGTGATGGGCGTGCCCCAGGCGCGCTGGCGGCTGATGCACCAGTCGGGACGGCCCGCGATCATGGCGTGGATGCGATTCTGGCCCTGGGCGGGGATCCATTGCGTCTGCTCGACGCCTTCGATGCCCAGCTCGCGCAGGCTGCGGCCCTTGCCCGCCAGTTCCGAATCCATGGTGATGAACCACTGCTCGGTAGCGCGGAAGAGGATGGGCGTCTTGGTGCGCCAGCAGTGGGGATAGCTGTGGTTCAGGCTCTCCTCGTGGAGCAGCCGCCCTTCCCTTCGCAGACGATCCACCACGAGGGGATTGCAGTCGAAGATGTTCTTGCCCTCGAACTCGGGATCGTTGACAGCGGGCAGGAACTTGCCGTCGGGCCCCACGAGCTGGAGCAGACCCAGGTGGTGTGCGAGGTTGAAGTCGTCCACGCCATGATCGGGCGCCGTGTGCACGAGGCCCGTGCCCGTGTCGGCGGTCACGTGATCGCCCAGCAGCACAGGGCTTTCACGGTCGATCCAGGGATGGCGGGCCACCAGGGTCTGGAACTCCTTGCCCTTGCGGATCTCGACGGTGTGCAGCTCCGTGCCCAGCTTCTTGGCGAAGTCCTCGCGCAGGGTCACGGCCACGACGTAATGCTTGTCGCCAGCACGGACCACCGCGTATTCCAGATCCGGGTGCATGGCCACGGCCTTGTTGCTGGGCAGGGTCCAGGGCGTGGTGGTCCAGATGGGCACGAAGAGCGGCGTGGGCAGTTCCAGACGCTTGGCCTCGGCATCGGTCACGGGGAAGGCCACCGTGATCGCCGGGCTGGTCTTGTCGGCGTACTCGACCTCGGCTTCGGCCAGGGCCGTGCGCGCGCCGTAGCTCCAGTGGACGACCTTCAGCTTGCGGGTGACGCTGCCGCTTTCAAAGAGCTTGGCCAGGTGGCGCACGGTCTCGGCCTCGTAGGCGGGATCCATGGTCACGTAGGGCTGTTCCCAGGCGCCCAGCACGCCGAGGCGCTGGAAGGCCGTGCGCTGCGTGTCGATCCACTTCTGCGCGTAGGCGCGGCAGCGCTGCAGGAAGTCGGCGCGGCTCATCTCCCGACGCTTGGGCCCGAGGTCCTTTTCGACCGCATGCTCGATGGGGAGGCCGTGGCAGTCCCAGCCGGGCACGTAGGGCGATTCGTAGCCCTCCATCCAGCGGGACTTCACGACGACGTCCTTGAGGATCTTGTTGAGCGCGTGGCCCATGTGGATGGCGCCGTTCGCATAGGGCGGGCCGTCGTGCAGCACCTCGCGGCCCTTGCCCTTGCCCGCGGCGTTGTCCGCCTGGCGCTTGGCTTCGATGCGGCGGTAGAGATGCTCGGCCTTCCAGCGTTCCAGCCGCTTGGGCTCGCGCTGCGGCAGGTCCGCCTTCATGGGGAAGTCGGTCTTCGGCAGGAAAACGGAGTACTTTTTAACCGGAGCTTGCTCGCTCATCGGCGCCCTCGTGCGTCGGGGGGCGCACCCAAGCGCCCCGGGGTTGATCCTCCAGTTCAGCATGGGAAGGCGTGTTCTCACAAGAGAAAGGGCCCGGAAACCCGGGCCCCTCGTCAGATGGAGAACTCTCAGAGCTGGCTGGTGCAGTGCTTGCAGCGGGTCGCCTTGAGGGGCACCTGCTCCAGGCAGGCTGGGCATTCTTTCGTGGTGGGCTCGGCCGGAGGCGCCTCCTTCTTGATGAAGCGGCCCAGGAACTTGATCAGCACGAGGAAAATGACCAGCGCAATGATCAGGAAGTTCAGGGTGGCCCCGAGCACGGCGCCAATCCGGAACTTGCCGAGCACCCACTCCTCCCACTTGATGTTGGCGGGCAGGACGTAGGTCACCATCGGCATGACGACGCCATCGACGAAGGCGGTGACGATCTTGCCGAAGGCGCCGCCGACGACCACGGCCACCGCCAGGTCGACCACGTTGCCCTTCATGATGAAGGCCTTGAACTCGTCTTTCAGGGACATGGCTTCCTCCGGATCAGACGTGGTGGCCGGACTTGGTCCGGACACCACGTGGGGGTGCATGAGGGGGACGCAGAGGAGGCGAAGCGTCCGGGCGGTCCCCCTCGTTCATGTCAGGCGGGCGGGGACCCGCGAAGGCCCCCGCCCGCGGGATGTTACTTGTTCGGAGTGGATTCGACGGTCTCCGTCGTGATCTTGCGGACTTCGGCCTTGCCTTCCTTCACCTTCACGTCGATCTCGACGCGGCGGTTCTTGGCCTGGCCTTCCTTGGTCTTGTTATCGGCGAGGGGCTTGTCGGGACCGACACCCACGGTGGTGACCTTGGCGGCGGGAATGCCGGCGTCCACCAGCACCTTGGCGACCGCATCGGCGCGCTTCTTGGAGAGCGCCTTGTTCACGGCCTTGCTGCCAGTGGAAGACGTGTGGCCGCTGACTTCCAGGGTGTACTCGCCGGGGTAGGCCTTCAGGCTGTCTGCCACCTTCTGGATGGCTGCGGTGGCATCGGCGCCCAGATCGGCCTTGCCGTTGGCGAAGTGCAGCACGGCCTCGTCCAGCACGATCTTGGCGGGCGGCGGCGGCACGGGCTTGGCGACTTCCTTCACCGGCTCGGGAGCCGGCGGCGGCGGGGGAGGCGGCGGCGCCACGGGCGCGGGGGCCGGCTCAGGCGCAGGCGCGGGTGCGGGTGCCGGCTCGGGGGCCGGCGCAGGCGCAGGAGCGGCCTTCTTGCCGCCGCCCCAGGTGTAGCCCAGGCCGAGGGTCGCCAGGTATTCGGTGCGGGCCTGGGGCAGTTCCACGCGAACCGCCTTGACGCCGAAATCCATCAGGAAGCTTTCGGCGGGCTTGCCCATGATGCCGAGACCGGCGTGGTAGTTGAGGCGGGTCGTGCTTTCGGACTTGCCCGAATAGGGAGAGCCCACGTTGGTGCCGCCCAGACCAGCAGCGGCGTAGGGGTACCAGTTCTCTGCGCCGGGGCGGAAGTTGAAGAGGGCCGACGCCAGCAGGTGGGTTTCGTTCCCCGAGGCGATGTTGAAGGGATTCTTGTCCAGCTCGAGGTCGCTGCGCAGGGCGCGCAGGTCGAGGCCCCAGCGGTCGGTGTACCAGTGGCCGACGCCAAGACCGTAGTGCATCTGATCCTTCAGGTTGGTCTTGGACTCGAAGATGGTCTGGCCCACCTGGGCGGTGACCCAGGCCGTCCCCTGCTGGGCGGACAGCGTCAGAGCCGTTCCTGCGAGCAGGAACATCAGGGTTCTTTTCTTCATGAAGACCTCCGTGTCGAGGTGGAACCTCTGCTCCACGCTATCCAGAAGGGGCCGACATGATCAATTGGAAACACGGATTTTAAAAATCACTGACCCGTATAATTCCGTTGAACCACCTTGCAATTACCGGTGTTTTTTCGACCGTCGAGACAGTCAATTCAGACAGGGGCCCGGGGATTTCAACCACCCTGAATCCGGGACGTATCCAGTCAGAGCCCCCTCCCGTCAAGCCTCGGGCGCCACCACCGTGATCAGCGCCGCCCCGGTCTCTACGGTGGCGCCCTCCTGGACATGCACGATCCCGACGGTTCCGGTGGTGTTGGTCTTGAGCTCGTTCTGCATCCTCTCGGTATCGCCTGGGGCGATACGCGAGACCTCTCTTTCAGACCTCGGGCGCCACCACCGTGATCAGCGCCGCTCCCGTCTCCACGGTGGCGCCCTCCTGGACGTGCACGGTCGCCACGGTTCCAGTCGTGTTGGTCTTGAGCTCATTCTGCATCTTCATCGCCTCCATGACGAGGAGGGTCTGGCCTTCCTGCACGGCATCGCCGGCCTTCACGAGCAGCTTCACGATCTTGCCGGGCATGGGCGAGGCGAGGATACCGCCCCCCGCTCCAGCGCCACCGGATGCTGAAAGCAGGGCGCGGCGTGGATCCACCAGGGCGAACTCGTAGGCGCCGTCATAGAGCATGGCCCGGTAGGCGTGGGTTTCGGGATCTGGCGACTTGGCGGCGTCCAGGCGGACCTCCACCGAGCGGCCATCCAGCAGGATGGAATAGCAGCCGGGTTCGAGTTCGAGGATGTCGACGGGCTGGCTCTGTCCCTCCCAGATCAGCGTGGTCACGCCGTCCTGATGGAGCAGTTCCACATCATGGGATTCCTTGCCGAGCAGAAGGGTGCGTTTCATCTATGAATTCCTCGGCTAAAGACGGTTGAACCGGCCCCAATGCTTCCAGGCATCGGGCTTTCCATCGACGGCGGCGGCGGGCTGGGTGGCGCGGCGTTGCTCGTTTTCCAGTTCGTGCAGCAGGGCCGCGGCCACGGCGAACTTCAGATCGGGCCCCTGCTCCTTCCGCTTCCAGAAGGGCTTGTCCAGCATGCCCGTGTGGAGAGCCCCTTCCCGGAAGGGTCCGTGTTCCATCAGGGCCTCGTGGAAGGCGATGTTGTGCCGGATGCCGCCGATGCGGTACTCGCCCAGGGCCGCGCGCATGCGTTCGATGGCCTCCAGGCGCGTGGGCCCCCAGGTGCTCAGCTTGCTGATCATCGGATCGTAGAACATGGGCACGTCGGCGCCTTCGTAGACGCCGCTGTCGTCTCGGACATTGCGCCCGCTGGGCGTGCGGAGGAAGGTGATCTTCCCGGGGCTCGGCATGAAGTTCTTGTCCGGATCCTCGGCGTAGACGCGGCATTCCATGGCCCAGCCGTTGAGGGGGATCTCCTCCTGGGTCATGGGCAGTTTCTCGCCACGGGCGACGAGGATCTGCCACTTCACGAGGTCGAGCCCCGTGATCCATTCGGTGACGGGATGCTCCACCTGAAGGCGTGTGTTCATCTCCAGGAAGTAGAAGTTGCGGTCCGCATCCGCCAGGAATTCCACGGTGCCGGCGCCGACGTAGTTCACCGCCCGGGCCACCTTCAGCGCCGCCTCGCCCATGGCCTTGCGCATCTCCGGCGTCACATGGGGGCTCGGAGCCTCCTCGATGACCTTCTGGTGGCGCCGCTGCACGGAGCATTCCCGCTCATGCAGGTAGACGTGGTTGCCATGCGTATCCGAAAAGATCTGGATCTCGATGTGACGCGGCTGGACGATGGCCTTTTCCACGTACACGCTGTCGTCGCCGAAAGATGACAGTGCCTCGCCGCGCGCCCGCGCGAGCGAGGAGGTGAACTCCTCGGGCTTGTGCACCAGGCGCATGCCCTTGCCGCCTCCGCCCATGGCGGCCTTGAGCATCACCGGGAAACCGATCTTGAGGGAGGCTTCCAGCAGCGCCTCGTCGGCCATGGTCTCCTGGATGCCCGGCACCACGGGGCAGCCCGCGGCGATGGCGACCTCGCGGGCGGCGGTCTTCGACCCCATGCTCACGATGCACTCGGGGCGCGGCCCGATGAAGGTGATGCCCGCAGCCTGGAAGGCGCGCGCGGCCTCGGCGTTCTCCGAGAGGAATCCATAGCCCGGATGCACCGCGTCGGCGCCGCTGCGCTTGCAGACGTCGAGGATCTTCTCCAGCACCAGGTAGCTTTCCCGGGCCGCGGCGGGGCCGATGCAGTAGGCCTCGTCGGCCATGCGCACGTGCAGGGCGCCGCGATCGGCTTCGGAATAGACAGCCACGGTGGGAATGCCCATCTCGCGGCAGGTGCGGATCACGCGGATCGCAATTTCCCCGCGGTTTGCAATCAGGATCTTGGTCACGGGCATGGGCTCATCCTCGCTTGCTGGTCGTGCATCGCTGGCCTGCGCGGGGACCTGACCCCGATCGCTTCGCTCCTGCTCCCTCGCCCTGCTCGATCGCAGAGGGGTCATCGTCCCCGCAATTCGCCATCAGGATCTTGGTCACGGACATGGGGCTTCCTTCGCAGGGCTGGAATCTCGGAATCGGGCATGATGGAGGACGATGCGTTCCTTCAGCCTAGCAAACCCACTGCTTGCCATCATCCTTGGCCTCCTCACAATCGGTTGCGGACGGAAGGGCGATCCCATTCCTCGCCCCCGCGCGGCGGCCCAACCCGTGGAGGCGCGCCTGGAAGGCCTCCGCTCGATCCGCCTGGTCCTGCCCCGCCTGGATACGAAGGATGAGGCCCTGGTGGGCGTGGAGATCGTGCGGGTGCTCTACCTTCCCCTGGGCCTCGTCAAGCCCACGCCGGAAGAGGTCTTCAGCCACGGTGAGGTCGTGCTGGAGCGCCGGCGCCCGGACCTGCCCGGCCCCGGTGGAACGCTCCTGCTGGATCTGAAATCGCTCCAGCGCCCCCAGGGCTGGATCGTGATCGTGGCCGTGCGCCTGGGCAACGTGCCGGGGCGCCCCAGCGAGGTGCTCCCCTGGATGGCCCCGGCGCTGTAGCCCACCGGATCTAGATCGACCTGGCCTCCAAACGCTGGGCCCACCACTGCACCACGGCCCGAGCCAACTGATCCTTCGCCAAGGGCCCGAGGGGCGCCTGAGGTCCTTCGGCCGTGACCGGGGTCAGCGTATTGGCCTGGGCCCCGAAGGCCTTGCCGTCCTGCACATCGTTGACCAGCACCGCGTCCAGCTGCTTCTTCTGCAATTTGGCGCTGGCGTGCTCCAGGTGCTTCTCGCTTTCGGCGGCGAAGCCGATCACCCACTGACCGGGGCGACGCGCCGAGGAAAGCCGAGCCAGGATGTCCGGCGTCCGCACGAGGTTCAGGGTTTCGATACCCTCGCCCTTCTTCACCTTTTCGGGCGACGAGGTCTCGGGGCGCTGATCGGCGACGGCCGCCGCGGCCACCAGTCCATCGGCCTCGGCCCAACGGGCCTCGCAGGCTTCCAGCATCTGCTGGGCGCTGCGGACGCGGGTCGTGTCCACGCCCCAGGGCGCCGCCAGATCCCCGCCCAGCACCAGGTGGACCCTGGCTCCCACGTCGCGGAAGGCCCGGGCCAGCTCGATACCCATGGCCCCCGTGCTCCGGTTGGTGAGGGTGCGGACCGGGTCCAGGTCCTCCCGGGTGGGGCCCGAGGTGATGAGCACCCGCCGCCCGTTGAGGCTGGGCTGTTTCGGCGTGCCGTGAACCTGGATGGCCTCGGCGATGATGTTGATGTCAGCCAGCTTGCCCGCGCCTTCCTCTCCGCAGGCCAGGATGCCTTGGCCGGGGTCGACCACCGCATGGCCGAAGGACCGGAGCCGGTCAAGGTTGGCCTGCACGGCCGGGTGCTCCCACATGCCCGTGTTCATGGCCGGTGCCCACAACACGGGCGCCCGGGTAGCCAGCAGCACCGTGCTGAGCAGGTCCGAGGCCAGGCCGTTGGCCGCCTTGCCGATGATGTTGGCCGTGGCGGGCACCACCGTCACCAGGTCCGCCCAGCGGGCCAGCTCGATGTGCTCGATGCCGGGGTTGGCGCGCCATTCCCCCTGATCCGGATTGGCGCCATAGCAGGGCTCGCCCGTGAGGCTGGTCAGGGTGAGCGGCGTGATGAACCGCGCCCCGGCCTCCGTCAGGATGCACCGCACCTGGTGGCCTTGATTCGCCAGCATCCGGGCCAATTCAGCGGATTTGTAGGCGGCGATACCGCCGGTGATGCCGAGGATGATACGCATCAGATGGCTCCCGGCAGTCCGTGCAGTTTGCGGATGATTCCGATCTGGCCCAGGTGGTAGCACTCATGCATGTAGAGGAAGGCCAGCACCTGCTCCAGGGGCTGCTCTGCCCCCAGGGCCGGGTTCATCGTGGGGCGATCCCATTCCTCGAACTGGAGGAAGGTCTCCTTGAGGGCCTGGTCCGAGACCCGGAAGCATTCCCGGAGGGCTTCCCAGTCCAGGTGGGCGGATTCTCCCGCCCCTCCACGCGCATAGTGCTGCTCCCACACGGGATGGTCTTCAAGCACGCCGCCACCCATCATGCGTCTGAGGCGATACCGGACCGTCACCAGATGACCCAGGATCCAGGCCGCCGAGGACACCCCGTCGGCCGCTCGCTGAGTGGCCATGTCCGGCGTCAGCCCCGCGCTGTTAAGGTCCAGCATCCGCACATTGTTGCCGAAGGCGGTGCGCCAGAGCTTGCCCCGTTCCATGCTCCCTCCACGAGGATCCAATCCTACCCCCAACCCTCGCCGGGAGCATTGCCGGAAGCGCTTTCAGATGCTATGCTTCCAGGTTCGGAGTGCCCCATGACCCAGCGCACCATTGTTCGAGTCCCGGAAGAAATCGCCAACAAGTACCGCTTCGTCGTCGTCGCCGGCAAGCGCTGCGAGCAGCTTCAGCGCGGCGCCTTCCCCAAGGTCGAGGTGGTCGTGCCCGTGAACAAGCACGGTCAGGCCCAGGACGCCCCCAAGCTCGCCTCCTTCTGGGGCCAGGTGGCGGTGGCCGAGGTCGAGGAAAACCGCATCGCCTTCGAAGAAGCCGAAATCCTCACCATCGAAGACACCACGGTGGTTCCCATCTCCGGCGAGTAATCTCCGCTGTCTTCCCGAAAAGCCCCCGCATCCGGGGGCTTTTTGCTGTGCCGACGAAATTTCCACGCTCAATGAAATAGGGTCTTGCGCGAAGGCGGATCGGATCACATTATTCAACACTTGTTGAATTGGATCTCCATGACCACCCCACCCATCAAATCCCGCGGTCCCAAACCCACCAAGGTCGACCCCGATCAGATCCTGGACGCGGCCCAGGCCGTGTTCGCCGAGGAGGGTCTGCGCGCCGCCAGTCTCCGGGCCATCGCCCGCCAGGCGGGCTGCGATCCGGCCCTGATCTACTACCACTTCGACAGCAAGGAGACCCTCTTCAAGGCCCTGCTGGACCGCCGCTTCCCCGCCGTCCTCCACGATGTGGAGCGCCTGGCGGATCCGGCAGACGTCCGTCCCACGGCCCTGCGCCTGTGGGAGGTCCTGCTCATCTACCACCGTCACCTGAAGGACGATCCGGGCATCCGCGCCATGATCCGCGGCGAGATCGTACGAGGCGCCGAAGGGCTCACCCACCTCATCGAAAAACGGGTCCGGCCCATCGTCGTCCACGTGAGCCGGATCATCGAACAGGGCATGGCCCGCGGGGACCTGCGTCCGGACCTCCCCCCCCTGCTGACCACCTTCTTCCTCGTGAAGATGCAGCTGGAAATCCTCGATGTGCTACCTGCCGTCCTGCCGCACTTCACGAACCTGCCACCCCAGGAGGTCCTGCTCACCGGCATGCGCAGCTGGTTCGACCTCTATTGGCGCGGCGTGGCCCTGCACCCCGCCTCCCCGCTGCCGCCCCTGCCCGATCCCACCGCCTGATGAGGATGCCGATGCGCCCCCACCCCGCTTCCCAGCCTTCTCACCGAGTTTCCGCCTGCATCCGGGCCTGGCCCCTTCCCCTCCTGGCTGGCGCCCTGCTGCTGGCCACCGCCTGCCGGACCCAGCCCGGGAACCGGCTCCGGCTCTCCGGCAACATCGAAGTGATCCAGGTCGAGGTGAGCTTCCGCGTGCCCGGCAAGGTGCTTGAGCGCCCCGTGGACGAAGGCCAGTCGGTCAAGGCCGGACAGCTACTGGCACGCCTCGACGCCAAGGATCTCGAGCAGCAGGCGGCCATGCGCGCAGCCGACTCGGCCACGGCCAAGGCCGCCCTCGATGCGATGCTCGCCGGATCGCGGCAGGAGGAGATCGAAGCGTCCAAGGCCGCCCTGGAGCAGGCCAGCGCGGATCTCCGTCGTCTCGAACCCGACGAAGCGCGCCTCCGCGACCTCTACCAGAAGGGCATTCTCTCGGTGCGCGACTACGAGGCCAGCCGCGCCGCCCTGGAATCCGCCCGCGGCAAGGTGCGGCAGGCGGACCAGCAGTACACCCTCGTAAAAAAAGGCCCCAGGAAAGAAGACATCGACCAGGCCCGCGCCCGCTTCGAGCAGGCCCAGCAGGCCCTGGCTCTGGCCCAGACCCAACTGGGTTTCGCCACCCTGACCGCCCCCAGCGATGGCGTGATCCTCTCCAAGAACATCGAACCCATGGAGTATGTCGCGCCGGGCACCGCCGTCGTGACGTTGGCGGATCTCGGCCAAGTCTGGCTGCGCGCCTTCATCGAAGAACCGGATCTGGGCCGCGTGAAGCTGGGGCAGAAGGCCTTCATCAGCACCGATACCTTCCCGGGCAAGCGCTACGAAGGGCGCGTGGCCTTCGTGGCCTCCGAAGCGGAGTTCACCCCCAAGACCGTGCAGACCCGCAAGGAGCGCACGAAGCTCGTCTACCGCATCCGGATCGACATCCCCAATCCTTCCCAGGAACTCAAGCCCGGCATGCCGGCGGTTGCGGAAATCGCCCTGGACGGCCGCTGATGGAGACCGTCCGGACCCGGGCGCTCACGCGCCGATTCGGGGATCTCGTCGCCCTCGACCAGCTGAACCTGGCCGTGGAGGAGGGCGAGATCTTCGGACTCGTCGGGCCGGACGGCGCGGGCAAGACCACGACCATGCGCCTGCTGACGGGGATCCTCGAACCCAGTTCCGGCGAGGCCTGGGTGGATGGGCTCCACGCCGTTCGCGAGGCCGAGGCCATCAAGGACCGCATCGGCTACATGTCCCAGCGCTTCGGCCTGTATCCCGATCTCACGGTGATCGAGAACATCGACTTCTACGCCGACCTCTATGAGGTTCCGAAGGCGGGTCGGAACGAACGCATCGAACGGCTCCTGGCCTTCAGCAACCTCACCCCCTTCAAGCGCCGGCTGGCGGGCAACCTCTCCGGGGGCATGAAGCAGAAGCTCGGCCTCGCCTGCGCCCTCGTCCACACGCCCCGGGTGCTCTTCCTGGACGAACCTACCAATGGCGTCGATCCCGTGTCCCGCCGCGACTTCTGGCGCATCCTCTACCAGCTTCAGCAGGAGCGCGTGACCATCTTCGTCTCCACCGCCTACCTGGACGAGGCCGAGCGCTGCAACCGCATCGGCCTGCTCCACCGGGGGCGGCTCATGGCCTGCGACACGGTGGATGGCGTGAAGGGACTGCTCCAGGGCGCGCTCCTCGAAGTGCGCTGCGATTCACCCCGGCGGGCGGCCATCCTCCTGCGTGCCACAGATCTGGGCGGCGTGGCCCTCTTCGGGGATCGCATCCACGTCCTCGTCCCGGATATCGACCAGGGCCGGCTTTCCATCGAGGCGGTGCTGCGGGCCGAGGGCATCCCCTGTCACGGTCTGCAGGTGATCGAACCCAGCCTGGAAGATGTCTTCACCTCGGCCATTCCCGCGGTGACACATGTCTGATTTCGCCGTCACCCTGCGGGATCTGGAGCGGCGCTTCGGGGCCTTCGTGGCCGTCAACCGCATCAACCTGGATGTGCGCCGCGGTGAGATCTTCGGATTCCTGGGCCCCAACGGCGCCGGCAAATCCACGACCATCCGGATGCTGTGCGGGCTCCTCGAACCCTCGGGCGGCCATGGCACGGTGGCGGGGCACGACATCCGCACCCAGCGCGAAGCGATCAAGCGCTGCATCGGCTACATGAGCCAGAAGTTCAGCCTCTACGACGACCTCACGGTGGAAGAGAACATCGACTTCTACAGTGGCATCTACCGGATTCCCAAAGCCAAGAAGGCCGCGCGCAAGGCCTGGGTGCTGGACATGGCCCACCTGCAGGCGCATCGCCACACCCGCACGGGTCAACTGCCGGGCGGCTGGAAGCAGCGCCTCTCCCTGGGCTGCGCCCTGCTCCACGAACCCCAGGTGCTCTTCCTCGACGAGCCCACCTCGGGCGTGGATCCCCTGAGCCGCCGCGCCTTCTGGGATCTCATCTACGAAATGGCCGGTCAGGGCGTCACGGTCTTCGTCACCACCCACTACATGGAGGAGGCCGAGTACTGTGATCGCCTCGCGCTCATCTACCGGGGCGAACTGGTGGCCCTGGGCACCCCGGGCGAGATGAAGGAACGCCTCATGACGGACCAGGTGCTCTGCGTCACCTGCGACCGCTCCCACGAAGCCATGGGCCTGGCCGCGGCCGTGGAGGGGGTTCGGGACGCAGCCCTGTTCGGTCGCGACATCCACCTGATGACCGAGGACGCCGTAGCCCTCGCGCCCCGCCTGCGCCGGACGCTCACGGAAGCCGGATTCGAGGTGGGCACCGTCGAGCGCATCACCCCCTCCCTTGAGGACGTGTTCGTCTCGCTCATCGAGGCCCGGGACCGCGCCGACGGCGCGCAAAAGGAGTTCTCCGCATGAGAACGCCCTGGGCCCTCAATCCCCGCCGTCTCGCCGCCGTGGCGCGCAAGGAGTTCATCCACGTCCTGCGGGATCCCCGGGCCCTCGGCATCGCCATCGTGCTGCCCATCATCCTGTTGATGATCTTCGGCTACGCCCTGACCCTCGATCTGGACCGGGTGCCCCTGGCCGTGTGGGATCAGAGCCGCACCCCGCAGAGCCGCGAACTGGTGAGCCGCTTCGAAGGGTCGCGGTACTTCAACGTCATGGCGATGTCGGGCAACTACGAGGAGGTTTCGGCCTCCATCAACGCGCGGCAGACCCTGATGGCATTGGTGATCCCCGTCGATTTCGGAAGGCGCGTGGGCTCCGGGCGGACCGCCCAGGTGCAGGTGGTGGCCGATGGCAGCGATGCCAACACCACGACCCTGGCGCTCTCCTATGCCGAATCCATCGTGCGGACCCACTCCATGGAGATCCTCGGGGAGAAGGCCCGGCGTCTCACGGGCCATCCCCTCACCCTACCCCTGGAACTGAGGCTGCGGGCCTGGTTCAACACGGACCTGGAATCCCGGATCTTCATCGTGCCCGGCCTCATCGCCGTGATCATGATGCTCATCACGGCGCTGCTGACCTCGCTCACCGTGGCCCGCGAATGGGAGACGGGCACCATGGAGCAGCTCATCTCCACGCCCCTCCGCAGCAGCGAGCTGATCCTGGGCAAGCTCGCGCCCTACTTCGTCATCGGCATGGTGGACATGCTGCTGTCCGTACTGGCCGGGCGCTTCCTGTTCGACGTGCCCATCCGGGGCAGCCTCCTGCTCCTGTTCACCGTCTCGGCCATCTACCTCGTGGGCGCCCTGTCTCTGGGCATCTTCATCAGCGCCAAGGCCAAGACGCAGCTCCTGGCCAGCCAGGCCGCCTTCGTCGCCACGTTCCTGCCGGCCTTCCTGCTTTCAGGCTTCATGTTCGACATCGGGAACATGCCCAGGGTGCTGCAGGTCGTGACCTACCTCATCCCGGCACGCTACTTCGTGACCTTCCTGCGGGGCCTCTACCTCAAGGGGACCGGCCTCACCCAGCTCTGGCCCGAATGCCTGCTGTTGGTGGCCTTCGGCGCCCTCATGCTGCTGCTCGCCATCCAGAGCTTCAAGAAACGACTGGCCTGAGAGGTACCCATGCTTGAACGCCTCTACCGGATGCTCGTCAAGGAATTCATCCAGGTGCTCCGGAACCCGAGGATGCGGGCCGTCCTCTTCGGCATGCCCCTGGTGCAGGTGCTCGTCATCGGCTACGCGGTGAGCACGGATGTGCGTCATGTGGCCCTGGCCGTCTACGATCTGGATCGCACCCCCGCCACCCGCGACCTGCTGGCCCGATTCGAAGGCTCGGGTTGCTTCGACATCGTGAAGCGCATCGGTTCCGAAGCGGAGATCCAGGACGTGCTGGATTCGGGAGAGGCCAAGGCGGTGCTGCGGCTCAACCGGGGCTTCGCGGAAGACCTGTCCGGCGGCCGCGGCGCCCGCGCCCAGCTCCTGCTGGACGGTTCGGATTCGAACACGGCCAGCGTGGTCATGAGCTACGCCTCCCGACTCTCCGCCGACTACAACCGCGCCATCATGGAACAGCGCTTCTCGCGCACGGCGGGCCTGCGCCTGGAAGCCGAACCCATCGCCCTCGTTTCGCGGGCCTGGTTCAACACCAACCTGGATAGCCGGAATTTCTTCGTGCCAGGCGTGCTGGCCATGCTGGTGGCCATCCTCACGGTGATCCTCTCCAGCATGTCCATCGTCCGCGAACGCGAGATCGGCACCATGGAACAGATCATGGTCACGCCCATCGGGCGGCTGGAATTCATCCTGGGCAAGACCACTCCCTTCGCCGTCATCGGCCTCGTGGACGTGGCCCTCATCGCCCTGCTCGCGGTGTTCTGGTTCCAGATCCCTTTGGCCGGCAATCCCCTGTTCCTGTTCCTGGGCACGGGGCTGTACCTCATGAGCACCCTGGGCGCGGGGCTCTTCATCTCCACCGTGAGCTCCACCCAACAGCAGGCCATGATGACGGCCTTCTTCTTCCTGCTGCCGGTCTTCATGCTGTCGGGCTTCGTCTACCCCATCGCCAACATGCCCGAGGCGGTGCAGTGGCTCACCCTCCTGAACCCCCTGCGCCACTACCTCGTGATCATTCGTGGCGTCTTCCTGAAGGGCCTGGGCCCCTCCGTGCTCTGGCCCCAGATGCTGGCCCTGGCCGGGCTAGGAAGCGGCATGCTGATCCTCGCCGCCGGACGCTTCCGCAAGACCATGGTCTGAGGCCGCCTGAGTCAGGTTCAAGGAAAGCGGTAGCTCGTGAGACTGAGGCTCCCCAGCTGCCACCTCTCGAAGAGCGGGCTCGGCGGGCCGCCGGTGGCGCCCAGGGCCACGAACAGCGGATCCAGATGCTCGGAGGTCGGCACGGATTCCGCCGCGCCGGGGGCCTGCCGCCAGTCCGCGAGGGCGGCCTCGTCCCGCTGCGCCAGACGTTCGCGGATCCAGCCCTCGAAAGCGGCCGCCCAGGGCTGGGGGCCCGAGCCTTCCGCCCAGTCCAGGCGCCGCAGGTTGTGCACGATGCCGCCGCTGCCGAGGATCAGCACACCGCGTTCGCGAAGGGGCGCCAGGGCCCGGCCCGCCGCCAGCAGCTGCTCCGGCGAACGGGGCACGGGCAACGACAACTGCACCACGGGGATCCGGGCCTCCGGCGCCAGGTAGCGCAGGGGCACCCAGGCCCCGTGATCGAGGGGGCGCCGCGGATCCAGCACCGCCTCCCATCCGGCATCCGTCAAAAGGGTGACCACCTCGGCGGCCAGCTCGGGAGATCCCGGGGCCGGATAGTCCAAGGCGTAGAGGCTTTCGGGAAAACCACCGAAATCGTGCATCACGCCCGGGCGCTCCGCCGAGGAGACCCGGAACGGCCCCGGCGCCTCCCAGTGCGCCGAGCACACCAGGATGGCGCGAACAGGTGGAAGGCTCCGGCCCAGAGCCGAAATCGCCTCGCCCCAGGCCCCGCCGTCCAGCGCCAGCATGGGCGATCCGTGCGCGAGGAAAAGGGACGGGAGGGCGGCTCGACCGGTCATGGCCCCATCATCGGTTCGGCAATTACATGTTTCAACTCTTTTTTCGACTTTTGTCGGCCCAGAACCTTCCTGCCGACATAGATCTTGCTAGGGGTTAAGCTTAGGTCAATTTTTGGAGCCCGCTTTGAACCTCAGGCTTGGTGTGAACGTCGACCATGTGGCCACCCTGCGGCAAGCCCGCGGAGGACACGAACCGGAACCGGTGGCCGCGGCCCTGCTGGCCCAGAGCGCCGGCGCCCATGGGATTACCGTTCACATCCGGGGCGACCGCCGGCACATCCAGGAGCGGGATCTGCGGGTGCTGAAGGAAGTCCTCGCCGTGCCCTTGAACGTGGAATGCGCCGCGACGCCCGAAGCGCTGGAAGCCGTGATCCCCGTGAAACCCTTCTGGGTGACCCTGGTGCCCGAAAGCCGAGAGGAACTCACCACCCAGGGCGGCCTCGACGTGATCTTCCTCCAGGGCATGCTGAAGCCCGTGATCCGCGAGCTGCGCGGCGTGGGCGTGCACGTGAGCCTCTTTGTGGATCCCGTGCTCGACCAGGTGAAGATGGCCGCCAAGCTGGAGGCCGACGCGGTCGAACTGAACACCGGGCTCTACAGCGACCTGCCCATGGATTCCGACGCCACCACGGAGCTGGGCCGCCTGCGCGACGCGTCGCGCCTGGCCAGCCGCCTGGGCATGCGCGTGCTCGCCGGACACGGCCTGAACCTGCAGAATGTGGGCCCCGTGGCCGCCATCCCCGAAATCGAAGAGCTGAACATCGGCCACAGCCTCATCGGAAGGGCCGTGCTCGTGGGCCTCGAGCGCGCGGTCGAGGAGATGCTCACCGCCATGGGCGAGGCGCGGCCATGAGCACCATCCTGGTGGTGGATGACGATCCTGGCGTGCGCCAGGTCCTGAAGGCTTTCATCGAACTGGAGGGCCACCGGGTGCTCGAGGCGGCCGATGCCAGCTTCGCCCGCCGGGCCCTGGCCCAGGAGCAGGTGGACCTGATGTTCCTCGACGTGCTCATGCCCGGAGAGAGCGGAACGGCCCTCTGCCATTCCCTCAAGGACGATCCCGAATGCCGCGACATCAAGGTGGTACTCCTCACCGGCTTTGACGGCGAACGGTCCTGGCAGCAGGGGCTCCGGTGCGGCGCGGACATCTTCCTCGTCAAGCCCGTGAACCGGGAGCGGATCAAGGTCCTGCTCGATGAGCTCCTCTCCCCCGAGGGCCAGGCATGAGCAACCTGCAAGGCACCCTGGAGAGCATCTCCCTCACGGACGTGGTCCAGCTGCTGCACGTGAACCGCAAGACCGGCATGCTCCAGGTGAGCTCCGGCAAGGTCAGCGGCGTGCTCTACCTGTCGAGCGGCGAAGTGATCCATGCGGAGACCTTGTCCGCCAAGGGTGAAGTCGCGGCCTTCGAGATCCTGGAATGGACCACGGGCCGTTTCGAATTCCTCACCACCCAGGTGCAAACGCCCGCCTCGATCCGCCGCACCGTGCCGGACCTGCTCATGGATTCGGCGCGGCTGCAGGACAGCCGGAAGCGCCTCAACCAGATCTTCCCCAGCCTGACCTCCGTGCCCTGGCCCACCCTTCCGGCGCCTCAGCTCCTGGAGGGCCTCAAGCTTTTCGTGGAGGAACGGCGCATCCTGCCCTTTTTTGACGGGTTCCGGGACTTCAAGGACGTCATGGCCGCCTCGGGGCAGCACGATGTGGCGGTCCTCCAGGCCGCGGCCATCCTCAAGGACGCCGGCCGCCTCGAAGTGCTCGAACCCGACATCCAGGTGACCGTCGGCCTCCTGAAGACCGGGCTTTTCAAGAAGGGCGACCATCTGGAGCTGCCCAAGTCCCTGGAAACGCGGTGGAGCCAGCTCGGCCCCTACCATCCGCCCATCCGGAACCTGCGGATCATCTGGCCCAAGGGCCCGGCGGTCGAACGCGTCGAATTCGTGACGGGCCTGACGGACAACCAAGTGGCCATCCCGCGGGAACTCATGCAGGCCTGGGGGCTGGCCGAAGGAACCCATGTAAAGGTGAGGCCCGCGCCCTGAGGGCACCTCTGGAGTCCCCATGACCGACGTTTCCGAAGCCCAGCCCCAGAACGATACGCCCGACAGCCTGATCGCGGAATTCCAGGCCCGGCGCAACCGCCTCGACCAGCGTCTCGTCAGCCTCGAGGAACTCATCGCCGACCTCCGGAACGAGCTCCAGGGGGATTCCCAGGCGAGCATCCACCGGCTTGCCGCGGCGGCCCAGGATATGGCCAATGGCCGGGTCTACCAGAAGATCGATATCGAAGCCAAGGGTGAGCTCGGTGCCCTCGTCTCAAGCATCAACCAGACCCTGCTGAACCTGCAGCAGCTGGACGCCTCGGTGAAGCACCAGAGCACCCAGGTGCCCGAGCTTGCGGCCCAGCTGGACGCCATCACCTCCGACACCGAAGAGGCGACGCAAAGCGTCATGAACCGCCTTGACACCCTGATGGCGGCCTCCGATGACGCCACCAAGGCCGTGCAGGCCTGCCGCAAGGGGATCGAGGCGCAGAACGCCAAGCAGGCCGACCTGCATGCAGCCATCACGGGCTTTCTCGACCGCGCCGCCGGCGGCGAGAACCAGAACGCCCTGGCCCAGGAGGTCATCGAATACCTCTTCGCCCACCAGATGGCCGAGCAGGCCGCTCCCATCGATCTGAAGCCCGCCACGGACCAGCTGCAGCGGGTCAGCGACGAGGCCTTCGAGATCCTGAACATCCTTCAGTTCCAGGACATCACGCGGCAGAAGATCGAGAAGGTCGTCATCCTCCTCAAGCAGTTCCAGGGCGGCCTGAACCGCCTCCTCGTCATCTTCAACATCCACACGGGCGCCCTCGCCGGTGAAGGATTTTCGGACCGGAAGGTGGCCACCCAGGACCGGATCTTCGACACGAGCCTCGAGGCCGACAGCCGCAAGGACAGCGTCGACGACATCATCGCCCAGTTCAAGAAGACCGGCGGGAACTGAGGCGCCTCAGATCACCACGATTTCGAGGGCTTCCAGACCCTCGATGCCGCAGCGGACTCGGTCACCCCGCAGCAGGGGTCCCACCCCGGCCGGCGTGCCCGTGAAGATGAGGTCGCCCGGCGCCAGTGTGACGAAACCAGACAAGTGGGCGATCACCTCGGGCACGCTCCAGATCATCTGGGAGAGGTCGCCGCGCTGCTTCTCCACGCCGTTCACCGTGAGCCAGATGGCCCCGGATTCGGGGTGCCCGACCTTGGCCGCCGGCGACAGCGCCGCGACCGGGGCGGACTGGTCGAAACCCTTGGCCGTGTCCCAGGGCTGACCCTTCTCCTTCGACGCCGCCTGGAGATCGCGGCGGGTCAGATCGATGCCCACGGCGTATCCGAAGATGCAGGCCTGCGCCTCGGAAGCGGGGATGTCCCGCCCTCCCTTCGAGAGGGCCACCACCAGTTCCACCTCGTGGTGAAGGTTCGACGTGGCGGGTGGATAGGCCACCTCGCCGCCGCCGGGAACCACCGTGTCATGGGGTTTCCCGAAGAAGAATGGCGGCTCCCGGTGGGGATCGGCGCCCATCTCCCGGGCGTGATCCGCATAGTTGCGCCCCACACAGTAGATCCGCCGCACGGGAAAGACCGCCGAGGTGCCCTGCACGGAAAGGCTTGGCATGGCCGGGAGGGGGATGACCGATTCCATGGATGCTCCGGAAGATCAGGGCTCAACCCTTGGCGCGCGGGTGGGCCTTTTCGTAGGTGCGGGCCAGTTCCTCCAGCCCCAGGTGAGTGTAGCGCTGCGTCGTGCTGAGGCTGGCGTGACCCAGCAGTTCCTGGATGGCGCGCAGGTCCATGCCGCGGTTCAACAGGTGGGTGGCGAAGCTGTGCCGCAGCGCGTGGGGGCTCACCCGCGAGCGGACCGCCGCCGCCTCCAGGGCCGACCGCAGCAGGGCCCGCACGCTGGTGGGCGTGAGGCGGCCCCCCCGTTGATTGAGGAAGAGCGCCGCGTTGGGCGGCAGCTCCTTGGCCGCCAGGAAGGCCGAACGGAAGGCGAGGTAGGCTTCGAGAACCTCCGCCGCCTGGGCGTGGTAGGGCACCAGGCGTTCCTTCCGCCCCTTGCCCAGCACCCGCAGGGTCCGCTGATCGGTGAGCAGGTCCTGAAGGTCCAGGCCCGTCAATTCGGAGACGCGCAGCCCCGAAGCGTAGAGCAGCTCCAGCAGGCAGGCCAGCCGCGACGAGGGGAAGTCCACCGCGGGCGGAAGCTGCAGCAGGGCCTGGCTCTCGCCCTCGGTCAGGAAGGCCGGCAGGCGCTTGGGCTGTTTGGGGTTCCGCAGACCCGAGGCCGGATTCCTGTCGATGCGCCGGGTTTCCCACATCCACTTGAAGAAGCCGCGCACCGTGGAGAGCACGCGTGCCTGGCTGGCGGGATCCAGTCCGCGATCGCCGAGTTCCAGTGCAAAGCCCCGCAGGGTGCGGGGACTGACCTCCCAGGAGTCCCATCGAGAACGCACCGCATGATCCAGGAGTTTCCCAAGATCCCCCGTTTGCGCACGGGCCGTGTGGGGTGAAACACCCCGCGCGCGCTGCTCGAGGTGGAAGGCCTGAATCCCCTCACCCAGCGGCCCTGCGCCCTTCCCTGCTACCATACCGTCACATCCCCGAGTGTCCGGAGTCATTGTGGCGCAGCCCATCGAAACCATTGCCCAGCTTTTCTATGCGGCGGCGGAACGCAACCTTCCCGACGCCCTGGCAGCGAGGCGCAATGGGGTCTACGTGCCAATCTCCCACGCGGAGATGGTGGCCCAGGTGGAGCGCCTGGCCCTGGCCATGGCCGCCCGGGGGCTCAAGGTCGGCGACCGCGTCGCGATCATGTCCGAGAACCGACCCGAATGGGCCATCCTCGATTTCGCCTGCGCCATCCAGGGCCTGCCCGACGTCACCATCTACTGCACCCTGAACGCCCCGCAGGCCGCCTTCATCCTCAAGGACAGCCAGGCCCGCTGGGTCGTGTGCTCCGACCGGGGTCAGCTCGACAAGGTGCTCACGCACTGGGACCTCCTGCCCAGCCTGGAAGCGGCCGTGCTCATGGACGGCGAGCTTCCCGAAGGCACCGGGCGCAGCCTCATCCACTGGAACACCCTCCAGGAGGAGGGTCAGGCCATGGAGGCTCGCCGCCCCGAGGTGCGCGCCTGGGGCGAGCAGCGGAAACCCTCGGACATCCTCACCCTCATCTACACGTCGGGCACCACGGCGGATCCCAAGGGCGCCATGCTCACCCACGGCAACCTGGTGACCAACGTGCTCGCCGCGGAATCCACCGTGGATTTCATCGAACAGGAGCGGGCCCTCAGCTTCCTGCCCCTCACGCACATCTTTGAGCGCATGGCCGGCCAGTTCCTCTGGTTCCACATCGGCGCCTCCATCTACTACGCCGAAAGCGTGAACACCGTGGCGGCCGACCTCCTGGAGGTCCGCCCGACCGTCATGGCCTCCGTGCCCCGCATCTACGAAAAGATCTACGCCAAGATCTACGACACCGTCTCGTCAGGTCCCTTCATCAAGCGCCTGATCTTCCACTGGGCCATGCAGGCGGGTCGCCAGGCGGTGCCCTACCTTCTGAAGGGCCAGGAGCCGCCTTCCTGGAAGGGCGCCTGGTACCGTGCCGCCCGCAAGGTCGTCTTCGAGAAGATCCGCCAGCGCACCGGCGGGCGGCTGAAGGTGGCCGTCAGCGGCGGCGCCCCGCTCAGCGGCAAGATCATGGAGTTCTTCTGGATCCTCGGCATCCCCATCCTCGAAGGTTACGGCCTGACGGAAACCAGCCCGATCATCACCGTGAACCGCTTCGGGGAGGTGGTGCCCGGCTGCGTGGGACGCCCTCTCTACAAGGAGTGGAACGGCCGCCCCTTCGTGAAGATTGCCCCGGACGGCGAGATCCTCTGCCAGGGCCCGAACATCATGGTGGGCTACTGGAACAACGAGCAGGCCACCCAGGAGGCCATCGACGCCGACGGCTACTTCCACACCGGCGACATCGGCCACCTGGACGACCAGGGCCGCCTCTACATCACGGACCGGAAGAAGGAACTCATCGTCACGAGCGGCGGTAAGAAGATCGCCCCCCAGCCCATCGAGAACCTGCTGAAGGAGGACAAGTACATCTCCCAGGCCGTGCTCATCGGCGATCAGCGCAACTACATCACGGCCCTCATCGTCCCCAACTTCGACAGCCTGGCGCGCTGGGCGGGCTACAAGAAGATCACCTTCCGCAACCACGCCGATCTCATCCAGAACCCGCTGATCTACGCCAAGGTCGGCAGCCGTGTGGAGCGCGCCAACGAGCAGCTGTCGAACTACGAGCGCATCAAGAAGATGGTGCTCCTGGACCAGGAGATGACCCTGGAGGGCGGCCAGCTGACGCCCTCACTCAAGGTGAAGCGCCGGGTCGTGAACCAGATGTACGCGGCTCAGATCGAGGCGATGTACAGCGAGACCAAGGACTGAGCCTAGGTCTTCTTGGCCACGTAGCGGCGAACGGCCTGCTCGGTCTCAGACAGCTGCAGGCCCGAATCCTTCGTGAGCCGCAAGGCCTCTTCGATGGGCATGGCCTTGTCCATCACCAGCCACACGCAGGCCACCGCAGAGGCGCGGTTGCCATCGCCGCAATGGAGCAGGACCTTGGATCCGGTTGGCAGGTCACGGATGAAACCCCGGAGGAAATCGAAGTCCGAAGCCAGCGGCCGAACTCCGATGGCGTAGCGGAGATATTGGACCTTCAGCTCCTGCAGGCGGTGGGATTCCCACTCGCTGTCCAGATTCGGCTCGCCATCCCGACGCAGATCGATCACGTGGGTGATGTGCTGGCGGCCGATGGCCACGCAGGTCTCTTCGGTGGGAACCCCGCGCAGGACGAAGATCCCCGGGCGCACCTCTACAGCGCCTGGAACGGCCGCCTGCGCTGGAATCACCAGGGCTGGAAGAAGGAGAAACAGGGCGCGTGACATGGAACCCTCCGCGACATGGCCCGGCGCGCCGGGCAGGTTCGCGAAGACCACCGGAGGGGTGACGCGCTTCGGGAAGGGGCCACGTAGCCAAGCCCCAGCGGGCGGGTCTCCACATCCCCAATGTAGGTCGATAGGTCAGCTATGCAACAAATCGATTCATTGGCATTTGCAATATAAGAGATAGAACTCAGGCACGTTGCAGCGAAGCGGAAGCTCCCCTGCAACGTGCCCGGATGAAAGGTGGGAGCGGCTCCAGAGGCCGCGCCAGGGCTCAGACTGTGCGCGAGAAAGGCGTCTTGGCGCTGAGCTTGGCGAGGTAGGCGTCAAAGGGCTGCACGAGGTTGCGTACGAAGCGCCGACCCAGCTGGGTGATGAAGATGCCCTCGGGACGGACGTCGACGGTGCCCTGCGGAACTTCCTCCTGCAGCTGGGTCACGGCGTCGGCGAAGAGCACGGGGCCGTCCACGCCGAAGCGGGAATTCAGATCCTCCCAGCGCAGCTCGAAATGCCCCATGAGGTGGTGGATCACCCAGCGGCGCAGCTCGTCGTCTTCGGACAGACGATGGCCCTTGTGGACCGCCAGATGGCCGTCCGTGATGTCGCGCTCCCACTTGGCGAGGATCTTCTCGTTCTGGGAATAGACGCCCGCCACGTTGGAGATGGCGCTGGGGCCGAAGCCCAGCAGGTCCGAACCCGCCGACACGGCATAGCCCATGAAGTTGCGGATGAGGCGGCCCTCCTGCACGGCCTTGGCCATGGGATCGTTGGGATGGGCGAAGTGGTCCATGCCGATGGCGACGTAGCCCGCCTTCTCCAGGATGTCCGAGGCCATCAGCAGCAGATCCAGGCGCAGTTCCGGCGTGGGCAGCGTTTCGGCCGGGATGCTGCGCTGGAAGGGCATGATGCTCGGCAGGTAGGCGAAGCCGTAGATGGCCATGCGGTCCGGCGACAGCTCCAGCGTGGATTCCAGCGTGCGCTTGAAGGTGTCCATGGTCTGGCCCGGCAGGCCGTAGACCAGGTCCAGGTTCACGCCTTCGAAGCCCAGGTCCCGGCACTGGCGCATGGCCGTGAGGGTGTGGTCCCAGGTCTGGCCGCGGGTGATGAGGGCCTGCACGTTCTCGTCCAGATCCTGCACGCCGAACGATACGCGGTTGAAGCCCATGGCGCGCAGCGCGGGCAGCTGATCGGGCTCAAGGAAGGTGGGATCCACCTCGATGGCGATTTCGGCGCCCGGCAGGAATTCGAAGCGGTCCTTGAAGAGCTGGAAGGTGCGCTTGAGGTCCGCCGCGTTCAGGTAGGTGGGCGTACCGCCGCCCCAGTGCAGCTGCAGGGCCTTGCGACGATCCTTCAGATGGGAGCAGACGAGGTCGAGCTCCTTCGTCACCGCCGCCAGGTAGGCTTCGACGGGATCGTACTGGGGGCTCACCACCACGTTGCAGCCGCAGTAGGCGCAACGGCGCGGGCAGAAGGGGATGTGCAGGTAGAGCGAGAGCGCCTCGTCAGGCCGGGCGTTGGCGCGATCCAGGGCCGCGAGGACTTCGGGCTCGGGGAAATCATCCGACCAGGCCGGCGGCATGGGGTAGCCCGTGTAGCGCGGGCCGGGGCGATCATAGCGGCGGATCAGATCGGCGAGCTGGTTCATGCCTTCACCTCGTCAAGCACGGCCCCAACCACGGCGGGATCGGTCTCGGGGGTGAGCCCGTGGCCGAGGTTGAAGATGTGGGGGTGGCCCTTCATGGCATCCACGATGGCCCGGGCCTTCCGCGTGGCGGTTTCCTTGCCGGCCAGCAGCGCGACGGGATCCAGGTTGCCCTGCAGCACCATCTTCGGGAAGCGCCGCCGGGCCTCGGAAATCGGCACCTGCCAGGGCACCGCCAGCCCCTTGCAGGGCAGGTTGTTCAGGGAATCCGGCAGGTAGCCCGTGCGGGCAAAGAAGAGGCTCGGGGCCGCGGTCACCTGGGACAGGGTGCGCTCGACGGCGGGCAGCGCGAAGGTCGCGTAATCGTCGGCATCCAGCTCGCCGGCCCAGGTGTCGAAGAGCTGCACGCCCTGGGCGCCGGCCTCGATGTGCAGGTTCAGCAGGCGGGCGGCGGCATCCGCCAGCTTGTCCATCCACTTCTGGGCGAGCACGGGGTTCTGGTGGATGAAGGCCTTGGCCTTCGCCCAGCTCTTGCTGCCCTTCCCTTCGATGCCGTAGGCCAGCAGCGTCCAGGGCGCGCCCGCGAAGCCCAGCATGGTCACCTTGGGCGGCAGGGCTGCCTTCACCTTGCGGATGGCGTTGCAGACGGGCTCGAAGACCTTCTCATCCAGCGGACGGTTGATGTCGATCTGATCGAGCGTCTTGCCGATGCGCGGCCCGCCTTCGGGGATGGTGACTTCGCAGCCCAGCGCGTCGAGGATGACGAGGATATCGCTGAAGATGATGGCGCCATCGATCTGCGAGAAGCGACGGATGGGCTGCAGGGTCACTTCCGCCGCCAGATCCGAATCATTCAGCAACTGCTCGAAGGTGACCTTGGCCCGCACCTCGCGGTATTCCGGCAGGAAGCGCCCCGCCTGGCGCATGAACCAGACCGGGGGCTTGTCGAGGGTTTCGCCGTTGAGAACGCGGAGGAGGGGCTGGGTCATCACATCACCAGGAATTTGTCATCACAGAGAACGATGGTGGACGGGAGCTAGCATGCGCTCCCGTCCAGGAAAGTCAGGCGAAATCCTTGGCCACCGCGGCCACGGCCTGCTTGAAGTGGGCCAGCTCGGCCTCGCCGTGGGCGGCGCTGAGGAAGGCCACTTCGTAGCCGCTGGGCGGCAGGTAGACGCCCTGGCCCAGCAGGGCCTTGTGGAGGCGGTTAAAGACGCTGATGGCCTCGCCCTTCACCGCGTCGCTGCGGCGCACGCCATCCTGGAAGAGGGGCCATAGCAGGCTACCGTAGCGCGGGCAGTGGAGGCCGGGGATGGCCTCGAAGGCCTCGGCCCACTTCGCCGCATTGGCTTCCAGGCCGGCGTAGAAGGCGGGCGTCAGCTTCTCCATGGTGGCGAGGCCCGCGGCCATGGCCACGGGATTGCCCGACAGGGTGCCAGCCTGGTAGACCGGGCCGTCCGGCGCCACGACGCCCATGATGTCCTTGCGGCCGCCGTAGAGGCCCACGGGCATGCCGCCTCCGATGATCTTGCCGTAGGTGCCCATGTCCGGCGTGATGCCGAGGCGCTCCGCCGCGCCGCCGGGGGCCACGCGGAAGCCGCTGATGACTTCGTCGAAGATGAGGACCACGCCGTGCTTCGTGCAGAGTTCCCGCAACCGCTTGAGGAACTCGGGACGCTGAAGCAGCAGGCCGTTGTTGGCGGGGATGGGCTCGATGATGGCCGCGGCCAGCTCGCCGCCTACTTCAGCGAAGGTGCGCTCCAGGGTCTCCATGTCATCGAGCGTGACGACGGAGGTCAGCTCGGCGATGCCCTTGGGCACGCCGGCGCTGGTGGGGGCGCCGAAGGTGGCGAGACCCGATCCGGCCTTCACCAGCAGGCCGTCGCTGTGGCCGTGGTAGCAGCCCTCGAACTTCAGGATGCGCTCGCGGCCCGTGAAGCCGCGTGCCGCGCGCAGGGCCGACATGACGGCCTCCGTGCCCGAAGAGACGAAGCGCATCTTCTCGATGAAGGGCACCATCTCCTTGATCTTGCGGGCGAGGCTGAGCTCGCGGCGGCTGGGCGCGCCGAAGGTGAGCCCCTCGTGCATGGCCTCGTTCACGGCGGCGAGGATCTCGGGCTGGGCGTGGCCCAGGATCAGCGGGCCCCAGGACATGCAGAGGTCGAGGAAGCGCTGCCCGTCCTCATCCTCAAACCAGGCGCCGCTGGCCTTCTTGAAGAACTTGGGCGTGCCGCCCACGGCGCGGAACGCGCGCACGGGGCTGGAGACGCCACCGGGGAAATGGGTGAGTGCTTCCTGGAACAGGGTGTCGTTGCTCATGAATGCCTCTTAAATGAAGAACCTCTGCGGTTGACGGTCATCCTTCGACTTAGGAGATCCACCCTTTTTCCACGGCCTCGCGGCCGGCGTAGGTGACGATCATGTCGGCGCCGGCGCGGCGGATGGCGATGAGGTGCTCGTACATCAGCTGGTCGCCATTCACCCAGCCCAGACGGTCGGCGGCCTTCACGCTGCTGAACTCGCTGGACACGTGGTAGGCACAGATGGGCGCCAGGGTGCGTTCGCGCAGGCGCCAGATGAGGTCGAGGTTCGGCAGGGCCGGCTTGACCATGAGCATGTCGGCACCCTCCTCGATGTCGAGCAGGGCATCGCGCAATCCTTCCCGGGCGTTGCGAGGATCCATCTGATAGGTCTTGCGGTCGCCGAACTTGGGGCTGCTGTGGGCGGCCTCGCGGAAGGGGCCGTAGTAGGCGCCGGAGTGCTTGATGGCGTAGCAGAGGATGCTCGTCTGCGTGAAGCCGTGCTCGTCGAGCTTGGCGCGGATGGCGCCCGCCCGGCCGTCCATCATGTCGCTGGGAGAGGCCACATCGGCGCCAGCTTCGGCGTGGCGCAGCGCCATTTCCGCCAGGATCGCAACGGACTCGTCATTGCGAACCACGCCCTCCTCGTCCACGATCCCGCAGTGGCCATGGCTCGTGCAGCCGCATAGACACACATCCGTCATGACGATCAGGTCGGATCCGAAGGCCTTCTTCAGCGCCTTCACCGCCACGGGCACCACGCCGTTGTGATCGCAGGCGTAGCGGGCATCCGGCGTCTTGGATGCGTCATCGGGCACGCCGAAGAGCAGCACGCTGGAAAGCCCCTTCTTCAGGTCCTTCTCCACCTGCCGCAGCGTCTCTTCCACGCCAGCGTTCACGATGCCCGGCATGCTGGAGATCTCGGTGCTGCCCGCCTGGGGCATCACGAAGTGGGGCTGAATGAGGTGCCGGGGCCTGAGGTCGGTCTCGGCCACCAGGTTGCGCATGGCGGCGCTGGTGCGGAGGCGGCGGGAGCGGTTCAGCATGGGGACTCCTCCTTCGACGGGTCTTCGGATGCCAGGTGCTGGGCGAGCATGGCCCACAGCAGGCTGGGTTTGGGTTCGCAGTGGGCCTCGGCGGGCGCGCCGGCCCGGGCGAAGGCTTCGGCGGTGGCCTCGCCCCAGGCGAAGCGCAGCAGGCCGCCCGTCAGCGGCGCGAGGATCTCGGCCTGCATGGGGCTCAGGGCCAGGACACCCTCCACCTTGGGCAGGGGCGGGAACGGATCCCGAGCCGCCTCGCGATGGGTGACCCAGGGGTGGATGCGCCAGGAGGAACCGCGGGCCGCGACCTCCAGAAATTCGCGGCTGCGCTCGCCCCGCACCAGCACGAAGTCCCCGCCGCCAGGAAAGCGCGCCTGAAGCAGATCCCACAGGGCCTCGGCCCGGGCCTCGGAAGGCAGGTGGAGGTCCAGATCCTCGCGACCCAACGCGTCGGCGGTTCCCGCCCCCTGCACGAGCACCGTCATCCCGGGCAGCAGCGCCGGAGCCGCCACCTTGGCTCCCGAAGGGCTGAGGATGAGCAGGGCCTGCACCCGCTGCAGCAGCAGGGGTGGCGCGGCGCCCGTCACCTTCAGCGAGGTGAAGGAATAGGGCACGGGCCGCCAGCCCGCCTTGCGCACGATGTCCGCGAGCGGGTGGTGCGCGGGCCGGGCGAGGGCCAGGCGGGGATGGATGACCGAGGGCGTCATGACAGGCCGATGCCCTTCAGGATGGCCGCCAGCAGAGCCTGGTCGTCGGTGCCACGGGCCTCGGCCCGGCGCAGCTCGCCATCGGGCGCATAGGCCGCCTGCAGCAGGAGAGTGCCATCGGCCTGGGGCGTCGCCAGGGCGCCCAGGGGCTGCTGGCAGCCTCCGCCGATGCCGGCCAGCACCTGCCGCTCCAACCGCACGCAGCGGGCGGTCATGGGATCGTGGATCTCGGAGAGCACGTCGATGAGATCGGGGCGGTCGGCCCGGGCCTCGGCCAGCAGCGCCCCCTGCCCCGGAGCCGAAGGCAGCTCCTCGGGCGTGAGGGCCCGGACCTTCAGCCCCGAGAGGTCGAGGCCCAGCCGCTTCAGGCCCGCCGCGGCCAGCATGGTGGCGTGGATCGGCTCATCCCGCAGGACCCCATCCCGCACGCGCTGCAGGCGCGTCTGCACGTTGCCGCGGATCCAGGTGAAGCGCGCCTTGGGGAAGAGCTGGCTGAGCACCCGCTCGCGCCGCACGGCGCTGGTGCCGATGACCAGGTCCTCGGGAGCGTCTTCGCGCATCACCAGCCAGTCCGCGGGGTCCTCGCGGTGCGGGATGCATGCCGACACGATGCCCGCGGGGCGCTCCAGCGACACGTCCTTGAGGCTGTGGATGAGCAGGTCCGCGGCGCCCGCGGCCATGGCGTCCTCCAGCTCCTTCGTGA
The DNA here is from genome assembly GCF_030268085.1 of Geothrix limicola. Classification (GTDB taxonomy): domain Bacteria; phylum Acidobacteriota; class Holophagae; order Holophagales; family Holophagaceae; genus Geothrix; species Geothrix limicola. The sequence continues at coordinate 1,172,126 of NZ_BSDE01000001.1, forward strand.
AGAAGCCGCCGCCCACCTGCTTGTCGAGGGGGCCCTGCAGCCACTGATCACCCGAGGTGGAGAACTTGCGCCAGGACACCTCGTAGCCCCTGGATTCGAGAAACCTCACCATGGGCTCGGCCTGGCCCACGGCCAGTGCGGATCCCCGGGTCGCGACCGTGACGTGCTTCCTGCTCATGCGGCACCTCCTGTGCCGCACCCTACGGGCTTCGGCTTCGCCAAAGTGGAACTTCGCTCCTGCTCCGTTCTCATGGGTTGACCGCCTCTCCGTCTGCGTTGGGCTTGGGTTGGGTCTGGATCAGGGCCCGGAAGGCCAGGGTCCGGCCTCGGGACAGGATCTCTTTGAGGGCTTCCCGCTGGGCGTCGTCCAGGCATGACATGGAATCCTCCAAGGTCTTGGCCTCTTCTTCCAAGGCGCCCCAGGCCGCATCCAACCGCTCCTGAGCCGAGGCCAGGTGCCGCTTGCGGGCCCGCGCCATGGCCCGGTGCCGTAGGCGGCCCGCGGCGCCGATGAGGAAAGGTTCGGCCTTGAGAGCGGCCTCGGCCCGCTGGGCGCGCGCTGTCGTCGTCTGGGCCAGGAAGGCGTTCAGATCGATGCGGTGCACCCAGGGCAGCTGCTCCAGGCCTGGTTCGGAATCCGGCGGCAGGGCCAGGTCGAGGATGCGCAGGATGGGGCGCTTGAGCGACTGCCAGGCATCCAGCGTGAAGATCGGCTCGGGCGCGGCCGTGGCGGTGACGATGGCGTCGAAGCCCGCGGGATCGTGCTGCAGTTGGGCCAGGTCGACGATGGTGAGCCCCAGGGGATCCGCCAGGTCGTGGGCCTTGCTACGGGTGCGATTCGCGATGGAGACCTTGAAACCCCGCTCGGGCAGGCGCTCTGCCAGGTACTGGGTCATGGGACCGACGCCTACGAGAGCCACGGAAGCTCCCTTTGGCAACCCCTCGGACAGGTGCTTGAGCGCCACGGTGGCGACGCTGACATTGCCGTCCGCCAGCCCCAGCCGGGCCCGCAGCCGCTGGCCTTCGCGGATCACATCCTCGATGGCCGTCTGGGCCTCGTCCGAAGCCACGCCCACCTGGCGGGCCTGCACGAGGGCATCCTTCAGCTGGCCCGGAATTTCGCGGTCGCCCAGGTTGGCGGATTCCAGCCCCGCGGACATCGCCAGCAGGTGCGCCCAGGCTTCCTCGCCTTCGTAGCGGCAGACACCCGGTCCGGGATCGATGGCATCGGCTTCGCCCCCCCAGACCATCCACAGCACGCGCTGGCAGGTGGCGAGGTAGACCAGTTCACGGGCGCCCGCTTGACGCTGCCATTCCCGCAGATGGGCCGGAAGCCCATCACGGACAACGTGCTGCGCCACGAGGTCCAGGTCGTGGACGGGGGCGTGAAAGCTGATGAGGACAGGTTCCATATCGGATCCAATGATCTTTAGATCGCTGTTCAGCTCAGTCACCGCTTCGTCATGCCATGACGAAAGTGGCCACCATCACAATTGCTGACCCTCAGGGTGCGGCATCAGGGCCTCGATGGCGTCCCAATCCCACTCGATCTGCCGCGGCAGACCGCCTTCGCGAAGCTCCTGTTGGGTGAGCCAGGCATCGTAGACGACGAGGGCACACATGGCCTCGGCCACGGGCACGATGCGCGGCGCGATGCAGGGATCGTGGCGGCCGTGCGTGGCGATGTCCGCCGCCTGACCCGCCCGGTCGATGGTCCGCTGCGTCTTGGTGATGGAGCTGGTGGGCTTCACCGCCATCCGCACCACCACGGGCGCGCCGGTGCTGATGCCGCCGAGCGTGCCGCCCGCGTCGTTCTTCTCGGGCCCCTCGGGACCCAGGGGATCATTGTTCTCGCTGCCGCGCCGGCGGGCGCTTTCGAAACCCGAACCCAGCTCCACGCCCTTCACGGCGCCGATGGACATGCAGGCCAGGGCCAGCAGCCCGTCCAGCTTGCCGAAGGCCGGATCGCCCAGGCCGATGGGCAGCCCCTCGATCCACACCTCGCACACGCCGCCCACGCTGTCGCCTTCGGCGCGCGCGGCTTCCACCGCGGCCTTCTGGCTCTCGAAGGTCGAAGGATCCGCCACGCGAAGGGGGTTCTTTTCCACGAAGGCCCAATCCACCGCCGTGCCCGGAATCCCGGCGATCTCGCGGTTGAAGCCGCGAACCGATACACCCAGGGCCGCCAGCTGCTGCTTCGCCCAGGCGCCCGCGGCCACTCGGGCCAGGGTCTCGCGACCACTGCTGCGGCCGCCCCCACGCGGATCGCGGATGCCGTATTTGCGGTCATAGGTGAGATCCGCATGACCGGGCCGGAACAATTCGGAAATGGCCTTGTAGTCGCCGCTCTTCTGGTTCTCGTTGAAGACCACCATGGCGATGGGATGCCCCGTCGTCTTGCCCTCGAAGACGCCGCTCAGCACCTTCACCGAGTCCGCCTCGCTACGCGGCGTCACCAGGTTCGACTGGCCCGGCCGGCGGCGATCCATCTCACGCTGGATCGCCTCCAGATCGAAGGGCAGCCCGGGTTTCACCCCATCCATCACCACACCCACAGCCGCCCCATGGCTTTCGCCGAAGGTGACGATGCGGAAAGCTCGGCCAAAGGTGGAGGGGGAATCGAAGAGCATCCCCCCATTGTGCCGTTGACGGGCGGCTTCGTCACGGGGAGGTGTCCGCCCCGGGCTGAGAGGCATCGCCCGCTCCGTCCCGCTGTTAGGCTTAGGGTTTTGGATGATTTCGATGCCTCAGATGATTCGACGCGGTATTCCGGGCCGCCTGCTCTGCTGCGCGCTCCTCGGCGGCCCCCTCGCGGCGCAGGCCCCCCTGCTTCAGGACGAAGCAAACCGGCTGCGCCAGACCTTCAACCACTGGGGCGAAGGCGGGATCGACACGCCTGCACCAAGCCCGGCTCAAGGCATCTTCGAGGCGGCCGCCGTCAGCATCACGCCGGGCGGCGCCGCCCGCACCCCCCTGCTCGATGGCAGTGGGCTCGGCACCGCGCTGCGAGGCACGGGGCTCGCGTGGCGCCTCGGCTGGTCCAACGAACGGTGGACGGTGGAGGGAACCTTCCTGGCCATCCACGGAGGCGGAGACCAGGTGGATCGCCTTCGCCTGCACACGGGTCGGCTGGCCTATCGCACCGAAGGCGGATGGAAGGTCTCCTTCGAACGCATGCCGTTCCAATGGGGCTATGGCATCACGGGGGGTTACCTCTATGGCACGTCGGCCCAACCCTTCCCGAGGGCCGTGCTTGAAACGCCCATGGCGGACCTGTCCTTGTTCAGCGTGCCCTTGGGCCGCTGGGGCTTCGAGGCTTTCCTTGGCAAGCTGGGCGCCGATCAGCGTGTGCCGGATTGGGCCGCGGACCGTGAGCAACTCCTGGCCTCAGCCCGAGCTCAGGGGGGCATTGTCCAGCAGGCCTTCCAGGGGGGCTATCGCCTCAAGGCCCAGTTCGGTTCCAGCGTGGACATGAATTTCGCGATCTCCTCCCAATGGGGTGGCATCGCCGCCGATGGCCATGACCTCACCAGGGGGTACCGGTTCCGAACCTACCTGGGCGCCTTCCTGGGGGCTCAAAACATTGCCATCACCGAGGCCGCGGGCGACCCGGCCCATCCCAGTGGCCGCGCCACCACCGGTCAGAGCAATGGCATCGCCAACGTCGAGATCCGGTTTCGCCCCACCTGGTTGGCGGAATGGACCCACGCGAAGGGCGCCTTCGCCTACATCAGCCGCGGGGCCGAAAACGTGGACTGGCAGTGGCGGGATTTCATCCATCATCCCCTCGAGGCGATCTGGCGCGACGTGAAGACAGACGCGACCACCTCACCCCGCACGGTCTGGGCCCGCGACCGGCGGGAAGCCTCACCCAACCTGCAGTGGCCGAATGAAGCGGTGGGCCTGCAGTTCACCTGGGAGCACGCCGACCTTGGGCTCGAGTATCTCGATAACCGGACGGGAGAGCGGCCCGGCACGGGTTACCAGACCTATTCGCACTGGTTCTTCCTCGCGGGGCACTCCAATGGCGGAGACCCCATGGGCGATGCGTTTGGAGGGAACATCATCAGCCAGACGCTCTCCTACGGATGGCATCAGGACCAATGGTCCGGACGGCTCATCTTCACGGACGGCCTCCGCGCCTTCAAGGACGACATCGCCGCCTGGCGTCTGGCCCACCCCGGTGAAGAACCCGCGGATGGGCGCTTCCAGCACCTCGAGCTTCAAGGAACCTGCGGCTTTGGCCAGGGCTGGAGGGTTGGCGGGAGCTTCGCCGTCCAGCGGGAACGCAACCATCATTTCGAACCGGGGTCGACCCTCCACGGAACCAATGCCGTGTTGGCGATCAGTCGCCGGTTTTGAGGATCGGGTAGAGCCCCCGTGTGGAGGCAAGGCCCACCTGAGCGCCGTCCTTCACCCAGGGGAAATAGTCTTTGAGGGCGATGGGGAACTGGTCCTGGGCCAGCATGGTCCGCCACCGTTCCGGAGCGCCCTGGTACCCGTAGTAGATCTCCTTGAACCTCAACTGGGCTTCGATGACGTAGGCCAGATGCTGGAAGACGAGGCCGGCTGCTTCCGTTTCCCGGTGGGAGAAGACCGTCGCATCGCTCGCGCTGAACGGAGGTCGCAACCGCTTTCCCTGAAGGATGCGCGGCCACTGGCGCCACCTTTCGAAGCGGTGGAACAGCCCGGGGGGTTCGTGGGATTCCCAGCGGTCCCCCGGCTTGAACCGCCAGGTGCGGAGCCACTCGAAGGAGCTGTTGTTCCCGTAGGCGTCCCGGGTGGTCAGCACGTGATCAGGCCCCACGAAAAAATGGCACCAGTAGTAGGCGGCCCGTTTTTCAGGATGTGCCTGGAAAAGCTCCCGGCACCGGACGACCTGCTCGGCGGTCCAGAGTTCATCGGCGTCCACCTGCCAGAGGAGGCATTCTTCTCGGATGTTCGCGAGGGGCGCCCGGACCATGGCCAGCTTGCCGTCCCAGAAGGTTCCCAATGGCCGGCGGTAGACCGTCACACGGTCAGGATAGGCCGCGGCAATCTCATCCAGGTAAGCGCTGGTGCCGTCGTTGCTGCGTCCCTGGTCATGGAAGGACGCTTCGATGCGGCCCCCGGCGGCCACACTCCAGGCCGTGTCGTGCTTGAGTTCCGCCACCCCTTCCACCACATGCCAGTGCCAGGCAAAGGGAAGACTCTTGAACAGGTCGAGGTGGTAGCGGATGAAGGGCTCGCCGTTGAGCACGATGGTGAAGAAGTGGATGGGCAGGCCACTCATGCGAGGCGCTTCCGGAAGTAGGCGATGGTCTCCTTCAGGCCGTCTTCGAGGCTGACCTTGGGTTCCCATCCCAGCAGGGCCTTGGCCTTGGAGATGTCGGGGCAGCGCTGCTTGGGATCATCCGGAGGAAGGGGCTGGAAGATCAGCTTCGACTTGCTTCCCGAAAGGCGGATCACGGCCTCCGCCAGTTCGAGCATGGTGAATTCGCCCGGGTTGCCGATGTTCACGGGACCCGTCGTCACGTTCTGCTCCATGAAGGCGATCATGCCGGTGATGAGGTCATCGACGTAGCAGAAGGAACGGGTCTGCTGCCCCTCGCCGTAGATGGTGACGTCCTCGCCCCGGAGCGCCTGGACGATGAAATTGCTCACCACCCGGCCATCGTTGGGATGCATGCGCGGGCCGTAGGTGTTGAAGATCCGGATGACCCGGATGTCCGTGGCGTACTGGCGGTGGTAGCTGAAGAACAGACTCTCCGCGCAGCGCTTGCCTTCGTCGTAGCAGCTGCGGATGCCCAGGGGATTCACATTGCCCCAGTAGTCTTCGGTCTGGGGCTGGATTTTGGGATCCCCGTAGACCTCCGAGGTGGACGTCTGCAGGATCCGGGCGCCCGTGCGCCTGGCCAATCCGAGCATGTTGATGGAGCCATGCACGCAGGTCTTGATGGTCTCGACCGGATCCTTCTGATAGTGCACCGGCGAGGCGGGGCAGGCCAGGTTGTAGACCTCGTCAGCCTCCAGGTGGATCGGCACCATGACGTCGTGACGGATGACCTCGAAGTAGGGGCTCTTCATCAGAGGCAGGACATTTTCCTTCGACCCGGTGAAGAAGTTATCCAGGCACATGACTTCGTGCCCCTTGGACAACAGTCGCTCACAGAGATGTGAGCCCAGGAAACCTGCGCCGCCGGTGACCAAAATGCGTTTTGACATGCCTGCTCCAAGCGTGTGGGACGGCCCATTCTAAAGAGGGTTTTTTGTCCGCCAGGTGATACCACTGGCTGCGGATTCGTTTCCCGGAACAACCCAGGACGTCGCATCAGCCTCAGCCAGCCCCGGAAGGCCCAGAATCCCAGGGCCATTCAGAAGGCCCGCGACCGGCAAGGTCGCGATGGTTTCGATGCCGTAGGCCAGGTAGGCCGCCAGCGGCCCCTGCCCTACGACGGCGACCGGGCCGCCGGGATGCTGCCGGTGGAAGGGGGCCAACAGGCTGCACATGATCGTGGCCGGGTAGCGCTTGAGGGCCTGGTCCGTCGGCGGGAGCCCGCGCAGGACCCAGCGCAGGGACTGTGTCCAATCCTGGCTGAGACTGGACGCGTCCCCGGCTTCGGAACGGGGTCGAAGGGATCTTTCGTGGGATTCAAGGGGTTCCGAAAGCTCTCGAACCGGGAGACCCAGGAGCATGCCCGGCCGCTTGGCCCGGAATCCCCGCGGACGGCGCCCGAGGGACTCGCAGGCGAGCGCCAGCCAGAACGATGCGGGGCCGGTGCCATCGATCCAGATGGGCGCATCTGCGGCGGTGGATGCCAAGAGGGTCGAGGCGAGCATGCGAGCCTGGGCAAAGGCGCGTTTCACATGCCGATGAATACCCGGAAGCGTGCCTTCGAAAGGATCCGGCAGCTGGGGGTTCCTGGCCCGGTAGACCTTGACCACACTGCTGTAAATGGCCTGGGCGACGGCCTGCATCCCCAGGGATTCCGCCCGGGAACCGCCGTGGCATCGGTACTCCACCAGGGCCTTGGCCACGTGAATGCGGGGGCCCAGACCGTCAGCCTTCAGGGCGAAGTAGACGTCGTCGGCCAGGTCATCCGCGCTGAACCCTCCCACCGCTCCGGCCAGTTTGGTCGTGGCGGCGAAGGGCGCACCGAGGGAATCCCACGAAAAAAGCCGGGGCAGGGAAAAGACCGGTGGACGCTTGCGGTACTTGCGGCCCCCGCCCTGATCGTCGATGCCGAACTGATCGCAGTAGGCCAGGGCCATTGGGTGCCGGTTGAGGGCCTCCCGGAAAGCCGAAACATAGTTGGGCAGCAACCGGTTGTCCGTATGGATGTAGCTGAAGTGTTCCCCCACGGCCATCCGAAGCATCTCGTTCAGACAGGTTCCCGGATCCATCCGCTTGGGTTCATGAATGAAGTGAATGCGTGGATCCGTGTACTCCGCCATGACTTGCGGTGTGGTATCGGAACTGTTGTCGAGGATCCACAGTTCCCAGTCGGGATCATCCTGGGCCAGGACCGAGTCCACCGCCTCCTTGATGAAATGCGCCTGGTTGTAGGAGGGCATAAGCAGAAGAAAGGGCATCATCATTCCTATCGATGTCCGGAAACCCGGTCGAGCACGTCTTCATAAAGTGCGCGATAGGCCTCAGATGTTTTCGCCCAGGTGCGTTGCGAGATTCTCAGGTAGGCTCGGGCGGCCAGTTCCGCGGCGAAAGCCCCATCCTGCCAGAGCTTCTGGAGTGCCGTCGCCATATCGGCCGGATCCAAAGGATCGAACAGGAGCCCGGTGTCCCCCACCGCTTCCGGAATGCCGCAGATGCTGGCCGCAGCCAGGGGTTTCTGGAAGGCCATGGCCTCCAGCACGGGGATGCCGGGACCCCCCTCGAACAAGGTCGGCACCACCACCAGCGTGGAGGCCACGTAGAGCGCGCGCACTTCGGCTTCCGTGCGAAGCCCAAGCCAATGGATCTGATCCCCCAGGCCCAGCTCAGCCGCCCGCTTCAAGAGCTCCGCGTGGTGTTCGTTCTGATGGCCACAGCACGCCAGGGGAAGGATCACGCCCTTCGATTTCAGGTGAGCGAGCGCCTCGAAGAGCCGCGCATGGTTCTTGTGCGCCCAGGTTTGGGCGGGATAGAAGGCGAACCGTTCCGGCAGGCCAAGACCTCTGGCGCACTCGGATGCCATCACGGGGCTGGGGGCCTGGCCAAGGTCCCAGGTGGGCGCCAGCGGGATGGCGTGCACCTTGTCGGGAGAGATCGGAAGGTGCGCCAAAATATCCCGCCGAGTCCACTCGTCGGCCACGCAAACGGCCGCGGCGGCATGAGCGGATTCGAGAAACCGGCGGCGTCGTTTGGCCAGTTCCTGCGGCGAGAAAAATTCCGGAAAGTGCTCGTGCTGGATATCAGCCAGATTCATCACGTAGGGCAAGTTCCAGTGTTTCGGCGGCCGCGGATGGATCACCTGGGTGGGCACGTGAACGATGGTGCCTTCACGCCACGAGGCCGGAAACCTGAAGGCTTTCTGAAAGGGGCGAGCGGCCTGTACCAGGAATGTTCGCCGGGCACTCGGCACCTCAAAGGCCTGTTCGATGGCCCACCCGGCGCCCCACTTGCTGCAACCGGAGGCGTCCAAGGTTTCGAAATCGCCTTTCAAAGGGAAGTGCTGTTCCCAGGTGTCATGGGCGGTGGCCACCAGCGTGCGAAGTGAAGGATCGGCGCCTTCCGGCACATGCTCGGCCAAACACTGAGCCAGACGGGCCGCGCCCCCGACTCGTGCCGGGTCCATGGAAATGAAGTTGAAAATCAGGCGTTTCAGTCTAGGCATGGTCCCCACGTGGCACGGAGGCATCCCGTGAATTCAGGAGAGGGTTGTCGCAGAGAAGGAGCATCCCGGCCCGCAACAAGCCACCCGTACCAGGCAACAGGAAGGTTCTTAATTGATGATATCCTGACAGGAATCCCCGAGGAGGCTTCTTGTCACAGCAGGTCGCACTGATCACTGGCATCACGGGCCAGGACGGTAGCTATCTGGCAGAATTCCTGCTCAGCAAAGGCTACGACGTGCACGGAGTGGTTCGCCGTGCCTCCAATTTCAACACAGAACGCATCGATCACATCTATGTCGACCCCCATCAGAAGGGCTGCCTCCACCTTCATTACGGCGACCTGACCGACTCCGGTGCCCTCAGAAACATGCTTGAGGAAGTCCGCCCGACGGAGATCTACAACCTCGGCGCCCAGAGCCATGTCCGCGTGAGCTTCGATCAGCCCGAGTACACGGTGGATGTCGTGGGCATGGGCGTCATCCGGCTGCTTGAGGCCGTGCGGGGCCACCAGAAGCACAACGACCGCCAGATCAGGCTCTACCAGGCCGGCAGTTCCGAAATGTTCGGCTCGGCCAAGCCGCGCCAACATGAGCTGACCCGCTTCGAGCCCCGCAGCCCCTATGCCTGCGCCAAGGCCTACGCCCACTATCAGGTCGTGAACCACCGCGAAAGCTACGGGCTCTTTGCCACCAATGGCATCCTCTTCAATCATGAGAGTCCCCGCCGGGGCGAGACCTTCGTGACGCGCAAGATCACCCGCGCCGCCACCCGCATCAAGATGGGGCTGCAGGACAAGGTCTACCTCGGAAACCTGGATGCCAAGCGGGATTGGGGCTTTGCCGGGGACTACGTCGAAGCCATGTGGCTGATGCTCCAGCAGGACCAGCCGGATGACTACGTCATCGCCACGGGCACGAGCATCTCCATCCGCGACTTTCTCAAGCTGGTGTTCGAGCAACTGGACCTGGACTGGGAGAAGCACGTGGAGATCGATCCCCGCTACTTCCGCCCCGCCGAGGTGGATCATCTCGAGGGCGACCCGAGCAAAGCCTCGCGCCTCATGGGCTGGCAGCCGAAAACCTCCATCACCGAGCTGGCCAAGATGATGGTGGATTCCGACCTGCGCCTGGCGGAAAAGGAGCTGGTGCTCAAACACGCCGGCCATGAGGATGCACCCCGGGGCGGCTACCGCTGAGGACACGCCTATGCTCAGAAAGCTATTCCGGCGCTGGTCTTCCAAGACCAAGGGTTCGTCCTCCATCGAGGCCATCATCCCGCCCGAAATCAAGGACGATGCCTTCTACACGGCCATCCTCGATCTCGCTTCCAAGGTCGAAGCCCGACACATCCTGGAAATCGGATCGTCTTCGGGACGCGGCAGCACGGAGGCTTTCGCCCTGGGCATCGCGCGCAATCCGAGTCGACCGCACCTGCATTGCATGGAGATCTCCAAGACGCGCTTCGCGGCCTTGAAGGCGCACTACGCCGGCAATCCCCAGGTCTTCGTCTACAACGCCTCCTCCGTGCCCGCCTCTGAACTGCCGACGGCCGAACAGGTGTCCGACTTCTACCGAACCCACCCGACGAAATTGAACGAGTACCCCCTCGAGCAGGTGCTCTCCTGGCTGGAGGCTGATCGGACGTACATGGGCGCCTCGCCCCTTCCGGACGGCATCCGGCACATCCTGGCGGAAACAGGGGTGGATCATTTTGATGTCGTGCTGATCGACGGCTCCGAATTCACGGGGGAACCGGAACTGGACCTTGTCTACGGGGCCCGCTGGATTCTTCTCGACGATGTCAATGCCCACAAGAATTTCATGAACCACCGCCGACTGAGCGGGGACCCGAGCTATAGGCTCGTGGAAGAAGACTGGGGCATTCGCCACGGGTACGCCATTTTTGAACGGACATGAACACCATGCATCCCATCTCCTTTTCTCTCGCGGACAAGCGCATCTGGGTCACCGGCGGACACGGGTTCCTGGGCAGGCAGGTCGTGACCGAACTCGAGCGCCGCGGGGCGCACGTGCTCGCGACCCGCAGCTCCGAGGTGGACCTGATGGATCCGAGCGCCGCGCAACGATTCATCCGGGAGCAGCGACCCAACGGGGTGATCCACCTCGCCGCGCGGGTGGGCGGCATCGGCGCCAATCGCGCCCATCCGGGCTCCTTCTTTTTCGCCAACGCCGTCATGGGCATCCACCTCATCGAGGCTTGCCGGCTGGAGCAGATCGAAAAACTCGCCGTCCTGGGAACGGTCTGCGCCTATCCCAAGTTCTGCCCCGTTCCCTTCCACGAGGACGACCTCTGGAACGGCTACCCCGAAGAGACCAACGCGCCCTACGGGGTGGCGAAGAAGGCCCTGCTCGTCCAGATGCAGGCCTACAAACAGGAATACGGCACTCGGGGCATCTTCCTCATCCCCGTGAACCTCTACGGCCCGGGCGATCACCTGGACCTTGAGACCAACCACGTGATCCCGGCGCTTATCCGGAAATTCCTCGAAGCCAAGGCCCAGAGCCTGCCCTCCGTCGAACTCTGGGGCACGGGCAGCCCCAGTCGGGAATTCCTCCACGTCGAAGACGCGGCCCGCGGCATCTGCGACGGCATGGAGAAATACGAAGGCGTGGACCCGGTCAACCTCGGCACCGGCGAAGAGATCACGATCCGGGATCTGGCAACATTGATCCAGGATCTGGTCGGATACACGGGCGAGCTGCGGTTCAATCCCGCCTATCCCGATGGACAGCCCCGGCGTCAGCTGGACACCTCCAGGGCCAAGGATCGGTTCGGCTGGGAGGCCCGTCTGTCCCTCCGGGAAGGGCTCGCGCAAACCGTGACCTGGATGCGCGGCGCGCTCAACCAGTAGTTGAGTGCACCCTAGGTGTTCGCCGCCTTGGGCAGAAAGGCCTCCAGGGCCTTGATGAGCAGCGCGGGGTCGATGGACTCCATGCACGGATGCCCGGGAACCGGGCATCCCAGGCGAAGGCAGCCCAGGCAATCCAGAGGCTCGTGTTGAAGGATCTGGACCCGGGGACCCCTGGGCGCCGTGAGGCTGGGGCGCGTGGGGCCGAACACGACGATCAACGAGGTGTGGCTCGCCGCGGCGAGGTGGGACAGGCCTGAATCGTTGCCCACCAGCACAGCCGCCTGGGAGACGAGGGCCGAGGACACGGCCAGACTCGTCTTCCCGCAGAGGTCAGGGGTGTCGGGGAAAACGGCGCGGATCGCTTCGGCCTGCGCCATATCCTCGGCGGCGTTCCCTCCCAGCAGCACGTGCGGAATCCCCTCGGCCCTCAGCCAGGCCATGACCTCCAACCAGATATGGGTCCCCAGGCGCTTCACGGCCGCGGCGGAGCTCAGACCAATGCCGACGTAGGCTCCCTCCAATCCGAGGCCCTGACGCAGCCGGAAAGCCTCAGCCATGGCCTCTTCCCGCGGTACGAAGGGCCTGGCGTTCCCGTAGTCGAGGTTGGGGAAGGCGAGGCCGACCGCATCCTTGTATCGCTCGATCTGGTGATCCTCCCGCCCCTTGAAAGGGACCGAATGCGTCGCCAGAAAACGCCCCCCGCTCTCGCTCCACCCCACCCGGATGGGCGTGCGCGCCAGGGCACCCGCCAGCAGCCCCCGCGTGCTGCGAGGCAGATTGATGAGCCCCCCGGCCCGATGCCTTCGAAGCAAGCCCGCCATCTCAAAAGCCCCGGGCTTGGCACCGTCCGGTACCGTGGCCGTCACGGCGTTGCTGCCCTCGAACAGATCCATCAACTGGGGCGGGCCCCAGGCCACCAGGGGCTTCCCCTTCTCCAGAAGGGGCGCCACCGCTTGATGGATCATGAGGCCATCCCCGATGAAGCGAGGCATGCGGATCCAAAGTGCACCTTCAGGAATCATCACGGGGCGCACCTCGGCTTGACCTCACTCACTCCACCACCTCCAAAGGTCATTGTGCCCGAAGCGCCGTTTCAACACGGACACGAGCCGCTAGCATGGACCTTCCGGAGGTTCCATGCGCCGCCTGCTCTGCCTTCTGACCCTGCCCCTGTCCGCCCAGGCGGTTCATTTCACGGTCCGCGAAGCCATCCAGGCCGAATGGTCGCGGCAGCCGCCGACCTTCACCGAAGCCCAAAAACAGGCCCTCTCCGAGCGCGACCGGGCCCGTCTGGACCTGACCCTCCGGCGCATCGGCGCGCCGGGCGCACCGGTCCTGCTGCCCGCGGAGCTGGAGAAGCCGACGGCGGAGATCTGGGAGGCCAAGGCCAAGGAAGCCCGTACGCCCCAGGAACGCTTCACGGCGCTGTTCTTCCTGAATCGCATGAAAAGCCCCAAGGCCCTCATGGCGCTCGATGGGCTTAGGCCAGAGGATGCGGCCACCTGGCCCAGACATCTGCACCTCGAAGCCGCCCTCGCCACCGCGCGCTTGAATGGCGGCGAGATCTCCCCTGCCCTGCAAGCCTTTCTCGAGGCGCGACAGAAGGCCGGCAAAGTCGATCCCGTCCGTGCCCAGGCCGCGCGGCTGCGCCTCGTGATGGCGGGGAAGGAGAAAGAGCTGCTGTCGCCGGTGGAAGCGACGCCCGGAAGCCTGCTGGCCATGATGGACGCCTGGAACCGGAGCCCCTGGGCCCAACGGCGGGACCTGGCCCTCGGAGCCTTCCGCACACTCTCGCCGGACTCGGAAGCCTGGCCCCGCCTGGGCCTCCGCCCGCCCACCTCAGCCACCCTCGATCAGGCCCGCGCGGGCGTCCTGTCCCGGCTGGCGGAAGGCGTGCCCACCTCGGCGCCTGCGGAAGCCTTTCAGATCGGCAGTGATCCCTGGTCCAGCGCTTCTCAGCCCCTCGCCCAGTGGTACGGATTCCAGGCCCTGGCGAAATTCCAGGCGCCGCTGCCCGCCCTCCAGGCCGCGCTTCAGCAGCAACCGTTCTTCGGCGCCACGAGCCCCATGATGCTTGGCAACCTGCTTCCCGCGCTGCGGCAGCAGGCTCCCAAACAGGCGGACGAGCTGAGGTCACGCCTGCTTTCCGGTTCCGATGCCCTTGCCCGCGCCGCGGCCATCGAGGATCTGCCCGCCCCGCCAACGGATCTCGACGCGCTCACGCAACGCACCTGGAAGGACACCCAGTTCGAATCCCAGCAGACCCTCATCCAGAGCTACGCACGTTGGAAGATGACGCCCGACGAACAAAAGGCCCAGCTGCGTCCCTGGCTCCAGCACCCGGATTGGACCTGCCGCTACGAGGCCTACCTGGCCCTGCAGAAGCTGGACCCCGCGACACCCTGGCCCGGCGCGCCGAAACCCACGGCCATCGATCGGGCCATCCTGAAGGAAGCCACCCGTCTCGCCGAGCGCGGCCGTCCCATCCGCCTTCGCATCACCTTCAGCGGTGCGCGCGCCGTGACGCTACGCCTCGATCCCACCGTGGCCCCCATGAACGTGGCCAACCTGGTGCTGCTGGCGCGCAAGGGCTACTTCAACGGGCGCCTGGTGCCCCGCGTGGTGCCGGACTTCACGGTGCAGATGGGATCGCCCTGCGACACCATGGATGGCGGACCCGGCTACACCGTGCGCTGCGAGAATTCGCTGACCTGGTACGGGCCCGGCAGCGTGGGCATGGCCCTGGCCGGCAAGGATACGGGCGGTTCTCAGTTCTTCATCCTCACCAACGCCTCGCCCCACCTCACGGGCAAGTACACGCGCATGGGCGAGGTGGAGAACCCCGACCAAGCTCTCAGGGTCCTCGATGAGATCGAACTCGGCGCCAGGATCCAGTCGATCCAGGTCATCGAACCGTGATGGAACCGCGAAAGACGCGAAACGCCCTTCGGGCGCGCGAAATGAAGGAGAGACGAGAGACCTCGATCGCAGCCGGATCGAGACCAGTCTTGTTTCGCGCTCATTCGCGCCTTTCGCGGTTTCCATTACTTTTCTTCCTGCTGGGCGCTTCGGCCTTTGCCCAGGCGCCCATGCTGCAGGACGGGGCCACGACCCTGCGCCAGGCCCGCCTTGATTGGACACTGGGGCAGACGCCACTCGGCCCCTCCTCCATGCCTTCCTTCGAAGTTGGATGGGGCGGCGCCGGTGCCGAGGGCCCCTACGCGCCGTTGATGAACGCCGAGGGGCTGGGCCATGGCACGCGGGGTTGGGGCCTGGGCCTACAGGGCCGCTATGTCCGCGAGGGCTGGTCCTTCTCCACGACCTTCCTGGCCCTGCGCGATCAGGGGCGGACCACGGGGATCCTGCAGCGGGCCGCCCTCGCCTACCAGACCGAATCGGGCTGGCGCGCGGCCCTGGAGCAGGCGCCCTTCGCCTGGGGCGCGGGCCTCAACGGCGGGGACCTGATGGGGGACTCGGCACGAGCCTTCCCTCGGATCTCTCTCTCGACCCCGGAAGCCGAGCTTCCTCTGGGACGCTGGCAGGCCGTAGCCTTCGCGGGCCGGCTGGAGCGCAACCCGCCGATCCCCGAATGGATCTCCGATCGACCCTCGAGGCTGGAGGCCGAGTCCCAGGGGCTCGGTCTCCAGCACCCCGTCCTGTGGGGCGGCCTCCTGCGTGCAGCGTTTGGGGCCCTGGTGCAGGCCAACGTCGGCGTGGTGTCGATGCGCGGAGGCCAGGACGCCCTGGGCCACGCGGCTCCCGAGACCAATGCGCGCACGGAATCCCTGGCCGAACTGCGGGTGCGCATTCCCCCGCTGGCGCGATGGCTGCAGGCCCGCGGAGCCTCCGTGTACATCAGCCGAAGCGCTGCGCCGGAGGACCGCTCCATCACCCTGGCCCCTGCCCGCGACCTGGGTGGCTTGCATCTGGTCTGGGAGGGCTGGGACCTCGGATTGGAATACGCGGGCGGCGCGGCTCAAACGGGGCCCAAGACCTTCCTCCAGCCCGCCTGCCTCGCGGGCTTCTCGAGCCGCGGCGACGCCCTTGGACCGGCCTTCGGGCGCGAGGTGCTCACCCGCACGGTGGAGCTGGGGCTGCCCCTCTTCCTCGAGGGCCGCGGGCGATTCAAGGCCGTGCGCGGCACCGCCGCTCAGGATTCACCTCTGGGCCCAGCCTTCTGGTGCCTCCAGGCCGAGGCCCAGTGGCGCACCCCCACGGGACGATTCGGCGCCTCGCTCGCCTCCCTGCGCCAGGAGTTTCCCCTTTCTTCCGCGTCCGGGGCCCCCGCCCGCTGGGGCTGGAGCTTCGGCGTGTTCCAGGCTTTCCGGGTGTTCTGAACCGAAGGCTCCGCCTGCGCTATCCTGAAGGCCCCACACGAGGTCCGAATGGCGCTGTCCCGTGATCAACTCGTCCGCCGTGCCGCGCAGGAACTGCGCGACGGCTACTACGTGAACCTGGGTATCGGCATCCCGACCCTCATCGCCAACGAGATCCCCGCGGGGATGGAAGTCATCCTGCAGAGCGAGAATGGCCTGCTGGGCATCGGCCCCTTCCCCACGGCCGAGGAGGTCGACGCCGACCTCATCAATGCCGGCAAGCAGACCGTCACCACCGCCCCCGGCGCCAGCTTCTTCAGCAGCGCCGACAGCTTCGGCATGATCCGCGGCGGCAAGATCGATCTCTCCATCCTCGGCGCCATGCAGGTGGACATGGAGGGCAACCTCGCGAACTGGATGATCCCCGGCAAGATGGTCAAGGGCATGGGCGGCGCCATGGACCTCGTCGCCGCCGCGAAGCGCGTGGTGGTGGTCATGGAGCACACCAACAAGAACGGCGAGTTCAAGATCCTGCGCAAGTGCGACCTGCCTCTCACGGGCCAACGATGCGTGCACCGCATCATCACGGATCTGGCCGTGATCGACGTCGTGCCGGGCCGCGAAGGCCTGCGCCTGGTGGAAGTGGCCCCGGGCGTGAGCCGCGAGGAGGTGCAGGCCAAGACGGAGCCGCCTCTCGTGATGGACCGGGTGATCGAGATGACGGGGCTTTGAAACCGTGATGCCGATCCGCCTGCTGTTCGCGTCTTCTCTGCTTCTGATCCTGGGGTGCAAGGATATGATCACCGCCCCCGCCAAACCCGAGCCCTTCGTGCCCGTCCTGAGCCTCCGCCCCGTGGCCGTCAAGCTGGGCAGGGGCGCCACCCAGGCCTTCCAGGCCGAGATCAACTACCTGGAAGGCGTGCGCTACCTCCGGCAACCCGTGGCCTGGCGCGTGATGGAAACCGGAGGCGGCACCATCACCGCCGCGGGCCTCTACACGGCGCCTGATACGCCCGGCACCTACCACGTGCAGGTGCGTCGCGACGATTTCCCTGAGGTCACGGCCCTGGCCACGGTCGTGGTGAAGTGATGGATCTCTACGGCGCCCTTCGCCCGCTCCTCTTCCGCCTCGATCCCGAAACCGCCCACAACCTGGCCTTCTGGCTGGGTGCGCGCGCCTGCGCTTGGCCCAGGTGGCCTGAGCCCGAGCATCCGTCCGCGCTGCGCCGGAGTGCGTTGGGCCTGGACTTCCCCAGCCCGCTGGGCCTCGCCGCGGGCCTGGACAAGGGCGCCACCCTGCTGCCGGTGTGGAAATACCTGGGCTTCGGCCACGTGGAGATCGGCACCGTCACGCCCCGGCCCCAACCCGGCAATCCCAAACCGCGCCTCTTCCGGTTTCCCGAAGCGGGCCTGATCCTCAACCGCATGGGCTTCAACAGCGAAGGCGCCGAAGTCGTGGCGGCCCGACTGCGTCATCGTCCCACCGGCCTCGTCGTGGGCGGCAACCTGGGCAAGAACAAGGAGACCCCCGAGGCCCAGGCCCTGGATGACTACCGCGCGGCCTACCGCCTCATCGCACCCGAGGTGGACTACATCGCCCTGAACGTGAGCAGCCCCAACACGCCGGGACTGCGCAACCTCCAGGCTCCCGAGGCCCTGAAGCCCCTGCTGGCGGGCATGCTGGAGCTCCGAAAAGAGATGGGCCTGGAGCGCCAGCCTCTCCTGCTGAAGCTCGCGCCGGATCTGGCGGAGGAGGATCTCGACGCCATCGTGGACGTGGCCGTGGCCGCGGGCATCTCCGGCCTCATCGCCACCAACACCACCCTCGACCGCAGCGTCGTGGACGAGCCCCTGCGCGCCCTGGTCGAATCCAAGGGCGCGGGCGGTCTCAGCGGCGCGCCGCTCAAGGCCAAGGCCCGCCAGGTGCGCCAGCGCATCCTCACCGCGCTTCGCGGCCGCCTGCCCCTGGTCGCCTGCGGGGGGCTGGGTTCCGCCCAGGACGTGCAAGGCGCGCTGGAGGACGGCGCGGCCCTGGCCCAGATCTACAGCGCCCTGATCTTCGAAGGCCCCAACCTGGTGGACCGCATCCACCGGGGCCTGGCTTCCAACCCATCCTCCCATTAGCCCCGTGACGGCCATGCGAGACCTCTCATGAACCCAGGGCAGACGAGAGGCTCCATCCTCGAACATCCGCGCGTGGCCCTGGCGGCCGCGGTCGGCCTCGCGTGCGCCATGGGCCTGGGCGCCCAGTACGGACTTGCCGGGACTACCCGGAACCTCGTCCTCCTCGTGGGTCTCCTGACGCTCTCCTGCCTGGCGATGGCGGCTTCCCTCCGGCGCGCCAGGCGCGGTGGATCCGAGACCCTGGGGTGGAGGATCCTCTCGCTGTCGCTGTTCATCAACATCCTGATCCAGGCGGCGCGGATTCCCGTATTTCTTGGACATTCGCTGTCGAATATCCTCCTGAACGGCTCCATCGTCCTGCAGGTGCTCGGCTCGCTGCTTCTCGCCGGGCCGCTGCTCAGCTGGCGCCTGGCACCGGCCACGGGCTCCGACCGCATCCGCCACGGACTGGACGGACTCCTCTTCGCCCTCGCCACCTTCTTCATCCTCTGGGGCCTCGTGCTGGGGCCGTTCTTCCTCAACCCGCACTTCCCCCTCCTCGAACGCCTCATCTGGCTGGCCACCTTCCTGGTCTATGACCTCCTACTGGGATTGACGGTCTTCTTCGGCGTCACCAGGACCATCCGCCTGCGGGGACCCCTGGGCTGGCTGGCGGCGGCTTTCCTGCTGGCGGGCCTGCACAATTTCAAATGGCTGCTGGACGTGCTTTCCGGCAACCCGGTCTTCCACTTCCCCGCCGGGCCCCTGGTCTACGCCATTCCGCTGGCCTACCTGGGAGCGGCCCTGTCCCGGCGTCCCGTCGGGCCCACGGCCCTTCCCGATGAACCGACGCGCGCCCTCCACCTGCTGCCCTACGTTCCCGTCCTGGGCGCCACGGGGCTGGGCGTCTGGCTGCTGGCGACGGATCCCGGCACCGGCCACCGCATCATCCTCGTCTGGCTGGCCCTCGGCCTCGTCGTCCTGCTGCTGATCCGGCAGTACCTCGCGCTCCGCGATTTTTCCGTGCTCTCCCAGCAGCTCGAATCCCGGGTGGCGGAGCGCACCCAGGCCCTCGAAGACGCCCAGAGCATCCTGCTGCGGATCGAGCGCATGAACTCGATGGCCACCCTGGGAGCTGGCCTCGCCCACGACATGAACAACCTGCTGGGCGCGATCCAGAACCGCGCCGAGCTCGTGATCATGGATCTGGACGAAGGCAAGGTGCCCAACCGGGCGGACATCCTGCGCGTCCAGGAGGCCACGCAGCGCGCCGGCGCCCTCAGCAGTCGACTCATGACCCTGGGCCGCCAGGATTCCGAGCCGCCCCGCGCCATGGACCTGGGGGTGGAGCTCAAGGCCATCCTCCCGCTGCTCCAGGTGCTGGTGCGGAAGAACCAGACCCTCCGCATGGATCCCGTCGACGGGCCCATGCCCTTCCTCGGAACCCGGGGCATGCTGGAGCAGATTCTCGTGAATCTGGTGGGCAATGCCCGCGACGCCATGCCCGCGGGAGGCACCATCCGCCTCCGCGCCCGGGCCCCGAAGGGCGCCGAGGCGTCGGGGCCCCTGCTCGAAATCGAGGACACGGGCACCGGTATCCCGGAACACCTGCTGGGCCAGATCTTCCAGCCCTTCTTCACCACCAAGTCCTCGGGCACGGGGACCGGTCTCGGCCTCGCCTCGGTGAGATCCCTGCTGGTGGCGGCCGGGGGATCCATTGATTTCACCACCCAGGTCGGCAAGGGCACCGTGTTTCAGATCCGCCTGCCCGGCCCGCCCAACGAGTCAGAGGGGGCCATCGAGGCTCCGGATCAGGTTCCGGCGGCCCTGCCCGTCTCCTGAGCGGCCTCCTCCGAATCGCGCCTCGGAGCCCCTCGGCGGCGGCGTTACACTGGAGGGCCGAGGTATCGATGTTGTCACTGCAATCGAGGATCCGCGACCCCCGCCTGCTGCCCCTGGCAGAGAAGGTGCTGCGCGGAGAACGCCTGAGCTTCGAAGACGGTCTGCTGCTCTACGAGACGCCCGATCTCACAGGCGTGGGCGCCATGGCCCACCATGTGCGGCTTTCGAAGCACGGCCGGGCGGCCTACTACGTGGTGAGCCGCCGCCTCTCCTACACCAATGTCTGCTACACCCACTGCCAGTTCTGCGCCTTCCAGGCCAAGCCCGGCGATCCCCGGGCCTACGCGCTCTCCGCCGAGCAGATCATCGCCGAGCTGGAGAAGCCCGAGAACGCGGGCGTCCGCGAGCTGCACATGACCTCGGGCCACAACCCCAAGCTGAAGATCGACTACTTCGAGGATCTGTTCACCAAGATCAAGGCGCGCTTCCCGTCCATCCACCTCAAGGTCTTCACCATGATCGAGATGGACTACTACGCGCGGATCTCGGGCCTGTCGACGGATGCCTTCCTGGACCGCTGCATGGCCGCGGGCCTGGAGAGCTGCCCCGGCGGCGGCGCCGAGATCTTTGACGAGGAGCTCCGCGAAAAGATCTGCATCGGCAAGAAGGACGCCCAGGTCTGGCTCGACACGGCCGAACTCTGCCACCGCAAGGGCCTGCCCACCAACTGCACGATGCTCTACGGCCACATCGAAGAACCGAAGCACCGGGTGGACCACCTGCTGCGCCTGCGCGACCTGCAGGACCGCTCCCTGGCGGCGGGCTATACGGGCTTCCTCGCCTTCATCCCGCTGGCCTACCAGAACGAGGACAACGAGCTGAGCGCCACTCACGTGATCCACGAGACCACGGGCACCCAGGATCTGCGCGAGATCGCCGTGGCCCGGCTGCTGCTCGACAACATCCCGCACATCAAGGCCTACTGGGTGATGATCTCTCCGGGCCTCGCCCAGGCGGGCCTCAGCTACGGCGCCGACGATCTGGACGGCACGGTCATCGCCGAAGAGATCGCCCACCTCGCCGGCGCCAAGAGCCCCCAGGGGCTGCAGCAGGGCGAGCTGATGCGCCTCATCCAGGACGCCGGTTTCGAGGCCCTGGAACGCGACAATCTCTACAACACCTACGCGGCTGTCTAGTCGACCTTCCGTTTCTCGTAGGTTTTCGCCGGATCCAGCGCGAACGCGTAGCGGCTGCCCCAGAGGCGGTCGAAGATGCCCGTGGCCTGGGCGGCCAGGGGCGAATCCCTGAACAGGAGTTCGACGTTGCGGGAGTCGTCGAAGTAGCTCTCCTCCCAGTTGCTCGTGCCCACGGACAGGTGGGTGCCGTCCACCACCAGGTACTTGCTGTGGACCGTGCGCGAGAAGGGGATGTGGCCCTCCTTCGCCTCGGGGATGGAGACCACCTTCACTTCGAGGTTCGGGATCAGGGTGAGGGATTTCAGGTGGGGCAGCGCTCGGCTGCCCAGGGTCCAGTCCGAGACCATCAGCCGCACCTTCACGCCCCGCACGGCGGCGGCACGCAGGGCGTTGTCCAGCCTGGGCCAGAAGCGGTCCTGGCCCGCCACGGGCGAATAGGTCAGCAGCTGCACGCGTACGCTCTGCTTGGCCTGGTCCAGCAGATCCACCAGGGCCTCGATGGCGGGGCGGATGTCTTTGGGCGTGAGGAAGGGCGGGCTCGCCACCAGCTCCACCTGCGACCGGGCGGACATGGGCGGCTGCGCGGGCAGGTCCGGCAGCTTGCGCCCTTCGGCGAAGGCCCAGTCGATGGCGAAGAGCCGTTCAAGCCGCGAGGTGATGACCGGTTCGGTCGTGCGCACACCCAGTTCGTGGATGTGTTCAAGGGCCCGCCAATCGAAGTTCTGGCTGCCGACGTAGGCCTCCTTCCCGTCCACCACGAAATACTTGGCGTGGAGGATGCCCTTGGAGACGCCCGCCAGATCGAAGCTTCGAACTTCGGTGCCGGGGATTCGCTTGATGCGCGCCACCGAGGCGGGGTCCTGATCCAGCATCTTGGATGACAGCAGGAACCGGATCTTCACGCCCCGGGCTCCGGCCTTTTCCAGCTCCACCAGCACGGGCTCCAGGGCGCTGCCGGGCCGGTTGGTGACGTAGAACTCGGCGGCATCCACGCTCAGCTTCGCGCTGCGGATCATCTCCACCCACGCGTCCTTGGCGAAGGCCAGCGCGGGATCAGCGAGCTCCGTTTCGGCGGGAATGGACTGCACCAACTGAGTACGTGTCGCCTGTTCCCGGGGTCCGGCCTGCGCTTGCGCCGGCCTGGGGGCGCCGAGCATCAGGCCGGCGAGTGTCATCAAAAGCGTGGCACGGGCGCGCATGGCATCCCTCCTAAGAGTGCCTAACAAAACTCCCACGCGGTCGCGCGAGGGACGCCGGGCGAGCGAGGCGAGGAACGCGAGTCGAAGCGTAGCGGGTACTACGCGCGACGAGCGTGACGACGCATCGCGACGCCCGCCGGCCCTCGCCAGGAGGGATGAAGCCAGGCAGGCGCCCCGCGGCGTCAGCGCCCTTGAACAACGAACCACGTTGCCCTGCGGGCCCTTCCTTGCGGTGCATCCTGTCTGGCTTCATCGCGGCCTCGTCGGAGTATTGTTAGGCACTCAAAGACGAGGATACCCCGTTGACCGAGCGCTCGCTCCCTGCTGATCTGATGGCATGGAGACCAAAGCCGAGTTCCGAGCCCACCTGAAGAAGCGCCGGGACGCGCTGCACGCGGAGGCCCGCCAGGGTTGGTCCCGGGCCATCTGCGAGCACCTCGGGCAGTTCTGCCGCGCGCACCGGTTCACCCGCATCGGCGCCTTCTGGCCCATCGGTTCGGAGATCGATCTGCGCCCAGCGGTCACGGATCATCCGGACTGGCTCTGGTTCTTCCCGCGGGTGATCTCCACGGAACCGCCACGGCTCGCCTGGGGCACCGAACCCCTGGAGAAGGGCCCATGGGGCCTCATGGAGCCCGCCCTGGCCCAGCATTTCCTCCCGCCCGTGCAGGTGCTGCTGGTGCCGGGCCTGGCCTTCGACGGAAACGGGTACCGCATCGGCTACGGCGGCGGGTTCTACGACGCGCTGCTGGCCAAGCTGTCGGAAGACACGCTCACCGTGGGCGTGGGCTTCGAATCGCAGATGGAGCTGCCTGTGCCCGTGGATCCTCATGACTGGCCCGTTTCCGCCCTGCTCAGCGAACGGGGCCTCCGCCGCCTGGATACGGAGACGGACTAGAACTTCCCGCGGAGCCCGAGGTAGTACTGGCTGCCCTGTTCGCCCCTGAAGGTCCGTCCGCCGCTGCCCACCACTTGGAGGTGGGCGATCAGCTGGCCTTCGAAGCCGAGGTTCCAGGCCGTGGTGGCCCGGGCGCCAAGGCTGGTGGCGCCTTGATGATAGATCTCCGCGCCCAGGGAGTAGCCCTCGCCCAGTTCCCGCTGGAGCTGCCAGCCGCAGGTCGCGTAGTCGCGGTTGTTGGACCCCGGATTGCGCATCCAGCCCCCGCCGCCGAAGGTGGTCCACTTGCCGAAGGCCTTCTGCAGCCACACGGGCAGGAACACCCGCACGTGGCCCGAACCCAGGCCGTCTTCCGCCCGGCCCGTGGGGGCCTGGATCTGCGGATAGACGGCGATCTGCGGCAGGAGGTCGGATTCGTGCACGAAGCGGTACTTGAACCCCACCTGGAGATCGCCGAAGCCGCGGTGCTGCAGGCCATCGTCACCGTGGCCGTAGGCCATGGGGACCTGGAACTGGATCTGGGCATCCTCGAAGGGACCGTAGTTGGCCTCCATGGCCGGGGCCAGGCCGGAACGGACGCCTCCGAGGGTCTGGCCCTGGGCGAAGAGGTAGACCTCCCAGTGGTGGAGATCCACCGGTTCGGGGTCATCCGTGAGGTAGGGAGGGCCCGCCAGAAGCGCGGTGCAAGCCAAGCCGAGTGCCGCTGTCGTCAATCGTTTCATCAATGGACTTCACCCACCTCGATCACCTGGAAGCTGCCTTCCACCATCGCGGGCCGCGTGCCGGGCTTGGCCTCCTTGGGCACGGGCGCGAATTCCGCCGTGGGCAGGTAGAGGCGGTGGGTGCGGGGATTGTCCACGATGGTGCGGGCGCCGCGGCGGGTGGGAACGCTGGACGCCTCGAAGCGGCCGGAGGCTGCCGGGCGGATGACGGTAACGGTGCCGTCTCCGCCATTGCTCGCATAGGCGCAGCCCGTGCCCGGATCGAAGGCGATGCCGTCTGTGCCCGAACCGATGGGCACGGTGGCCAGCACCTTCCCGGAGCCCGCGTCCACCACGGCCGCCAGATGGTTGCTGCCCACGGCATAGAGACGGTTGTGGGCCAGGTCGATGGCGAGGCCGCTGGGTTCTTCCAGGGGTTTGATGGACCAGGCGGCTTCCACCTTGAGGGAGCGGGCGTTGAGCGCGAGGATCTCCGAGGTGTCCTCGTTGTTCACGTAGACCCGGCCCTTCTCGTCGCACACGGCGAATTCGGGTTTGCCGCCCATGGGGACCGTGCCCACGACTTCGGACGTGAGGGCATCGATCACCGTGGCGTTCTTTCCGCGTCCATTGAAGGTGAACACCCGCTTGGTGATGGGCTCGAAGAGGATGGCGTCGGGGTTCCCGCCCGTGGTCTTCACGACCTTCACGACCTCGAGCGTCGAGAGTTTGAAGATGGTGACCGTGTCCGCCTGGCCGTTGCTCGTCCAGCCGCGATCCAGTTCGCGCGAGAAGGCCACGCCGTGGACGCCCGCCGTGCCCGGAAGGTCGCCCTTAAGGTGGCCGTCCAGATCCAGCACCATCACGTGAGTGGACCGGGGCACGTAGAGCCGCCCGCCTTCGGGATCGAGGCTCACGTAGTCCCAGCGCCCTTCGCCCCCCACCTTGAAGGTGCGCAGCACGGCCGGATCACCCGCGAGCGCGGCGATGGGCGCGGCGAGCAGAAGGGAAAGCGTGATGGAGGTGAAGCGAGGCATGGGCCCTCCTCAGATAAGGCGAAACGGCCAACCCCCTATCGCAACATGGGGCCTGAGATCCGTCCAACCTTCCTTCCGGCTAGCCCAGCTTCAGGATGCTCGAACCATCCGCGTAGCCTTCGGTCGGCGTTTCGCGCATCTTCTGGAGCACCTGCACCAGGGCCCGGATGCGTTCCACCATGTCGCCGATCTTGGCGAGCTTCACCTCTTCGGGATACTTCCGCTGCAGCATCTCCACCTGCATGGAGATGATCGCCAGCGGATTGTTGATCTCGTGCTTCAGCGTCCCGGCCATCTGGCGGAAGGAATCCAGCCTCTCGGCCGCGAGGGCCCGCTGCTGCAGCTCGGTGTGGCCCCGC
Source organism: Geothrix limicola (assembly GCF_030268085.1). Taxonomy (GTDB): domain Bacteria; phylum Acidobacteriota; class Holophagae; order Holophagales; family Holophagaceae; genus Geothrix; species Geothrix limicola. The sequence goes on from NZ_BSDE01000001.1 coordinate 1,197,463, forward strand.
AGCACCTGCAGGCGGTGGTGGAGCGCCTCCCAGCGGAAACCCTCGGTCAGCCAGTCCGTGGCGCCCGCCTCGATGAGCTGGGGCGTTTCATCCTCCGTGCAGCGCACCACCAGGATGGGCGTGGTGGCGAAGGAGGGATGATGACGATACGCCCAGATGCAGCCCTTCAGATCGCGGACGCCGCGGGCGTCCACCACCAGGAAACGAAATTTGGGCAGGGGCGGAGGGGGCGGATCCTGCTCCAGGGGATGCAGCCAGAGGTTCCCCGCCTCGGCCACGGTCTGGAAGAGGCCCAGCAGGTTCAGTTCCTCGCTGACCAGACCCAGCAGGGGCCGCGGAGGCTCCTCAGGCATGGCATCGGGCCCATCCGGGAAGAAGAGATCCAGGGCCTGATCGGCCCAGTGCCAGCGCACGCCGGCATCCTGCAGCACCCGCTGGGTCCAGGGATCCGGCGCGGGTCCCTGCAGTCCCGTGGGCAGGCTCAGGCGCAGCACGCGGGTGCCCCGCTCCTGGTCCCAGCGCGTGGTGACGACGGTGCCTTCGGCCAGCTGCATGAGCACGGGCTCCACCAGACCGGCCAGGGCCACCACCAGCGGGCCGCCGGACATCCAGATCGAGGCGGTCGGAGGTTCTGAAAACCTGATCTGCGCCTTGCGGAACTTCAGCAACGAATCCCAGCGGCGGGCCAGATCCTCCTGCAGGGCGAGGATCGGGAGGGGATGGCCCGCCATGGGCGCATCCTCCAGCTGCTCCTCGCGGCTGCCGTGATCGAGCAGGGTCATCAGCTGCTCGAGCTGGGACCGGATGGCGGCGCCGGAGACATCCGGCAGCTCGGTAGCCCAGCTGTTCACCCGCCTCAGCGGGGCCGCCATGGCGGCGAGCAGCTGGCCATGGCGATCGGCCGCGCGCTGGCACTCGGTGCGCAGCCGCAGCAGCTCGCCCTGCTGTTCGGCCTGGCTCAGCACCCGCTGATTGAGCATGGCCTGGCGAAGCGCCATGGAGCCCAGGCGGACGAAGGCCTGGAAGATGGCCAGGTCGAAGCGGCTGAAGGGACGCCCCTCCGATTCCCGGTCCAGGTAGAGCGCCCCGTGGATCTCGCCCTCGTCGGTGATGGGCGCGCAGAGCAGGGATCCGCGGTGCAGCTCAACCAGGCTCACGCCGCCGAAGCGGGGATCCGCCAGAGGCTGGTTGGAGAGCACGGCGGTGCGCTCCTGCGCCACGTAGTCCAGCACGGTCCGGGAGAGGCCGATGCCTTCCTGCACGTCGCCCACGCGGTGGGCGGTGCGCCATCCGCCCTCCTTCTGCTTGAGGACGAGAAAACCGCGATCGCCGTGCAACAGGCGAAGGGATTCCTCCAGCAGCCCCTTCACCATGGCCTCGGAATCCACCTGGGCCAGGAGCTTCTCGGTGGAGCGCTGCATCAGCTCGATGCCGCGGATCAGCACCATGGCTTGGGCCGGTTCGGGCCTCACTTCCTGGAACAGATCCCCCACCCTTTCGGCGAAGGTGACCCCATCCAGCCCCGGAAACCCTTCGGTGAAGGTCAGCTTCCAGTCGCCCATCACGAGTTCGTCCCCGTCCTGCAGGGCGTTGCCCTGGTGCGGGTTGAGGGGCACGCCGTTGAGGAGGGTTCCGTTGGCGGAGTTCAGGTCCCGCACCCACCAGATGGCGCCGATGCGGTCGATGCTCGCATGTACCCTGGAAAGCTGGGCCATGCCCGGATGGGAGACCGAGCAGGTCAGCGGATCCCGGCCGACCTGGCACGCCTCGTGAACGGCATGCCGAGCAAGCTGATTCCCCTCCTGCCAGGAAAGGTAGGGCATCGGACCTCCACCCACTTTCTTCGGCGGAAGTGGGCCGTTCCTGAATTAGGGCAAAACGAACCGGGTGTCGTGGGTGCGGCTGGGGCGGAAGAACAGCATGGTGTGGCCGATGGTCCAGACATGCTGAAGGCCCGGCACCGCCGTGCAAAGCGCCTTGGCGGCCGTCTCCTCGTCCTCGAAGCTGTTGGGATTGATCTTGACCTTCACAAGTTCGAGGCTGTCCACCATCACATCGAGTTCCGCGGCCTGGGCCGGCGTCACGCCGCCCTTCCCCACATGCATGACGGGCTTGAGCTTGTGGGCCTGGGCCTTGAGGTATTGGCGCTGTTTCGAGGTGAGCATCGGAACTCCAGATGGATCAGTCTATCGTGGAAGCCGAGGTGTCCCCATGCTGCGTCAGCTCCTCCTATCCCTCGCCACCCTCGCCTGCCTGGCGGCGCCGCCCCGCACCCTGCGGGTGGACTACGGCCACACGGGCGATGCCAATGCGGAGCACTTCGGGGTGGACCGCGTGGTACTCGAACCCCTGCCCTGGCCCGGCGACCTCAGCAAGGCCGTGGACACCAGCAACCTCGGGAAGTACTGCTTCGAAGTCTCGGACCGGGCCACCGGCAAGCTGCTCTACTCCCGCGGCTTCGCGAGCATCTACGGCGAATGGGAAACGACGGACGAGGCCAAGACCCAGAGCCGCTCCTTTTCCGAGTCCCTGCGCTTCCCCCAGCCGGACGTGCCCGTGCGCATCCAGCTCAAGAAGCGCGATGCCCAGAACGCCTTCAAGACGCTTTGGAGCTTCGAGCTCGATCCCAAGGATCCCCTCATCGAGCAGGCGCCGGCCCCCGAGGCGGGCGGCCTCATCGCCCTGCAGAAGAGCGGCGATCCGGCGGACAAGGTGGACTTCCTCATCCTGGGCGACGGCTACACCGCCGCCGAGCGCGGCAAGTTCGAACAGCAGGCCCGCAAGGTGATGGAACTGCTCTTCCAGCAGACGCCCTTCAAGGAGCACCGCAAGGATTTCAACGTGTGGGCCCTCTGCCCGCCCTCTCGGGAAAGCGGCATCTCCCGGCCTTCCACGGGCGTCCACAAGCGCACGCCCCTTGGCACCACGTACGATGCCTTCGGCAGCGAGCGCTACGTGCTCACCTTCGACAACCGCGTGTGGCGCGACATCGCAGCCCAGGCTCCCTATGAATTCGTGGAGATCCTCACCAACTCCGAGACCTACGGCGGGGGCGGCATCCACAACCTCTACAGCACGGCTTCCGCGGGCAACAGCACCATCGGCTACCTCTTCGTCCACGAGTTCGGCCATCACTTCGCCGGATTGGCGGATGAGTACTACACCTCCGATGTGGCCGTCACCAACAACGCCGCCCGGCCCGAGCCCTGGGAACCCAACGCCACCGTGGATCCGCTGCACCCCAAGTGGGGCAGCCTGCTGACGCCCGGCGTGCCCCTCCCCACGCCGTGGAAGAAGGATGCCTTCGAGACCCACAGCCATGATTACCAGAAGGAGCGCCGCGCCATCCGCGCCGCCAACAAGCCCGAATCGGAGATGGACGCCCTCTTCGCCAAAGAGAAGGTCTTCGAGATGGACCTGCTGGGCAAGGACACACACGCAGGCAAAGTGGGCGCTTTTGAAGGTGCCAACTACGAGGCCAAGGGCTACTTCCGCAGCCAGGAAGACTGCCTCATGTTCACGCGCGACGATGTGGGCTTCTGCGCGGCCTGCCGGGCCGCCATCGAAAAGGTGATCCGGCAGTACGCGAAGTAGATCCGATTCAGGGGGCCGGCAGTTCCGCGGCCCTCAGGGACCCATCACCTTCCGGGCGGTCCAGCCGCATGGCGGGGAGCTTCCAGTAAGTGATGGCCCGCCACAGCCATTCCATGGGCCCGTAGCAGAACTTGCCGAGCCACCAGTGCGAGAAGGCCACCTGCACCGCGTAGACGACGAAGACGTAGAGCGCCTGGCGGGCGCGGCCCATGCCCCAGTGGCCCAATCCGTAGCCGAAGAAGATGAACGAGGTGATGAGCGACTGCATCAGGTAGTTGGTGAGGGCCATGCGGCCCACCGGCGCCAGGATCTTGATCTTCGAGAAGGCCGTGTCGCTGTGCACCATCAGCACGATGACGCTCACATAACCCAGGCAGGCGGGCAGGTTGCCCATCATCAGCAGGCCCGTGGCCACCTGGAAACCATCCTTGGGGTCCCCCGGAATGTGGTAGGTGGCGATGGCCGTGCTCGCCAGGCCCAAGCCCACCCCGATGGGCAGGGCGATCCAGGCCAGTTTCCGGAAGAGGGGCAGGTGTTCCCGCGGGTTCGTCATCACACCGGACCGCACGAACCAGGTGCCCAGCAGGAACATGCCGATGAGCACGGTGGCGAAGCCCGCCTCGTTCGGAGCGTGCTCGGCGAACTGCTTGGCCCGGAACGCGAGGACCTCCCGGTAGGTGCCCTTCGACAGAACGCGCGTCTCGGTCTGGATCTCCTGGCGGTAGGTCTGGATCCGCTTGGCGCGTTCGACTTCCTCCGCCATGAGCTTTTCCGCTTCGGTCTTGGTGGCCTTCTTGTCCGCAGGCGCGGTCGTGGGGGCCTGGGCCGGAGGCTGGGCCTGCACCTGCGCCTGGGCCTGGGCCCGGTAGGCCGCGCCCGGATCGGGCATCAGCAGCTGCACCACGCCGAAGGTCGTCATCACCACGAAGGGAAGCAGGTAGAGGGCCACGGCCAGACGGCGCGCCCGCGGCTCGAGGGGCTGATGGAACCTGGCGGACAGGAAGCCGAGGGTCAGGATGAGCACGCTCACGACGGTCATGGGGATCCGAGGCTCCTTCGGTCCGTGCGGGAGCGCCCAAAGCAGCGCCGCGATCAGGGCTGCCAACGTGCCGATCACCAGGACCACGAAGGAGAACACGGGCAGGCTGCGCCCAAAGAGGCCCATGCGCTTTTCGCCGCGCAGGTAGAGGGCCACCACGCCCACGTAGGCCAGGCTGCCGGCCAGGCCCCAGAGCGGCTTCATGTGCGGCACGAAGCCCAGGCCCACCAGCCCGACGAGGGCGACGAGGACCCATTTCCACTTTCCGTACAGCAGGATGACGAGCGCCAGGGCCCCCACGGCGTAGCTGAAGAGGATGTCCCCGCTCCAGAGGACGATGTAGTGCAAGGCCCCGAAGGCCGCCAGCGCGAGGATGCGGCGCAGGTAGGGACGGAGGAAGTTCCGCCCGGCGCGTTCGGCACGCGTCAGCATCACGGCGAAACCCATGCCGAAGAGCAGGGAGAACATCGTCCAGAATTTGCCTTGGACGAACACGTAGACGAGCCGGCTGGCCCACCAGTTCACACCGCTCAACCCGGTAGGGAGGCCGATCTGCATCTCGGCCGAGGAACGGTTGAACCATTCGATGTTCATCAGGAAGATGCCGACGAGGGCGAACCCGCGGATCACGTCCAGGGCCTGGATGCGCTCCTCCTCTCGCACCGGGATGAACGCTTCGGCCTGGGGGGAGGATAGGTTCGGGTCCATAGGAATATCCATAGATGTATTGAATGGATGCTCGTCATTCTCTCACGACGAGAGTCGGGTGCCTGCCTGCTTGAGGATGTCGGTTCTACGCATGATCGCCGGATTCGTTTAAGGCTTCCTGGCGGAACCCGTCCCTTTCGGTTCGATCCAGATGATCCGTTCCGTGGCCTGCTCCACCGCCTTCCGGCTGTAGAGGAGGGGGAAGTACTGGCTCCTGGACCAGGACTCCAGCAGATCCCGGTAGTGGGGATCAGCCGGATCGCCGGACTGGCCGGGCGCGTTGCTGGCCGTGGAATTGTCCCAGGCCCCCACATCCATCACGAGCCTCACCGAGGCGCCCGCCGTCAGATCGAAGGTGCCGTTCCGGAACGAGGCCCGGCCCACGGTCTCGTGACTACCCCCGACCGGCAGGGTCTCCGGATTCAGGCGGCGCTGGCGGACCGCATCCACGCGATCCGCCAGGGGGTGGACCAGGTGGATCCGGTGGAGCTGTCCCCAGGTCCAGGCCCCCATGTTGCCGCCCAGGCGACCCTCGAGTTCCTTCACGGCCCCGGCCAGGCTGGCCAGGAGGAGGTCGCGCCGGGCCGCCAGGGGATCCCGCCCGAGCCGGGCATCCGGGCGCTCCATCAGGCCCACGATGCGGCTCAGATCCCCGTCGCCAGCCAGCCCCCGGGCGCGCTCGGGCAGAACCTTGGCCACCACGGCTGGGCGCAGGTACTTGTGCAGCCACACCTCGAAGATCGCCGCGGCGGCGGAATCCGCCTCCACGCGACCATCCCAGGCCTTGAGCCGCTGGACCGCCTCGGACACGCGATCCCGCGCCTGGCCCGGCACCGGGTCGAGCAGGGCCACCAGGCGCCGGGCTGGCAGGCTGAGGTGATCGTTCTGAAGCGACTGCAGGTCCTGGATCGAGACCTTCCGAGAGGCGGACAGCACCTCGCGGATGCGCTGCATCCGGAAGGGATCCCCCCACTCGAAGGCCGGTCGGCGCTCCTGGGCGGGGTAATCCGAGGGCAGGTTCATCTCGTTGGCGGACCCCAGCCAGCCCTCGGCGGGATTGAACCAGCGGGGCAGCCGATCGCCGTGCTGCCATCCCTCCCACTCATAGCGGCCATCGCCGGGCACGGGCAGGAGCCCATCCCAGGCGCTCCGCTTCGGGAAGAGGCCACTGGGCGCGAGCCCGATGTTGCCCTTTGTGTCGGCGTACATGTAATTGAGCCCGGGCAGGCCGTGCTGCCGCATGGCTTCCAGGAAGGGCTTCCAGCCATCGGCCCGCATGTAGCGTAGGCTGGAGAGGTAGGGCACCATGCCGGGCTCCAGCCAGGCCGCGCGGAGGGCGTAGGCCCGACGATGGTCGGGATCCTCGTAGAGTACGGGCCCGTGCCGCGTGAACTTCAACTGGGCCACCCTGGGCCCCTGGCCACGCACGGAGATCGGCTCCGAGAGCACCCGGAAGGCCTCCCAGCCCGATCCGTAGCGATACTGATTCGGATCTCCCGGTTTGGTCTCGTAGACGTAGAGGTCCTCCTGATCCAGGGGACAGTAGGTGAGACCCACGGCGATGTGCCGGTTGTGCCCGAGCGACAGGCCCGGCATGGCCGGTTCGCCCGCGCCGATGACGTCCATCCCGGGGGCCACCAGGTGGGCCAGGTAGCGGAGGGAGGGCACCTGGTATTCGCGATGGGGATCGTTGGCGAGGATGGGCCGGCCCGTGGCGCTGCGGGCTCCCGAAACCGCGAAGGTGTTGCTGGCGGTGCGTGGCAGGGCCAGGGCCGCATCCACCAGATCCGTCTGCGCGATCATCCGGCCGGGTGCGGGAAAGAGAGGATCCGCCTTGGCCAGGATGTAGGCCCTCAGCACCTCGCTGGGGATGGAGCAGGGATCCAGTCCCTTGGGCAGCATCGGCTCCCAGGTGGGTTCCAGGCGCTTGCGGAAGGCCTCGGCCTCCTTCCCACCCAGGCAGATCATCTGGGCCCGGGCGACCTCCTGGGGTAGGTTGCCGAAAAGTCCGTGGGATCGTACGCGCACCACCTCCTCGGGGGCCCAATAGGCGGGCCGCGTGTGCAGGATCTGGAACTCCTCGGGCAGCGGCGCCTTGCCGCTGAGCACCAGGCCCACATAGGCGTTGATGCCCGCGACGAAAGCCTTCACCGTCGCCTGGGTTTCGGGGCCGTAGGCCTGCCACTCCGCGTCCAGACTGCCGCGGTAGAGGAAGAGCCGGCTGGCTCGATCCTGCTCCAGACAGTCGGGCCCCAGATCCTGGGACAGCAGGCCCAGTCCGCGTTTCCGCCAGAGGTCGATCTGCCAGAGCCGGTCCCGCGCCGCGTTGAACCCCTGGGCGAAGAAGGCGTCCTCCCTGCGCTTCGCGTAGATGTGCGGCACGCCCCAACGGTCGATCCGCAGTTCCACCGGCGCCTGCAGTCCCGCCACGCGATGGCGCGTAACGGGCGGCTGCGCGCTCAGACCACAGGCCAGAAGCAGACAGAGCCATCTTGTCATGGGGATCCTTCCAGGCGGGTTGTCTGATTATCCAGGATCCACTGAACCGCGTGCATGAGACCCAAGCGGCCTCAGACTGGTTCGCCGCTTCAGGCTTCGCACCCAGGCAGGTCGATCGTGAACGTGGCCCCTGCCCCGGCCACGCTCTCCACCCAAATCCTCCCTCCGCATGCCTCCACCATCTGCTTGGCGATGGACAGCCCGAGCCCCACCGATGGCTCGCCTCCCGTAGGCTGGGCGCTGAGTTTCGAGAAGCGCCTGAAGAGCTGCGTCTGGTCGGCTTCAGTCAGCCCGGGCCCCTGGTCCTGGACGGCCACCCTGACACGGCCTTCGGCTCCCCAGACGCGGATCGTGACCGTGGTTCCGAAGGGAGAGAACTTGATGGCGTTGGAGAAGAGGTTGTCGAGGACGGACGCGATGAATTTGGGATCCGCGAAACCCCAGACCTCCTCGGAGGTCTGCACCGTCTCCAGCCTTATCCGCTTGGCCTGGGCCTTGGGTTCGTGCCGTTGCCGGAGATGCTCCACGAGCCCCGTGATGCTGAAGCGGCCCGGCTCCGTCGCGATGCCATCGGAATCCAAGGCGGAGATGTCGAGAAACCGCCCGATCAGGCTTTCCATGTCCGCGCTTTCACGGGCGATGCGCTGCGCCCGCAGACGGACCTGCTCGAGGTCCTCCTCCTCTTCGAGGAGCTGGGTGGCCAACATGATGCTGGTGAGGGGGTTCCTCAGGTCATGAACCACCATGGCCAGGAACTGGTTCTTCTGCTGATGGAGATCCAGGAGCTGAGCATTCACCCGCATGAGTTCGCCGGCCTGGGAGGCCAGCAGACGTTCCCGGTCGCGCAGGGCCTCGGTCGCCAAATCGATGCGGCGTTGAAGGGCCAGGTTGCGGTTCTGGAGCCATCTCGTGCGCAACCTTACCCCCGCCGCCAGGATCAAGCCGGCGACCCCTAGAAACAGGAGGCGGGCCCATCCCTTGCGGTACCAAGGCGGCAGCACCCTGAAGGCATACCCTTGCTCGGGGCTCACCCGACCGTAGACGTCCCGTCCCCGGACCCTGAAGCAGTAATCCCCCCCCGGCAGGTTGGTGTACTCCTTCTGGGCCTCGGGAGTCCAGGCGGACCACTCCCGGTCGTATCCGTCGAGGTGGACCTGGTACTGGCTGGAGGCCTCAACGTCGAAAGTCGGAAGCGCGAACTCGAACCTGAGGGCGCCCTTCATGAAGGGAAGGACGGGCCCTTCCCCCGCCTTCATCGGAAGGGGGCCCTCGCCACCGAAGATCAGGGTCCCTTCTTTGGACACGCGCCGGATCAGCACGCGCTCCGGGCTGACGGAAGTGTTGTTCAGGGCGGGATCATAGCGGATCACGCCCGAGGGCCCTCCGAACCAGACCGCCCCGGAGGGCTCCGCCTGGATGACCTCGATGGGCGTTTCGGCGAAACGACGGTAGGGCGCCGCTTCCCAGCGGAAGGTGCCCTCGGGGCCGGGCACCGCCACTCCGGCCTCATGGACCTCGCCGACTTCATCCCGGGTATCCAGCCAGATCCGGCCTGCCTGATCTGGTTCCAAGGCGTTGATGGCCCTCGGCCCCTCAGGGAAGAGGGCCGCAAAGCGGGGCTCCACGACGAAGCACTTCCTGGCTTCATCGAACCTCAGCACACCGGATTGGGTGGCGGCCAGGATGGCGCCCTGCCACAGGAGAACGCGCAACTGCATGGGCATGGAAAGCCCGTGGTCGGCCGGAAACCGCTCGACCAGGGGCGCCGGGCCCGAAGCCCCTCCCTTCCAGCCCGCAGGGAAGGTGACTCGGAGAGCCCCTGCTGGAGAGCCTGTTCCGAGCCAGAGCCGCCCCTGGCCATCCTCCGTCATGGAATAGATGTCATCTCCCACGCCGGGGATCCCCCCGAGGTCGCGCCAGATGGCTGAACCCGGCGGGTGGTCCACCAGGACCAGCCCTCCCTGCATGCCGATGAAAATGTGGGAGGGATTCGATCTGGACCGCAGGAAGGCAAGCGCCGAGTTGCTTGAGGGCCGTACGGGAAGGGCCCGCCGGTCCCGGATCTCGAAGACCCCCTGGGAACAGGCGAAGAGCAGGCGGTCTTCCAGCGGGAGGAAGGCCAGGCACTGGGTGCTGACGCCTTCGAGCGCTTCGAAGCGGGGCCGGGGATCGCCAGGTTTCGCCGGCCCCTGCACGAAGGCGCCCTGCCCCGTGCCCACGTACATCCGTCCCTTGAAGCGCTGGATGGCCCAGGCCGTACCCGTCAACCCACAACGCTCGTCGAAGGAGGAGAACGGAGACGGCCACTCGATCCGCGAAATGCCGCTGTCCAGGGCCAGCCACAATCCCGAGTCCCGGTCAGGGCAAAGGGCCTTCACGTTGTCACTCTGGAGGCCGCTCCTTCGATCGAGGATGCCCTGGGGGCGACCTTCCGCATCGAGTAGCACCACCCCACCCTTGATGGTTGCCAGGGCCAGGGTCCCGTTCTCCAGCCGCCTCCCACCGTAGATCCCCTGGGTCATCAGGTAGGATTCGGCGGAGGTTCGGAAAGGACGCAGCCCTCCTGGATCCAGCTGCCACAGCCCGATGCGGCGGCTCCCCACCAGGATGCCCTCCCCGGCCGCACTGGGCGATCCACTCAGGGGAAGCATCGTGAAAATGCTTTCCTTCGCGAAACGCTCTCCTCCGGGCACCAGGACGAGGCCGCGACCCGTCCATTCCTGCAGGCCCACGTCCCGCTGCCGGACGAAGATCCGGTCACCCACCACGAAGGCCATGTGGAAGGAGGTGGAGGCTTTCACGACTCGAACCTGATCCCCCTTCAGGAGGAACAGGAATTCTCTCGATTGGAAGAAAGTGCCGCGGGAGGTGTGTCCGGTGGTCCAGATATCCGAAAAGGTCCGCGCCTCCTCGGGGAGCTTCTCTTTCAAGGAAACAAATTCGCTTTCACCATGGATACCGGCACCGAGAAAACCAATTTCCCCCACGGCGCCGACGTAGACCCGGCCCGATTCGTCCATCCCCAGGGAGCGGACCACCGTGCGCAGAGGGGTGGGAATCAGCCTCCAGCGAACCCCGTCATAGGCCAGGACGCCCCGGTTGTTTCCGACATACACGACGCCCCTCGGATCCTGGAGCACCGCCCAATTCTGGGCATCCGCACCATAGGCTCTGGGCGAATAGTTGCGGATGGAGGGGTAGCCGACATCCATGGATCCCGGGGCCGGGCGCGGATCGGGGGCCCCACCCCGCAGCCCGGCAGCCCCCAGGACAAGGAGCCACTGCAGCAGGAGAAGGAGGAGTCGCTTCATGAACTCGCCGGGATACCCTACCCATCGGCCCGAAGCTCCGGTTTCTGGAATTTGCCGATGAAGTGAGGTCAGGCCCCCGGCCCGGTCGCGGGCACGCCGCTGACGTCCAGCAGGCGTTCGCGCCGAGCGCGCAGGATGCGATCGCGGAGTTCCGCCGCGTCCTCGAATTTCATCTGGGAGGCCAGCTCCTTCATGCGCTTCTCGAGCTTGGCGACCTCGCGCTCGAAGTGCTTCTCCTCCAGGTAAAGCAGCGGTTCCTCGGCGGCCTGCTCCTCCTTCGTGACGTTGATGAACTCCCGGGCCAGGGCCTCGCCCATCACGTCGTCCAGATTGCGCTTCACGGTCTCGGGCGTGATGCCGTGCGCCGCGTTGTGGGCCAGCTGCTTCTGACGGCGCCGTTCGGTTTCGCCGATGGCCTGCTTCATGGAACCGGTCATGACGTCCGCGTAGAGGATGGCCCGGCCATTCACGTGGCGCGCCGCGCGGCCGATGGTCTGGATGAGGCTGCGGGTGTTGCGGAGGAAGCCCTCCTTGTCCGCGTCGAGGATGGCCACCAGGCTCACTTCGGGAAGGTCGAGCCCCTCGCGCAGCAGGTTGATGCCCACGAGCACGTCGAAGACGCCGCGGCGCAGGTTCTTCAACAGCTCCACCCGCTCCAGCGTATCGATCTCGCTGTGCAGGTACTCGGCCTTGATGCCCAGCTCCTGGTAGTAGGCCGTGAGCTGTTCCGCCAGTTTCTTCGTCAGCACGGTCACCAGCACCCGTTCGTTGCGGGCCACGGTCTTGCGGATCTCCTCCAGCAGGTCGTCCACCTGGGAGCCCACGGGACGCACTTCCACGACGGGATCAACGAGGCCCGTGGGACGCACCACCTGCTCGACGAAGGCGCCGCCGCTCTGCTGCAGTTCGTAGTCGCCGGGGGTGGCGGAGACGAACACCACTTGTTTCACGCGGCTCTCAAATTCTTCGAATTTGAGAGGTCGGTTATCGAGGGCAGAGGGAAGGCGGAAGCCGTAGTCCACCAGCGTGGTCTTGCGGGCGCGGTCGCCGTTGTACATGCCGTGGAGCTGGCCCGTGGCCACGTGGCTTTCGTCCATAAAGACGATGAAATCCTCGGGGAAATAATCCAGCAGCGTGTGGGGCGGCTGGCCGGGCTGGCGGCCGTCCAGGAAGCGGCTGTAGTTCTCGATGCCGCTGCAGTGGCCCATCTCCTTCATCATCTCCACGTCGTAGATGACGCGCTGATGGAGCCGCTGCAGCTCGACGATCTTGCCCGCGGCGCGGAACTCGTTCTCCCGCGCCTCCAGTTCCTCCTTGATGTCGCGGATGGCGGTCTTGAGCTTGTCTTCGGGCGTCACGTAGTGCGTCTTCGGCCAGATGGTGAGCTGGTCCAGCTTCTCGATGACGACGCCGCGCAGGGGATCAATCTTCGACAGCCGCTCCACCTCGTCGCCCCACAGCTCGATGCGGTAGGCCACGTCCTCGTAGGCCGGATAGACCTCCACCACGTCGCCGCGCACGCGGAAGATGCCCGGTTCGAAGCTGAGGTGGTTGCGCTGGTACTGGATGGCCACGAGGTCGCGCAGCAGCATGGCGCGGTCGATGGTCTGGCCCGTCTGCAGGTTCACGGACAGGTTCAGGTACGAGCTCGGATCACCCAGGCCGTAGATGCAGCTCACGGAGGCCACCACGATGGTGTCGCGCCGCTCCAGCAGGCAGCGTGTGGCGCTGAGGCGCAGCTTCTCGAGTTCCTCGTTGACCTTGGCATCCTTGTCGATGAACAGGTCCCGCTCGGGCACGTAGGCCTCGGGCTGGTAGTAGTCGTAGTAGCTGACGAAGTACTCGACGGCGTTCTCCGGGAAGAACTGCTTGAACTCGCTGAAGAGCTGGGCGGCCAGCGTCTTGTTGGGCGCGAAGATGAGCGCGGGCCGGCCCGCCCGCGCGATGGTGCTGGCCATCGTGTAGGTCTTGCCGGAGCCCGTCACGCCCAGCAGGGTCTGGCAGCGGTCGCCGCGCTGAAGCCCCTCCACCAGCTGCGTGATGGCCTCGGGCTGATCCCCGGCCGGCGAATAGGGTGCGTGAAGGTTGAAGGGGATCGCTTTGGCCATGGATGAAAAGCAAACCACCAAGGCTCCCCGATGGGAAGGAGCGATTTCGCCTTTCCTTCGCCAGAGTCAGGCGCAACCCAGGCCGCGAACCTGCATCCGTGCGGCCTTCCAGGCCATCCAGGCCTCCCGGAGTTCCCGTCGGCAGCGGGCCCGATCCGCCTTCCATTCGCCCCGCTGCTTCTTCCAGGCCTCGCCCCTCGCCAGCCCCTTCGCCTTCCATTCCGCTTTCCGAACCTCCCAGGCATCCCGCCGAACCTGGAGGGCCACCAGGGCCTCGTCCATGCGTCCTTTGGCCGCGCTGAGACGCTCCCTCAGTCCTTCCACGAGGTTGGGCTTGGCCGACGCCAGGACCGCTGCCAGGCGTTTGGCCTCCATGGCCAGGCGGGCACGGCGGATCACCGTATCGGGCACCCGCCTCAGTCCCCGCGCGAGCCCCAGTCCGGCGAGGGAGAAAATGATCCACTTGCCCGGATCCCATTGGTACCAGTTCACGGCGTTGCGATAGTCCCACTGCCACATGTGGTGGAAGTTGTGATAGCCCTCGCCAAAGGTGAGCGGTGCGAGGAATCCGTTGTCCCGGGAACTGTTGGCGTCGGAATAGGGTTGGCTACCCCAGACATGCGCCGCGGAATTGATCAGGAAGGTGCTGTGATGGGTCAGCACGATGCGCAGCAGCAAGCCGATCGTCGCCTGCCCCCACAGGTTGCCCGTCATCAGGCCGACATACACCGGGATGAGGGCGACCGCCGCGCCGATCCAGAAGTGGTAGCGGTGCTGCCATCGGACCAGCGGATCCTTCTGCAGGTCCTCGACGCCTTCCATGGGCCGGACCTCGCCCTCCATCACCCAGAGCCAGTGGGCGTACCAGAACCCCCTTGAAATGGCGTAGGGGTCCCGCGTCGGATCGTCCACGAAGCGGTGATGCTGCCGATGATCGCTGCACCACCACAGGGCCGAGTTCTCGAAGGCGGCCGCACCGAACAGGAGAATGGCCAGCCGGAGGGGCCACGCGGCCTGGAAAGACCGGTGGCTGAAGAGCCGGTGGTAGCCGATGGTCACCGAAAGGCCGATCAGGACGAACATCAGGACGAACATCCCGACCTCGCTCCAGCGCAGGCCCTGGAGGACCAGCTTGAGGGGCACGAGCAGCACGGCTAGCAGCAACGTCCCCTCGAGGAAGAGGGTGTTCAAGACAGAGCGGTGTGCCTGAGTGGCCATGAGAAACCCGAGGCAGAAACCAACGCCTCAGGAATCAATATAGGCTTTTGGGATGGACGGGTAAGGTCAGACCTTGCGCAGCACCAGGCAGCCGTTAGTGCCCCCGAAACCGAAGCCGTTGTTCATGGCGTATTCGGCATCGAAGGCGCCCGCGGCGTTGGCCGTCACGTCGATGTCGCACTCGGGATCCTGGTTGTCCACGTTGATGGTGGGGGGGATCTTCCCGGTCTTCACCGCCATGGCCGTGATGATCGTCTCCAGGCCGCCGGCGGCGCCCAGCAGGTGCCCGTGCATGGACTTGGAACTGCTCACCTTGATGCGGTTCGCGTGGTCGCCGAAGACCTTGCGGATGGCCATGCACTCCAGCTTGTCACCCACGGGCGTGCTGGTACCGTGCATGTTCACGTAGCCCACCTGCTCGGGTGCGATGTCCGCATCCTTCAGCGCCGCGCGCATGACGCGCTGGCCGCCCTCGCCCTCCGGCGCGGGCGTGGTGATGTGATTGGCGTCGCCGCTCATGCCGTAGCCCGCCACTTCGGCGTAGATCTTCGCGCCGCGGGCCTTGGCCAGTTCATATTCCTCGAGGATGACGATGCCCGCGCCTTCGGCCATGACGAAGCCGTCGCGGTCCACGTCGAAGGGACGCGAGGCGCGCTCGGGCTCGTCGTTGCGGGTGCTGAGGGCGCGCATGGCCGCGAAGCCGCCCACACCCAGCTGATTGATCACGGAGTCGCTGCCGCCCGCCATCATGCGGTCGGCATATCCGAAAGCGATGAGCCGCGCGGCATCGCCGATGGCGTGGGCGCCCGTGGCGCAGGCCGTGGCCACCGCGCTGTTCGGCCCCTGCAGGCCGTACTTGATGCTGGCCTGCCCGCTGGCCAGGTTCACGATCAGGCTGGGGATGAAGAAGGGGCTCGTGCGGCGGGGGCCGCGGTAGCCGTTGGCCTCATCCCAGATGGTGCTGAGTCCGCCGATGCCGCTGCCGATGTAGGTGCCGAAGACCTCGCGCTCGGCCTTGCTGAGCTCGACCTTATCGAAACCCGCATCCACCCAAGCCTCGTGGGCGGCGCCCAGAGCGTAGTGGATGAAGATGTCCATCTTCTTCTGTTCCTTCTTGTCGATGAACAGGTCCGGGTTGAAGCCCTTCACCTGCCCCGCGATCTTGCAGGCGAAGTCGGTGACGTCGAACCGATCGATGGTGCTGATGCCGCTCTTGCCGGCCAGCAGGTTGTTCCAGGTTTCGGGCACGGTAAGACCGCAGGGGTTGACGCTCCCCATGCCGGTGATGACGACGCGGCGGCGTTGGACGGTCCTGGTCATGGATTCACCTCGGTGGAATCGGAAAAACAAACGTGCCGCAGGGCCATGGGGGGCGCTGCGGCACGTCAATACGCGTAAGGATCAGGCCTTCGCGTGCTTCTCGATGTAGGCAATCGCATCGCCCACGGTGCGGATCTTCTCCTGCTCGCTCTCGGGGATCTCGAGGCTGAAGGCCTCTTCGATCGCCATGATGATCTCGACGGTGTCGAGGCTGTCGGCACCGAGATCGTCCACGAAGTGGCTGGACTCAGAGATGGAATCTTCGGGCTTGGCCAGCTGCTCAGCAATGATCGCAATGACCTTCTTACGCACATCAGCCATCGGGGGCTCCTCCAAACGAACCTGGAAACCCTACCACACCCGGGTCCGATTTTCCAAACTCCGGGTAAAGCAGGCCTCCCAAGCTGCGGAGAACAGACGGATTGCGCTGCCGCGACAGGCGTGCAGGATGGAGCCATGCCCCACCCCAAGACCCTCGAAGAACCCGAGCACGGCTGGCCTCTCGGCTGGGGCGCGAGCCTGAGGGAATTCCGCACCCACCTCGCGGTCGAGCGCGGCCTTTCCGCCAACACCTCGTCGGGCTACATCTCCGACCTGAATCATCTCGCGGCCTGGGCCTGCGATCAGGACATCCCAGCGGAAGGGCTCACCCGCGATCACCTCACGCACTTCATCGTGTCGCAGCAGGCGGCCGGAAAGGCGCCGCGCAGCCTCGCGCGGATGAGTTCCAGCCTGCGCGCCTTCCTCACCTTCCTCCGGATGGAAGGCGGAGGCGGCGCGGGCCCCGAGGCCGTGGTGAAACCGCCCAGGCCGCCGCGCATCCTGCCCCGCACGCTGAGCGAAACCCACGTCGAGGCCCTGCTCGGCGCCCCGGACACCGCCACGCCGCTGGGTGTGCGGGATCGTGCCTGGCTCGAATTGATCTACGCTTCGGGCCTGCGCGTCTCCGAACTGGCGGGCCTCCCGGCCCTTTCGGTCTTCCTCGACGAGGGCTTTCTCAAGGTGACCGGCAAGGGCCGGAAGGAACGTCTCATCCCCTTCGGCGAAAGCGCCGAGCACTGGGTCCGCGCCTGGCTTGCGCTGCGCCCGGGCTTCAAGCCCAAGGGCGGCGAACTCTTCGTGGGACAGCGCGGGGAGGGTCTCACGCGCCAGCACCTCTGGCGGCTGTTGAAGGGCTACGCCCGCGCGGCAGGACTGCGCGCCGAAGCGATCAGCCCCCACGTGCTGCGGCACGCGTTCGCCACACACCTCCTGGACCACGGCGCCGACCTGCGCGCTGTCCAGGCCATGCTCGGCCACGCCGACATCAGCACGACCCAGATCTACACCCACGTCCATCAGGCGCGGCTCCGCGCCCTCTACGACCAGATGCATCCGCGGAGCGGCGGCTGAGCGGGCTTTGGATCAAGGGCCCGTCTGAATTGTGCGATGGACCATCACCGCGGAATGGGTGGATGATGGGCCAGGAGCCCTACACACATGGCCGTGACCAAGACCCCCCGGAAGAAGCCTGTGACCCCCGCCGTCGAAGCGGAGAAGCCTGCGTCGAAGGCCAAGGCCGCGCCGGCCAAGAAGGCCGCACCGAAGAAGGCCGAGGCAGTGGAACCCAAGACCAAGGCCGCGCCAAAGACTCAGGCCAAGACGAAGGCCGTCAAATCGGCGGAGGTTCCTCCGATTGCAGAGGTGGCCCCAGCGGCCCCTGCTCCTGTTACCGCCATGCCTGCACCGAAACCCGCCGAGCGGAAAGCCGGTGCGGGATCCGCTCTGCCGCCCCTCGCTGAAGCCATCCTTGCCGCCATTCGCGAAGGCCGCGCCGTCGAGTTCATCTTTTCGGATTCCGAGGCCAACGCGCCCCGCACCTTCGAGCCGCGCCACCTCACCTTCGACGCCCTCAGCCAGGCCTGGTTCGTCTGGGGCTGGGACCGCCGCTACAACGCGGAACGGCACCATCGCGTGGACCTGCTCGCCGAAGTGAATGCCGTGGAAGGCGTGGGTCGCGCCGCCCAGGGCCCCTACCCCGATGGCACGCCCGCCAATCAGATCGGCGGCTGGCTGGGCGGCGAACCCATCGCGGTGAAGGCGAGCCTCCTCAAGCAGTGGGTCTTCGCCGTGAAGCAGGCGCCCCCGGCCTTCCCGAACTTCAAACTGGAGGAGCAGGGCGACGGCCAGGCCCTGGTCTCGTTCACGGCCACCGACCTGCGTGCCATCGCGCGCTGGGTCATGCAGTTCGGGGACGGCATCCAGGCACTGGAACCCGCGCGCCTGGTGGATCGCATCAAGCAGGTGGGCGCCGTGTGGGCGGGACGGGAACGGCAGGCCGCCGCCCCCAGCCCCATGCCCAAGCCCGCTCCCCGGCCGGAGCCCGCGCCCGAGTCTCGGCGCCAGGACGTGCGCCCTCCCCGCGAGAACCGCCCCGAACGGGAGCGTGAGGAAGCTCCCAAGGGCAAACCCGGAAAAGTCGAAGTCATCCGCTTCGACCGCCTCTGATCGATTTCAGGGGTTGAGCCGCCAGCCGCGCCGTCCCGGCCAGAACCCATAGCTCTGGCCGAGGCGATTGAAATCGACACCCTGCAGACGCCGGTGGATCAGCACCCTCGCCTGCATGTAGTCGATCGGAATGATCGGTTTGTCGCGATAGATCAAGGCGGAGATCTGAAGGTAGATCCGCTTGCGGGCCGCCTGATCGAGGGTATGCCGGCCGGCGTCGAAGAGGCGGTCCATCTCCGGATTCAGGTAGCTGCTCACGTTGGCCTTCGTCAGGTAGCCCTCCCGCGTGAACAGGGGGCTGTCCACATCCGGGTCCAGGGCCAGGAACCAGCCGTAGCTCCAGATGTCTCCCACGTGATCCGACGCCTTGGCGGAGACGTCTGGAAACGAAACCGTCCGGACCTCGATCTTCACCCCGGCCTTGGCCGCCTGGATGGCCAGCAGCTTGGCCACGCTCTGGTTGGTCGAAGGCGCCGGCTCGTAGGCCACCAGGCTCAGGGACCTCCCCTTGGCGTCGCGGCGGATCCCGTCGGGCCCCAGCTTCCATCCGGCGGAATCCAGGATCGCGATGGCCCGACTCACCTGGGGGAGCGCGCGCGGCTCGGGGTCGTAGGCCCAGCTTTCCGGCGGCCAGAAGCTGGTGGCGAGGCGGGTGGGGAAGAACCTCTGGGCGCGGGCCATGTCCTTCCACGGCACCAGCTCGGAGATGGCCTGCCGCAGGGCCAGGTCCCCCAGCAAACTGCGCTTCGGATCACAGTTCAGGAAGAAGGCTTCGAAGGAGGCCAGGGGCACCGACACGGCCCGCACCGTTCCCGCGCCCTGCGCCCCCTTGTGCACCAGGTAGTAGCGCAGTCCGCCCACCCGGG
The DNA here is from genome assembly GCF_030268085.1 of Geothrix limicola. Lineage (GTDB taxonomy): Bacteria > Acidobacteriota > Holophagae > Holophagales > Holophagaceae > Geothrix > Geothrix limicola. The sequence goes on from NZ_BSDE01000001.1 coordinate 1,216,613, forward strand.
TGAAGTGGAGCCGCTCCTTCTCAAATTCGGGAACGACCGAGGTGCCGGCCGGGGGAACCACCAGCTCGAAGGAGAAAGCGCTGCCCGGGTGCGCGCCGCGATAGCCCGGCCAGCGCTCCATCAGCGCGTGGGTCGTGGATCCGACGCCGACGATGCGGTACGGACCGGACCCCACGGGGCGGAAATTCACCGGGTCTTCCATCGGCTTGGCACCCACCTGGTAGTGGTGCCGGGGAACCGGGATGAAGTTGTAGAGGTCCGACAACAGGGTGCCGCGGGGCCTGCGGAGCTTGATCCTGACGGTGAGAGGGCCTTCCGCCGTCAGGTTGTCGAAGCTGACCAGACCTCCCGCCGTGTCTGCGATCTGCCGGACCCGGGGCAGCCGGAGGGCGTTCCAGGTGAAGACAAGGTCTTCGGCTTCGATGGGACTTCCGTCGTGCCAGGTCATACCCGGCCGCAGCTTCAACACCACCTCCCGGCCACCCTGGAGGATGGTCCAGGATTCCAGCAGCTGCGGAATGAAATCGCCCTTAGCGTCCAGGGTCACCAGGCGATCGAAAAGCAGGTCCACCGCTTCGCTATCCGTGTCCTGGGACAGAAGCAGGGGATTCAGGGTGGTCCACTCCCCCATGCCCACCCGAATCCGGTCCTCAGCCGCCCAGGATCCCGAGATCAGGGTGAAGGAGAGGAGAAGGGCGCGCCAGGACATGGTGCTCCCTTCATCGGCAGGCCCGGGGCCCGCCTGAGTACCGTCAGAAGTCCTGGGCCTTGGCGGCCGACTCCACCAGCCTCACCAGGGCCTCCGCCATGCGTTCGCCTTCCCGCGGCGGCGTCTCCACCACCGAACCTTCCAGCTTGTGGCGCCCGCCGGGCCCTGTGCTGAAGAGGTAGAAAGTCGGCACGCGGGCCACCACCTGGGGCGCGCAGCCCTTGGGCCAGAGCGCCGCATCCAGGGCCTTGTCGTGGTTGACCCCCAGGTAGTGCACCTCGATGAAGGGGTTGGGCTCCGCATCGAGAGCCATCAGCTCAGGCAGCTGGCGGTGACTGTCGCCGCACCAGGAGCCGAACACGGCCACCAGCGTGAACGGCCGTTTCACGGCCTTCCATCGCGCCCGCAGCCCGGGAGCCAGCCGTATCTTGGCCAGGTTGTCTCGAAAGACGGCGCGGTGGGCCAGGATGGCCTCGGCCGTCGCCGAACCCAACAACAAAGGGTGTCTTTCCGAAGCCGGGGCTGAAGGTTCCATGGGGAGCTTTCGAGAGGAAGCAGGCGAACCAGCCGGGGTTCCCTGGGCCAGCAGGGTCGCGATGCCGAAGACATGAAGGAGGGCCTGCATGGAGATCTCCATGCCAGAGTCTAGGGTCGGTTTCCCGTTGGCGGTACCTCAGGTTCGCGCATCGAGGACCCCAGCCCCGATCCAGGGAGCGCTACCTATCTTTCGGCAGGCCTGCGCCCGACCTCCCCGCCGCAGCGTGAGCCTTCATCTGGGCCTTGCCCGCCTTCCACCGCGCGGTGTGCTCGGGGGCCATGGTCCTGGCCCATTCCAGGGACCATCCGCCGAAAGGTTCGAGGAGCTGGTAGAGCTCCCGCCCCAGGTCGGTCAGCAGGTAGCCCTCCCCCTCGTGCACGACGAGACGCGCCTCCCGCAGATCCTTCAGCCGACTGTTCAGGATGGCCGGAGAGATGGATTCGCAGGCGGCCTGGAGCGCGCGGAACGTGGCCGGTCCCCGGCTGAGTTGCCAGAGAATGCCCATGGCCCACCGCCTTCCCAGAAGGTCGAAGAGGGCCATGATCGGCGCTCCCGACTGGGACCCACGAACGGGTTGACCTGGAATGGGAATGGACATGAAGGCTCAGGAAGGGATGGGATCCGGGGCGGGCTCGGCAGCCGCGGCTGCGGCGCGGCCAGATTGAATCTAGCAGCGCCGCAGGATCGAAGGAACGACGGGGCCGATCAGGCGGGCTGGGCGGCCCGCAGTTCCTTCAAGGTGCGCCCCCCGCTGCCGATGGCCTCATCGGACAGTTCATTCACCAGGACGATGAACGAAGCTTCCGGAAGCCGGGTGGCCTCGGCAGCTGAGCGCGTGAGGGCCGTGATCAGGGATTTCTTCACCTCGCTGGAGGTGGATTGCATGGCGATGGTGATGACGGGCATGGTTCTCTCCGGGTTGGAACGCCGCATTCCGCTGGCTGGCCGGGCCGGTGGAAGGGCGAGGGTGGATCAGATCAGCGCGCTTCAAAATAAATAGCAGCTATGAATTCTGAAGCAAGCCTTTCGAGCGATTTTTTTGGTCCGAATGGCAGGATTGCCCGCTGGTTCCGGACTGCGCGGATCGCGGAGCGCCAAGGTTTGAATGCCATCCCAGGCCCTCTCATAAACTTGACTCATTCACTCAAGAATACTAGGATGGAATCTGGAGAACCATCTGTGAAGATCTCGGCCCGAGGCAGGTACAGCATGCAGGCCCTGTTCGACCTGGCCCACCACAGCCACGGCCAGCCGGTCCCCCTGCACGTCATCGCCGAGCGTCAGAAGCTCTCCCTGCCCTTCCTCGAACAGATCTTCAACAAGCTCAAGAAGGCCGGTGTCGTCGCCAGCGTGCGAGGGCCCAAGGGCGGCTACATCCTCACGCGGCCCTGCAACCAGGTAAGCGTGGGTGAGGTGCTGCGCCTCACGGACAGCAGCTTCTACGCCGTGGCCAAGGAAGATCCCAAGACCGCCAACAAGGTCCTGATGGCCGACGAGCGCATGAGCCGCCTGCTCTGGAACCGGCTCTCCGACCACATCTCCGCGTTCATGGAGAAGGTAACCTTCGCCGACCTCTGCTCCGAGACCGGCAGCAACAGCTGCCCCGACTGCACCTGCCCCGAGTACGTGAAGGATGTCCAAGGACAGCTGGTACGGGGCGAGCGCAAAGCCTGCGGCCTCGTGTGAGCAATCCCTGCGCCCTGCCCAGCCTGGCCCTGCCGCCCAGCGAGGCTGATCTCGCGACCCTGCCCAAGCTTGAACGCAGGATCGCCCGGCGCGTGGGCGAGACCAATGCCGCCTACAAGCTCGTGGAAGCGGGCGACCGCATCCTTGTAGCCGTGAGCGGCGGCAAGGATTCCTGGGCCCTGCTGGACGTGCTGGAGCGCCTGCGCAAGCGCGCGCCGGTGAGCTTTCAGGTCGAAGCCGTCACGGTGGATCCGGGCTTCCCCCAGTTCAACCCCGATCCCATCGCCGAAGTCTGCGAGCGGATGGGCGTACCCCATCACATCATCCCCGCCCCCATCGACAAAATGGTGCGCACCAAGCCCGAAGAGCTGCCCTGCATCATCTGCTCGCGGCTGCGGCGCGGCGTGCTCTACTCCTTCGCCAAGCAGCACGGCTACACCAAGATCGCCCTGGGACACCACCTAGACGATCTCATCGAGACCCTGCTCATCAACCTGTTCTTCGAAGGCCGCCTCAGCACCATGCCCCTGCGTCTGGTGAGCGACGACGGCGCCAACACCGTCATCCGCCCCCTGGGCACCTGCGAAGAAAAGGATCTGCAGCGCTACGCCTGGCTGCGCGGATTTCCCATCGTGCCTTGCGGCTGCCCGCTCTGCGGCTGCTCCAGCCTGGAAAGCCGGCGCAAGCAGGTGAAGGAGATGATCGCCTCGATGGAAACGAGCATCCCCCGCCTGAAGGCCTCCATGCTCGGCGCCATGGGCAACGTGAAGCTGAGCCACCTGCTGGATCTGAACCTCGGTGCCCTCAGCGCCAAGGGCGTGGACGAGGCCGTGGAGCGACTAGGCTGAGCTGATTCAGGCCAAGGAATTGGAAGGAAGCGGAGGAGAGCGGAGTGGCGGAGGAAAGCTGAGAAAAGAGAAACTTCCATTTCAGTTCTCCGCTTTCCTCAGCGCCTCCGCTCTCCTCCGCTTATCTCATTCCTTTTATGACAGGCTCAGCCACAGCCCCTTGAGGTAGAAGCCCTCGGGATGGTTCAGGGCGTAGGGATGGTCCGAAGGCTGCCCTAGGTGCGCCAGCACACGGGCCTCGCGGCCGGCTTCGAGCAGGGCGGTCCACACGGCTTCCTGGAAGCGCATGCGGTCCAGGTGCTGGCTGCAGGAGAAGCACCAGAGCATGCCGCCGGGCGCCGTGGCGCGGGCGCCCAGCCGGAAGACGTCCTTGTAGGCCTTGAAGGCCTTGTCCACATCCTTGCGCTGCTTGGCGAAGGCCGGCGGATCCACGATGACGCGGTCCCAGCCCATGGGCTCCAGCTGCCGCATGAGCTCGAAGGCGTCGCCCTCCATGCGCAGGTGCATGGCCGGATCCAGTCCGTTGGCGGCCCAGTCGCGCTCGGCGTGATCCAGGGCCTGGGCGCTGATGTCCAGCGTGGCCACTTCCACGGCACCGCCGAGCCCGGCGTGGATGCTGAAGCCGCCGGTATATCCGAAGGTGTTCAGCACGCGGCAGCCTTCGGCGTGGGCGCCCACCTGCATTCGGTGGGCCCGCTGATCCAGGAAGAAGCCCGTCTTCTGGCCCCGCAGGAGATCCACGCTGAGCCGCGCGGCGCCTTCATGGATCGTGACGGGTCCGCCGAGGCTGCCCTTCAGCAGGCGGTTCACCGGGTCCAGGCCCTCTTCGCGGCGACCGGACTGGCTGCGCTCGACGAAGGCCGTGATGCCTTCGCGCTTGCCGATCTCGAAGAGGATGGGCCACCAGACCTCGCGCAGAGCCTCCAGTCCCGCCGTGCCCACCTGCAACACCAGGGCCTGAGCGTAGCGATCGACCACCAGGCCCGGCAGGCCGTCCCCTTCGCCGAAGATCCAGCGGCAGCCGCCCTCGGGCAGCCAGAGGCCCAACTGCTTGCGCAGGGCCAGGGCCGATTCGAAACGCGCGCGGAAGAAGGCCTCGTCCAGCGGCGCGTCCTCGAAGCGGAAGACCCGCGCCGCCAGCGGATTCGCGGGGCTCGCCGTGCCCACGCCCATCACCTGGCCCGAATCATCGGCCAGGCGCACGAGATGCACGTCCGCCGGCTTGGCCAACGCCCCCGAATACACCCAGGGGTGGCGCTTCGAAATCAGCGCCTCCTTCCCCGGTTTCAGGCGGAGCAACGGGTAGGGCCAGCGTGGGGTGTTCATGCGTCCAGGGTAGCTTGTTACCCTTCTGACATGCGCTTTCCAACCGTCTTCGCGGTCGCTTTTTCCGTCGCCCTCCAAGCCGCGCCCCCGGTGCTGGTGCTGAGCGCCGATGGCCTGGGCGCGGACCAGTTCACCGCACGCACCATGCCCAGGCTCTGGGCCCTGTCCGAGCAGGGGCGCCGGGGCGAGGGGCTGCCGCCCTTCCCCGCCACCACCTTCAACGGCCACGTGACCATGGCCACGGGCTGCTGGCCCGAACACCACGGCGTGGTGGCCAACGCCTACCTGGACCCCGCCACCAAGGCCCTGGTGCCGGTGGCCTCCCGCGCCGAGGACCTGCAGCGCGAGCCCCTCTGGGTGGCCGCCACCCGCGGTGGCGTGCGCACGGCCGTCTTCCAGTGGGTGGGCGCCACGGGCCCATGGGAGGGCGTGAGCCCCTGGCGCCTGGAAGTTTTCCGCCTGGGGCGGCCCGATTCGGAAGCCCTGGCCTTCAGCGAAACGGCGCTCAAGGACGGCGCAGGCCTCGTCATGACCTACCTTTCCGGTACCGACGAAGAGGGGCATCTGCAGGGCCCGCGCAGCGCCGAGACCGAATCGAAACTGAGACACATGGACGACGAACTGGCCCCCTGGCTCGAGCGCATGCTCACGGCGCATCCGGGTCTGCGCGTCGTGATTGCCGCGGACCACGGCATGGCCCCCATGCGCCGCCGCATCCACCTCCCCTCCCTGGTGGACGGCATCCCCTGCGAGCTCATCACCCATGGTGGCAGCGCCTTCATCTACCTCCGGCATCCCGAGGATGCCACCAAGGCCCTAGATCGCCTGCGGCAGGCGGGGCTCAAGGCCTGGCGAAGGGAGAACGTCCCGACGCGCTACCACCTGGCGGCCAACGCCCGGGTCGGGGACCTGGTGGTGCTGGCCCCCGAAGGACAGTGGCTGTCCAAGGCCCGGTCCAGCCGCGAGGAGGCGGACGAGCACCACGGCCGCCGCGGTGCCCACGCCTACGCCTCCGAGACCGCCAGCATGCACACCTGGCTCATCGTGCTGGGCGCGGGCCAGGGCCCCCTTGGCCCGGTGCCGCTGTGGGACCTGGCGCCCACCGTGGCCTCCTGGCTGGACATCTGGTGGGCCCAGGCCCCGGACGGCAGGCCCCTGCCCCTGAAGTGAACCCCGCGGAACCTTAGCGGATCAGCGCCAGCAGCACCTGGGCGAGCACGATCTTGAGGATGGTGGCCAGGGGATAGACCGTGGCGAAACCCACGTTGGGCAGCTCGTTGCCCGTGTGGTGGTTGGCGTAGCCCAGCACCACGGGCTGGGTGTGGGTGCCCGCCACGATGCCGAACATGACGTTGAGCGGGATGCGGAAGACCTTGTAGCCCAGCAGCATCGTCAGGGAGTCGGCCACGAGGCAGATGAGGAAGGCCGAGCCCAGGAAGAGGGGCAGCACCGAGGCATCCTTGGACACGATGGCGCGGAAGCCCTCGCCGGAAATCACACCGATGCCCGCCGCGAACAGCACGAGGCCGAACTGGCGGATGGTGTGGTTGGCGCTGTAGGGGAAGTTCCAGACCAGGGGGCCGATCCGGTGGAAGCGGCCGAGGATCAGCGCCACGGCCAGCGGACCGCCCGCGAAGCCCAGCTTGAAGACCATGCCGTGGCCCAGCGGAATGGGCACCTGGCCGAGGGCGAGCCCCGCCGCCAGTCCCATGGCGAAGGTGAGGAAGCTCACCTCGCTGAGGTCGCGGTAGCTGTCGCCGAAGAACTCCTCGATGGCCGCAATGTTGTCGCGCCGCGTGGTGACGCGCACGCGGTCGCCCAGCTCCAGCACCGTGTCGCCGTCCGGCACGAACCACAGGTCGCCCCGCCGCACCCGCGTGATGATGGCCTGGTACTTGTTCATCAGGTCCAGCTTGCTCAGGGGCACGCCGACCACATCCCGATTGGAGACGAACACCCGCGTCGCATCGAGGGCGCTCATGTCCCGGTCCAGCTCCACATGGCTGCGTTCGCCGATGCGCGCCACTACGCTGGCCAGATCCTCCGGGGATCCGACCACGGTCACCAGGTCATCCAGCTGCAGGCGGAAATCCGGCCCCGGCAGCAGCAGCTCGGCCTTGCGCAACACACGGCCGAACACCACCTGGGAACGCCCCACGGCGCGCAGTTCGCGCTTGCTGAACGATTCGGCCTCAGGCTGGGTCACCCGGACCGTCCACACCTCCAGTTTTTGATGACCCGCGTGGTAATCCTTCAGGCCGTCGGCCTCCTCCCGCAGGTTCACCCGGAACACCTTCGGGCTGAGGAGCAGGATCAGCATGGGCACCAGCACGCCGATGGGATAGGCGATGGCCGAGGCCACGGTGGGCTGGGCCAGCTCTACGGGATTGGCGCCCATGGTCTTCACGCGCTCGATGACACCCGCCAGGGCCGGCATGTTCGTGAAGCTGCCCGTGAGCAGGCCCGCGGCGTAGCGGGCGTTGAAGCCGAGGACCTTGGCCAGCAGCACCACGAAGGCCGTGGAGGTGAGCATCACGAGGAAGACCACGGCGTTCTTCTTCATGCCCTCGCGGCTGAAGGCCGCCCAGAAACTCTGGGCGATGGAAAGCCCCATGGCGTAGACGAACACCGCCAGGCCCAGCTCGTAGACGAGTTTCATCTCCTTCGAGATGTCCTTCTTGAGACCCGGATCCAGGCCCGGCGCCATGACCAGCGCGCCCAGGGCGATGCCCGCAAAGAGGATGCTGGCGATGCCGAAGGAAGCGCCCGCCACGCGGATCTTGCTGATGGGGTAGCCCAGCGCCACCACGGCGAACAGCATCAGCAGTGGGTTGTGCGCGAAGAAGAAGAGAACCTGCTCGATCATGCTCGCTCCGAGTCGGGATGGAATCTCACCCGCATCAGGTCAACCGTTTGAGGGCCGTCAGGAGGGTTTCCACCTCATCGGCTCGGGCATCGGGAAGCATTGAGAATCGGAGCACCGATCGCGCATCCTCCGGACTGTAGCCCAGGGACATGATGGCGTGGCTGGGTTTCACGGAGCCGCTGTGGCACGCGCTGCCGGTGCTCACCGCGAGGCCCGCAATGTCCAGGGAGGCATGAAGCGCTTCGCCATTCCTGCCTTTGAAGAGAACACAGCTGGTATTGGGCAGGCGCTCCGAACCCCGCCCGATGATCTCGATGTCGCGGTTCCAGGCCGTGATCTCGGCTTCGAAGGAATCGCGTAGCGCGGCCAGGGACGCGTTCATGGCCCGGCGCTCCGGCACGTGCCGCGCGGCCGCCGCCAAGCCCAGGATGGCCGGCAGATCCTCGGTCCCGCCCCGCCGCCGCCGCTCCTGCGGGCCTTCCATCAGCGCTTCCCAGGGCAGGCCCGGCCGCATCCACAGCAGGGCCGAGCCCCGGGGCCCGCCCATCTTGTGGCCGCTGAACACGGCCGCGTCGCAGTCCGAAAGGTCCACGTCCACCTTGCCCCAGGCCTGGGCGCAATCCTTGATGCGGACGGCATCCAGCACGGTGGGCATGCCATAGATCAGGCCCGTTTCGTTGTTGGCCGCCATCTGCACCACCGTCCCGCATTCCGCGGGAACCGCAGGCAGCCAGCTCACCCGGGACCACTCCTGAAGCGGATTCAGGCAGGCGCTGTGCTCGCCGGGAAACACCGCGGCGGGCCGGTCACCCAGGGCCGGCTCCAGCCCCCTGATGAGCAGGTGCAAAGCCTCCGTGGCACTGGCGCAGAAGATCAACTCGCCCGGCGTCACGCACAGGCCAGCCGCGATCTCGCGGCGCGCCTCCTCCAGGCGGAACCGCGCCCGCTGACCCTCCCGGTGGGTGCTCGTGGGATTGGCCCAGTCCTCCGCCATGGCCCGCCGCACGGCTTCCACCGCCTCCGGATGGGGCGGCACCGAGGCGTTGGCATCGAAGTAGAGGCGTGGCATGAGAACAATGTACCCTGAGCCCATGTCCAAATCCCTGGAAGGCAAGCTCGTCGTCGCCATCTCCTCCCGGGCGCTCTTCGATTTCGAGGAAGAGAACAAGGTCTTCGAGGATTCGGATGACCGCGCCTACATGGACCTCCAGCTCTCCCGCCTGGACGTGCCCGCCAAGCCCGGCGTGGCCTACCCGCTCGTGAAGAAGCTCCTCGCCTTCAACACGGAGACGGACAACCGTGTGGCCGTGGTGATCCTCTCCCGCAACGATCCCGTGAGCGGACTGCGCGTGTTCCGCAGCGCCCAGGAGGCCAACCTCCAACTGGAGCGCGGGGTCTTCACCCGGGGGCGCAACCCCTATCCCTACCTCACCTCGCTGGGTGCGAACCTGTTCCTCTCCGCCAAGGAAGAGGATGTGCGGGCCGCCCTCAACGCGGGCTTCGCGGCGGCGCGGGTCTACCCCGACAGCGCCGTGGCCGCGGATCGGCATCCGGACGAGATCCGCATCGCCTTCGACGGTGATGCCGTGCTGTTCAGCGACGAGGCCGAGCGCATCTACGCCGCCCGTGGGCTGGAGGCCTTCCAGGCCCACGAGATCGAACGGGCCGCCATCCCCCTGCCTCCGGGCCCCTTCAAGCCCCTGCTCGAAGCGCTGAAACCCCTGCAGGCTCAGCCCGCGGGCGCGCCCATGCGCGTGCGCACCGCGCTCGTCACCGCCCGCAGCGCCCCGGCCCACGAGCGCGCCATCCGCACCCTCATGGCCTGGAACATCCAGGTGGACGAGGCCATGTTCCTCGGCGGCCTTGAGAAGGCCGATTTCCTGCGGGAGTTCGAACCTGACTTCTTCTTCGACGATCAGACCGGTTACTGCGACACCGCCGCCCGCGTGGGCCCCACGGGCCACGTGGTGAGCGGCGTGAAGAACGAGGTCGGAGGGCCGCGCCCAAGCGATCGGTAAGGCTCGGAACGCATCGCGTTCCGGGACGGGAAAAGACTTCCGTTAACAGATTGTCAACCTTCTCCAAAACCGGACCGCTTTGCGGCCCGGTTTTGGAGTGCGGACCCACGCCATGGCTAGACTTGAACAAACGGAGGAACCATGTCCCGGAAGCTGGTGGAGTGCGTGCCGAACATCTCGGAAGGCCGGGATGCCGCGAAGATCAAGCAGGTGACCGATGCCATCGCCGCGGTGCCGGGCGTGCAGCTGCTGGATGTCGATCCCGGGGCGGACACCAACCGCACGGTCATCACCTTCGTGGGAGAGCCCGAGGCCGTGCTGGAGGGCGCCTTCACCTGCATCCGAGAAGCCGCCAAGGTCATCGACATGAGCCAGCACCACGGCGCCCATCCCCGCATGGGGGCCACGGACGTGGTGCCCTTCGTGCCCGTGGAAGGCGTGTCCATGGAGGATTGCGCCGAGCTGGCCCGCCGCCTCGGCGGTCGCGTGGCCCGCGAACTGGGCATTCCCGTCTACCTGTACGAAGCCGCCGCCTCGCGCCCCGAGCGCCGCAACCTGGCCGAAGTGCGCCGCGGCGAGTACGAAGGGCTCAAGAAGAAGCTACAGGACCCCCAGTGGCAGGCGGATTTCACGGCCGCCTACAACGCCCAGGCCGGCGCCACCATCATCGGTGCCCGCGAATTCCTCGTGGCCTACAACGTCACGCTGAATTCCGGCGACAAGGCCCACGCCACCGACATCGCCTTCGAGCTGCGCGAGAAGGGCCGCGTGGCCCGCCGAGGCCGCATCAAGCCCTACTACCAGACCGGCGAGCTGATCTTCTACGCCGAAGGGTCCTTCCCCTGCGGCAACTGTGATTTCACCGGCGCGACCTTCCAGGAGACCGTGGACCACTGCGCGAAGGCGCACGGCTACGACCTGCCGGCCCTCATGCGCCTGAACGATGTGGATCCCGCGAACCCCGTGGGCCAGAAGGTGCGCCGCCGGGGCCTCTACGACCACTGCAAGGCCATCGGCTGGTACGTCGACACCTACCGTCGCGCCCAGATCAGCATCAACCTCACGGACTACAAGAAGACGGCGCCTCACACGGTGCTGGAAGAAGCCCGTCGCCTCGCATCCGAACGAGGATTGGTCGTCACGGGCAGCGAGATCGTGGGCCTGGTGCCCTTCCAGTGCCTGCTGGCCTCGGGCCGCCACTACCTGAAGGCCATGGGCAAGTCCACGGGCGTGCCCACCTCGGACATCCTGCAGACCGCCGTGTTCTCCATGGGCCTCGATGACGTCTCGCCCTTCGAGACCGAAAAGAAGGTGCTGGGCCTGCCCACGTATGATCCCAAATCCCTCGTCTCCATGCAGGTGCACGCCTTCACGGACGAGGTCAGCCGCGACACGCCGGCTCCCGGCGGCGGCTCCATCGCGGCCCTGGCGGGCAGCCTGGGCGCGGCCCTGGCCAGCATGGTGGCCAACCTGGCCCAGGGCGGCGCCGACGCAGAGAAGGATGCCAAGCTCATCGCCGTGGCCGAGAAGGCCCAGGTGCTCAAGGACCGGCTGATGATCGCCGTGGACGCTGACACCAACGCCTTCAATGCCTTCATGGACGCGCGCCGCCTGCCCGACGCCACGCCCGAGCAGAAGGCCGCGCGCCAGGACGCCATGCAGGCAGGCCTGAAGGTGGCCATCGACGTGCCCCTCGACACGGCCAAGACCAGCCTCGCAGCCCTGGAACTGGCCGGTGAGGCCTCCAGGCTCGGCAAGGTGGCCTCCATCACCGATGCGGCCGTGGGCGCCCAGATGGCCTACGCGGGCGTGCGCGGCGGCGTGTGGAACGTCGTCATCAACCTCAAGGACATCACCGATCCCACCTACGTGACCGACATGCAGGCTCAGTGCTCCGCCCTGCTCGCGCAGGCCGCCGAGAAGCTCGCGGAGATCACCGCCTACGTGGATCAGAAGCTGCTGGATCGGCTGAACAAGGCCAAGAAGTAGCGCCTACTCGGCCATCCAGAAGAACAGCGCCGTCATGCGCTTGGTCGCGAGGTCGTGGCCGAAGTAGCCCGTGGCGGAATGGACCAGGTCGGCGCGGTAGAGCAGCAGGCGATTGAAGGCGTTGGGAATGGACAGCTCCGGGTGCCAGGCCTGGAGCGGCAGGCCCGTCACGCCGAGGGCTTCCCGCAGGTTGGCGTGAGGCGGCGGACAGAGGTTTCCGCCCAGGACGCCGTTGGGGTAGCGCAGGCGGTAGAAGGTGGTGCCCGAGCCCCCGGGCGGCCGGGGCGTGAGGTAGATCACGGCCGCGTAGCGGCAGAGGCTGCGTGAGTCCGTATGCGGGCGCGGACCCGATTCTTTGGCCCCGACTACCTGCACCACGTTGTGATTGAGGTAGGCGCCATCCGGGGCCGTCTCGGACCAGAGACGCCGGGCGCCCGTCAGTTCCCGGACCTTGGCCTCGAGGGGCTCCAGCTCCTCGGGCCCCAGGGCATTCCGTGAGCGAATGCCTGGCCAGGTTTCGCGGGTATGGGGAAAGCCCAGCTCCCACTCATCCAGATCCCGGAATCGCGCCGCTACGGCTTCTGCATCCGGCAGGATGCCGTCCACCACCCAGTAGTCGCGCCCCTCGAGGGGTTGGCGGTACGGCAGGCTCGGCGGTCGCCGGGGGCCAGGCTGGGACATGCGGGATCTCCGGAGGAAACGACCAGCGTACACCGGGCCTCAGGGCCCCGGAATTCCCGTTTCCCGCAGAAATGGGGGATCGCGATTGTCGACCTCCAAGGTCCGAATGGAACCCGCATGTCCCTTAAAAAGAACCTCCTTGAAGGTTCTATGTCTGCTATTCAACTCCGCGGGGGTTTTCGCCGAAGGGTCGCTGTTCAACTTCGTTATTTTTTGCAAAGGGTGATCTCCCGTGAAAAGCAAAGGATTGGCCCTGAAATTTTTTCTGCCTGTGTCCGTGGCACTGGCGGCGCTCCTGGCCATCGTCATCTGGGGGCTGAGCGCCTACCAGACCTCGCAGGCCGAGAAGGCCTTCGAGGAGCACCTCACGTCTCTGGCGGTGGCCTCGCGCTCCATGTTCCATGCGGATGCCGAGGAATACTGCCGCACCCGGGGCATGGTGTTCCACCGCGTGGTGAACGGCCGCTACTCGCAGGATCCCGCCGCCGAGGCCTTCGAACGCCAGAGCCAGGGCCAGTTCGGGAACAACCCCACCCTTGAGCATTGGGTCGGCCGCTACACCGCATCGAACGGGGAACCCCAGATCTACGTCCTCAGCCCCGGACGCCTGAAGGATTCCTGCCTCCAGTGCCACGGTGCCTTCGGCGTCGAAGTCTTCAAAGGCCACCAGACCGGCGAGCTGGTGGCTTCCTTCGGCGTCTCCATGTCCACGGCGGAGCTGTACCGCACCCAGCGGAACATCCGCATCCTTTCGGTGCTCGGCGGCGTGGCCCTGCTGATCATCATCAGCGTGATCATCACGCGCCGCGTGAAATCGTCCATTTTGACGCCGCTGGATCACCTCTCCGATGCCATCGGCCAGGTGGCGACCGGCGACATGACCGTCAAGGCCCTGGTGGAAAGCGAAGACGAGATCGGGCACCTGGCCGACACCTTCAACCGCATGGTCTCCGATCTCAACCACGCACTGGGCAGCATGGGACAGGCCTCCGAACAGGTGGCGTCCGGCAGCACCGAACTGGCCGCCAGTGCCGAACAGATGAACCGCACGGTGCAGGAGACGGCCCGGGTCGGCGAAGAGCTGCGCCAGGCCGGCCGCGAGGTGCTCGCCGCGCTACGCAACCTCGATGCGAACGTCGAATCCATGGCCAGCCATTCCAAGCAGACAGGCGCCAAGGCCGACGAGGCCGTGCAGGACACGGACCGCGGGGCCGAAACCGGCCGGGGCACGGCCCACGGCATGGAAGCCATCCAGGAAGCCACGTCGCGCATCGTGCAGGCGGTGAAGGTGATCCAGGGTCTCGCGCGGCAGACCAACCTGCTCTCGCTCAACGCCGCCATCGAAGCCGCCAAGGCCGGGGCCCAGGGCAAGGGCTTCGCTGTGGTGGCCGAGGAAGTCCGCATCCTGGCCGAACGCAGCGGGCAGAGCGCCAAGGAGATCGAGGAGACCATCCACGCCATGCAGGATGCGGTGTCCGAAGGGGCCTCCAGCGTGGACGTGACCCTCCACCACCTCGAGGCGATTCGCGATCGGATCTCCCAGGTGTCGGGCAGCATCCACGAGATCGGAACCCTCAGCCAGGGCCAGGCCCGGACCAGCCAGGACGTGGGCCGCCTGATGAACCAGACCGCCTCGCGGCTGGATCAGAACGCCACCGCCACCCACCAGCTGGCGGCCACCGTGCACGAGGTCGCCAAGACTTCGGAAGAGCTGTCCCGGGTGGCCGAGATCCTCAAGGAGACCGTGCAGCGGTTCAGGCTGCGATAATCCCGGGTCCGCCGATGTTTCCGGCGGACCCAGGATCCTCCATGCCTCTGCCGAACGGCGGATATCCCCACTCGGACCAGATCGGCGCCGCGGAGTCGGGCCGGACCGTGCTCGCCCACCTGAGCGCCAAGTATCCCCTCGCCTCCGAGGCGGCCTGGTCGGCCCGCATCGACTCCGGCGAAGTGACCCTCGATGACCGGCTCGCCAGACGGGAGGATCTGCTGCGCGCCGGCCAGCGGCTCGTCTGGAACCGTCCGCCCTGGATCGAACCGGAAGTCCCCCTCGCCACGGCCATTCTGTACGAGGATGCCGACCTGCTGGCCGTGGCCAAACCCAGCGGCCTGCCCACCCTGCCCGGCGGCGGCGAATTCCAGGAGCACACGCTGCTCGCCCTCGTGCGCCGCCGCCATCCCGAGGCCAGCCCCATGCATCGCCTGGGCCGCGGCACCTCGGGCATCGTGTTGTTCGCCCCCACGGTCGACGCGCGCAAGCCGCTCCAGGCGATCTTCCAGCAGGGCGCCACCCGCAAGGTCTACCGGGCCCTCTGCGGCGGAAGTCCCCCGTTCGACACCCTGGACATCGCCGCCCCCATCGGAGAGGTGCCCTACGCCCCCCTGGGCCACCTTCACGCGGCCTGCCCTGCGGGCCGCCCATCCCAGAGCCGTGTGACCGTGCTGGAGCGCCGCACGGAGGCCACCCTGGTGGACGTGGAGATCTTCACGGGCCGCCCCCATCAGATCCGCGTCCACATGGCCTGGGCCGGCCACCCGTTGGTGGGCGATCCGCTCTATGGTCCCGGTGGCATCCCCCTGCCCGGTACCACCGCCCTGCCCGGCGACCTGGGCTACCTGCTGCATGCCCACCGGCTGGAGTTCGAGCATCCCCGAACCCGGGAATGGATTCGCCTCAGCTGCCAACCGCCACCGGAGCTTCGAATCCTTGGGAGAAGCGAAAGGAATTCCGAAAGCGGAGGAGAACGGAGGGGCTGAGGAAAGCGGAGCCAAGAAAAGCGGCAAGCCGCGGTTCCTCCGCTCTCCTCCGCACCTCAGCTGTCCTCCGCTTCAAGAATTCCTTGCCCAACACAGAAGGTGCAGGATCACTCAGTTGTGCACGCCGGGCGCTTCGTGGCCCGTGCGTTCGACGTATTCGGCGTAGCTGCCCTGGAATTTCAGGGGTTCGGCGTGGTCTTCGGGGGCCAGCTCCAGCACGCGGTTCGCGAGGCCGCGCAGGAAGGCGCGGTCGTGGGACACGAAGAGCATGGTGCCTTCGAAATCCTTCAGCGCATCGATGAGCATTTCCTTGGTGGCCAGGTCCAGGTGGTTGGTGGGCTCGTCCAGCACGAGGAAGTTGGGGGGATCGAAGAGCATGCGTGCCATGACGAGACGGGATTTCTCGCCGCCGGACAGCGCGCGGATCCGCTTGTCCACGTCATCGCCGGAGAACTGGAAGGCGCCGAGCAGGTTGCGCAGCACGCCCAGGCCCTCCATGGGGAAGTCCTGCTGCATCTGCTCGATGACCGTCAGTTCGGGATCCAGCAGATCCAGGGCCTGCTGGGAGAAGTAGCCCAGCTTGAGGCTGGCGCCCAGTTTCACGGTGCCCGCATCCGGCGTGACGGCGCCCGAGACCATCTTCAGCAGCGTCGACTTGCCGGCGCCGTTCTTGCCCATGACGCACCAGCGCTCGCCGCGACGGATGTGGAAGGCGAACTGGTCGTAAAGCTTGCGCGCGCCGTAGGCCTTGCAAAGCCCCTCGGCCATGAGCACGTCGTCGCCGGAGCGGCCGGGAATGCGGAAATCCCACTTCACCACACGGCGCTTGCGGGGTGGTTCGATGCGCTCGATCTTGTCCAGCGCCTTCACGCGGCTCTGCACCTGGGCGGCCTTGGCGGCGTGGGCGGAAAAGCGTTCGATGAAGCGCTGCTCCTTGGCCAGCTTGGCCTGCTGGCGGGCGTAGGCGGCCTCCTGGTTGGCCTCTCGCTGCTCGCGCTCCTTCACGTAGAAATCGTAGTTGCCCGAGTACGTGACGATGTCGCCGCCGTCGATCTCCAGCACCTTGGTCACCACGCGGTTCATGAAGTCGCGGTCGTGGCTCGTCATCAGCAGCGTGGCGGGCACGCCCTTGAGGAAGTTCTCCAGCCAGAGGATGGATTCGATGTCCAGGTGGTTGGTGGGTTCGTCCATGAGCAGCACATCGAAGTTGCCGAGCAGCACCTTGGCCATGGACACGCGCATCTTCCAGCCGCCCGACAGCGCGCCCACGTCGCCATCGATCTGCGTGTCCTCGAAGCCGAGGCCGTGCAGGCAGGCCCGCGCCTTGGCTTCCAGCTCGTAGCCGCCCAGGTGCTGGTACTCCTCCTGGACGTGGCCGAAGCGCTCCAGGATCTGCTCCAGTTCGTCGCCGCGATCCGGATCGGACATGGCGTGCTCCAGATCCATCAGCTCGTGGTGCAGGTCCCCCAGGCGCCCGCTGCCAGCGATGGCCTCGTCCAGCACGGGCCGGCCCGACATCTCATCCACCTCCTGGCGGAAGTAGCCCAGGGTGAGCTTCTTGGGCAAGGTGACCGAACCATCGTCGGGAGATTCCTCGCCCATGATCATGCGGAAGAGCGTGGATTTGCCGGCGCCGTTGGGGCCCACCAGGCCCACCTTTTCGCCGGGATTCAGCTGGAAATCCGCGTCGATGAACAGGATCTGCTTGCCGTACTGCTTGCTGACGTTCGAGAACGAGATCATGGGAATCCGATGCGCGGCCGATGCGCGGATTGGGTCGCCCGGCGTGCATGGGCGGCGGAAGATTCAGAGACAGGGGATCGAGGTCGCGGAAAGCAGGATCCTCAAGCCTACGGACCTTCAGAGTACCACAGGCACCCTGCTCGCTGTTTCGCGCCCTTTTCCTTCTCAGCCCTGGCTTTCCGTCCTCGGGCCGTGCATGAGCTCGACCACGGCCTGGTTCAGCCGCAGGCGGGTCTCGTGGCGCTCGAAGGCGCGGGTGAGGTAGCGGGCCCGGACCTCCATGCCACTGGCGCCGGGAATCACCTGGACGCCCGGCACCGCCGAGAAGGCCTTCACCTTGTAGCGGGCCGCGGTCTGCTGCCACTCCGCCTCGGCGAGCTTCGCGTTGCTTTCGGTCTGCTGCTCCACGATCTTCTGGATCCCATCGATGACCACGTAGGGATCCTGCCCGGCGGGGACGGCGACGTTGAGTTCGTCCCACATCCACTTGCCCGAGGTCGAGAAATTGAAGAAATGCCCCTCGATGGCGAAGTTGTTCACGAAGGCCACGCGGCGTCCCGTGGGATGCCCCGCGTCGCTCCAGCTGCCCGTCTCCAGGATCACGGTGCGCAGCAGGCCGATCTCGACCACCTCGCCGCCCACGCCGCGGATCTCCACCCAGTCGCCCAGTCGGATACCGTTCTTCCCCATGAGGATGAACCAGCCAAAGAAGGCCACGATGAAATCCTTCAGGGCCACGGTGAGGCCCGCGCCCGCGAGGCCGAAGACCGTGGTGGCCTGGGCCGGCATGCCCACGATGAGGAAGCCGATGACGAGCACCGCGACGACGCGGATGATCACTTTCAGCACCGAGGTCGAGGCCCCGGCCGAGGCCCGTTCCGCCGAGGCCGAGCGGTGGCGCATCCAATCGATGAGCAGGCCGAAGAGCGCGGCGGCGAGCATCACGCCGAGAATGCTGAGCCCCTGCGCCAGCAGCTTGTGCAGGGCCACGTTGCGGTAGCCGTCCGCAAGCACCAGCCAGGCCCCGTAGGTCTCCGTGAGCCCTTGCTGATCCTGGATCCGCTTGGCCATGGTGGCCAGGCGGCGCTGCACATCGCCGAACTGCTTGAGAGAAGACACGGCGGCCTTCGCCTCGTCGCGGGCCAGCCCGTGGCTTGAGGCCCCCTTCATCAGGGAGCTGGCCGTGTGGCGGGCCGCCTCACGGTCATCCTTCTCCTTCTTGGCCTGGGCTTCGACGTCGGCCCGGCGCTTGGCCATGGCCTGTTCCTTCGCCTGGGCCTCGGCCTGGGCCTGTTCCAGGCGGACGATCTTGTCCCGCTGGGTCCGCCATTCCAACAGGCGCCCGATGAGGCTGCCGGGTTGGAAGGCGCTGGGCGGCTTGACGGTGGCCATGATCTGGGAGGATTCCCGGTCCGCGGCCTCGTGGGCTTCCTTCAGGCGCCGGATCCGGGCCTGGGGATCCCCGCCGGCCTGGGCCAGGTCGTTGGAGGCCGTCTCCAGCTCGTCCTTGTCCAGCTCCAGCTGGGCCTTGGTGATGTCGATCTGGTCTTCCAGCGCATCCTTCTTGGATTCCGGCGCCGAGGCAAGCTGTCGCGTGAGCCGGGCGACCTGCTGCTCCCCTTCCTCCACGGCGGCCTGGGCCTTGGCCTTGGCCTGGGTCAGTTCCTGCAGTTCCGGAGTCTTCGGCACGGCCGCCGTGGCCGCGGTTCGGAGGGCGTAGGAAAAGGCCAGATCCACGGAATGGTTGCCCAGACGCTCGGCCTGGAGGGCCAGCTGCTTCTCCTCGAAGGTGGTGGCCAGGGGCACGAGGCTGCGCGCCGTGAGGAGGGGCGACTGGTCCACCAGGCGCTGCTCCTTCACCGGCGCAGCGCGGTGCAGGCCACGCTTGGGCTGCGCGGGAGCCTCCTGACCCGGAGGCGGCGCCGGAGCCTCCCGCGTCCACATCAAGCCGGCCGTGGCGCCGGCGGTCAAGGCCAACAGGATGGCGACAGGGACCCAGGACCGTGCGTGCATGCCACCAGACAACCACGAATGGACCCGGAACGCAAAAGCCCCGGGGGTGACCCCCGGGGCTTGGAATGGCGATCAGACCCTGTGGATCAGCCCTTCTTGGGCTCGGCCTTCTTCTCGTCCTTCTTCTCGTCCTTCTTCTTGCAGCAATCAGGGCACTCTTTGCAGGACTTCTTGTTCTTCTCGCAGCAGGCCATGCCGCAGGCGGCCTTCTTCGGCTCGGCCTTCTTCTCCTCGGCGGCAAAGGCCACCAGGGCGAAGGAACTCACAAGGGCGAGCGCCAGGAACTTCTTCATGGAAACCTCCGAAGGGTGGGACACGATCCCACGCAAGCACCATACCTCTGAGCCGCGGCTTTACCAATGGCAAACCCGGGGCAAAACCGGTCTCAGTGGCCGAACATGTTCTTCATCACCATGAGGGCCATGGCGGGGTTGGCGGCCAGACGGCGTTTGAGATAGTGCACGGCGTACTTCCAGTCCTCCGCGAAGGGGACGTAGAGGCGCATGACCTGGCCGCGCTTGACGATCTCCTGCTGGAGTTCTTGGCGCGGCACGCCCAGCAGCATCTGGAATTCGTAGGCGCTCCTCGATACGCCCTTCCCGTCCAGGTAGGCGATGCAGCGCCGCACCAGCGGCTCGTCGTGGGTGGCGATCTCGGGATAGTGGCCGTGGTCCAGAAGCAGCTGCACGTACTCGAAGAGCTTGTCCTTCATGTCCGGCTTCTCCTGCAGCGCCACCTCGGCGGGCTCGCGGTAGATGCCGATGCAGATGCGCACCTTGCAGGGCTTGCTGTGCAGGTTCCTGATGTCTTCCGCCGTGCGGAACAGGCGGCTCTGCAGCACGATGCCGAAGTTGTCGAACTCGTCTCGGATGGCCTTGAACATGCGCAGGGTCACGTCCGTGAAGTGCCGATCTTCCATATCCAGGGTGATGTGCATCTTGTGGGCCGCGGCGGCGGACACGATGCGGCGCAGGTTCTCCTGGCAGTAGGCTTCGCTCTCGTTGATGCCCAGCGAGGTGGGCTTGAGGCTGATGCTGGCGTGGGGGCGGTCCTTCAGGGCCTCAACCATGCGCAGGTAGATCTGCACCGTGGCTTCCACGTCCTCCCGGCTGAAGACTTCTTCGGCCAGCAGATCTACGGTGGAGTAGAGGCCGAATTTGGTCTGGATCTCGTCGGCCTTGGACACCCCCGCCGAGATGCCCTTGCCCGCGATGTAGGGGGAGGCGAAAGTCCGGACCAGGGGGCCCGGCATGAGGTCGATGATCGCGCGCTTCAAATCCACGGTGTTCCTCCCGTCGTTCCTGCGTTTTCCGACCCATTCCAAAAAGTTTGGGCGGTCTATCAAATATACCGGTTCCACTCCCGCGCCAGCCCTCGGGAGTGGAGAGTTGTGACGCGGGACCCGAAACAAAAAGCCCGCAGTTTTCCTCTGCGGGAATCAAATCAAAAAGCCCGCAGATTTTCATCTGCGGGCTCCGTGGTGGTGGTCCCTCCCGGACTCGAACCGGGGACCCTCTGATTAAGAGTCAGATGCTCTAACCAGCTGAGCTAAGGGACCACGAGAAGAAAAGATTACCAGAGACGGCAAGGAACGCAAGAGCTAGTTCTGCACCCCTTCTCAGAGGGCCGGCATC
The DNA here is from genome assembly GCF_030268085.1 of Geothrix limicola. GTDB lineage: Bacteria > Acidobacteriota > Holophagae > Holophagales > Holophagaceae > Geothrix > Geothrix limicola. The sequence goes on from NZ_BSDE01000001.1 coordinate 1,237,421, forward strand.
TTCATGGCGTCCCGCACGTCCGCCATGGTTTCCGCGGCCACGGCACGGGCCCGGGCGCTGCCGTCCCGCAGGACGTCCTGCAGGTCCTCGGGGCGGGCCAGGTGGCCTTCGATCTTTTCCCGCACGGGCTCGATGCGCCGGATCATGGCCTCGGCCACCCGCTTCTTGCAGTCGAAACAGCCAATGCCGGCACGGCGGCACTCGGTGTTCACCATCTGCACGGTAGCGTCGTCGCTGAACAGCTTGTGGAACTCGAAGACCGGGCAGATGTCGGGGTTGCCGGGGTCCGTCTTGCGCAGGCGGGCGGGATCGGAGGCCATCTGGCGGGTGCACTTCTCCAGGATCTCGGCGTTGGTGTCCCGCAGGTAGATGCAGTTGCCGTAGCTCTTGGACATCTTCCGGCCATCGAGCCCGGGCACCTTCGGCGTCTTCGTGAGCACGGCCTCGGGCTCGGGGAAGACCTCCCGCTGGTAGATGTAGTTGAAGCGCCGCACCACCTCGCGGGCCAGTTCGAGGTGGAAGAGCTGGTCCTCACCCACGGGCACGCGGTTGGCCCTGTAGACGATGATGTCCGCCGTCTGCAGCAGGGGGTAGCCGAGAAAGCCGTAGCTGCCCAGGTCCGCCACGGCGTTCTGCAGCTTCTCCTTGTAGGTGGGCACACGTTCCAGCCAAGACAATGGCGTCATCATCGAAAGCAGCAGGTGCAGCTCAGCGTGCTCCTTCACGAGGCTCTGCACGAAGATGGTGGCCTGCTTCGGATCAAGGCCTGCGGCCAGGTAGGTGGCCGTCAGCTCCTGGGTCGCGGGCCAGATCTCCTCGACGCTTTCGTACTTCGAGGTCAGCGCGTGCCAGTCCGCGATCATGTAGAAGGCCTGGCCCTGCCCCTGCAGGCGTGTGAAGTTGTCGAGCGCCCCCACGAGATGGCCGATGTGCTGCGAGCCCGAAGGCTGGATGCCGGAAAGAACGCGGTGCATGAATCAGACTCCAAAAACGAAGCGGGCAATCAGAACGAGAACCATTTTGACCACGAAGAAGACCGGACTGAGAAGGTAGCCCAGCACGCCGGTTAGGGCGAGAACGATGAGTACGCCACCCATCCAGGGCTGAATTCGGTCGAACTTTGGGAGCCAGCGCCAGGGCAGCATGCCCCGGAGGATGCCCGCACCGTCCAGGGGTCCCATGGGCAGAAGATTGAACAGGGCGAGTGCGATGTTGATGATGACCAAACGGCCACACAGCGCGACCGCCAGAGTCGTCGTCGCTCCCAGCTCAAGGGATTGGAGGGCCTCGACCCTTCCCATGAAGACGGCGTGAAGGAAAAGCGGGGCTTGGAGCGAGGCTGTGGGGGCGACAACCCTGACCAGGATCAGGAGGATGCCGGTGAAGAGCACAGCCAGAATCAGATTCGAAGTCGGTCCAGCCGCCGCCACCAGCGCGTATCCGCCCCGCTGGCTGAAGCGCCGGGTGAGGTTGCGTGGATCCACGGGCACGGGCTTGGCCCAACCGATGAACGGGAAGCCCGTGGCCAGGCCCAGGAGGGGAAAAACGAAGGTGCCCAGCGGATCCATGTGGACCAGGGGGTTCAGGGTCATGCGCCCCAGCCGCGCCGCCGTGTCGTCCTCCAGCCAGTGGGCCATGGTGGCGTGGCTGGCCTCGTGGACGCTGAGGCTGAAGAGCAGGGCCACATAGCTGACGAGAATGGTGGGGATGGAGATGCTGTCGAACACCCGGACTCCGGCAAGGCTCCAGTGTACAGGCGGAACCGGCGCCCATGGCCCCCGACCATTCGCCCCTGGGCTCCGGATGCCGGCCCCGGGGACAGTCTGAGGTCCCAAAGTCCGGGGCGGTTATGCTTATCCATTCGTATTTGGAGCCCGGCATGTATGTCAAAGCCAACTCGCCCCATGCCCTCAGCGCGGGGAAGAGTGTCATCGGATTCAACGTCATCAACGGCAAGGAAGTCGAGGGCGATCTGTCTTTGATCCAGGCCAAGTCGGCGGTGGATCACCGGGACCTGGTGGGCATGTTCCCGGACAGCGGCGAGAAGGACGTGGCCCGGGCTGCCAAGGCCGCCGCGGACGCCTTCCGCGGCTGGTCCAGCACACCGCTCCAGACGCGTGAAGCGGTGCTGCAGGGCACGGCGGAGGTGCTTGCCGCCCGCCGCGACATCTTCGCGCGCATCATCACCCGCGAGGTCGGACTGACGCCCCGTGAGGCCGCGGCCGAAATCCAGCAGACCCTCGAGGTGTGCGCGTTCTTCCTCGGCGAAGCCAACGCGGATCAGGCCCAGGCCTACCCCTCCGGCGCCATCATCCGGCGGCGCCCCGCCGGCGTCTGCGGCATCCTGGCCACCGGCACGTCCCCCCTGCTCGCCCCCGCGCGGAAGATCATCCCCGCCCTCCTCGCCGGCAGCACCGTCGTGTGGAAACCCAGCGACAACGCGCCGACCACGGCCTACCTGTTCCTGCGCGCCATGATGGAAGCGGGCCTTCCACCGGGCGTCGTCAACACCGTCAACGGCCGCGGCCGCGCGGGCTGCGGCAAGCACTTCCTCGCGGGCCTCGACAAGGGACACTTCCAGGCCTTCAGCTTCGCGGGTTCCCTGGACCTGGGCCGCACCGTGGGCGAGATGTGCGGCCGCAACCTGATCCTGCCCAGCCTGGATCTGGCGGGCAAGGGCGCCATGCTGGTGATGCCCGATGCGGACCTCCAGCAGGCCGCCGCGGATGCCATCGAGGCCGCCTTCGGCCAGGCAGGCCAGCGCCTGATCGGCCTCGCCAACCTCCTCGTGCACGAGGCCTGCGCGCCCGCCTTCAAGCAGATCCTGATGGACCGCGTTTCCCGCCTGGATGTGGGCAACCCGATGACGGATCCCGACGTGGCCTACGGCCCCATGATCAACGCCCGCGCGGCCACCGCCTTCCGCGAACACTGGGAGAAGGGCCTCGCCGCCGGCGCCGCGCTGCTTTCCGGGGGCGACCAGTGGACCGAGGCCAACCGCACGTCCCACGTCAAAGGGCACATCGGCCACGGCGTCTACATGCAGCCCTGCGTCTGGGAGGGCGTGACTCCCGACATGGGCCTCTTCCGCAACCACGTCTCGGGCCCCGCCCTGAGTCTCTCCACCGTCCAGACCTTCGACGAGGCCATGGCCTTCGCGGAAGCGGCCTGCGGCCCCACGCTCAGCCTCTACACCCAGGACCACGCCCTCATCGCGCGCTTCCAGCGCGAGAACCGCGCGGACATCGCCACCATCAACGCCACGGCCGTGGATTCCGCGGCCCTGCATCCCTTCGCGGGCCATGGCACCGCTTCGGGATGCCGCTCGGCCCTGGACGGCTTCATCCGCTGGCAGGCCTCGAACGCGCCCGGTAATGACGCGCCGGATGCCGCAGCCACCCTGGCTCCTGCCGCGACCATTCACACCGATTGGGACAGCCTTTAATTGAACGCCGAACCCCAGGCCTCCGCATCGCCTGCCCGGGCCCAGCCCGGAGCGCTCGGAACGACCCTGGCGGTCCTGGCCGTGCCGGCCCTGGTGTCCTGGATCCTCATCCTCGCCCTGAAACCCGATAGCCCCGCCCGGCTGCCGCCGGCCGTGCTCCTGTTCATCCTCGTGCTGTGGCTCTCGGCCCTGGTCTTCCTCTACGCCCGTCGGCGGCTCGACCTCCAGGCGCGCATGGCCGAGGCGCGCGATTCGCAGCAGCGGCTCCTCAAGGCCATCATGGACGCGGCCACCGAGGTGGCCCTCATCGCCACCGATGCCCAGGGCGTCATCCAGCTGTTCAACACCGGCGCTGAACAGATGCTCGGATGGAAGGCCAGGGACGTGATCCACCGGATGACCGCCGAGGCCTTCCACCTGCCCGAGGAAACCGAGGTCCGCAGCCGGGAATTGAGCGAGGCCCTGGGCCGGCCCATCCGCGGGTTCGAGGTGTTCTCGGCCCTTCCGGAACGGGGCTTGAGCGAAGTGCGGACTTGGACCTACCGCCATGCGGATGGCCATCTTTTTCCCATCCGCCTCGCCATCACCGCCCTGCGCGACCGGCACGGCAGCATCTTCGGATACCTCGGCGTGGCGCAGGATCTGCAGAGCCAGCGGGCGCGGGAATCCAGTCTGGAAGCCCGCGCGCAGGAGGCGCAGGAGGCCGCCCGCCTGAAATCCGCCTTCCTCGCCACCATGAGCCACGAGATCCGCACGCCCATGAACGCCATCATGGCCATGTCCCGCTACCTGCTGACCACGGACCTGGACGAGGAGCAGCGCGAGATCACCGAGATCGGACGGAAGGCCGCCCGCAACCTGCTGGACATGCTGGACCGGGTGCTCGACCTCTCCAAGGCCGAGGCCGGCGGCATGTCCCTGGAATCCTCCCCCTTCTCGCCCATCGTACTGACGCAGGACTGTGCGGCCCTCTGGCGGGCCGATGCCACCGCCAAGGGCCTGGCCTTCCTCGTCGCCCTGCCCTCCGACGTCCCGCCGGTGCTCGGCGATCCCCTCCGCCTGCGGCAGGTCGTCAACAACCTGCTGGGCAACGCCCTGAAGTTCACGGCCCAGGGCAGCATCACCCTCCGCCTCCTGTCCGAGGACGAGGGGTCGGCCCTGCGCCTGCGCTGGGCCGTGGAGGACACCGGCATCGGCATGGCCCCCACCGTGCTTCAGCGCCTCTTCCGGCCTTTCACCCAGGCGGATGCGGGCATCACGCGGCAGTACGGCGGTTCGGGCCTGGGCCTCGCCCTCAGCCACGAACTGATGCACCTCATGGGCGGGAGCATCCACGTGGAGAGCACCCCCCAGAAGGGCACCACCTTCACCGTGGACGTGCGGCTGCCCAAGGCCTGACAGCAGGCCTGATTAGAAGCCCAGACTCGCCAGCGCGGAGCCCAGGTCCCCGGCCTCGCGGCCCAGCGCCAGGCGCATGAGGAATTCCGTGTTGCCTTCACCCCCCTTGATGGGGCTGACGGCAAGGGCCTGCGGCCGCAGTTCCGTGCCCGCGAAGAAAGCCCAGGTTTCCATCAGCACGCGGCGATGCACGGCCGCATCGCGCACGATGCCTCCGGCGCCCACGTCCTCGCGCCCCGCCTCGAACTGGGGCTTCACCAAGAGCACCGCTTCGGCACGGGGCAACAGGCTCGGCAGCACCGGGGGAATGGCCAGGCGTAGCGAGATGAAGCTCAGGTCCGCCACCAGCAGGGCGCAGCGTTCAGGGATGGCCGCCGGATCCCAGGTGCGCAGGTTCATCTGCTCCATGGACACCACCCGCGGATCGCTGCGGAGCTTCCAGTGAAGCTGGTTGGTGCCCACGTCCACCGCGTAGACCTTGGCCGCGCCCCGCTGCAGCAGGCAGTCCGTGAACCCGCCGGTGCTCGATCCCGCGTCGAAGCACACGAGGCCCGTCGGATCCATGGCCCACAGATCCAGGGCCCCGGCCAGTTTCAGGCCGCCGCGGCTGACGAAGGGCAGCGCCTCGCCCCGCAGGCGGATGACGGCGTGTTCATCGACGGCAGTGCCCGCCTTGGTGACGGGACGATCCTCCACCAGCACATCGCCTGCCAGGATGCGCGCCTGGGCCTTGGCCCGGGTGTCGCAAAGGCCGAGCTTCACCAGCAGCAGGTCCAGCCGCAGCTTAGCCACGGGCGGCCCGTCTCTGCCGGGCGATCTCTTTCCGGTAGGCGCCCACATTCCGGTTGTGGTCCTTCAGGCTGGGCGCGAAGGTATGCCCGCCCCGCCCCGTCGCCACGAAGTAGAGATCCTTCCCTTCCAGCGGCTCCTTCGCAGCCTCGATGGCGGTGGCGCTGGGGATGGCGATGGGGGTGGGCGGCAGGCCGCTCACCGAGTAGGTGTTGAAGCGGTGGACGCGCCGGATGTCCTCGGGCACCGGCGCGGTGAAGCGCAGGTCACCCGTGAGCCAGCGGGCGTAGAGGCTGGTGGGGTCGCACTGCAGGCGCATGCCGATGTCGAGCCGGTGCTTGTAGACGCCCGCCACCTTGGGCTGCTCCTCCACCATGTGGGTCTCTTTCTCCACGAGGCTGGCCAGGATCAGCGTGTCGTAGGGGGACAGCACGCCCCCGTCGAGCCTGGGCCGCACGTGGTCGTGGAAGGCCTCCACCAGCATGAGCATGATCTCCTCGGGCTCCATGGCATGGTGCAGCTTGTAGGTGGCTGGCGCCACCAGGCCTTCGAGATCTTCGGCTTCTTCGAAGCCGGCGGTCTTGGCCAGCCGCGGACTCTTCCAAAGCGTCCAGAACACGTCCTCCGGCACGAAATCCTTCAGGCGCCGCTGCACGGCCCAGGCGTGGGCGCCCTCGGGGATCGACACGGTCGTGTAGTGGATCTCGGCGCGCCGCAGCTTGCCCGCCACGTCCGACAGGCTGGCCTGAGCCGTGAAGGTATATTCGCCGCGGATGAGCTGGAGCTTGCGGGCCCGGGCCCAGAGGCGGAACAGGGAGGCCGAGCGGATGACGCCATCCCGTTCGAGCTGGTCGGCCACCTGGTTGATGTTCATGCCCTTCTTGACGAGGACAGTGGCCTCCCGCTGAAGGGGGCCCTGCCCCTTCCAGGCCCACCAGCCACCAAGGGCCGGGAGGATGGCCAGAAGGGCAATGGCCACGAAGAGCCGAAGGGAGACCGAGGAACGCGCCATGACTCCAGAATGCCGTGGTAGCGTGGATCCATCTACCCAGAGGAACGATGACTGCACCCGGCTACCGTCGCCACGTCGGCCTGTTCTCCGCCACCATGCTCATCGCCGGCTCCATGATCGGCAGCGGCGTTTTTATTGTCGCGGCCGACATGATACGCACCGGCCATTCCGGGGCCTTCCTCCTGGCGGCCTGGGGGCTCACGGCGGTGCTCACCCTCTTCGCGGCCCTCAGCTACGGCGAACTGGCGGGACTCTTCCCCCAGGCGGGCGGCCAATACACCTACCTCCGCGAGATCTACGGCGCCGCCACGGGCTTCCTCTACGGCTGGACCTTCTTCGTCGTCATCGAATGCGGCACCATCGCCGCCGTGGCCGTGGGTTTCGGAAAGTATTTGGGCACCTTCTTCCCCGCCATCACGGACACGGCCTGGATCGGCCCCCATCTGGACGTGCCCCTGATGAAGGTCAATCACGCCATCAGCGTGGGCCCCTACCACCTGGGCCTGACGCCCTCTCGCCTCTCGGGCGTCGCCGTCGTCGTCTTCCTCAGCATGGTGAACCTCTACGGCGTGAAGCTCGGTGCGCGGATCCAAAACCTCTTCACCGTCGCCAAGATCGGCGGCCTCGCGGCCCTCGTGCTGCTGGGCCTGTTGCTGAAACCCCCGGTGGCCGCGGCCCAGGCGCCCTTCCTGCCCGCGGACGGTTCGCCCTTCCTGCCCTTCCTCACGGCCCTCCTCGTCGTGCAGACCGGCAGCATGTTCTCGGCGGACGCCTGGAATTCCATCACCTTCATCGCGGGCGAAGTGAAGGAACCCAAGCGCACCATCCCATACTCCCTGCTCATCGGCACCACCCTCGTCTGCGGGCTCTACGTGCTGGCCAACCTGGCCTACCTCAAGGTGCTCGGCCCCGCGGGCATCGCCAACGCGCCCCAGGACCGGGTCGGCAGCGCGGCCCTGCAGGCCCTGCTGGGCTCGGGCGGCGGCCTCATCATGGCGGGCAGCATCCTCATCTCCATGTTCGGCTGCCTGAACGGACTGGTGCTCTCCGGCGCGCGGGTCTACCAGCGCATGGCCGAGGACGGCCTCTTCTACCCCAGCGCGGCTTCTCTCAACGAGCACGGCGTGCCCGCCTTCGGGCTCTGGATCCAGGCCCTCTGGACCTGCCTGCTCACGCTGACGGGAACCTACGGCCAGCTGCTGGATTTCGTCATGCTGCCCACGATCCTCTTCTACATCTTCACGGTGGGCGGCGTCTTCCTCCTGCGCTGGCGCCAGCCGGATCTGCAGCGTCCCGTACGTGTCTGGGGCTATCCGCTGGTGCCCGCCCTCTACATCCTCGGGGCCACGGCCATCGTGGGCGCGCTGTTCCTCTACCGGCCCAGCTATTCCTGGCCCGGTCTGGTGCTCGTGGCGCTGGGACTTCCCGTCTACCTCGCGGTGAGACCCCGCGTCGCCCTCAGGAGTGAGCCATGACCCATGTCGTCGTTCTCGGTGCCGGCCGCGTGGGCGGCGCCATGGCCAGGGATCTGGCCACGGATTTCAAGGTCACGGTCGCGGACCGCTCCGAGGCCGCCCTGGCGCGCATGCGCGAGGTGGGCCTGGACACGCGCGCCGCCGACCTTTCGAAGCCTGACGGGGTAAAGGCCGCCGTGGCGGACGCCGATCTCGTCGTAGGTGCCGTGCCGGGATTCATGGGCTTCGCCACCGCCAAGGCCGTGCTGGAGGCCGGAAAACCGCTGGTCGACATCTCGTTTTTCGACGAGGACTGCTTCGAGCTGGACGCGCTGGCCAAGCGACAGAACCTCACGGCCATCGTGGATTGCGGCGTGGCACCGGGCTGCCACAACATGATCCTCGGCGATGTCTCCCGGCAGTGGGACCGCATCACCGCCTTCGAATGCCTGGTGGGCGGCCTGCCCGTGATCCGCACCTGGCCCTACGAATACAAGGCCGGCTTCAGCCCCATCGACGTCATCGAGGAATACACGCGCCCGACCCGCTACGTGAAGGATGGCAAGGTCGTGGTCTTCCCCGCGCTCTCCGAGCCCGAACTGCTCGACTTCCCGGGCCTCGGCACCCTCGAATCCTTCAACACGGACGGCCTCCGAAGCCTCATCAAGACCTTCCCCCAGGTGCCGGACATGAAGGAGAAGACCCTCCGCTACCCCGGCCACATCGAGAAGATGCGGATGCTCCGTGAATCCGGCTTCTTCTCCAAGGAGAAGATCCAGGTGGGCGGCGTGGCCGTCAGCCCCCTCGACCTGACGACGGCCCTGCTCTTCCCCATGTGGTTCATGGAGGAGGGCGATGAGGACTTCACCGTCATGCGCGTCACCGTCGAAGGCGAAAAGGGCGGCCAGCGCATGCGCAAGGAGCTGAACCTCCTGGACCGCTACGACCGCGCGACGAAGACCACCTCCATGGCGCGCTCCACGGGCTACACCTGCACGGCCACCGTGCGCCTGCTGGCCAAGGGCGGCTACTCCCGCAAGGGCATCAGCCCGCCGGAATTCGTGGGCCAGCAGCCCGGCGCCTGGGACTTCATCCGCGAGGATCTCGCCCGGCACGGCGTGGTGTTCACCGAAGGCTAAGCAGACGAGGTGTCCCGGCTTCGCCGGGACACCTCGCGGGGAGCACGAGGGGGACGCAGAGGGAGCGAAGCGAACGGGCGGTCCCCCTCGTTCGTATTACCCCTCCAGTTCGCGGTGCCGGATGGTCAGGGCGGCCACATCGTTCCGAAGCCGGTGAGCCAGCATCTCCACCAGCGCCACGGAGCGATGCTGGCCGCCCGTGCAGCCGATGGCGAGGGTGTGATAGGCGCGGCCCTCCTGCTGTACCAGCGGCAGGGACCAGCGCAGCCAGGATTCGGCCCGTTCCAGGAATTCGCGGTACTCGTGCGATTCAAGCAGGTACTCCTGCACGGGCCAGTCCCGCCCCGTGAGCGGCTTCAAGGCTTCCACGTAGAAGGGATTGGGCAGGAAGCGGGCATCGAGCACCACGTCCGCATCCGCGGGCACGCCGCGCTTGAAGCCAAAGCTCAACAGCCGCACGGCCGTATTGCGGGCCGGCAGCTGGGGCACCAGGGCCGCGATGCGAAGGCGAAGCTCGGACAGGCTCAGGTGGCTCGTGTCGAGGATCGTGGTGGCCAGGGCGCGGATGGGTGCGAGTAGTTCCCGCTCGCGCTGGATGCCCTCGCCGGCGGTCCCCAGCAGGGCCAGGTGGTGCGGGCGGCGGGTTTCGGAAAAGCGGCGGAGCAGCACATCTTCTGCGGCTTCGACGAAGACCACCTGGACGCGGACACTGCTGCCCTGCACCCGCTCCATCAACGGCCCGAACTCCTGGACGAACTCAGGCTGGCGCATGTCCATGCCCACCACCAGGCGCTCATGGCCCGGCTGCAGCTTGGATTCCAGTTCCAACAAGGGTTCGAGCAGCCGCGGCGGCACGTTGTCCAGGGCCGTGCACCCGCTGTCTTCAAGCGCACCCAGCACTGAATGGCGGCCAGCCCCAGAGAGTCCCGTCACGACGATTAGTTCCATGGGTCTAGTTTGTATCAGGGGCCCAGGCCCTGCCCAAGAAAATCGTGGGGGGCCGCTTGGCCCCCCACGATTTTCTCGGATGGAACGATAGAAGGCGAATCAGTCTTCCAAACCGCCGGCGGTGAACCGCAGGACACGCTGGATGCCGTCGGGTGGGTTGCCCTGCTCGTCGGGACCGAGCTCGATGGTCTCAGACGGCGCGCGGAAGAACTCCTCGTCGGGCACGTAGGCGGGCTGGGGTTCGACGCGGAAGAGGTAGGAGATGATTTCGTCCTCGTAGCCGAAGCGCATCTGCTCGAAGTACTCGTAGCTTTCGCGCTTGTACTCCACCAGCGGATCCTTCTGGCCGTAGCCGCGGAAACCGATGGCCTCCTTCAGGTGATCCATAACCAGCAGGTGCCGCTTCCAGGCCGCGTCGATGATCTGGAGGATGGACCAGCGCTCGTAGCTGCGCATGCCCTCGCCGCCCAGCCGCTCGTCCTTGCCCTCGTAATAGCTCTGAACCAGCTTTGTCAGGGCCTCGGTGCCCTGGGCCTGGGACATCTGACCGACGGCCTCCACTTCGGGCCCGCCGAGGGTGAAGAGCTGCTCCACACGCTCGCGGAAGCCCGCCAGGTCGCGCTCGCCCTTGTCGGGCAGGAAGTCATTGGCGATGCCTTCGGCGATCTCGCCGGCCACGCGCAAGACGTAGTCCTTCGTGTTGCCCTTGAGGATCTCGGTGCGCAGTCCGTAGAAGAAGATGCGCTGCTTGTTCATCACATCGTCGTATTCGAGCAGGTGCTTGCGGATCTCGAAGTGGTGGGCTTCCACCCGCTTCTGGCTGCGCTCGATGGCGCGCGTGACCATGCCGGCCTCGATGGGCTCGTCATCGTTCATACCCATGGCGCCCATGAGGTTCTTGATGCGGTCGCCGCCGAAGATGCGCATCAGGTCGTCCTCGAGGGACAGATAGAAGCGGCTGGAACCGGGATCGCCCTGACGGCCGGCGCGGCCCCGGAGCTGGTTGTCGATGCGGCGGCTTTCGTGGCGCTCGGTGCCGAGGATGTGCAGGCCACCCAGCGAAACGACTTCCTCGTGCTCGGCCGCGGTCTGCTGGCGCATCTGCTCGACGAGGGCCGAGAACTCGGCCGTTTCGAGCCCTTCCTCGTCGTAGAGGGCAATGTCCTTCTTCTTGGCTTCGAGGCGGGCCATGCCCTCGGGATTGCCGCCCAGGATGATGTCCGTGCCGCGGCCGGCCATGTTGGTGGCGATGGTGACGGCGCCCTTGCGGCCCGCCTGGGCCACGATCTCGGCCTCCCGTTCATGGTGCTTGGCGTTCAGCACCACGTGGGGGATGCGCGCGGCCTTGAGGGCATCCGACAGGTCCTCGCTGCTTTCGATGCTGGCCGTGCCCACGAGGACGGGCTGCCCCTTGGTGTGAAGGTCGCGGATCTCCTCCACGATGGCCTTCTTCTTGCCGACTCGTGTTGAGTAGACCGTGTCCGCGAAGTCCTTGCGGATCATGGGCATGTTCGTCGGGATGATGATGACGTCGAGCTTGTAGATGGAGTGGAGTTCCGTCGCCTCGGTCTCGGCCGTGCCGGTCATGCCCGCCAGCTTGCTGTACATGCGGAAGAAGTTCTGGAAGGTCACGGTGGCGAGGGTCTGGTTCTCGGCGTTGACCTCGACGCCCTCCTTGGCCTCGATGGCCTGGTGCAGGCCGTTGGACCAGCGGCGACCCGGCATCAGACGGCCCGTGAACTCGTCCACGATGACCACTTCCATGCCCTTGCCGTCTTCCTTGGGGCGAACCATGTAGTCCACGTCCAGCTTGTAGAGGTTGTGGGCCAGCAGGGCCTGGTTGAGGCCGTGCAGGGTCTCGATGCTGGTGGGGTCGTAGAGGTTGGCCACGCCGAGGAGCTGCTCTGCGTGGTGGATGCCGTCGTCCGTCAGCATGACCTGGCGGTCCTTCTCGTCCACCTTGTAGTGGACCTCCGCCTTCAGCTTGGGAACGACCGCATCGATGCGGAAATACTTGGAAGTGTCCTCTTCGCTGCTGCCCGCGATGATGAGCGGCGTGCGGGCCTCGTCGATGAGGATGCTGTCCACCTCGTCGACGATGGCGAAGTTGAAGCCGCGCTGGGTGAAGTCGGCGAGGTCCCACTTCATGTTGTCGCGCAGGTAGTCGAAGCCCAGTTCGTTGTTCGTCGCATACGTGATGTCGCAGGCGTAGGCGTCTCGACGCTGCTGGTCGTCGAGGCCGTGCTGGATGATGCCGATGCTGAGGCCCAGCCAAGAGTAGAGGCGGCCCATCCATTCGGCGTCGCGCCGGGCCAGGTAGTCGTTGACGGTCACCAAGTGGGCGCCCTGGCCCGCCAAGGCGTTGAGGTAGAGCGGAAGCGTGGCGGTAAGGGTCTTGCCTTCACCCGTCCGCATCTCCGCCACCTTGCCCTCGTGCAGGGCCATGCCGCCCACGAGCTGCACATCGAAGTGGCGCATCTTGAGCACGCGCTTGGAGGCCTCGCGGCAGACCGCGAAGGCTTCGGGCAGGATGTCGTCCAACGTGGCGCCGTTGGCCAGCTTCTCCTTGAGGTAGGGCGTCTTGGCCTTCAGGGCCTCGTCGCTCAGAGCGGAAATCTCGGGCTCAAGCACATTGATGGCCTGCACCTTGGCCCACAGCCGCTTCAGCTCCCGATCGTTCTTGGAGCCGATGAGTTTCTTCAGGAGGTTGTCGATCATGCAGCCGTCCAGTCACGTAAACCGTTGATTGTAGCGTGATGGATCCCCTTTTCCCAGCACTGGAGGCGGCCTCCAAGGGTCCGTGGTTGTGAAAGTTACCGGTCCAAGGCACACTAATTGTTTGGATTCTGGAGGAATCATGGCCCTTGAGCGCACCTTTGCCATCGTCAAGCCCGACGCCGTCAAGGACGGTCACATCGGCGAAATCATCTCCGCCATCGAACAGAGCGGCCTGAAGATCGTGGGCCTCAAGCTGACCCGCCTCACGCCCGCCATCTGCCAGGGCTTCTACCATGAGCACGTGGGCAAGGGTTTCTACGCCGAACTGGAAGCCTTCATGACCGAGGGTCCCGTCGCCCTCATGGTGCTCGAAGGCGAGAACGCCATCCTGCGCTGGCGCGATCTGATGGGCGCCACCAACCCCGCCAACGCCGCCGAAGGCAGCCTCCGCAAGCGCTTCGGCGCCAACATCGGCCGCAACGCCACCCACGGCAGCGACAAGCCCGAGAGCGCGCAGTTCGAAGTCAGCTACTTCTTCAACGCCTTCGAACAGTTCTGATTTTTTGGGCGTAGCCCCCATGAAAATCGGCGCCCATGGCGCCGATTTTCATTTGTAGGGAAAGTTCGGAACCTCAGCCCTCCATCACTGCCTGCAGGGCAGACTGGCAGAGGCGGCGGACGCCGGGAAGCAGGTCGGCATTCTGCAGGCCCTTTTCGCTGAACCACTGACCGCCCGGAGGAGGCGGCGGCAGCATGTCCTCGGGTGCCTTGGTGCGCAGCAGGTGGCTCAGGTAGAGGCGCTGCTGGCCTTCCAGACCCTCGAGGCGCAGCAGCCAGGGGGTCGGCAGGCGGCTCGTGCGCTCGTCGAAAACCACCGGCAGCACCGACGAGTCCACGAAGCGGAAGGGCATGCCCCAGGCCGCCTCGATCTGGGCGTTGAGCAGGGAGGTCGGCAGGAAGCCCGGCGACCAGGGGATCTGGGCGGGCATGAGCAGGCCGCGGTGGGGGCTGTGGGGCGAGGGCACGAGCAGGACGAAGGGCGTCTGCTGGCCATGGACCAGCACCCCTTCGATGAAGGTGGTGAGGTGGACCCGGCCTTCGGCCATCAGCGACCTCCCGCGGTTTCCAGCGCCTGCATGATGCGATCCCGGGCTGCGGAGACTTCGGCCACGGCGGCCTCGGGCTTGAGCTTGACGACTTCCTTCGTGCGGCGGTCGCGCAGTTCGACGATGCCATCCTTGAGGCCCTTGGCGCCCACGGTCAGGCGCAGGGGGAAGCCCAGCAGGTCGGCATCCTTGAACTTGGCGCCGGGGCTGAGGCCTTCACGATCGTCGTGCAGCACCTCGAAACCCGCGCCTTCGAGATCCTTCTCCACCTGGGAGGCGACGCCTGAAACCTCGGGGCTGGCCGGATCCAGGCACACGATGTGCACCTGGTAGGGCGCGATGGGCCAGGGCCAGATGATGCCGTCGGTGTCGTAGTTCTGCTCGACGGCTGCCGCCACCGTGCGGGTGATGCCGATGCCGTAGCAGCCCATCACCATGGGGTTCTCCTTGCCCTGCTCGTCGAGGAAGGTGCAGGACATGGAGGTGGAATACTTGAGGCCCAACTTGAAGACCTGGCCCACTTCGATCCCGCGGAAGGCCTGGTAGTGGCCCTTGCCGCAGCGGGTGCAGGTGTCGTGCTCGGCGGCCATCCGCAGGTCCGTGAAGGTGCAGCCCGGCAGATCGCGGGCTGGGCTCAGACCGAAGTGATGGTAGTCGCTACGGTTCGCGCCGCAGGTGAGGTTCACCGCGCCTTCCAGGCTGCGGTCCACGAGGATCGCCACGTCCTTGAGGCCCACGGGACCCATGAAGCCGGTCTTGGCGCCGGTGAAGGCTTCGGCCTCGTCGAGAGGCATCAGTTCCATCTCGGCGGCGCCGACATGGTTCTTCACCTTCACGGGGTTGATCTCGTGATCGCCCCGCAGCACGGCGCCCACCAGCTTCGTGGTGCCGTCCGCGAAGGTGGCCCGGTAGAGGAAGAACTTGCTGGTCTGGGCGATGGGCATGCCGTCATGCTCGGCGTCCTTCATGGCCGCCACCTGCTCGACCTGACCGACGATGCCCGGCGTGCAGAAATGATCCCGCTTCAGTTCGAAGGCCGCGCCGTGATCACCCGCGGGCAAGGCCGGAGCCTCGGTCTTCTCGATGTTCGAGGTGTAGTCACAGGCGTCGCAGCTGAGGATGGCGTCCTCGCCGCTGCCCGCCAGCACGTGGAATTCGTGGGTGAAGCTGCCGCCGATGGCGCCGCTGTCGGCTTCCACGGGCCGGAACTTCACGCCGAGGCGGGAGAAGATCCGCTTGTAAGCATTGAACATGGCCCAGTACTCGCGGTCGGCGCAGGCGTCATCCACGTGGAAGGAGTAGGCGTCCTTCATGGTGAACTCGCGGCCCCGCATGAGGCCGAAGCGGGGACGGCGCTCGTCGCGGAACTTGGTCTGGATCTGGAAAAGGTTCATGGGCAGCTGCTTGTAGCTGCGGACATTCCTGCGGACGATGTCCGTGATCACTTCCTCGTGGGTGGGGCCCAGGCAGAAGTTGTAGAACTCGCGCTCATCGGGCTTCTCGCCCTTGGCGCGGCGCTCGGCCACCTCGGCCTTGGCCTTGCGGTCGCAGAAGCGCAGCAGCTCATCGCCGTAGAACTTCCAGCGGCCGCTCTCCTGCCACAGCTCCGCGGGCAGCACCGCGGGCATGAGCAGCTCCTGGCAGCCGTCCTTCGCCAGCTCCTCGCGGACGATCTCCTCGAACTTGCGGATGCTCCGGTAGGCCAGCGGCAGGTAGCTGTAGATGCCCGCGGCCACCTTCTGAATCATGCCGGCGCGCATCATGAGCTGCTGGCTCACCACGTCGGCATCGCGCGGAGTCTCGCGCAGGGTCTGGATCAGGAGCTTGGATTGCTTCATCGGGGCCTCGAACCTTCAAGTCTAACCTAGGCCAGGACCTAGATCTTCTGGCGTGAAAAGCGAATCGCGGATGACGCGAATCGCCCTCCGGGCGCGCAAATGGGATATTCGCGCCCATTCGCGTCATTCGCGGTTTCACTTGCGGTTTTAGTTCAGCAGGCTCTGCACCAGGGCGCTGGCGGCCTTGCCGTCGATGGCGCCGCCATGGGCAGCCTGGAGGGCCTTCATGACCAGGCCCATGTCCTTTTTGGAGGTGGCCCCGCTCTGGGCGATGGCGGCCTTCACGGCCGCTTCCAGGGCCGGGCCCTCGATCATGGCCGGGAGGTAGGGCTTCAGCATTTCGATTTCTGCCCGCTCCTGGGCGGCCCGGTCCGCCTGGCCGACCTTTTCGAACTGGGCGACGCTGTCCTCCCGGGACTTCACCAGGCGCTTGAAGACGGCCAGGGCCTCGGCCTCCGGCAGGACCCCCTGGGGGCCCAGTCCCTTGGCCACGGCCTCGTTCTTGTAGGCGGCCAGCGCCATGCGCAGCACCTGGGTGCGGGCGGCATCCTTGGCCAACATGGCGGTTTTCAGATCGGCCTGAAGGCGGGTGAGCATGGGCAACTCCGGGAATCCTCCATGGTGACCCCAGTGCCCATCCCCCTCAATGCCAGAAGTCATGCCCCCCGAAACCTTGACCGAAACAAGGGAAAGTCAAACCGACCGGGGCCCCATGAACGTCGCCTTCATCAATCCCTTCATCGAATCCACCCTTCGCAGCCTGGAGATGATGGCCAGCATCACGGCCGAAAAAGCGGGCCTGTCGGTGAAAGAAGACCTCATCACGACCTATGACATCTCCGCGATCATCGGCATCACGGGGGACACCTCGGGCTCCATCATCCTCAGCTTCCCCGTGAGCCTGGCCTGCCGCATCGCCAGCAACATGCTCATGGAGGAGATCACCACCCTGGACAAGAGCGTCGAGGACGCGGTGGGCGAGATCGGCAACATCGTCGTGGGCGACGCCCGGCGCCTGCTCATCCAGGATGGCTTCAGCCTCTCCATTTCCGTGCCCACCGTGGTCGTCGGCAAGGGCCACAAGATCAGCCGCAGCGGCGACGTCCCCTGCATCGCCATCCCCTTCAGCACCGAACACGGCGAATTCGAAGTGAACGTGGGCCTCAAGGATTAGGAGCCATTCCGGACTTCGAGTGCGGTAAAACGCAGAAAGGGCGCCCTTCGGCGCCCTTTCCGACCTGAAACGGCCCTGCCGTTTCAGCGATAACTCAGGCCTTCTCGTACTTGATGACTTCCACGGGGCAGCCGGCGGCGGCGGCCTCGATGCTGGCTTCCAGATCCGTGCCGAAGCTGCCGGACAGGGCGCTCATCTCATCGCGGTTCTCAGAATCCACGCCGTCTTCGCGCACGGAGCCGTTGATGTTGCAGCTGGAATCGGTGACGTGGAAGACGTCAGGGCACTCGGCTTCGCAGGCGTTGCACACGATGCAGCCTTCTTCGATCCAGACTTTGGTGATGGCCATGGTCGTCTCCTCGAGATTCAATTGGGGCCCGGCATGGGCGGACTAACCAACCTAGCATCCCCCACCGCCCGGGACCAAGCATCGCCTGGCCTCCGGGGCCGTGGGAGACTGGACTTGTGACGGAGGTCGCCATGCGCTTGAAGGAGACGGGAATCCTGGCCCGGATCCGGGATCTGCTCCCCGGGGGCGGCGGCCTTATGGATGATTGCGGTGCCCTTCCGCCCACGCCGCCGGGTCAGACCCTGCTGGTGACCACGGACCTCATGGAATCCGGTCAGCATTTCCGCCTCGACTGGCATCCGCCGGATCTGCTGGCGAAGAAGCTCTTGGCCGTAAACCTCTCGGATCTGGACGCCTCCGGGGCCCGGCCCTTCGGCTACACCCTCACCCTGGCCCTGGGACCGGAAATCGACGGGGCCTGGCTCGAAGCCTTCATGCAGGGACTGGCCGAGGCCTCGCGCGCGTCCGGGGTGCAGGTGCTGGGTGGAGACACCGTGGGCCGACCCGCCGGCCTGGGCCTGGGCCTCACCGCCTTCGGGTTCGCCACGCGCTGGTTGAAACGGAATGGCCTGCAGCCCGGGGATCACCTCTTCGTGGATCAGCGGCCCGGCGCCAGCCTGCGGGGCCTGCGCAAGCTGCAGGCCGGACAGCGCTGGGATCCCTCGCATCCAGATCCCGATCTGCGGGCCCACCTTTCCCCAAGCCCCAACCTGGGACTGGGGCCCCGTCTCGCGGCCCTGCCAGAAGTCCACGCCTGCCTGGATCTGTCTGACGGCCTCAGCCGTGACCTCCACAACCTCGCCGAGGCCTCGGGCCTCAGCATCATCGTGGATACGAGCCTCGACGAAGATGCCCTCCGAGGCGGGGAGGATTACGCGCGATGCTTCGGAAGCTCCCTATCCCAATCGGAACTCGAAGCCCGGCTCGGTCAGGCGCTGATCCCCGTGGGCCGCGCCGTGGAGTCGGGCCCTGCGCCTCTGCTCGTCTATGATGGAAAAGCACCGCGCGCCCTGCCGGACCTCGGATTCGACCACTTCGCCCCATGACCCAGCCCAACGATCAGCCGCAACCGAGCGCCCATCCTGCCCCGGCCAAGGGCCTTTGGAATGGCCTCAAGGCCCACATCCTCCACCCGGAGCTCAGCCCCGAGCAGGTGGCCTGGAGCTTCGCCCTGGGCCTTTCTATCGCCTGGAACCCGCTGCTGGGTCTCCACACGGCCATGGTCTTCCTGTTCTGCGTGATCTTCCGGCGCCTGCACCGGCCCCTGATGATCATGGCCATGCTCGTGAACAACCCGTGGACCACGGTGCCCATCGCCACGGCGACCACCTGGGTGGGGAACCTGGTGCGGGGCCACTTCACCCACGGGAACCTGGCCCGCGTGCAATGGCACGAGATCGGCTGGCGGAGCTTCCTGACCTGGAGCGGCTTCGAGGCCATGACGACCATGCTGCGGCCCATCCTGAAGTCCTACCTCATCGGCGGGGTCATCTGCACCGTCCTCGCGCTGCCCGTCGGCTACTTCTTCATGCTCTGGCTGGCCAAGCGGCTGCGGCGCATCCATTGGCCCCACCTGCACCACCACACCCTTCCCCAAGACATCCCACCCGGAGGTTGATTCCATGGACATGCGTTTCCTCATGAAACAGGCTCAGCAGATGCAGGCCAAGCTGGCGGAAGCCCAGGCCAACCTGCGCGTCGAAGGCACAGCCGGTGGCGAGCTCGTGAAGGTGACCCTCAACGGCTCCAAGGAACTGATGGGCCTCTCCATCGCCAAGGACGCCATGGATCCCGAGGATCCCTCCATGCTCGAAGACCTGCTGCTGGCGGCCTTCCGCGATGCGGCCACCAAGACCGACGAAGCCATGAAGAAGCAGATGGGCGGCATGGGCGCCGGCCTCAACCTGCCCGGCCTCGGACTCTGAGATTTCACATGGGATTCACCACGAAGACACTGAGGACACGGAGAAGAAACTCGGAGAATAGGCAGAAGGCCCTTTCATCTCCGTGTGGCCTCAGTGCTCTCCGTGCCCCCGTGGTGAATCTTTTCGCCCGAACGGGGACCCGCCGATGAAACTGCCGCCGCCCCTCGAGGCCGTGGTCGAAAGCCTCCAGAAGCTGCCGGGTGTGGGCGCCAAGTCCGCCCAGCGCATGGCCCTGCACCTGCTGAAGGAAGGGCCGGAGGCCATGGCTCACCTGGCTCACCAGCTGCAGCAGGCCGCCGAGAAGGTGGGCTTCTGCCAGGTCTGCGGCGCTTTCACCGACCAGCCCACCTGCCCCATCTGCCTGGATCCGCGGCGGGATCCCGGCAGCCTCGTCATCGTGGCCGAGGCCTCCAACGTGCTCAGCTTCGAACGCAGCGGTCACTTCCGGGGCCGCTACCACGTGCTTGGCGGGCTCATCTCACCCCTGCGCGGCGTGGGCCCCGATCAGCTGCGCATCCGTGAGCTGCTCAAGCGCCTGGAGGATCACGCCATCCAGGAGGTCATCCTGGCCACCAACCCTACGGTAGATGGCGAGGCCACGGCCAGCTGGCTGGCCCGCATGCTCGAACCCATCGGCATCCGCACCACGCGCATCGGCCTTGGATTGCCGATCGGCAGCGACCTCGAATACGCCGACGAGCTCACCCTGGACCGGGCCATGGAGGGCCGGCGGCCCGTCGGTTAGCTATTACGGTTAGCTAGTACTTCACCGTCACATCGCCCCGGGCCCAGGTCTGGCAGGCCAGGCGCTGATCGGGGTTCGCCTTCAGGGCCTGGAGGACGCGGGTTTCCGCGCCGCCCATCTCGCTGAGGTGCTCGGCGCCTTCGACCACCGTCACCAGGCAGGTGCCGCAGCGGGCATGGCCGCCGCAGCGGTGGTTCAGGGGCACCGAGGCCTTGGTGCTGGCCGCAAGCAGCGCCGTCTCCCGGTCGCATTCCGCCACGCCCGGGGTCTTGCCATCGAATCGAACCGTATGCATGAGTTACCCATAAGTCATTAAAAGCAGAAGAAATAGAAACGCACTCCAACTCCACTCTATCAGGACCTGACCCGGCCCAGATGGCCTTTCGCCGTGGACAGGAAGCGCTCCCGGGCCCAGGCGTGGGGCACGATGGGCTCCGGATAACCGGAACCGCCCCGCTGGGCCGAGGACCACTTCCAGGGTTCGTGGATGAAGGCGGCCGGGCATTCAGCCAATTCGGGCACCCAGCGTTTCACGTAGGCCCCGTCCGGATCGAATTTCTGGCCCTGCGAAACCGGGTTGAAGATCCGGAACCAGGGCTGCGCGTCGCATCCGCAACCCGCGCTCCACTGCCACCCGGCGTTGTTCTGGGCCCAATCGCCATCCGTCAGCCAGTGCAGGTAGTGGGATTCCCCCCGCCGGTAATCCAGCAGCAGGTGCTTGGTCAGGAAGCTCGCCGTCACCATGCGGGCCCGGTTGTGCACGAAGCCTTCGGCCCTAAGCTGCCGCGCCGCGGCGTCCACCACGGGATAACCCGTCCGGCCCTCGGCCCAGGCCTGCCAGGCCGATTCATCGTCGCGCCAGGGGAAGCTTACGAATTCGGGGCGGAAGGGGCGCTCCAACAGCCCGGGCCACTCCCACAGCAGGTGATGACTGAATTCGCGCCAGAGCAGCTCGTTGAGGAAGCTCTGCGCGCTGGCACCCGCCTCGGCGGCGATCCGCCACACCGTCCGCACGGAGAGCGTCCCGAACTTCAGGTCGGCGCTGAGGCGCGAGGTGCCCGGCCGATCCATGCGATCGCGGTCCACCGCGTAGGATGCGATCGGCCCTCCGGCGAAGGCCGCCAGGCGGGCCTGCCCGGCCCGTTCACCACCGGCCTGGAGTCGGGGGTTCCCCACCATGCCCAGCCCTTCCATCGTCGGGACGGGCACCTCCTCGGCCTCGATGTCCCCCGGCAAGGGTGGGAGCGAGCGCGGCGCGGGCAGCGCCGGTCCCAGGTCCAGCCTCGCCTGGCAGGCCCGCCCGAAGGGCGTGAACACCCGGAACATGCCGCCCTGCCCGTTCCGCAAGCTCCCGGGCACCAGCAGGGTTTCGCCTTCGAACAGCTTGAGGGCCCGGCCCTCACACGCCAGGGCTTCGGCCACGCGCCGGTCCCGCTCGCGCCCGAAGGGCTCCACCCAGCGGTGGGCCAGGACGCGATCCGCCTTCCACCGGGCCGCCAGGGCGGGCACCACCTCCACGCTGCGCCCGGGAACCACCAGCAGGCGCGAGCCCAGGCCCATCAGGTTGGCTTCCAGTTCCCTCAGCGATTCCAGCAGGAACTGCATGCGATGCGGCAGGTCCCGGGCCCGTTCCGGCGCGAAGAAGTGGGGATCCAGCACGAACAGCGGAATCACGTCGCCCGCAGCCGCGGCCTCGGTCAGCGGCCCGTGATCGGCCGCCCGCAGGTCCTTGCCTCGGAACCACACGATGCTGCGCATGCGGCGAACCCGCCTTCAGATCAGTCCCCGGTTTCGCTGCCCAGGGCCACCTGCCAGAGGCCCGTGGGATCGGGATGCAGCAGCCATTCGGAGACGACGGGCCGGCGGGTCCAGGCACCCAACTCCAGCTCCTGGTCCAGCTGACCGGGACTCCAGCCCGCGTAGCCGAGGAAGAGGCGGTAGCGGGCCACGGGATCGCCCAGCAGCGCCTCCAGCAGATCCTTGCGATGGCTGACGAAGTGGGTGAGATCCACCACCGTGTCCTCTTCTTCGGGCAGGCCGCCCTGGACGAGGAGGATGCCCCGCTGGGGATCCACGGGCCCGCCCCGCCAGGCGATGGCCTCCTCGGAGCCGTGATAGACCATGCCGCCCTCCTCGCTCACCTGGGCCAGAGCCAGGGGCAGCGGCCGGTTGAGGATCAGTCCCAGGGCGCCCTCCTCGTCGTGTTCCACCACCAGCACCACGCTGTGGAGGAAGTTGGGGTCCAGGAGCGCAGGGCTGGCCACCAGGAGGCAGGGGGTCTCGTACACCATGATGTCGATGATGATAGCCCAGCGCACCAGCTAGGCTGGGAGGATGCGTACGCCCCTGCCCTCCCACCTCGGCGCCCTCCGCGAAGGCTTCACCCTGCTCCGTCGCCACCCGGTCCTGGCCCTCGCCCTCGCCCTGTTGGCCATGGGCCTGGCCCAACTCGGGCCCGCCCTGGAATTGGCCGCGGGCGCAGGCCCCAACCCGCTGCTCCAGCCCATCCTGGGCTTCGCGGGCCTGTTGCCGCTGGAGATGTATTTCATCCCGCGCCTCCAGGCCCAGTTGGACGCCGAGGGGCTCAACGCGCCCAGCAATCCGGCCCAGCAGTGGCACGAGACTTTCGACGGCCGCTGGCTGCGGACCTTCCTCGCACGCCTGGGCCTGAGCATCGCCATCGGCCTCGGGATCCTCGTTTTCGTCGTGCCCGGAGTCCTGATCATGACGGTGTTCGGATGGGCGCCCCTGCGCATGCTCCTGCGCGGAGATGGCCTGCTGCCGGCGCTGAAGTGGAGCCAGGCCGCCATGGCGCGCCACTGGCCCAGGATCGTCCAGGCCGTGCTCGCCATGATGCTCGTGGGTCTGGTCTACCTGTTTGGCGTCACGTGGGCCGTGGGCCATTTCCTGCCCACGCTGGACCCGGACCAGATCCCGCCCGCCATGCTGCGCCTGAAGCATCCGGCTTTCTGGATCTCCAACCTGACCACCGGCCTGTTGAACCTCTGGTTCAGCTGCACCCTGCTGGCACTGTACCAGCGCCTCGAAGCCCTCGTCCAACCCGGCCAGAAGGTTGATTCAGAGGCCTGATTCAGCAGCCGCAGTGCGAGCCCGCGAGCTTACCCTGAACGCAGACTTCGCAGACACGAATGGCCTGCCCGATGCCGAGGAACTCGACGTCGGGGCTAAGGAAGCCCTCCTTTACGGGCTCTTCCTTCATGAGGTCGGTGGACAGGTACTTCTTATTGCTGTCGCTGAAGACGGTCACCACCACCGCATCCGAACCCAGCCGATCCTGGGCTTGCAGGGCCGCCAGGAAGTTGGCGCCGCTGCTGATGCCCACGCCCAGGCCCCGGCTGGCCAGCTTCTGGGCCATGAGGATGGCGTCGCCGTCGTCCACGGAAAGGATCTCGTCCAGCTGGTCGAGCTTTACGATGGCGGGAATGAATTCGTCGGAGATGCCCTGGATGCGGTGCTTCCCGACCTTGTGGCCCGTGTGCAGGGTGGGCGAATTGGAGGGTTCGACGGGATGCACCTGGATGGTGCGGTCCATGCCCTTGAGGAACTGTGCCGCACCCATCACCGTGCCGCCGGTGCCGACGCCGGCCACGAAGGCTTGGGGCTTCAGGCCCTCGGAGGCCAGCTGCGCCCAGATCTCGGGCCCGGTCGTCGTGGCGTGGGCTTCCACATTGGCCTCGTTGGCGAACTGCCGGGGCAGGAAAGCGCCGGGCGTTTCCGCGGCCCAGGCCTCGCTCAGCCGGATGGAGCCGAGGAAGCCGCCCTCGGCGGCGCTCACCAGGCGCACCTGGGCGCCGAAGGAGCGGATCAGATCCTTGCGCTCCTGGCTCATCCAGTCCGGCATGAAGATCGTGACGGGATGGCCCAGGGCCCGGCCCAGGGCGGCGAAGGAGATGCCCGTGTTGCCGCTGGTGGCTTCGGCGATGGGCGCGCCGGGGCTGAGCACGCCACTCAGGTGCGCCTTCCGCAGGATGTGCAGGGCCATGCGGTCCTTGATGCTGCCCGTGAAATTGGAGCACTCGTTCTTGGCGTAGATGCGGCGGGCCTGACCCCTGTAGCGGATGTCGATGGCCAAGAGCGGGGTGTACCCGACCAGGCGGTTCAGGGTGCGAAGGTTCGAGAGGATATCGGTCATGGAAGTGCCTCGTCAGCCGCGGTATTCAACCTTCTCATGGCTGGGATCCATCGGACCATTACGTCCGATGACCGGCCGATCCGTTTACGTTTCGTCAGGAAAGTAGCCTGGGTCCTCGATCTCCACCAGCTCCCCGGCCTGCAGCTGCGCCCTTTGCCCGGGCGTCAGCTCCGTCTCCAGCCATCTCGGGTCGCTGCGGCCATTGAGAAAATGGGCCGAAGGCTCTGCCGCCTCGAAATCCTCGCGGCGGAGCCAGAGATGCACCCAGCCCACGTGATTGATCCGGGCCCAGACCTTCATGTGCAGGGCCCTCCGGCCTCGCCTTCCTTGCGGAGGACGGCGACGGCATGCGCCAGCAGCGGCCATGCGAGCTGGATCTGCTCCAGGGCCGCGGCGGGACGGCCGGAGAGGTTGAGGATCACCGTGTGGCCGGCGATCCCGCAGACTGACCGGCTGGCGAAGGCCAGAGGATGTCCGCCCTTGGCGCGGATCAGCTCACAGATGCCCGGAGCCTCCCGCTCGATGACGCGCCGTGTGGCCTCGGGCGTGGTGTCCCGGGTTCCGAACCCCGTGCCCCCGCAGGTGAGCACGAGGGGCATGCCCGCTTCGACCGCGTTGCGGAGGTCCGCCTCCAGCAGGCTGGGTTCATCCGGCATCAGATCCGAGGTCACCGTCTTCACCCCCTGGCTCTTCAGCCAGGAGGTGAGCAGCGGCGTGGACTGATCCTGGTACTCACCGCGGGAGGCGCGATCCGACAGGGTGATGAGGTGTACTCGTTCCATCAGGAGGGCTCCCGGGGGAGGGTAACGCGGGGCGGGACGCTTTAGGGCATGACCAGATCGTCGTCCTTGAGGGCCTTTTCCACCTGGGCCTCGCGGAAGGCCAGGTAGCGCTCGCGGATGCCGGTGTCACCCAGGGACAGGATCGACGTGGCCAGCAGGGCGGCATTGATGGCGCCGGCCTTGCCGATGGCCAGGGTGCCGACGGGAATGCCCGAGGGCATCTGGACGGTCGACAGCAGCGAATCCATGCCTTCGGTGGCCCAGCCCTTCATCGGCACGCCCAGCACGGGAAGATGCGTCTTGCTCGCGCACACGCCCGCCAGATGGGCCGCTCCGCCCGCAGCGGCGATGATCACCTTCATGCCCCGCCCTTCGGCGCCCTTGCAGAACTCCACCACCTTTTCAGGTGTGCGGTGGGCGCTGGCGACGTGGGCCTCGTAGGGAATGCCCAGGCTCTTCAGGGTCAGGGCTGTGTGTTGCATGGTCTCCCAGTCGGACTTGGAACCCATCAGGATGCCTACCAGGGGATGTGACGTCATGAATGCCTCTTCGAATGGGCCCGTGGGGCCGGATAAGGAAGGGCCATTCTAGCCGAGTGGGCCCCCTGCGGCACTGGATCGACGCATCAGTGCCGGGCCCAACTCAGGGCCCACAGCACCCCCAGGACGGCCAGGGCATCGCGTTCTTCTGGGTCCATGCGCTCGTTGCGGCGGGCGAGCGCCTCAGGTCCCGGGCCCCGCACGACGATCCGGTGGACCTCCCGGGCGGGATCCTCCAGCAGCACTCAGTCCGGCGCCGTGCGCCCGACGACCGCCGCCCCGATGCGCAGAGGTCCCGCGCCTGGTTTCCAGCGGACGTCCAGCGGCTCCCAGAGCCCCGCGTTCATCAGGTGCCAGTTCCCTTCGGCGGGAGCAGCCGCCAGATCCAGGACCGCATCGCGATCCAGGAAGCGCACGATGAGCCGCGCCTGAGGTGGCGTCTGGGTGGTCGGCCTCCGGCAGGCGAAGCCCGAAAGCAGCAGCAGCACGGCCACCAGGTACCGCATCGGGCCTCCGGCGAAGTTCTACTTCCGATAATACGCCCGGATGGCGTTCACCACGGCCGCCGCGTAGCGCTCACGGAACTCGGGGTCGCGCAGGCTGGCGGCATCCTCCTCGTTCGTGAGGTTGGCCACCTCGATGAGGGCCTTGGTGGCGCTCGTGCTGTAGCGGATCACGGCCGGCACCCACTTGCCGCCGCCGCGGTAGATCACGTTGCGGATGGGGCGGTTGGCGTGGACGGGGATGTGTTCCTTCTGCAGCGCCTTCAGCAGGGTTTCGGAGAACTGGCGGCTGCGGGCTTCGCCCTGGAGCTTCTCCCGGCCCGTGAACGCTACCCGGGCCGACCGCCTGCCCTCGGCCACGTGGCCCGTCTTGGCGGCTCCCAGCGCGAAGGTGCTGGGCACCAGGGCCGCGCCGGGAACATAGACCATCGAGCCCCGGGCCGAAGGATGCAGGCTGTCGGCGTGGAAGCTGAGGAACAGGGTCTTCTGCGCGTCCCCCTTGGTCTTGCGGAAGGCGCTGAAGAGATCGTTGGCCAGCACCCAGCGCAGGTGGACGCTGACGGCCGTGGGGCTTTCGCCATCCACGGCGAAGGGCGGCGAGGTGAGGATCTCGGCGATGCCGTTGGGCACGCGGATCGCCTCGCGGCTCTTGAAGCCGAGGCCGGGATACCGGATGGTGCTGCTCACCTGCGCCTCGGTCTCCTGCTCGAGGAGCCGCCGCACGCGCATGGCGATGTCGTAGACAAAATCCGATTCCCAGAGGCCATTGGCCCGGGCGCCGGGATCCACGCCGCCATGGCCCGCGTCGAGCACGATGCGGACGCCCTTGAGCTTTGGACCCGCCTCCACACGCACGGTGCGGCGCACTTCCGCGCGGATCTCGCGCTCCTCGGCCAGGGCCGAACTGCCCTCGGATTGGAAGGGGTCGGCCAGGAACGCAACGGGGATCTTGATGAGCTGGCCGGGTTGGATGCCCCGCACATCGGTGATGCCGCTGCGTTTCGCGATGCGGTCGGCCAATTCGTTCACGCCCTTCGGATCGACGCGGTCTGTGTAGCGGATGACGACGCTGGAGTACAGGGCCTCGCCCTTGCGCATGCGGTAGGCCGCGAACTTGCCCTGGGCATCCTCGTCGAAGGACAGCAGGCTGCGATAGGCCGCCACCCGCGCTTCGTCATCCAGATCATCTTCAGGCTTGGAGCGGTCCGGCCCGCGGCCCGAACCGCCCAGATCGGCGGACAGAAGGCCGCGTGGGATGCGCCAGGTATCACCCTCTCTCAGCTTTTCAGGCAGGTCGGGATTCTCCGCCATGAGCCGGTCGTAGTTCTGCCCGTGCCCCGTGAAGAGCGAAGCGAGGGTCCAGACCGATTCCACCTCGGGATGGCGCACCGTATGGCGCACGTCATCCTGCCGCCATTGATCCTCGGGGAAGAGCGCCGCCAGGGCCCAGCGCTTGCCTTCGGGGCTGAGGTTTTCGAAGGCGACCCAGCCGCTAGCATCGGTGCCCTTGAGCAGGAACGCCTTTGGAAGGGCCTTCCCTTCGACGCTGAGGCCCTTCTTGAACTGGAGCCGAAGGATGAGGGCCCGGCCCTCCGGCGTGCGGGCATGCACCAGCACGGGCGCGGGCTCCTGCGCGGCCGCGACGGTGAACGCCGCGGGGACGAACAGGAAGCCCAGTCCCGTCTTCATGGAAAGGCTCAGGCCTCCCAAGGCACCTCGCCCGTGGCGAGCACCTCGCCGGTGCGTCCTGCGCGAACCCAGGCGCGCATGGCTTCCTGCATGCCTTCGGGATCCTCGGCGCGGGTGCGGAGGAAGAGCTTCAGGCGCCGTTCCAGGTGACCGGCGCCTTCTTCCAGCAGGAAGATGCGGTCGTGGAGCCGTTCATGGGGTGCCTTGCCGGTGCTGGGGGGCAGCTTGAGCGTGCCCATGTCCAGCGTGGCGGCATTGAGCGTGAACACCCATTCCAGATCGCCCGAAAGAATGCGCAGCTTCATCTTCGCGGGCCGCATGCCGCGGCTGAGGGCCTCGAAGGCCTCGCGGCTTTCCGAGGGGTTGCCCTTGCGCAGCGAGATCTCCTTCACTTCGCCGCGCTCGGAAGCCAACTGGATGGCATCGTCGACGAAGCAGCCGGAGCCGTCGCCGTCTTCGCCGCTGGCACCACCTTCGGTCATGCTGCGCATCCAGAGCCACAACAGAAATTCCTCACCGAGGAATCGGCCCTGCTCCATGAGTTCAAGAGGCTTCACCTCAGGCCTCCTCTAGTTCGAGATCCAGCGGATCCAATGCCATCAACGCTTCCACGGACATGTCGGGGCAGAGTCTTCCCGACAGCACCAGGGGCGCCAGCGGGTGGATCTCACAACCGAAGGATTTGATGAAAAGGGTCGTCAGGGCGCCCTGTGTCTTGCTCGACGAGGCCGTGGTCCAGAGGATGCCGTTCTTGAGATCCCAGGCCACCTCCACCACCTTGGGCGTGGGCAACACCTTGCGCAGCAGTTCGACCTTCACTTCGTCGGCAAGGGAGATGCGGGCCTCCTTGCCGATGAAGGCCAGATCCTTCTCCTTCTGGAGGGTCTGCAGGCGCAGATCCACGTGGGCCTTCAGCAGCGAGGGCGGCACGCGGCGCGTATCGATGCGCAAGCCGAAGACGGCGAAGCGTTCCTGGCTGACCCAGTTCTCATCGGGCGGCGTGATGAGCGGATTCCGCCAGTCGCACCAGCCCATGCGCTCCTCCTCCAGCCCATCCTGGAAGGGACGGAACTGATCCTGCTCCAGACCGGTTTGAAGGTCCTTCTCATCGGGCACGGGGCCCAGCACCAGGAATCGTTTGAGGGACACGGTCCCTTGCAGCATGCTCATGAGGCACTGCCTCCAAAAAGCCCTTGGAACCATCCCCGGATTCCCCTGCGGCGGGTGAGCGCATCGGGATGAATCAGGTCGAGGGCCTCCCCAGGCGTCGGCAGGGGCAGACCAGGATCGTTCAGGGAAAGGATCACGCCGGTGATGTTGTCGCGGCCCCCGTGGGCCAGGGCTTCATCAACCAGCAGTTCGAGGCTGCGCCGGGGGCTCAGCCCCTGGTTCAGCACCTCTTGGATGCGCGCATCGGACACCTCGCCGTGAAGGCCGTCGGAACAGCAGAGCAGGCGGTCCCCCCGTCGCAAGGAGAGGCGCAGCAGGACCACGCGCAGGGGCTGGGGCGATCCGAGGGCCTGGGTGATCATGTTGCGCTGGGGATGGGTGCGGGCCTGCTCTCGCGTGAGGCTGCCCTGAGCCACGAGATCGTTGACGAGGGTCTGATCTTCGGTGATCTGGTGCAGCAGGCCCTGCCTCAGCAGGTAGGCCCTGGAATCCCCGATCTGTGCGATGTACGCGCAGCCCTTCCAGATGATGGCCGACGTCAGGGTGGAACCCATGCCCCTGGCCGTGCGGTCGTCGTCGGAATAGCGCAGCACCGCGTCGCTGGCCTGCTCGACGGCGATCTCCAGCGCCTTGTGCAGCTCGGATTCCAACGCCTTGGCGCCGGTCAGGCGGCCCCAGTGGCCGAAGAGAAATAGCGCCAAAGCCGCGAGCCCTTCCCGGCTGGCCACCTCGCCTGCGGCGGCGCCGCCCATGCCATCGGCCACCGCCACCAGCAGCCCGGCGTCTCCAACCTTCAGGGACCTAGCGGGGCCGTTGATGATGGGCTCCTCGCCATCCAGCGCGCTCAGCAGGTAGGCATCTTCATTGTTCTTCCGGACCTTGCCCGGATGCGTGATGGCGGCGTAATCGATAAGCATGAGGACAGATGGCCCGGCGGGGTTGGGCTGGGTTGCGGTGACGTACGGGAGGCCCTTTCCGTTCATCATAGCGGGTGGAGGCTCGAAACCATGATCGAAGAGCCCTTAAAAACGGAACTTTCCCATCGGCCCAGTCTGGGAGCCGGGGCGCGGTCTTGAGCGGACCTCTGGCCATCCTCGGCCCGGGGACCCTGGGCCTGTCCGCGGCTCAGTGGGCCGCGGAATGCGGCTTGGAAACGCGGCTGCTGGGACGGGACCTGGACCACGCGGAGGCCGGCCTTCAGGAGATTCACCGTCGTTGGGACCGGGCCTGCGCCAAGGGGCGCCTCAGTGCCGAGGCGCGAGACCAAGCCATGCATAGCCTTAGCGCCGCCGCCTTCGGTCCCATGGCTCTAGAAGGCATCTCGTCCCTGCTGGAGGCTCTCCCGGAAGATATGGCCCTCAAGGCTTCCGCCCTGGCTCCGCTGAGCCTGCCTGAACACGCGGACCTCCTGGTGCTGTCCGGAACCTCCGCGCTCCCCATCTCCGACCTCGCCGCCAGATCCGGCCTGGAAGGGCGCCTGGTGGGATTCCATCTGTTCGTGCCCGTTCCTAAAATGGCGGTGGTCGAAATGGCCGTGGCGCCGGGTACGCCGCAAGCGCAGGTCGACCGCACCAGAACTCTCGGCTTGGCATTGCGCAAACGGGTCGTGCAGGTGCGGGACCAGCCGGGCTTCGCGGCGGCCCGAATGGCCCTGGCCCAGGGCCTGGAGGCCATGCGCCTCTTGGAGTCCGGCGTGGCTTCAGCCGAGGACCTGGACGCGCTCATGACCCTCGGATACGGACACCCCATCGGCCCCCTGGAACTCTCCGACCGGGTGGGATTGGACCTCCGGTTGCGGATCGCCGAAGGATTGGCTGCCTCTGGGGAAACCCGGTTCACACCCCCCTCGAACTTGAAGACCCTCGTTGCCGAGGGCGCTTCAGGCCGTAAGGCCCGTCGGGGTTTCTACCACTGGGATTCGGAAGGAAACCGGGCATGACCACCACGATCCTCATCCTCGGCGCCCTGGCAACACTCTTCGTGATCTATGTCGCATATCAGATCGGCAAGGTGTTATTGCGGGTCTTCGTCGGTCTGGCCGCACTGGCTCTGCTAAGCTGGGGGCTCTGGAAATTCTTTCATTCCTGAATCCAAGCCTTACCGAGGAGCAAGCATGGCCGCCATTTCCTGCACCCATTGCGGCGCCGATCTGACCGCCCCCCAGAGCGTGCGCATTGCCGAGTACCAGTTCGGTCGTCTCGAAAAAATTGATGAAGATCCCGGGTTCAAATACCACTTCGAACAGCCGGACAACTTCACCATCCTCTGCAACAGCTGCAAGCGCCTCGTCCGCACGCTGCCCATCGCGAAATAGGTTTCTTCTTTTATCGGTCTAATGAGAAACGGCCCCGTTCGGGGCCGTTTCTCATGGTTGGGAGGCACCGACTACTGGCGCAGCACCCTCGGCGTGATGAAGATCAGCAATTCCTTGTTCTGTTCGGCGCGCGTGTTATTGCGGAAGAGGAACCCGATCACCGGGATCTTCGACAGGAAGGGAACGCTGGTGCTGCCCGTGGTGGAATTGGTGACATAGACGCCACCCAGCACAGCCGTGCCGCCGTCCCGCACCAGTACCTGGGTCTCGATGGACTTGCGGGTGATGGTCGGTGTTCCGTTGACCTGGCGGGTGAAGTCGGCCTCGGCCTTCTCCACTTTCAGGTCCATGATGATCGTGCCTTCGCTCGTGATCTGGGGCGTGACATCCAGCTGCAGGTTCGCATCGATGAAGGCGACCGTGATGGCGCCTCCCGAGGCACCGCCCTGTTGAGTCGGGTAGGGGATCTTCTCGCCGCTCAGGATGGTCGCCTTCTTGTTGTTCTGGGTGACCACCTTGGGGGACGACACGATCTTGAGGGTGCCGTTCTGTTCCATGGCCTGAAGGACGGCGTTGATGCTGAAGCGGTTGCTGAGGAAGGACAGCCACAACTCGCCCGCGGGGGCCGCAATGGAGGTGGAACCATCCTTGCCGGGCGACCAAGCGATCGCGCCAAGCTGGCCCGATACGGGACGCTCTAAGCCCGTGGTGCCGTTCCAGAAGGGGGAGGTGCTGCCGACCCAGGGTGTGGACCCCGAACCCGTACCACCGCCTCCGGTGATCGCGACATCCCCTTTGTTGGACTGGGGCCACTTGACACCGAATTCGCGCTGCCAGTTCTTGTTGGCCTCGACCACGCGCGCCTCGATCTGCACCTGCTGGATCTGGACGTCCAGGGTCTGGATCAGGTCGTCGATGATGGAGATGTTGCGGGGCAGATCGGTGATGATCAACGTGTTGGTGCGCTCATCCAGGATGGCGCTGCCACGCTTGGTGAGCATGTCCTTGAGGATCTTCTGGACATCGGCGACCTTCGCGTAGGAGAGCGGCTTCGTGATGGTCTGAAGCTCACCGGCGAGGGCTTTGATCTCGTCGAGCTTCTTGCGCTCCTCTTCTTCCTTCTGCAGCTTGTCGATCTTGGCAACGCGCAGTACGCCGTTTTGGATCTCCTTGCCCAGGCCGGCATTCTTCAGCACCACGTCCAGGACCTGGTCCCAGGGTGTGTCCGTGAACCGGAATCCGAAGGTGCCTGTGACATCGGGATCCATGACCAGATTCAACTTGCCGGTATCGGCGAGGATCTGCAGGAACTCACGGATATCCGTATTCGACAGGGCGATGGTGATCTTGGAACCCGTGTACTTGGTGCGCCCCTCACCCAGGGTGCGGGTAGCCCCGTAGGGCGCGGGTTGCGCGTGAGGCTTCTCGGCTTCGGGGGCCTGCGCCGCTTCAGGGGCGACAGCCGTCAGGGCTGTGGGGAGGGCAATCTGGGGAAGGGACTGGAAAGCCCCGCCCATGGCGGGAAGCGGGCTCAGGTTGGCGATGGTCTTGGGAGCGGCTGCTGGGGGCGGAACAGACACAGCGACAACGGGCGCCGCGGAGGCCATTTCGACCGCCAGGGGTTGGACGGCCTGGGGGCGCATGGTCGCATCGATGCGAGCCGAGACGCGGCCCTCTCCCGGAGAAAGCAGGAGCTGGACACCATCAAGCGTGGATCCAACCAGAACCTGGGTTCCAGGCACGACTTCCAGCACCAGGCGCGTCACGGGCTTCGGTCCCGTCACGAACTGGGCCAGCCGGGCCTTCTGGATCAATGGGTGAGCCAGTTGCGCCAGATCCTTGCGCGTAACCGCTGTACCTCGGTCCACTCCGGGCAGGTCCAACACCACACGATGGGGATTGGAGAGGACCTGTACGCCAGGCTGGGCCTCCATCCCCGGAACGCGGAGGAACACCTTGGCCCCGGTTCCATTGGATTCAAGGGAGGTCGATAGAAGGGTGGCTTTGTGCGAGGCCGCTTCAATGGCAGGCGACGCCAGGAGGGATCCCGTGTGGATCCCCGCCAGGACCACGCCCCCTGCGACCAGCAAGGAACTCAGGCGAGCATTCATCGTTTACCCTCCTCACGCTTAAACGTCTTCGTGATGGTTCGGAATGTGGAACGGTTGGTGGTATTCAACTCCCACTGGTGGAAAACCACGGTCTTATCAGTGATGGCGGTGATTTCACCATCCTTGAACCGGTGACCAACGGGCAGCCAGCGAACATTTCCTCGGCTATCGGAGACGATGGCGAAATTCTTGCCATCTTTTCGGATCATGCCCTTAACGGCGATGTCATCCAGCAGGTCCAGGGCATCCGAAGCCCGTTCGTCCCTTGGAGCGGAGAAGGGGTCCCGCTGGATGGTGGGTTTGTAGGGCGTGGCCTTGATGATGGCCACATCTTCAGCCGGTGCGGCCGTTGGTGCAGGCTGCGCCGGTTTTTCCGGCGCCTGTGCCAGCAGGGCCGTCCCGAGAAGCAGAGTGAATGGAAGGGTTCGTCGGATCATGAAGGACCTCAATCCTCTTTGGCGCCCGCCTTGGGGGCGGCGGCGGCCGGCTTCTTCGCGGGTTCAGCCGGAGGAGGCTCGGGATTGTAGACGAAAGCGCTGATGATGCACTTGGCCGCGGCCGGATAGGTGCTGCGGGGGTCTATTTTTTGAGTAAATTCGATGTTCGAGATGTTGATGATCTTGTCATATCCGGAAATGAGCGAAGCGAACTGGCCGAAGGAATGGAATCCCACCCGGAATTCAAATTCCACGGGTTTTTCCGTGTAGTAGGTGTCCTTCCGTTCGGGTTTGAGCGAGAAAGAAACCTGGTCGATGCCCGCATCGTCGGCGATCTTCTTGATCCGGTAGGGGATTTCGCCGTAGTCCGTATCCGAAGGCATGATCTTGATCAGCTCTTCGATCCGCTTGTCCTGCTTGGCCACCTCTTCCCGGAGCTTTTCGTAACTCGCCTTCAGGAGCTTGCCCTTGTCCACGTCCGCCTGAAGCGTCTTCACTTCAGCATTGACGGATTCCAGGTCGGCCCGCTTGCCTCCCAGAAGGAAGTAAACCAGCCCGGCGAGGATAATGCCGGCCAATGCGCCCACACCGATCTGTTTCTGAAGTTGGGGATTCATGGCCGGCCTCAGACAGCGTTCTGGAGTTCGAAGGAGATGGTGAATTCAAAAGCGCCGGACGTGCCTCGCTTGGCACCCGGATAGTTGATCTTCTTGAACCAACGGGTGCGGGACTGAAGGTTCCCGTAGAAAGCATTGATGGATTCGAAGTTCCGTCCTTCACCCTCAATGGTGATGGTCATGCCTTTCTGGGTGACTTTCTTGAACCACACGTCGTCTGGCAGGCTGTTGGCCAGTTCCTCCATGAAGTGCACCGGCAGGGACTGCTGGCGCTTCAAGGTCGTCATGACCTCTTCCTTCTTCTGGAGGGCATCCTTCTTTTCGCGGAATTTCTTCTCAAGGGCGATGTAGGGTTCGTACTGCTTCTTGTCCCGTTCCAGGTCGGCCTTCCGATGTTCAGCCTTGGTGAATTCATTGTTCAGCCAAAGGTAGTAGACCCCTCCAAGCGCGGCGAACACGAGGCCCACGACGACGCCGGCGATGGGAAGGCTGGAGCGGCTGCCGCCCTCTCCGGTGTAGACCTGGACCGGCTCGGCCGAAGCCTTCTCGCCGCCCTTCTTGGCACCGGCCTGGGCAAGTGCGTCACCGAGCAGGTTGATCTTGATCATCGGTCCCCCACTTGGCGCAAGGCCAGCCCGACGACGACGGCGGCGCCGCCGCCGATCTCGCGGACCGTCACGGGATCTTCGGTGCGGCCATCGACTTCGATGAGCTGGAAGGGATTGAAACGATCCACGGACACACGGAGGCGGTCACTCAGCACATCCATCAGGCCATGGATCATCGAGCCCCCACCGCAAACCAGCACCCGGTCCAGGCGGTCCACCTTGAAGCTGCTCTTGAAGAAATCCAGAGTCCTGGCCAACTCATCGGCGAAGGCATCTGAAACAGCGTTGATGGAAGGCTGGATTTCTTCAGGTTCACGGCCTTCGGCGGCCTGATTGCGCTTCAAGGCTTCCGCCGATTCGCGGCTCAGACCCCAATCTTCCATGAGCTTTTCAGAATATCGGCCGCTTCCCCAGGCCATGTCGCGCCAGAACACGGACTTGCCGCCCACCATCATGGTCAGGTTCGTGAAGGTCGCGCCCATGTTCACCAGCGCGACCACCTCATCGCGCCCGCCACCCATGGTGTTGACCTCGTAGGCGTTCTGGACTGCAAACACGTCCACATCCACGATCTTGGGGCTGCAGCCGGCCTGGGCCACGCAGCTGACGTAGGCCTCCAGCTTGTCCTTGCGGCAGGCCACGAGGACCACATCCATGTTTCCTTCGCCAGCACGCTCCTCAATGAGGTAGTAGTCCAGCGCATAGGAGTCCAAGCCCTGTCCTGCCGGGAAGAAGCTTTCGGCCTCCCAGCGCACCGACTCCGCTAATTCGGCCTGGCTCATCAGGGGAAATGTCACTTTTTTGACCATCACCTGCTGACCTGACAACGAGATGGCCACTTCTTTGGCTTTGATTTTCTGTTCTGCCAGGACCTGGCGGATAGCCGACGCCACAGCGTTGCTATCCATGATGTCCCCGTCGACGATGGCGTCGGCCGGGAGGGATACCTGCCCCAACTTCTGAAGGCGGTAGCGGATGTTGCTACCTTTTCCCATCTGCTGAAGTTCGCAGACTTTTACAGAGCTTGAGCCGATATCCAAGCCGACAAGACTTTTGGTTTTGCTTCCGAAAAGACCCACCGGATGCCTCGCTTGGAGAATTTAGGTAAGAGAAAGGTTACCGCCGGAATGGATTAGGTCAAGGTTAACTGCGCTTGCGTTAGATTTATTCCGATTCCCAATCAACCAGAACGGCGGTGATATTATCCTCCCCACCATGCTCTCTGGCTTTGGAAATCAATGATTCGACTGCATGTTGGATATCGTCTGATTGCGTAACGATATCCCAGATCTGTTTGTCGCCGATCATTCCTGACAGGCCATCGGAGCAAAGCAAGAGTCGCTCCGATTTAGAAAGTTCTAGCGCCTGAATCTCAACATCCAGGTCCCCGCCATTGCCAAGGGCCTGGGTGATGACATTCCGGAAGGGGTGAACCCGCGCCTCGGAAGGCGTCAAAATCCCATTCGCCACCTGCTCCGCCACCCAGCTGTGATCTCGGGTCACCTGGCGGATGCCATCGGGGCTGAGAATGTAGGCCCGGCTGTCGCCCACATGCGCCAGCGTGAGGTTCCGACCGTGGAAGAGGCCGGCCACGACGGTAGAGCCCATGGTTTCGCGTTCCGGATTACGCCGGATATCTTCCGCGATGGCCTGATCCGAAAGCAGCACCGCCACCTTCAACCGATTTCCGTCATAGGAGATGGAAGGATCGTACTCCACGGGCCAGGTGCGATCCTTTTCCAGGGTCTCGCCCACGAAACGGGCGATGGTGTCGACCACGATCTGGCTAGCCACTTCGCCGGCCGCATGGCCACCGAGGCCGTCCGCGACCACGAACAAGCCCAGCTCGGCATCCGCGAGGTAGCTGTCCTCATTTTGTTTCCGGACGCAACCCACATCGGTCATGCCCGCGGCTCGGATCCCCATGATCAACCCTTTCCCGTCAATCGGCCCCACAGGTCCTTCAGTTGATCCAGGAGCCCTGCCGGCGCAGCGGAAGGCTTTCCCTTCGGTCCAAGTGCTGCCCGGCTCTTCGGTCCAGAGGCGTGCTTGGGTGAGTTGACGCGAAGCTTGGGATGGTTGGGAGCGATCTCCCGGGCCGTCTGAAGATGCCGCTGGGCCCGGGCCGCCATGCCGAGCGTCGTGAAATGCGTCGCCAGCTTGATGTGGCTTTCCACGTCGCGCGGAGCCAGCCGCACGGCCGACTCCAGCGCCTTCACCACTGCGCGGAGATCCCCGCCTTCCTTCTCCAGGATGGCGGCCAGCAGCGCGTGGTAGGAGGCCTTTTCTTCATCCAGTCGGATCGCGTAGTGGATGAGCGCGCGGGCCTGGTCGGTGTTGCCTTCCTCGAAGGCGGCCTTGGCCATCGCCGCCCAGTCCTCTGGCGTGCGTTCCTGCGGGGATTCGATGTCTCGGTCGGCCATACCGGGTTGGGGCTTCGGCATCTGCTGCTGCAGGGACAACCGCTTGGCCGGATCCTTCAGCACGCTGAACGCCTCGGCCAGCTCACGGAATTTGGATTCGGCCTCGACCTTTTCCGCCCCCGTGAACCGGTCCGGATGCCAGCGCTTGGCCAACCGGTGGTACGCGGCCTTGATGTCCTCGGGCGAGGCATCCGGCGGAATTTCCAGCACATTGAATGGGTTCATGACATTCCAGGAAGCGCCCTCGACCGGCACATCGAACGGGATGGAAGGACAGGGCTTGAGCAGAGGATGGTAGCCTATTTCCATCCTGAGTGCAGGCCCTGTGCTTCCGAACAACGCTGATTCCGTTCTGAAGGCACTCCGGGAGACCGAGACCGAGACTGGAAGAAATCGCGGCGGAATGTCACAGTAGAGGGCTCTGGAGGCGCAGGCATGGCGGTTGGCACGGCGGTGGGGTGGCGGGAGGGCCTGGATGCAGGCGACCTGTCCTCCGAAGCCCTCGTCCGAAGTGCTTTCGACCGCATCAAGCGTCTGGATGGCCAGCTTTGCGCGATCCTGGCCACCGACGAGGACCAGAGCCTTCGCCTCGCCAGGAAGGCCGACGCGCGGCTGCGAGCCGGAGAACGCTCCCCCGTGCTCGGCCTGCCCATCGTCATCAAGGACAACCTGAACTGGACCGGTCTCCCGGTCTCCTGCGGATCCAGGATCCAGGAGGGCTATCGCGCCCCCTACAACGCCACCGTGGTGGAGCGCCTGATCGCAGCAGGGGCGGTGCCCCTGGCCAAGGCCAACATGGATGAGTTCGCCATGGGCTCCAGCGGCGAATACAGCGCCTTCAAGCCCACGCGGAACCCATGGGACACGTCCCTCGTGCCCGGCGGCAGCAGCAGCGGCTCCGTGGTCGCGGTATCCGCGGGCTACGCCCCGTTCTCGCTTGGCAGCGACACGGGCGGGTCGGTCCGCCTTCCGGCGGGCTTCTGCGGCGTGACCGCCCTGCGCCCCACCTATGGCGCTCTCAGCCGGTACGGCTTGACCGCCATGGCCTCCAGTCTCGACCAGGTGGGACCCATCGCCACCACCGCGGCGGACATCGCCCTGGCCTTGCAGGTCATGGCCGGCCGGGACCCCATGGATAGCACCTCCACCGACCTGCCTCGTCAGGATGGTCTGGTTCCCCTGCGCCCCCGGAACCTCAAAGGGTTGCGCATCGGCCTGCCCACCGAGTACTTCGCAGATGGACTTGAATCCGGTTCAAGAAGCCTTCTCGAAGCGGCCCTTCAGGTCTTTGCGGATCAGGGCGCCGAGATCCGGAATGTCAGTCTCCCCCATACTCGCTACGCCATCGATACCTACTACCTGCTTTGCACCAGCGAGGTTTCCAGCAACCTCAGCCGTTTCGACGGAGTCCGTTACGGCCATCGCGCCGGGGCACCCAGCCTGCCCGACATGATCGCCGAGACGCGTGACCAGGGACTGGGGCCCGAGGTCAAACGCCGGATCCTGCTCGGGACCTTCTGCCTCTCCAAGGGCTACTACGACGCCTTCTACCAGAAGGCCATGAAGGCGCGAACCCTCATCGCCAGGGATTTTGAACGGGCCTTCGAATCCGTAGACATCCTTGCCACGCCCGTGAGTCCGGGCCCCGCCTTCCCCTTCGGCGCCAAGACGAACGACCCGCTGGCCATGTACCTGGCGGACGTCTTCACGGTCACGGCACCTCTGGCGGGCCTGCCCTGCCTTTCCATGCCGGCCGGTCTGTGCGGAGGCCTTCCCGTCGGCATCCAACTCATCGGACCGGCCTTTTCGGATGTCATGCTGCTGGAGACGGCCCACGCCTTCCAGTCGCTCACCTCTCACCACCTCGAAACTCCACCTCTTTCCGCATAGGAGCGAAATCATGGCCTTTGACGTCGTCATGCCCCAGATGGGCGAAAGCATCGCTGAAGCCACCGTGCTCAAGTGGCACAAGCAGGTGGGTGATGTGATCGCCAAAGACGACACCCTCTACGAGATCAGCACCGACAAGGTGGACGCGGAGATCCCCGCGCCCGCCGCCGGAACCCTGCTGGAAATTCTCGTGGACGTGAACGTCACGGTTCCCGTGGGCACCGTGGTGGCTCGCATCGGCAGCGCATCGGAAAAGCCCGCGGGCGCCCCGGCTCCCGCGGCCGCCGCGACCCCGGCCCCGGCTGCGGCTGCGACCGCTCCCGTGGCGGTGGTGCCCGTCGTCCTCGAGGATGACAACAGCCTGGAAGGCCGCCTGAAATCCAAGAGCAGCCCCCTGGTGCGCGAAATGGCCAAGCAGCACGGCATCGACCTCGCCAAGGTCCAAGGTTCGGGCCAGGCCGGCCGCGTGACCAAGGAAGATCTGGAGGCCTACCTCGCCAAGGGCCCGGCACCCAGCGCCCCCGCGGCCGCGAGCATCGCCCCTGCCCTGCCCGCCGTTCACGATCCTTCTGCACCCACCATGGGCCTCACGCCCGCCCTGTCCGTGGCGCCTGCCCCCGCCATGCCCGCCTTCGCGGCCGGCGAGCGGGTGAAGGTCGAACCCATGAGCCGCATGCGCAAGATCATCGCGGACGGCATGGTGGCCAGCCGCCGCACCTCGGCCCACGTCTACACGGTCTTTGAGATCGACATGACCCACGTGGCCCAGCTGCGCAACAAGCACAAGAAGGCCTTCGAGGCCCAGTTCGGCACCAAGCTGAGCTTCATGCCCTTCATCATGATGGCGGCCTGCAAGGCCCTGCGCGCCTATCCCGTGGCCAACGCCTCGGTGGACGGCGACAACATCGTCTACAAGCAGGACATCAACCTCGGCATCGCCGTGAGTCTGGACTGGGGCCTCATCGTCCCCGTCGTGAAAAACGCCGACATGATGAACCTCGGCGGCCTGGCCCGCAGCATGAACGACCTGGCCGAGCGCGCTCGTTCCAAGCAGCTCAAGCCCGACGAAATCAGCGGCGGCACCTTCACCATCACCAACCCCGGTGTCTACGGCGACACCTTCGGCCTGCCCATCATCAACCAGCCCCAGGTGGCCATCCAGGGCGTGGGCGCCATCGTGAAGCGCCCCGTCGTCATCACCGGCCCTGACGGCACCGACTTCATCGCCATCCGCCAGATGATGTTCAGCAGCCTCGGCTTCGATCACCGCATCATCGACGGTGCCACCGGCGATCTCTTCATGGCCTTCGTCAAGAAGGAGCTGGAGACGTCGACCTTCGGGCTGGAGTAGTCGCCATCTCGAATCGAAAAGGGGCTCCGATTGGAGCCCCTTTTTGTCATTGAGTCATTCCTAGTAGGGGCTGGTCTCCCGCACCAGTTCGCGGTACATCGCGTACTCGCCCTGGAAGTGGAGCGGGATGATGGCCGTGGGGCCGTTGCGGTGCTTGGCGACGATCAGTTCAGCCGAGGAGAGATCCGCATCGCCGTCAGTGGTAGCCACCATCTTGCGGTGAATGAAGGCCACCATGTCCGCGTCCTGCTCGATGGCACCGGAATCGCGCAGGTCACTGAGCTGGGGGCGGCCACCCGTGCGGTGTTCCACCTCACGGTTCAACTGGGAGAGCACCACCACGGGAATGCCGAAATCCTTGGCCATGATCTTGAGGCCACGGCTGATTTCGCCGATGCGGACCGCCTCGTTCTGCTTGGCACCGCGGCTTCCCTCCGGGCTGCTGAGGAGCTGCAGGTAGTCGATGATGACGAACTCGATCTTCCGGTTGCTCTGGCTGCCCTGCTTCACCACCATGTTGCGGATCTGAGGCACGGTGATCGAGGCCAGGTCTGAGATGAACAGCGGCATCTGGGCCAGCTCGTCCCGGGTCTTCAGCACGTGGTCCATCCGTCCGCTGGCTTTGCCCGATTGGAAGTCCTTCATGTTCGTCTGGCTTTTCGCCGAGAGCAGGCGCATGAAGACTTCCTCGTGGCTCATTTCGAGGCTGAAGAAGGCACCGCAGTGACCGGGCCTTCCGTCGCGATCCTGAGCCGCGCGGAGGATCCAGTTGAGGGCCAGCGCGGTCTTACCGATGCCGGGGCGGGCGGCAAGCACGATGAGGTTGCCGGGCTGGAAGCCCTGGGTCAGTTCGTCGAAGCGACTGAACCCGACGCGGATGCCCGGGGAAAGCCGGCCTTCCATTCGATCGGCGAGGCGCTCCATGGCCTCATCCGCGACGGCCTCGATGGACAGCAGCCCCTTGGCTTTGGCGTCCCCCTGGGCCAGATGGAAGAGGCTCTGGGCGGTCTGATCCACCAGGAGCTCGGGTGCCTCTTCCTCTTC
Organism: Geothrix limicola; assembly: GCF_030268085.1. Classification (GTDB taxonomy): domain Bacteria; phylum Acidobacteriota; class Holophagae; order Holophagales; family Holophagaceae; genus Geothrix; species Geothrix limicola. The sequence continues at coordinate 1,279,092 of NZ_BSDE01000001.1, forward strand.
GGCAGCCTGGCGCACGAGCTGGGCGCCCAGGTGCACGAGGCGGCGCAGCTTGGCCTTGCGACGGATCACGTCAGCCAGGACCTGGGGACGCTCTACGTCCTCGCCAGCCAGCAGCTCCACGAGGCCCGGATAGCCGCCCACCTTGTTGAGGCTGTCGTCCTGATCCAGCGCGTCCTTCAAGGTCAAGGAACTGACCTCGACCTGGGCTTCGATGAGGGTCTTCAGAGCCCGGAACACGGCCCGGTGGGCCGGGTGCACGAAATCGTCCTCGGACAGCATGAACACGGCTTCGCTGGCGACGAAGCCTGCCCCCGGCGCACAGCAGGTCGCCAGGAAGGATCGCTCCGCATCGATATCCTCCGGAAGCCGCTCCGGAAGCCAGTCAGCCATCACCACTCCCGTCTAAATCAGAGTCCAGGAGGAGTGTAGCCCCCGCCATTCACATCCACAAAGATCGGGTTGGTGATGGCGATGGGATAGATGCCCTTCATGATCTTGTTCCAGGGACTTCCATCATTCTTGCCGGGGGCCGACTCGCCCTTGTACGGGCCCGTCTGCGTGCGGGACACGCCGGCTTCGACCACGAACCAGGCGTCCTTGCCTGCGGGCATGGGCACCGTCACGGTGGCCGTCCGCAGACGGGGATCGCTCGCCGAAGCCGCAAAGCTCGCCATCGGCACCTGGATGGGGGCGGCGCCGTTCACGACCACCCTGACTTCATCCACGGGAACCCAATCCGGCGCGACCAGCGAGATGCTGACATCCACACTGGAAACCGGACCGGCCACCAGGCCGCCAGGGCCGACACCACCCACGGAAACGTCCAGCATGGGGCCCGTCGAAGCCACCGCGGCGCCGCTGCGGAGGGCCGTCAGCACGGGGGTGAGGGTGTCCTGCGTCAGAGGCGTGGTGCCCACCTTCAGGTAGGTCCGGGCCAGACCCACGGGGGTATCCAGGCTGTAGCGCGCCGCGGAAAGCCCCAGTCCCTTGGTGAAGGCCGTGGGAGTCTGCTGGTTCAGGAGGGCGAACCAGTCGTCCCGGACCGTAGAAAACTCCGCGTACCAGGCCGTGGGATCGGCCGGATTGCAACCTTCGGCTCGCAACAATTCGAGGGCGTCGAAATCGCCCACATGCTTGCCGAGGGAGGCAGGACCTGTTGCGGTCCACCAGCTGTTCACCCCCGTGCCCAGCGGCACGGTCCGGTCAAATCCCCGCACGGTGAACAGGCCCTTGGCGCTCCTGGGCTGATGGATGATCGTGTAGCCACCCTCGGCCTGGGTGATGAACTCCGCCAGGTTCCAGCCCTTGGAAGGCCGGGCGCCGCCGTTGCGGTCCGATGTCGGAGCGGGTGTGAACAAGGCGGTCACGAATCCATCGCTGAGGGTGGCGCTGCGGGCGCCCACCACGAAGGGATCGTTCCCCAGGGGGGCCCGTTGTGCATCCGTCACTTGCGGAATATCGATTTCGGCACGGAACTCCGTGCGGAGGGCCGTGGGATCCGTCAGCACATCTTCTTCCGTGCGCGCCACCACCTGGACGCCCTCGGCCGTCGCGGAACTGAGCATTTCGCCCGGATTCAAGCCGCCCGTGGTGGCCTGAGTGGGAGAGGGAAGGTCGAAGCTCGTCCAACCGGCGGGCAACACGGGCTTGGTCACCACGAATTCATGACTCACCGCCGTCTGCCCGTCGAACACCGCCACCGGCAGGGTATCCAGGTGCGACAAAGGACCACGGGTGCCATAGACCACGTAGTTGCCAGGCTGGAAGGACATTGTCGCTGAGGCAGCGGCCCCGAAAGCGGTACCGAAGATCTGATTGCCTGCTGTGTAGTGGTAGGCGCCGTAGTTTTGGCCTACTGGCAGCTTCGCCTTGACAACTTCATTGAAGAGACTGGACAGCCGACGCGCCCGCTGCACGTTCGGGTCCGGGGCGTTGATCCCCTGGAAGGTCATGCGCAGAGGGTTCAAGCCGCCGGATTCCATGGTTCCGGCCTCACGAGTCGTAAAGAACTGTGAGCGCTGCTTCCAATGAATGACGTTGCCCGCGGTATCAATCACTTCGTCGCGCTCGGGAGCCAGCGATTCCGTCAAGTGCCAGGCCTGCGTCTTGGAAAGCGTGATGGGGGTAACCAGGTAGGGACGCGTCGTATCGAATGCGTTCATCCCCTGGTAGAGCGGCGCGCCCTGCTGGAGGGCATTTCGCACACTGATCCTGTAGGGGAGGGTAAATCCAGGATGAGACGAGTCCGGAATCGCAGGAAGAAGCAGTCCGACCGACCCCCCGATTGAACTCAAAGCAACCGGTTCCCGCCACTCCACCCGCTCCAGCTGCCAGTTTTCAGGCTGGTAGGCCGGATTGGCGGGATCCGTAAGATCCCACTTGATCGGCCCCTGATAGGTGTACCGCTCGAAACGGAATTCCGTTTGAAGCGGGCCGCCGGGCGCCGCCGTGCCAAATGAGTCAAAGGACAGGTACCCCAGATCCTGCCCACGCAGGAGCGCCCGAGCTTGATTCATTTGGTTGAACGCGGTCGTAGCCTGGGCTGGAAGGGACGCAGAAGAGCTCGGCCCGCCGGTGACGTACAACCGGCGGCGATAGGTGATGGATTGGCCGCTGGATAGGCTGGCCGGCGGAAGGCTTCCCACCACCAGGCGGCCAGGCACAACGGGGCGATTTTCCGTCAGGCTGTGCTGCGGATCCGAGGCCACCAGCACCGCATCCACATCCACGGGGAGGATGCCGAGGGAGGTATGGGAATCCAGCGTGCTGCCCGCGGATTCCGCGCCCATGAGCCCCACCATGGGGGCCTGCACGCTGTTGAGCAGGGGCTGCGCGAAATCGGTACCTGGAATCTCGACACCCCAGGCATTGGCGGGAAGCGCCGAGCCGTTGAGGTCCGAGACCGCGGGCACCGCGAAACGGAAGCCGCCCCCGTGCTGGGAAAGGTAGTCGCCCACGCTGGTCACGGGAAGGGTGGATCCGCTCGCGGGGGTGAGGGTTGTTTCCAGCGTGTAGAAGGATTCGCCCTTGCCGAGCGTGATCTTGTGGACCACCGAAACGCCCGTCACGCGCCCCTGGGCGTCGGTGGCCACGCCCAGTTTGCCCTTGGGATCCAGGAGATATCCCTGCATCTCCAGGAAGACCCCATTGACCTGGGTGCCAGGAGTGAAGCGGTCGAACACCAGGGGCAGATCCGGATCCTGATTGGCCACAGGACCCAGGCGTTCCAGCATGTCCGAGGGCATGGAGACGCGGTGGAAGCTCTGGTCGAGGGCGATGGATCCGATGTCGAGGATGGCACCACCCGAGGCCGCGCCGAACTGGCCGTCCCGATCGCCAAACACCGCGCCGTCCACCGCAAGCTGCACGGAGTCGTTGCCCAGGAAGTAATCGCCGGGACCGGCCGTCGCCTTCAAACCGAGGATGCGGTCACCCCCGGTCGCCGGAATCTCTTCCACGGCCACGGCAGGCCGGGAGACGCCCGTGGCCCGGAAGCACCCCATGCCGCCGGCCGCCAGGGCCAGCGCGAGAGGGGCCAGCATCCGGAGATGGCCGGGGAGGGTGCTCCGGAAGGTGGCGATGGAATCAGGGCTCATGTTCATCAAGTGATCTCGCAGGAAGCGGAGGTCCATGGGTCTGGGCGGACGAAAGGTCTATGCTAACTCACGATGCCGATCTCCGCCTTCCTTCATCGCTGCTGGCAACACCGGTGGCCCCTGATCCTGGTCCCGACGCTGGCCCTCCTGGGAGATTTGCTCTGGACCCTGGGAAGGTTCCCCGCCATGCATCACCTCCAGATCTTCGAGGCCGACCGCCTCCCTCCCGTCGGTGGGGCGGTGCTGGTGCTGGGTGCAGGTGTCTACAGCGACGGAGAACCCACGTCCATTCTCGGGGGAAGGCTGAGGACGGCCCTGGAGCTCTACCGAAGCGGCAAGGTCCGGTGGTTCCTCGTCTCCGGCGACAACCGGCATCCCACGTACAACGAACCCCAGGCCATGCGCCGCTGGCTGATCCGGCAGGGCGTGCCGCCTATCCACATCGTCAGCGACTATGCCGGCAACCGCACCTGGGACAGCCTCCGGCGCGCCCAGGCCGTGTTCGGCCAGCGCCAGATCGTGATCGTGACCTCGGATTTTCACCTGCCCAGGGCCCTGTACTTGGCGGATCGCATGGGCCTGATGGCCTGGGGTGTCCCCGCCCGGACCGATGATCGGCCCTGGACCTCGAAGGCGCGGTTCTGGGCCCGCGAATACGTCGCGCGGCACCTGGCCCTCTGGGACGCCTGGTTCCCGCCGGATGCCCGGCTCGGCCCCCGTGAACCCACACCGGACGATTGGAACCCCGCACGATGAAGCAAGCTCAAGATCCGGTGATCCTCGCAGCCCGGCGACTGCCCCAGGGGCGCTATGGCGGCAGCCTGGCGGGCCAGGGCGCCGTCGGCCTGGGCCTTTCCGTGGTGGAGGATCTGCTCGGTGACCCCGCCCTGCCCCGCCCCGGCAGCCTGTTGTGGGGCATGGCCCGCAGCCACACTCAGGGCATGAACCCGGCCCGCACCCTGGCCCTGAAGGCCGGCCTCCCGCACGACACCCCCGCCTTCACCGTCAACATGGCTTGCGGATCCAGCCTGCAGGCCCTCATCCTCGCAGCCCAGCGGCTAAGGGAGGCCGAGGCGCCCGTCCTCATCGGGGGCAGCGAGGCCATGTCCGATACGCCCCATTTGGTGCCGGGCCTGCGCTGGGGCTTCCGCATGGGTCATCGCCAGGTGCCCGACGTCATGCATCAGGATGGCCTGCGCTGTCCCGTCACGGGCCTCCTGATGGGGGAGACCATCGAGCGGCTGGTGGCGAAGCGCGGCATCACGCGGCTCGAAGCCGATGCCTGGGCGGCGGAAGGCCATCGGCGGGCGGCGCAGGCGGACTTCCGCGCCGAACTCGTCCCTCATCCGAAGCTCGACCACGATGAGTCCATCCGTCCGGACCTGACGGAGGAATCCCTGGCCAGGCTCGCGCCGGTCTTCGATCCCCAGGGCCAGCTCACGGCGGGCAACGCTTCCGCCCTGTCCGACGGGGCGGCCAGCCTTCTCGTCGCGCGGCGCGACCAGGCGGGTGATGCAAAGCCCCTGGCCCGCATCCTCGGCTGGAGCGAGGCCGGCGTGGACCCCATGGACATGGGCGAAGCTCCCGTGGCCGCGGTCCGGCGCCTGCTCGCCGCCCAGGGCCTGAGCTTGGCGGACGTCGACCTCTGGGAACTCAACGAAGCCTTCTCGGCCCAGCTGCTGGTCTGCCAGCGCCACCTGGAGATCCCCCCCGAACGACTGAACGTGGCGGGCGGCGGTGTGGCCCTGGGTCATCCCATCGGCGCCTCGGGCGCGCGCATCGTCTGCACCCTCGTCCACCAGCTGCGCCGGCGCGGCGGCGGTCTCGGCGTGGCCACCATCGGTATCGGAGGCGGCCTGGGCCTGGCGCTGCTGATCGAGACGGAAGTCTAGGTGTTGGCTTCGGCCAGCAGCGCCTTCAGGGCCCGGTAGTCGGTCTTGCCGGTCCCGAGGGTCGGGATCTGATCGATTTTGCGCACCACCCGGATGTTGTGCAGGGACGACAGGCCCGCCGCCCGGATGACCGCGTTGGCCTCGTCCCGCGCGATGCCTGCCACCGAAAACAGGATCAGATCAGGGTTCAGTTCCTCCACCGAGGATTCGACCGCCAGCAGGGGTTCCGTTTCATCCTCGGCCTGGAAGCGGCGCGAAAGCGCCTCCTCGATGGCCGGGAGCGAGACCATTTCGCCTCCCAGTTTCACGAAGCGTTTGAGGCGGCCCGAGAACACCAGCACGCCGCGGTCCTGATAGACCAGGTCACCCGTGCGGTACCACTGGCGGCCTTCGAAGGTCTCGAAGGGCGAATCCACGTCGGCGTTCAGGTAGCCGGAGAACACGCTGGGACCGCGGACGAGCAGCATGCCCGGCTGACCGGGCTCGACACGGCGTCCCTTCTCCATATCCACGATGGCCCACTCCACCGACAGCAGCGGCTTGCCGATGCTGCCCATGCGCGGGTCCTCCTCCCGATTCACTGACACCACCGGCGAACATTCGGTGATGCCGTAGCCCTCGAGCACGGTCGTCTTCGGCCAGCGCTTGGCCAGCGTGGCGTAGATCGGTTCGGGGCACTTCTCCGCCCCGGAGACAACGATGCGCAGGGATTCCAGATGGCGATCCTCGGCCTGGCGGAGGATGCCGCCGAGGAATGTGGGCGTGCCCACCAGCAGCGTCGCGTGGTACGCCTCGATGATGCGGGCCAGCATCCGGCCCTCGGTGGGGTTGGGATGGTAGACGACGCGCAGTCCCAGCAGCAGCGGCAGGATGGTGGTGGTGGTCAGGCCGAAGGCGTGGAAGGGCGGCAGGCAGCCCATGACCCGCTCATCCTCCCGGAAATGCAGGGCCTGTGCGGCATCGCGGATGTTCGCCAGGATGTTCCCGTGGGTCAGGGGCACGGCCTTGGGATGACTTTCGCTGCCGCTGGTGAAGAGCACCGCGGCGGTCTCCTGCGGCTTCGCCTCCAGCAGCGTGGTCCAGTTGAAGCGGGCCCGGAAGGCGGCCTTCAGCTTCGTGGCGAGGCCAATGGTCTTGCCCACCTCGTCCAGCAGCAGCAGGCGCGGCTTCACGGCCGACAGGTCCACCCCCTGCGCATCGAGACGATTGATCAGCGTGGAGACGGTGATGACGTGCTTGACGTCGAGAAGATCCAGGCCATATCCCATGCTGCGGGATCCGGCCGTCCAGTTCACCAGCACCGGCGTCTTGCCCGCGAAGAGCAGGGCCAGGTAGAGGATGCTCGCGCCGCCTGAGGCAGGCAGCATCAAGCCCACATGCGTCCCCTCCAGGTTCTCGAAGAGGGGCTTCAGCACCAGGATGGCGGTGAGGACATCGCGGTAGGTCTTCACGCCGCCAGTTTGATCCGCCAAGGCCACGCGCCTCGGATCGCGCTTGGCCTGCTTCAGGAACACCTCGAGGATCGTGTCGCCTTCGGGCATGTGGATGGGCAGGTCCGTGCGGGAATGGAACCAGGCGTGGGGCACGGCCTTCAGTTCGCCCTGGCGCAGGGACACGGCGGCTCCGGTGGCCGCCAACTGCAGGTCGGCTACGGTCTGCAGGGCCGCCGGATCGCTGCAGGAATAGCCGTAGGCCCGCTGGATCCAGAGTTCCAGCTCCCGCAGGTCCATGGCATCCAGGTTCAGATCCTTCACGAGGGCCTGGGTTTCCTGGATGTCCGTGCGTCCCGTCACCGCCTGCAGGTGGCGGCGCACTGCCTCGCGCACCTGGGGAGGCACCGTGCGCGGGTTGCCCTCCACCCGGGGCCGCGGGGGCTCAGGCAGCGTGCGCGGCGCGTGATCCTTCCATACCAGGTAGGGCACGAAGGTGCGTGGGGTGGCCCCCTCGTTCAGCCGGGTTTCCAGGGCTTGGTTCAGGGCCTGACGCCCCTCGTCGAGAGGCAGATCAGGGACTTCCTCCAGGCTGAGCCGAACCTCCCGGCGGGGCATGAAGAAGCCCAGGTTGGCGGCGAGGTAGACGAAACTCTTGAGCAGCTCAAGACCCAGGGCAGGACGCCGTCCTGAGGCCGCGCTGAAGCGGCTCCCCCAGAGTCCGTGCAAGCGCACGAGCACCACCCGGGTGCCCGGCGCCTGCCGGAGGAGGGTCTCCACCACGCTGTTGTCGGAAAGGTCTTCCGTCTTCTGACGCGCCAGGCGCCCGCCGGGGAACAGGATCAGGTTCCGCCCCAGGACCAGGGATCTTGAAAGGGACATCAATTCCGCGTGCAGCGCCTCGCGGCAGCGATCGCCGCCATTCGGGGGATAACCCGCCGGATCCGGGAGGGATCTTGCGCCCATCAACCTCCCCAGCCACCGGAGGGGGGCCGGGGCCGCATGATCCCGCCCCGCTACGAGGAGCGGCGCGAAGCGGGGCCGCAGTTCGGACATCAACAGGAAGGGATCGACCAGCGAAGGATGGGTGGCCAGAAAGAGGATGCCGCCCCCGCCCTTGGAGGGGGATGGCTCCTTCCCTTCCCGGTGGATTCGGTACCGCAGCCGCAACAGCGGCCGACCCAGGGCTTGGATCAAGAGTGCAATCATCGGATATCTGAACCTGCCAATCGGGATGACGGGAGAATCCTGGATTGTACCGGGAATCCTTGGTCGGCCCTAAACCGGCCCGGTCACATCTGCGAAGATGGTTAGGGACCCTGCCGGGTTCCCTCAGAGGATTCCATGACTGACGCTCCGCTGATCCGGCTCACCGACATCACCAAGATCTACCAGATGGGCGACATGGAAGTGCGGGCCCTGGACGGCGTGTCCATGGAGATCGCCCGCGGCGAATACGTGGCCATCATGGGCCCTTCGGGTTCGGGCAAGTCCACGATGATGAACGTCATCGGCTGCCTGGACACCCCCACCACGGGCACCTACGAGCTGAACGGCAAGCTGGCTTCGGCCATGACCGATGACAACCTCGCCCAGATCCGCAACGAGGAAATCGGCTTCGTCTTTCAGACCTTCAACCTGCTGGCGCGCACCACCTCGCTGCAGAACGTGGAGCTGCCCCTGATCTATGCCGGGAAGAGCCCTGCCGACCGCCATCAGATGGCCATGAAGGCCCTGGAGAACGTGGGCCTGGGCACCCGCAGCGACCACATGCCCAACCAGCTTTCCGGCGGCCAGCGGCAGCGCGTCGCCATCGCCCGTGCTCTGGTGAACGAGCCCTCCATCCTGCTCGCGGACGAACCCACGGGCGCCCTGGATTCCAAGACCAGCATCGAGATCATGGCCCTCTTCGAGGAGCTGTACCAGAAGGGCAACACCATCATCCTCGTCACCCACGAAGAAGACATCGCCCGCCACGCCCACCGCATCGTGAAGCTGCGCGACGGCAAGATCATCCATGACGAGCCGAACACGCCCATCACCTCCGAAGAGCACATGGCCCACTTGAGTCTCTGATCGGGTCGATGATCGAGATTTCGGATCTGGCCCTGACCTCCGGTAGACTCGAAGCATGCAGAAGCTCGTCCAAGGCATTCATCACTTCCAGACCCAGATCTTCAGCTCCCATCAGGGACTCTTCGAGCGACTCGGCAAGGACCAGGCGCCCGAAACCCTGTTCATCACCTGCTCGGATTCGCGCATCAGCCCGAACCTGATCACGCAGACCCAGCCCGGCGAGCTCTTCATTCTGCGCAATGTCGGCAACCTGGTGCCGCCCTACGAAAGCATGGGCGGGATGGCCGCCGGCATCGAATTCGCCGTGGCCAGCCTGCAGGTGAAGGACATCATCGTCTGCGGCCATTCCAACTGCGGCGCCATGAAGGCCCTGCTGGAACCCGAGCAGCTCGGGGAACTGCCTGCCACCAAGGCCTGGCTGGCCCATGCCCGCACGACCGAACGGATCATGTGGGAAAGCTACGGCCACCTGAAGGATCACGAGCTGCTGCACGCCACCGTCGAAGAGAACGTCCTCGTCCAGCTCGAAAACCTGCGCAGCCACCCGGCCGTGGCCAAGGCCATGTCGAACGGCATGCTGCACCTGCACGCCTGGGTCTACAAGATCGAGACCGGTGAGGTGTTCGCCTTCGATCCGGGCCGAGGCCAGTACACCTCCGTCACGGGCAAGGACGGGTTGGCCCCGCTGAACGCGGAGCACCGCGCCACGGACCTCTCCATCTAGATCGACAACCGGTCCAGCCGCTCAGGCCGGTCCCGCCAGCCTTCGTCCACCTTCACGAACAGTTCGAGCCGCACGGGACGCTGGAGCAGCTTCTTCAGTTCGCGCTGGGCGCTCTGGCGGATGTCCTTGATCATCTCGCCGCCGCTGCCGAGCAGGATCTTGCGGTGGCCATCACGGTCCACCAGGATCTGCGCTGCGATGAAGACGCCTTCGGGGCCCAGGTCCTCGGGATAGTCGGCGTGACCGGGCTCCAGCCACTGCTCGATGAGCACGGCGATGCCGTGGGGCACTTCCTCCCGCGTCTTGCGGAGCACCTTCTCGCGGATGAATTCCGAGGCGAGGGACCGCTCGGTCTGGTCCGTGAAGACCTCCTCGTCGTGGAGCCAGCCGGGCTGGGTGGCGTCGCGCTCCAGAATCGTCCAGAGCGGATCCAGGTTCAGGCCCATCTTGGCGCCGATGGGGACGATCTCCTTGAAGGGGAGCAGATCCTTGTAGGTGGCGATCTTTTCCAGCAGGCGGCCCTTCGAGAGCAGGTCGATCTTGTTCAGCAGCAGGTAGGTGGGCCGGCCCAGCTTGCGCAGGCGCTTGGCCAGGGCGTGTTCGCCGGTGCCCAGGTAGTCGTCGGCGTCCACCACCCACAGCAGCAGATCAGCCTCTTCGAGGGCCTGCTCCACGTGGGCCATCATGCGCTCGTTGAGGGCGTGCTTGGGCAGGTGGATGCCCGGCGTATCGAGGAAGGCCAGCTGCACATCGCCGCGATCCACCACGCCCAGCACGCGGGTGCGCGTGGTCTGGGGGATCTGGCTGGTGGCCGCGAGCTTCTGCCCCAGCAGGGCGTTCAGCAGGGTTGACTTGCCGGCGTTGGGAAGGCCGATGATGGCGAGGGTGGCGTGGCGGCGGGTGTCGCTCATGAGAGGTCGCCCATTCCAGGCCAGGCCCTAACCACGGTGCACGCCCCGCTTCGCTTCGCGGATGAACTTCAGGAGGTAGGCCACCTCGGCGATGTGCCCCAGTTCGGCCTCAACCTGGGTCATGGCCGCGTCCCGCAGCAGGCCCGCGTGGAAGAGCAGCCGATGGGCCTTCTTCAGCCCTTCGATCACTTCCTCGGAGAAGCCCTTTCGCTGGAGCCCGATGTTGTTCACGCCGTAGCTCTTCGTGTCCCGGGCGCCCACGGTCTTCATGAAGGGCAGCACGTCCTGGGTGGCCACGGTGAAGCCGCCCATGAAGGCGTGATCGCCCACGCGGCAGAACTGGTGGACGGCCGAGAAGGCGCCGATGTTGCAGCCGCTTCCCACCTCGACGTGGCCCGCCAGGGTCGCCGAATTGGCGAAGATGTTCTTGTTGCCCACGTGGCAGTCGTGGGCGACGTGCGAGCCGGTCATGAGGAAGTTGTCGTCGCCGACGGTCGTCAGGCCACCGCCGCCCTCGGTGCCGCGATGGAGGGTGCAGCCCTCGCGAAACACGTTGCGGTTCCCCACCTGAAGGCGGGTGGGCGCGCCCTTGAACTTGAGGTCCTGGGGGCCCATGCCCAGGGTGGCGTGGGGATAGATGTCGTTGTCCTCGCCCAGCTCGGTGTGGGGGCCGATGACCACGTGGCTCCGCAGCAGGGTGCGAGCGCCGATGACGGCATTGCCTTCGATGACACAGAAGGGGCCCACCACCACGCCTTCGCCCAGGCGGGCTTCGGGACTGATGACGCTGCTCGGATGGATCTGCGCGCTCATTTTCCTTCTCCCTCCGCCAGGTCCATCAGCATGGACATGAATTCCGCCTCGGCGACCTTCTGACCGCCCACGAAGGCCTCGCCCCGCATCTTGCAGATGCGGCCTTTGAACTGGATGACCTTCACTTCCATGATCAGCTGATCGCCCGGCATCACGGGCTTGCGGAACTTCACGGCATCGATGCCCATGAAATAGATCACCTTGCGGGCGCGGTCCTCATACTCCTGCATGAGCAGGCAGCCGCCGGTCTGGGCCATGGCCTCCACGATGTAGACGCCCGGAAACACGGGTCGGCTGGGGAAATGGCCCTGGAAGATCGCCTCGTTGAAGCTGATGTTCTTCAGCCCCCGCACCCATTCCTTCGGCTCATAGTCGAGGATCCGATCCACCAGCAAAATGGGATAGCGGTGGGGCAGCAGGTCCATGATCCCCTGCAGATCGATCGTGCGTGGTTCCCGTTCAGACATGGACACTCCAATCCTCTAGCCTAACGTCTTCAGGTCCGGGCCTCCAGTCTCAGGAGCGGAGCGCCGTCCGTTCGAAGACCTTGGCTTCGATGAAGAGGTCCAGCAGGGGCCGGTCCAGGGCCCCGTCCCGGGCCTCCTCCTCCAGGATGGCCAGGCTCCGCTCCAGGGGCACGGCCCCCTTGTAGGGCCGATCCCGGGCCGTCAGGGCGTCGAACACGTCGGAGATGGCCATGGCCTTGCTCTGGACGGGAATTTCGAGGGCCCCCAGGCGGCGCGGATAGCCCTGGCCGCTGAGTCGTTCGTGGTGGGCATAGGCGATGTCGGGGATGCCCGCCAGGTCCCGGGTCCAGGGGATGCGCTCGAGGAACCGGAAGGTGTGCGTCACGTGACTTTCGATCTCCAGGCGCTCGCCCTCCGACAGGCTGCCCTTGCGGATCCTCAAACAGGCCAGGGAGTCGGGCTCCACCACCTCGCGTCGCTCGCCGCTCCAGTGCGAGAAGGTGAGGTTTTCCAGAAGGCCCAGCCCATCGGCCACGGCCTGGGGCAGTACCGTGGGTTCGTTGCTCTGGCGGACCAGGTGGATGAGCCGTTCCGTTTCCTGCTGGCGATCCCGGATCACCTGCTCCCAGCGGGATCCTTCGAAGGCTTCGCCTCCCCGCCAGGCGCGGGACAGCAATTCCAGGGCTTCCTCCAGCTCCCGTTGGCGGAGCCGCTGCAAGATGATCTCCAGCTGGCTGGGATCCAGCTTCTTGGCCTTCACCAGCACCTGTTCGCGCACGCCCACCTTGCCGAAATCGTGCAGCAGGCTCGCGTAGCGGATCTCACGCAGCTGGCGCTCCGTGAAGAGCAGGTCGCCGTAGGTGCCGTTGGGCGTGGCGTTCACCGCCTCCGCCAGCCCCACCGTCAAATCGGCCACCCGGCCCGAATGGCCACTGGTGACGGGATCCCGGGCCTCAATGGCCGTTACAGAAGCCGCCACGAAGCCCTCGAAGAGCTGTTCGATTTCCAGGCGGAGCTGCGCGTTCTTCACGGCCACCGCGGCCTGCCCCGCGAGGCTCTGAGCCAGGCCCTGGTCCGCCGCCGAGAAGACCCCGGCCCCGCCGGTGTCTCCATCCAGGCGGTTGAGCAGTTGCAGGATGCCCAGCACCTGGCCCTCCGTATCCTGCATGGGCACCACCAGCACCGAGGCCGTGCGGTAGCCCGCCTGCCGATCGTAGCTGTCGTTGAAGCGGTAGGGCGCCTCCTCGGGGATCCGGTAGACGTCCTGGATGTTGAGGCTCTGGCCCGTCAGCGCCACGAAGCCCGCCAGGGTCTGGTGGGAGACCGGCATGACGATGCGGTGGAAGGGCAGCTTCACCTTGGCGTTCTGCGTGTGGGCGAAGAGCAGCTCCCGGCGGTCGTCCTCGCCGTTCAGCAGGTAGATCGAGCCCGCCTCGGCCTTGAGCAGCTCCCGGGCCTTGGTGAGTATCAGGTCCAGCAGGCGATCCAGGTTCTGCTCCGACGCCAGAGCCCGGCCCACCTCGTGAAGCCGCTCCATGGACTGCCGGTCCTTCGAACGCTCCCATCCCGCCTTCATCAGGGCCAGGGCCGCGTCCGCGCCGGGCCAGATGCCGCAGGTGGCGAACAAGCCCTCCCCGGGCGACCCGACCACGACGTCCGCCGGGCCCTCGTCGACGAAATCCAGGGCTCGCCGCATCTCGCCGGCAACGCGATCCTGGAGGGTGCTACGGTGCTGTGGGGGGATGGCGACGGTGAATCGCAAGACAGAATCAAGCTCCAGGAATCCAAAGGTGAAGCCAGCTTATCGGAATTCCCCGAACCGGACTGAAGGCTGGAAGGGCCCCATCGAGCGCCTCGCCTGGGGCGGCAAGGGCGTGGGCCGCTCCGAGGACGGCCGCCTGCTGCTGCTGGAAGCGCCCCTCGCCCTGTTCCCCGGCGAAGTCGTCGAGGCCCAGGTGATCTGGAAGCCCCGCCATGGCGAAGGCCGCGTCACCCGCTGGGTCACGCGCGATCCGCGCCGGACGCAGGCCGCCTGCCCCGTCGCCGAAGTCTGCGGCGGCTGCGAACTCTGGGAGGCGGGCCGCCATGCGGCCGAGCTCAAGCACCATATGGTCACGGACCTGCTGCGCCGCCAGCTCGGTGAAGACCAGCCCTGGACCTGGCATCCGGCTCCCGACTCGGCCCGCCGCCACCGCATCCAACTGCATTGGGACGGCGCGGCCCTGGGCTACTTCCGCCGCCACAGCCACGCCCTCGTGCCCGTCACGGCCTGTCCCGCCGCCGCCGATCCCCTCTCTGCCGCCATCCCGCGCCTGCAGGCGGCGCTGGAAGGCCGCGCGGTGCCGGCGCGCCCGGGCCGCTGGGAACTCTGCACCAGCACGCCCGCCGACACGGTCTGGGCCACGGATGAGCGGGGACGCACATGGATCCTCGAGCCCGACGGCTGGCACCGCAATGAAGAACCCATCCGGCACCGCCTCGGCGAAGCCACCCTTCGCCACGAGCCCGGCGCCTTCTTCCAGGTGAGCCCCGCCTGGGCCGCCGAGGCCTTCGGCGGACTCCTAGCCACATGGGATGTGAAGGGGCACACGCTCTACGACCTCTACGGCGGCGTGGGCCTGTTCTCCGCCATGCTCGGCGGGCGCTTCCAGCACCGCGTCCTCGTGGAATCCGGCGAAACGGCCGTGGCCTGGGCCCGGCGCAACCTCGAGGCCGCGGGGCTTCCTGCGGAATGCGTAGTGGCCGATGTGGCGGCCTGGGTGCCCGAAGGCCTGGGCGAGCCCGCCGACGTCATCCTGCTGGACCCGCCCCGCGCGGGCCTGGAAGCCACTCTCTGCGACCGCCTCGCGACCGCCAAGGCCAATACCCTCGTGCTCGTGGGCTGCGACGGCGCCGCCTTCTGCCGCGACGTGAAGCGCCTGGGCGCCGCATGGCAACTCGACCAGCTGGCGGTGCTCGACCTCTTCCCCCTCACGAGCCATGTGGAATGCGTGGCCCTGATGACGAGGCGCGCATGACGGCCCTGGGGCGTCATCTGCTGGCGGAGTTCACCGGCTGCGACGCCGCGGCCCTGGCGGATCTGGACCTGGTCACCTCCGCCATGCTCCGGGCCGCCGAAGCATCGGGCGCCACCATCGTCACCCACACCTTCCACCACTTCAGCCCCCACGGCGTCAGCGGAGCCGTGATCATCGCGGAAAGCCACCTGGCCATCCACACCTGGCCCGAGCACGGCTTCGCCGCCGTGGATTTCTTCTCCTGCGGCAAGGTGGACATGGATCGCGGCCTGGCCGTGCTGAGGACGGCCCTCGGCGCGAAGGATGAGATCCGGCTGGAGCTGGACCGCGGGCCCCTGCGGACCGTCAGTCCTTGATCGCCCCTTCCAGTCGCAACAAACGCTCCTTCAGCGCGAGCCCGCCCGCATAGCCCGTAAGCGAACCATTGGCGCCGACGAGGCGGTGGCAGGGCACCAGGATCGAAATGGGATTGGCGCCGTTGGCTCGGCCCACGGCCCGGCTCAGGGCGGAACCGCCCAGCTCCGCCGCGAGCTGCCCGTAGCTGCGGGTTTCACCGAAGGGGATCCGCTGAAGGGCCGCCCACACCCGCTGTTCGAAGGGGGTGCCGTGGAGGCGGAGGGGGATGTCGAAGGTCCTGCGCGTCCCGGCGGCGTATGCCTCCAGCTGTTCCTTCAGGCGCGCCAGGACACCCGCATCCGGATCCAGTGCCGTGGCCTGCCGGGCCACCTTCACCCGCAGCGATTCCCGGTACTCCCGGCCCGCGAAACCCAGGTAGATGAGGGCACCCTCGGCATCGAAGGCCACCTGGAAGCGACCGAGCGACGTGCTGATCTCGTGGAAGCCGCTCATTCCCAGATCATTCCCAAACCAGGGGCAACCGGGGCTGGGGCGGGGCCTTGGGCAGCACCCCTTCGAGGCGGAGCAGGTATTCCTTCATGTCCAGCCCACCCGCATAGCCCACGAGGGAGCCGTCCGATCCGATCACGCGGTGGCAGGGGATGAGGATGCCGATGGGATTGGCGCCGCTGGCCCGGGCCGCGGCGCGGATGCACTTCTCGTCGCCCAGGCGCCGCGCCAGCTCCAGGTACGAGATGGCCTGACCGTAGGGGATCTTCAGCAGTTCCTTCCAGACGCGCTTCTGGAAATCCGTGCCATCGGCCTGCATGGGGATGTTGAAGTCCCGGAGGTTGCCCGAGAAGTAGGCCTCCAGCTGGCGCTTCAGGTAGGGCAGGCTCTTGGGCTCGGGGCCGCTGGCCAGCGGTCCTGGGGCGCCGTGGAAGCGCACGAGCTGGACCAGCTTTCCTTCGTCATTGAAGGCCGCGCCCAGGTCCCCCGGGGGCGTGACGATCAGATGGAAGGCACCAGGCATGCCACCCAGCATGTCAGATCCGTGGTTTTTTTGGACCAAGGACTGACATCAAAACCCTTTAAGGCTTCCGCCACCCCAAACCCGACTCCAGGTCCCGAAGGGCCTTCGGCAGAGGCCCCTCCCCGGGCAGGATCACCCGGTGCGCGGGAATCAGCAGCACGATGGGATTCGCCACGCAGGCCATGACGATCACGTCCTCATCCAGCCCCAGCCAGGCGGCCAGATCGGCGGGGCGGCGGGTCTGGCCATAGGGGATGGTGCGCACCGTGTCCCAGATCCGCAGCTCTGTGGGCTTGCCCTGGGGATCCAGCGGCACGGTGAAGGTGCGCAGGGTGCCGGCCAGGTAGGCCTCCACCTGGCGGTCCAGGAAGCGCTTGGCCTCCCGCTGCTCCCGCGGCGGCAGGGGGCTGGTCTGGCGGGGATCGAAACCCTCCAGGACGAGTTCCAGCAGCCTCCCCCGGCCGTCGAAGGCGGCGCGCATGAGACCCATCGGGGTGTTCAACTCGTAGTGCCAGAGGAGCATGGGGGAATCATCGCATAGACTGGGGGCATGGATTCTGTCCCGTTCCGCCTATCCATCATCGACTACCTGAATGCCGCGCCGTTGAATCACGGCTTTAAGCACGGCCTGGGCTGGGAGCACTTCCACCTGAAGTTCCACTACCCTTCGGCCTGCGCGGACCGCCTGCGGGACGGCGAGGTGGACGCGGGCATCGTCAGTTCCATCGAATACCTGCGGATCCCCGACCTCCGCATCGTGCCGGGGCTCTGCATCGCCTCCCCCAAGCGGGTGCGCAGCGTCGTCATCCTGTCCAAGGTGCCGCCCGAGCAGATCCGCAGCCTGGCGCTGGACACCTCCAGCCGCACCAGCGTGGTGCTGGCCCAGCTGCTGCTGCGCGAACGCTACGGTGTGACCCCCGCGGTCACGGACATGGGCCCGGACCTGCCCGCCATGCTGGAGGCCCATGACGCGGCCCTGATGATCGGAGACGCCGCCATGCGCGCGCCCAAGCAGGGCCTCTTCGTCATGGACCTGGCTGAGGAGTGGCACAGCTGGACCGGCCTGCCCTTCGTCTTCGCCCTATGGCTCGTGCGCCAGGACGCGCCCGACCTGCCCGTGCCCGGCGGCGTCGCCCCCTTCTTCCACAAGAGCCTGGCCATTGGCATGGACCAGCTTCCCGCCATCGTGGAAGAAGCCCGGCGCACCATTGGCTGGACCAAGATCGAACTGCAGGAGTACCTGACCGAAAACATCAGCTACACCCTGGGCGAGGCCGAGCGGGAAAGCCTGGCGCTCTTCTTCGAAAAGGCCGTGCGGCACGGCTTCGCACCCCAGGAAAAACCGCTGCGTTTTCTATGACTTTCATAGAGGATCAACCTCTGACACCCTGATCCTTCACCAGGACGCTGCCATGACCGATCTTTCCGCCCTCTTCCACGCCCACATCGCCGAACGCCAGCGCACCACGGCCGACGCATTGGTCCGCACCGGCTTCGAGGCCTTGGTGATCTCCAGCGGCAAGGTCTACACCCACTTCGCCGACGACCAGGACGCCCCCTTCCACCCCACGCCCCACTTCGCCCACTGGTGCCCCATGGCGGGCCCCCACCACATCCTGGTGGTGCGCCCCGGGAAGCGCCCCCGCCTCATCCGCTACGCTCCCGAGGATTTCTGGTACGAGCAGTCCCCCCTCGGAAACCCCTTCTGGGCTTCGGAATTCGAGATCGAGGAAGTGGGCAACGTGGAGGAGGTCTGGAAGCGCCTCGGCGCCGTCAAGAAGGCCGCCTACATCGGCAACGAAACCGATCGCGCCGAAGCAGCCGGACTGGAGGCGAACCCCGCCCTGCTCACCGCCTACCTGGATTGGAACCGCACCACCAAATCCGCCTACGAGGTCGAATGCATCGAAGCCGCCACCGTCATCGCCGCGCGGGGCCATGTCGCCGCCCGGGCGGCCTTCATGGCCGGGGCCAGCGAGCTGGAAATCCACCACGCCTACATCCAGGCCGCCGGCGTCGTGGACCATGAACTGCCCTACGGCAGCATCGTCGCCCTCAACGAGAAGGGCGCCATCCTCCACTACGAGGGCAAGCGCACCCTCCGGAACGGGGCCGTGCTGCTCATCGACGCGGGCGCCCAGGTTCACGGCTACGCCTCGGACATCACCCGCACCATGGCCGCTCCCCAGTGCGACAGCCGCTTCGCGGCCCTCATCAAGGGCATGGAGACCATCGAGCTGAAGCTCTGCGAGACCGTGAAACCCAAGATGCCCTACGGGGATCTCCACAACCAGGGCCACCTGCTCATCGCCGATCTGCTGAAGGAGAGCGGCATCCTCAAGGCCGCGCCGCAGGAAGCCGTCGAGAAGGGGCTGACGCGCCCATTCTTCCCCCACGGACTCGGCCATCACCTGGGCATCCAGGTGCATGACGTGGCGGGCCGCCAGGGCACGCCCGAGGGCACGCCCGCGCCCCCGCCCCCGGAACACCCCGCCCTGCGCACCACCCGCGAGATCGACACCGGCCAGGTGTTCACGGTGGAGCCCGGCCTCTACTTCATCCCCATGCTGCTCCGCCCCTTCCGCGACAACGAGCACAAGTCCTTCTTCAATTGGACACTCATTGACGAACTGACCCCCTGCGGCGGCATCCGCATCGAGGACAACCTGCTCGTGACCGAGACCGGCCACCGCAACCTCACGCGGCCGCATCTGCCGCAGTAGACAGGGATCCTCGAGCGCCTGCCAGCCGTTGGGACACTGCAAAGGGCCCTCCACCGCGAGGTGGGAGTGTGACTATCTATCGGGCCGTGGACTTGAGTGGCAAGGGTTGATCGGCCCCGACAACATCGGGGGACTAGGTTATTCATTTGGGTGAAGTCCCTGAATCCAGCTTTTCTCTTGCCGAAATCATGTTCTGAGTGAACCTGGGCGCGCCCAAGCCCGATTGAGACAGGGAACCAACGTGGGATTGGGGCCACTTCTTTTGCGTTTCCTCAATCCACGCCCTGTTCCATCTTGTGATTTGGAATGGCTTCGGGTGTGATTGGGGAATCCCGCATCCACCCGCCGCTCTCGCGGCTTGTTCCTCAGGAGCACTGCATGTCTGAACCGACCTTCGACATCCGGCGGGATCACCGCATCGATCGGAACGAGGCCGTGGATCTCGTCCACCGATACCAGGCCGCCATGCCCGCAGGTTCCCATCTCGCAACGGCGTTCAACGCCTCAGCCTTCCGAACGTTGCTGAGCCAGCCGGGTTGCGAGGGCATTCGCATCTATCGTGCCCTTCACGAAGACGGCTCTCCGACGCTCGCCATGGTAGGGGTGGACGTGCAGGGACTGGATATCAAGCACGAGGAAAGCGCCTTCATGCAGGGCGGCCAGAACTGTCCTCCCGTTTGTTTCTGGGATTCCATTTTCCATCACCCCTCCGCCACCTGCGTGGTGCCGGGCCTGGTTAGCCATACCGTTGCATTTGATCCCAACCGCGTTCATTCCATCTCCAAATCGGAGATCACTCAGCTCGTGCGGGCCTTCCAAGTCCAGGCCGCGCCCGATGAGCTTCATTCCTCCATGTACCATCGCTCGGCCTTCGAGCATGTCCTGGATCAACCCGACTGTGCCGGCATTCGCATCTACCTCGCCCGGCACAACGACGGGCAGGATTGCATGGTGTTTGTGGGCGTGACTGCCGTGGGTGATGATCTGACGGCCGAGCACGCCAAGTTCGCACAGGCGGGCCAGAACTGCCCCCCGTTCTGCTTCGATGCCTCCCTCGGATTCTCCCAGGCCGTGGTATGCCAAGCCGTAGGGCATATCCAGTCACCACAGGTCGAAGTCATCCCCGTCCAGCACTAGCTCGCGCCCACTTTCACCTTCTGGGCCACGCCATATCCAGCGTACCACGCGGCCCGGTTTTTCTCTGGAGCCTACATGTCTTCACTTCCCTTCGACCCGACCTTTGATCACACCATCTCGCGTGACGAGGCTACTGGGCTCATCCAGGCGTTCCGCTCCACAGCCGCGCCAGGAACCCACCTGTCCTCTGCCTTCAACCGCAGTGCCTTCGAAAAACTGCTGGCTCAACCGGGCGCCGCGGGCATCCGCATTCACCAGGCGCAGGAGTCGGATGGGTCACCCACGATGGTGATGGTCGCTGTAGACAGCAAAGGTGCAGATATGAACGCCCCCACCAACCTCTGCATGCAGAACAGCTCAAACTGCCCTCCCTACTGCCCCCAGCCTTGGGCTTGAGGAACCCTTGCACCCGTACCGAGGTCTCTACTGGTTCAGCCTGAGCACGAATTTCATCGCTCCGCTGGTACCTGTAACGGCTCTCATCATCCACTGGCGCTCTGGCCGATTCGCGTCACGCCTTTGGATGTCGCGGCTCACAGTGTTCCTGATCGTCACCCTCGTAGAGAGCTGGTCCATGCTCGCCACGGCCATGGGTGGTATCCACAACACATGGCTCGCGAATCTCTGGACCATTCCAGAGTCTCTCGCGTTGCTTTGGGCCCTGGCAGGAGCCGGAGACCGGCCAATTCCGCCTGCCGTCTCCAGCTTTCTAGGGGCCCTCCTCCTGCTGCCCATGTGCTGGGATGCCGTCTCCCTGGGCCTTGGAGCCCGCTGGCTCCTCTCAGGCACCTTCGCCAGTCTCGTGCTTCTTGGCATCTGCGTGCGCCAGCTGTTCGTGCTTTTCACTCAGCCAGTGACCCGCAAGGCTTGGCACGAACCCCTCTATTGGTTTCTGGCCAGCGCCTCGTTATCCCTGGCCATCGAACTGACCTTCTATCCCCTATTCAACTTGTTCCTGCGAACCCTATCGCGAGACTGGATCCTCGTGCCCTGGACTGCAAAATCGCTGGCCTTCCTTGTGCTGAACGCGGGCTTAGCCCGGACCTACCTATGTCCGAATCCCAGCTAGTCCTGAGCTACCTCCTCGGCGTTGTCGCCCTGCTTGCCTTCGGCGGCCTGGCTCTCTACGCCCTCGCCCACGCCAAGAACCGCATCATCCGAGAACAGCGCCGCTCCCTGGAAGCCGAGCAGCGGCTGCGCCGGGCGGAGGAATCCTTCACGGACAACGCGCACCATGAACTGCGCACGCCCTTGCAGATCCTCACGGGCCACCTGCAGATGCTGCAGGATTTCGATCCCCGGGAGGACCAGGTCGAGATCCTCAACCGCGCGCAGTGCACGGCGCTGCACTTGAGCCAGCTCGTGCAGGGCCTCCTCGACCTCTCCAGCCTCACCCACCGCACCCTCGCCCTCAACCTGGCGCTGACGGACCTGGGCCCGCACCTCGCCCGCCTGGCTCGAACCTTCGAGCCCCCGGCCACGGACAAGGGCCTGACCTTCCGCCCCAGCCTGGACCCCCTGCCCCAGCCCCTCATGTGCGACGCGACGCGCATCTGCCAGATCCTGACGGTGCTGCTGGACAACGCCATCGGCTTCAGCGGACACGGCACCATCGATTTCCGGATGTCGGCCCGGCCGGAGGGCCGCCACTGGCACCTGCGTTTCGAGGTCGAGGACCAGGGCCCGGGCCTGCCGCCGGACTGGGAGCGCCTCCTGCGCCCCTTCGAGCAGGAAGAGCAAGGCTTCCGCCGGCAGCGCGGCGGTCTGGGCATCGGGCTGCCGGTGGCCGCAGGCCTCACCGATCTGATGGGCGGGCGCCTGGGCCTGACCCCGCTCGCCACCGGCACCTTGGCCTGGGTGGAACTCGCGCTTGAAGAAGGCGGGCGCTAAAGCTTGAAGGTTCCCGCGAGGGCGCGCAGGCCTTCCGCCACCTGGGCGAGATCCTCGGAGGTCTTGGCAATCTCCTTCACCGTGGCCGCCAGTTCGTGCGTGGCCGTGGCGTTCTGCGCGAGGCCCTGGCTGGTCTGTTCCATCATGCGCGTCACTTCGCCGCTGGTACCCGCCTGCCCCTGGGCGAAGGTGCCGATCTGGGAGACCCGGCTGGCCACCTGCTGGATGCGTTCGCGGATGGCCCCCAGGCTCTGCATGGTGTCCTGCACGCTGGTGACGCCGCCCGCCACCGCTTCCTGGGCGCGCTCGATGAACGCTTCGATCTCCTTGGCCGACGTGCGGCTGCGCTCGGCGAGCTTGCGCACCTCCTCGGCCACCACGGCGAAGCCCTTGCCCATGGAGCCGGCCTTGGCCGCCTCGATGGCCGCATTCAGGCTGAGCAGGTTGGTCTGCCGCGCGATCTCCTGGATCACGCGCACCGCCTGGACAATCTGGGCCGTCGCTCCCTGGATTTCCCCCATGCCTGCCACGGCGGCCTCGCCGGCCTCGGCGCTGCGCACGGTTTCTTCCACGGCGGCGGCGCCTTCGCGACCGCCCTCCTGGCTGTGCTGGACCACCAGGCCCGATTCCCGGGAGAGTCCCGCCATGGCCTGGGCCACACGTTCTCCGGCCTGTTTCAGCTCCTCGCTGACCTTGGCGATATCGTCCACGGCGCGGGCCATCTCCTCCGAACTGGCGGCCAGTTCCGTGCTGCCCGAGGCCACGCGATCCGCGTACCCAGAGACATCGACGATCCGTCCCCGCAGGCCGGCGTTGTAGACATTGAAGGCCCGCGCCGCCTCGCCGATCTCATCCTGGCTGTCGATGCGAATCTCGCGGGTGAGGTCGCTGCGGCGGAGACCGTCCACCAGGTCCGCCAGCGGCCGGGTCATCCGCCGCGCCACGCCCCGCACCACGAAGAAGAGCAGCGCCGACAAGGCCAGCAAGCCGCCGAGAATGGACCAGGTGTAGAGCCGCACCTGGGCCTGGAGATCATCGATGTAGACGCCGGTGCCGATGTTCCAGCCCCAGGGTTCGTACAGCTTCACGTAGTTCAGCTTGGGGAACACGCCCTCCACACCGGGCTTGCCGAACCAGAGGCGAAGGTAGCCGCCCTCCGGCTGCCGGCCCAGGCGGGCCAGTTCGAGGTAGATGTGGGTGCCCTGCTTGTCCGTGTAGTCGTCGACCTTCTTGCCTTCCATCTCCGGGCGGATGGGCACGGTGACGATCCTGGGTTCGGGCGTGAACACGTAGAAGTAGTTGCCACCCTCATAGCGGATCGCCTTGATCTGCGCCAGGGCCCTCTGCTGGGCCTCTTCGCGTGTGATGGCGCCCGAGGCGGCCTGGGCCTCCTGGGCCGCGAGCATGCCCAGGGCCGTTTCCGTCAGGTTCCGGATGGCATCCTTGCGGGCCTTCAGGAAGCCGTTCTCCACCGCCGGCACGAGCACCAGCCAGGACACCAGGAACACGATGGCCAGCGGGCCCAGGGCCACCATGAGAATTTTCCCCGCGAGAAACCGGGGCGTGAGTCGTTCCAGCCATGTGGACATGGGACCTCTTCTGAATAGCAATCGGTGACTTCTCTTCGGGATAAGCGATCCGCACCTCGATTTTTGGACCGCATCCTCAAGAACCTCGTCTTGCGATATACATAAGGTCGTCTTTCGGAGCCCGCATGTTCCTTCGCACCAGCCTGGCTTGCCTCGTCCTCGCTTCCGGCCTCTGGGGCCAGGGGCAGGAGCGCCTCAGCCTCGAAGCCCTCGCTCATCCGACACTCAAGAAGGCCTTCGTCGGCATGCCCACCACGCGGCTCGAATGGCTGCCGGACGGGGCCCTGCTGCAGGTCAAGCGCGAGAAGGACCAGGTCACCCTGCTGCGCGTGGATCCCGCCACCTGGGAGGCCAAACCGCTGCTGGAGGCCGCCCGCCTGCAGGCCGCCCTGGTGGCCGCGGGTGCGGCGGAAGCCGACGCCAAGGCCGCGCTCGGTCGCGGTGCCTTCACCTGGAACGAGGGGCGCGGCGCGTTCCTCGTGGATGTGAAGGATCAACTCTTCCTCGTGGATGTGAAGGCCGCCACAGCCAAGCGCCTGGCCGAGGGCCATCCCGACGAACCTTCCTTCAGCCCCGATGGCACCCAGGTGGCCTACCTCCGCGGCAACGACCTCTACTGCGTGAACGTGGCCACGGCGAAGGAGACGCGACTGACCACGGGCGGCAGCGAGACGGTGTTCAACGGGCGGCTGGATTGGGTCTACCAGGAAGAGGTCTACGGCCGGGGCCGCTTCGGCGCTTTCTGGTGGAGTCCCGATTCCAAGCGGCTCGCCTATCTCTCCTTCGATGAAACCAAGGTGCCCGTGTTCACCCTGGCCGACGACCGCAGCCAGCCCCAGAAACTGCTGCAGGCCCGTTATCCCAAGGTCGGCGATCCCAACCCCATCGCCCGCCTGGGTGTCGTCGACCTTGAGGGCCACACCATCTGGACCCCCGAGGCCCATCCCGGCCAGGAGACCCTCATCACCCGCGTGATGTGGGATCCCAAGGGCCGCCTCATCGCCAACCTGACGGACCGGGCCCAGACCTGGCTGGAACTGCGCCGCTTCGAGGGTGCCGGATCCACGGTTCTGCTCAAGGAGCAGGGCCGCGCCTGGGTGGACGCCGAAAGGCAGGAGCTTCCCATCTTCCTGAAGGACGGCAGCTTCCTCTGGCAGTCCAGCCGCACGGGCTACCAGCACATCTACCGCTACGATGCCGAGGGTCATCTGAAGCAGGCCGTCACCAGCGGGACCTGGGACGTGCGCCACGTGCACGGCCTGGATGCGGCGAAGGGCCTCGTCTACTTCGACGCCACCGAGCACAGCCCCATCGCCCCCCACACCTACCGCATCGGCCTGGATGGCAAGGGACTCACGCGCATCACGAGCGCCCGCGGCAGCCACCGTGTGCGCTGGAACGCCGCCTTCAGCGCCTACCTCGACACCTGGAGCAGCCTGGAGCAGCCCGCCAAGCAGGCCCTCTTCGACGCCACCGGCAAGCAGACCCGCATGATCGACGAGAATCCCAGCCCCATGCTCAAGAACCTGAAGCTCGGGGCCGTGAGACAGCAGCAGGTGAAGACGCGCGACGGCTTCCCCATGGAAACCCTGCTCATCCTGCCGCCGGATTTCGACGCGACGAAGAAATACCCTGTCTACCAGCACATCTACGGCGGCCCCCAGGCTCCCCAGGTGAACGATGCCTGGGGCCGCGAGCTGCTCTGGTGGCACTTCCTGGCGCAGAACGGCTATGTGGTCTGGATCTGCGACAACCGCAGCGCCTCGCACAAGGGCCAGATCAGCGCCGAGGGCATCTACAAGCACCTGGGCGCCCAGGAACTGGAAGACCAGCTGGACGGCCTGAAGTGGCTCGGCGAGCAGGGCTTCGCCGACCTCAACCGCGTCTGCATCGAAGGCTGGAGCTACGGCGGCTACATGAGCGCCTACGCCATGACCCACAGCAGGGCCTACAAGCTGGGCATCATCGGTGCGCCGGTGACCAACTACCGGCTGTACGACAGCATCTACACCGAGCGCTACATGGGCCTGCTCGCCGACAACGCGGCGGGCTACGACGGCACCAACCTGGCCGCCGCCGCCAAGGATTTCTCAGGCAAGGGCCTCATCATGCACGGCCTCACCGATGACAACGTGCACCCCCAGAACACCGTCCAGTTCATCGAAGCGCTGATGAAGGAAGGCAAGGATTTCGACCTGCGCCTCTACCCGGGCTCCGACCACGTCAGCGCCTTCGGCAAGCCCTGGCAGTACTGGGACATCATGAGGGCCCGCTGGGAGTTCGTTTCCAAGAACCTGTGAGGCTCAGCACCCCGCAGGTGCAGAGGCTCCTCAAGGCTTGGCGGGAAGCAGCCGGTCGTAAACCCACAACAGGGCGGCCGTCGTCACGCCGACGCCGACGATCGTCCAGAGCATGCCGTGGGGGTTGTGCATCACTTCCCCGAAGTGGTGCATGAGCTTGCCCCCGAACCAGCCGCCGATGAGGGAACCCAGCCCGATGGGCAGGAAGGCAAAGCCCATGTACGTGCCCTGCTGGCCTGCCGGCGCCAAACGCGAGATGTACTCGTAGTAGCGGGGCGACTGCACGATCTCGCCCAGCGCCACGCAGACGAGGGTGATGATCACACCCGTCACGGTGGGCTTGAAGACCAGCACGATCCAGGCGAGGGAAGAAATCAGCGTGCCCAGCGTGACGGCCTTCACGGAGGCGATTTTCTGGGTGGCGAGGTTGAGCAGGACCGTCAGCGAGATCACCACGAGGGGGCCGGTCATCAGCAGCAGTTCGGTGTCCGCCTTCGGATCGATGTACTTCACCACGTAGAGCGGCAGTGTGATGAACTCCTGCCAGTACACCACCCAGTAGCCCGTGAAGATGAAGAGGAACAGCATGAACTTCGGGTTGGAGATGACGGTGAGAAAGTTCTTGCCGGTTTCCACCAGCGAAGGGGGAGGCACATCGCCTTCCTTGCGCGGTTCCTTGAAGAGCAGGAGCACCGCGAAGAACATCAGGAACACGCTCACGGCGGCCACGCGGAACACGTTCTCGACGCTCATGTGACGATGGACGTAGGAGGCGACGAAGGGCCCGGCCGCGCCACCGATGTTCACCAGCGTGTAGTAGATCGAGTAGCCGATGGTGCGCACGTTCTCCTTCGAGGCCCGGGCCGTCGTCCCCACCACCGCGGGCTTCACCAGGGCGACGCCGAGGGCGGGCAGCATCAGCAGGAACACCACCAGGCCCCCGAGGGGCACGGCTCCGCGGACGGGCCGCATCCAGGAAGATCCCAGGGAGCCCAGCAGGAAGTACGAGCTGCTGAGGATCAGGTAGGCCAGCGAGAGGGCTCGCCGGAAGCCCAAGCGATCCGCCACGGCGCCTCCGAAGGCCGCCATGAACCACACGAGCCCGCCGAAGAGCCCCGTGAGGCTGCTGGCGTCCTGGGCCGGGAAACCCAGCGATTCGTTGAGGTACCGCGCCAGGGAGGCGAAGGCCGCGTAATAGGAGAGGCGCTCGAACAGCTCACTGATGTTGGCGACCCAGAAGGGACGCTCGAAGCCATGGCGGATGTCCTGCAAACGTTGAGCGAAGCCCAAGGTACCTCCGGAAAGGGACGGTCTATCGATCTTCCCGGGCGAAGCGCGGAATGGTCAACCGGGAATGCATGGAACCCCGAAGAGGCGGTTCACGCCATTCGCGGTTCGCTGTTTTCCTCCGCCTACTTGGCGACCTTGGAGAACTCCACCACGGCCCGCAGCATGTCGCCCACGGACATGATGCCCACCAGCTCGCCCTTGGCGTCCACCACGCAAAGGCCGTAGAGCTTGTGATCCAGGATGGCTTGGGCCGCCGTCGCCAGGTCCACGTCCGGCGTGATGGTGTGCGGCGCGCGGTTCATCACGTCCTTCACCGGCGTCTTGGAGAGGAGGTAGTGCACTTCCCAGGTATCCAGCGACGTCGCCTTGCCCGGCGTGTAGTCCTTGATCATCCGCTCGGTGATCAGCCCGATGAATTTCCCCCCACCCATGACCGGCAGGCGGCGGATGCCCTTCTCCTTCATGAGGTGGATGGCCTCGATGATGGAAGCGTCCTGATCGATGGTGATGGGATTCCGGGTCATCCATTTTTCAACGGTGGTCATCGCAGCTCCTCACATGCCCAAGTAGGCCTTCCTGATGTGATCGTTGGCGAGTAGCTCGTCGCCCTGGCCCGTGAGCACCACCCGGCCGGTTTCCATCACATAAGCCCGGTGGGAAATGCGGAGGGACTGATAGACGTTCTGCTCTACCAGGAGAATGGTAACGCCCTGCCTGTTGATGCCGGTGAGGATGTCGAAGATGTTTTTCACGAGCAGGGGAGACAGGCCCAGGGAGGGCTCGTCCAGCAGCAGCAGCCGGGGATTGCCCATGAGGCCCCGGGCGATGGCCAGCATCTGTTGTTCTCCGCCGGACATGGTGCCGCCGAGCTGTTTTTCCCGTTCCCTGAGGCGGGGGAACAGCTCGAACACCCAGGCGATGTTCCTTTCGCGATCCCCGCGCGTGCCCTTGACGTACGAACCCATGCGGAGGTTCTCCATCACCGTCATCTCGGGAAAGATGCGCCGCCCCTCCGGAACCTGGATCAGCCCTGCCTCCACGACCTGATGGGGCTGCAGGCGGCCGAGATCCTGGCCGAGGAAGCGGATCGTGCCCGAGCCGGGCCGGACCAGGCGCGAGATGTTCTTGAGGGTCGTGGATTTCCCGGCGCCATTGGCCCCGACGACGGTGACGATCTCGCCTTCGTGCACCTCCAGATCCACGTCCCAGAGCACCTTGAGGTCCCCGTAGGCGAAGTTCAGCTTATCGATCCTAAGCATGGCTTTCACCGAGGTAGGCGCTGATCACATCCGGGTTGGTCACGACTTCCTGGGGGCTGCCTTCGGTGAGCTTTTCTCCCGAGTTGAGGACGACGATCCGGTCGGAGATGCGCATGATGGCCTTCATATCGTGCTCGATGACCATCTGGGTGAGGCCGCGGCCCTTGATGTCGAGGATGAGCTGGATGATCTCTTCGCTTTCGGCGGGATTCAGGCCGCCCATCACCTCATCCAGCAGCAGGAGCTGGGGCTCGGTGGCCAAGGCCCGGGCAACCTCCAGCTTCTTGCGCTCGCCGATGGGCAGCCCACCCGCCAGGGCCTCGGCCCGGTGAGCCAAGTGGACCACCTCGAGCTGCGCCATCGCCCTTTCGCGGGCGATCCGCAATGAGGAGGTGCGTGCCAGGGCGCCCACCATCACGTTGTCCACCACGGACAGCTTGGCCAGGGGACGCACCTTCTGCCAGGTGCGCACCATGCCCAGCCGGCAGACCCTGTCCGGTTCCAGGCCGTTCATGCGCCGCCCCTTGAAGAAGATCTCGCCCTTGGAAGGCGGGTAGTAGCCCGTGATGCAGTTGAACAGGGTGGTCTTGCCCGCGCCGTTGGGACCAATGAGCCCCATGATCGCGCCCTCCTCCACCTCGAAGGACACGTCCGAATTGGCGGCGAGACCGCCGAAGAATTTGCTGACGTGCTTGATCTCCAAGATGGCCATCAGGCCTCCCGCTTCCGGCGCGAGGCCAACTTCCGGACAAAGCCCATGAGGCCCTCCGGCATGAAGAGGATCACCAGCACCACGAGGATGCCGTAGAGCAGCACGTGGGCATGGGCGAGGTTCTCCTTCAGGAAGAGGCCCACCCTCGATTCGGCGCTCACCAGGCCCACCTGGACCAGGGCCTCGGTGATCAGGTTGCTGCGCAGGGCCTCCGAAAGGGGCACCAGCACGAGGGCGCCGAGCACTGGGCCCCACAGCGTGCCCATGCCCCCGATGATGCAGATGAGCATGATCTGGACGGAGACATCCAGCCCCAGAACCGTGGGCGGATCCACGAAGCCTACGTAGATGCCGTAGAAGCTGCCCGCCAGGGAGGTGAGCACCGCCGAGATGACGAGGGCGATGTTCTTGTAGCGCGAGATGGAGATGCCCAGGGAATGCGCGGCGTCCTGATCCTCGCGGATGGCCTGCAGGAAGTAGCCCAGCTTGGAGTGCTGCACCCAGTACGTGATGGCGAGGGTCAGCAAGGCCAGAACCAAGCCGATGTAGTAGAAGGGCACCTTGGTGAGGAACTCCGTCACGACCCGCCCACCGATCCTGAAGGCGGGCAGATCCGTGGCCAGGATGCCTTCGGCGCCATTGGTCAGGGTCGTAAGGTTGATGGCCGAGAGCCGCAGGATTTCGGCCACGGCGATGGAGGCCAGCACGAAGTAGGGGCCCCGCAGGCGGAAGCAGATGCTGCCGATGGCCAGGGCCACGACCACCACCAGGGCCATGCCGAACCACACGCCAAACCAGGGCGCGATCTGCCAGGTGTGCATGAGCATCATCGTCGTGTAGGCCCCGACCCCAAAATAGGCCGCGTGGCCCACGGAATGCTGCCCCGCGTAGCCGCCCAGGATGTTCCAGCTCTGGCCCTGGGACACGCTCAGGAAGAGCAGGATCATCATGTGGAGCGCGTAGGGGCTTTCCACGTACCGCGGCAGAGCCAGGAGGGCTCCGAGCACCACCGCGCCGGAAACCGCCTTGAGGAGGGTCTTGGGCATGATGGCCTCCTCAGGTCCGCGACTTGCCCATCAGGCCCGAGGGCCTGAAGAGGAGGACCAGGAGGAAGAGCACGAAGACGACCACATCCTTCCAGCCGGACGAGATGTAGACCGCGCTCATGGATTCCGTGATGCCGATCAGGATGCCGCCCAGGGTGGCGCCCACCACGCTGCCCATGCCGCCCAGCACCGTGATGACGAAGGCCTTCAGCGTGAAGACAGCCCCCACCTGGGGAAAGATGTAGTAGGTCGGAGCGATCAACGCCCCCGCCGTACCCGCCAGCGCCGAGCCCAATCCGAAGGCGAGGATGGACATGCGCTTCACGTTGATGCCCATGAGCTGGGCTGCCTCACGATCCTGGGCCGTGGCGCGGATGGCCTGGCCCGTGTCCGTCTTCAGCAGGAACCAATAGAGGGCGGCCGTGATGCCGGCCGTGATCAGGAAGGAGATCAGGAGGGGTGTGGACACGGAGACGCCGCCTCCCACCTGGATCGTCGCTGAGGAATACGAGGTGCTGAGGATCTTGTAGTCCGAGGTGAAGATCAGCATCACCGTGTTGCTCATGATGAGCCCCAGTCCGATGGTCAGCAGGATCTGGTTCTGGGCCGCGGCGTTGAGCACACGGTTGATGAAGACCTTCTGTAGGAAACCGCCGAACAGGAACATCAGCGGAAAGGTGATCAGCACCGACACGAAGGGATCGATGCCCAGGTACGTGAAAAGGAGGTAGGTGAGGTACATCCCCACCATCAGGATGTCGCCGTGGCCGAAGTTGATGACGCGCATGACGCCGAAGATGAGCGTGAGGCCGATGCCGATGAGCGCGTACACCCCGCCGATCAGGATCCCGCTGATGAGGGACTGCATGAAGACGGCCATGGGCGCCAGGGTCTCCAGAATGCGAGGGAGGCACCTGATGGCACCTCCCTCGCAGGTTCAGATCACTTCCATTTCGGGAAGGGGTAGATGGCCTTCTTCGTCGCGAACTGGGAGGGCAGAATGGTCTCGTACTCGCCCCCGATGATCTGCTGCACGAGCATCGTGTGATTGTTCTGATTGGTGAACCCGGCGTAGTCGGCAAACTGGACTTCTCCCATGACGCCGTTCCACTTGCCAGCCTTGAGGGCATCCCGAGTCTTGGCGCGGTCTCCTCCAGCGTTCTTGGCCGTCTCCGCCATGATCATCATGGATGCGTAGGCACAGGCGGCGTGATAGGTCGGCTCCTTACCGAACTTCGCCTTATAGCGGTCGCCGAAATCCTTCGCCCCGGGCCAGTTCACATCGTTGGTCCACTGGGTGCACGAGATGACGTTCTCCGAGATGGCCCGCTCCCGGGCGAATTCGACGGTCGTGAATCCGGCGCCCGCGCCCAGGAAGGCCTGAGGCTGGAGGCCGACCTCCTTGGATTGCCGCATCAGCAGGATGGCGTCCGCCACGTAGGACACCATGAAGACAAGGTCGGGATTCTTCGACTTGATCTGCGCGAGGCTGGAACGATAGTCCGCCGATCCCTTCGGATAGGCCACCTCAGCCACCACCTGGAGCCCCTTCTTGGCGACATAGTCCTTGGCGGTCTTCGATGTGGAGGTGCCAAAGTCGGTGTTCTCATAGATGAAGGCGATACTCCGAGGCTTCCCGAGGGACAGGGCCGCATCGATGAGACTGGAAGCATAACGGTCCGCCGGAGCATTCATCCGGAAGACATGCCTGAGTCCCTGCATGGTGATTTCTTCTTTCGCGGCCGCAGGGATCAACAGGGGCACGTGGTACTTCTCCGCGAGCTTGGCCACGGCGTTGGAACAAGCCGAGGTGTAGGGGCCCACCACGCCCACCACATTGTCGCGGGTCGCCAGTTTCTCCATCGCACTCATGGAAATCTGCGGTTTGCCCGTGTCGTCTTCCCACACGAGCTGGAGGTGGACCCCCTTCTTCTTCAGATCCTCTTCCGCCAATTTGATGCCATTGGTGATGTTCTCGCCAATGGGCGCTTCGGGACCACTCATGGAATTGATGACGCCGACCTTTTGCGCCATCAGGCACGGAGTGAGCGCCATAGAGACGCCCAGGGCCAAGAGGTGCTTGCGCATGGCTGCTCCTGAACAAAGAAGATGTGGATGGGTGGTATTGGGGATTCTACACTGCCTGGCTACCTAAAAAACACGGAACCCGCGGGTGACAACCCAGGGGTTCCGTGTTGTTGCGTTTGAAAGAATCGACGACTGCAACCGATCTAGTAGGACCACATCAGAGAAGCAACGAGGCTGTTGCCTCCCTGTTCGCCGGTCTGTCCAGCACGGGGAGCCAAGAAGTTCTTGCTGCGCATGACGTAGTCAAGCTTGATCTTGCCGGCGGACTGCCTGGTGGGAATGAACACGTAATTGTACCCCACGGTGATTTCTGTGTACTTCGGGCTGTAGTCGGCGGTGGCCGTCTTATAGGGGTTTGTGGCGGTGTACCAGTCGTCACCGGAGTTGTAGTTCAGCACATCGTAGCGGCCGGTGATCCAGTGGTTGCCCATCTTGTAGGCGCCGTCCACCACGAAGCCTGCGAACTTCTGGTCAAGGTGCTCGCGGAGGGGGGCGGCGGCGGCCGTGAAGACGGTGGGATACCGGCGACCCAGGAGGCCCGTGGCGTACTCAGCGCTCACCTGGAAGTCGGCATTGTTGAAGGCGTAGTAGGCGCCCATCAGGGTGGTCTTGTCCTTGTTGTCCTTGATCTGCTGGGCGGTGGGAGCGCCGACGGTCCAGGTCGCGGGGATCGTCGCGTTCACGAAAGTTGAATCTTTCAGGTTGGTCACACCTTCGCGGTAGTAGGCACCGGCCTTGTGGTTCGAGAAGAAGGTGCTCTCGAAGCGGAACGTCCAGTCCTTCTGGGCATTGCCGGCGCCGGCCAGGGTGTTCTCATTGTTCTTGCCGCCGCTTCCGTCATCGGTCGTGCCGTTGGATACGGCCAAGTTCAGCTTGCCCTGGAAGGCCTTGGGGTCACCGTAGGTATAACTGGCCCAAATGCCGCGGTCGCGGGCATCGGCGAATCGACGATTGATCTGATTGCGTTCGAAGAAGAGGATTTCGCGGGCGGCCACAAGAGTGGCTTCGTAGGCGGTCGGCATCTTGAATTGGCCGGCCTTCACGTTGAAGCCCTTGATGGGGGCCCAGGTGAGGACGAAATCCTGCAGCACGGCGTTGGGCACGGCGGTGGTGTTGCTGTTGTTCGGATCGAACATGACGTTCCAGCTGACGGTGTCGGTCACCGTGCCGCTCAGGTAGATCTCAGAGCGCTTCACCGCGAAGTTGTTCTCCTGGAAGCGGGAGTCCAGAGCGTAGTACTTGGATGCGCCAGCCGAGGCTGTGGAGTCGAGGCGCATGTTGTTGTCCATCATCTGGGTGGCCCAGAACTCGAGCAGCACACCGTCCAGCTTGATGGTCGGGGTTGGGGCCTGCGCCTGACAGAATCCTGCTGTAAGCAACGCTGCAAGACCTGCGATGCGGAAATTCGTCATGGGCCTTCTCCTAATGGGGGTTATGGAAAGGACGGTGGATCCAGGTGGAAACCACCAGGGGGGTAGAGTTCAAATGGGCTGGGGGGCGATCTTTGGTGTTCAAACTAGTGGTCCCCGCCCCAGGCGTCTAGTGAAAACGGGGGGGGATTCGGTTATTTGCGATCGCGCCCTCCCCTCTTTGATGCTGAAACATCTAAATGAAGACCCATGATTTCATTGTTTAGTTACACTCCGAATTGACATTCGTCACAATACCTTTACGCCAGCGGGAGAGGCTCTCTGAGAACCGATTTTTCACGGTCTAGGAGAATCCATGAAGCGTTCCCACCTCCTTCCCCTGGCGGCCCTGCTCGCTGCGGGATGCATCCCGGCCTCTGCACAGGACGCCACTCCTAAAATCAGCGGGCTCCTCCAGGTTTGGTACACCCAGATGCTGGACAACAACCTGCGCTTGAACGGCGCCGCCACCACCAACGGCAACAAGTACTACGACGCCAAGAACGTCGGAGAGAACACCTTCCTCGTCCGCCGCTCCGAGATCCACGTGTCCGGCCCGGTGCCCGGCCTGGAATCCTTCAGCTATGAAGTGAACATCGACCCCAGCATCAGCACCTCCGCCAGCAATCCCACGATCCTTCAGGATGCGACCCTAACCTACAAGAGCGGCCCCCTTTCGGTCGTGGCGGGCCAGTTCAAGAATCAGCGCACCTACGAGGGTGTCCTGAGTTCCTCCATGCTCATCTTCGCCGAGCGGGCCCAACTCTCGCGCAAGTTCGGCGATGCCCGTGATCGCGGTGTGACCTTCGGGTACGGATTCGGCGACAAGGCCTTCGGCGGCAAACTGACCCTCGGCGTCTTCAACGGCATGGTGGATGCCGTGGCTGGCAAGGCGAATGACACCAACGCCCAGAAGGACTTCATCGCACGCGTTGAATTCAACGTCGGTTCCACCCAGAAGTTCGGTGTCTGGAGCCTCCAGGGCAGTACCGATCAGGCTGACAAGGGCGGCTTGACCGCGCTCACCTTCGCCGGAACCACGATGCCAACTGCGGCCCAGATCACCAATCAGAAGGATGAGACCAAGCAGTTCGGTGCATTCTATGTCTACGATGACGGCACCTGGCACTTCGACGCGGAAGCCCTGAGCGCCACACTGGGTCGACTCTTCCCCTCCGTCGGCGCCGCCTCCGGAAGCGCCAAGCGTGAAGGCCTCGACCAGAAGGCACTTGGTTATTACGTGACCGGCGCCTACACCGTAGGCCAGCACACCTTCGCCCTCCGCTACGATTTCATGAACTGGAACCAGGGAGACGACTGGTACACCACCTACAACCCCTACAAGGAATCCGCCCCTGGCGTCGCTCGCCTGGTGAACGGCGCCTCCGTCGACTACACGCCGAAGTTCACCGAAATCACTGCCGGCTATACCTACGCGTTCAGCCCGAAGTCTGTCAAGGCGGCAAACCTCAAGCTGAACTACGTCCACCGCTCAAAGAACTTCCTCGCGCCCCGCACCGGCCAAACCGGAGAACAGGGAGGCGACAACGTCATCCTCGCCTACCAGCTCGCGTTCTAAGTTCCCGACCTTCCCTCCAGCCGGCCGCTCCCCAGCGGCCGGCCCTGTTTCTGGGGCCTACCGATGGGAAGGAGAGGCCGGACACGACAATGACCCTGCAGGCCTCACCACGCAAGGGTCCGTCCCCGGGTTCAGGTAGGGCTTGAAAGCCATGTCTTCCCGCATGATGTGACTCGTCAGCCAGTCGGCCAGGAAGCGGACGATGGACTTGGCGCTGACATGGCCACCGACCTTCATGCGGCTCCGCAGGTCCCGCACCTGCAGGAGCAGGTCCCGGTGCAGCTGTTCGTGTTCGGCGGCCCCGGGAAACCCTGCAGCCTTCAGCCGCGCTTCCTCGTAGGCGAAATGCTCCACTGTGAAGGCAATCAGGTCGTCGAGGATCCGGCTCAGCTCCTCGGGCATGCCCATCTGGATGGCGTCGTCGAAGCCGTTGACAAGCTCGAAGAGTATCCGATGCTGCCCGTCGATCTCGGCGTCATCCAGGCTGAACCGCTCATGCCAGGACAGGAAAGCCATGAGGACTCCGAACACCACCGAGCCCAAGGGCGCCGAGGGATCGGCGCCTTGTCTGTCCACCCAAGATCCGCATTCCGCCTGCTCCGTCAAGGGCGCCCCGCCGGATGTCGCCGGGGAGTGACGAGAGGCTCGCCAGAACCGCACAAACCCCTTTCTGCCAGAGCTAACCTCCCGGTGGAATCGGACGACAGAATGGCTATCCCGCCGCATTCACCCCTAGCCCCCCCTGATGCCCACCACCGACACCGCCCCCGCTCCCGCTCCCGCATCCGGCCTTGAACGCTGGTGGCGCTTTGGCGCATTGATCGCCGCCCTGGCAGGCACTTCCGCCCTGGTCGAAGCCATGCTCCGCGTGGGCACGGCCCAAGTCTGGGTGGTGGTGGCCGATGACCTAGGCCGGGTGATCCTTTGTGGCGGGGTTGCCTGGGCCTGTTGGTGGCGATCCAGGCGACCCCCGCTCGCCTTCCATCCGCTCTGGCGCGCCCTGAGCTGGTCCCTGATGACGCTGGGCCTCGCCACGCTGCACATGGTGATCACCCACGATCTGCTCGACCTCGCCGAGCCCCTGCCCAGCCTGAGGCACCTCGGTTACCTCGCCAGCATGGGGTTCCTGGGATGGGGCATTCTCAAGCTCCCGGTGGAATCGCTTCTGCCCACCGAACGCATCCAGGCCCTCCTGGACGGTCTGCTCATCAGCACCGCGATCTTCTTCATCTCATGGGGCAGCTTCCTCCGGAGCCTGGTGGAGGCCAGTGGCCAGCCGGGCCGCTCCAACGCCTACACCCTGATCTATCCCCTCCTGAGCACCGCCCTCGGCGCGTTCTGGATTTTCCAGGAGTCCCGCCTGCGCCGGGTGAGCCTGGGAAGGCCAGGCCTGCTCCTGCGCCTGGGCCTGATCGTCATGGTGGGGTGGTGGCCCTTCTATTCCGTGGGGAAGATCCGGGGGCTTTACGGCATCTTCGGCATCTCCGAGCACATGGATCTCCTCTGGCTCGCGGGACTCACCTGCTTCGGCCTGGCCGCCTGCTGGCCCGACCAGATCCAGTGGCCCGATTCCGGCCGGCGCCTGCGCGACCGCCCCAGCCTGCTCCCCTACCTGCCCTCCGTGGTGGCGCTTTCCTACGGGGCCATCCGCATGCTCCGCGGCCAGGTCTTCGACTGGATCCTGGTGATCACCGGCACCCTGCTGGGGGCGGTGATGATGCTGCGCCAGTACCTCGCGGTGCGGGATCTGAACAACCTCTCCGATGAACTGGAAGTCCGCGTCCAGGCCCGGAGTGCCGAGCTGCTGAAGAGCCAGCGCGAACTCGCCAGGTCCCAGCGCACCCAGCTCATCGCCGGCCTGGCCGCTGGGTTCGCCCACGACTTCAAGAACCTGTTGGGCGTCATCCGCAACTGGATCGAACTGCTCCGGATGGATGATCCCTCACCCGAACTTCCCCGCGGCCTGGAAGCCATCGACCAGGCCACCACCAAAGCCCTCGAGCTGGTGCAGGACATCCTGGCAGTGGGACGCCAGCAGGAGTTGCATCCGATCACCTTCGACCTGGGCGAGTATCTCCGCGCCTGCCAGGCTGCGCTGGAGGGCGTCGTAGGCACCAAGGCCCTGATCGTCGTGCAGGCCAGCGAAAGCCCGCTTCCCGTGTTCATGGATGCCCAGAAGCTCGAGCACATCCTGTTGAACCTCGCCTCCAACGCGGCGGACGCCATGGAGGCGCGGGGCCTGGTGACCCTCCGGGCCTGGCAGGATCCAGTGGAGCCTTACGCCCTGCTCGAGGTGCAGGACAACGGCAAGGGCATCGCCACCGAACACCTGGAACACATTTTCGAACCCTTCTATACGACCAAGCCCGCCGGCAAGGGGACAGGGCTCGGGCTCTCCACCGTTCACGGCACGCTGGTGCAAAGCGGCGGTTCCATTTCCGTGCGAAGCGCCACCGGAATGGGCACCACCTTCACGCTCCGCCTTCCCCAGGAGGCCGGCACCTCCGCCGCGCCTCAGGCCTGAGCGCCAGACGGAACCTCAGGCCATGGGCAGTTCCAGCCAGAAAGTGGCCCCCTGATCAGGCCGGCTCTCGACGCCGACACGACCGCCCATGGCCTCGGACAGCCGTTTCACCAAGGAGAGCCCAAGGCCCACGGAGGGTTCCCCCGCCGTGGGCTTGGCGCTGAGGCGCGCGTATTCCCCGAAGACCCGGGTGAGATCCTCGGAGGTGAGGCCCGGCCCCTGATCCTCGACTTCCACTCGCCAACGGCGCTCGGCCTCCACCACGCGCAGCCTGACGGTGGTACCGGCCGGTGAGTACTTCTGGGCATTGCTGAGGAGGTTGTCCAGGATCTGCCCCACCTGCGCGGCATCGGCCTGAACGCGCGCAGGCGGGCGCGATTCGATGAGGAGCCTGATGCCCTTCTTCGCAAATCCCCACTGGGCCCGCTGCTGCGCGGCCTCCATGGCTTCGGACAGGTCCATGGGCGCCA
Organism: Geothrix limicola; assembly: GCF_030268085.1. Classification (GTDB taxonomy): domain Bacteria; phylum Acidobacteriota; class Holophagae; order Holophagales; family Holophagaceae; genus Geothrix; species Geothrix limicola. Next base: position 1,317,403 of record NZ_BSDE01000001.1, read on the forward strand.
AGCGCGGCGCCTCCGCATGCCCAGCCTCTATGGCGTGGATGTCCAGCAGGCGCTGGATCATGTCGGACATGGATTGTCCCAGGGTCCTGATCTGCTCCGCCGATTCGAGCAGCTCCGCACCTTCCTCCTCTTTGATGAGTTCGCTGGAGAGGAGGATCCCCGCCAGGGGGTTGCGAAGGTCGTGAGCCGCCATGGCGATCACCCGGTTCTTCGTATCGTTGATGCGGTAGAGGCGCAGGTTCAGCGCTTCCAGTTCCTGCTCCCGCGCGCGCAACCCTTCCGTCGCCCGGTCCACGGCGATCCTCAGTTCCCTGTTGCGCCGCCGAAGCAGGCCCATGCGCCAGCGCACACCCAGCACCACGCTGCCGGCGAAGAGCAACGTCCATGCCCCATAGGCGACTGGAAGCCGGTACCAGGGCGGGAGGACGTGGATGTCCAGACGCCGCGAAGGCCCGTATTCTCCGAGGAAGGATCTGGCCCGCACCTCGTACTGGTGATGGCCTGGTGAAATCTCCGGGAACTGCAGTGCGGATCCCGCCAGAGGCTCCCAGGGCCCTTCCGCCTCGCGGAATTCGAAGCGGGCGGCCTCGCCCCGCACGGGGCCCGGATAGCCGAGCTCCCAGACCACGGACCCCTGCCGGTATCGCACCGTCAAGGTGGAGGATGGCCCTTGCACGGCCCAGGCTCCGCACCGGACCTCCAGGATCGAGGGCGCGGCCATGGGCGGCGCGGCGGGACCTCCCTTCAGCCTCAGTTCCGCGAGTCCGGCGGCGGTACCGACCCAGACCCGATCCGTCCCTTCGACCAGCAGCCCCTCTTCGGCCGTGTCTTCGGACGGCAACCCCAGTTCCATGCCATATCGCTGCTGGACCAGCGGCTGATCCACCTGCAGGCGGACGACGCCCCGGTCCGTGCCCAGCCACAGCGTTCCCAGGGGTTCCTGCCGGATGGTGTAGATGTACCCCAAGCCGTTGAGCTGGTCCGCCCGCAGCACCGTCTCGGCCTTCCAGCCGCCTGGTGTGCGGCGTAGTGCGAGCAGGCCTGGCGGATTGAGCAGGACACCATAACCCGAATCCGGGGTTCGGAAGGAAAAGCCCATCAGGCCCTCGCCGCCCACCGGGGGCAGTTCTTCCCAGTGATCCCCTTCCCGACAGAAGGTGCGGTCGTCCTGCCAGATCCACAGACGGCCCGTTTCATCGACCGAAAGGCGGGCCGCAGGGGTGAACCCTTCGGTCGGAAGCGGGACCGGATTCCACGCCCATCCGGACTTGCCCAGACTCCCCTGGAGGAGGCGGCCTCGCACGTCCCGCACCCACATCCGGGCGCCGGAGTTGAAGGGGCCACGAAGGATGCCCGCCTTCGAACTGACCCCTGGGATGGGCAGGTTCTGGATCCGCAGGGTTCGCGGATCCACCCGCAGCAGCTGTTGCTGGCTTCGCAGGTAGACTGCGCCATCGGGGCCCAGAGCCAAACTTTCCCCGGATGACACGCCCGGAAGGGCCCGCCAATGCTCAGCCTCCAGGATGTAGACCCCGGCCCCGGATCCAGCCCACAGGCGGCCTGCCCCATCGCGGATTTGCTTCCACACGATCTTTGCAGGAGGGGCCCCGCGGCCCGCGTGGACTCGCACCACCCCGAGCCTGGGCAGCCTCAGCAGATCCGCCGCTCCGATCCATAGATTCCCTTCGGCATCCACACACCGGGCTTCGGCCTCGTAGGTCGCCAGATCCGGCGGAATGGGGTGCCGCATGAGGCCGCCCCGGAAGGCCGTCAGGGCCACACCCTCCTGAAGGATCCAGATCCGGCCATCCCCAAGGCGCGTCATCCGGTTCGGCCAATCCGGAGACGGCGTAAAGGGGAGCGCGTCCCAGGCCTGGGCCGCGGGTCCCAGATGAAAGAGCTGGCGCCTCGTGAGCAGGTAGAGGTGCCCATCGCCATCCGACAAGAAGGCCTCGGGCCGTTCAGCTTTTCCGGGCAGGGCCAGGTCGGGCAGCGACACCCAGTCCGTTCCTTCCTGCCGCCAGAAATGCCCCGCGCGGCGCGCCACCACCTGGTTTCCCTGCCATGCCACCCTCGGCACGCCCTCGGCGCGGGAGCCCGGAAGCGCCATGGGACGCGGCGCTGCGCCGGGTTCGATCCGGTACGCCTGGTCGTCTGAGATCACCAGCAGGGTTCCCGAAGGATGCTCGATGATCCGGTTGAATCGCGGAAGCTTCATCCCCAGGTCCGTGCGGATGTCCCCGTGGACTCGCCAGGCACCGTGATCCAGGATGCCCAGCCCCCGGGGCGTCAGAACGGCGACCCGCCCAGCGTGGTCGGATCCGAGCCCCAGAATGGGCATCCCCGCAAGCTCCGTGGGCAGGCTCACCTTCAGGAAGCGGAGGCCGTCGCCCACGAACAGACCCCCCGCGTCCGCGCCGACCCAGAGCCGCCCCTGGCTGTCCTCGATCATCACGCTGGGATAGGAACCCGTGAAGCCTTGACGCCGATCCACCACATGCGCCACAGGCCTGGGTACGGGAACCTCACCCCAGGCCGAGACGCCCAGAAGCAGCCAGACTGCGGTGCGCCGAAGGAACATGGTGGACCAACCCAGGGGATTTCTCAGGGTAGCCGCAATTCCGGCAGCATCGAGTCTCCAGCCCCCTCTCCGCCCCTTGAAAGCTTGGATCGGCTCACCGCTTCGGAGGGTCCACCTCGGTGTACGGGGCGATCTCCAGGGCCTTCAGAAGGGCTCCATCCGCCGTCTGGCGGAGGGCGAAGACGAGCACGTTTCGTCGCCCCTTCCCCGTCCTGAGCCAGCACTCCGGCAGGTAGAACTCCCGCTGGGGACCCACTTCCCAATGCCTCCCGAGGTTGTACCCGTTGAGCCACAGGTAGCCGTTGCCCGAGGCGTTGACGAGGGCGCGCCAAGGCGCGCCGGCGGCTCCGCGAGGGAGTTCGAATTCAGCGCGGTACCAGGTGACCAGGCCCGTGCGTGCGCCCTTCGGCTGGGTCCTGTTGCCCTTGCGCGGGATGGCGGAAGAGCCGTCCAGATCCACATTCTTCCATCCTTCCACCCTGGTCTCGGGCCGCTGCCACCCCAGCGCGAGGCCTCCAAGGTCCGGGGCCACCTCCCAGGACAGCGTGTGCGTGAGGGCGGCCTCGTTCGTGGATAGACCCGCCCGGCGAAGGCCCGACAGTTCCTCCATGGGCACGTAGCCGTGGGCATGGCCCAGGTTCTCGTAGACGGCGACGATCTCATTTCCGCCTTCGCGCAGCAGGCCTGCGACGTCGAAGCGGTTGTCGAATTCATCGGAACGGATGCGCGCATCGGCCTTCCGGGTCGGCCAGGACTGCGCGTCCGCATCGAGGGGGAAGGTGCGCCGCGCCGGCTGGCCATTCACGAGGACGCTGACGATGTCACGGCTGAAGGTGTTGAAGAGCAGGTTCGTCTCCCGTGCCGCCTGGACCGCATCCAGCCTGACCCGCGCGCGGTAGAGGACGTAGCGGTGGTCGCTCACGCCCAGCTCCGGCAACGAGACCCCTTCGGTCAAAGGCTGCCACTGCGCCCGGTCCCAGGCGTCTTCCCGGGCCTGGACCTGCAGCAGGCGCACGGGCGCGCCCGGGACCTGGATCGGCGCCCTCTTTGCCGACAGCCTGGGCCACCACGTCCCACCCTCGACGGGGAGCCCCGGAGGCAGCACCAGCACCTTGGACCCGAGTCCCTCCAACTCATAGCCGATTTCGAAACTCGGGATGGAGGCGGCCGAAACACCCTGTCCACGGGCCTTCACGAGCACCTGATTGCCGTGCTGATCCGTGTTGTACATCGGCCTATCGGCCCCTGCGGCGGATGCGGGCATCACCCGCACCTTTCCGCGCAGGGGCGCGTCACCGGAGTTATGGAGGAACACGAAGCGGGTGCCGTCCTGCGCGACCCGGACTCCGCCGACCAGTTCCTTGGACGCGCCCTGAAGCTCGCAGGGGCCCCCCTCGGCGCGGGCGAGAGCCCTGCCATGGACGCGAAGGAATCCGCCCAGGGCCTTGGCCACCGCGTACTTGGGCCCCAGGGTGCCGTTCTCGCGGATGGGCGCATTGTAGTCATAGGTCGTGGTCATGCCCCGCGCACCCCAACCCTCGAAGTGGGTGCCGCCGCAGGCCATGTAGACGTTCATGCCCGTGGCCCCGCCCAGGAGCGACATCAATGCGATGGCCTGGAAGTGACGTTCGTCGGAGTAGTGTTCTTCGCTCAGCCGGCCGCCGACCAGGGAAAACCAGCCACCCTGCAATTCGGTCACGAAGCCTGGAGCATCCGACTGGCGCCGCCGCAGGTCCGCCATCCGGTGGGCGCAGCTCGAGGCCTCGCGAAGGCCGACGTAGTAGTTGTCCGAATCGAAAACCTGCGACAACTCGGCATCCTTGCTGGCGCGGCATTCCTCCGTCAGGCAGGTGAAGAGTGGCACCTCGAGCCCCGCTTTCAGGGCCGCCCCGCGGAGGGCGCGCAGCAGGGTCTCCTTGCCCGCGCACTCGTGGTTGTCGTACTCATTCTCGAGCTGCACGAGGATGAGTCCCTTGGCGCCCTTGGGCTTGCGCGTCACCTGCTCTCGCGCCAGCACAGGGACCACGGCGGCGTACCAGTGTTCGGCCCAACGGATGTGATCCGGATGGGCGCTCCGGAGCCAAAGATCCGATCCCCCGGGCGCGAACTTGGCGAGCCAGCGCGGATAGGCGCCGCCGGACCATTCGGCGCAGATGAAGGGGCCGGGGCGGAGGATGGTGTAGAGCCCGAATTCGTCGTGCGCCATCCGCATCCAGGCTTGAAGGTCCCGGAAGTCGCACTTGGAAAAGTCGTCCAGGCCTGCGGGCATGCTGCGCTCATGCCAGTTCCACGGCACGTAGCTTTCCACGGTGTTGAAGCCCGCGGCCTTGATCTTGCGGAAGCGGTCCCGCCAGAGTTCTTTCGGACAGCGGAAATAGTGGAAGGCGGCGCTGTAGACCAGGGTGTCCTGTCCGTCCAGGGTCAGGCAATGACCGTCGTAGCGGATACGGTCGGGCCTTGGAAAGGCGCCCGGCGCCGCCAGGGCGCCAAAGGCCGCACAGAACAGGAGAGCACGCAGGAATGCCATGGATCCGCTACCTTTCAATCGTCCCTCCCAACCCCATCAGAACACGGCCTCAGGAGCCGGCATCCACCGACAGTTCGGAGCCTGAGAGACCCTCTGCCACGGCCCGGACCCTGATCCGGCCAGGCGCCTTGGCCCGCAGCAGCACCGAGGCGATGCCCGCCTCCACGCGGGCCACGGGGCCGCCCAGGAGCTCACCGGGGCTCTGCACTTCGAAGCGCACCGGACGGCCGGATTCAGGCACCACGGTGCCCGAGGCATCGCGGATCTCCGCCCTCACGAAGACTACATCGGCGCCATCTCCCGCCAGGGGCACGCCCGCCAGATCGACGGAAAGATCGATGTGGGCGGGAGTCCCGGGGGTGCGCCGCAGGTGCTCGGCCACCGGCCGGCCCGTGAGGTAGGCCACGGCTTTCAGTTCGCCACGTTCGAAGGGCACGGCGGGAAAGGTGAAGGGGGGATGGTCCAGGTGGCGCGCGTTTCCGCCGTCGAAGATCCGATCGATGACATCACCAGGAATCTGCCGCTGGCCCCTCCCCTTGGCGGCGTCCTGACGGGTGACTTCGCCCTTTTGCCAGTAGTTGGGATCGGCGTCGGGGATGGGCACCTGGTAGGACGTGTCGGGCCCCGCATCGGGCTTGCGGCGGCCCAGGCTGCGGCCGTTCAGGAAGAGTTCCACCTCGTCGCCGTTGGAGAACACGACCACCTTCCCCGTGGGCCGCGGCGTCCACTCGGTGGCGAGGAAGGCCATGGGACCGCTGTCCACATTGGTGCGCCGAAGGTTGGGGTCCCGTTGGCTGCGGTAGAAGTGGTAGACGTACTTGGGCAGGCGCAGGTAGTCGAGGGCCCCGCAGCGGCTGATGGGCAGATCCTCGGAACAGCCGCGGAAGTGATCGATGCCCACCCAGATGCAATCGCCGAGGGTCCAGGTCCAGCTGAGGTTCTGGTTATGGGTCCACTGGTAGTTCCAGGCCTGAAGCAACTGGGCGGTCTCGCCATCCCCGCGGGCCATGCGGCTTGTGCTGTTCTCACCGCCGAATTCGTAGTCCCCGTACTCGCGATGGAAGCCCACGCGGCCTGCGAGTTCCTTGGCCATGGGTCGCTCGTAGAAATCCGTCCAAAGCGTGTAGGGCACGTCGTAGCCGATGGAAGCCGCATCCTTCCGCCCCAGGGTGTCGCCACCCGTGAAGCAGCCATCGCCGGGCTGCTCTTCGTGGGCGACGCGCACCAGGTGCTGATAGAAGGCATCGCGCGGTTGGTAGGTTTCGTTGAGGCTGGTCTCCCAGTAGAGAACGGAGGGGTGGTTCCGGTCCCGCCGCACCAGCTGGCGCAGATCCCGCTCCACGGCCGCCTTGAAGTCGGGCGTGTCCAGGTACCACTGCCAACCCGGAATGCATGGCGCCACCAGCAGTCCCAGGCGGTCGCAGGCATCGAGGAAGGCGGGGCTCTGCGGGTATTGGGAAAGGCGCAGGAAGTTGAATCCGGCCGCCTTCAAGCGGCGGGCATCCCGTTCCTGGGCCTGGTCCGGGATGGCGTTCCCCAGCCATGGGTAGTCGTTGTGGCGATTGGCGCCTCGGAGTTCCAAGGGTTCGCCGTTCAGCCGAAAGCCCTTGCCGGGTTCCATGGTTACGCGCCGGAGGCCGACTCGGGTTTCCCGTCGATCCAGCATTTTGCCATCCGTGACTAGCTCGGTACGCAGGGTGTAGAGCCAGGGATGGTCCGGGTGCCAAAGGCGTGGATGGGTGATGCGCAGTTCGATTTGAGACAAGGATTCACGGCCCTGGTCCAACCTCTCCACTTTGCTCGTCCAACGCGCAGCGGGGTGTCCCGAGGGCTCCAGCAGGGTGTGCCGAATCCGGATATGGGCGGCGGTTCCGCGTCCGTTCGCAATGTGAGTCTGGACAAAGAGGCGAGCCGAATCGCGCGTGGCCTCCTCGCAGCGGATGGAGAGGCCGCCGCTTCCCGGGCGATCGGCTTCGACCGCATCGGTGATGCGCAAGGGATCCGTAACCACCAGCCAGGCGCCGCGGTAGAGCCCGCCGAAATAACAAAAATCCAGGTCCTTCAGGGGCTTTCCGGGCGGAACTCCGGGCATGTCTCGGTTGTCCAGGCGCAGGGCGATCAGGGCCTCGCCGCCCTTGGAAGCTTCGGCCGAGAGGTCCAGGAAGAAGGGCAGGTAGCCGCCTTCATGGGTCATGCGAAGTTGGCCGTTCACGAAGACTTCGGCCCGCTGCATGGCCCCGTCGAAGCGGATGCCCACGCGCTTCCCGCGCCACTCGGGCCTCATGGCCAGGGGAAGGCGGTACCAGCAGAGGCCCTGGAAGTGATGATTGGCCGTCCCGGGCGCTTCGATGCGCGCCGTGTGGGGCAGGACTGCCTGTTCCCAGCTTCCGTCTTCAAATCTGGGCTGAGCCTCCGCCGGCGTGGCATCCGCCTGGGTGGACGTCATGCGCTGATAACGCCAGCCGTGATTCAAAGGCTGGTCCATTCCGAATAAGGCCCCGGCCATGCAGGCGGCCGTGAAGCCACGCAACAGAATCGAGGCGACGCGCCCAAGGGGGGCGGGTGCGGTGAGAACGCAGATGTATGGAATCTTCATTTTTCCTCTTCATGGTTTCCCCAAGGGATGGACGGCGTTCCATCTGAATCCCTATCGGGGCGCTGCCCTCGGCGGGCCCAGGGTTAAGGGGCGGTGCTCAGCGTGAAGCGTCCTTCCAGGCGGATGTATTCCGACGAGGCGCCCACCATCACCTTGTAATCCCCGGCCTCCACGGCCCAGTGCATGCGGCGATCGAGGATCTCGAGATTCTCGCGAGTCAGGTCCAGCGTCACGCGACGGCGCTCCCCCGGCTGCAGATGCACGCGCTGGAAGCCTCCCAGCCGCTTTTCGTACGTGGTGACCGAAGCCAGGAGTTGGCGCGTGTAGAGCTGCACCACCTCGTCGCCCGCGCACGCGCCGGCGTTGCGGACCTCGAAGCTGACGCGCACCAAGGAGCCGTTCGGATCGTTCAACGGTTCGACCTGAAGCCCCTCGTACTGGAAGCTCGTGTAGCTCAGGCCGTAGCCGAAGGGATAGAGCGGGCCCACCAGCCCGGCAGACCAGTTGCCCAGCCGTTCATCGTTGCCGTTGGGCTTGGTGGGGAAGGCGAGGGGCAGCTGGCCCACGCTGCGCGGATAGGTCGCGTTCAGCTTGCCGCCGGGATTGAGGTCCCCGAACAGGGCTTCGGCGATGGCCTGCCCGCCGCTGGCGCCGGGCTGGTGGGCGAGAAGGATGGCCGGGACGTGATCCTGGATCCAGTTGATCGTCGTCGGACGCCCGGCACAGAGCACCACGATCACGGGCTTTCCCGTGGCCTGCAGGGCCCGCACAAGGTCCTCCTGGCGGCCGGCTAGATCCAGCGAAGTGCGGCTGCGGCTTTCGCCGCTGGTGGTCCATCCGGAATCGCCCACGGCCACCACGATGGCGTCGCACTGGCGGCCAAGCGCCACGGCCTCGTCGATTCCCTGCCGCTCCCCAGGGCTGAGGGGCTGGGCGTAGCGCTCGTTTTCGGGCCAGCCTTTCGGCACGAGGGCGCAGCCCTTGGCGTGCTTCACCGCGAGCCCCGGACCCGCCACTTCACGCAGGCCCTGCAGGATCGTCGTCACCGCCGTGCCATAGGGACCGTAGCGCTTGAGGGCGACGCCCGCGTCATCCGCCACGGGGCCGATGACGGCGAGGGATTTCAGCCTCTTCCGGTCCAGGGGCAGGGTGTGGTTCTCGTTCTTCAACAGGACCAGGGACTGCCGTTCCACCTCAAGTTCCACGGCCCGGTGGGCGGCTCCACCCACCACCGCGTCCGCGGCAGGATCCTCGGGCGTGTAGGGATGGTCGAAAAGACCCGAGGCGAATTTCGGATACAGCACTTCGGCCACCCGACGATCCAGGGTGTCGCGGCTGATCTTCCCGGTCTTCACGAGGTCACGGAGGGCCTCCACGTAGACCTTGGGATGCTCGAAACTGAGCCAGAGATCCATGCCCGCATTCACGCACTGGCGGTAGGCGTCCTTGGCGTCCTGCGCCGTGCCATGGATGGTGGCGAGACGCTCCATGCCGTCGGCATCGCTGATCAGGTAGCCCTTCAGGCCCCAGTCGCGGCGCAGACGGCCCTGAAGCAGCTCTTCGGAAGCATGGAGGGGCACGCCGTCGTAATCCGCGTAACAGACCATGGCGTTCATCAACCCGCCCTCGCGGATGGCCGCCTTCCAGGTCGCAAAGGAGATCTCCTCCATCTCGCGGGGCGTGACCCGGGGATCCGTGCGGGCGTCGCCTTCGCGGCCGCCCTTCACGTAGCCGTAGGGACCGAAATGCTTCGCCGTGGCCAGCACACCCTGGCTCTGGATGCCGCGAACCATGGCGACGCCGAGCCGGGAGGCCAGCCAGGGATCCTCGGAAAGGCTCTCCTCGAAGCGGCCCCAGCGCGCGTCCCGTGCCACATCCAGAATCGGGCACCAGAGGGTGCCCAGGCCCAGCAGGTGGGCCTCGCGACCCATCACTTCGGCCGCACGCTGGACCAGCTCCGGGTTCCAGGTGGCGCCCAGGGCCAGGGGCACCGGGAAGCAGGTGCTGGCCTTGGCTTCGACGCCCTTGATGCCTTCGGCGCCCATGAGGGCCGGGATGCCCAGGCGGGTGTGCTCAATGAAAAAACGCTGCAGTTCGTTCCCGTTCCGCGCACGGTTCGAGGCCGGCCAACCCAGGTCCGTCTCCCCCCGCCCCTGCAGGTGCTGCACCACCTGGCCGATACCGTCCTTCCAGACTTCATCGCGCCAGGAGGCCTCGGGGAAAGGCGTCTTCATGACGATGGCGAACCCGTAGACCGAGGCCAACTGACAGGTCTTCTCCTCCAGACTCATGCGCGACAGCAGGTCCCGGATGCGCGCTTCCACCGGAAGCGAGGGATCCTCGTAGGGATCCTTCACCCCGTTCTTGTTGAGATCGATCCAGCCCTTCCGGTAGATGCCGGGTCGCTTGGGGAATGCGGCCTGGGACTGGGTGAGCGAGCCCCCTCCCTGGGCGCCCTTGTGCTGGGCGTCATGGTAGGTCTCCTGGGCGCCGACCCGAAGGCCACAGCACAGGGCCAGACAGGCCACCGCGAGGTCGCGCAGGAGGCGGCGGGAAACGGGTCTGAGAAAGACGGGGGCGCGGTGATGCTCGAGCTGGATCATGTGGCTCTTGAAGAAAAAAATCGGAGATCAGGATCCGCGCGGACGACGAGCGCCATCACGCGGATCCTGACTGCCAAGGCTGGATCAGAAACGGTAGTTGGCCTGGAAGGTCCAGTAGGCCGGGCGGCTGGGGTTCAGGCCCGGCGTGTAGTCCAGGTTGGCGCGGCTGCGCCACTGGGTCTGCGTGAAACCCGTGGACACGGACCAGTCCTCGTTGATGACGTATTTCACGCCGAGGCGCCAGCCCAGCTTCCAGTTCTGATCGCCCTGGTTGGCGGTGACGGGATCGCCGCCGCGGCGCTCCACCTGCCACTGGTGGATGGAGGGGCCCGTGTAGATGCTGAGGGGCGTGCCGTCGATCTTGTAGTTCAGATCAACACCGATCAGGTTGGCGGCCAGGTTGAAGGTGCTGGCGTCCGTTGTCTCCTTCCCCGGCAGGATCTGGTGGCCGAAGTAGGTCAGGAAGGAGACGCCGTAGCCTTCGGGATGGCTGAGGTAGCCCACCTGGAAGCCGTAGCCCTTCATGGTCTGGCGGTTGAGGTCGAGGGCGTCGCCGTGGGGCGTGAGGATGGCGGCGGAAAGAACGATGCCGTCCTTTTCCTGGGCCCGGAGCGAGGCGGCGGAGGCGAGGGCCAGCACAGCGGCGAGACTGCTGAGGATCTTTTTCATGGTCATGTCTCCAGGTCTTAGAACCGCAGGCCGGCTTCAATCGTGAAGGAGCGCGCACCATTGCGGGCGCTGCCCGTTCCCGCATCCGAAAGGTCCGAACTCGCGCGCCATCCGTGGGTGACGTACTGGGGGCTGCCGTAGACCTCGTTGTTGTCGCCGTAGGCGCCGATGCCGTTCCAGCCGTTCATGCGAGTGTTGAAGGGGTTGTTGATCTGGATGGAGGCGAACACCTTGGCACCGCGCTTGACCTCCAGTTCGATGTCGTACTTCAGCGACGTGGTGAAGCTCTCCTCCATTGTGAAACCCGGCTGGACCAGGGTGAGCGTGTTGCCCAGGCCCGAGGGTTGGTTCGCGCCGTAGTAGCTGCTGGGGTAGCCGATGTCCATGGTCGTCGAGCGCCAGTCCGGCGTGCCGCTGATGTAGGTGACCAGGAAGCTGAGGCTGGACTTCACTTTCGGGCGGCTGAGGTCGTAGACGAACCAGGCCTTGGCGTTGTGCTCGGGGTCCTGAAGCTTGGTGGGGTTGAAGGCGTCGCGCGGGTACCTCGTGTCGTAGTAGTCGCGGAAGTTGCCGGGACTCAGCACCCCGGAGCCCGTGGAATCGTTCACGATGGCGGCGTTCGTCATCGTGCGGCCGTAGGTGTAGTTGCCTGAGAACTTCAGTTTCTGAGTGAAGGAGATGTTCCACTCCAGCTCGAAGCCCTTGTAGGTCTTCACCGAATCCGGATCGTTGCGGGTGATCCGGCGGTAGACATCGTTGTAGACGGTCGGGTCCGCCGGGCTGTACAGCCGGGTGGTGTTGTATTCGGGGAAGGTGTCGTAGAGGTTCTTCCAGGTCTTGTAGACGAGGGTGGTGCGCCAGGACATGCCACTGGTGTAACTGCGGCGCAGGCCCACGGTGTACTCGGTGGCGATGGGCGCCTTCCAGTTCGGATCGAGGATGAAGGTGCCCGGGCCCGAGTAGCTGGCCAGCTTGGTGTAATTGGCCGGATTCAGGATGGCGCTCTTGTCTACGAGGTACGGCGCGTTTGGCGTGGCCGCATTGGGGTTCGTGCCCGTCCAGTAATACGTGTAGTCCTGGGCCAGGCGGCGATCCACGAACTGCTGGAACTGGCCGCCGGGCACACGGTTGTGGAACTGGCCGTAGGAGGCGTTGAACACGCGGCTCTGGTCGCCGAAGACGTCCCACTTGTACTCGAAGCGGGGCGTGACCACGCTGTAGGAGTGGACGGTGCCCGTGTTGTCTTCCACCTTCATGGTGTCGCTGCGCAGGCCAGCCATGAGGCTGTGATTCTGGTTGAGGGTCCACAGATCATTGATGTAGAAGCTGTTGGTGGGCTGGTAGTAGGTGCCCTTCTCATTGCCCTTGAACCAGCGGAGGCTGGGGATCAGCACGCGCTTGCCGTGATCGTAGAGGAGGCTGGAGCCGACACCGCCCGCGTCCGCGTAGGTGGCCTGCCAGTTCATGACGATGTACTTGCCGTTCACGGTGGCGGGATCGATGCCGCCGGTTTCAGCCAGCGTGTAGTTCGTGGCCAGCTGACCGGGAATGTTGAAGCTCATGGGGGGCAGGTTGCCCAGGTTGCGGGTGTCCCACTGGAACTTCTGCTGCTCCAGGCCCATGTCGATCATGTGGCTGGAACCGCCGCTGCCCGTGAGCACGTGCTCGTAGTTGATGACGAGGGTGTTGTCGAAGAAGGTGTCGCCCTGGTCGATGCTCGAACCGTTGGTCCACTTCCGCGTGTTGTTGCTGGCGAGATCGTAGAACGAATTCGCGATGTAGGTTCCGTTCGACCTCGGAAACACGGACTGCCCGTACAGCAGGCGGATGGGCGGATTGCCGGGGGTGGTGGGATGGGGCCAGTAGCGGAAGGTCCGTCCGAAGCGGGCTTCAAGCACGCCCGAGGCCCCGATGATGCCCTTGTAGGCCAGATCCCAGACGCGGGTGGTGACGCCGTCGTCGCCGCCGCCGGCCGTGCTGATGGGACTGTAGGTGTACCAGGTGGAGCGCTGATCGTTCTGGGTGTAGTTCCACTCAAGCTGGTGGTTGGGATTGAGCTGCCAGAAGAGGACGAACTGATTGAAGGAGGCCTTGGACGTCGTGGGCTCCAGAGCGCCCTGCTGATAGGTGTCGGCGCGACGCAGCACGGATCCGTTGGGCAGCTTGAAGTAGGTGCCCGCCTTGTCCGTGGGCAGGGCGGGATCGCTGATGAGGCGGTCCAGGTGCGTGTAGGTGGGGTGGCTCGGAGAGTAGGTGCCGCCGAAGGCAAAGGTGAGGTGATCCTTCCAGATGGGGCCTCGGAAGACCACGTCATAGGTGCGCGAAGCGTCATCGGCATTGGGGTACACGCCGCCGGTCTGCCCCAGACGGTTGGGGTAGCTCACCGGCGTCCCCTCCATGCCGGCCGCGTAGTACTTGGAGCGGATGCTGCCGGAGAAGGTGTTGGTGCCCTTGACCGTGACCATGGAGATGAGGCCGCTGTCCGTGTTGCCGTAGCGGGCGTTGAGGGGTGACTGGATCACCGCCACGGACTCGATCATGTCCTGGATGGTGGTGTCGCCCATGTCGTAGCCCCAGGCCTGGTCATTGACCATCGCACCGTTCAGCAGCCACTTGGTGCTGTTGCCCGAGCCGCCGCGAATGCGGGGCGAGCCGCCCGGGTTGGCGATGCCGGGGGCCAGGTAGGTCACGGCCTCCAGGTTGCTGGACATGAGCTGGTTGATCTCTTCGATGGCCATGTTGGTCTGGGTGACCGTTTCCGTCTTGTCCACCTGGGTGGTGGCCGAGACCACTTCGACCGTGGCCTGCTGCACCTTCAGGATGTCGCCCACGGGCGTGAGCACCGCATCCGCCTTGGAGGTCTGGCCCGCCAGGATCTGGAAGCTGCCCTTGCTGGTGGCGTAGTCCTTGAACGAGGCCGTCAGCGTGTACATGCCGCCGGGCAGGATGGGGATGCGGAACTGGCCGTTGGCGTCGGCCACGGTGGTGCGCTCGCCCAGCAGGCTGGGGGAGCTGATGCGCACCACGGCGCCGGGCAGCGGCTGGCCGGCCTTGCTGGTCACGTGGCCCGTGACGCTGCCGGTGGTTTCCTGGGCCATCAGCGACGAGGCGACCAGGGCTAAGAGAATGGGGGTGAACCTGGAACGGTTCTGCATGGGAACGTCTCCTCTCGGGATCAGCGACTAGAGCTTCAGGGCCAGGGCGATTTCGAACACGACGGCCTGCCGCGACTTCTCTTCCAGGACCGCGGGGGCGCCGGTGTAGGTGAAGGGGTGGTAGTCGTAGTGGCCCGTGGAGACACTGCGGAGGTTGAATTCGATCCTCAGGTCGTCGTTCAGGGGCAGGCCCACGCCCACGAAGGCGCCGAGCCCGACCTTGACCTTGGATTTCGAGATGGCCCAGCCTTCGTAGTAGTCCTTGCCGGAGCCGTCATCGTAGGGATTCCCCTGGTTGTCCTGGGGGATCAGGGTGCCCGTGAATTCGGACATCACCTTGTAGGCATCGAGGCTGAGGCCGGCCTTCCAGGTCATGCCCTGGATCCAGGGCAGCGCGTCGGTGTAGCCGCCGCGAAGGCTGAAGCCCTGGGCGGATTCCTTGCGCAGATCCATGGA
>NZ_BSDE01000002.1 GCF_030268085.1 Geothrix limicola
TGATATCCACCCCATACCAGTGCCCTGAGAAAATGTTGTACTGCGTCTGTACGTCCCGGCCCCCGTTGTGCTGGATCGCGAACATCGGAGACACCTTGTAGAGGATGTTCCCCTCGATCTTCACGCCACTGCCCACGCCGTCGATGTAGATCCCCGACGTGTAGACCCCCAGCGGGCTCCCGCAGTTCCGGATCAGATTGAACTGGATCAGGTTCCCCTGTGTCCCCCACTCCCGGCCCGTCGTGTAGATCACCCCTGCGTCGTTCGTCCACTGCGTCGCGTCATGGATGTGGTTGTACTTGATCGTGTTCCCATTGCCGCTGAACAGGATCGCCGCGTGGGGCGAATGGTGGATCTCGTTGTGCTGGATCGTGAACCCCATGCAGTCGTTGTTGTACGCGTCGCTGAAGGTCCCCAGGTTGATGGCCGGCTGGTAGGTCCAGAACAGCCGCCCGAAGTACTGGAACTCACTGTTCTCGATCAGCGTCCCGCTGGGCGTCAGCGTCGTCCGGTTGCCGCCCGAGGCCCAGATGCCGCCCTTGCCCAGCTGCCTGAAGTCGCAGCCCTCCACCAGGTTCGAGCTGCCGTTGAGGAGCATGGCGTAGCCGCCCGCATTGCGGAACTGGCAGTTCCGGAAGGCCACGTTCTGGCAGCTCGAGGCGTAGACCAGCCGGTCCTTGGCCGCCTCGAAGCTGATCCCATTCCAGGTGATCTGCTGGCAGCCCGACATCTGCAGCACCGGCGCCTGCAGCGTCGACAGCAGGATCTCGCTCGGCGGCACGTCGCCCACGGGCCGCAGGTAGAGCCGCGCGTTGACCCGATCGATGAAGCATTCGCCGGGCGCCGTCAGCTCCTCCAGCAGGTTGTAGATAAAGAAGGGCTGGCCCGCACGAAGCCCATAGGTCACCGAATTGGCCAGCACGATGCTGCCCGTCGTCGGATCGAAGGACGTGATCGCGCTGTGGCTGCCGGACCAGCTGTAGTAGCCCAGTCCGAAATACATGGCCTCCGAGGCCCGCCACTGGCTCATGTTGGGATCGGGCGCCGTGATCTGGGTGGAGCCATTGGTGCTGCGGATCAGCAGGAAGCCCGGGATCGCATTCGATCCATCCGCCGGCGACAGGAAGGCCGTGCCCGAAGCTCCCGATCCCGCGACGAAGGCGCCCGCAGGGGCTGCGAAGGTATCCCAGGTCCCCCAGGAGGCCGACGTTCCCGTGCCGCCCAGGTCCCTGCGGTTGGACAGCCGCCAGTCCGGTCCCGTGGCCGAGGCCGCGATGGACCACACGTCGCCGTTCTTTGCGAGCTGGTAGTAGGGCCGCCCGCGGCTGTCCAGGCCCTTGTAGGCATAGTCGCCCGTCA
Source organism: Geothrix limicola (assembly GCF_030268085.1). Lineage (GTDB taxonomy): Bacteria > Acidobacteriota > Holophagae > Holophagales > Holophagaceae > Geothrix > Geothrix limicola. The sequence continues at coordinate 1,360 of NZ_BSDE01000002.1, forward strand.
CGTCGGGGCTGAGCGTTCCGCTCACGTGGATGCTGGCCTGGGGCGCCGTGACCGCCGCGTTCACGTCCACGGCCTTGGGGTAGCGGGCCAGGGTGAGGGGCTTTCCATCCACAAAGACTTCCATGGACTGGTTCACGCCCCCGCTACCGTCGGCGCGGCTGGTCAAGGTGCCCAGGCTCGCGCTGTAGGCCGAGAGGTCCACCACGTAGATCTGGCTCCGGGCGCTGGGATCCAGGCGGGACCAGTTGGGGTCCGTGCCGTCCACCAGGTGGGCGGAGGCCGGATTCACCGAGACGCCGCCGATGATCCGGGGCGTTTCATTGGGGTAGGCGACGTACTGGATGGGGTTGGCCGCGGAACCGGAATCCGCCGAGCCCAGGGTGAAGCTGGAGGTCCGTGGGTAGATGCCGCCACGCAGGTAGACGCTGAGGGTGCCCGCCGTGGCACGGCTGGCGTTCTGGAGGAGGGTGCGAGCCCCTTCCAGGGTCGTGGGCGAGGCTAGGGTGCCGGGATTGGTCGAGAGGCCATTGGGCGCCACAAAGATGCCCGCGGGGGCAGCCTGCACGGTCACGGTGCAGGAGCTGCTCTTAGTGCTATCCGTCGTGCTGGTGGCCGTCACCACGTCGCTGCCGCCGCTGGCAGGCGCCGTGTAGAGGCCCCCGCTCGTGATGCTGCCCCGCTGCGCCGACCAGGTGACGGAGGAGCTGTAGCTCCCCGAACCCGAAACGGCCACCGTGAACTGGTTCTGGGCGCTCGCCGTCAGGGACAGCGTCGTCGGGCTCACGGTCACCGAGGTGATGCTGCTGGTGGCGGAGATGGTGAGGGTCGAGCTCGCGGACTTGCTCGTATCGGCCACGCTCGTGGCCGTCACCACGTCGCTGCCGCTCGTCGCCGGCGCCGTGTAGAGGCCACCGCTCGTGATCGTTCCCCGCTGCGCCGTCCAGGTCACCGCCGAGCTGTAGCTCCCCGTCCCGGAGACCGTGACCACGAACTGGTTCTGGGCGCTCGCGTTCAGGGACAGCGAGGTCGGGCTCACCGCCACCGAGGTAATGCTCGTGGCCGCCGTCACCGTGAGGGTCGAGCTCGAGGACTTACTCGTATCTGCCACGCTCGTCGCCGTCACCACATCGCTGCCGCTCGTCGCCGGCGCCGTGTAGAGGCCACCGCTCGTGATCGTTCCTCGTTGCGCCGTCCACGTCACCGCCGAACTGTAGTTCCCTGTTCCCGAAACCGTGACCACGAACTGGTTCTGGGCGCCGGTGTTCAGCGATAGGGAGGTCGGGCTCAGAGTCACCGAGGTGATGCTCGCCGCGGCGGTGACCGTGATGGTGGCGCTCGCGGACTTGCTGGCATCCGTCACGCTCGTCGCCGTCACCACGTCACTGCCGCCCGTGGCGGGCGCCGTGTAGAGACCTCCGCTGGTGATCGTGCCCCGCTGCGCCGTCCAGGTCACGGAGGAGCTGTAGCTTCCCGTCCCGGTCACGGTGGACACGAACTGGTTCTGAGCGCCCGCGAGCAGGGTGAGCGTCGCCGGACTCACCGCCACGGAGGTGACGCCCGTGACCGCCACTGTGACGCTTGCAGCCCCGGATTTGGTGGCGTCCGCCGTGCTCGTCGCCGTCACGACATCGCTGCCACTTGTTGCCGGCGCGGTATAGAGGCCCGAGCTGGTGATCGTGCCCCGCTGGGCCGACCAGGTCACCGTCGAACTGTAGCTTCCCGTGCCGGCAACCGTCGCGATGAACTGGTTCTGGGCCCCCACGTTCAAGGACAGGGTCGCCGGACTCACGGCCACGGAGGTGATGCTGGCGCTCACGGCCACGGAGATGCTTGAGCTCGCGGATTTGCTGGCGTCGGCCGTGCTCGTCGCCGTCACCACGTCGCTGCCGCTCGTGGCGGGGGCGGTGTACAGACCCGAACTCGTGACCGTGCCCCGCTGGGCCGTCCAGGTCACCGCCGAACTGTAGCTTCCCGTGCCCGCGACCGTGGCGGTGAATTGTTTCTGGGTGCCCGTGTTCAGGGATGCACTCGTCGGGCTCACGGTCACGGAGGTGATGCTGGCGGCGACGTTGACGGTGATGCTCGAACTGGCGGACTTGCTGGAATCACCCACGCTCGTCGCCGTCACGACGTCGCTTCCGCTCGTGGCGGGCGCGGTATAGAGGCCCGCGCTCGTGATGCTGCCCCGCTGGGCCGTCCAGGTCACCGCCGAGCTGTAGCTCCCCGTGCCCGCAACAGTCGCAATGAACTGGTTCTGCGCGCTTGTATTCAGGGAGATCGTTGTCGGACTCAAGGTCACCGAGGTGATGCTCGAGGCGGATGCCACCGTGATGCTGGCACTCGCGGACTTGCTGGTGTTCGCCACGCTCGTCGCCGTGACCACGTCGCTCCCGCTCGTGGCAGGCGCGGTGTACAGGCCCGTGCTCGTGATGCTGCCCCGCTGGGCCGTCCAGGTCACGGCCGAGCTGTAGCTGCCCGTGCCCGATACCGTGGCGACGAACTGGTTCTGGGCTCCGGTCGTCAAGGAAATGGCCGCCGGGCTCAGCGTCACGGAGCTGATGGTGGCCGTGGTCGTCACGGTGATGCTCGCGCTCGACGACTTGCTGGCGTCGGCCACGCTCGTCGCGGTCACGACATCGCTTCCGCCGGTGGCGGGGGCGGTGTAGAGACCGGAACCGCTGATGGTGCCCCGCTGTGCGGACCAGGTGACAGAGGTGTTGTAGCTTCCCGTTCCGGAGACGGAAGCCGTGAACTGGTTCTGGGCGCCCGTGTTCAAGGAGGCACTGGCCGGACTCACCGCCACGGAAGTGATGCCGATGGGAACCACCACCGTCACCGTCGCCGTGGCCGACTGGCTGGGATCCTGCGCGCTCGTGGCCGTGATGCTGTGGGTACCCGCGGTACCCGGTGCGGTGTAAAGCCGTGTGGTTCCTGTTCCCGTGAGCGTCCCGACACTTGCGTTTCCATCCGTGATGCCGTCCACGGCCCATGACAGGCCCGTGTTGGTCGTCCCCGACACGGTGGCTGCACAGGTCAGCGAGGCCCCGGTGGCGATCGTCCCCGTGGCAGGGCTCAGGCTGACCACCACCGCGGCTGGAGGCGCCTGGACGGTGATGAGGGCCGAGGCCGACTTGGTCGCATCGGCCTGGCTGGTGGCCACCAGGGTATGGCTGCCTGCGGCCGCCGGGGCCGTATAGGTGATGGTGTTGCCGGTCCCTGTGAGGGTACCCACCGTGCTGTTCCCATTCGCGATGCCATCCACGGCCCAGGTGACGGCCGTATTGGAAACGCCGGATACCGTGACCATGAAGGAGGTGCTGGAACCCGCCGCCAGGCTGCTGGAAACCGGATTCAGGGTCACCGTTTCGGCGGGGGGAGGCACCTGCACGACGACAATGGCAGAGGCCGATTTGCTCGCATCGGCCACACTCGTCGCGGTCAGGGTGTGACTTCCCCCCAGGGTGGGGGCCGTGTAGGTGATGGTGAGACCACTCCCCGCCACGGTCCCCGTGCTGGCATTGCCGCTGGGGACGCCGTCCACGCTCCACAGGATGGCTGTGTTGGTGGTCCCGGACACCGCGGCCGTGAAGGAGCTGGAGCCCCCGGCATTCAGGGTGACGGAGGTCGGGTTCATCGTCACGGAGACGACGAGGGGGAGGGCCTGGACCGAGATCGTCGAGGCGGCTTTCTTCGAACTGTCCGCAATGCTGGTGGCCACCAGGGTATGGCTGCCCGCCACGGCGGGTGCCGTGTAGAGCACGGTGTTTCCACTCCCGGTCACCGTTCCCACGGTGCCATTGCCGTTCACGACGCCATCGACGGTCCACTTGACCGTCGTATCCGCGGCATTCGACACCACGGCGGAGAAGGATTGGCTCGCACCGGCCGTGAGCGTCGTCGCACCGGGACTCAAGGTCACGCTCACCGCCGGTGTGATGGGATGGACGGTCACACTTGACGAGGCTTTCTTGGAGGCATCAGCCTGGCTCGTGGCCGTCAGGACGTGGCTGCCTGCGGAATCCGGGGCCGTGTAGACGGCGCTGGTCCCGCTGCCCGAGATGGTGCCCACGTTGGCGTTTCCATTGGGCACACCGTCGACGCTCCAGGTTACGGAGGTATCGGTGGTGCCCGACACCGTGGCCGTAAGCGCAAGCGTGTCGCCAGCCTTGATGTCCGTCACCGTGGGACTGACCACCAGGCCCACCGCAGCCGGAGGCGTGCCCGGCACAGGCGCAGCGGGCGCCGCGGCACTGCTTCCGCCGCCACCGCTGCAGGCGATCATCGAACACACCACCCCGATGATCAGGATGCCCAATAAGCGGACTTGAATACTCCCAGCGTGCATGGGAGCTCCTGGGTGCGACGAGGTTGCTTTTCGGCTCGAAAAGCATAAGTCTTTATTGGTGGTCTGCCAGTTTTCTCCCATTCCTTGCGAATGTCCACTAGGGGCCTATCATCCTGTTGAGAGATTCGACGATGACCTCATCTGCCGATCAGCGAGCCTACGAACGCCTGCCCTTCAGCCAGAAGGTCAGGGTGGTCTCCGCCGGGCGCGTGGCCGCCTACGCCATGGTCATCAATATCGGGATGGGGGGCATCCTGCTCGGATCCACCTCGCCCCTGCCGGTGGGCAGCCAGTGCAAAGTCGCCATTCCGGTCCCCGATGGAGGCGGCATCAAACGCATCGTCGCCGAGGGGACCGTGGTCCGCGGCGACAGCGGGGGAACCGCCGTCAAGTTCGCGCAAGCCATCGAACCCAGCCGCTTCGAAGCCCTGTTTCGCAGCGCTCCGGTCAGCACCCACAGCTCGCTGCTGGCGGGCTACCTGGCCTATTTCGAGGTCAGCCGCGACAAGGACCTGGCCAACTGCGAAAAACTCCTGGGCGTCAGCAAGCGGGCCTTCCGGACCACCTTCTACATCACCTTCTGCTCGTGCATCTCACTGGCCATCCTTCCCGTATGGCTGCTCCGGAGCCTCATTCCGGCCTATCCGAACTGGATCAAGATCGCCCTTTGCTTCGGCTACGGCGCCATCTGGCTGGCGGTCATCCAGCCGTCCATCGATCTCTCGGTCTTCCATTTCCTGAAGCATCGCCGCTCTTCCCAACCCAACCCCTGAGAAGGTGATTCCGTCAAGGGATGGACTGGAGGGTTGAGGGCAGGCCTGGTGCCCGTTTAGCGTGGTTCAGGGCTGGACGCCGATCTTGGATGCGTCGATGCCCGGGAAGCCGGGGATGCTGTACATGGGGCTTTCGGGTTTGAGCCTGAAGTCCAGATTCACCGGATCCATGAAGAGGGGATCCACCTGACTCAGGTTATTCGACACCTGGGTGAACCAGGTCAGGGGCGGGGCCAGGCCCGGAAAGACATTCTCCTGGCGGATGGCGTCGGCGCTGCTGCCCTGGAACAGGTTCCCGTAAAAAATGCAATTCTCGGGTTCGAGCCAATGGCTTCCCTGGATTAGAGTCCAATCGTTCGGGATGGCCGCGACGGTGGGATAGGCCGTGGACCAGGGTGCAGCCTGGTAGTTGAAGTGGTTCAGCTTCTCCAGCAGGTTGAGGCTACTGCCGGCGACGTTGTTCACCATGGTCGTTCCGTAGTTCACGGTGACTGCCCCGAACCAGTATCCAGACATCACGTTGTACCGGATCTTCACGTCACGGCCCCCATTGTGCTGAAGGGCCAGGGCCGCGCCGGACTTGTAGAGGATGTTGCCTTCGATGGTGACGCCGCTGCCTCCCGAATCCAGGTAGATCCCCAGGACGTAGACGCCAAAGGGACCGCCGCTGTGCCGGATCAGGTTGTACTGGACGAGGTTGCCCTGGCTGCCCCAGTCCCGCTGGGAATAGAGGGCCCCGGCATCGTTCACCCATTGGCACACGTGATGGATGTGGTTGTAGCGGATCGTGTGGTTGTTCCCCTGGAAGAGCATGGCCTGGTGGGGCGCGTGGTGGATTTCGTTGTGCTGGACCGTGATGCCGGAACAATCATCGCTGTAGCTGGGCTTGGTGATGGAATCGATGTTGATTCCGGGCTGGTAGCTCCAGAAGAGGCGGCCGTAGTGGTGGATCCGACTGTTTTCGATCACCGTGCCGCTGGACGTGAGCGTGTGCCGGTCACCGCCGCAGACCCAGACGCCGCCTTTTCCGAGTTGTGTGAGTTCGCAGGCCTCGACGAGATTGGATGCCCCGCTGAGGAGGAGCCCCCAGCCTCCGGCGTTGCGGAAGAGGCAGTTGGCGAAGGTCACGTTGGTGCAGGCCTGGGCGTCCACCAGGTTGTTCTGGGCCGATTCGAAAACGATGCCCTTCCAACTGACGTAAGCGACGCTTCGCATGGTGACGATGGGCGCCTGCAGCGTAGAAAGCAGGATTTCGCCAGGCACCGCGTCTCCCACGGGGCGAAGGTACAGGCGGGCGTTGACCCGGTCGATGAAATAGTCCCCCGGATCGGTGAGTTCTTCGAGCAGGTTGTAGACGTAGAAGGGCTGGCCTCCCCTCAAGCCGTAGGTGGGCGTCGAGGCCAGGTGGATGGTTCCGGAGGCCGAGTCCAGCGAACTCAGCGCGCAGTGGCTGGCAGACCATGCGTAGTAGCCCGTACCGTAGTACATCGCCTCACTGGCCCGCCAGCGGCCCATGCGGGAATTGGAGACCTGGATCTGTGTGCTGCCGTTCGTCCCCTGGATGAGCATGAAACCTGGCATGGCGTTCGATCCATCCGCGCGGCTCAGGAAGGCCGAGCCGAGGGCGCGGCCCGAGGTCGGGTCGAACCTGCCGACGGGGCCCGCGAAGCTTTCAAATGTCCCCCAGGACGCCGATGTGCCTGTGCCTCCCAGGTCGCGGCGGTTGGATAGATACCAATCCGCGCCGGTGGCCGAACCCGCGATGGACCAGAGGTCTCCGCCCTTGGCCAGCTGGTAGTACGGGCGGCCCAACGCATCGGTGCCCTTGTAGGCGTAGTCCCCAGTCGCGTCCGGCGTGATGCTGCCCGTGACCCGCAGCGTGGCCTGAGGCGTGAGATTCACCGACTCGGGATCCACGGCCTTTGGGTACTGAGCCAGCGAGAGCGGCACGCCATTGGCGAACACTTCCATGGCGTGATTGATCTCGCTGCTGCCATCGATCCGACTGCTGAAGCTTCCCAGGTACGAACGGACGCTGCTGAGATCCGCTGCGTAGATCTTGGACTGGGCCGTGGCATCCAGCCGGGCCCAGTTCGGATCGGTCGAATCCACCAGGCGAAGGTTCTTGGGATCGAGGGAAACGCCCCCCACGAGGCGTGGCGTCTCGTTGGGATAGGCCACGTATTCCACCGGGTTGGCCTGGGAGCCCGAATCCGTCGCGCCGAGCGAAAACGTTGCCGAGGTTCGCTGATAAACGCCCCCCCGCAACAGGACCCGCAGGACGCCCGGGCCCGACCGGGCCGCATTCCGGATCAGGAGCTGGGCGCCTTCCAGGGTCGTCGGGGCCGCCAGGGTTCCAGGATTAGAGGCCGTCCCATTGGGAGCCACGACGAACTCGTGAAGGGTCGTGCCAGGTGTGGGAGTCGGCGTGGGAGTCGGCGTTGGAGTGGGGGTCGGGGTTGGCGTAGGAGTCGGTGTCGGTGTCGGTGTGGGGGTTGGTGTCGGAGTCGGTTGGACCGCCGCCTGCCCATCCTGCGCCTTGTTGCCGCAGGCGAGACCGAGCACCAGCAGGCACAGCCCGACCACAAGCCTCCAGCGGAATCCCCGCAGATTCCAAACCAGCCCAGGGTGCCCCCCGGGTGTCCGGCTCCGCATCAAGCCTCCAGCCTCAGGCATCAAGTTCATCGATGGGCGCCCAAGGCTCGAGGGAGAAAGGGAGTCGGTCCGCGGGTTCTTCGTCGGTCTGAACTCTGGATTTGTTCAGCACCAGCCAGGGCGCGGTCGCATCCTTGCTGGGCGGGTTCTTCCGCCGACAGGCCTCCTGCGGCGCCAAGGGGCTGTTGGGCTTCCGGCGGTTCCAGGCGTGGCCTCCGTAGCGGCCCACGCCCAGTATGGAGGGCGTGTACGTCGGCACCATCGCCTGGAGCAGGCGGACAATTTCGGGCTGCCTCTGCTTGAACGGAAGTGCGATGGCCTTCCGGAAACCCTCGAGGCCTACCGCCAGCTTGTCGGCGTCGATGCCATGGGGATTGGTCTCGTAGACCTTGGAATGCAGCGTGGTCGTGGAGCGTTCCTGATCGAGGAAGAGTTCCTCGTGCAGCTTCTCGCCGGGCCGGAGTCCCGTGAACTGGATCTCGATGTCCCGTCCGGGCGTGAGCCCCGACAGCCGCACCATGTCCGCAGCGAGATCAGCGATCTTCACCGGCTCGCCCATGTCCAACACATAGACCTTGCCTGTCTCGCCGAGAACGCCAGCCTGGAGGACCAGCTGGCTCGCCTCGGGGATCGTCATGAAGTAGCGTGTCATCTCAGGGTGGGTCACCGTGATGGGACCGCCCTGCTCGATCTGCTCCATGAAGATGGGGACGACGCTGCCGCGGCTGCCGAGCACGTTGCCAAAGCGGACACTGACGAAGCTCGTCCCTGCCGCGGCCTTCTTGGACGCCTCCAGCACGATGCATTCGGCGATGCGCTTGGAGGCCCCCAGAACATTCGTCGGATTCACGGCCTTGTCCGTAGAGATGCTGACGAGCGTGCGCGTGCCACATTCGAGGGCCGCCTCCACGACGTTCATGGTGCCGAAGATGTTGTTGAGCACGGCCTCGGCCGGATGCGTTTCGAGAAAGGGCACATGCTTGTGGGCCGCCGCGTGCATGACGATGTCCGGGCGGTAGATCTGGAAGATCTCCCGGAGGCCGTTCCGCTTCCGGATATCCATGAGCTCCAGGGAGTAGGCCTGGTCCGGGAAGAGCCGGTGCAGTTCGCGCTGGATCATCCAAAGGCTGTTCTCACCCCGGCCGAGCAGCACGAGGTGCTTGGGCTTGAAGGTGGCGATCTGGCGGGCCAGTTCGCTGCCGATGGAACCTCCGGCGCCGGTGATGAGCACCACCGAGCCTTCGATGGCTTCGAGCAGGGCCGAGTGATCCAGATGCACCGCATCGCGCCGCAGCACGTCCTCGATGGAGACGTCGCGGATGACGGGTTTCCACACCTGGGTTCCGAGCAGGTTGTAGAGGCCAGGCACCGTCTTGATCTGGACCCGCATGGATTGGAGGCGGCTGTTCAGCTTGCGGACCGCTTGTCCGGGGGCGCTCGGAATGGCGAGGATGGCGTGGGTCACCTTGTGCTTGCGGACGATCTCCTCCAGGCGCGCCGTGCCGCCCAGCACGGGGATTCCGTGCACCCGCTCGCCATAGATGGAAGTGTTGTCATCGATGAACCCGATGACGTGGAAGCCCAGTTCCGTGTGGCGGCGGAGCTCCTGCAGGACCAAGGCCCCGGCTTGGCCGGCGCCCACGATCAGAGTCCGGAACTTCCGCTGGTCCACCTTCCCATTGGCTGACTTCCGCGCGCGGGTCTCACGCCACCACCGGCATCCAACCCGGAGTGTGCCCCAGAAACCGCCGGTGAGGATGCTCGCACCGAAGGCGACGTTCGAGATGGGGGGAAAGAGCCCGAGCGGACCCGTCATGACCTTCAGGACCACGGCCAGACTGGCCAGCGTCAGCGTCGCCATGGCCAGGCGCATCGTATCCCGGACATCGGTCAGGCTGTAGACGTGCCTGGTCAGCTGGAAGAGTCCGCCCACGGACAAGGAGATCAGCACCCAGATGGCGGTCTGTTTCAGATACCATCCCGTGCCCGTCCACAGGCCTTCCACGATCAGCCAGGCGCAGGCGGCCAGGACGCCGTCCAGCAGCTGCTTTCCGGCTTGTCGGAGAATGGGACTCACAACATATGGAGACATAGGTTCGGCAGCTGATTTTGCGTGTGCGTCCATGGTCGACTTCCTGTCTATGGAACCCATTTTGGTCTGGACCCCAAAGTATAAGCACTTCATGCCGGCCAGGTGGAAAATTCCTGCTAAATCACTTGCGACAACACTCATAGACAAGGCGAACATTCAGATTTTGCAGGCACTTGGAAAGGCCGCCGATTTTCAAAGACCATAAGCGCGGATAAAACCAAGGCCCCCCCTTATGACCATTGCCTCCATGCACTAGATCAAAAGGAGTAGACCGTTCAAGGAGCGGCGGCGTTCAATGATCCCGGTGCAGGGTGATCCGGACAATTTCGGGACGGCACCGGAAACGGAACGGCAGGGTGGTGCACCCGAGCCCCCGCGTGACGAACAGGCGATCCTGCCCCTCCGAGTACAGACCCTCGACATAGGGCGAGCGCTCCTTGGCCGCGTTGTAGAAGGGGCTGAGGTCCACCTGCCCCCCGTGGGTATGGGCGGCCAGGGTCAGGCGCGCGCCTTCTTCCCGCAGCAGGTGCCACTGCTCGGGGCCATGGCAGAGCCCGATCCGGAAGCCGGATGGCCAGGGCTTCCCTTCCCAATCCGGCCGGAACCCTTCTTCGTCTTCGGCCGGATGACGGGAACCCAGCAGCACCAGCCGCTGGCCCTGCCGCTCGATCACCCGCTTCTGGTCCAGCAGCAGCACCCAGCCGTGCTTGCGGAGCCGGCTCGCCACTTCGTCCGTGTGCGAGTACTGATCGTGATTGCCGAGCACGCCCACCAGGCCATCGGCAGGATGAAGGGCCTGAAAGGCTTCGCCGGTGCGTTCAGCTTCCTCGGGAATGCGGGCCACGAAATCGCCCGCCCCCACCACGAGGTCCGCGGGCAGCTTGGCGATGGCGCGCGCCCAGCGTCCCACCGTCCGCGTGCCGGCGTAGGGCCCCGCGTGGATGTCGCCGACGAGCACGATGCGGTAGCCGTCGAAGGCCGGCGGCAGATCCGGAAAGGCGAGGGAGACTTCAGTGACGACCGGGGGCCCGTAGGCCTCGCCCAATCCCCAGGCATAGCCCCCCAGGATCAAGCCCAGGCCCGCCGCCCGGATCCAGTGCCGCAACGGCAGCAGCCGCGCCACAGCCTCCACCCCCAGGAGCGGCCCCAGCATCAGATGGAAGGTGAGCCAGGTGGCCACCGGCGACAGCGCCCACACGCCGGAGACGCTCAGGCTGCGGCCGTCGATGGCGTACCAAAGGATCCAGGTCAGATCCAGCGACAAGGCCGCCAGCGTGAAGGTGGGCCGCCCTCGGCGAGGCAGCAGAGCCCAGGCCAGTGCCTGCACGAGAAGGCCCGCCAGGACGAGGAAAAGATGGCTGGGCCTCATCTTCGCGTCCGGTGCGACCTGATTCTTGGCAGGAAAGGGAGATTCAAGAGCCTGGACCTCATCGTGGAAAAACTGTCCTGGCGCCTAATCGGCCGCCAAGCCCATCGAATCAACCCATCATGCCACAGGCTTGCGCGCACCTTATCGAGGCCGCATTCCTATGCACCACGCACTAGTGGGCCATGACCATCGGAACGAATCGCACCGGAAGCACGGCCTGGGTCTGCAGGCCACCTTCGAGCTTGCGCAGCAGGTAGAGTTCCTGGACCCCATGCTGCGGCCCGACGGGGACGATCATCCGGCCTCCCACCTTCAACTGATCCACCAGGGCCTTCGGCACCTTTTCCGGAGCGCAGGTGACGATGATGGCGTCGAAGGGCGCCGCCTCGGGCCAGCCTCGGTAGCCGTCCCCGGCGCGCACCTTCACCTTGTCGTAGCCCAGGCGCTTGAGGTCCGCCTCGGCGCGACGGGCCAGGGGTTCCACGATCTCGATGCTGTAGACGGCCGCCACCAGTTCCGAGATCACCGCCGCCTGATAGCCCGAGCCCGTGCCGATCTCCAGGACCCGGTCCTTGGGCTGGGGGTCCAACGCCGCCGTCATGAAGGCCACGATGTAGGGCTGGGAGATGGTCTGCCCGTGGCCGATGGGCAGCGGCCCGTCCTCGTAGGAGGCATACCGCTGGTTCTTGGGGACGAATTCCTGCCGAGGCACCCGGCCCATGACCGACAGCACGCGCGGATCCGTGAGGCCGCGCGCGACGATCTGATCGCGCACCATGCGGGCGCGCGCAACGATGAAGACCGCATCCTCCACGGGCGGTGGCGTGGATCCCGGTTCGAAGCCCCCACTCGTGAGCATCAAGGCCACTCCCAGGAGTTCCTTCATGGGTACGAAGATAGCTCGATCCCGGCCCGGCGCCAGCGCGCCTCCCCCGGAATGGAGGAGGCGCGTCCCCGAGGCAGATTCGGGGCCGATCCTTCAACCGAGGGTGATCTCGAGCTGTCCGGCCAGGCCTCCGGTCCAGCTCCGCAGGCGCCATAGCTTCATCAAAGCCGTGGCCCGGGTGGAACCGGCAAAGGTAGCGTCGAAGGTCGCCGACACGACCCGACCGGAGCCATCAACCTTCAGCGTGAGCGTGGTGCCCGAAGGCAGGTGTGCGAGCGCCGAAGCCAGGGCCGGATCCATCAGGCGCGCGTCGATCTCCCGTCGCAGGGCCGCGGGATCCGAGCTCCCCGTGAGGCCCGAGAAGGCCAGGATCCGCAGGGTGTGGGCCACTTTGGCTTTCTCTGCGCGCAGCACCGCATCCTGCGCCACCACCTCGGTCACCGCCGAACCGTACGAGGACCGTTTCATCATGGGGGCCGGGGCCGCGGGCGAAGACATCACGCCACCCACCACATGGCCGACCACCCCACCGACCAGGCCGCCCGGCTGGTTCCCGGAAAGGCCGCCCACCGCCGTGTCCGGCACGCCTTCGGGCATGGGCAGGGGCTGGGTCACCGTGGTCGATCCGCCCGTGTTCCGCACCTGGGAATCGATGGCCACGAAGGACGTGTAGGCCGTGAGCAGGTGGTAGGAAAGGCCCAGCCGCGTGACCTCGGCCTTGCGGTCCGCGTTCTGGCCGAACTGATCGTAGTCCGAGAGCATCTGGATGCGCTGGCGGGCCCAAAGCTGGCGCAGCGAGCCGTGATGGCGATCCTTCACCTGGCCCACCTCAAAGGTCTGGCTCCAGGGCCCCGCCCCGCTGACGCCGGACAACGTGACCGTGCCCTTCGCCTCGCCGCTCCACTTGCCGAGGCAGATGACGGGGCGATCCGCCAGCACGTCGGACAGCTGCATGGGTTCCAGATCCTGGATGTGGAATCCGTTCGTCGTGAGCTTCAGGTTCGTGAGCACGGGCGAGGACACGTAGGCGCGGAACTTTTCGGCCTCGGCCGCCGCCTGCTCGGGGCGCGTGATGACGAAGGCCTCGCCCTGCCCCGCGTGGGCCATGCCTTCGATGAGGTGGCGGTTCACGGAAGATCCGATGCCGAAGGTGAAGAGGTTCGCCGATCCGAGGTTCTTGCGGATGATGTCGAAGACCTGGCCGTCGGCGCTGATGTAGCCGTCCGTGGAGACGACGAAGGTGCGCGAGATCCCGGGCAGGCGCGGCAGTCCGAGCGCGCGCCGCATGGCGCTGCCCAGCTCCGTGCCGCCGCCGCCGTTCTGCGCGCGCACGAAGGCCAGGGCCGCCTGCGCGTTCTCGGGCGTGGCGTGCTGCGAGGCCGGCGACCAGAGCGCCGAGCTGCCTTCGAAGACCATGACGTTGAAGAGGTCCTGGGGACGCAGGCCCTGGATCATCTCCTGCATGAGCACCTTGGAGACTTCGATGGGAAAGCCCATCTGGCTGCCGCTCACGTCCATGATGAAGACGAATTCGCGGGGCGGCAGATCCTTGGGCGTCACGCGCTTGGGCGGCTGCGCCATGAGCAGGAAGGTGTTCTCTTCCTGGGCCTGATCCAACAGCAGGCCCGACTGCACGGCACCGCCCGCGAGCTGGTACTTCACGATGACGTCGCGGTTGCCACCCTGGGCTTCGCCGGGATCCAGGCGAAGGGTGGCGTCCGCCTTGCTGTCGTAGGCGATGGAGGTTTTATGCGTGTCGCAGGACATGCGCTGGATGGGCAGGCCGGCGGACAGTTTCACCTCCAGATCGAACGTGGTCGACGGCTTCTCGCCCGCGTGCGTGTAGGGATTGGCCACCCAGGCCTCGCCCGTGCTTGAATCCGTGCCCGCCTGCCCCGCGTAGCGCGGACCCACCACCGTCGGATAGACGAAGCTGTACGTGCCCTCGCTGGGCACCAGCAGTTCGGTGTACGACAGCTCCACGCGGATCTCGTCGCCGGGCAGGATGTTCGCCACGTTCATCTGGAAGACGTTGGGCCGGTGCTGCTCCAGCAGCGAGGCGCTGCGCCCCTGCTGCTTGGCCTGCTCGTACTCGATGCGGGCCTGGCCGCGCTCCTTGATCTGGGCCTTCAGCACGCGCTCGCCGATGCGCATGGTCATGCCGTAGACCGCGGAGCGGGTGGAACCCGGAAACACGTAGACCGCCTCCAGGGCCTTCGTGCCCGTGTTGCGGTAGACCTGCGTGACCTTCACGTCGGCGATGACGCCCGCGATGGCCACCTTGGCCGAGGTGGCCTTCAGCGGCAGCTGATCCACGGCGCTGTCCCCGCCCTTCACGAAGAAGTAGGGAGATCGCGTGGCGTCGGCGGACTCGATGCCCTGGCAGCCATCCATCCGGAACGCCGCGGTCCTGGCGCGGACATGGGTCTGGGCATCCCCCTGGGTGGCCAGGACGAGCCCGGCCGCGCAGGCGAACAAGGTGGTGGTGGACCGGCGCATCGACATGGGTTCCTCCCGGATGGCCCGCGCCGGCATGGCGCGGTTCAGGAGGGAATGCCGCGGGAATCCGGTCCCTTTCAGTGCGCCGGTGTTTTTTTCTCCGCCGGATGGATGCGGGCCCGGAAGCCGTCCACTGCGCCCGTTTCCGGAAGGGCGATCACGTTGGCCACGGGATGGGCCAGCACGTAGAGATCGAGGACTTCCCCGGCGCTGGGGCGCACGTCGGCGCGCCAGGACTGGCTGCTCGCATCGCCTTCGGTCGCGCGCAGAGCCAGCGCTTCCACCCCCGAGGCCCCGCGCCGCAGGAGCGCCACCTGGTGCCCGCGCTGGGCCTTCACCGTCACACGGAGGCTTCCATCCGCCTGGGCCACCACCGTCCAGGTCGGGGTCTCCGGCGCCGCATCCGGACTGAAGCGCACCGCCTTCGCCTTCGCGGTCTCCGCAGGAGAAGGCGATTTGGCAGTGCCGCCCACAACACCACCGACCACGCCGCCCACCACTCCGCCCGGAACGCCGCCCGGAACGCCACGGGGCACGGCTTCCGGCACGGCCCGTCTTTCGTACGCAGCCTGGTTCGTCAACACCTCCACCACCGCCGAGGATCTGGAAGCCTCGGCCTTCTTCGCCACCTGATCCGCGGCGCTCGCGGAGGCCGAGCCTTGCTGAGCCGAAATTGCGGCTGGCACTGCCACGGGTGGCGGGGGTGGAGCCGCCACCGCGGGGGCCGACATCATCCTCCCTGCCGCCTCGGCCGCCGGCTCCGCTTGCTTCGTCTTCGCTTCGGAACTTCGCTTCCGCGCGGCGGCGTCGGGGGCCGGAGCGGCGGGCGCTTCGGGGGCCTTCGCCGGGGATGCCTTCTCGGTTTCCGGATGCAGGGGCGGCGGCGCGGTGCCGGGGCTGCGAAGGTAGACCAGGCCTGCCGTAGCCGCCACCAGGAGGCTGGCCGCGGTGCCGAGCACCTCCCACCTACGCCAGAGGGGACGGACCTTCGGCTGCGGCGGCGCGAGGGCCGCGAGCAGCTGGGCCTTGGCTTCCGGATCCGCCAGCAGGTCGCGCAGGACCTCCTCGTCGGCCAGCGCATCGAAGATCTCCTGACGCTCCAGGGCCGCCGCGAAGAGAATCTGGCGTTCAGATTCGGTGAGGGTGCCCGTCGCGTAGCCACCCAGCAGCTTTTCGGTGTCAATCGGCTTCATGTCGACCGGCTTCATGGCGTCCCCCTTTCGGAAGGTCCGGCCCAATGGCCCCCGAGGGATTCCAGCAGCTGCTTCCGGCAGCGGTGGTCCCAGGTGTAGACGGTATTGAGGCTGGCCGCGCCCAGCAGGGCCTGGATTTCCGGGAAGCTGCGTCCCTGCAGCTTGAGGCGGAACAGGTCGCGGCAGCGCTCGCCCATGCGCGAAATGCCGCCCATGAGTTTCGCGAGCAGTTCCTTCCGCTCCAGCACGGCGGCCGGATCGGGATCCTCCGAGGCGGGCGGGAAGGCGTCCACGTCCACCGCGTCGAATTCGCCGCGTCGCGCGGCCTTGCGGCGGTGGGCGGCCAGCTTGAAGCGCAGGATCTGGAAGGACAGGGGCAGCAGATCCTCGATCCGGTCGAGATGCCCGTACTTTTCATGGATGAGCACCAGCACCTCCTGCGCCAGGTCCTCCGCATGGGCGCCTGCTAAACGGGATGCCGCGAAGGCGACCATCCTTTCACGGAGGCGCGCGAGGAGGGCGGCCCGGTCCGGCAGAATCCCGTCCACCCCAGATGGGTTCGTGACGGCGGAAGGGGTCGGGGCCTGGGTTTCCATGGGGCGGCTGGGAGAATTCCATCCTGACAGCGAATGGGGGCGCGACCCAGCGGGTAGACTGGTGCCATGCCCGAACGCCTGATTCTTCTCACCAACGACGATGGCCTGTGGGCCCCCGGCCTCGCCACCCTGGCCAAGGTGGCCTCCCGGTTCGGCCGCGTGGTCACGGTGGCGCCGGACCGCAACCGCTCGGCCATCTCTTCGGCCATGAGCCTGCACAACATCCTGCGCCTGAACGAAGTGGGCCCCGACCGTTTCGCCTGCGACGGAACCCCCGTGGACTGCGTGCTTCTGGGCGTGTGCGAGGCGCTGGGACGCCAGCCCGACTGGGTGCTGTCGGGCGTGAACCACGGTTTCAACCTGGGCGAGGACGTGTTCTACTCGGGCACCGTGGGCGCGGCCTTCGAGGGGCGGCTCCAGGGCGCCCTGGCGGCGGCCTTTTCCATCCACCCCTCGGGTTCGCTGGAAGCGGCCGAACCCTGGATCGCCCGCTTCCTCGAGCGCTGGGAGGGCATGGAACTGCCCGGCAACCGCATCTGGAACGTGAACCTGCCGAAAGAGGAACCCAAAGGCTTCCACCTCACGAGCCAGGACAGCCGCGCCTACCACGACCTGGTGGAGCGCCGCCTCGATCCCCGCAACACGCCCTATTTCTGGATCGGCGGCGACGCCGGCCCCACCTACGCCAAGGCCCCGGGCACCGATGCCGAGGCGGTCTTCCACGGATTTGCCAGCGTGACGCCCCTGCGCCTCGACCTGGGCTGCCCCGAGACCCTGGCCCGGCAGGCGGACTTCAACGCGACCTTCAACGGATAGCTCCATGCGAGTGGCCTTCCAGGTTCATGGCGCCGTGCAGGGCGTCGGCTACCGCCGCTTCGCGGTCCAGGCGGCCCAGGCCCTGGATCTGGCGGGCTGGGTGAAGAACGAGCCCGACGGATCCGTCAGCGGGCAGGCCGAGGGCTCCGAAGCCGCGCTGGCCGCCTTCCGCGCCCAGCTGGCCCGGGGCCCCGCCTTCGCCGCCGTCCAGCGACTGGACTGGAACGGCCTGGATATGCGATCCTCGCTACCCCTTCCTTTCGAGATCCACAGGTAGCCATGTCACCCACCACCCCCTTCAACTCCTTCGTCCGCGATGTGCCGGACTTCCCGAAAGAGGGCATCCTCTTCCGCGACATCACCCCCCTGCTGGCCAACGCCGAGGCCGTGGAAGCCATGGCGCAGCCGGTGCTCGCCCTCCAGCCCACCCACGTGCTCGGGCTCGAATCCCGGGGCTTCATCTTCGGCAGCGCCCTGGCCCAGAAGCTGGGCGTGGGCTTCGTGCCCGCGCGCAAGCCCGGCAAGCTGCCCATGGCCACCTTCAACGAGAGCTACGGCCTGGAGTACGGCAGTGATGCCCTGGAGATCCACACGGACGCCTTCAAGGCCGGCGACCGCGTGCTCATTGTGGATGACGTCATGGCCACCGGCGGCACCGCCGCCGCCGCCCAGCGCCTCGTGCAGCGCACCGGCGCCCAGCCGCTGGCCCTCACGGTCTTCATCGAACTGACCTCCCTGCCCGGCCGGGAAAAGGTCGAAGGCCTGCCGGTCTTCAGCGTCCTGCGCTACTAGCACCTTCCGCGGCCGCCCAGCCCATCTCCAGCAGGCTGGCCCGGATGCCGTCGTCGGGATTCCTGTAGACGGGCGTCCAGCCCAGCGCCTGCGCGCGGCGGCTCGTCACGCGCCGGGATTCCCGCAGGAAGGCGAGGAGCCCCGGGCTCAGGATAGTCTGCGCCTCGGCCCAGGACACCCGCGGGGGCCGGGGCAGGCCCGCCAGGTCGGCCACGCGGCAGCTGAAGGCCGCCATGCTCATCGCGCAGCCATCCGTCAGGTTGAACGCGCCGGAAGCGGTCCCCCGCAGGGCCGCCAGGCAGGCGCCGGCCAGATCGTCGACGTGGATCCGGTTGCCCGGGCCCGAATCCTCCTCGCGCAGCACCGGTTCGCGCCGCTGCAGGCGCTCCAGGGGCAGGCGGTGGGGCCCGTAGATGGCCGGCACACGGAAGATCACGCAGCGCACCTTCCGCTCGTCGCACCAGGCGGTCGCGCGCCTTTCGGCGTCCAGCCGCTGGCGCGACCGGTCCTCCCGCGGGGCGAGGGGACTCTCCTCATCCACCTCGCGACCGCCGGCGTCGCCGTAGACACCCGTGGTGCTCACGTAGAGCAGCACCTGGGGACGCGCTGGGCCCAATGACTCCAGGAAGCGCGCCAGGCGCAGATCTTCGGGACCCGCTCCCGAGGGCGGCGCCGCGTACAGCACGGCACCCGGATCCCCCGGAAGATCCAGGTTCGCAGCCGGCTGGTCGAAGTCCTCTGCGAGAGCCCGCAGACCCAGGCGCCGCAGCCCCTCCGCCGAGGCCGGGCTGCGCGTCAGCGCCAGCACGGGACCCTCGGCCGCCATCCGCCGGGCCAATCGGGTGCCCAGGTAGCCGCACCCGGCGATGAGGGCCGGGGGCGCGGGGTTGGGCGGGGGCGTCTTCATCCGCCCAGCATACGCGCCGCCATGAGAGGCTGGTGCAGGCCGTCGTCCGCTGGAGCCCGCGTGATCCCCCTCTACAAGCTCGTGCTGCTGGCCTGGCTCGTGCTCGGACCCGTGGGGATCTGGCTGCGGCGGCGGAGGAAAATCAGGCTGTAGGACGAAGCCTGGTCAGGGCGCTTCCTTGCGATCGCACTGGAGTTCTGCCTGCTCATCCAGAAGGATCCGGCAGTCTTGCTCCATCTGGGCCCGCAACCTTCGGCGAGCGCGATGGAGGCGGATCTTGGCGGAACCGGCGCTGATGCCGAGGATCTCTGCCACCGCGCCGATCCGCAGTTCCTTCAGTTCACTCAAGTAGATGATCGTACGGTCATTCAGGGGCAGGTCATCCACGAGGTCGCGGATGCAGTGGCACATTTCCGCTTTCATGGGTTCCTGGCCATGGTCCGGACCCGCATGAATATCGGCACCTTCCAGCATGGCCTCAGGCAGGAGAGCCCGAGAGGCCCGGTAAGAGGGGCTCTTCAATCGATCCAAGGCCGCATGGGTGGCCACCTGGAAGACCCAGGTGGACAGCTTGGCCTCTCCGCGAAAGCGACTCAGCCCTTGGTGGACCTTGAGAAAGACTTCCTGGGCGAGATCCTCGGCCTCGGTCGGCCCCACGAAGCGGCTGAGGTAACGAAGAACCTTCGGCCTGGTGGCCGCTTCCAGACATTCAAAGGAGGTGGGTTCGATGGCCATGACCATCCTCACTCAGGGTCCTTTCAGTTTGACGGGCCGAGGAAGTTTGCGACCCTTTTTTAGGATGGGCAACCTTCCCCGGCATCTGGACTTCCAGGACTCAGCAGCAGGTGCCACCGGGTAAGCAGGCCTCGACGGCACCTGCAGTCTCCGGTCCGCCCGCGGCCAGGTAACGCTCTGCCGACTCCACCATTTTCCGGTGGGGTGTGGCTTTGACGGCCAGAGCCATCTTGACCGCCGCCCTCATGTCTTCCTTGGAAACGCCCAGCTCGCGGGCCGAATCGAAGTGATGCCTGAAGCAGGGCTCACAATTCGCGGCGATGGCCGCCCCGATGGCCACCAATTCGGTGACCGCCTCGGTCATATGGGATGTGGATTGGGACATGGTGTCCTCCTTTCACCCCTTGAGACGAGCAGCGACCCTCCATGGATACAGGACCGGGTAGGCCCTCACCCCGCTTCGGATCTAGGACCGAGCGTGCGCCTTCCGGGGCAGCAGCAGGCTGAAGCGGCTGCCGGGCTCCTTGGGCTCGTAGCGGGCGTCGCCGCCATGATCCTGGGCGATGCGGCGCACGATGGCGAGCCCGAGGCCCGTGCCCTTGCGCTTGGTCGAGAAGTAGGGCTCGAAAAGCCGCTCGCGGTCGGCCTCGGGCACGCCGGCGCCGTCATCGGAAATGTCGTAGCGCAGGTCCGGGCCCTCCACCGAGAGCGTGAGCGCGATGGCGCCCTGGCCTGCCCCGGCGGCGACCGCCGATACCGCGTTGTCCACGAAGTTGATGAGGGCCCGCTTCACCATGTCGCCGTCCCAGAGCGCGGATAGGGGCTCTTCGGGCAGGCGGAGCTCCCACCGGATGTCGGGGTGGTTGGGCTGGTAGAGGGCCGCCACCTGGCGCAGCAGGTCCGCCGGATCGCAGGGAGAGAACTGGGGGCTGGGCAGCCGCGCGAAGCGGCTGAAGCTGTCCACCAGGCGCGAGAGGCTGGCGACTTCAGCCAGGATGGTTTCCGCGCCTTCCTGCACGGCCATGGGATCCAGCCTGCCCTCCCGCCCGCGCCGCAGCAGGCGCTGGGCCGTGAGCTGGATGGGCGTGAGGGGGTTCTTCACCTCGTGGGCCATGCGTCGCGCCACCTCCTGCCAGGCGGCCCGCTTCTCGGCCTGGGCCAGCAGGGAGAGATCCTCCAGCACCGCCAGCGCGCCGCCGCCCTGCAGGGGCACGAGGATGGCGCGCACGGGGCGCCCCTCCCCTTCGCCACCGAGGCGGAATTCCTCCTGCACGCCCCGTCCCGATTCGCGCACGGCCGTCAGCAGCTCAGGCAGGCGGCCCAGGCGGGGCAACGATTCCACCTCCGCCCAGCGGGCCTCGGTGGGATCGAAGGCGTCCAGCCCCAGCCAAGCGCGCGCGGCGGCGTTGAAGGTACGCAGTTCGCCATCGGCCCGCCAGCTCATGACGCCCACGGGCAGCGCCGCCAGCAGCTGGTCCAGGTAGGCCCGCTGCTGATCCAGGCGGCTGGCCTGGGCCTCGATGGCGGCCCGGTTGGTCTTCAGGTCGCGGGTCATGGCGTTGAAGGTGCGCGCCAAGAAGGCCAGCTCGTCCTCGCCCAGCTCGGGGAGCTGCACGTCGAGGTCGCCGCTACCCACGCGCTGGGCCGCCTTGGCAAGGGCGCGGATCGGCTCGCTCAGCGACTTGGCCAGGGCCAGGCCCGACCACACGGCGAAGAAGAGCGTCAGCATCGTCAGGAAGAGGAAGGTGCTCTGGGGCAGGGTCTGGAGAGTGTCCTTGTTGGCCCGGATCTGCTGGCTTTCCTTGTAGCGCTGCTCCAGCGCCAGCAGGCGGTCGAGGGTCTCCCGGGGCATGAAGATGCCCACCACCCAGGGCCCGTCGCCCCTGGGCACGCGGCGCAGCAGCCACATGCCTTCCGGGTATTCCTGGGTCGCCTCACCCTCCGGCAGATCCAGGTCCGGCGTGGGCGACTCGGCGATCATGTCCAGCCCCTTCACGCCGCCGTCTGTGCGACCTTCAGCGCGGCCGCCGAGGACGGCCACGAGGTCCAGGCCCGACACAACGCGGATGGCCGCCGGCTCCGCCGAAGCCGAGGCCCGCAGGCGCTCTGCGCCGAAATCCAGGCGGCCCCGGGCGGCGGCGCGCAGATCCTCGGCCACCTTCTGGCCGTCGCGGATGGCCACCTCGGTCTCGGGGCTGAACCAGCGCTCCACGTTCTTGTTGATGAAGTCGCGGCCCACCATGAAGAGGATCAGGCTCGGCACGATGCCCACGATGAAGAGGGTCAGCACCATGCGGGTGCGCAGGCGCGAGCCCAGGATGCCGCTCTTGCGCTCGAAGTAGAGCTTGGCGATGCTGCGGGCCACGATGAAGAGCAGGGTGCCGATGGCCAGCACGTTGAGCAGGCCCAGTGCCACGAGGGCCCAGCGCGACGGCGCGTCCAGCCCGCCCCCGGCAATGCGGTTGCCCACGGTCTTGTAGACCATGATGATCATCAGCACCACCACGCCCAGGCCCACCGCTACGTAGAGGCGCGTCAGTTCGGGATGGCGCTTGGGCGTCGGGTTCATCTCCAGCAGGCTATCCTGGATGCACCTAGGAGGCACTGACCCATCCATGGAAGAGCATTTAGGGCCTTTAGGTACTCGAAGCATCCGAGTTGTGGGCCCCCTGCAATATGAAGGAAGAACCCACTGAAGGTAGTAGGCTGGTTATGTTCCCAACAACTACCGGCCAACATAGTCATTTCCCCCATTCAGCCCTTCAAAGGTAAATATGAAAAAAACAGATTTAGCAAATTATATTGAGAACGTAAATAAGCTCACAAAAATAACAGAACCTGATGTTCCATATATATTTGATAAACTTGAATTACCAGACTATAACCAACCCATTCCAATCATTACACGTGAACTCTGGACGGCAAGACAAAGACAAGCACATAGTCTTCATGAAATAAGCTATCGTGCATGCTTTAAACCACAGCTTCCTCGATTTTTTATCTCCAGACTCACAACTGAATCACAAGTTGTATATGACCCATTCGCAGGGCGCGGAACAACGGCCCTGGAAGCTGCGTTTCTAGGTCGAAAATTTATTTCAAATGACATTAATCCTTTATCTAAAATATTGACACAACCACGGCTATTACCGCCAAGTATAACTAGCATTTCGGATCGACTTAAAACTATACCTAAAAAACCAAGTCAACCAGCCATCAATCATTTAGATATGTTTTATCACAAGGATACTTTTGATGAAATTTTAGCATTGAGAGAATATTTTTTAAATAAAGAAAAATCTAATTCACTCGACGGAATCGATAGCTGGATTAGAATGGTCGCTACAAACAGGTTAACTGGCCATAGTCCAGGCTTTTTCAGCGTCTATACGCTTCCACCAAATCAAGCCACTTCGATAGAAGGGCAAATAAAAATAAATGAAAAATACAAGCAACGCCCAGAATATAAGAATACCTACGACATCATAATTAAAAAATCGAGATCTCTACTTTCTTCAGAAATCCAAGAGCATGAAAGAGTCAATCTTGATAGAGCAAGAAAATCTGCCATCTTTTTGACCAAAGACGCCAGGAATACACCCGAAATCGAGAGTGAATCCGTTGCCTTAACCGTTACCTCTCCCCCTTTTCTCGATATTGTTCAATATGCCGAAGACAATTGGTTAAGGTGTTGGTTTAATGGTTTAGATGCAAATGAAATAGGTAAAAACATATCCACCCCTTCAAGCATCGAAGTTTGGCAGGCCGTCATGAAGGCCGTTTTCCTTGAATTATATAGAATCAGCATTTTTGGTGGGCATGTTGCATTTGAAGTTGGAGAAGTGCGCCGTGGTCGAGTGCAAATGGAAAATCTAGTTATGCCAATCGCAATAAGCGCCGGCTTTCAACCGGTTGGCGTGCTTCTAAACGAGCAAGTATTCACAAAAACTTCCCATATTTGGGGAGTTGAAAATAACTCAGGTGGAACAAACACAAACAGAATAGTTTTATTAAAAAAACCATAATCGCAATATTCAATATTTATATCATATATATCAACACTAATTAAACACCGAAGAGCAATAACTTTAAATTGTCCATCCGACTATAGCAGCATCAGCACGCAACGCAGCAACTCGTGCTTGCTCCTTCGCAATTCTAGCGGTGTACCAATCGCGCATAAGTTCAGCATCATGCTGTGTGTCAATAATAAAGTACCCCCAAGGATCGTGGTCAAAGGAACCGATAAAATAGCCATTTTCACGAGAATTTTTCAATAACCCCTGCTGAAATGCATTCTGAGACAAAGTAAAGCCACAATTGGCGAGGTGTATTTCGATTGCTTCCCAAGGCTGGGCATTTGCACTACCAACAGCATTGGCAATAAGAAAATCCAAAATACATTTGTGCACTATACTGGTGCGTGGATTCGCAGCCTTATTCTGTACTGCTTGAAGAAATGACATGGTTACTCCTGAAGGAAGGTCGCGCTTAATACAAATCACACTGATGGTAATTATCTCCTTACCTAACGTCTAGTGATCAATCAACATCTGGATTTGAAATTTGATTCTTTTCAAATGCCTGGATCCGCATGGTCGCCACCAACCGGCTCACGGGGCACAGCCCGGGATTTTTCTCGGTCTACACCCTGCCCCCCAATCAGGCCCTCAGCGCCGACAAGCAGCGGAAGATCAACGCGCAACGTGAGCAGACGCCGACCTACCGGGACACCCGCGCGCTGATCCTGAAGAAGACGAAGCAGCTGCTCTCGGGCCTGGAGCCCGTGCAGACGAAGCACCTCCGGGCCGCGGCGCTGGACGCGCGCTTTCTCACGGGCGACGCGCGTGACACCCATTCGCTGCTCGACGGGTGCATGACCCTCACGCTGACCTCGCCGCCCTTCCTCGACGTGGTGGACTACGCCGGCGACAACTGGCTGCGCTGCTGGTTCACGGGCCTCGACGCCGACACCATCGGCCGCAGCATCAGCACCCCCCGCACGGTGGAGGCCTGGTCCGACACCATGTCCGCCGTCTTCGCGGAGCTGTTCCGCATCACGCGGCGCGGCGGCTTCGTGGCCTTCGAGGTGGGCGAGGTGCGGCGCGGCAAGCTGCGCCTCGACGAGGTGGTGCTGCCCCTGGGCCTTCGCGCCGGATTCAAGGCCCACGGCGTCCTCGTGAACAGCCAGACCTTCACCAAGACCGCCCACATCTGGGGCGTGGGCAACAACGACAAGGGCACCAACAGCAACCGCGTGGTGCTGTTCGAACGCTGATCCGGGGGTTCCCCTCGCGGCGCGTGCGCTGCGAGGATCTAGGGGCGCGCTGCGCGCACACCCCCGGACCCCCGCGTCACGACCCGGCCAAGCCGGGCCGTGACTTTTCTCCCTGATCCAGCGCTGATCCGGGGGTTCCGCGCTGCGCGCACACCCCCGGACCCCCGCGTCACGACCCGGCAAAGCCGGGCCGTGACTTTTCTCCCTGATCCAGCGCTGATCCGAGGGTTCCGCGCTGCGCGCACACCCCCAGACCCCCGCGTCACGACCCGGCCAAGCCGGGCCGTGACTTTTCTCCCTGATCCAGAGATTCCCCACGGCGAGGAATCCCCGCGGGACATCAGAACCGGTACCCCACCCCCACGCCGTAGAGCATGGGATCCACCTTCACGGTGGTCACCTTGGCGCCGGCGGTGGTTTTCACGTCACTGCGGATCTGCACGTACTTCGCATCAAAGTTGAGGTAGCAGTTCTTCGCCACCTGGATATCCACGCCGACCTGGGCGGCGGGCCCCACGCTGGACGAATCGAGGTTCAGGGCCCCGCCCGCCAGCTTCACATCCGAGATGAGGGTGAGGTTCAGGCCCAGGCCAACATAGGGATTCACCGTCTGGCCCGGGAGGAAGTGCCACTGGGCGACGAGGGTGGGCGGCAGCTCCTTGAAGGTGCCGATCTTGGTGCCGGCCAGGGTGACGTCGTGCTCCTGGGGCACCGTCAGCACCAGCTCCGCGGCGAAGTTCTTCGTGAAGAAGTAGCTGAAGTCCACCTCGGGGATGGTCTTCGAGCTGACGTGGATGGCGTCGGCCGGGATGCCCGGAGCCGCGTCGGACTTGTCCGCAGGCTGGAGGGATACGGCGCGCAGGCGGACCATCCACGGGCCCTCCTGGGCCTGGAGCGGGACAGAACTTAGCCACCCGGCGGCCAAAGCCACCGGCAGGATGAGGGTCTTCATGGGATTTCTCCTTGTGAGGCCCGGGGTTCTCCCCGGGAGATTTTCGTCGTTCAGGGATCTGGAAGGCGAACCGCGAATGACGCGAAGTCACGCGAAGGTGGGACTCTCTTCTTGATTCGCGCCCATTCGCGCCATTCGCGGTTTCAGCTTTTTCAGTAGGCCGGCCCCTTGCCGATGCTCTCGGCGTTGAGCGTGTCGCGGAACTTCAGGTACACCCAGAGCTGGTAGCCGATGACGACGGGCAGGAAGCAGAGCACGACGCCCAGCATGATCTTCAGCGTGAGCGGGCTGGAGGCGGCGTTGAAGGCCGTCACCGAGGCCGCGGGATCGAGGCTGGAGGGCAGCAGGTTGGGGAAGAGGCCGGCCACGCCGAACAGCACGGCGCCGAGGATGAGCGCCGAAGAGGCGAACCAGGCCTTCCACCAGGCGCCCTTGGCGGCGAAGACGCGAAGCGAAAGCAGGCCCGCCACCGCCAGCAGCGGCAGGATCAGCAGCAGGGGCTTGGCCAGCACGTTCTGCCAGAGCCGCGTGCTGAACCAGGTCAGGGCGAGGAAGGCCACGGCCACGACGGCCTCGGCCCACCAGAGCGAGGTGGCCATGCGGCCGGCGCGGGCCTGCAGTTCGCCTTCCGTGCGCGTGGTCAGCCAGAGGGCGCCATGCACGGCGAAGATCAGCACGAAGAGCACGCCGCCCAGCAGGCCGTAGGGGTTCAGCAGGGTGAACAGGTTGCCGTGGAAGATGCCTGCGGCGTCCAGTGGCAGGCCCGCGAAGATGTTGGCGAAGGCCACGCCCAGCAGCAGGGCCGGCAGGAAGGAGCCCACCACCAGGCAGGTGTCCCAGATGGCGCGCCAGGCGCGACCCTCTTCCTTGCCGCGGAATTCGAAGGCCACGCCCCGCAGGATGAGCGCGAAGAGCAGCAGCATGAGCGGCGTGTAGAGCCCCGAGAACATGATGGCGTAGGCCCGCGGGAAGGCCGCGAAGGTCACGCCGCCCGCCGTGATGAGCCACACTTCGTTGCCGTCCCAGAAGGGCCCCATGGCGTTCACGAGGATGCGCTTCTCCGTTTCATTCTTCGCGAGGAAGGGGAAGAGCGTGCCCAGGCCCAGGTCGAAGCCGTCGAGCATGAAGTAGACGGCCCAGGCCACTCCCCAGATCACGAACCAGATGGTCTCGAACATGGTCGCCTCCCTCACTTCGCGGCCGCGGGTGCGGCTTCGGGGCCCTTGCGGGCGAACTTGAACAGCAGGTAGAAGTCCACGGCACCCAGCAGCGCGTAGACGAGGAAGAAGGCCACGAGCGAGGTGCCCACCTGGGAGACCGCGATGGGAGACACCGCATCCGAGGTCTTCATCAGGCCGTAGACGATCCAGGGCTGGCGGCCCAGCTCGGCGATGGTCCAGCCCAGTTCATTGGCCAGGTAGGGCAGCGGGATCAGCCAGGGCAGCACGCGCAGGAAGGTGCTCCGCGATTCGATCTGATGGCGCTTCAGCCAGGCCCAGAGGCCCACGGCCAGGAAGACGAAGGCCAGGCCCACCATGGCGCGGAAGCTGAGGAAAACGGGCAGCACGGGCGGGCGCTCCGAGGCTGGGTAGTCCTTCAGCCCCTTCACCTCGCCGCCGGTGGAATAGGTGGCCAGCAGGCTGAGGCCGCTGGGCACCGACAGGCTCTGCACGGCGTTGCGCTCGCCCTTGGCGTCGGGCCAGGCGATGAGGTGCATGGGCACGTTGCGGCCCGTCTCCCAGTGGGCTTCCATGGCGGCGAGCTTGGTGGGCTGGGAGCTGCTGAGGATCTCGGCGTTCATGTGGCCCTGGGCGATCTCGAAGAGCGCGAAGGCCAGCGTCCAGGCCGCGGCGACGCGGAACGACTTCTTGAAGAAGGCCGTCTCGTGCTTGCGGATCAGGTGCCAGGCCGAGATGCCCAGCACGAAAAATCCCGCCGTGAGGTAGGCGCCGCCCAGGGTGTGGATGAATTCCAGGATGGCGAAGCGCTGGGTGATGACGGCGAAGAAATCCGACAGTTCCGCGCGGCCGTTGCGCAGCACGAAGCCCACGGGATGCTGCATCCAGGCGTTGGCCACGAGGATCCAGAAGGCCGAGATGTTCGAGGCGATGGCCACCAGCCAGATGGTCGTGGCGTGGGCCTTCTTCGACAGCTTCTCCCAGCCGAAGAACCACACCGCAATGAAGGTGGATTCCAGGAAGAAGGCCGCCGTGGCCTCGATGGCCAGCAGCGATCCGAAGATGTCACCCACGTAGGCCGAGTAGCGGGACCAGTTCGTGCCGAACTGGAATTCCAGTGTGAGCCCCGTGACGATGCCCACGGCGAAATTGATGAGGAAGAGCTTGCCCCAGAACTTCGTCATGCGCTTGTAGTCCTCGTCCCCGGAGCGCACGTACATCGTCTCCATGATGGCGACGAGCATGGACAGGCCGAGGGTGAGCGGCACGAAGAGGAAGTGGAAGTAGGTGGCGACCGCGAATTGCAGGCGCGACAGGGCTAGGACATCCAAGGTGTCCTCCTTTCAGGGCGGGATGGGTGGGTGGGCTAGGTGACAGTACAGGCCGGGACCGCCTTGCAGGCGGCGTGGCGAGAGAGGTGAGCGCTGAGGTGCGTATCCGAAGCCCGGGCCAGGGCGTCGAAACGCACGGCCGCGAGATGGGTTTCCAGGGCGCGGGTGGCGGCGGCCCAGGCATCCTGGATGGGGCAGGCGTTCGTGAAGGGGCAGACGTGCTTGCCATCCAGGCACTGGTTGAGCACCACGGGCCCCTCGATGGCGGTGATCACGTCCAGCAGGGAGATCAGCGCGGCGTCGCGGCCCAGGCGGATGCCCCCGCCCGTGCCCCGGGAGGTGCGCAGGATGCCGGCCTTCACGAGGGGGCCCGCCAGGCGGCGCACCAGGGCCACCGGCAGCAGGCGCAGGGTAGAGATCTCGGCGATGGAGACCTGGCTGCCCGTCGGCAGCGCCGCCAGGTGCAGCACGAGCCGCGCCGCGTAATCCGTTTGCCGTGAAATGCCGATCA
Source organism: Geothrix limicola (assembly GCF_030268085.1). GTDB lineage: Bacteria > Acidobacteriota > Holophagae > Holophagales > Holophagaceae > Geothrix > Geothrix limicola. The sequence goes on from NZ_BSDE01000002.1 coordinate 30,268, forward strand.
TGGAGCCCCGCAAGGTGACCAGATCTGTAACATTACCCATTGGGTAACATTGGTCAACACCTGTAGGTCAATTATTTAAAAGAGTGATTTATCCGTTTATTTCAAGACGAGAAAAGTCCGCGCTTGGAAGCATTGATTTTTTTCTTCGACGCTTGGCGTCCGACCCGGGTTCCGAGGTTCTAGGAGGTCCGCTGGAACAGCAGGGCGTCCTCGCCATCCGGGTAGTAGCCGGGCCGCCGGCCGCAGAGCGTCCAGCCGCAGGCTTCGTAGAGCCGGATGGCCGGTGCGTTGGACACGCGCACCTCGAGGAAGAGGTGGGGCATCCCCTCGGCCGCCAGGTCGCGCTGGCAGGCCTCCAGCAGGTGCCTTCCCAGGCCCCCGCCCCGATGGGCCGGATCCACGGCGATGCGCAGCAGCTCGGCCTCGCCGGCCGCGGGCACGCAGGCCCAACGAGCGAAGGCCAGACCCGGCACCAGCCACAGGGCCTCGTGATCGGCGGCGGCCTTCCAGGGCACTCCGAAGGCCGTGCGGTCCAGGCGCACCGCCCAGTCCGGCAACGGGTCCCTTCCCGAAAGCCGCTGAGTGATCAGGGCCTCTTCACTCATCGCGCGTGGCCCTTCCGCAGGGCCTCGGGCAGGTGGGCGGCGGCGTGGGGGAAGTTCACTTCGGCGTCCGTCTCGCGCAGGTAGAAGGGCACGAGGGGCGATTCCGGGGCGCCCTGGGAGACGCGTCGCGCCAGGGCCACCAGGCCCGCCAGGGTGGCCTCGCCCTCGTCGGCGAGAGCGATTCGATGAGCAGGTAGCACGGCCTCGACCTTGGGCGCGAAGGCTTCGGGGGCCCACCAGGCCTCCTCGCCCACGCGCTCGGGCAACGTCGCGAGCAGGTGCTTGGCGGCCGCTTCCGTCGGCGCCTCCTCCCAGCGCTGATGGAAGGCCTCGCCGCGCTGGCCGTCCAGCAGGATCCAGAAGGGCCCCGTGATTCCCGCCTGGCGCAGGGCCTCGGCCCGCAGGGCGAAGGCCGAAAAGCCCCAGGTGGGCAGGCCCGTGAGGCCCAGGCCCTCGGCCGTGGCTACGCCGATGCGCAGGCTCGTGAAGCCGCCGGGCCCCAGGCAGGCCGCCACCCCCGAAAGATCGCGGGGCGCGGCGCCGGCCTCGGCCATCAGCTCGTTCAGCGTGGGGATCAGGCGCTCGCTGTGGCCCCGTCCCACGCCCGAAAGCACCCGCCGCGCCCACACCCGTTCGCCGCGGATCAGGGCCAGGTGCAGGATTTCCGTGGTGGTGTCGAGGGCGAGCAGCATGAAATCAGTGTAGAGGGCGGGAAACAGAAAAAGGCGGCCGCGGGGGCCGCCTTTTCGAATGGGAATCCGAGACCTAGCAGGCCTTGAGGATCTTGCCCGCCTGGATGCAGGAGGTGCAGACGCGCATGCGCTTCGCGGCGCCGTTCACGAGGGCACGGACGCGCTGGATGTTCGGGTTCCAACGACGCTTGGTGACGTTGTTGGAGTGGGAGACGTTGTTCCCGAACTGGGGCTTCTTACCGCAGACTTCGCACTGACGGGACATGGGAACCTCACGAACCAAAGGTGAAAACAGCCAAGAGAACCAGTGTAGCCAAGCGGGTGCATAACGCAAGGGGAAAGCCCTTGCGCCTCGCCACTTTCCTTGTCCAGGATAGCGGCATCCCCTGGAACCGCCGTGAACCTTCGCCTCTGGGCCCTCGCCTTCACCGTCCTGGACTGGCCCGAGCGCCAGAAGGCCGAATGCTGGGCGGCCCTGCAGATCGGGGCCCAGCCCGCCCTCAGCCCCGAACAGGCCGAAGCCCTGGCCCGCCTGGAGGCCGACCTGCCCCGCCGCCAGCAGGAGGCCCGGGATCGCGGCGCCCGCCTGCTGCTGCCGGGCGACCCCGAGGAGGGGCCGGCCGTCGACGCCCTGCTGGCGCCCCTGCCCTACCCCGTGGCCCTGTGGGTGCGGGGCACCCTGCCACCATCCGGCCCCCGCATCGCCATCGTGGGCAGCCGCGCGGCCACCACGCGGGGCAAGGCCCGCACCCGGGCCTGGGCGAAGGCGCTCGCCGAAGCCGGCGTGGCCGTGATCTCGGGGTTGGCCCGGGGCATCGACGGCGAAGCTCATGCCGGGGCCCTGGAGGCCGCGCCCGGCATGTTCACCCAGGCGGGCACCTGGGGCGTCATGGGTTCGGGCCTGGATCAGCCCTACCCGCCCGAGCACAAGCCCCTCATGGACCGCATGGTGGCCGCGGGAGGCGGCGTCATCACGCCCTTTCCGCCCGAGGCCCCGCCCCTGAAGTGGCATTTCCCCCGGCGCAACTGGCTGCTGGCGGCCTGGACCGAGGGCGTCCTCGTCACCGAGGCCCGCCTGAAGTCCGGTTCCCTGGTCACGGCTCGCCTCGCCCTGGACCTGGGCAAGGAACTCTGGGTCTGCCCGGGATCTCCGGAGGATCCTTCGGCCGAGGGTCCGAATTTATTGCTAAAAGAATGTTCTGCAAGGGTTTGTCTATCGCCGGACGACCTTCTGGAGGGGCTCGTCCCCGGCCGGGTCACTTGACAAAGGGCCGCCCCTAGGTTCCATCCTTAGCCCCCAAGGGAGATGTCCAGTGACCAAGTTAGTGATCGTCGAAAGCCCCTCCAAGGCGAAGACCATCACCAAGTACCTCGGCAAGGGGTACAAGGTCATGGCGTCCGTGGGCCACATCCGGGATCTGCCGCGGAAACTGGGCGTCGACATCGAGAACGGGTTCCAGGAGGAATACGAGATCAGCCCGGCCAAGGAGAAGGTGGTCAAGGAACTCCGCGCCGCCGCCAAGACTGCCGACGAACTCGTGCTCGCCACCGACCCTGACCGCGAGGGCGAGGCCATCAGCTGGCACCTGCTGGAGGCCATCAAGCCGCCCAAGAGCCTGCCCGTGAGCCGCGTGCTCTTCAACGAGATCACCCCCGCGGGCATCCAGAAGGCCATGGCCGCGCCCACCACCATTAATAAGAAACTCGTCGACGCCCAGCGGGCCCGCCGCGTGCTCGACCGCCTCGTGGGCTACAAGGTCAGCCAGGTACTCTGGGACAAGGTGCGTCGCGGGCTTTCCGCGGGCCGCGTGCAGAGCGTGGCCGTGCGCATCATCGTCGATCGCGAGAAGGAGATCATGGCCTTCAACCCGGTCGAATACTGGGTGCTGAAGGGCCGCTTCGCCGCCAAGCTGCCGCCCTCCTTCTGGATGAAGCTGGTCAAGCTGGGCGGCCAGCCCGTGCAGCTCGGCAACAAGGAGGCCAAGCGCCGCGTGGCCGACGCCGCCCAGGCCAAGGATCTGAAGGCGAAGCTGGAGAAGGCCGCCTACACGGTGACGGGCCTCGAAACCAAGGAGAAGAAGCGCAACCCCGCCGCGCCCTTCACCACCGCCAAGCTGCAGCAGGAATCGGCCCAGAAGCTGAAGATGAGCGTGAGCCGCACCATGCAGAACGCCCAGCGCTTGTATGAAGGCGTCGATTTCGGCGAAGGGCCCGTGGGCCTCATCACCTACATGAGAACGGATTCGCCCCGCATGGCCCCCGAGGCCGTCGAGGCCACCCGCGAATTCATCGCGTCGAAGTACGGCAAGGATTTCCTGCCCGCCAAGGCCCGCGTCTACACGGGCAAGGCCGGGGCGCAGGACGCGCACGAAGCCATCCGTCCCACGGATGTCACCCGCACCCCCGAAAGCCTGCGCGGGCACCTGGAGCCCGATCAGTTCCGCCTCTACGCCCTCATTTGGCGGCGCACCATGGCCTCGCAGATGGAGGCCGCGCGCTTCGACGAGACGGTCGTCCAGACGGAAGCCCAAGTAGGGGCCTCGGTGGGCAAGGACACGGCCCTCTTCGAGGCCAAGGGCGAGATCGAGCGCTTCCCCGGCTGGCTGGCGGTCTACCGCGCCGACAAGACCGAGGAGGATGCCGAGGGCATCGCCGACGCCACCAAGGGCCCCGATGAAGAGGACGAGGACGAGGCCCTGCTGCCCGCCCTGAAGCTGGGCGAGGCCCTCAAGCTCGAACAGCTCGACGCGGATCAGCAGTTCACCAAGCCCCCCGCGCGCTTCAACGAAGCCACCCTCGTGAAGGAACTGGAAGAGGACGGCATCGGCCGGCCCTCCACCTACGCCAGCATCATCGCCACCATCCAGGATCGCGACTACGTGAAGAAGCACGAGGGCCGCTTCAAGCCCACGGACTTGGGCATGACGGTCACCGAGCTGCTGCTGCAGGGCTTCCACGACCTGCTGGATCCCAAGTACACCGGCGCCATGGAAGGCAACCTCGACCGCATCGAAGAGGGCAAGCTCACCTTCAAGAAGGCCATGACGGACTTCTACGGTCCCTTCGAAGAAAGCCTGGCCGCCGCCGGGCGGGACATGCAGAACCTGAAGGCCGGCGTACCCACGGGGGAGAAGTGCCCCAAGTGCGGCGACCGCAAGAAGCACCCGGGCACCCTGCTCAAGCGCATCGGCCGCAACGGGCTCTTCGTGGGCTGCACCAACTACGGCGCCGAAGCCGAGAAGGACAAGTGCGACTACACGGCGGACCTCGAGAAGATGGAGGAGCCCGAAGACGCGCCGGAATGCCCGCTCTGCGGCACCACGCCCATGAACCTGCGCAAGGGCCAGTGGGGCCCCTTCTGGGCCTGCCCCAACTACCCCAAGTGCAAGGGCATCGTGAAGGCCGATCCCAAGGGCATCCCCGTGCCCCCCGACGAGCCCACCGGCGAGACCTGCCCCAACTGCGGCAAGGGCTTCGTGAAGCGGCACGGCCGCTACGGCGAGTTCGTCTGCTGCGTGGACTACCCCACCTGCAAGACCGTGAAGAAGGAAATCCTGCCCGTGCCCTGCCCCAAGTGCGGCGGCGGCCTCAGCCCCCGCAAGACGCGCTTCGGCAAGGTCTTCTACGGCTGCGTGAACTACCCCAAGTGCGACTACACCGCCTGGGACAAGCCCGTCCCCGTCACCTGCCCCGCGTGCAAGAACCCCACCATGGGTGAAAAGACGCGGAAGCCAAGGGGCAAGGACCCCATCCAGGTGCTCATCTGCCCGAAATGCCAGCACGAAGAGCCGATGGGGTAATTAATTATTATATGAATTCAATTACTACTGGTAATCACCTTCAATAAACAAGTAGCGCTTAGTTGCTATGCCCACAAGGCACGACCTTACCTGATAGCGTGAAGATTTTGCTTTTATTAAGGTCCACATCTATTCCTGAATCGAGTGAAACTTGTCCATTACACTATGTTTATCACCTCTACAAAGATTGAAAAGCTATCGAAAAGCCTAATCATAGGATTCAAGTAGTGAGGTCGCAGCCTCGCCACCCCTTGCGACAAAATCATGAAAAACTACGCCATGATGGCTACTATCGCCAGTTTCCTTATTTGCCTCTACTTGAAATCATGCAACAGGTCATCCTTGTTTATTTATAAATTACAAGTGTTTGCCAACCACTCAAAAGATAGCAGATGGCAAACACTTATCAAATCAAATAGGCAAGGACCCACAATTGCTATTGTTCACCGCAAATTTTCTCGTACTCATTTGCGTCTCGTTTAAACGAATAAAAGGCTTGCCCTCCGGAAAGAAATGGTTCAACAGTTTCACTCGCCATTGGAAATTCTACCCAGCGACACAGCCCACCTACTTTTTGCGTCCAAATATCATTATATGTAGAGTTTAAAAATGCATGTCGGGCTTCAAAATTCGTATACTCAACCCTGCCATCAAGTACATTAGTGTTCACAGGGACTGGAAGAAATGGAAACGCGAACTGTTTTGTACTGCCGATAGTTGGAAGCTGCGTACGCACATCAAAAGAATCAGATTTTATAATTACCTTATTTACCCACGACCTCTCCGTACTGCTGTCCAGTTGGACTTGAGTTAAATCTCCAGCCGAATGAAAGATTGTAGATGTTGATCCTAACCCAACCTCTATGATGTATGGACCTGCAGCGAGATTTTCAAACACAAAAGTCTTCGATGTATTGCCTCCAAGATTTTCAATCCAGGACCAGTTATAATTACCACTAACTAACCTCAAGGTATTTTTTGGCCTTATAATTGGATCACCAGGGAGAGACACTGATATTGTATAGCGACCATCGACAGGTACAAAAAAAGTAAAATACCTATATTGCGTATTATACGATGCAAGATTATTCGCTATTCCAGTTAATGCACCGGTCACTGCTTGAGTAACAACATACCATTGAATATAGGCAACTACTCCCGCATAATTATTATTCCAGACTTGGCTTAAAATATCTTTATATTTTGGCTCATTAAACCCCAAACCAGCCACTGCAGTATTAGCCAAATTATTCACATTGGCACTATTGCCATCAACATTCAAATAAGACAATTGTGTGAAATTCAAATTCATTTTTTTTACATGAAATGTCGCATCTGCAACGATTGGACAAATAACCGCTGTGTCTGCATGGACGGGATTTGTTGGCGTTTCGGCATATATATTCAAAGCAAAAATCAAAGCGCAAGATGCAATTTTCATAGCTATGTTCTCCATCAGCGATTATAAAGATTATTATGCAATAATATTTTAAATGAAAGGTGGACCTCGATTATAAGTTGTTCTAGATTCGCTCAAATATATAATTATCATTTTATAAACCATGTTAACATTTGATATGAATTAAATTAACATTTTTCCAGTGAATTCTGGGGTCATAGTGAATTTATTTTTGACAATAAGCTTGGTTACAATTTTGGCTACATATGGTTATTGTTATATTTTTACATTTATTAACATGTTTTACCCAAGCATGTAATGTGAGTGATAAGGTCCCCCAAAAGTCTTCGCAAACAAGGAAAGGTCCCACGCGGTAAAGCAGGGGGTATCTCAGCGGCTGACACATTAAACGGAATGGAGTCTTTTCCCGTCCAACGAAAAGGCCTGAACGGTAATTTATGAAGGCCGAACGGTAGCCCCCCAAGTCGGCAGAACCGATCCACCAGGTATTCCTCAGTCTCGGATGCATCCTGATCTGCTGGTATGCGCTGGGTTGGTAGTTTTGTTAGGCACTCTTAGGGACAGCCTCTCCAAAATTTCCGTGCATCCTTCCGCTCGGCTCGTTCGTATAGGTCTGTATCGCCGTTGCGATCACCTGGATGCATCCCTTGGACCTCGACCTTCCCATGCCGCTGGAAGCCGCCGAGGCCGCCGTTCCCCTGCGGAGCTTCCGGGAGATCGTGACGGCGCATCAGTCCTTGGTGTTTTCCATCGCCTTGCACACCCTGCGCAACAGGGCCCTGGCGGAGGAGGTGGCGCAGGAAGTCTTTCTGCGCCTCTCGGACCGGCTGGGCGGCATCCAGTCGGAAGCCCACCTCGTGAACTGGCTGCGCACCGTGACGTCGCGGTTGTGCATCGACGAGCTGCGCAGCCATGGCCGCAAGGCCCTGAGCCTGGAGGCCGTGCCTGAACCAGCGGCCGAGCCGCATCCCCGGGATCCCTTCCTGTCCGCGCACCTGCGGCACCTGGTGGGGGAGCTTCCGCCTCCCGTCCGGGTGGCCCTGGTGCTGCGCTACCAGGAGGATCTGGATCCCTCTGAGATCGCCAGGATCCTGCAGGAACCCCTCCCCACCATCAAGAGCCGTCTTCAGCGCGGTTTGCAGGCCCTGCGGGACAGCTTCAAAACCCTGGGAGTCGGCCATGGACGACTTTGAGCTTCATCTGACCCACGCCCTTCGCCGCCAGGAAGCGCCAGCGGGCTTCGCGGACCGCGTGCTTCTCGCGGCCCGTGCCCGGCGGCAGCGGCGCTGGGGCTGGCTCGCCGCCGCTTCCCTCGCCCTGATGATCCTCCCGGCGGGCTACGCCTACCACGTCCACACGGAACGCCAGCGCGCCGAAGCTCAGCTCCGCCTGGCCCTCAGCATCACCAGCGGAAAACTCAACCTCGCCTTCAAACACCTGAACGCCGAACCGGAGCAGCCATGATCACGAACCGCCTCCCCTCATTCGCCTGCGCTGGCCTCATCTGCCTGGTGGCGCTGCCCGCCTTCGCCCAGCAGGGTCGCCTCAAACTGGACGCCTGCGCCGGTCTGGCGGCCAAGGCTTCGAACGTGGTGGACATCACCCTGGACGGCCCGGGCCTTCGCATGGCCGCCCGCATCCTGGAGAAGGATCCCGAGGCCCAGGCCATGATCCAGGGATTGACGGGCATTTTCGTCAAGGTCTTCGAGTTCGATAAGCCCGGGGGCTACGCGGCGTCCGATCTGGAGGGGATCCGCGCCCAGCTTCAACCCGGGGGCTGGTCCCGCATCACCCAGGTGAAGAGCCGCCGGGAGGGCGAGGTGGAAATCTACCTGCTGGAAGACGGTAAGGGAGGCAACGCGGGCCTCACCGTCCTGGCCATGGAGCCCCGGGAGGTGGCCCTGGTGAACATCCTGGGCCCCATCGACGTCGCCAAGCTGGGTTCGCTGGAAGGCAAGATGGGGATCCCCCGGCTGAGCGAGCCGAAGGTCACCAAGCAGGCCACCAAGCCGGGCGGTGCGAAGTGAGAGCCCGGAGCCTCCTCCTCTCGGCGCTTCTCGTGGGATGCCCCCTCCGGGCCGGCGACAAGGTCTTCGACCACCTGGTGAACCACCTCCAGTCGCGCTATCAGAAGGCGCCTGTGGGCACGGGCTTCATGGGGTTCATGGCCCGGTGCTTCTCGCCCAAGGGCGTCAGCGGGCTGCGCATGGCCATTTTCGAGGAAGTGGACACGCGCCAACCCCAGGGCGAGGACTTCGAGGCCGTCGTGCGTTCGACCATCGGCACGGAGGTGACGCCCCTGCTGCGGTCCCTCAGCAGGACGGGAGAACGTTGCAGCATCTACCTCTGGGAGCGGGAAAAGCGGACCGAACTCCTGATCTTCTCCTCCGAAAAGGGCGAAGTGGTTCTGCTGAAAATGCGCCTGGATCCCGACCGTCTGCGGGAGTGGCTGAACGACCCGGAGGGCATGGCCCGGAAGAAGGGCTGAGCCCGAGCCGCGACGCGGACAGGCAACCGGTGATGAACCGTGATGGACGGTGATCCACCCACCCCATCACTGTCCATCACCGTTCATCACTGGTTCCCCTGTCTTTCGTTCTTGATCCTGTCCATCCGCGTTTCACGCCGTGTCCCCGACAAGGCCCGCACGTCTTGGGTTCGGGGCTGCCATGGGGATTTCAGCAAAGGATTCGCGGTCATCGGCGAATGCCACGACGCGCGCGAAGTCGCGACTAATGCCCTTTAGATACGGCGAGTAACGTCTTTCTCACTTCTATACCAAGACTGGTGAGAGTCCCAGGTTGAGATAACGCAGCTCCAATCCAAACTATCGCGAGTGCGAACGAAACGCATCGATCACGAAATTGGCAAACGCAATTACCTTCTTGGGTACCTGGCCACTCGAAGGATATAGGATCACGATTTCGCCCTCCATCCGATCGCGCCCGGGAATTGAGACTTCTTCGATGAACCCCTCGCGCACATAGTCTTTGGCAACAAAGAGCGGTAATAGGCCCAAGCCCACGCCCTCACGAATGAGCTCCCGCGCAAACAAGAAATCATCTACCACGAAGTGTGAAGGGAGTGGGCGGGTCTTCAGCAACCTGATAGTTGCGAGATGAACTACCCACGAGTGGCGTTCATCCACTTTGTCCCTGGGGCGGCCGCGACGAGCGAGGTACGACGGCGATGCGTAAATTCCGACCGGAATGCGTGTAATTCGCCGAACCGTCAACGATGAATCCTTTAGAGGCCCCGTGGCGACTCGAATCGCGAGATCGTAGCCTTCTCTTACCGGGCCGGAATGAGGGCCCATCAAACGAACTTCCAGCTGAACCGCAGGATAGCGACGGGCGAATGCCGCGAAGATGGGAGGCAACACGATGGTCCCAAAGTCCTGAGGTGCGGTCATACGCAAGACGCCGGAAGGTTCTTCGTCCCGCTCAGGCAGGTCGACAAGAGCCCTTTGTAACTCCGCTAGATGCTCTCGTGTCCTTTCGTAGAGGGCAGCGCCGGCAGTGGAAAGCGCGACCTTATGGGTGGTTCGGTGAAGCAATTCAAAGCCGAGAAGACCTTCGAGCTGGGCGATGGATCGGCTGACGGTTCCCTTGCCGATGCCAAGCTTGCGTGAGGCTTTTGTGAAGCTGTTTTGCTCTGCGACGGCGGCAAAGACGACGAGAAGCTGGAAATCAATCTGTGTTGCATTCATAGAACACATTGTTTCCTTTTTTCGAGCTTGTTGGCAATGCGGAACAGAATCATCGTTACAACAGAAAGGGGAATTCACCATGAACAACACCAGCGCAATATCACCCTCTCGGGTTACCGCCTCTGGCAAGGCTCTCACCACCAGCTTGTGGGTCGCTCAAACGATCCTGGCTTTGGTTTTTCTAATGTCAGGTGGAATGAAGGTGGCTGCGTCAACCGAAGCACTAAGGGCACAAATGCCCTGGGTCAATGGTGCCTTGGGCAGTGCCGTTCGCATGATTGGGTTTGTCGAGATTCTCGGAGCTATTGGAATTGTCTTACCGGCCGCCACTCGAATCGCGCCGAAGCTCACTCCAGTGGCGTCCCTGGGATTGGCTTTGGTCATGGCACTCGCAAGCATCACGCACCTTTCCCGCGGCGAGCTTTCCATGGTCCCCGTGACCATGACACTTGGTGGCCTAGCCGTCTTCGTCGCGTGGGGCCGTTTCGGAAGAGCCGCCGTCCCGCCGCGAGCTCGAAGCTGAGATCGGAAAAAATTCAACAAGTCGCGATGGAAATCATTCCAAAGCAGAAAAACCCATTAAGCCTACGGCCAAACGGGTAAAGCGAACTCTACCTCTGGGAGAAGGGGACCAGGACCGAACTGATGATCGTGACCTCCGAGAAGACCGAGGTCGTGCTCATCAAGATGCGAGTGGATCCCGAGCAGTTGCAGAGGTGGCTGGACGACCCTGAAGGCATGGCGCGAAAGAAGGGGTAGATCGAAAAGGTCAACATCGATAAAAGCGAATGAACACCGATCAGGCCAAGACATGAGCAGTACGCTCACAGGCTTTATCGGTGTTCATCATTCAGTTTGCGGTGTTCATCGGTGTTTTTGACCGATTCCTGCTTTTCAGTTCTTCCATCCATATGAATCCGTGTTCATCCGTGGCTAATCGGATGCGTTAGAGGTCAAAGAAAAGGAATTCAATAAGCGGAGGTTGGCGGAGGAGCTGAGGAAAGCGGAGAAAGACAGTCCTTCTTTGCTCCGCTTGCCTACGCCTTTCCGCTCTCCTCCGCTTTCAAAATTCCTTTCGACGAACGACTACGAAACCTACTGGTACTTCGCCCAGTCGATGTTGCGCATATCCCCGCTGGCCAAAAATTCCCGGTGCATGCCGAGGCTCAAAGCAAGCGACAGCGGCGCGTGGCCGGCCTCGGTGAGCTTGAGGTAGTCGCGCAGCTGCTCGCGGTAGGCGGGGTGGGCGCAGTTGTTGATGATGAGATGGGCGCGCTCGTGGGGATCCTTGCCTCGCAGGTCGGCCACGCCTTGTTCGGTGACGACCACCTGCACGGAGTGTTCGCTGTGGTCCATGTGGCTCACCATGGGCACGATGGCCGAGATCATGCCGCCCTTGGCCGTGGAGGGGCAGGAGAAGATGGACAGGTAGGCGTTGCGCGTGAAATCGCCCGATCCCCCGATGCCGTTCATCATGGTGCTGCCCATGACGTGGGTGCTGTTCACGTTGCCGCCCAGGTCCACCTCGATGGCCGTGTTCATGGACACGATGCCGATGCGCCGCACGATTTCGGGATGATTGCTGATTTCCTGGGGGCGCAGCAGGACGCGCTGCTTGAAGAAATCCAGGTTCTTGAAGACCTTGTCGTGGGCCTCCAGGGACAGCGTGAGGGCGCAGGTGGAGGCGAAGGTGCAGCGGCCATTTTCCAGCAGGGGCACCACGGAATCCTGCAGCACCTCCGTGTACATCTCGAAGGGGGGAATGTCCCTGCTTTCGCCCAGGGCCGCCAGCACGGCGTTGGCGATGTTGCCCACGCCGGATTGAAGGGGCAAGAAGGTGGGCGGGATGCGCCCCGCCTTCATTTCGGCCACGAGGAACCGGGCCACGTTATCGCCGATCTGATCGGTGGCGGCGGTGGGTTTGTCGAAGGCGCCGGTTTCGTCGGGGCGGTTCGTGCGCACCACGGCCACGATCTTTCGGGGATCCACGGTGCAGATGGGCGAACCGATGCGATCGGACGCGTTGAAGATGGGGATCTCGGCGCGGGTCGGGGGGTCCTGGGGCTCGAAGAGATCGTGCATGCCCAGCATCTGGGGCGACAGACTTTCGTTGAGCTCGATGATGATCTTGTCGGCCAGGCGCAGGTACGTGTTGGAGGCACCCACGGAGGTGCTGAGTACGATGCCGCCGCCGGCCGTGATATCGCAGGCCTCAACCACGGCGAAGTGGATGGGGCCGAGAAATCCGTAGCGCGCATTCTGGGGCACGACGGAAAGGTGCATGTCCACGAAGCGCACCTGCCCCGCGTTGATCTGCTTGCGCAGCCCGGCATCGGATTGATAGGGGGCGCGGAAGCTGATGGCCTCGGCTTCCGCCAGGGCGCCATCCAGGCTCTTGCCCGTGGAGGCCCCCGTGAGCACGCCCACCTTGAAGGGGCGGCCCGCCGCGTGTTCGCGCTTGGCCCGCACCGCCAGCGCGGCCGGCACGTCCTTGGCCGCGCCCGCGGCTGTGAAGCCGCTGAAGCCGATGGTCTGGCCGTGGCCGATGAGTTCCGCGGCCTCGGCGGCGGTCATGACGGGAAAAGGAGTAGACATGGGAATCACCTGCATGGGTGGTGGGGGATGCGCGCTCTCCGGGTCGAAAAGCTGAGGCCCCGGTACGGGGCCCCGGAACCGGGGCGACAAGCCCATTTTAGCGGATTTCAGCCGTTAATGACCATTCGATCATGAATGAAGTTCCGCCTGCCCCATCGTGTGAAGGCAGCATCGGGGATCAAAGAAGAAAGGAAAAGGAATTCAATAAGCGGAGGATGGCGGAGGAGCTGAGGAAAGCGGAGGAAAAACGATTCAGCCCTGCTCTGCTCCGCTGTCCTCCGTTTCTCAGCTCTCCTCCGCTTATTTACTTCTTCCTTGAAGCGAGGATTCAGCGGCGCCCAGGAGCGAACCTAGGCGTCCAGGATCTCCCGCACTTTGTGCAGCAGGGCGGCACGGGTGAAGGGTTTCTGGAGGAAGGCCCGACCGAGGACGGGTTGGGATTCGAGGTCCAAGGTCCCCGAGGGATATCCGGAGACGAACAGGGCCCGAAGGGTGGGCTGGAGGGCTTGGAACTGATGGAACAGCTCGATCCCATTCAGGCCCGGCATGACGAGGTCGGAGACCAGCAAGGCGACGCTCTGCAGGCTGCCATCCCGGGCTTTCGCCAGGGCTTCCAGGGGATTCGACACGGGGACGACCTGATAACCGGCCTCCTTCAGCACCCGGGTTCCCAATTCGAGCAGCGCCTGCTCATCTTCCACCAGCAGCACCTTTTCATGCCCCCGGGGTGGGTCGAGATCCTGGGTGGACAGGGTCGCGGGATCTCCACCCTGGTGTCTCGGGAGGTAGAAGCTGAGGGTGGTTCCCAGGCCCGGGCTGCTATAGACGGAAACGAAGCCCCCATTCTGGCGGGCGATGCCATACACCATGGCCAGGCCTAGGCCCGTGCCGCACCCCAGCGCCTTGGTGGTGAAGAAGGGCTCGAAGATCCTGGCTTGCACCTCTGGGCTCATGCCGTGGCCCGTGTCGGTGACCCGCAGCACCACGAACTGGCCCGGATCCGCGTCCGGGTGTACCTGATGGAAGGCCTCATCCACGGTGACATTGGCCATTTCCAGGGTGATGGTCCCACTGGGACCGAGGGCATCCCGGGCGTTCAACACCAGGTTGGTGAGGATCTGGTCCATCTGCGAGGGGTCCACGCGCACGAGCCAGAGATCCTTGGCCGCTTTCCAAACCAGGGTGTGCTGTTCCCCGATCAGGCGCCGGAGCATTTTCTGGGTGGCCTCAAACACCTCGTTCAGATCGACCAACACGGGCTGGATCGTCTGCTTGCGGGCGAAGCCCAGCAGCTGCCGATTGAGATCCGCCGAATGGAGGGCGGCCTTGCGGATCTGCTCCAGATCCTCGCGGGCCTTGGTGCCTTCGGGCAGTTCTTCCAGCAGCAGGTCCGCGTAGCCGATGATCACGCCCAGCATGTTGTTGGTGTCGTGGGCCACGCCACCCGCCAGCTGCCCCAGGGCATCCAGCTTCTGGGCCTGCTGCAGCATGGCTTCCAGCCGCTTCCGTTCGGAGACATCCCGCACCACGGCCACGACCACGTCCTGGTCGTACCAGGTGGCCCGTCGGAGCGAGACTTCCACATCGAAGTCCCCGTTCGGGCTGAGGGGGCGTCTCGCACGCCACTCGAAGACCAGGTACCCTTCCACGCGCAGGCGGGCCAGCTGGTCCGCGATGCCGACCTTGTTGGGCTGGCTGGCATCCGGAGAGGCGGAATAGTCCGCAAGGGTGAAGGTGCGGAACGTGTCCCGGGTGACGCCGTACATGGACAGCATGGCGTCGTTCACTTCGATCAGCCGACCCTCCCAGTCATGGATCAGGATCGCGTCGTGCAGGTTGTCGAAGAGGGTGCGGAGGTTCGCCTCCGAACGCCGCAGGTCTTCGCGGGCCTCCTCCAACTGGGTGATGCGGCTCTGGAGTTCGGGATAGTAGGTTCTCCGGGAGGACTCGGTTCCCAATCCGATGATGCCCTCCCGCATCCGGGCCCAATCCTGTCTGTCGCGCATCTACATGGCTTCCGAATAGAGGGACTGGAGGTCCCCCTGGCTGGGCGGCCTGGGGTTGGTGGCATTGCAGGGATCGAGGATGGCCTTGCTGGCCAGCCGCTGGTGATCGGTGGCGTGAATCCCCCGGGCCGCGAGCCCTTGGTCAATGCCGCAATCCCGACGCAGGTCCAGGATATGCGCCGTCAATCGGGCCCGGCACTCCCGATCGTTGAGTCCCCGCAGATCGCAGCCCATGACCTCGCCGATGCGGCGGAACCGCTCGGGGGCCGAGGAGAAGTTGTAGTCCATCACGAAGGGGAGAAGCAGGGCATTGCATTCCCCGTGGGTCAGATCCTTGAAGCCGCCCAGGCTGTGGGCCATGGCATGGACGGAGCCCAGGCTGGCATTCGAAAAGGCCAGCCCGGCCTGGAGGCTGGCCTGCATGATCTGGGTGCGCAGTTCCAGGTTCTGCGGGGCTTCGGCGCTGGCCCGCAGGTGGGTGTGAACCAGGCGGATGGCCTCCAGGGCATGCAGATCCGTGATGGGCGAGTGGGCGTTGGACACGAAGGCCTCGATGGCATGCACCAGGGCATCCATGCCCGTGCAGGCCGTGAGGTAGGTATCCATGGTGAGCAGCGTGCAGGGATCGATGAGCGCCACATCGGGCACGACGGCCTTGCTGATGATGGCGATCTTCACCTTCTCCTGCGAGTCGGTGATGATGGCGAACTGGGAGACATCCGCCGAGGTGCCCCCGGTGGTCGGGATGCAGATCAGGGGGACCATGGGCGTAGGCACCCGATCCACGCCCTCAAAGTCGAGAATCGAGCCCCCATTCGCGGCCACGATGCCGATCCCCTTCGCGCAGTCCATGGGGCTGCCGCCGCCCACGGCCACGATGAGATCGCAGGCCATGTCGCGGAAGCGCTCGGCGCCCTCCATCACCTCGGTATCGCGGGGATTGGCCGAGACGCCAAGAAACGGCACCACCACCAGCCCCTCGGCCTCCAGCTGGGCGAGGACCTCCCCGGTCCAGCCTGCGGCCTCCACCCCGGCATCGGAAACCAGCAACACCCGATGTCCACCCAACTTCCGGACGTACCGGCCCGCCAGCTGCCGCGCATTCGCCCCGAAGATGAACTCGGGCGCCACGAATTTCCGGAGTTCGTCGATGATCGTGTCAGGCATGAAGGCCCCCGGGGACCAGGGTTCAGCTTGGGTAGGTGCTTCCTGTATCGGCAAAGGGGCGTTTGTCGATGAATTAGCCCCATCTGGCAGGGGGGGCCAGGCAAATCAGACATTGGCGGAACCACGCCTTCGCTGATCCAGGTGCCGTCCATGGACCGGTCAGTCGGGGTTGTTGGAGGTCAAAGGATTCGTGCTCATCCGTGGCCAATCAGCCCTAGCGGAGAAGCGCCGGTACCTCCTTGGGCTTCAGCGGCGCCACGGGCTCCTTGGCCAGTTTGTCCTGCAGCAGCTTGATCGCCGTTTCCAGCTGGCGGTCGCGGCCTTCGTAGGTTTCCTTGGGCAGGTTTTCGACTTCCACATCGGGGGCGACACCGACGCCTTCGATGATCCAGCTGCCGTCCTTGCCCAGGTACTGGGCCCATTCGGCGGCGCGGATCTGGCCCCTGTCGGCGAGCAGGTTGGAATCCGTGAGCCAGGCGCCGGCCCCGGCGGTGCGACGACCCACCACGGGACCCAAGCCCAGGGCCTTGATGCCGGCGGTGAAGGTTTCGCCGTCGCTGTAGGTGAACTCGTCGGCCAGCACCACGAGGTGGCCGCGGAAGGTCTGCTGCATGTTGGTGGCGTTCAGGTGGCCCTTGTTGTCGGTCCAGTAGCCCCAGACGCGGCGCAGCAGCTTCTCGATGACCCAGCTGTCGATGTTGCCACCGTTGTTGCGGCGCACGTCGAGGATGAGGCCGTCGCGGTCCACCTGGCCGTAGAACTCGCGGGCGAAGGTGTTGATGTCGCCGGGTCCCATGGCCCGCAGGTGCAGGTAGCCGATCCGGCCGTGGCTGGCCTGGTCCACCTGGCGCCGCAGGCCCTCCTCCCAGTCGCTGTAGCGCAGGCTGGCCTGGCGTCCGCCGTCGATGGCCGTGACGATGACGGGCTTGAGCGCTTCGCCGCCGCGCGTGAAGGCGAGCAGCACCTGCTGGCCGGCCCGGTTGCGCAGCAGGTCCGAGAGGTCGCGGGCCTCGAGCACGGGACGTCCGTTGACCGCCGTGAGCACGTCGCCTTCCCGCAGGCCCAGACCCGCCTGGGCCAGGGGCGAGGCCTCCGAGGGCAGCTCGGCTTCGGTGCGGTAGAGGTGGTCGAGGCGGTAGCCCTCGGCGCTGCGGCTGAACACCGCGCCGAGGAAGGCCTGGGCCGAGCCGTCCTGGGCCACGCGCTGATCGCCGGGGCGGGTCTGACTGTGCAGGGCGCCGAGCTCGCCCATCATCTGGCCCAGCAGGTCGTTCAGCTCGGCGCGATCCGTCACGCGGGCCACCAGGGGTTCGTATTTCCTGCGCAGAGCCTCCCAGTCCTGGCCCCGCAGCTTGCTGTCGTAGAAGCGGTCGCGGTGCATGCGCCAGGCATCCTGGAACATCTGCCGCCACTCGGTCTTGGGCTCCACGGGGAAGGCCCAGCCGCCCAGCTTCACCTCGGCCTTGGCCAGGTCGCCGGCCTTGGCGCCCGCCTCCACGAGGTAGAAGGTGTCACCGTTGGGGCCGTGCTTGCGCAGCATGGCCTTCTTCCCGTCGGCGGAGAGATCAAAGCTCGCCACGTCGGCGGCGAAGGTTTCAAGCGGCGCGCCGCTGTTGCCGATCTCCAGCGTCTTCACCTGGGTGGCGCGGCCCTCGCGCTCGGTGAGGTAGAGCCTCTTGGCGTCCACGTGCAGGTCGCTGTAGTTGCCCGCGGCGAGGGGCACCTCGTAGAGTCGCGCCGCCAGACCGTTCCAGAGGATGGCCGGAGTTTCGGCCTTCGCATCCTTGGCCTTCGCCTCCTTGCCTTCCTTGGGCTTGGCCTCCTTGGATTCGGCGGGCTCGGCATCCAGTTCGGTCCTGGGCTGGAAGGGGAAGCGCAGGCCCTCCTGCAGGGCCAGGGCGTAGACCTTGGTGCGGTGGTCGAAGTAGGGGCCCATGTTGCGGTCGCCCCAGGGGGAATCGTTCACCACCTGGAAGCTGCGGTCGGAAAGGAAGTAGAGCCACTTGCCGTCGGGGCTGAAGGCGGGCGCATAGGATTCGTACTTGTCGCTGCTGAGGACCATCTGCCGGCCGTCGGCCACGCTGTGCAGCAGGATCTGGCTGAGGTGGCGGGCGCTGTCGGGGCGGATGATGGCGAGCGTCTTGGCGTCCGGCGCCCAGATCACGCTGGGCACCTCGCCGTAGGGGTTCGCGTCGATGCGCTTGTTCTCGCCGGAAGCGAGGTTCAGCAGGTAGAGGTTCCCCTCGTGGTCGGTGTGGGCCAGGACCGAGCCGTCCGGCGCGGGAAAGATGGCCATGCGGTCGAGGCCCTTGTCGGTGGTGAGGGCCATGCCGCCGGGAGCGCCGTTGGCGGGGAAGCGCCAGAGCTGCTGCTCGCCGGTGGCGTCACAGAAGGCGAAGACGCTCTTGCCGTCCAGGCTCAGGGTGGCTTCGCGGGCGCGGCTGCCCGCGGGCAGGGCCACGTCCACGCGGCGCAAGCCCTCGGTTCCCGCCACGGCCACCTGGCCGCGGGCCGTGAGCACCACGCGCTCGCCGTTGAGGGCGAGGCCGGCGTTCTCGAGGAAATCGAGGGGCTTCTTGATGAGCCGTTCGCGCTGCTGATCGAAGTCGGAGGCGAGGGAGACCTCCACCAGGCGGTCCTGCCCCGTGACCAGGTCATAGACGCGCAGGTCCGCGCCCAGCTGGTAGGCCACCCGTCCATCCCCCAGGGAGGCGCCGCGCACGTCCCAGGCCTTGTGATGGGTGAGCTGGCGCGCGTCGCTGCCATCGAAGGCCAGGGACCAGAGGTTGTCGCAGCCGTCCTTGTCGCTCACGACGAGGAGGCGGTCCTTCCACACCATGGGCCGCTTGAGGGGGGCGCCGAAGGACACCTTCACGGCCTCGCGGCCGCCCGCCAGGTCGTAGCGCCACACCTCGGCCGCCGCGCCGCCGCGGTAGTTCCGCGCGTTGTCCCCGGTCATGTGGATGCCCAGGCGGGTGAAGAAGAGGAGCTTGCCCGAGGGATCCACGCAGGCCTCGTTGGCATCCGCCAGGGGCAGCGTGGTGCGCGCCAGCGTCTTGGGATCCACCATGGCCACGACGGTGGCACGGCTGGGGCCCACCTCGGCCTGGGTGGTGAAGAGCACCTGGCCCTGAGGCGTCCAGCCCAGCACGGAGCAGCCCAGGCCCGCGAAGGTGAGGCGCCGGGGTTGGCCGCCTTCCACCGGCATCACGTAGACCTCCTGGGGCCCTTCGTACGAGCCCGAGAAGGCCAGCCAGCGGCCGTCGGGAGACACCGCGGGCCGGATCTCCTGCCCCGCGTGCGAGGTCAGCCGCATCGCCCTGCCCCCCGTCAGCGGCGCGCGCCAGAGGTCGCCCTCGGCCGTGAAGAAGACCTGGTCGCCCCGGGTGGCGGGGAAGCGGACATAGGCCTCGCCCGCATGGGCGGGCAGGCTCAGGATGAGCGCGCCCAAGACGAGCTTGAAGGCGAGGGCGGAAAGGGGCTTGGACATGGAGGCTCCGGGGCGGCGGGGTGGGCCTGCCGACTGAGATTGGCGTTACGAGCTTAACGGCGAAAGGTGTAGCACGGGCACAGGCCCGGTCTTCCCAAACCGCTCCGAGCCGCCGATGCTCGTCTCATGAGACAACCAATCAGGCCTTCCCTTCGCGCTCTCCTTCTCCCCTTGCTGCTCCTCGGCTCAGGCCGTGCGCAGGAGCCGGCCGCCCCGCCGATCCTTCGAAAAGCCCTTCTGCTCGCCCAGGTGGAACCAGGGAAACGCACGGACCGGGTCGAGATCCAGGAGATCACCCTGAAAGCGGGCATGAAGGCTCCGCTCCACCTTCACCCCTGCCCCGTGGTCGGCCTGGTCACGGCGGGCGCGATCTGCTTCCAGATCGAAGGCGGGCCCGTTCAGCACCTGAAACCGGGCGAGGCCTTCTTCGAGCCGGCGATGGCCCGCGTTGTCCATTTCGACCCGGAGGGAAGCGCCTCCGCGACCTTCATCGCGGCCTACCTCCTGGAAGCCGGGGACAAGGAGACCATCCGCCTGCTGCCCCGCTGAGGTCGCCCTACTGCAGCCCGGCGGGGGCCTCGTAGTCCGCGCGCACCATGACGACGCCCCAGCGCTTCAACAACCCCGGCATGTCGAAGCCCATGCGCTGGTAGTAGGCCCGCACCTCCTTGCCGGCAGCCTCCAGGGCCTCGCGGCTTTCCCAGGTGGCGAGGGTGACGAGGTTGTAGGGCCCATCCCCCGCCTTCTTCTCGAAGACCCTGTGGCCCTGGAACCCCGGCAGGGTGCGGATGAAGGCCATGTTCTGATGCATGGCCGACAGGAATTCCTCTCGCGCGGCCTCGGGGAGGATGAACGAATCGATGCGATACCAGGGCTGGATGGCCGGGTTCGGGCGGGGGATGAAGGTCGACATGGCGGGTCCTCGTGAGGGGGGTGGATACCAGGGGCGCGTGGCCCGGACCCTGATTCTTGTTCCGACGCGGACCTGGGGATTGTATGAATTCAGCGGGCCCCGAACATGCGTCGAGTAGGATGGCCCCATGAAGATGCACGCGTTCGCACCCTGCGCCGCCCTCGCGCCCTACGTGCGGGTCTTCGAGATCGTCGAGGCCGAGGCGGCCGCGGACCACACCCTCGTTCCGGAATCGGGCCTGATCCTCGGCTTCCGCTACGCGGGTTCCTCGCGCCTGCAGGAGGGCGCCGCCGAGGTGCCCGTGCCAAACCACGTGGTGACGGGCCTGCGGGCCACGGCGCGACGGATGCTCACCGCCCCGGGCAGCGGCATCATCCTGGCCAAATGCCACGACGGCGCCGCCGGGGCCTTCCTCGACCTGCCCCTGCACCACCTTTTCGGGGCGACGGTGGCCCTCGAAGAACTGGTGGATCCCGCCGAGGTCGAAGCCGCTTCCGCCCAAATCCGCGCGGCGAGGAGCCATCGGGAGCGCGTGGACGCCTTCGAGCGGTTCCTGCTGCAGCGTTTGGCGCGGCGGGCCTGGGGGCCGGACCGGGTCGTGGATGCGGCCGTGCAGGCCATCCGCAGCGACCCGGGCGCCCTGCGCGTGGGCGCCCTCGCGCAGGAACTGGGGCTCAGCATCGACGGGCTGGAGAAGCGCTTCCGCCGCAGCGTCGGCGCCTCGCCCAAGCAGCTGGCGGCCATCCTCCGCCTGCGGCGGGCCATCGGCTCCCACCGCAGGGGCGCCCCGCTGACGCGGGTGGCACTCGATGCGGGCTACTACGATCAGGCCCACTTCAATCGCCACTTCAGGGCCGCCCTCGGCGTTTCGCCAAAGGCCTTCCTCCAGGGGCCGCCCTGCGGCGGACCTACTGGGGCAGGATCAACTCAGTCCGGCGATTGAGCGACCGCCCGCTTTCGGTGTCGTTCCCGGCCACGGGATAGGCGCTGCCAAACCCTTCGGACTTCAAGCGATTCTTCGGCACGCCCTGCGCCTCCAGGCGGCCCGCCACGGCCCGCGCGCGATCCAGGGAGAGGGCCAGGTTGAAGTCGTTGGTGCCCTGGCTGTCGGTGTGGCCGCAGAGGTGGACCTCCAGCGCCGAGAAGGGGCCGTTGAGCAGGCGGGCTTGCTGATCCAGCAGCGGAAGGAAGTCGGGCTTGAGGTCCGCGCGGTTGACGTCGAAGGTGACGCCGGCGCCGTAGTCGAACACGAGAATCCGCGGAAGCTTCAGGACCTTCGCCATGGCCGAGCGGCCCGCGCCGAAGGTGAAGCTCATCTCCACCCGGTCCAGGTTCAGGTACTTGATCCGCTTCTCCACCAGGACCTCCTGGCCGAAGGTGGCCGTGATGGGCAGCAGGTCTTCGGTCGCGTTCACCGCCAGGGTCTGGGGCGTTTCGCCGATGGGCTTGCCCCCGCGGAACAGGGCGGCCTTGCCGGGATCGGAGGTGATGGTGACCTTGATCGCCGGCTGAGGGGCCGGCGGCTCCGGCGTCCGGCAGCCAAAAGCCAGGATGCCGACGGTGAGGGAGCAAACGAGGGCGCAGAAGGCTGAAGATTGAGCGTTCATGGTGCCTCCGGGAAATCGATGCCCGCTGCCACGGTGCTTTCGATGGGCCTGCCCTCCCCATCCAGCGCGGGCTTGTAGCGGGAGGCCAGGGCGAGGGCCTTGGCCGCTTCGGCGCACTCGGGCGCCACCTTGGAAAGCAGCCGGCAGGACTTGACCGTGCCGTCCTCGCCCACCACCAGGGACACGGCCACCTTGGTGCCCAGGCAGGCGGCGGGCACGGAGGTGGGCGTGAAAGTGGACGCGGCCCCCCCTTCGATCAGCTGCGGGTAGGTGACCACCCGGCGGGGTGGAGGTTCCGCGGGCGCGGCTTTGGCCGGAACGTCGGCGGGAGCCTGCTTCGGGGCCGGCGGAGGCGGCGTCTTCCAGGGGGTCGGCGAAACTCCGGCCACCAATCCAGTAGGAGCCGGCGCGTCGACGGACCTGCGCGGGAGGGTCCAGGCAAGCAGCGCCACGGCGGCCAGGAGGGCGGCCCCCAGAACGAGGCTGCCGGCGCCGCTCCGCTTGGGCCCCTTCGGCAGGTCCACGGTCGGATCGAGCCCTGGATGGTGGTTCTCCGCCGCCTCCTCCGCCGGAAGGGGCCTGAGGGGCTCGTGCGTGATCGAAACGCTGCCCAGGCCTTCGAGGGGGAGGTTCCACGCGATTCCCGCCGCCGCGCAGGCCTGCACCAGGGCCTCGCGCATCTCGTGGAGGCCCGCCCAGCGCCGGTTCTTGTCACGGCGCAGCGCGCGCATGACCACCTCGCTGAAGACCGGATCCAGGTGCGGCAACAGTGTCCCGATGGGCGTGGGTTCTTCCTGCACCCGCTGCATCAGCGTCTGGATGGCGCCTTCCTCGCTGAAGGGGAAGACCCCCGTGAGGGTGCGGTACAGCGTGATGCCGAGGGCGTACTGATCCGCGCGGCCATCGACCTCCTCGCCCAGGGCCTGCTCGGGCGAGAGGTAGGCGGGCGTGCCCAGCAGCTGGCCCGTCTGGGTCTCCTGGATGTCCCCCCAGACCTTGGCGATGCCAAAGTCCGCCAGGAAGGGCCGACCCTCCTGGTTGAAGATGATGTTGGCGGGCTTGATGTCCCGGTGGATGACACCCCGCTCATGGCTGTAGGCCAGTGCGTCCAGGAGGGGGACGGCGATGCGGGCCGTCATGGCCGCATCGAAGCGCCAACCCGCCTGCAGCAGGTCCGCCAGGGTCGGGCCGTCCACCAGCTGCATGGAGTACCACTGGATGCCTTCTTCTTCGCCGAAGGCGTAGACCTTGACGATGCGCGGGTGGTCCAGCGCGGCGACGGTCTTCACTTCATGGGTGAAGCGGCGGGATCTGAGCCCGGTGCTGGCGTCTTCGGAGGCGACCTTGAGGGCTTCGCGCCGCCCCAGCTGGCGGTTCACGACTTCGAAAACCGAACCCCAGCCGCCCTTGCCCACCAGAGACACGAACTCGTACCGGTCCGCCAGCCGGACCGCAAGCTGCATCCACCGTTCCTGGGACATGGGCCCATTATCCATCCGTGGGAGGATTCCGGGGGCCCAGCATTCGAGATAATCTCTCGGCAGCCTAGACAGGGGCCTCCTCCTCACGGAAAATGCCGAGACTGTCCCGTTTACATCCCGAGCGATTCCCGCTCCCAGGGGTCCAGGCCATGCCGGATTTCCTTCTCCACATTCCCGGGCACCGCGCTCAGCCGCTGAACCAAGCCAGGCCTGAGCTTCGGATCGGCCGGGCCCCGGGACAGGATGTCGTCCTGGAAGATCCGGCCATCTCGCGCAGCCACGCGCGCTTCCTGTGGAAGGAAGGGAAGGCCTACCTGGAGGACCTGGGCTCGCGGCACGGCAGCCGCATCAACGGACGGAAGACCTCGGGCCGCTGCGAAATTCAGCCCGGCGACCGGATCCTGCTGGGTGAAGTGGAGCTCTCTCTTTCGCCCTGCGAATCCCGCGCGGAGCCCGGCCTCCCGCGGCGCACGAAGGAAGAGACGGTCACCCTCTCCCTGTCCGTGGAGAACCTGCGGTACGAAACGCGGCCGCCCGGCGGCGACGTCTCGGGGCCCGGCGCCGTGGACATCCTCCATCACCTGAGCCGCGACCTGGTGTCTCGCCGGTCGCCCCGGAGCCTCCTCGAGGACCTGCTCGAGCGCCTGATGTCCCACCTCGACGCGAGCCACGGCGCGGTCTACCTGAAACAGCCCGGAGGAGCCCTGGAATGCCTGGCGGCGCGATCCGTGGGCACGGATCCCGGCGCGGCGGCCTCCCTCTCGCCCGGCACCATGGAGGCCCTGTTCGAGCGGAAGGAAGCGCTGCTGATGGATGCGACGCTGGCTGCTCCGAACCACCCGGCGGCTCCGAACGGCGTGACGGCAGCCACCCCGGGCGACACGACCCGGTCCGTGATGGTGGTTCCGCTCGAATCCCAGGGCGAGGTGCTCGGGCTGATGCATTTCGGTGCGAGCGAGACCCGCGGCCCCTTCACCGAGCAGGAGATCCGCTTCGTCGTCTCCCTGGGCAACCTGGCGGCCACCCGCATCATTCATCAGCGCACGGCGGAGGAACTGCAGCGCAAGGAAGATCTGGAACGCCAGATCCTCGCCCTGGAATCCCAGACCCGCGCCAAGGGGGAGCTGCTCGCCTTCATCAGCCACGAGATCCGGAACCCGCTCACGGCGCTCATCGGTTTCCTGGAGCTCGCCCAGCGGGCCAATCTGCCTCCGGCCGCGCAGGCCCACCTGCAGAAGGCCGAGCGCTCCGGCGCCACCCTGCTGAACATCCTCAACGAGGTGCTGGACTTCTCGAAACTCGAGGCGGGCGGCATCGAACTGGAGCGCATCCCCTTCCAGCTTCAGGAAGTGCTTGAAACCGTCCTGGATCTCTTCGGCCCCCAGGCCTCGGCCAAGGGCATCACCCTCCGGCTGCAGCGCGATCCCTCGCTGCCCACGGACTGCGTCGGCGATCCGCTTCGGCTCGGGCAGGTGCTCACCAACCTGGTGGGCAACGCGGTGAAGTTCACCTCCGACGGGCACGTCTCGCTCGCGGTGGTGCCCGGGGAGGATCCCGCGCGGCTCCGCTTCACCGTCACGGACACGGGCATCGGCATCCCGGAAGAACGGATCGACCACCTCTTCAATCCCTACACCCAGGGCGAGGCGGCCACCACGCGACGCTTCGGCGGCACCGGCCTGGGCCTCTACATCTCAAGCCGGCTCGTCGAAATGCAGGGCGGCACGATCTCGGTGGCGAGCAGGCCCGGCCAAGGCAGCGCCTTCGCCTTCAGCCTGCCCCTGCTCGCTTCGAACCGCTGACCTCCCTGCCGCGGGCGCAACCACGGGATCGGAAACCTCGCATGGCCGATACCGACCTCCCTCCCCTGCTCATCCTGCTCCCCGGACTGGACGGCACGGGCCGCATGTTCGAGCCGTTCCTATCGGCCCTGGAGGACTTCGACGCGCGGGTGGTGCGCTATCCGGCGGCGCTCGTCTCGTACCCCGCCTGCATCCACTTCGTGCGCACGCATCTGCCGAAGGACCGGCCCTTCCTCCTGCTGGGCGAATCCTTTTCGGGGCCCGTGGCCCTGGCCCTGGCGGCGGAGCGTCCCGAGGGGCTGGTGGCCCTGGTGCTCTGCGGCAGCTTCGCGCGGAACCCGCGCCCGGGCCTGTCCTGGCTGGCGGGTCTGCTGGGCCTTCTGCCCGCCCGTCGCCTGCCCATGTGGCTGCTGCGCTTCCTGCTCCTGGGCCGGTGGGCCACGACGCCGCTGATGGATCTGGCCCGAGCCATGGGCGCCGAAGCTTCCCCCGTGGCCATGCGGGCGCGGCTCCAGGCGGTGATGGGCGTGGATCACACACCGCTGCTCGCGCACATCCAGGCGCCCACGCTGGCCCTGGTGGCAACCCGCGACCGCCTGGTGCCCCGGGCCGCCACCACGTGGTTGCGCGCCCACCTGCCGAACCTGGACATCGTCAGGCTCGATGGACCCCACTGGCTGCTGCAGGCCCGTCCCGAAGCCGCCGCAAAGGCCATCCGGGATTTCCTGGCGCGCCTCCCGCGGGGTTGATTACACCGTGGGAAGCCTTTGGAACCGGTGATGGACAGTGATGAACGGTGATAAAGAGGGGCGCTTTTCATCACTGTCCATCTCCGTTCATCACTGGTTAAAGATCTTTCGCGGTGATTTTCACCGTGAGGGACCTTGCTATGGCTGCAGGCCCGTCCCGAAGCCGCCGCGCAGGCCATCCGGGATTTCCTGGTGCGTCTCCCGCGGGGTTGATCACACCGCGGGAAGCCTTTGGAACCGGTGATGAACAGTGATGAACGGTGATAAAGAGGGACGCTTTTCATCACTGTCCATCTCCGTTTATCACTGGTTAAAGATCTTTTGCTTTTGCTTTCGCCTTGCGGGCCCTTGCTATGCTTGGGCCCCGTGGACCTCCCCGCCCCTTCCACTCACCTCTGGGCCGCCCGACCCCGGGTCGCGCTCGCCGGTACCAGCGGCTTCATCGGAGCGGCGCTTTGCGAGGCGCTGGGCGAGCGCTTCGACCTGCGCATCCTCACGCGCTCCATGGCCCGCCGAGCGGGCCCCGAAGATGACATCCGGCCCTGCGACCATTTCTCCCGCAAGGAACTGGCCACGGCGCTGGAGGGCGTGGACTACGCCATCTACCTCGTGCACAACCGCGATCCCTCGGCCCGCCTGGACCAGGCCCAATGCCAGGACATGGATCTGCTCGTGGCCGACAATTTCGCCTGGGCCGCCGCAAAGAACGGCGTGAAGCAGATCCTCTGCCGCGCGCCGCTGCTGGCCCATCCGGAGCGGCCCACCGCCAGGCACGCGCAGGAACTGGAAGCGGTGCTCGCCGCACGCGGTGTGCCCCTCACGGTGCTGCGCACGGGCCTGGTGATGGGTCCCGGTGGTGAATTGTCGAAGCTGCTGGCGCGCCTGGTGCGACGCTTGCCTCTGATCCCCCTGCCCAGGCTCGCCGACACGGACATCCGCCCCATCCACCTGGAGACCCTGCTCGCGGCCTTCCAGCACTGCGTGGGACGGCCGGACACCTTTCATCGCGCCTTCGATGTGTTCGGGCCCGAACCCGTCACCCTGCGGCGAATGATCGAGGACACGGCCCGCCTGCAGGGCCGCAAGGCCCGCTTCGTCCCCTGGCCGGGCATGCCCCCGGGACTCTTCGCGGCCCTGCTGCGCAGCCTGAATCCTTCGCTGCATCCGGTCTTCCTCCGCTACCTCCTGGATCAGTTCGCGGATGGCACGCCGGGCCAGGACAATCCCGTGCAGCAGGCCGCCACCCGCGACTGGGCGCCCCTGCAAGGCACCCTGGCGCGGTCCCTGACCTCCGCCTCGGGAACCCTTTCGAAGGGCCAGCGGCACGTGGACGACGAGATCATCCGCCAGATGGGCCGCGTGCGCTCCATCCAGCGCATGCACCTGCCCCCGCGGCGGAACGCCGAATGGATGGCGGACCACTACTTCGCCTGGCTGGGCACCCTCATGAAGGCCTTCGTGGGCACGGAACGCGATGCCGACGGTTCCTGGACCGTGCGTCAGAAGCCCGGCGGCCTCCGGCTGCTGCGCCTGGATTTCAAACCCACCCACAGCACGCCGGACCGGCGCATGTACTTCATCACCGGCGGGGCCCTCGCCCGCGCGCTGGGCGGACGCACGGCCCGCCTGGAATTCCGCGACCTGCTGAACGGCCGCTTCACCCTCGTGGCCATCCACGATTTCAACCCGGCCCTGCCCTGGTTCTTCTACCGCTTCACCCAGGCCGTCATCCACGGCCTGGTGATGAAGGGGTTCCAGGGCCACATGGAACAGGCCGCCGAGGGCGGGCCCATGCTCTGACACCGGCCCCGGGCGGCCCCTGCGAAGCGCGCGGCTCCGCCTATTTCTCGGGTTCCTTCTTCTCGGGCTTCGGCGTCCAGAAGCCCGGATCGCTGGCGACCAGGCCGGGGGCCGGGAAACTCAGCTTCGGATTGAAGGCGAAGATCTGGTTCTCCACATCATTCACCGTCTCCGAAAAGACCTTCTGCATGGTCTTGCGGCCCTCCTCACCCAGGGCCTCCGCGACGGCCTTGTCCGCCGCATCCAGGGCATCGATTTCCTTGAGGCTCTTGAGGGGACGCAGGGCCACGAAGCTGGGCGAGCCCATGCCCGCGCTCACCTCATAGAACGCGAAGGAACCCGGCAGCTGACTTTTTTCGTAGGCGGCCAGCGCCACTTTCACGCCCTCCTCGAAGGCCTTGTTCTGGCCCGGCTTCACGCGGAATACCCGCGTGCGAAGGTACCGCATCTTGCCGATCTCCACCGGCGGGCCGTAGCTCAGATCCTTGCGGTAGGTCCCCAGGAAGGTTCGGACGCCCGTGAGGTGCTCGCCATCCTTCTGGGAGATCGCCTCGACCTCCTTCTTCAGGGCCGGGTTCTGCTCGACTTCGTGCTGCTTGGCCTCCCAGTCCGCATAGTTGGCGTAGCCCATGAGGAACCAGGCCTCTGAAGGCCCCGTCAGGGAACTCATGCCGATGTAGTGATCCGTGGCCTTCCCTTTGACGAGGGCCCTGGTCCAGGCGGATTCCGTGGCGGCGTGCGCCGCGCCATGGCCGGGTTTGACCTCCTCCCGGACGAACTGCATCAGCGGCGGAGGCGGCATGGGGCCGCTTTGAGCCAGCAGGACCGGGGCCACGAGAAGGGCCAGCGCGGAGAACAGGGACGGGAAGGTTGCGTGCTTCATGGAAGCCCACCTCCAGAGGGCGGACCTGATGCTAGGCGCCACGCTTAAATTCATCTAGCAAATTCATGTAGTAACAATTCAATCTAGTCGTATTCATCCAAATACCGATCCAGACATCATCAAGCTCGGACCTGAGAGCGGAGGAGCACAGGTTCGAGCCTTCGCCGGTTCAGCGAGGCCCGAACACGCCTCAATCCTTCCCGACGCCGATCTCGGAGGATTTGAAGCTCCGGTAGAGCAGCAGGTCGTAGAGGATCTTCAGTCCCCCCGCGATGAAGAAGGGCATGCCCACCAGCGCGGGCACGGCGAGCATGGGGCCCGCGAGCACCGGCGAGATGGCCGCGCCGGTGGTGCGCGCGATGCCCGTGACACCCGCGGCGGCGGAGCGCTCATCGGGCGCCACCACGGCCATGGTGTAGGCCTGGCGCGTGGGCACGTCCATCTGCGAAATGCTGAAGCGCAGCAGGAGCATGGCGACGGCCAGGGGCAGGTTGGGCATGAGCGGCACGAGGATCAGCAGCACGTTCGATGGGATGTGCGTGACCACCATGGTGCGGATGAGGCCGATGCGCGCCGCCAGCCGCACGGCGTAGAGGCTGGAGAGGCCCGCCAGCACGTTGGCCGCGAAGAAGATCGACCCCAGGGCGCCCGGCGCCACGCCGAACTTCCGGTGGAACCAGTAGGCCATGATGCTCTGGATGACGAAGCCCCCGGCGAAGGCGTCCAGCGAGAACAGGGCCGACAGCTTCAGCACCACGCCCTTCGAGGCATGGAGCCCCCACCGGCTGGCGTGGCTGGCGGCGGGCGGGGCCTCCACCGCCGCCGACATCTTGGCGAAGAGCGCGGCGAGGATGAACCCCACGGCGGCGTAGGCCACGATGAGCACCCGGTAGCTGGCCACGGGGGCCATTCCCGAGCCCTGAAGCGCCTGGGCCGTCCAACCCCCGGCTAGGGCGCCGAGCGCGGTGGCGAAGGAGCCCGTCAGGTTGTACCAGGCGAAGACGCCCGTGCGGCGTTCCTCGGGCAGCACCTGGGAGAGCGCCGCCTGCTCGATGGCCAGGAAGGGTCCCACCTCGTTGCCCGAGGGGCTGATGACGCCGAAGGTGGCCGCCAGCACGAGCACGGTGAAATCCCCGCTGAGGGCGAAGGGCAGGCCCGCCATCACCATGAGCGCCGCGCCCACGACGAGCATGCGCTTGCGGCCCAGGCGATCCGCGCGGAGGGTGATCCAGAGCGAGATGAGCGTATCCCCCACCAGGGTGAGCGTGAGCAGCAGGCCGATGCGGCCTTCGCTGAAGCCCAGGCCTGCGAGGTAGAGCACCAGCACCACGGAGAGGAAGCCGTACGAGAACATCCGCGCGGCCCGCGTCACGAAAAGCAGGCGGCCGTCGCGGCCGAGGGCGGGAGGAGGGGACGGAACGGCTGGCTGGACCATGCAGGATGGTACCGCGTGGCTCAGCCGGTGAAGGGCGCCAGCTGGGCCTGGAGCTCCTTCATGCCGAAGGGCTTGGACAGCAGGGTGACGAAGGGGTGGGCCTCCACCAGGTCCTGCGCGGTCTGATCGGCCCGGCCCGTAGCCAGCAGCACGGGCACGGTGGGCAGCAGGGCCCTCAGCCGCGGCAGGGTGCCCGCGCCGCCCAGGCCCGGCATGTTCATGTCGAGGATGACGACGTCGGGCTTCAGGCCCGCCTCCACCATCGCCAGGGCCTCCTCACCGCTGGGCGCGAGGGTGGGCTGGTGGCCCAGGAGTTCGAGCAGACCCTGCATGGAGGTCTGGATCAGCTCGTCGTCATCCACCATGAGCACCTTCAGCCCGCCGCGGCTCGCCATCGTGCGGTAGGCCCCGGTGGTTTCCGCCGCCCGGGCCGGGGCCTCGCAGGCGGGGAAGCGCATGGTCACGCAGGTCCCCTTCCCGGGTTCGCTGTGCAGGTCCATCTGGCCGCGGTGGGTCTTCACGGTGCTGTAGACGATGGACAGGCCCAGGCCCGTGCCCTTGCCGATCTCCTTCGTGGTGAAGAAGGGATCCAGGGCCTTCTCGAGAATCTCCTTGGCCATGCCCACGCCCGTATCCTCCACCTGGACCTCGACCCAGCCCGGATCCAGGTTGCGCGTGCGCAGGGTGAGGACGCCGTTCTCGGGCATGGCGTCCACGGCGTTGACGCTGAGGTTCATGAAGGCGTGGGTGAGCGCGCCCGGATCGCCGAGGATGGGCCGCAGGTCGGGCGCCAGTTCCATGACGAGGCGCACCTTGGACAGGGTGGTGCGCTCCAGCAGGCGGACCTCCTCGCGGAGGATGGTGTTCAGGTCCAGCTCGCGCATTTCGGCGGCGTTCTGCCGCGCGAAGCTCAGCAGGCTCTTCAGCATGTTCCCGCCCCGCTCGGCGGCCTTGATGATGGTGCCGAAGGCCTTCTGGGTCGGGCTTCCGGCCGGCTGGGCCTCGATGTGGGCCGAGGCCAGGCCGAGGATGGCCCCCAGCACGTTGTTCATGTCATGGGCCACGCCCCCGGCCAGGCTGCCCAGGCTTTCCATCTTCTGGGCCTGGTGCAGCTGCACTTGGAGCACCCGCTGCTGCTCCTCCGACTGACGGCGCTGGGTGATGTCGGTGATGATGCCGACCAGGGCCCGCAGGCTGCCATCCACGTTCTCCAGCCGCCGGCCAGACAGGTGGCCCCAGAACTCCGTGCCGTCGGCGCGGAGGTAGCGCCGTTCCAGGGACACGGATTGGATCTCTCCGTCAATGAGCTGGTGCATCCGCCGGTCGCCGGACGTTTTCTCGTCCGGATGAAGGTGGTCGGTGTAGGCAGTGCCGATGAGCGCCCCGTTCTCCATGCCGAACATCTCCGCCATGCGCCGGTTGGCGAAGCGGATCTCGCCCTTCGGGGACACGAGGATGATCCCGGCGCCAGAGGCCTCGAAGATGATCCGCAGCTGCTCTTCGCTTTCCCGCAGGGCCTCTTCGGCCAGCCTGGCCTCCGTAATGTCGTGGGCCACGCCGATGAACCTGGGTGCGCCATCGGAAGTCGGCAGCAGGGCCCCGTTGGCCACGAACCAGCGCCACGAGCCATTGGCGTGCCGCACGCGGTACGGTGGGCTCGCCTCGGCCTCCCCCGTCGACAGCACCCGGGTCAGGTAGGCCATGCAGGGCGCCACATCGTCTTCATGGACGAAGGGGGCGAAGGGCCTGCCGATGACCTCGCTGGCCGGGAATCCGAAGTGCCGTTCCCAGGCCGGGGACACGAAGACGAAGGTGCCCTGGGCATCCAGCGTGAAGATGACGTCCCTCGACTGCTCGATGTAGGTCCGGAAACGCGCCTCGCTTTCGCTGAGGCGGACCTCCATCTCCTTGCGCTCGGTGATGTCCCGGAAGATCCCGATGACCAGCCTTTCGCCCTCGGGCTGGTTGGCCCAGGGCCGGCCCGTGACGAGGAGGATGCGCGGTGTCCCGTCTTCCCGCCGGATCCTCAGCTCGTAGGTGCTGGAGATGCCCTTGGGCCGACGCAGGGATTCCCGCCGCACCACCTCAGCCTGATCCTCGGGCAGGTAGTCCATCAGGCAGCGGCCCACCAGGTGACCCGGCGCCACGCCGAAGATCTCCTCGGCCACCGGGTTCACCACCACGAAGCGCTCGTCGGCATCGACCATGCCGAAGCCCTCGCCCTGGCTGTTCAGCAGTTCGCGGTACATGGTCTCCAGCCGCTTGCGCCCGGTGATGTCGCGGAAGGTGCCCATCAGCACCGTCCGGCCGCCGGCCTGCACCAGCTGCGCGAGTACTTCCACAGGGACCGTGGTGCCATCGGAACGGAGGATCCGGTCCTCATTGGGCAGCGTGAAGCCCTGCTCCCGCGATTCCTGGATGTGACGCTGGAAGGCCTCCCGCGCGCTGGTGGCATGTTCGGGGGGATGCAGCGCCGCCTGATCCAGGCCGATGATCTCCTCGCGGGAGCGGCCCAGCAGGCGGCAGGCCGCCTCGTTGGCGTCCAGGATCGTCTTCGTATCGGGATCCGCCAGGAAGATGGCGTCCGGGGCCTTTTCGAAGAAGGCGCCAAACCCCTTGGCACTGGCGGCCTGAGCCTCCTCCGCGCGCTTCTTGTCCACCAGGTCCCAGGCCAGGTCCGCCAGCCGCTGGAAGGCCTCGGCCTCGGCTTCGCGGTAATCCGTCGCCTTGTTGGCGACCCCGAGCACCGCCACCACCCGCCCGGAGCGCCGCACGGGCACGATCAGCTCACGCACCACCACTGCGTTCAGAGGGGACGCCCCCTCCGCCAGCTGGGCGCAATCGTTATGGATCAGGGGATGCCCCATGCGCAGGCAGTCCGCCCAGACCGCCGCCGGCTGGCCCAGGGCCGGCCCCCCGGTTTCCAGCGCCCTCGCCCTCTGGTGGCGCGTGGCCCAGGCTTGCAGGGGAAGGCTTTGCGGATCCTCTGCCACCGTGTGGAGGAATCCCAGGCAGGACCCGGTCAGGCCTTCGGCCTCATCCAGGAGGGCGCCGAGCAGCTCGCCGAGGGAGCCCCCCGTGGACCGTTCCATGAGGCAGGCTCGCGCCGCCAGCACCGGTTCCAGACCACCACCCGCCCGCTCCTGGTAGATGGGCAGGCCTGAGGGTGGGTTGGGAACATCCGAGGCTGTCATGGGGGCAAAGGGTGTGGGCAGATGTTTCTTTTCGACCAGCCCGCAGGGTACTGGAGATTGGTACCTGGGCCCACCGGATCCGGCTTGGCATCGTGGACTGCCGATCCGCCCGCGAATCAGCGATACTCGCCCCATGTCTCTCCTTTCCCGCCCCGCCTTCCGCTGGTCCGCCCTAGCCGCCCTCTGGGCCCTGGTGGGCACCGTGCTGTGGATCGTCACGGTGCAGGTCTTCCTCCTCGCCCTCAACCCCTTCTGTCAGGTCCAGCGGCCCCGCACGGCCCGGGTGATCGTGAAAAGCGTGGACCGGGATCCCGACAGCCAGCTCACGGATTTCGTGACGGTGAAGCAGGGCGAGGATGAACGGGTGCTCCGGATGTCCAAGGCCGAGGCCGCGGAGTTGCATGAATACGACGAGGTCTGGATCCTCAGCGCCTGGTACTTGGACAACCTGCGTCCCACCCAGTTCCGCTTGACGCCCCTGCGCGTGCTCCTCGAGTACCCGATCCTCCTCCTGCTGCCCGCGGCCTGGCTGATCTGGCGCGTGCGGAAGGCGAAGCAGAAGGCCGACGCGGCCCCGCCGCCGCCCATCCGCCGTACCTTCACCGATGATTTCCACCTGCGCGCCCAGCGCTTCGCCAAGGACACCAAAGAAGAAGACTCAACCCCGATGGACACCGAGAAAGAACGCGAAACACCGAAATAGCCTGATCGGAGTTCTCCCGTTTCCATCGGGGTTCTATCGTTTCAATCCCCGGCTGATTCAGTCCCGCTTTTCGGGGGTTTCAGGCTTGGGGGCCTCCACCTTGGCGCTGTCAGGTTTCGCGGGCTCGGTGGGCTTCGGCGTGTCCGCGGGTTTGGCGGGCGTTTTGAGCTTGGGTGCGGGGCGCGTCGCGGCCTGGTAGGTCTTCCAGGATTCCTCGGCCTTCCGCCGGATCTCGTCGGCGCGCTTCTTGTGGGCTTCGGCTTTCTTCTGCAGGGCTTCGGCCTGGCGCCGGGCCTGGTCGGCCTTCTTCAGGGCCTCGGCCTCGGCGCGCTTGTAGGCGGCCTGCCGGGCCTTCTCCTTGGCGGCCCAGGCCTTCTGCAGATGGGCCTCCTTGGCCAGCATGTCGGCCTGGGCCTCCCGCCGGTCCAATTCTTCGGCCCGCCGCTGCACCCGCACGGGGCCACCCTTTTCGGGGGGCCTGGAGGCGACGGCGCCTTGACCCGAAGGCGCAGTGGGCCCGGGCGCTGGCACGGGCTTGAGTTCCTGGGCGCCCAGGATCAGGGGAAGGAGAACCACGCAGGCCGACAGCTTCATGAAACGCCTCGAAGGAAAGGGAAGGAAACACTCCCATTGTGCGCCCGCCCCATCCACGGGCAGCCCATTTCGTGATCCACGCCGCATCGTGTCCACCGTTTCGCGTCGGGGTCAAGGGCAGCCACACTGGAGGCTGAGGCCATCCGCGAGGCAGCCATGGACATCAAACTTTCTCACGACACAGAAAAGCGCTTAAGCGTCGCCATCCAGCGCTTCGTGGCCGAGGAGTACGGTGAAAGCCTCGGCGAACTGGGCGCGGGAACCTTCCTCAGCTTCTGCCTGAAGGAGCTCGGGCCGGCCATCTACAACCAGGCCATCAGCGATGCCCAGGCCTGCATGCAGGAACGCGTGACGGACCTGGAAAACATCTGTTTCGCCGAAGAAACCAGCTACTGGGGTCCCGCGTCCCGCAAAGGCGTGCAGCGCAAACCCGATCATCGGCGTTAGCATCCAACGGCCCTCTCTGCTCCATCAGGTGCCCCATGCCCCATTGCATCCTCGAAGCCTCGGACAACCTCCTCGACCAGCCCGACTGGCCGGGCCTGCTGCTGGCGATCAACGGAACCCTCGTGGCCACGGGGCTCTTCCAGGCGGCCGACATCAAGAGCCGCTTCCTGCGCCACGCGGTGTTCGCCATCGGCGACGGTGCGGCGGACCAGGCCTTCGTCACCCTGAACGTGCAGATCCTCGGCGGGCGCACGGATGACGTGAAGGCCCGCCTCAGCGAGGCCCTGCTGCCCGTGCTGACGGCGGCCTTTCCCCGCACCTTCGCCCAGATGAAATGCAGCCTCACCGTGCAGATCACGGATATCCACAGCCCCAGCTACCGCCGGCAGATCAGCTACTAGGAACGACCGTGACCGAGCCCATCACCTCCCGCCAACTCCACCTGCTCCAGGCCGTGGCCAAGCACCCGGGCATGACGCTGGATCACCTGAAGCGGGCCGGCGCCACGGACGTGGACATGGCCTACCTGGTGAAGCACGACCTCATCCGAGAGCGCGATCCCGAGCAGTACCACGTGACCCACATGGGCCGCGCGGTGCTCAAGCGGAGCCTTTGAAGCCGGGGCCTGATCGGGTCCATTTCGACCCGCCCTGGGTGGTTTTCCGGAAATGACCGCCGGATCAAACGCTTGATCCCATTCCGGTCCTGGAACTGGGTCCGCGGGATCCGGATTAGATCCTATTGCCTATTTTTTCCATGTCATACAGGCATGAGAGCTTATCGAAGGAAACCCCGATTGGCGCGCAGGTTGCCTGGAAACGGGCTCGCCAATCGGGAGTCCAGCCATGAAAAGCATCCTCGAAGAACTCAGCAAGAGCGGCCGCCGTCCCAAGCTGAAGTGGGAGGCCGGCAAGGGCCAGGGCGTCGTTCCGGCCCATTTCGGCAAGGCCAGGCATCTGGAGGCCAAGCCCCCCACGGGCAAGACCTTCCCCGGCGGCCGCGACCTCGTCATCGAGACCTTCAACAACGCCGGCGACGCGCCTTCCACCACGACCGTGAAGGATGGTGGCGGCAAGAAGCTGCGGAACGCGACCATCAACCTCATCTTCTGGGGCGATGCCTGGACCGCGAACCCGCCGCCCTCCCCCACCCTGTCGGAGGTGGTGAACGACGCGGCCAGCATCCTCGCGGGCCCCTACCAGCTGCGCATCTCCCAGTACGGCGCCACCCCGGCGCGGCTGGGCGGCATCTTCGTGTCGGTGCCCGGCAACAACCCGCCGACCCATTTCCAGACCTCGGATGTGCAGGACCTCATCACCTCGGCCATCGCCGGTGGCGCGCTGCCGGAGCCCGACGAGGAGACCAACGACGTCATCCACTGCGTGTTCATGCCCCCGGGCACCAATGCCCCACCCAACCTCGGCGGCCTGCACACCTACGCGAACTGGTCCGAGGTCAGCATCTTCCCCTTCGACATCGATATCAACGACCGCTCCCACCTGGCCTGGGTGGCCTTCGGCAGCCGCGCCTTCATCTCGTCCGTGTTCTCGCACGAGGTTGTCGAAGCCCTCAGCGATCCCGAGGGCAACGGCATCCAGGTGAATCCGACGAACAGCAGCAACTGGAACGAGATCGGGGACGTCTGCCAGTCCACGGGCATCGTCAATGGCGTGACCGTGCAGTCCTACTGGTCGCAGAGCGACAAGGCCTGCGTCATCCCCGTCAACATCCCCCTCACCATGCAGATCACCTTCATCCACAAAAACCCGCGGAACGACATGTTCCACCCCATCCGCAACGTGGGCGGGATGAACCTGACGCAGAACATCCCCTTCCGCATGACTCAGCAGGAATGCATCGCCTCCATCGACCGGGGCAACAAGTTCTTCGTCGTGGGCGCCGACGGCACCCGCGCCGACGTGCGGGTGTTCATCCACTTCCCGCCGTGGCACCGGCAGGGCATCCGGTACATCGCCACCGTGGAGGACAATTCCAAAGCCGACAACCTGCTCTCCCTGCCCGAGGGCTGAGGCTCAGGCTTTTTCGTCCAGGATGAGGCGGATCTTCTTCAGAAGTTCGAAAGGGCTCACCGGCTTCGCCAGGAACTGGACGCCTTCCTCGAAAATGCCTTTCTGGCTGATGAAATCCGCGGTGTAGCCGCTGATGAACAGCGTTTTCGGTTGCCCGCCCATGCGGCGGGCCGCGTCGTAGACCTCCTTGCCGTTCATTTTCGGCATGACCACGTCCAGGATCATCAGGTCGATGGCCCCCGGGCGGGCGATGATCTTGTCCAGCGCGTCCATGCCATCCACGGCCTCGAGGACCTGGTACCCGAATTCCCGGAGGATGTCCCCGATCAGGTTCCGGATCACCGGATCATCCTCGGCGAGAAGCAGGCGCTCATGACCTCCCCTGGGAAGGGGCTCCGGCTCCGCACGGGCTTCCGTCGTCGCCTTGGCCACCATGGGGAGGTAGATCCGGAAGGTCGTCCCCTTCCCGGGCTCGCTGTAGACGTTGATGAAGCCCTCGTGCTGCTTGATGATGCCGTAGACCATCGACAACCCCAGGCCGGTCCCCTTCTCAGGCGCCTTGGTCGTGAAGAAGGGCTCGAAGA
The DNA here is from genome assembly GCF_030268085.1 of Geothrix limicola. Classification (GTDB taxonomy): domain Bacteria; phylum Acidobacteriota; class Holophagae; order Holophagales; family Holophagaceae; genus Geothrix; species Geothrix limicola. The sequence goes on from NZ_BSDE01000002.1 coordinate 67,974, forward strand.
TCCGCTCGCGGGTTTTCGCATCCATGCCCCGGCCTGTATCCGACACGGTCATCAGCGCGTACTTCCCTGCCTTGCCGTACCCGTGCGAGCTCATGAAATCCGCGCCCAGCTCCTTCGCTTCGGTGGCGATCGTGAGCGAACCGCCGCCGGGCATGGCATCCCGCGCATTGGTCGCCAGGTTCATGAGCACCTGCTCGATCTGCCCTTCATCCGCCATCACGATCAGGCCCTGTCCCGTCAGCCGCGGGATCAGCTCAATGTCCTCTCCGATCAGGCGACTGAGCAGCTTTCCCACGTTCTGGACGATGGCGTTGAGATCGACGGGCTTGGGAAGGAGAACCTGTTTCCGGCTGAAGGCCAGCAGGCTGTGAGTCAGGTGCGCGGCCCGGTCCGAAGAGGCCAGGATGTGGTCGATCAGGACCTGCTGGGGGTCATCCGGCTTCATCTTCATCTTGGCGAGGTTGCCGAAGCCAATGATGGCCGTGAGGATGTTGTTGAAATCGTGCGCCACGCCGCCGGCCAGCTGGCCGATGGCCTCCATTTTCTGCGATTGCCTCAACTGCTCTTCCAGGCGGGTCTTTTCCGTGATGTCGCGGCCGAAGGCCAGCGCGCCGGCGATCTTCCCATCCGCGTCGCGTTCCGCCCTGAACCGGACGAGGTGGGTCCTCAGTCCGCCCGAGGCATCCGGCACGTGCATTTCCACTTCGGCCATGCCGCCGGTACGGATGACGTCCTGGAGGGTGGCCTGATAGTGCTGCAATTCAGCCAGCCCGCCCGCATACAGGCCTTCGGGGGAGAGTTCCAGGGGCGTCTTGCCGTAGATGGCGTGGACCAGGCCCTCCAGGGTGAGGAGCACCTGCTGGTTGGCATAGATCACCCGACCTCCGAGATCGTAGCGGAAGATGTTGTCGGGCGAGTTCTCGGCCAGCGCGCGGAATTTCTGCTCACTCACGCGGAGCGCATCTTCGGCCTTCTTGCGTTCGGTGATGTCACGGGCGACCGAAAGGACGTAGGTTTCGCCCTGGATCTGAATGGTTCGCGCGGAGTCGAGGACGGCGACCAGCGTGCCGTCCTTGCGTCGGAGCCTCGTCTCCAGATCCGTGACCTGGCCGGACGACTTCAATTCCGCAAGGAAAGTGTCCCGGGCCGCCTGATCGGCCCAGATGGACAGTTCGGACGTGGTGCGGCCGAGGGATTCCTCGCGTGAGTACCCCAGCATCCGCGTGTAGGCCGGGTTGACTTCCAGGATTTGGCCGTCGGCCAAGCGGGTGATGGCCACCAGGCTCGGCGATGCATTGAAGGCCGCGGAGAATTTCTCCTCGGACTCGCGCAGACCCTGCTCGATCCGCATTCGCTCGATGATGTCCCAGGACAGGTCCCCCAGTTGCGACACGATCCCGATGTCCGGTTCATCGTAGGCCGTGGGCTTGTTGCCGACGCCGATGATCGCCTTGATCTGGCTCCCCCTGAAGATCGGCACCACGGCTTCCCGGATCACGGGCGCATGGCCCTCGGGCAGCCCTCGTTTATGCGCCAGGGAGGCGTAGTCATTGTGAATGACCGGGCGGCGCTCGCGGACGCAGTCCACCCATACCCCCGCCTGGTCGATCGCATAGTGGCTGCCCTTCCCCGCCGCCTGGCACATGTTCAGGAGCGTGTTCGTGGACCAGTTCTGCAGAGACAGGGTCTTCTGGTCGGGCTCGACAAAATGATAGAAACCAATCGTGCTCCCGGTCAGCGCCTCGAGTTCATCCAGCGTCGCCGTCAGCACTTCGTCCATCGAATGGGAACCGGCGAATTCGAGCAACCGCAGGCGGGCCCGCATGACGCTTTCGGCCCGCTTCCTTTCCACCCGGGCCCGCAGCACCGTGATGCCGAAGGCGAGGTCGCCGGCCAGCTCCTCCAGGAGCCGCAGTTCTTCCGGCGTCACGACGTTGGCCTCGGACGAGTAGATCAGAAGCACCCCGAAGGCCGTCCCGTCCTCGGCTTTGAGCGGAAGGCCGACGGTCGAGCGGTACCCGCGCCGGGCCGCCCCTTCGCGCCATGGGGCCATCCGCGGATCGGAGGCGATGTCCTGGACAAGGACGGTTTCCCCGCGGCGAATGGCGGTCCCGCCGGGGCCCCGTCCCCATTCCGTCGCCTCGGACCAGGTCAGTTGGGCGGAGGCGAGGTAGCCCTCCTCGAACCCCGCGGAGGCCACCGGGCGCACGGTTTTCGCCTCGTCGTGCTCGGCATATCCCACCCAGGCCATGCGGTAGCCAGCCTCGTCGCACACGATGCGGCAGATGTCCCCGAGCAGGGTCGGCTCGTCCTGGGCCCGCATGAGGGTTTGATTGCAGGTGCTGATGGCTCTGAGTTCCCGGTTCAGCTGCTGCAGCTCGACCCCCTCCGCCTGGGGGTCAGAGCCCATCTCCGGATGGGTTGGACGAGAAGCCTCCAATGCGTTCCGAACCATATCAGGCCCCTGGGTCCCGTGAGGTTGAGCCCATTGACTACAACTGTATGTAAGTATGCGTCGAGCCGGGCCTCCCGGCCGGATTCCCATCGAACTCGCACGGAATGAGGCCAAGACGCTGGGCCGGGAACCCGGACGCTTCCCCCATCTCCGGCGGCGTTTCGGGCCCGATCCGCGGCTCCCCGCTTGACCCGAAAGCGCCTGTGAGAACATCGTCTACTCCCTGGAGCCTCCATGAGCCTGCTCACCCGCGCCGAAGCCACCCGCTACGAGGAAACCAGCCGCCATGCGGACGTGATGGCCTTTGTGGCCGGGCTGCAGGCCAAGGGTGACAAGCGGCTGCACGTCACCAGCTTCGGCACGAGCCCCCAGGGGCGCGACCTGCCCCTGCTCGTGCTTTCGGCCCACGGCGTGAAGACGCCCGAAGAGGCCCGCAGCCTGGGGCGTCCCGTCGTGCTCGTCATCAGCGGCATCCACGCGGGCGAAGTGGAGGGCAAGGAAGGCTGCCTCATGCTCGTGCGCGACCTGCTGGAGGGCCGGCCCGGCATCGACGCCGCCGTGCTCGCGGACCTCACCCTCGTGGTGGTGCCCCTCTTCAACCCCGACGGCAACGACGCCATCGACCCGGGCAACCGCAAGCTGCACCTGCCCAAGCTCACGGGCCAGCTGGGCCCCGACAGCGGCGTGGGTACCCGCGTGAACGCCGACAAGATCAACCTCAACCGCGACTACCTGCGCATGCAGGGCGCCGAGATGCGCCTGCTGCAGACCCGCGTCTGCCAGCTCTGGGAGCCCGACCTCACCATCGACAACCACGCCACCAACGGCTCGGTGCACCGATTCTCCATGACCTACGACATCCCCCACACCGTCGAAAGCGGGCGGGGTGAGCCCATCCGCTACATGCGCGAGCGCCTGCTGCCGCCCGTCACCGCGGCCCTGAAGGCCAACCACGGCCTGGATTCGGGCTGGTACGGCAACTTCGTCGAGGATGAGCGGGCCATGGATGCCGACGTGGACGCCGAGCCCGGCGCGCCCGTGCGCGAGGGCTGGATGACCTACCCGCACCATCCCCGTTTCGGCAGCAACTACCGCGGCCTCACCAGCCGCATGGACCTGCTGCTGGAGTGCTACTCGTACATCCCCTTCGCCGAGCGCGTGCGCACGGCCTACGCCTTCATGCTGGAGACCCTCAAATACGTGGCCGCCCACTGCGACGAGGTGGTGCAGATCGTGACGGAATGCCGCACGCCGAGGGAGCGTATCGCCATCCGCTACGGCCTGGAACGTTTCGAAACCCCCGTCGAGATCCTCACGCGCACGCCGCGCACCCTCGAAGGCGCGCCCACGAGCCTGAGCCTGCCCTATCTGGGCCGCTTCGTCGGCACTTCCCTCGTAACCCGCCCCGAGGCCTACCTGGTGCCCGCGCCCATGGCCGCCCACCTGCGCCTGCACGGCCTCAGCCTGCAGCAGGCCATGGGCACCTTCGAGGTGGAGGTGCCAGTGGTGGAGGCTCTGGGCTCCGAGGGCGGACGCGCCATCCTGGAGGCTTCCGCCGTGGGCGAGCTGTCCGTTTCCTGGCGCCGCGGCCCCCGGGCCGTGCCCCCCGGCTGGGCCCTCGTGCCAACGGACCAGCCCCTCGGCGCCATCGCCGTCTACCTCTGCGAGGCCGAGAGCGACGACGGCGCCGTCGAGAATGGCCTGCTGCCCACACCGGACCTGGGCCAGGAGCTGGCCATCTGGCGGGTGCCCGCCCTGGGCTGAGGCCCGGGCGATTTTTTTAAAAAAAAAACATTTCGAGCGCGTCGATTCCCCCGCGCTTCGTTCGACGCATGAGTAGAGCCGGGGTTCTGGCGTCCCAGACCCCCACCCAGGAGCCCTCCATGCCCAGCACGTCCACCCCCGCCATATGGACCGGCCGCGTCCTCAGCACCCTGCCCATCCTGTTCCTGCTCTTCGATGGCGTCGTCAAGGTGCTGCGGCTCCCCCCGGTCCTCGAAGGCACCGCGAAACTCGGCTACCCCCTCGGCGTCGTCGTCCCCCTGGGGCTCACGCTGCTCGTCTGCACCGTGCTCTATGCGATCCCCCGCACCTCCGTGCTGGGGGCCATCTTCCTCACCGGCTATCTCGGCGGCGCCGTCGCCTCCCACGTGCGCGTCGGCGATCCGCTCTTCTCCCACGCCCTGTTCCCGACCTACTTCGCCGTCCTCATCTGGGGCGGGCTCTTCCTGCGGGATGCGCGCCTTCGGGCCCTCCTCCCCTTCGCCCGGCCCCTCGCCTAGCCTCGCCTCACCCGATCGCTCGCTGAACCGCACCCAGCTCCTTAAAGGATGAAGCATGCCCATCACCGTTTCCTCGACCATTGCCGCCCCCCTCGCAGAGGTGTGGCGCGCCTACACGACCCCCGAAGACATCAAAGCCTGGAATGCGGCCTCTCCGGACTGGCACACCACCTCGGCTTCCGTCGATCTGCGTGAAGGTGGGCAGTTCTCCTCACGCATGGAGGCGAAGGACGGAAGCATGGGCTTCGACTTCGCTGGCACGTACACGAAGATCATCCCCCTCCACCTGATCGAATACGCCTTTGGGGATCGAACGGCGCAGGTCCGCTTCGAGGAGGGCCCTGGTGCGGTCACGCTCACCGTCACCTTCGAGCCGGAATCCGTCTATCCCGAGGAACAGCAGCGCGCGGGCTGGCGGGCCATCCTCGACAGTTTCGAACGCCACGTCACTGCTCGCGGCTGAGGCCCGCTGTCTTCATTCGCCCCGCAACTTGCGACATCCACCCTCGCGCCTAAGGAGGCAACCATGCGCGTCATCGTTCTGATCAAGGCCACCCAGGACACGGAAGCCGGCGTCCTCCCCGACGAGAAGCTCCTCACCGCCATGGGGCAGTACAACGAAGCCCTCGTGAAGGCGGGCGTCATGCTCGCCGGCGAGGGACTCCATCCCAGCTCGAAGGGGGTCCGCGTCCACTTCTCCGGTGCCCAGCGCCACGTGATCGACGGCCCCTTCACCGAAACGAAGGAGCTCATCGCCGGCTTCTGGATCTGGCAGGTGCGCTCCATGGAGGAGGCCATCGAGTGGATCAAGCGCTGCCCCAATCCCACGGGCGAGGCGGCCGAAATCGAGATCCGGCCCGTCTTCGAGGCCGAGGATTTCGGCGCCGAATTCACGCCCGAACTGCGGGAGCAGGAAGAGCGCCTGCGTGCCCAGATCGCCCAGAAAGCCTAGGATTTCCTTCGCCAATCCACGCAGCATGAAAGGCATCCCATGCAGACCATCGGTACCTGTCTCTGGTTCGACAATCAGGCCGAAGCGGCGGCCGCCTCCTACACGTCGATCTTCAAGAACTCGAGGATCCTGGGCGTGTCGCGGTATCCCGAAGGGTCCCCCGGGCCTGCGGGCACGGTCATGACCGTGCAGTTCGAGCTGGACGGCCAGACGTTCACGGCCCTCAACGGCGGACCTCAGTACTCCTTCACCCCGGCCATCTCCTTCATGGTGAACTGCGACACCCAGGCGGAAGTCGACCGCCTCTGGGAGCAGCTGGGCGCGGGCGGGACCGAGGTGGCCTGCGGGTGGATGACGGACAAGTTCGGCGTGTCCTGGCAGATCATCCCCACCGCCCTGATGCAAATGATCACGGATCCGGACAAGGCCGCATCGCAACGGGCCTTCACCGCCATGCTCCAGATGAAGAAGCTCGATCTCGCGCGCCTGGAACAGGCCTTCAAGGGCCGCTGAACCTCTCTCGTTCTTCAAGAGTCCCCATGCGAAAACTGATTATGTGGAACCTCATCACGCTCGATGGCCGTTTCGAAGGGCCGACCCCCTGGAGCCTGGACTGGCACCAGTCCATCTGGGGTCCCGAGCTCGAGCAGCTGTCCCTGGAGCAGCTGAAAGCGGCCGACCTGCTGGTGTTCGGGCGGGCCACCTACGAGGGCATGGCCACCTACTGGCAGGCCGCCGAAGGCGACGCAGCTGAAGGTGAGGTCGCCAAGTTCATGAACCGCCTGCCCAAGGTCGTCTTTTCGCACACCCTCGAGCGCGTGGAGTGGGCCCACGCGCGGCTGGCCACGCAGGATCCCGCCCAGGAGATCCCCCGGCTGAAGGCCGAAGGTTCGGGCGACATGCTCCTCTTCGGCAGCGCGAACCTGGCCGCCACCCTCATGAAGCTGAACCTCATTGACGAATACCGTCTGGGTCTGGCGCCCGTCGTGCTGGGAGATGGCGCGCCCCTGTTCCAGCCGCAGCTTTCCATGGGCTTCCGGTTCCTCGAGGCGCGGCCCCTCGCCTCGGGTGGCGTGATCCTCCGCTACCTGCCCAAGGCCTGAGACGAACCCCGCTTGCGGCCCGCGGGGGAAGGTGGTCAGATCTCCGTGTGACGACATCTGACAATCACCCGGCGGACATCCAGCGGGCCGATACTCACCGGGCCATTGAGACCGTCTGGCGCATGGAATCCGCCCGCCTCATCGCGGGCCTCGCCCGGATGGTGCGTGACCTCGGCCTCGCCGAGGAACTGGCCCAGGACGCGCTCGTGACCGCCCTCGAGCAGTGGCCCGAGTCGGGCGTTCCCGACAACCCGGGCGCCTGGCTCATGGCCGCGGCCAAGCGCCGCGCCATCGACCGATTGCGCCGCCTCAAGCTGATGGAACGCAAACACGAGGAACTCGGGCGGGAGATGGAAACCCTGCAGGAGGCCATGGTGGACTTCGAGGCCGGGCTCGACGATCCCATCGGCGACGACCTGCTGCGGCTCGTCTTCATCTCCTGCCATCCCCTGCTCTCCCCCGAAGCCCGCGCCGCGCTCACGCTGCGGCTGCTGGGGGGCCTGACCACCGAGGAGATCGCGCGGGCCTTCCTCTGCCCCGAGCCCACCATCGCCCAGCGCATCGTGCGCGCCAAGCGCACCCTTTCGGAGGCGCGGGTGCCCTTCGAGGTGCCTCGCGGCGCCGGGCTGTCCGCGCGGCTCGCCTCCGTGCTGGAAGTCATCTACCTGATCTTCAACGAGGGCTACTCGGCCACCGCCGGTGAGGACTGGATCAGGCCCGCGCTGTGCGAGGAGGCCCTGCGCCTGGGGCGCATCCTGGCGGAACTCGCGCCCCGGGAACCCGAAGTCCACGGCCTCGTCGCCCTCATGGAGATCCAGGCCTCGCGCCTGCACGCGCGGGTGGGGCCCACCGGGGATCCGATCCTGCTGCTCGACCAGAACCGCGGAAAATGGGACCAGCTCCTCATCCGCCGGGGCCTCGCCGCCCTCGACCGGGCCGGGAAGCTGGGCGGCACGCCCGGCCCCTACGCGCTGCAGGCGGCCATCGCCAGCTGCCACGCCCGCGCCCGCACGGCCGCGGAGACGGACTGGGCGCGCATCGCGGCCCTCTACGGCGAGCTCGCGCGCACCAGCCCCTCCCCGGTGGTGGAACTCAACCGCGCCGTGGCCCTGGGCATGGCCTTCGGCCCCGCCGCGGGGCTCGAAGCCGTGGAGGCTCTGGTCGATGAGCCCACGCTTCGGGGCTACCACCTGCTGCCGAGCGTGCGCGGGGATCTTCTCGCCAAACTGGGCCGCGCCGAGGAAGCCCGGGCGGCCTTCGAGCAGGCCGCCGCGCTCACCCGCAACGCCCGGGAACGGGGCTTCCTGCTCGAACGGGCCGCCGCCTGCCGGGGCTCCGAAACCTAGACCTGCCTCAGTTCTGATCCCACCGACTCACAGGAGCCATCGATGCCCTACATGCTGCTGATCATGGAACCCCGCGGCCAGCGCGCGGAGCGCGGCGAGGAGGCAGGCCACGCCGTCTATGAGCGGATGGTCCGCTTCTCGGAGGATCTGAAAAGCCGCGGCCTGCTCATGGCCACCAATTCGCTCCACTCGGACCGCGACGCCGTGCGCGTGCAGGTGCGGGACGGCAAGACCTCGCTGCTCGACGGCCCCTTCGCCGAATCCAAGGAGATGGTCGGCGGTTTCTTCTACCTCACCTGCGAGACCCGGGCCGAGGCCATCGCCATCGCCCAGACCTGCCCCGCCGCCGAGTGGGCCACCGTCGAGGTGCGCGAGACCGGCCCCTGCTACGAAGGCGCCTGAAGGCCGCGATCCCGGGGCCTTCGCCGACCCTGACCCGCCGTTCGCCGGTTCCCGCTCAGGCCTAAGGCACCTGGAACGTAACTTGGGCATCGACGGAGGCTCCCATGCCGATGCTCTCGCCCCCTCATCCCGGTTTCTTCGGTGTCCTGGCCTCCCGGCGCGCCTACACGACCCTGCTCTACCTGCTGCTGTCCATGGCCACGGGCATCTTCGCGTTCACCTTCGCGGTGACTGGCCTCTCGCTGAGCCTGGGCCTGGCCATCCTCATCCTCGGCATCCCCGTGATGGCGGCCTTCCTCGGCGGCACGCGATTGCTTTCCGTGGGCGAACTGCACCTGCTCAAGGCCCTCGTCGGGGCCGAAGGCTCCGAGGCCCCGCATCTGCTGCCGCGCGGCGAAGGTTTCTGGGCCCGCCTGAAGGCCCTGGTCGCCGATCCCCGCACCTGGACGAGCCTGCTCTACTTCCTGCTGCTCCTGCCGCTCGGCATCCTCTACTTCACGCTGATGGTCACCAGCCTCTCCGTGAGCCTCAGCCTGCTGCTGGCGCCCTTCGCGCGGCTGTTCGAGGCCATGGGCTGGTTCAGGGGGTGGTTCAGCGCGGATCTGGGCGGCTTCGGATGGACCTTCCTCCACCCGAACCTGACGGCGTTCCTCTGCGGCCTGGCGGGCCTCGCCCTCGTTCCCCTCACCTTCCACCTGGCCCTGCTCCTGGGCCGCTTCCAGATCTGGCTGGCCCGGCACCTGCTGGTCCGCACCTAGCTCCACCTTCCTTTCGAAAGGCATCCCATGACCACCGACACCACGCAGAACCGCACCCGCACCGAGGAATTCAAGCTCGATGGCGGCAAGGTGCTGGACAAGATCAAGGAGCTGATCCACCAGGGCAACATCCGGCGGATCACCCTGAAGAACGAAAGCGGCAAGACCCTCATCGAAATCCCGCTGACGCTCGGCCTCGTGGGCGCCGCGCTGCTGCCGGTCTTTGCCGCCGTGGGCGCCCTGGCCGCCGTCGCCACGCGCATGGTGATCGTCGTCGAGAAGACCGAGGACTGAAGCCTTCGCGCTCAGTTCGTCGCGCGCCGCAGGGCCACCAGGGTGAGGTCGTCGCCGCAGGTCGTGCCCCGCAGGTAGCGCGCCAGGTCGTCCCGGCAGGCGGCCAGCAGGTCGGGCAGCGGCAGGGTCATGCTCCGTTTCAGGGCGGCGGCGGCCCGGCCGATGCCGAACTCGCGGGTGTCCCGGGCGGCCTCGGTCCAGCCATCCGTGTAGAGCAGCAGGGTCTGCCCCGGGGCCAGCGTCAGCTCCCGTTCGGCGTAGAGGGAGTCGCAGAAGAGGCCCAGCGGAAGGCCGCCGCCCTCGATGGGACGCACGCCGCGACCATCGGCCAGCAGGGGCCGCGGGTGCCCCGCGTTGGCGATGGAGAAGCGGCCCTCCGAAGCCAGGCGCAGCGCCGCCAGCGTCGCATAGCTCACCGACGAAGTGGCCTCGGCGAAGAGTTCGTTGGCCCGCTTGAACAGGTCCGGAAGGGGCTGCCCCGTGGGCACGAGGGCCCGGAACAGGGCGTGCAGGTGGGACTGCAGCAGGGCCGCCGCCACGCCCTTTCCCGACACATCCCCCAGCACGAGGTGGAGGGGCTGCCCCGGCGCGGCGGGCGGGATGAAGTCCACGTGATCGCCGGAAACCACGCCCCGCGGCTCCCAGTGGTAGGCCACCTCCCAGCCCGCCTGGATCAGGTGGGGCGGCGGCAGTAGCGTGCGCTGCACCTTCCCCGCGGCTTCCAGATCGCGCTCGAGGCCCCGGCGCTCGGAATCCGACAGGCAGGACAGGCAGACCGTCACCAGGGGATCGTCCGCCAGGCGCGCGGGGTTCATCGGATCGTGGCAGACCGCGCACAGGCCCCAGGTGCCCACTTCGATGGCGCCGATGGCCGCGTCCACCTTACGCATGAGGTCGGCCCACCGGTGTTCGTTCCGCGCCGAGGCCAGGCCCGCGAGATGATCCCTTCGCGCCATGAGCCGCTCGAGGGTGCGGGTCTCCAGGGGCGTCATGGGCGGCTCCCCCGGGCCGCCTCCGCCTGCTTGCGCAGCAGCGCGATCTGGCCCGCGTGGTAGGCGTTGTGCTGCAGCGTGCCCAGCAGCAGCCCCCGGATCGTCGTGTCCGAGCCCGGCCTCGCCTCGTCGAGGGCCCCTTCCTCCAGTTGCTGCACCGCCGTCCGCAGGCCGCAGTGGGCCTCCTCCAGGGCCGCGCCGAGGGCCTGCCAGGCGGCTTCGGTATCCGGCTCAGAAGCTCCCCAGTCCGCGCCGGGCTCACCGGGAGATCCGGGCCCGCCGAGGATCTGCCTCCGGGCATCCTCCATCCAGTAGCGCAGGTGGCCGACGATCTCGGCGATGGAATGGCCGGCCGGCCCGGGGCGCCACTGGGCCATGGCCCCATCCACGCCGGCGAGGAGTTCCATCAGGGCCGGGCCGTGCCAGGCGCCGCCCTGGAAGGCCCGCTCCAGCTGGTCCGCCAGCCTGGTGGGCGCGAGGTCCTGGGTCATGACTAACCTCCTTGAGGCTTGATATGGGTTAATATGAGCCTATTCTTTAACCTGTCAACTGGTCTTGACCGGTTAGCATTCACCCATGGACACCGCCCCCACCCAGGCCAGCCCCGAAGGCGCCTTCGAGCTCTCGGGGGGGGATCTCTGCCTGGATTTCGCGAACACCTGGGGGGACCGAAGCCGCCCGGAGACGGATCTCCTGGAGAGCTACCCGCAGCTCCTCGCCTTCGCCCGCCAGACCGCCTCGCTGAGCCCGGAGGCCATCCGCGCCCTGGAGGCCCGCGCCAAGCCCCCAGGCGCGAACGTGGCGATGCGCACCGCCCGCGCCTTCCGCGAGGCCCTCTACGGCATCTTCTCCGCCCGGGCCCAGGGCCTGGAGGTTCCAACCCAGGACCTCGCCTGCCTGAACCGCCTGCTGCGGGAGGCCCTCCCCAACCTCTGCCTGGTCTGCGAGGGCGCCGGATCCGCCTGGCAATGGCGGGAGGAGGCGCGCCATCTCACCTCGCCCCTCTGGCCCATCGCCCGGGCCGCGGCGGAGCTGCTGACCCGGGACCCCTCCGTCCCGGTGCGGGAATGCGGAGGCTCGCAGTGCACCTGGCTCTTCCTCGATTTCAGCCGCGGCCGCTCGCGCCGTTGGTGTTCCATGAGCAGCTGCGGCAACCGCGAAAAGGCACGCCGCCACTATCACCGCACAAAAGGCAGGGAGTCCGGGCTATGAAGGCTCAGGCGAAGGCCCAGGCGCGTCCTGGCTCCGGGTAGGCCGGGCTCCGTCCTACACTGGCCGAAGCCCCCGGAGCCCCCGTGTCCTATCCCCACCTGCTGGCCCCCCTCGACCTCGGGTTCACCACCCTGCGCAACCGCGTGCTCATGGGTTCCATGCACACGAACCTGGAGGAAGCCAAGGACGGCTTCGCCAAGATGGCGGCCTTCTACGCGGAACGCGCCCGGGGCGGCGTGGGCCTCATCGTCACGGGCGGCATCGCGCCGAACCTGCGGGGGCGCCTCACGCCCTTCGGATCCCAACTCTCCTGGCCCTGGCAGGTGGGCAAGCACCGCAAGGTAACCGAGGCCGTGCACGCGGCGGGCGGGAAGATCGCCCTGCAGATCCTCCACGGCGGGCGCTACAGCTACCACCCCCTCAGCGTGGGCCCCTCGTCCGTGAAGAGCCCCATCACGCCCTTCAAGCCCCGCGAACTGAGCGCCCGCGGCGTGCGCGCCACCATCCGCGACTATGCGCGCTGCGCCCTGCTCGCCCAGCGCGCGGGCTACGACGGCGTGGAGATCATGGGCAGCGAGGGCTACCTCATCAACCAGTTCATCGCGGCACGCACCAACCGCCGCACGGATGCCTGGGGCGGCAGCTTTGAACACCGCATGCGCTTCCCCGTCGAAGTGGTGAAGGCCGTGCGCGCCGCCGTGGGGCCGAACTTCATCCTCATCTTCCGCCTCTCCATGCTCGACCTCGTGCCCGACGGCAGCAGCTGGGAGGAGGTGGTGCAGTTGGCCAAGGCCATCGAGGCCGCCGGCGCAACAATCCTCAACACGGGCATCGGCTGGCACGAGGCCCGCGTGCCCACCATCGGCGCCATGGTGCCCCGCGGCGCCTACGCCTGGGTGACGAAGAAGCTCAAGGGCGAGGTGAAGATCCCCCTCATCACCACGAACCGCATCAACACGCCCGAGGTGGCCGAGGAGATCCTCGCCGGCGGCTGCGCCGACATGGTGAGCATGGCCCGCCCCCTGCTGGCCGATCCCGACTTCGTGAAGAAGGCCGAAGAGGATCGCGCCGCCGACATCAACACCTGCATCGCCTGCAACCAGGCCTGCCTGGATCACGTCTTCGAGCAGAAGCGCGCCACCTGCCTCGTGAACCCCCGGGCCTGCTTCGAGACGGAACTGGTCTTCGAACCCGCCATCGCGCCCAAGCGCATCGCCGTCGTCGGCGGCGGAGCCGCGGGCCTGAGCTTCGCCTGCCACGCCGCCGAACGCGGCCACGTCGTGACCCTCTTCGAGGCCGCCTCGGAGCTGGGCGGCCAGCTCAACCTCGCCAAGCGCGTGCCCGGCAAGGAGGAGTTCTATGAAACCCTCCGCTACTTCGGCCGCCGCCTCGCCGCCGCGGGCGTGACCCTGCGCCTGGGCGAAGCCGCCACCGTGGAGGCGTTGGCGGAATTCGAGGAGGTCGTCCTCGCCACGGGCGTGCGGGGCCGGGTACCGGACATCCAGGGCATCGACCATCCCAAGGTCATCAGCTATCCGGACCTGCTCTCGGGCCGGAAGGTGGCGGGACAAAGGGTCGCCATCATCGGCGCCGGCGGCATCGGCTTCGACGTGGCCGAGTTCCTCGTGCACGGAAATCATGCCCCGTCGGTGCAGCGCTACCTGGGCGAATGGGGCGTCGACGCGAACCACAGCCACCGGGGCGGCCTGCTGCCCGCGCCCGAGCCTTCCGAGCCGGCCCGTACCGTCTACCTCCTGCAGCGCAAGACCGACCGCATGGGGGCGGATCTGGGCAAGACCACGGGCTGGATCCACCGCGCCACCCTCAAGGCCATGAAGGTGAAGATGCAGGGCGGCGTCCACTACGAGCGCATCGACGATGAGGGCCTGTGGATCCGCGACGGCAAGGACGCCGGATCGAAGTGCCTGGCCGTGGACAGCGTCATCCTCTGCGCGGGCCAGGTCTCCGTGCGCGACCTCGTGGAACCCCTCGAAGCCGCCGAGAAGCCCATCCACCTCATCGGCGGCGCCGACCTCGCCGCCGAACTCGACGCCCAGCGCGCCATCCGTCAGGGCGCCGAGCTGGCGGCGAGGATCTAGGCTCCCTTCACGCCCTGCAGGCGGCGCAGGGCAAGGGCGCGGCAGGAATCCGGGTCCTCCCCCTTGTCAGCCGGCGCCTGGGCAATGGCCCGCTCGAAGCATGTCCGGGCCACCTCCGGAACACCCAGGTGTTCCGCGATCCGCCCGAGAACGTACCACTCGTTCGTTCCGACTTCTTCGGAAGCCTTGAGCTCGATCTCCTGGGTCAGGGCCTCTTTGGCTTCGGACGTCCGCCCCAGCTCCGCCAGGATGGTCGCGAGGGTATGCATGTCCGAAGCATTCTTGTGGCCTTGCGTGGCCGTCCGGATCAACTCGAGGCTCTGGCTGGTCACGGATTCGCGCACGACATGGCTCCATGCCAGATTGTTGTAGTCCATCCCTTCGGCCCGACCCCGATCAATCTGATCCTGAAGCCCCTGCTCCATATCCATGCGGCGCCCCAGACCCTTCAGGGCCATGTACTGCCCTTCCCGGAATCGTCGCTGGTCGGGGTATTCCTTGGACCACGCATCGGAGAATCGCAGCAATTCGTCCCACCGTTGGTTGCCCACGAGGGAGCCCATCCGCATCCCGGCGGCGGAGAGAGAGGTGGGATGAGCCTTCAGGAGGGTCTCACTCAAGGGCAGGGTTGTCGGCCAATCGTTGCGGCTCATGGCCCCGACCAACGAGGCCGTGTCGATCCATTCGGCCAGGTGCACGTTCGCCGGGTCCTTTCTCGCCGTCTCCAGGATCGACCGCATCCGGGAGTCGTTCTCCCCGAGCAGAAGGATGGCCGCGGCCAGTCTCGCGGCTTTCGCATCCCCGCCCTGCCCTTTGGACCAGAAACGCGGGAACAAGGGCCCGGCCAGGGGGTCATCCGCGGGAGGGGCCCCCATCAATTGCCGGGCCTGGTCCAACCAGGCCTGGGCGCGAGGAAGGTTGCCCTGATCCAGGGACCACAACGCCTCCAAGCCGATGGGGGCGAAGGTGCTCGTGGAACCGACCACCCGGTACCCCGATGGCGTGGGCGTCACGAAGAAGGCCTGAACTTCCGTCCCCAGGCCTCGCACCTGCACCCGATATCCCCACGAGTCATTCCCATCCACAGCCATCTGGGCCAGCGAAATCGCCAGGTCCCCCATGGCCTCGGGGGGAAGGTCGACGCCTCTGAGGAGGTTCCGAACGGTGCCTCCCAGGTCGGTCGCCTTTTCCTGATCGAGCTGCGCGACGATCGCGGGGGAGAACAGTCCGCGGAGTCGCTTCAAATCAGTGGATTGGCGGAGAACCGTCAGCATGAACTGGCGAACCACCCCGGCGGGATCCTTCCGGTCTCCATCATCGGGCTCCACCTTCCGCACCCGGCTGAGCAACTCGACTCGACTCCTGATTTGACTCATCTGGTCCGAGCCGTTGCTGCCTTCCTGCAACAGCCGGGTGGCCTCAGGGTATTTCCGCAGGCGGATCAGCTGATCGGCTGCATTCACCAGGGCGGCTCGACGGACAGCAGGGTCGGTGAAGAGGCGGGAAGCCTCCGCTATGGCCTGGTCCACACCCTGGAGGGTGACCAACCCGACCACCAGCCATGTATCCCGGAGGGTCGCCTGAGCCATGCCTCGGGCCAGATCCACCGACTCTTGATAGCGCCCTCGTTTGGCCAAGGTGAGGACTAGGTTCTTATCCAGGTTGTGGTTCTTCAGTTCGTCCCGGATCTCCTGGTATTCGCGAATGGAGGCATCCAAATCGGCGCCTGCCCCGTACCTCACCCCTTCGGCGTTGTACTCCAGCAGGATCGCCAAGTCCCCTCGGATGCTGTAACTCTTCGGATCCAGCGTTTTCGCCTGGCGATAGGCCTCCGTCGCCCCCTTCAGGTCCCACCCTTTTCCAAACCGTCGACCCACCAAGTCATGCTGCAGGATCCAGCCAAGGGCCTCTTGGGCCGGAGCCGATTTGGGGTCGAGGTGAATGGCGTTCCGGGCCTCCTGCCGCGCCGCTTCACCCAGCCCCGCGGCGAGGAAAGCACGGGCGATGCGTGTGTGGGGCGAGGCCGAGCCCGGACGGGCCTGAACGAGCCTGCGGAACTCCGCGATGGCCTCCTTGATGCGGCCCGCCGCGAGATGTGACTCACCGACCTGGTTGAAGGCCACCTGCAGAACCTTCTCGTCCCCGAAGGCCTTGAGACCCTTCAGGGCCGCGTTCACGTCCCCGGCCGTCCATCGCCTATTTCCCACGCTCATCCGGAACTCGACCAGCACCGTCTCTTGGGGCCCCTTCTTGAAGGTCATGGAAAGCGCCCCAGGACCAAATGGGATGACCCGATCCGACGGCAGTACGTCGAGCTCGTAACCGAGAGGTGTGTGGATCTTGTAGATCAACTCCTGCGTATAGGGCTCCGGCAGATAGAAGTCCGCCTTCCGCACCGGCTCCTCATCTCCTTCCTTCTGCCCGTCCTTGAGCGCCCGGAGCAGGCGGGTCACCATCGACCACGGGTTGACGGCGACGGTCGCGCGCTCCGCATCGAGACGCACGGAGGGGGTCTCCTGGATTTCCAGATCCAGCTCGAAAGGCCGGGACAGGTCCCTTCCTTCGGTGTACCGCGCCGTTCCGATGGATTTGGCCGTGAAGGAATTCTTCGCATATTCAAGCAGGGATTCCCGAACCTTCTTCTCGTCGTTCCGACTGTAGTCGGATCGGTAGCGCTCTTCGAACCAGCCGCCGGCCCGGGTGGTTTCCCGGATGGTTCCCGGCCCCGATTCGGAGAAGGTCACATCCCGGATTTCCCGCTGCCAGTTCTCCTCGGCCCGAAGTTCCGGAATGCGAGTGAGGCCCACCGTCTCGGGCGAGGCCACCATGGCCAGCCGTCCCTCCACGCCGTAGACGGGAGCGCCCGCGCGCGTGAATTCAGCGGTGGCGTCGATCCACGCCGGCTTCTCGCCCGGAAGGTAGACGATCGCGTGATTGAACCCCGAACTGCCCGGCATGTCCGGATCGACATCCGGGGCGGTTCCGGATCTCAGCAGCGCCACTTCCGCGGGAATGCCCGCCGCCCTGAGGAGACAGATCAGGAGGGTGGATTTATCTTTGCAATCGCCGAATCCGCGCCGCAGGGTTTCCGAAGGACGGGCCGGCACGATGGCCGCATCGCGGAATTCCACGCCCGTGTACCGGATGTCCCGGTGCAGGCGCTGAAGGATCTTGGCGATCTTCTCTTCCCGCTGCGTGGCGCCGCCCAGGGTTTCCGATACCCAGGCGGAGAGGTCCACCCCTTCGATCTGCTTCTGGACGATCTCCGCATATTCTCGGGCCGAAGCCGACCAGGAGGGTACGGTGGAATACCTCAGTTCGGGCGTAAGGGCGAGATCAAGCGGAAGGTGGGCTTCAGCCTCCTTTACCGCCTCTTGGGGGCCGAGGTCGAGACTCACCGTGGTCCATTCCCCATTCGTGCGCTTGTCCGCCTGAACGCCCGACAATCCGACCAGCTTGAACGCGAAGGCGCCCTTCGAAGGCACCGTCAGCTCCACCCGCGTGCGCGTCACGGGGACATTCTGGATGAGCCCGATGCGTCCTCGGACACCGGCCTTGGAGAAGGGTTCCTTCTCCCAGTAGCGGATGAACACCTCCGCAAGCGCCCCCTTCGACAACTTGGGCAGGGGGCCGCGAAGGTGGCGGCGATCCCCAAACACGGTCGCATCCGGGTCCTCCGCGCCGTACTCACCCAGCGTCTTCGGATCCAGCAGGTGCACTTGGCCATCCGGTGTGATGACGCGGGCCTGGATCTCCGGCCTGGCCTCGAACCAGGGTGACCACTCGGCGCTGACGGAACTCCAGGATTCGATGGCGGATTCCCGATCGATCCGGAAGACATACCGGTAGCGGATTTCTCGCCGCCCCTCGGCATCGACGCGCACCACATGCTCCTCGAGCAACTCGACGACCGCGGCCCCCTCTTTCTGGGGCTGGCGGGCCGAGGCTGCCAGCAGCGCCGCCGGTTCTCCAGTCAGAGGTTCGGCCATCTCCCAGGCCACCGGGGCCGCCCCACTTGATCCCGAGATCAAGGGCAGAGTCATCAGAAGGGCGAATAAGGGCCCGCGGAAGCATCCCATCGGCTGATTCTCCAAATGGACCCACCGGGTCCAGGCTGGTTCGTTGATATGCAGGTCTTCAGTGTACCCAGGGGTCCGGGTGTGCCAATCCTGGATTCACCCTTGGCGTATCGGAGGTGGGCGAACCGTCTGACCATCCCTCCCATGAGGCAGGGCCTGCCCGGGATCAGACCGGTTCTGGCACCCTGGGGGCATGGCCACCCTGCCCCTCCTCACCGCGCCCCAGGCCCAGAGATTGTTCCTCGGAGCCCAGGGTCTGCTCGACGATCCCGCGCGCAAGGCCACGCCGGCCTCGCTGCAGAAGCTCGTCGAGCGTCTGGGCTTCGTGCAGGTGGATACCATCAATGTCCTCGCGCGGGCCCATGACCTCACGCTGTTCAGCCGCCTGGACGGCTACCGGCCCGAGCACCTGAAGAAGCTGCTGGAGGGCAAGCGCAGCCTCTTCGAGGCCTTCACCCATGACGCATCGGCCATCCCCACGGCCTTCTTCCAGCACTGGAAGCCGCGCTTCGAGCGCGACCGCGCGCGCATGCACGCCCACGCCTGGTGGCAGCACCACTTCCGCGGCACCGAGGGCGCCCGGGTGGTGGCGGACGTGAAGGCCCGCATCGAGCGGGAGGGCCCACTCAAGTCCTCGGATTTCGAGCACCCCGAAAAGCGCGGTCCCTGGTGGGGCTGGAAGCCGCAGAAGGCCGCGCTGGATTTCCTGTGGCGCAGCGGCGAGCTGATGGTGCCCCGCCGCGAGGGCTTCCAGAAGGTCTACGACCTCACGGAGCGGGTGCTGCCCGAGCATCACGGCCTGCCCTGCCCCGATCCCTCGGAGCACCTGGAGTGGGCCTGCGCCAGCGCCGCCGAGCGGCTCTGGGTCTTTACACCCAAGGAGCTGGCGGATTTCTGGGCCAGCATCGAGGCCCCCGAAGCCAAGGCCTGGTGCGCCGCCGCGGCCAAGGCCGGACGCATCGTGCCCGTGGAGGTGGAGGACGTCGACGGCACCCGGCGGCCGGCCTTCGCCCTCAGCGACTGGCAGACGCGGCTCGCCAAGCTGCCCGAGGCGCCCGAGCGCACGCGGCTGCTCTGCCCCTTCGATCCCATCCTGCGCGACCGCACGCGGGCCCTGCGCCGCTTCGGCTTCGACTACCGGTTCGAGGCCTTCGTGCCCGAGCCCAAGCGGCAGTATGGCTACTTCGTCCTGCCCATCCTCGAAGGCGACCGCCTCGTGGGCCGCCTCGATCCCAAGCTGCACCGCGACCGCGGCCTGCTGGAGATCAAGGGCCTCTGGTGGGAGCCGGGCATCCGCCCCACCAAGGCCCGCCAGCGCGCCCTGGACGAGGCTCTGCAGGAGCTGGCGACCTTCGTCGGGGCCGACGACATCCAGCGGCCCGCCTGACCGCGCTATCCTGGGCCTCATGTCCGCGCCTAAGAACCCCCTTCTGGATCGCCTGCACAGTGCCCAGGGTCTTTCCACCAGCCAGCGCCAGATCGCCGATTGCCTCATCGCCAACATGAACGAGGCGCCGCTTTGGGGAGTCGAGGAGCTGGCGGAGAAATCCCAGACCTGCGTGGCCACGGTGGTGCGCTTCGCCAAGAAGCTGGATTACTCGGGCTACCTGGAGATGCGCAAGGCTCTCGTCAGCGCCGCCAAGAAGCACTACGGCCGCGGCGAGCAGCTGCTGCAGGCCCCCGTGCGCGCTTCCGCCACCCTGCTGGAAGTGGCCCGGCGCGACATGAAGAACATCGAAACCCTGGTGCAAGCCGTGAACGAGGACCTGCTCCAGCGGGTGGTCAAGCAACTGAAGGGCAGCCGCCTCAGGCTGGCCATCGGCGATGGCGTCTCGGCCCTCATGGCGCGGCAGCTGGCCTACCTGCTCATCAACACGGGCCTGCCGGTCATGGAGGGCAACCCCGCCGACTTCGCCACCCAGGTGGGGATGCTGGACAGCAAGGACCTGCTCATCGCCATCAGCATCAACCCCTACACCCAGGAAACCCTCGATGCCGCCGCCTACGCCCGCAAGCGGGGCGTGCCCGTGCTGGCCTTCACGGACAACCTGAATTCGCCCCTGGCCAAGTCCGCCACCCTGGCCCTGCCCATCCCGGGCGAAAACCTGCTCTTCTCGCACAGCGTCACGGCCTTCGGGGTCCTCGCCCACGCCATCGCCACCTCCATCGCCAGCCAGGCCCCCCAGCGGGCCCTGAACAAGCTGCGCGAGGTGGAGCGCGTCGCCCGCCACAAGTTCGCCAAGACCTAGGGCGCAAAACCAAGACGGGCGCGGGTTCCGGCTCGCCATCCAAAGATGGCGCAGGGACGTTTTATGAGCATGATGAAAAAAAACTTGACTCACTTTTGATAAAAGCACTACTTTTTGGTCACTCATTTCAATCAACCTTCGGAGGCTCGATGACTAGGATCTCTGGCAGTTCCAGGTTCAGTGCGCTCGTCCTGGCCCTCGTGGCCTGTCCCGCGGCCCTGGTCGCCCAGGGCACCACCACCTCGGCCCTCACGGGCGTGGTCCTCGACCAGACGGGAAAGCCCCTTCAGGGCGCCCTGGTCCGGGTGACTTCCGACTCGCTCATCGGCGGCGCCCGCTCAGCGGCCACCGCCGAGAACGGGCGCTACCGCATCCCGATGCTCCCCCCGGGCCGGTACGCCATCACGGTGGAAGCCAAGGGATTCCCCACCCAGAAGGTGAACGAGGTCGCCGAGCTCGGCAAAACGACCACCGTCGACTTCCGCCTGGCTCCCGAGACGACGGCGGTCGTCGAGGTGGTGGCCCAGGCGGGCGCAGGCGAGATGGTGTCGACCATGACCCGGAACTTCCGGGCCGAGGACATCGAGTACCTCCCCATCAAGCGGGACATTGCGGGCATCGCGGCCCTGACCCCCGGCATCAACCTGACCCCCGGCAGCCAGGCGCGCGTCTCCGCCTCGGGCTTCGGCGGCGATCGCGACAATGCCAATGCCTACCTGATCAACGGCATCAACGTGGGCGACTCCTCGGCCGGACAGGCCTGGGTGCAGGTGAATCCCGACTGGTTCGAAGAGGTCCAGATCGGCGGCATCGGCGCCGGGGCGGAGTTCGGCGGATTCTCCGGCGCCTACTTCAACGGCATCATCAAGAAGGGCGGCAACCAGTTCACGGGCTCCCTGGCGGGCTACTACCAGAAGGACAGCTGGAGCGCGGCCCTCAACGCCCCGGACCCCTCTGCGCCCGATCTCATCGTGCGCAAGGTGGGCGACACGGCTTCGGACCTGGCCCTGAACGTGGGCGGTCCCATCATCGCCGACAAGCTCTGGTACTTCTTCTCCGTCGAATCCATCTCCATCGAGCGCACGCCCGTGGGCAGCCCGGTCTCCGAAAAAAGGTCGACGCCCCGAGCCATGGGCAACCTCACCCTGCAGGCCACGCCCACGTCCACGCTATCCCTGTTCATGGACTACGACACCGTGGAGACGGATCACCGCGGCGCCAGCCGGGTGCTCGCGGCCGAAGCCACCCGCAAACAGAACGGCCCGAACTTCACCTTCGGCCTCGAGTGGATGCAGACCCTCAACAGCAACATGGTCCTCACCCTCCGGGCCAGCGGTTACAACGGCATCGATGATCACAAGGCCTACAACGGCGAGAACTACTCCCTCTACATCGACGGTACCGTGCCCGTGAATCCCGCCATCCCGGAATACGGGCCCCACGTGGGCTACGAGCAGATCAACAACGCCTACCAGGCCTTCGAGAACACCCGCAGCCGCCTGGGCCTGCAGGGCTCCCTGGACTGGTTCATCCCGTCCGGCGCAGGCTCCCACGCCCTCAAGTTCGGCTTCGATGTGGATCACGCGCGGGACCGGGAAAGGACCTGGTATCCCGGCGGCATCTCCCTGAACGCCCTGGCCGACGGCGACACCATCTATACGGACTTCGTCCAGGTGGGCGGGGGCTGGGATTTCGATACCAACCTGAACCGCAGCGCCCTCTTCGTGCAGGACACCTGGACCCTCAACGATCAGCTCACCCTGCGCCCGGGCATCCGGTTCGAGGAATTCAAGGGCGGGGATCAGTGGAAGACCTCCACCGTCGCACCCAGGTTCGGCTTCACCTGGAACCCCGATGCGGCCAAGACCATCGCCATCAAGGGCCATCTGGGCCGCTACTACGACGGCCTTTCCGGAGCCAACTATGATCGTGCCATCCCCGGGGCCTACCCCCTCGAGAAGCGCTACTGGTGGCCCAATTACGACGACGCCCAGGCGGTGGTTCTCCACAACCTGACCAACCCCCTGGCGGAGTATCCTCTGCCGGTCATGAACGATTCCACCTTCCGCAACGCCGTCACCGAACGCAGCAGCCTCGACCCCAACGTCAAGCAGCCCTACTTCGATGAAGTCCAACTCGCCGTGGAGAAGCGGTTCGGCAAGAACTGGGTCGTGTCGGCGAACTACGTGAACCGGAAGGGCAAGGACCTGCTGGCCCGCTTCGATCACACGCCCCTGCCGGGCACCACCACCTCCGTGACCAATCCCCTGACCGGCGAGGTCCTGACCTTCGCCCGGCCTGGCGTGAACGCGGATGGATCGCACGACTACTACATCACCAACGACCCGGACGCCAAGCGCAACTACACCGCCACGACCCTCTCCGTGGACGGACGCTTCACGGCGGACTGGGATGTGAACTTCAGCTACACCAAGGCCAGCAACAAGGGCAACCTCCTGAAGTCGAACGGCTACTCCTCCGGCCGGGAGTGGATCGGATCGATGTACAACAACTACGGCAACCTGCCCGGCACCAACGACGACGAATACAAGCTCCGCACCTCGTACAAGATGCCCTGGGGCACGCGGCTCTCCGCCAGCTTCGTCTACCTCAGCGGCCTGCACTACACCCGCAACATCCGCACCTCGCGGCTCACCAACCGCGAGTACTACTACGTCAACATCGAACCCCTCGGGGCCAGCACCTACGACGCCCGCCGGCTGCTGGACCTCCGCGCCTCCCACCGGTTCGCCCTGGGCAAGAAGACCGCCGTCGAACTGTTCGTGGACGTGTTCAACGTCCTGAACAACACCGCCGTCGTCGAACGGGGCACGCGCTACGACAGCGCCTACTACAACGTGATCTTCGACCAGGATTCGCCCCGCACCTTCCGCCTCGGCGCCAAACTCCAGTTCTGACCTTGCAGCCCAACGGCGATTGAAACCAGCGGCGGGAGCGCCCAGGCGCCCCCGCCGTCCTGTGGTGGGATGGATCCATGAAACGTTTTCTTTGCTTCCTTGTCCTGGCGGCTCTGAGCCTGAACGCGGCGAACCCGGCCCCAAAAGGCACCCTGGTCATCGTCGGGGGCGGCGGGATGCCGCAGGAGATCCTGGATGCCTTCCTCCAGGCTTCCGGCGGCCGGGGCGGCGTCGTGGGCATCATCCCCACGTCGACCAGCGATCCCGACGGCGCCCTGAAGGAATGGAAGGCGGATCTCGACAAGGCCGGCCTCACTTGCGTTGCCCTGGACGTCCGCACCCGGGAGGACTCGTCCAGGAAGGATCTTTTGGATCAGGCCGCCCGCTGCACCGGGTTCTGGTTCTCGGGGGGGGACCAGAACCTGGTGGGTGACAAGATCGTCGGAACGCCGCTGCAGCGGGTCGTGCTCGCCCGCTATGCCGAGGGGGCCGCCATCGGCGGTACCAGCGCGGGGGCCGCCATCATGTCCAAGGTCATGCTCACGGGCGAAGACCGGAATGGGCAGGAAGCCCTTTCGGAATTCGGCCCCGGGGCCTACCGCACCCGCGAAGGCATGGGCTTCCTTCCGCAAGGCGTGGTGGTGGACCAGCACTTTCTCCGCCGGGGGCGGGAGAACCGGCTCTTCAGCGTCCTCATGGAGCACCCCGATCACCTCGGCCTGGGCATCGACGAGGCCACGGCCCTGGTTGTGAAGAATGGCCGGGCCACCGTGCTGGGGCAGCGTTCCGTGATGGTCTTCGATCCCGCGGGCATGACGTCGAACGGCGCGGCCTTCCAGAACCTCCGCATCCACCTGCTGAAGGCCGGGCAATCCATCGATCTGGCCAGCCGCAAGGTGAGCCAGTGAAGCCTGGCCTCATGCTGCTCCTTGCCGCCTCCCTCGCCGCGGCCGCCGGGCAAGCGCCCTTTCCCGCGGATCATCGCGCCCTGCGCCGCACGGTGTCTTACGAGGAGATGTCCACCTTTCTCGAGTCTGTGGCGAAACCCGGATTCATCACCGTCACCGAGGAGGGCTGCAGCACCCAGGGCCGCAAACTCTACCTGGTGCATCTCAAGCGGGGCGGCGTGAAGGCCCGCTTCAAGGTCTTCTACTACGCCCAGCAGCACGGCGACGAGGTGGCGGGCAAGGATGCCCAGCTCACCCTCATCCGCGACATCGCCGAACATCCCAACCTGCTGCCGGAGGACGTGGACCTCTACCTCATGCCCATGGTCAACCCCGATGGCGCCGAGGTCCACCAGCGCGTCAACGGCGCGGGCGCGGATCTGAACCGCGACCACCTGCTGCTGGCCCAGCCCGAAACCCAGGCCCTGCACCGCGTGGCCCGGCGCATCCGCCCCCACCTGGCCGTGGACAGCCACGAATTCGGCCGCGATGGCGAGGACTACACCAGGCGCGGCTGGGAGGCCTGGCCCATCATCACCATGGATGCCTGCAACCATCCGCTGATCGCCGATTACCTCAAGCGCGCGGCCCTGGATGCGGTGAAGGCCGCCGCGCCCCTGCAGCAGAAGGCGGGCCACGCCTACCAGCGCTACACCGTGGGCGGCCCGCCTCCGGACGCGGAGATCCGCCCCTCGACGTCCGAGGTGGACGATGGGCGCAACGGCATGGGCACCCTGGGCGCCCTCTCCTTCATCATCGAATCCGGCGTGCGCCACCATGCCGCCGATCCCCAGGCGGACCTGGGCGAACGGGTGGACGGCTACCGCATCCTCTACCGGTACCTCCTGGGCACGCCCGCCTGGCGCCAGCGCATCCGCGCACTCGTGGAACGGGCCCGCCGCGAGCCGCTGCCTCCCTTCATCGCCACCAACACCTTCTGGGCCAACCTGGGCGGCAAGGTGAGCGCCGTGAAGGTGCGCGAGGTGGCCTCGGGCCAGGTGCTGGAGATCCCCACGGCCAACGCCATGACCGATCTGGTGGTGAAGGCCAGCGTGCCCACACCCAGGGCCTACGCCATCGACGCGGCGGCGGCCGCCCGGTTCATCCCTGTGCTGAAGGCCCAGGGGCTGAGCTTCGAGACCCTCGCCGCACCGCGCCGCGTCCAGATCGAACGCGTGAAGCTGATCCGCCTCGAAGAACCCTACGACGAGCTTTACCAACGGTACAAGGACCGCCAGATCGTCGCGCGCCAGCCCCGCGCCGAGGCGGAACTGCCCGCCGGCACCCTCCTCGTGCCGCTGGACCAGGACCTGGCCCGCCGCGCCATCCAGGTGCTGGAACCCTGCCTGCTCTACGGGCTCTACGGCTACCCTGGTTTCCGCGAGCTGGCCCAGCCCGGCGCCGACCTGCCCGTGTCCCGCCTCTTCTGATCCGTTCCGGGCCGCCGGGCCCGGCTGGAGTGCCCATGCTGTTCCTCTTCAAGCACGCCGATGTCTACAGCCCCGAATCCGGGGGCCGCTGCGACCTGCTCGTGGGCGGCGGCAAGATCCTCCGCATGGAGCCGGACATCCGCATCTCCCGCAAGTACTGCGACGTGATCGATGCCCGCAACCTGCGCGCCGTGCCCGGCTTCATCGATGGCCACGTCCACATCATGGGCGGCGGCGGCGAGGGCGGCTTCGCCACCCGCACGCCGGACCTGCCCCTCACGGATGCCATCCAGGGCGGCGTCACCACTGTGGTGGGTTGCCTGGGCACGGATGGCTACACCCGCAACATGGCGGGCCTGCTGGCCAAGGCCAAGGGGCTCGACGAGGAGGGCCTCAGCACCTTCGTCTATTCGGGCTCCTACGGCCTGCCCCTGCGCACCCTCATGCCCAGCCTCGAGGAGGATCTGCTCTTCATCGACAAGGTCATCGGCGCGGGCGAGGTGGCCCTTTCGGATCACCGCTCGAGCCAGCCCAGCTTCGAGGCCTTCGCCCAGGTGGTGGCCATGGCGCGGCGGGGCGGCATGCTGTCGGGCAAGGCGGGCATCGTGAACGTGCACCTGGGCGATGGGCCCCGCGGGCTCGACTTCCTGCGCCGCGTCCTGGCCGAAACCGAACTATCCGCCCATCAGATGCTCCCCACCCACATCAACCGCAATCCGCGCCTCTTCGAAGAGGGCATCGCCTACGCCAAGGGCGGAGGCTTCGTGGACTTCACCACCTCGACCCTGGCCTCGTACCTGGATGATGGCGAGATCCCCTGCGCCAAGGCCCTGCGCCGCATGCTGGAGGCGGGCGTGGATCCCGGCCAGATCACCTTCACCTCGGACGGCCAGGGCAGCCTGCCGGACTGGGACCAGAACGGCCGCCTGCAGGACATCTCCGTGGGCCGCGTCCAGTCCCTCTACCAGGCCGTGCGCCAGGCCGTGCAGGAGGAGGGCGTGCCCTTCGACACGGCCCTCCGGGTCATTACTTCGAATCCCGCCCGCATCCTCAAACTGAAAACCAAGGGGCGCCTGGCGCCGGGCATGGATGCCGACATCGTGCTGCTGGATCCCAGCGATCTGACGGTGCGCACCGTGATGGCCAAGGGGCGGCTGCTGATGAAATCGGGCAAGCTGCTGGCGAAGGGATTGTTCCAGTGAATGCCCGCGAACGCGCCTACCGCAAACCGACTGCCCCTGCTCCTGCACCAGCGCCTGCCGCTCCGGCGGGTCTGAAGATGCCCCACACCCTGGTCATCGTGGCGGCCCTGATCGTCCTGGTGCTGCTGCTCTCCTGGCTGGTGCCCTCCGGTGAATTCCAGCGCATGGAGAAGCTGCTGCCCGACGGCGGCCGCCTGAAGGTGCCCGTGGACGGCACCTACCAGCAGCTGCCCAAGACCTACCTGGGCCTGCACACCCTCTTCCTCGCGCCCATCAAGGGCTTCCTCGACGGGGCAGGACTGATCTCCTTCCTGCTCATCATCGGCGGCAGCTTCGGCATCTTCCAGGAGACCGGCGCCGTGGAGCAGGGCATCAAGCGGCTCACGGTGCATGTGCGCCGCCACCCCTGGCTGGAGACGCTGTTCATCCCCGTGCTCATGACCGTGTTCTCGCTGGCCGGGGCCGTCTTCGGCATGGCCGAAGAGCTCATCCCCCTCGTCCTGATCTTCATCGCCCTGGCCCGCGCCCTGGGCTACGACTCCATCGTGGGCACGGCCATCCCCTTCCTGGGCGCCGCCGCCGGCTTCGCTTGCGCCTTCTTCAATCCCTTCACCGTGGGCGTGGCCCAGGGCATCGCGGGCGTGCCCATCTACTCGGGCCTGGCCTACCGCGTGGGCGCCTGGGTGGTGGCCACCGGCGTCGTCATCACCTACGTGATGGTCTACGCCGCCAGGATCAAGAAGCATCCGGAGCTGAGCCCCGTGCGCGACCTCGACCTGGCCCGGGAGAGCCACGCCTCGGGCCCGGGAGATGCCTGGAACACCACGCACATCCTGGCCCTCCTCACCTTCCTGGGGGCGCTCATCCTGCTGGTCTACGGTGTGCTGAAGCACCACTGGTACCTGGAGCCCATCGCGGCGCTGTTCCTGGGCATGGGCATCCTCATCGGCCTCATCAGCCGCATGGGCCCGAGCGACATCGCCCGCCACTTCGTCACCGGCGCCAAGGACATGGTGGGCGTGGTCTTCATCGTGGCCTGCGCCCGCGCCCTGCTCGTCATCGCCAACGATGCGCGGATCATGGACACCCTGCTGCTCTACGGCTCCTCGGCCATCAAGGTGCTGCCCAAGGCCATGACCGCCCAGGTGATGTTCCTGCTGCAATGCGGCATCAACTTCTTCATCCACTCGGGCACCTCCCAGGCCGCCCTCACCATGCCCGTGCTGGCGCCGCTCTCCGACTTGGTGGGCATCACGCGCCAGACCTGCGTCTACAGCTTCGCGCTGTCGGAGCTGATCAACCCCATCCTGCCCACCAGCGCCGTGACCATGGGCGTGCTGGGCGCCGCGAAGATCCCCTGGGAACGCTGGGCCCGCTGGTTCCTGCCTCTCATGCTCATCCTCGTGGCCCTGGCCTTCCTGCTGCTGGTGCCCCCCACCCTGCTGTTCCACTGGGGCCCTGTGTGAGGCCCATTCTGTGGCCTGGCGCCGCCCTCCTCCTGGGCTGCCTCGTCACCTTCGCGGCCGCCCAGGAGCCCGGCGCCGACTTCCTCCGGGTGCGGCGGGCGGAAGCCCTTCCCGCACCGCTGAGCGCGGCCCTGGAGGGGCTGGATACGGCCCGGATCATCCAGCACCTGGCCTTTCTCACGGATCCCCGGAGGCAGGGTCGCGGCCTCGGCACCGAAGGCCTGGATGCCACGGCCCGGTACCTGGCCGGGCAACTGAAAACCATCGGCATTCCGGCCCTGGGGCCTTCGTATATCCAGCCCGTGCCCCTGCGGGAGGTGCGGCCTGGCCGCGGCCAGATCCGCCTGAGCGCGGGCTCGGTCACCTGCATTTTCGAGGCGGGGCGGAATGCGGTGCTGCCCCAGGTGGAACCCGGCCACCTCTCGGGTTCGGCCGTGTTCGCGGGCTACGGCATCCAGGAGCCCGCCCTCCACCATGACGATTTCCGCGGCCTCGACGTCCGGGGGAAGGTCGTCGTCTTCCTGGACGGCCTGCCCGACGGAACTCGCTGGCAGACGCCCGAACTCCGCGAGCGCTACGCCTCGGCCCGCCCCGCGGACCGCTACGACACCCGCCTGGCCCTGCTGGAGAAGCTGGGTGCCAAGGCCGCCATCGCTCTGGAAGAAGGGCTCGGCGCGCGCATCGCCGCGGGCAAGGAATCCGCTCTGCCCTACTTCCTGGCCGCCCGCGGCGTGCCCCGCGCCGGCGAGCCGCCCCTCGCCCGCGTGGCCCTGACGGAAGACCTTCGTACGCTCGTTTTCAGCGGAAGGGTCGGAGAGGCCGACCTTCACATCCGCGGCCACGTGCGGGAGCTCCTGAGCGACAACGTGATCGGTGTGCTCAAGGGCTCGGATCCCCAGCTGAACCGCGAGGCCATCCTCATCGGCGCCCACATGGATCACCTGGGCATGCCCAACGGCATCCTGCATCCGGGCGCAGACGACAACGCCTCGGGGGTTTCCGCCCTGCTGGAGATCGCGCGGGTCCTGGCCGAAAGCCCCGTCCGTCCCCGGCGGACGCTCCTCTTCGCCTTCTGGACCGGCGAGGAGGAAGGCAAGTTCGGATCGGGCCACTACACCCGTCACCCCCGTTGGCCCCTGGCCGCGACCAGGGCCTACCTGAACCTGGACATGATCGGCCACCCCTGGACCCAGGCAGACCTCGGCGCCCTGCTGGCCGCGTCAGGAGTGAAGGACCCGAAGGCCTTTCTGGAGGGCCTCGATCCGGCCGCCTTCGCGGAGCCCGGCCTGCCTCCGGGCCATCGGGAGTTGGCGCCCCTCCTCCTTCAAGCGGGCCGCGGCACCGGCATGTCCCTGCACCTGGACTGGACCGATGGCCGCCACGGCGGCAGCGACTACCGGGATTTCGCGCGACTCGGCCTGCCCTTCCTGCGCTTCTTCGGCAGCTACTTCCCCGAATACCACCGGCCCGGCGACACCCTCGACAAGCTCGACCCCGACCAGGTGAAACGCATGACCAGGCTGGTGCTGGCCACAGCCTGGCTGCTGGCGGATCGCTAAGGCAGGGAAAGCCTTTTGAAACCACGGATGAACACGGATGAACTCAGATGCGGTTCCTATCTGTGTCCATCCCACCGCCAACGCATGCGTCGGCGGGGATCTTACGTCGCGTTCATCTGGGGCTCCCCTCTTCCTTTCCAAGACTGTTTCCCGATCGTTCGAGGTCGACCTCCGCGTACCATCCCTTGTTCAGGATCCTGGTGCCGTAGGGCGCCGACAGCTTCTGCATCAGCGCGATGATCTCGCCGGACCTCCGGGTGCTGGCCAATCGCGGCACGCCGTAGAGGGGACCCTCGTCGTCGATGGTGACGGGCAGCAGCTGGATGCGCTTGAGCTTGCCCTGGTTCAGGATCATGCGGACCATCACCGTCTCCATCACCTCGCGGGAATCACGGCGGTCCCACACGGAGCCGTTGGGCACCTTCGGCATCTCGATATCGCGCTGGTGCAGGATGTCCGCGGGGATCCGGTCCGGGGTGCGGTACTGGTAGATGAAGTCGCCCAGGCTGTAGAAGATGGGGCGCCCCTTGTGGATCTCGATGCCCCGCAGCACGTGCGGTCCGGTGCCGATCACCAGGTCCGCCCCGGCCTCGATGGCGCGGCGGAACATAATCTCCTCGTTGGGCGGCGTGGTGTCCTGGATGCCGTGGGCGCGATGGTGGGTGACATCGTGGTTGTGCAGGGACACCAGCAGCAGGTCCGTCTTCCGCCGGGCCAGGAGGATGTCCTCCTCCATGGCGGCCACGTCCGATTCCAGCGGGCCCTCCACCTTCTCCACCTTGCCGTCGCGCATCGCCAGGATCACGGCGGGGTCGATGGTGGCCAGGGAAGGCGCGCTCGGATCCTTGCTGCGGTACTTCGCGGTCCAGTAGCGCATGTAGGAGAGCAGCGACACGGTGGTCCTGTGCCCCGCCAGCTCCGTGCGGCCCGGCGCGTGGGCCTCGGCCAGGGTGGCGCCCGCGCCCGCGTGCGTGATGTTGGCCTGGTCGAGGGCCTGGAGGCATTCCTTGAGACCTTCGGGCCCGAAATCCATGGCGTGGTTGTTGGCCTGGCTTACGAGGTTGATGCCCGTGCGGGCCAGCTCCCAGCGGAAGTCCCTGGGTGCCCGGAAATTGTAGAAGGGCCGCTGAAGGTCCGGCCGGTCGTTCAGGGAGAACTCCATGTTCGCGTAGGCGACATCGGCTTCCTGCATGAGCCGGAAGAGGCCCGCCCGCTCCGGTTCCGCCAGTTGGGTGATGGGCTGGTTGAAGATCAGGTCGCCCACGGCGGTGACGACGAGGTCGCCCGGCTCCTCCTTCAGCAGTTCCCCGATGCGGCCCGGCCAGTCGATGCGCTCGGGGGGCTCCGGCGGATGGATGCGCCGCTGGTAGACGGATCGCGGATCGTCCTTCATGGCCCCGGCGGGCGCCTGCGCGCCGCAGGGGGAGGCCGCCAGGGCGAGCAGCGCCACCGCCAGGCGCAGGTTTCGATGGTTGCGGGCCGTCCCGTCCATGGCGCTCCCCGGATGCTGAATCATGGTATGCCTATTTTTATTTCATTTTTAAATCATGTGCAAAATATTTTGTGCATGCTCATCTCTAGAAACAGCCGTTCTATCGTGGAGACATGACCAAGCACCCCGACTACTGGAACCGCATCTACGAAGACGAAGGCCGCCCGGGCTGGGACATGGCCGGCGCCACGCCCCTGGTCCGCGAGCTGCTGGACCTGGCCCGGCCCCTGGGTCTGCAGGCGGGAGGTGACCTGGTGGTGCCCGGCTGCGGCTACGGCCACGATGCCGCCGAACTCGCGGCCGAAGGGTTCCGCGTCACGGGCCTGGACTTCGCACCGCTGGCCATCCAGGGCGCCACAGAGCGCTACGGTGCGAAGGTGGCGTGGCATCAGGACGACTGGTTCACCACGGCCCTCGGCCCCTGGGATGCCATCTTCGATCACACCTGCTTCGTGGCCATGGACCCCGTCCGCCGCCCGGATTACGTGAAGGCCTGCGCCGCGCACCTGCGCCCCGGCGGGCTGTGGATGGCCGCGCTCTTCCACGAGGTGAAAGGCCCCGCGGGGCCGCCCCACGCCATCTCCATGCCCGAGATGCGCGCCCTCGCCGAAGCACACTTCGACGTGCTCCACCTGGCCGAAGCCACGGCCAGCCATCCCCGCCGGGCCGGCCGGGAATTCCTGATGGTGGCGCGAAGGCGCTAGCTCGAAAACGCCCGAGCGACACGTGACGGCGGTCTCAGGCGACGGCGCCCCGCGCCACTAGAATGGCCCATGCTCCGGAGGGGACGATGCGCGTGGATCTGCGGTCCTTGGTACTCACGTTGGGCTGCCTGGCCGGGCCGGTGGCCTTCGCCCAGGCCCCGGAAACGAAGCCCGATCCCTGGGCGCCCATCCGCTTCATGGCCGGCGCCTGGCGCGGCACGGCCTCGGGGGAGCCCGGCGAGGGCACCGCAGTCCGCCGCTACGAGTTCATCCTGCAGGACCGCTTCCTCCACGAGCGCAACACCTCCACCTTCCCGCCCCAGGCGAAGAACAAGGCCGGCGAGGTGCACGAGCATTGGGGCTTCTTCAGCTACGACAAGAAGCGGAAGACCCTCCTGTTCCGCCAGTTCCATCAGGAGAGCTTCGTCGTGACCTACGCCTTCAACCCGGCCCTCAGCACGCCGGCGAAACTCGTCTTCGACAGCGAAGCCTTCGAGAACATCCCCAGCACCTGGAAGGCCCGGGAAACCTATGAACGGATCTCGGCAGACGAGTTCACCGAGACCTTCGAAGTCGCTCAGGCGGATAAGCCCTTCGCGATCTACAGTCGCAACCATTTCAGGCGCGAACGGCCCTGAAGCCCACGCTCAGTTCAGGATCTTCGGCGGCAAGGATGGGCCCGCCTCCCCCTGGCCGCGGGTGGCCACGAACACGGCCACCGTCCACGTGGGGGCGATGTCCACGAAGGGCAGGAGCTTCGTGAGGAAGGAGGGCAGAAAGGCCCAGTGGAATCCCACCAGGGCCCACAGCACCCCCATGGTGACGAGGTCCACACCGCCCTCCATGAGCCACACCGGTGGCCCGCCCGCCTCCACCGGAGCCGTGGCCAGCTGGATCGCATCCACCGTGATCGCAACAGCCCATGCGGCGCGGATGCGCGTCTTGCTGAGGGGGCGATGGGCGGACATGCCCCAAGTCTAGCGGTCCCGAAGGTCCACCGCGATCCCAGCTAGGATGGAGCCCGGAACCGACATGACCTCCTCGCGCACACCCGATTCAAGCCGACCTTCCCCGACCATCCGCGGCCTCTTCTTCGATTTCGGCAACGTCATCTGCACCTTCGACAACCGCCGGATCCTGAGGGCCCTGGCCCCCCTCTGCGAACGGACCCCGGAGGCCCTGGAAACGCTCATCTACGGCTCCAGCCTGCCCAGGGCCTACGAATCCGGCGCCATCGATTCGCGCACCTTCCTGGAGGGACTCTCGGCCCTCTGCGGCCATGCCTTCGATGAAGCGACCTTCATCCGCGCCTTCACGGACATCTTCACGCCCATCCCCACCACCTTCGCCCTCCTCCGGCGCTTGAAGGGCCGCTACCGGCTGGGGCTCATCTCCAACACCAATCCCTGGCACTTCCAGCACGGCATCCAAACCACCGAGGTCTTTCCCCTTTTCGAGGCCGTGACGCTTTCCCACGAGGCCCGGGCCCTCAAGCCCGATCCGCGGATCTATCGGGACGCGCTGAACAAGCTGGGCCTGGATCCCGGCGCCTGTGTCTTCATCGACGACATTCCCGCCTTCGCCGAAGCCGCCACCTCGCTCGGCATGCACGGCCTGGTCTATACCGGGCCCGAGGCCCTGGAAGCCGATCTGGCGCGGCTGGGCGTGGAGGTCTGAGCCGCCGGGTTCAGCGGCGCGCCTTCCCCGTGGCCCGCTCGATGCGGATGCGGAGCACCGCCGTGCGGAAGAGATCCTTGTCGATTTCGCGATCCACCAGGTCCGGATGGGCCGCCGCAAAACGCAGGCCCAGGGCCCGCAGGGCCGCGCGCTTTTCCGCCTCGTCCTCCAGCAGCTCGGCATGGCCGAAGACGATGGCGCTGGCATAGCGCGTGGCGAGTTCCAGGGGCAGGGCCTCGGCCTCAGTGACGACGCAGTACGAGACCTTCGGATTGAAGGCCAGGTTCTCGAGCTTGTGGCCCTTGGTCGCGCAGTGGACGATGAGGGCCACGTCCACCACTGCATGGTTCACGGGCACGGCGTAGGGCCAGCCATCCGCGTCGGCGGTGGCCAGCACGCCCCACTCCGCCTCTTCGAGCAGACCCAGCGCCTCCGCCTCGTCGAGGGCCCGGTCCCTGCGGCGCATGGGGTGTTCGGGTGGGTTCAGGCCCGCTTCTGTGCGATCCAATTCAGCGCCTCCAGGGGAGTCATGCGGTTCAGATCCAGGGCCTCCAGCTCGGCCCGCAGGGGGTCGGGTTCCGCCTCGAAGAGGGGCAGCGCGGGCTGCAGCACCGTGGGAGCCTTCAGCGGCCCTTCGGGTGCCTGGGCCAGGAGGCGCTGGGCCTTCTGGATGACGGATTTCGGCAGGCCGGCGAGGCGCGCCACCTGGATGCCGTAGCTGCGGTCGGCAGGGCCCTGGGCGACGCGGTGGAGGAAGTGCAGTTGCTCTTCCCACTCCTGCACCTCCACGTGGAGGTTCTGGATGCGGCTGTCGTCCGCCAGCTTGGTCATCTCGAAGTAGTGAGTGGCAAACAGCGTGCGCGGGGCCCCGCCCTTGAGATCGCGCAGGAACACGGCGATGGCTTCGGCCAGGGCGAGGCCGTCGCGGGTGGAGGTGCCGCGGCCGATCTCATCGAGGATCACCAGGCTCGCCGAGGTCGTCTGGTTGAGGATCCGCGCCGTTTCCGTCATCTCCACCATGAAGGTGGATTGGCCCTTGGCCAGCTGGTCCGAGGCGCCGATGCGCGTGAAGATGCGGTCCACGAGGCCGAAGCGCATAAGCTCCGCGGGCACGAAGGAGCCGGTCTGCGCTAGCACCACCAGCAGGGCCGCCGTGCGCAGGAAGGTAGACTTGCCGCCCATGTTGGGGCCCGTCACCACGGCCATGGGTTGGACGGCGGTGAACTGCAGATCGTTGGGGATGCACTCGCGTCCGAGACGCGATTCCAGCATGGGGTGGCGGGCCGCGGCCAGCACCAGCTCCCGCTCCTCGCCCAGTTCGGGCCGCGTCCACCCAGAGAGCCGCGCCCGCTCGGCCAGGGCCGCCAGCACGTCCAGCGCGGCGACGGCCCGGGCCAGGCGCGTGAGTTCCGCGCGGTGCTCCAGCACGAGGGCCAGCAGGCGCTGCAGCTGGATGGCCTCCAGCTTCACCTGATCGCTTTCGGCACTCAGCAGACGCTGCTCGAAGGCCACGAGCTTTTCGGTGGTGAAGCGCTCGGCATTGGCCAGGGTCTGCTTGCGGAGGAAGTGGGCGGGGGCGGAAGCCAGGTTGGCCTTGGTGATCTCGAAGTAGTAGCCGAACACACGGTTGTACTTGATCTTCAGGCTCTGGATGCCGCTGGCCGCGCGCTCTTCTTCTTCCAGCTCCAGCATCACCTGCTTGGCGTCTCGGGCCAGACGGCGCACGGCATCCAGTTCGGCGTCCACGCCTTCGCGGATGACGCCGCCCTTCTCCAGATCCAGCGGTGGCGCCTCGGCGAGGCAGCGCTGCAGCTCCAGCAGCAGCGGCGTGCAGAGGGGCGTGTCGGCGGGCCACAGGCCGAGATCCGCGACCTCAGAGGCCCAACCCTCATCCTGGATGCGGGTCGGCAGCTTCTGGAGCACCGCCAGGCCCTCGCGCAGCTGGGCGAGTTCGGGGGGCGTGGCGAGGCCCATGGCCACGCGACCCAGCAGGCGGTCCAGGTCCGGCACCTGGGCGAGCAGGGTCTGGATGGGCCCGCGACGGCGATCCTCCGTGAGCCAGCCCACCTGGGACCAGCGACGCTCCAGCGCCGAACGATCCCGCAGGGGCTGCTCGATCCAGGCCTTCAGCAGGCGCGAGCCCAGGCGCGTGCGACACTGGTCCAGCAACGCGAGCAGGGATCCGGCCCGTCCGCCGTCCATGCCGTTGGCGAGGAGTTCGAGGTGCCGTGCGCTGGTGGCGTCCACCAGGGGACCCGAGGCGCCCAGTTCCAGCGACACGCCCTGCAAGTGCGCGGGCCGGCCCTTCTGGGTGGTCTCCACGTGATCGAGCAGGGCCGCCAGGGCGCCCAGCGCCGCCGGATAGGGATCCAGACCGATGCCCTCCAGGTGCTGCCAGCCGAAAAAGGCGAGCACCTGCTGCTTGGCGCGGGAGGGCTCGAAGCGCCAGGCGGGCAGGCGCGTGCGGGCGGCTTCAAGATCAGCCAGATCCTCGGCGCCTTCGGCCAGGATCAGCTCCTGGGGGCCCAGGCGATCCAGCGTCGCACGAAGCGCTTCTTCACCTTCGCCGGGCAGCACACGCAGGGCGCCCGAGGCCAGTTGAAGCAGGGCCAGGCCCCAGGTCTGCCCCGTGCGGTGCAGGGCGCAGAGCCAGCGGGCGTCGTCGTCCAGCCAGGTGCCGGGGGTGATGATGCGCTTGATGGCGCGGGGCAGCAGGCCCTTGACCTCTTCGGCCTTGGCCGTGGGCTCGGCGATGGCCGCAGAAAAGCCCGCCGCCAGCAGCTTCGGCAGGTACGAATCGAGCGCGAAGTGGGGCACGCCGCACATGGGCGTTTCGGATTCCGAGCCCTTGCCCCGCAGGGTGAGTGCGATCTCCAGCACCGGCGCGGCCCGGACGGCGTCCTCGCCCAGGATCTCGTAGAAATCCCCCATCCGCGTCAGCAGCACGGCCTCGCCCGCCTCGCGCTTGAGGCCCGCGATCTGCTGCATCATCGGTGTGGACATGACTGGGCCCTTCTTGAGGTAAGGAATGAATTAAGCGGAGGGTCGCGGAGGTGCGGAGGAAAGCGGAGAAACACGGGAATTCAGGATCCGCTTGATGCCACCTTCTTTCATGGGCCAGCGCCAGAAGTTCAGAAGGAACCCGAGCCGTTTGGAGGCACAGCGCATATAGGTCAGAAGTTGGGCTTCATGGAAATCGGTAAGATGTTCCACCGTTTTCAACTCAAGCACGATCTCATTCTCGACGAGCAGGTCCATCCGGAATGCAACGGGAATCTCGATTCCTTCGTAATGGATCCCAAGAGGTGTTTGGCGGAGGACCTGGAGTCCCGCTCTTTCCAGTTCATGGGCCAGGCAAGCTTCATAGGCGCTTTCTAGCAGGCCCGGGCCAAGGCTACGCTGGACTTTGATGGCGCATCCCAGGATCACCTCCGTGAGGGCTTCCCCCTCCAGGCCTCCGCTTTCCTCCGCCACTCCGCTTTCCTCCGCTTAGAACCATTCCTTACAACTTCGTGCGCCCCGACGGCTGAATCAGAGGACGAACCTCCGATCTTCCCACAGGGCCCCCGGGACCTGAAACCCAGGCACGCCCATGTGATGCCCAAGGGTTCGATTCGATGGCAGGATGATGGCCATGGAACGCGTCGAGTGTGTCGTCATCGGAGCGGGTGTGGTGGGCCTGGCCTTGGCCCGGGAGCTGGCGATCCGCGGCCGCGAGGTGGTGGTGCTGGAATCAGAGGACCGCATCGGCACGGGCATCAGCTCGCGCAACAGCGAGGTGATCCACGCGGGGATCTACTACCCGGCGGGCTCGCCGAAGGCGCGCCTCTGCGTGGCGGGCAACCGGGCCCTCTACGCCTACTGCGCGGCCCACGGCGTGAACCACAGTCGCTGCGGCAAGCTCATCGTCGCGACGGATGATTCGCAGATCGAGGCCCTGCGCCAGCTCCGCGGCCGGGCCGAGGCCAACGGCGTGATGGACCTGCAATGGCTCGACGCCGCCGAGGCGCGGGCGGTGGAGCCGCGCATCCACTGCGCCGCCGCCCTGCTCTCCCCCAGCACCGGCATCGTCGACAGCCACGGCCTCATGCGGGCGCTCTGTGCGGAGGCCGAGGCCGCGGGCACGGCCCTCGTGCTGAAGAGTCCGGTGCTGGGCGGGCGGCCCACTTCGGAAGGTTTCGAAGTGGAGGTGGGCGGCGAGGAGCCCATGCGCCTGCTGGCAGACCGCGTCTTCAACTGCGCCGGGCTCGGCGCCGTGCCGCTGGCCTGGCGCTTCGAGGGCACCCGGAAAACCTCCCTTCCACCCCTGCCCACACGATGGGCCAAGGGGAACTACTACAGCCTGAGCGGCGCCGCGCCCTTTTCCCGACTGGTCTATCCCATTCCGTCGCATGGTGGCCTGGGCGTTCACCTCACCCTGGATCTCGCTGGACAGGCCCGTTTCGGCCCCGACGTGGAATGGGTCGATCGCGAGGAGTACGACGTGGATGTGCGCCGCGCGGAGGGCTTCTACGCCGAGGTGCGCAAGTACTGGCCCGAACTGCCCGAAGGCGCCCTGCAGCCCGCCTATGCGGGCATCCGGCCCAAGCTGCACGGCCCCGGCGAGCCGGCGCCGGACTTCCTCATCCAGCGGGAAGACGCCCACGGCCTGCCCGGCCTGGTGAACCTGCTGGGCATCGAATCACCGGGACTCACGGCCGCCCTGGCCCTGGCCGCCGACCTGGCCGGCTAGCGGATACCCTGGGGCATGGACGCGCCCCCGCCCTCCGAAGCCGCCTCCGCCACGCCGGCGGAAATCTCGCTCTGCCTGGAGCTGGCCCGGGCCTTCCAGGCCTACGGCATTCCCGCGCACCGCTTCGAGGATGCCCTGGCCCGCGTGTCGGCGCGGCTCGGCCTGGACGGCCAGTACTTCGCGCTGCCCACGGCCTTCTTCGCCTCGCTGAGCCAGGGCGGCCAGCACTGGACCTTCATCCAGCGCAGCGCCGCGGGAGATACGAACCTCGAGAAGCTGTCGGACCTGCAGGACACGACGGATGCCCTCATCGAAGGCCGCCTCACGGCCCCGGCCGCGCGGGACCGCGTGCGCGAGATCCTCGCCGCGCCGGACCGCTGGGGCCCGCTGCTGACGGTGCTCTGCTTCGGGCTGGGCTCGGCGCCGGCCGCCATGTTCTTCGGCGGCGGCTGGCGCGAGATGGTGCTGACGGCCGTCCTCGGCGCGCTCGTGGGAGTGACCGCAGTGCTGCTCGGGCGCGAGACGGGCCTGGCGCGCCTGGTCTATCCCGTCTCGGGCACGCTGGTGGGCTTCCTCTCCCTCGCCGCGGCCTACCGCTTCCCCCACGTCTCGCCCCAGGTGCTGACCCTGGCGGGCCTCATCGTGCTGCTGCCGGGCCTGCGCCTGGTGGTATCCATGAATGAGCTGGCCACAGGCAACCTGGTGGCGGGCACGGCGAGATTGGTGGATACGGCCATGATCTTCCTGTCACTGGGCTTCGGCGTGGCGCTGGGCCAGCGCCTCGCGAGCCCACTGCTCGACCAGGCCCTGCGCGGGACGCCTTTGCTCCTGCCCGCCTGGACCACCCTCCCCACCCTGCTGTTGGCGGCGGCGGCCTTCGTCGTGATCTTCAAGGCGCGCCCTTCGGACCTGCCTTGGATCTTCGCGGCCTGCACCCT
This sequence comes from Geothrix limicola, assembly GCF_030268085.1. GTDB lineage: Bacteria > Acidobacteriota > Holophagae > Holophagales > Holophagaceae > Geothrix > Geothrix limicola. The sequence continues at coordinate 107,262 of NZ_BSDE01000002.1, forward strand.
GGCCTTCTACGGCACACGCCAGGGCGCCGTGCTGCTGGGACCCCAATTCGGCGTGGGCCTTGGCGCCTTCGCCCTGGGCCTGGGCAGCAACCTCTACACCCGCATCAAGCGCCGCCCCTCCGTCGTGACCCTGCTGCCGGGCCTGATGGTGCTGGTGCCCGGGGGCCTCAGCTTCAAGGGCCTCGAATTCATCATCCAGAAGCAGCTGGTGGTGGGCCTGGACACCGCCTTCCAGGCGGTCTTCGTGGCCATCGCCCTGCTGACGGGCCTGCTGCTGGCCCACGCGGCCGTGCAGCCGAGAACGGCGCTTTAGAGGAGAACCCCGCCGCCACCTCCGCCTTCGGGGTGGCCGAAAGGCAAGAGCCGACTATGCTAGGGGACCCACCCCATGACTGATCGCGCTCCGGATCCCCAGCAGCCACTCCCCGGCTTTCCGGGCCTTGATGACGACTGGACGGCCGAGACTCCGACGACCGGATACGAGGCCACCCGGCTCTGGCGGGCCCATGACGACTCCTCCCGCGGCGATTCAGGCGCCCCCGCCCCGGGCCTGGGCCGCAATGAACTCCTGGCCCGCTTCCCCCTGCGCGAAGGGGGGCGGTTCGAGAATCCCGAGGTCGTGGGGGAGGGCGGCATGGGCGTGGTCTACCGCGCCTTCGACCAGCAGCTGCAGCGCACCGTGGCCCTCAAGTTCCTCAAGCGCCTCGAACCGGAGGACACGGCCCGCTTCCTCCAGGAGGCCCGCGCCCAGGCCCAGGTCGAGCACCCCAACGTCTGCCACATCTTCGAAGCCGGGGAGGCCCATGGCCATCCCTACCTCGTCATGCAGTTCGTGGACGGCCCCACCCTGCGCGACGCCCACAAAGATCTCGACCTCCAGACGAAAGTGGAGATCCTCCTGCAGGTCGCGGAGGCCCTGCACGCCTGCCATCGCGTGGGCATCGTGCACCGCGACGTGAAACCCGGCAACGTGATGCTGCGGAAGGTGGACAGCGGCTGGCATCCCTACGTCATGGACTTCGGCGTGGCGCGGGACATGGACGGCGCCTCACGCACCCACACCCACGCCATCATGGGCACCCCCACCTACCTCAGCCCCGAGCAGGCCGAAGGCCGCGCCGACAGGGTGGACCGCCGCTCGGACGTCTACGCCCTGGGCACCATGCTCTACGAGTGCCTCACGGGCGTGCCGCCCTTCCGGAACGAGACACCGCTCACCCTCATGCAGAGCATCGTCGGGGAAGAACCCCTGCCGCCCTCCCGCCTGGCGCCCGATATCCCGAGGGATCTCCAGACCATCGTCCTCAAGGCCCTGGAGAAGGATCCCGCGCGGCGCTACGACTCCGCCCGGGCCTTCGGCGAGGACCTGCGGCGTTTCCTCGACGGCGATCCGATCCTCGCGCGGCGGCCCTCCCTCGCCTATCGCGCGGGCAAGCACTTCCGCAAGAACCGCGCGGCGGCGGGACTCCTCGCCCTGTTGATCCTGGCCGCCGGCTACGGCCTGATCTCCACCCTGAGGGCCCGGTCGCAGGTGGGCTTCGCTCAGGAGCTCGCCCAGCAGGTGGAGCGCCTCAACAGCCGCATCTTCCAGGTGCGCAGCCTGCCCCGCCATCCCACGGGGCCCGAGCTTCGGGAAGTCCGCGCCGAGCTGGCCCGCCTCCTCGCCGAAACCGAGCGCCAGGGCCGGTGGGCCCAGGGGGCCGCCCGCCTAGCCCTGGGGCGGGGCTACCTGGCCCTGGGCGATCTGGAGAAGGCCCGCGTCCAACTGGAGGCGGCCCGGAGGGCCGCGCCCTGGGATGCCAATGCGGCCCAGGCCCTGGGCACAACCCTCGCGCGGCTCTACGTGGGCGAGCTTGAGGGACTCCACGGCCAGGCCCTCGAAGAACGCCGCAAGGATCTGGCCCCCAAACTTCGCGATCCCGCTCTGGCCCTCCTGCGCGAGGCGCAGGGCCGCAGCCTGGAGGGCTCGGCCTACGCCCGGGGTCTGCTGGCCCTCGTCCAGAACCGCTACGACGAGGCGCTCGGCCAGGCGAAGGAAGCCCAGGCCCAGCAGCCCTGGTTCCCCGAACCCTGGCTGCTGGAAGCCGAAGTCCGGAAGGAGCTTTCCGCCAACCTGCTCGCCACCGGGAAACGGGAGGAGGCGCTGGCCCAGATGGAACGTCAGGGGGCCTGCATCGCCGCCGCGCAGGACCGCGCCCGCAGCTCCCCGGAGCCGCTGGTGGAGGAGGCCCAGCGCCGTTTCGCGCTGCTGGGCCTGAAGCTGGATCAGGGCCGGGCCCTGCCGGCGGACCGCGCCTGGGCCCTCGAACCCGTCCACGAGGCCCTGGAGGTGGACGCGGACCATTGGCGGGCCTACAGCTACGGCACCGCTATCCACCGCCGCTGGGCCACCTACCTGCTGAACCGCGGCGAGGACCCCAGCACCGACCTGGACGCGGCCGCCTCGAACGCCGAGAAGGCCCTGGCCCTGCGTCCCGCCGAAGCCTCCCTCTGGGTGAACTGGGCCACCGTGCTGCGCAACCGGGCCGAGCTGGAAATGGCCCAGGGCCGGGATCCCGAGCCCTTCCTCATCCGGGCCGAGGCGGGGCTGCAGAAGGCGCTCCAGCAGCCGCGGCTGCACGACTACCTCCTCGATGCCCTCGGCAACATCCACGCCCTGCGCGGCGAACGCCGGCTCATGACCGGGACGGATCCCGCCACCGAGGTCAGGGCCGCCGCCGACATGCTGGAGGCCGCCTCCGCCCTGCACCCCTGGGTGGGTCATGACTTCAGCGAGGGCAGCGCCTTCCAGACCCTGGCCCAGTACCAGGCCTGGACGGGCGCCGATCCCCGCCCGGCCCTGGGGGAGGCCCTCCGCTGCCACCGGAAGGGCCTGGCGCTCCAGCCCTCCTCCCGCCAGTCCCGCCTCGGCCTGGTCGGGGCCCTCCTGGATCGCGCGGCCGCCGACCTGGACCAGGGCCGCGACGCCGCCGCCGACCTGGCGGAGGCGCGGAAGGAAGTCGACAAGGCCCTCGCCCAGGGGCCCGGCGATCCAGAGCCCCTGGCCGCCAAGGCCCGCGAGCGCTTCCTCTCGGCCCTGGCCACGCAACCGCGAGCCTCCGCCCAGGCCCTGGCCCGCCAGGCCCTGGAGCTCCATGGACGGGCCGTGGCCGCCGCTCCCGGCAACCCGGGCCTGCGGCTCGCCTGGGGCGCCCTGGCCCTCGAAGCCTCTCGCAACCTGAGGCTGCCGTTGGATCCCCGGGCCTCCACCGCCCTGCGGGCCACCGCCCAGACCCGTCCATGGGACGGCTGGGCCCAGCTCCTGGAGGCGGAACGCCTGCTGAAGGAAGGGAGGGGCGGCGAAGCCCGCGCCCTCGCGGCGAAGGCCCTCGGCCTGAACGCCGCCCTGAAACGCGAGGCGACGCGGAGGGGCCTGGCTTGAACGGCTAGTCCGGCAGGGGGCAGTCGCGGAAGAGCAGCAGCTGGCCATCCTGCCCCTTCTTGAGCACCTGGATGTAGCGGGCCTTGTCCGTCTGCACCTTGCCCTCGGCCTCGCTGGTCATCTCGTAATGCCCCTGGTCCAGGATGGCGTCGCCCATGGGGTGGGATTCCTCGGAGACGATCTTCATGGCCTTCACCTTCATGCCCTTGAACATCCCGGTCATGAATTCCTGGATGGCGGCGCGGCCCTTCAGGGTGGTGCCCTTGAAGAAATACAACTGGGCATCGTCGGTGTAGAAGGCGGCCACCGCGGCGGCATCGCCCCTCAGCATGGCGGCGGCGAAGGCGTCGTTCACGGTGTCCACCTTGGCCTTCAGGGCCGAATCGGCCGCTAGCGGCAGGACCAGCAGGGCGGAAAGCAGCAGTGCACGCATGGCATCTCCTTGGGAAGCGGCCTCAGCATGCGCTTTATTGATTGAGACTCAACGCTTCTTTTAAGAAAAAACCAGCTCAACAAGAGCATCCGCCTCCTTGGGGAAGGGCTTGAGCTCGAGTTCGTTTCAAAAAATGAAGAAAATATTAGTGCATTAACATCAAATTTGAATCATCCTGGACCCGAGGTGTTCCATGTCCCTCCTCCCCTTCACCCAGAAAGCCAATGACGCCCTCGTGGCCGCCCAGCGGCGGGCCGCACAGGACCAGCATCCCGAGCTCGTGCCCCAGCACCTGCTGGGCGCCCTGCTCGCCGCCGAAGCCGGGCTCGGCCCCCTGCTGGAGCGGGCCAGTCTGACCCCGGAATCCGTCCAGGGTCTGGCCGAAGCCGCCGAAACCCTCATCGCCAAGCTGCCCCGGGCCGTGGGCGGCGCCGAGCCCCAGGTCGGCCCCGCCTTCCGCCACTTCCTGGAGGTGGCCAGTGACACGGGCCGGGGCCTGGGCGATCGTTTCCTCGCCACGGACGCCCTCTTGCTGGCCCTGACCAATGCCCACACGGACGCCAAGCAGGTGCTCGAGCGCTTCGGGCTGGATCGCAAGAAGCTGGAGACGGCCATTCGCGAAACGCGCAAAGGGTCGAAGGTCGAGGACGAGAAGGCCGAGGAGAAGTTCGCCAGCCTGGAGAAGTACGCCAAGGACTATACGGCCCTGGCCGCCGCCGGCAAACTCGACCCCGTCATCGGCCGCGACGAGGAGATCCGCCGCGTGCTGCAGGTGCTCTCGCGGCGCACCAAGAACAATCCCGTGCTCATCGGCGAGCCCGGCGTGGGCAAGACCGCCATCGTGGAAGGCCTGGCCCAGCGCATCCAAAAACGCGACGTGCCCGAAAGCCTCAAGGGCCTGCGCGTCATGGGCCTCGACATGGGCGCCCTCGTGGCCGGCACCCAGTACCGCGGCCAGTTCGAGGAGCGCCTGAAGGGCGTCATCCAGGAGGTTGAAAAGGCCGAAGGCCAGATCGTACTCTTCATTGATGAGCTGCACCTTCTCGTCGGCGCCGGCGCGGTATCGGGCGGCATGGACGCCGCCAACCTGCTGAAGCCCGCCCTGGCCCGCGGCGAGCTGCGCTGCATCGGCGCCACCACGCTCGACGAGTACCGCAAGCACATCGAAAAGGACGCCGCCCTGGAGCGCCGCTTCCAGCCCGTGTTCGTCGAGGAGCCGGGCGTCGAGGACGCCATATCGATCCTGCGCGGGCTGAAGGAGCGCTACGAGCTGCACCACGGCGTGCGTATCCAGGACGCGGCCCTGGTGGCCGCCGCCCAGCTGAGCCATCGCTACATCTCGGATCGCTTCCTGCCGGACAAGGCCGTCGACCTCATGGACGAGGCCGCCAGCGCCGTGCGCATGCAGATCGATAGCCGGCCCACGGAGATCGACGTCCGCGAGCGCCGCGAGATGCAGCTCCAGCTCGAGCGGCATTCCCTGACGAAGGAGAAGGACGCCGCCAGCCGCGCGCGTCTGGCCGATCTTGAAAAGGAGCTGGCCGAACTGAACGAGGAGCTGGGCCGGCTCCGCGCCCAGTGGGAGAACGAGAAGAAGGTCATCGAGGGGGCCCGCGCCTTCCAGAAGAAGCTGGACGACCTGCGCATCGAGCTGGACCAGGCCAAGACGAAGGGCGAGTACGAACGGGCCTCCCGCCTCGAGTACGGCGAGATTCCGGCCCTGGAAAAGCAGCTGGCGGCCACCTCGCCCCGGGAGAGTGCCATGCTGCGCCTGGAGGTGGGTGAGCCCGACATCGCCGCCATCGTGAGCCGCTGGACCGGCATCCCCGTGAGCCGCATCCTCGAGGGCGAGGTGGAAAAGCTCCTGAAAATGGAGGCCCGCATGGGCGAACGCGTGGTGGGCCAGGATCCGGCCCTCATCGCTATCGCCGACGCCCTGCGCCGCAACCGCGCGGGCCTGGGCGATCCCAAGCGGCCCATCGGCAGCTTCCTCTTCCTGGGCCCGACGGGTGTGGGCAAGACGGAAGTGGCCCGGGCCCTGGCGGAATTCCTCTTCGACGACGAGAACGCCCTCGTGCGCATCGACATGAGCGAGTTCACCCACGAGGCCGATGCCACGCGTCTCATCGGCGCGGCGCCCGGCTACGTGGGCTACGAAGAGGGGGGCCGCCTCACGGAGGCCATCCGCCGCCGCCCCTACGCCGTGATCCTGCTGGACGAGATGGAGAAGGCCCATTCGCGGACCTTCGACCTCTTCCTCCAGGTGCTGGAGGATGGCCGCCTCACGGACGGCCAGGGCCGCACGGTGAACTTCCGCAACACCGTCGTGCTCATGACCACCAACCTGGGCAGCCAGGCCATCTTCGATGCCGGCGGCGATCCCTCCAAGGCCGAAGCCGCCGTCCAGGCCGCCCTGCACGGCCACTTCCGTCCCGAATTCCTGAACCGCCTCGATGAAGTGGTGATGTTCCGCTCCCTGAGCCGCGAAGACATGAAGGCCGTGGCCCGCATCCAGCTGAAGCGGGTGGAGGCCCTGCTCCAGGCCCAGCGACTGGAGCTGGAGGTGCCCGAGGCCGCCCTCGACTGGCTGGCCGCCGAGGGATTCGATCCCCATTTCGGTGCGCGCCCCCTCAAGCGCCTCGTCCAGCAGGCCGTCGTGAATCCCCTCTCCCGCCTGGTCCTTCAGGGCCAACTCCAACCCGGCGGCCTGGCCCGGCTGGCGGTTCGCGAGGGTCAACTCGCCGTCGAGATCGAGGCCGTCCAGTAGCGCTCGGCGCGGCCTAAAGTTGCACAGGAAAAACCTTAGCCTTCGACTGATACATCTGACTGCATAAAACTTGCCCCGTTTGCCTCGCAGTCCGATAGGGTTCGGGTACCAGGAGTCTGCGTGCCCCTCACTGCCCCCATCCCCATTCTCATCGTGGACGATGAGGCGGATCTCCGAAACCTGCTGGTGGAGGCCCTTCACGACCAGGGCTATGCCGCGGTCGGCGCCGATGGCGGAGCCCAGGCCCTGGCGCGGGTGCATGAGCAGCACTTCCCCGTGATCTTCACGGATCTGAACATGCCCGGCGGGCTCTCGGGCCTGGAACTGCTGCGGGCCATCCACGACGAGGACCCCCAGGCCATGGGCATCCTGATGACGGGTTACGCCACGACGGAATCCGCCATCCAGGCCCTCAAGCGCGGAGCCTACGACTTCATCCAGAAGCCCTTCAAGCTTGCCGAGATCGAGGCCAGCCTGGAGCGGGCCCTGGAACACTACCGCCTGCTGCGCGAGAACGAGGAGTACCAGCAGAACCTCGAACGCATGGTGGAGGCCCGCACCCAGGAGATCCTCGGGCTGAAGAACGACATCGAGCGGCTCTTCGAAGGCTTCGTGAACGCCTCCGTGACCGCCATTGAAGCCCGCGATCCCAGCACCTCCGGCCATTCCAGCCGCGTGGCCGACCTGACCGTGGGCCTGGCCGAGGCCGTGAACAACACGCCCAACGGGCGCTACGGCGAACTCTACTTCAATCCCATCCAGATCCGCGAGATCCGCTACGCCAGCCTGCTGCACGATTTCGGCAAGGTGGGTGTCCGCGAGCAGGTGCTCGTGAAGGCCAAGAAGATCGAGGGGGAACGCCTCGAAAGCATCTTCCAGCGCCTGCACCAGCGCACCCTCGAAGCCATGCGCGACCGCATGCTCGATTCCTGGAGCAAGGGCCACAGCTTCGATCACGACACCGTGGGCAGCCTCCTCCACCAGCAGGAGGTGGAGTCCCAGCGCCTGATGGAGCTGGTGCGGCGCAGCAACGAACCCACCATCCTGCCTGAAGAGGTGGCCCAGGAACTGGACCTCCTGGAAGACCTCACCTTCCAGCACTGGAGCGGGGATCGGCGCACCCTCATCGAGCCCCATGATCTGGACCTGCTGAAGATTCCCAAAGGCAGCCTCTCCGCCAAGGAAAGGCAGGAGATCGAAAGCCACGTCTCCTATACCTACAAGTTCCTCAGCCAGATCCCCTGGACCACCGAATTGGCGGGCGTGCCCGAGATCGCCTGGGCCCACCACGAGCGGCTGAATGGCAAGGGCTATCCCCGCCAGCTCAAGGAGCCCGACATTCCGGTGCAGAGCAAGCTCATGGCCGTCTCCGACGTCTACGACGCCCTCACGGCGGCGGACCGGCCCTACAAGGCCGCCGTGAGCATCGAGCGCAGCCTGCAGATCCTGGAGCAGGAGGCCAAGGTGAACCTACTGGATGCGGAGGTGCTGAAGATCTTCCTCGAGGCGAAGATCTACGAGCGGACCATCGGCTGGGGGCGGACGCCATGATCCAGGAGCCCATCCTCATCGTGGATGACGAAGCGGATGTCCGCACCACGCTGCTGGAGGCCCTGCGAGACCACGGATATTCCGCGGAGGCCGTCCCCAGCGGCGAGGCCGCCCTGACCCGCATGGCAGAGCGCGCCTTCCCCGTCGTCCTCACGGATCTGCATATGCCCGGGGGGCAGACGGGCCTGGATCTCATCGGCGCCATCCGGCATCACTTCCCCGACACCCTCTGCATCCTCATCACCGGCTATGCCACCCTCGACACGAGCATCGAAGCCCTCAAGCGCGGCGCCTACGACCTGATCCAGAAGCCCTTCCGCCTCGGCGAAATCGAAGTCGTCCTGGACCGGGCCCTGGATCACGCGAGCCTGCTGCAGAAGCTCCGTGCCTACCAGCAGGAGCTGGAATCCCGCATCCTCAGCCGCAGCCAGGATCTGCAGGCCGCCCACCAGGAGGCCCTCGCCCTCTGCGACCTCAGCCTCCAGGGGCTCGACGCGCGTTCGCCCGCCGCCGCCCTCGATCCACTGTTGGACCGCCTCTGCCTGCACTGGGCGCCGGGGGGCCTGGCCTGCTACAGCCATCAGGAGGACGGCAGCCTCCGCCGCCTGCTCGCCCGGGGCCCCCTGCCCCTGCCCGCCAAGCTGGAGCGGCCCCGGCCGGGCCCACTGGTGGCGCCCCACTTCGGATACAACGAGGAGCACCTCCTCCCCCTGGGCAACGCCGGCTGGCTGTACTTAGGCTTCAAGGAGCGCTCCACGTTCTCCGAAAGCGATCAGACCTTCCTGCTGCTTGCCCGCCACCTGGAGCTGGCCCTCCGGGTAAGGTGAGGGGATGCATAGCTCCGAGCAGCTTCTCTGGACCGGTTTCCGAGGCGTCGACGCCCAGGACGTGGACCTGCCCTTCCACCCGGGCGGGATCATCCTCTTCGCGCGGAACCTCGATCCCGATCCCGAGACCGGTCCCGCCCGGTGCCGATCCCTCATCGACGCCCTACAGACTCGCTACGGAACCGACCTGCCCCTGGCCGTGGCCCTGGACCAGGAAGGTGGCCCCGTCAGCCGCCTGCGGCCCTGGACGGGCCCCACGCCACCCCTGCGCCAGCTCTGGACCCAGGGTGGCGCCGAGGCCTGCTCGGCCTGGGGACGGCTCTGGGGCGAGGGCCTGCGGATGCTGGGCTTCAACGTGGATTTCGCCCCCGTGGTCGACCTCTGGGATGGGCACCCCGGCGCCGGCATCGGGGACCGCGCCGCCAGCGAACATCCCTTCGAGGCCGCCTCAGCCGCCGGGGCCTTCCTCCACGGGCTGGAATCCATGGGCGTGCGCGGCTGCCTCAAGCATTTCCCGGGGCTCGGCGGCACCACTCTGGACAGCCACCTCGGCCTGCCCGCGCTGGAAGACACAGAGCAGGTGGATCGCAACGCCCGCGCCTTCGTCCCGCTCTCCCACACCGATCGGCTCGTAATGGTCGCCCACCTGCGCACGCCCGCCAGCTCCGGGGCCCCCGCCAGCCTGCACCGAGGCTCCGTCGCCGAGAATCCCTGGGGCATCCAGGGCCGTTTCCTGCCCGATGATCTGGAGATGGGCGGCTGCGCGGACTGGAGCTGGGAAGATCGGGTGCGGCTGTCCCTGGAGGCTGGGCACCAGTGGCTGCTGGTTTGCCAGACGCCCGCGGGCTGGACCGCCTGCGCAGAGGCGGCGGCCCAGCTGCCGGAAAGCCTCTGGGCTCCGGCCCTGAAGGCCTCGCGGGCCATGCGCCGGCACCTGCCTCCACCCGTCCCCTTCGAATCCCAGCGCTGGAAAGATTGGCTGTCGCGGGTTCACACTTCCGCAGGGAGGATCTGATCCATGGCCGGACGCATCCTCATCGTCGATGACAACGCCATGATCCGCAGCGAGATCAAGGCGGTCCTCATGAAGGACGGCGGCTTCGTGCATTTCATGGAGGCCTCCGACGGCCTCACGGCCTTCAAGACCATCATGGAAACGCCGCCCGACCTGGTGCTCTGCGACCTGGTCATGCCGGGCTTCGACGGCCTGAAGTTCCTGGGCCTCAAGGCCAGCCGCAAGGAACTCGAACAGATCCCCGTCATCATCCTCACCGCCGAGGACGATCTGGACCGCAAGGCCGAGATCCTCGAGCGCGGTGCCTCCGACTACGTCACCAAGCCCTTCCACGAGAAGGAGCTGCTGGCCCGAGTGCGCATCCACACCAAGCTGAAGCTGCTCCAGGATGAGCTGCGCGAAAAGAACGCCCAGCTCGAATCGCTCTCCGTCACCGACGTGCTCACGGGCCTAGCCAACCGGCGCCGCCTCATGACGCGCCTGGAGGAGGAAGTCGCCCGGGCCCGCCGCTACAAGACGCCCCTTTCCGTCGTGATGATCGACATCGATCACTTCAAGCACGTCAACGACACCTACGGCCACGCCATGGGCGACGTCGTGCTGCGCAACATCGGCGCCATGCTGAAATCCAGCGTGCGCAACACCGATCTGGCGGCTCGCTACGGCGGCGAAGAACTGACCCTCGTGCTGCCGCACACGGATCTCGCCACCGCCGTCCAGGTGGCCGAGACCCTGCGCCAGAAGTTCGCCGAACTCGAGCACGAACTCGACGGGGCCATGCTCAAGAAGACCGCGAGCATGGGCGTTGCCTCGCGCGAGGGACAGGGCGACCTGCCGGATGCCGAGAACCTCCTCAAGTTGGCGGACGAGGCCCTGTACCGCGCCAAGGAAGGCGGCCGCAACCGGGTGGAAGCGGCCACCTAGCCTGAATCCGAAACGCAGAAGCGGCCCGGTTGGGCCGCTTCTACATAGGTTGGAGGAATCGGCCTACTTCGCGGCCTTCTGTAGCGCGTCGACCTTGTCCAGCTTCTCCCAGTTGAATTCGGGGCGGCCGAAGTGGCCGTAGGCCGCCGTGGCGCGGTAGATGGGCTTGCGCAGATCGAGGGCCTCGATCATGGCCTTGGGGGTGCAGCTGAAGACCTCGCGCACGGCGCGCACGATGGCCTCGTCCGACACCTGGCCGGTACCGAAGGTGTCCACGGAGATGGACACGGGCTCGGCCACGCCGATGGCGTAGGCCAGCTGGATCTCGCAGCGGCTCGCGAGGCCCGCCGCCACGATGTTCTTGGCGATGTAGCGGCCCATGTAGGCGGCGCTGCGATCCACCTTGCTGGGATCCTTGCCCGAAAACGCGCCGCCGCCGTGGTGGCCGCTGCCGCCGTAGGTATCGACGATGATCTTGCGGCCCGTGAGGCCCGTGTCGCCCATGGGCCCGCCCACGACGAAGCGGCCGGTGGGGTTCACGTGGTAGATGGTCTGGCTGTCCAGCAGGTCCATGGGCAGGGCGGCCTTGATGACGTCCTGCAGGATGCTGTCGCGTATGGTGTTCTGGGTGACGTGCTCATCGTGCTGGGTGGAGATGACGACGGTGTGGATGCGCTTCACCTGATCGCCGTCGAATTCGACGGTGACCTGGGACTTGCCGTCGGGGCGCAGCCAGGGCAGCTGGCCGTTCTTGCGCACCTCGGACAGCTTGCGCGTGAGCAGGTGGCTGAAGTGGATGGCCGCGGGCATCAGCTCCGGCGTCTCGCGGCAGGCGTAGCCGAACATCAGGCCCTGGTCGCCGGCGCCGCCCGTATCCACGCCCATGGCGATGTCGGGGCTCTGCTGGTCGATGGTGACCATCACCGCGCAGGTGGCGTAGTCGAAGCCCTTGATGTGGTGGTCGTAGCCGATGTCTTTCACCACGTCGCGGACCAGCGAGGCGACGGGGATGTAGGTCTCCGTGGTGATCTCGCCGGCCACCAGCACCAGGCCCGTGGTCAGCAGGGTCTCGCAGGCCACGCGGCTGCGGGGGTCATCCTTCAGCGCGGCATCGAGCACCGCATCGGAAATCTGGTCCGCCATCTTGTCAGGATGCCCTTCGGTGACGCTCTCGGATGTGAACAGGTGCCGCCCCTGGGTGGCCATGCTGGACTCCTCGGAACACCTCCAAACGTCCGTTCGGAGGAAACAATGACTATATCGCGAATACATCTTTTGGATGACGCACGTAACCTTGCCTTGTCTTAGCCTTAAAGACTAGAGTGGGAAGTTCCCCGTCCTTTTGAAGCAAGCACATACCGCCCCCTTGTGGAGGAACCCATGATTTCATTCCGCCGACCGACGCTGGCCCTGGCCCTCATGGCCGCGTCCATCCTGACGGTGTCCACTGCGTGCAAACGCGAAGACCCCCAGATCAAGGAGCTCACCCAGAAGGCTGCCGAAGCCGACAAGGCCAACCAGCAGCTGAACCAGGCCGGCACCGAGCAGCAGAAGAAGCTGGCCCAGGCGGGCGTCAACGATATCAAGCCCAACGCCGAAACGCTGCAGCTCACGGATGAGCAGAAGAAGGCTCTGGAAGAGCGCATCAAGAACGAGAAGAACAGCTCGTACCAGGCCCTGCTCCAGGAAGTGCTCGACAAGGACAAGGAGATCAAGGAGCTCAACTCCAAGCTCGCCAAGCTCAAGGCGGACCTGCCCAAGCCCGACGTGGCCAAGCCCAACGACAGCCACTACGGCATGGCCATGCGGTTCCTCAAGAAGAAGGGCGTGCCCGAGGCCGAGGCCAAGAAGCTCGTGAGCCGCGTGGCCATCCTCGACAAGCTGGCCCCGGGCTTCGAGGTCTACCACTTCTACGCCAATGGCACCTATGGCACCTGGGTTTCCCAGGGCAAGGCCAAGATCAGCCCCAGCGACCTGATGCGCCAGGAGCGCGAAAAGATCGAGGGCGAGCGTGATGAAGCCGTGGCCGCCAACGAGAAGCTGCAGGAAGAAGTCAGCGACCTCGAAAGCCAGAAGCAGAAGATCACCGAGGAGATCGCCGGGCTTCAGTCCGAGCGCGCCAACCTCATCGAAGAGCGCACCAAGCTCCAGGCCGACAACGCCGGTCAGCTGGCCAAGCTGAACTCGCTGCACTACGTCATCGGCACCCGCGACAAGCTCAAGGCCGACGGCATCATCGAGATCCCCGTCTTCGCCAAGGACCGCGCGGGCAAGAACTGGCGCGACGAGGTCTTCACCCAGAGCCTCGACCTGCGCTCCGCCAAGACCATCATCATCAAGGCCGCCGACCTGGGCCTGAAGAAGATCGCCAAGGTGAACGTGGTGCCGGGCTCGTATCTGAAGGACGAGCACTACAAGCTCACCATCAGCGAAGACAAGATGACCGCCACCATCGAGCTCATCACCGTGAGCCGGTTTAAGAACGATAAGGTCGTCTTTGCAGTGACCGATTAGGCTACCCGAAGTCAAGCACAGGCCCCTTCGGGGGCCTTTGTTTTGTCTGGCATTTCGAGGCCAGCCCCACTATCGTCGGAACACCCATTCACCGTTCTCTTCAACCCCACCCATGAGGTGTGCGATGCATCGACGCTTGACTCAAGCGGCCTTCGGAACTGTCCTGTTGACCTTGTTCGCCTGCAACGGCGGCGGAGACTCCAAGGCTCCGACCCTTGTCACGGGGACGAGTTCCATCCCCAGCGCGACGGCCGCTGTGTTCGATCCGGCGAACGCGAAGATTCCGCTTCCGAACATCCTCGCCACGGCGGCGGCGGTGGATCCCATCTCCAAGGCCTGGATCAATCCCCTGACCGGCGCCACGGTGACGGGCGCCCGCCCCTACGGCGTGCCCATGCAGCCCCCCGAGGCCCTGGCCTACGTCGCCTACCACGAAGTCGGCGGCCCCAACTACGGCTACCCCGACACCACCTTCTCCACCCACGCCGTCTCGGGCCTGAATGCTCCCATCTACTTCGCCTTCTCCGGCGCCGTGGACGCCACCACCGTCACGCCGAGCACCGTCAAGGTGTTCCAGGTGCTGCCTGATTCGAACGGCCTCACCGAGAACGCCACCCTCGGCTTCCAGGACGTCTCCGGACTCTTCACCTACACCGCCTCGGCCGCCTGCCCCAATGCCGGCGCCCAGGCCAGCGGCCAGGAATTCCTGCTCTTCCCCAAGGTGCCCCTCACCCCCGGCGCCCGCTTCCTCTATGTCGTCACCGATGGTGTGAAGGACAAGGGCACCCCCGCCAAGTCCATCGTCGCCTCACCCTACTTTGAAGCCCTGAAGTCCACCACCGCCCTGACCGGCTCCTTCGCCGCCCTCGAGCCCATCCGCGCCGACAACATGAGCGGAACGAACGTGCTGCTCTCGGGCTACGCCAAGGTGATGAGCGACCTCATCGCCAACGCCGCGGCCGATACCACCGCCAAGACCGGCGCCACCGCCACGGGCATCGCCACCCGGGCCAACATCACCCTGATGGGCCGCTTCATCACCACCGGCGCGGGCGGCATCCGCACCCTGGCTTCGGACAGCACCACCATCAAGCCCATGGACGCCATCCTTCGCGGCTTCGCCGCTGGCAGTTTCGGGGCCGCCAAGGCCTGGAACAACACCGTCACCATCAGCGCCGCCCTCCCGGCCGCGACCTACTTCGGGGCTCTCGGGCTGCCCGCCTCCACCTACACGAACATCAGCACCGTGGTGCTGGGCTCGTACCACAGCGCCGACCTGCAGATGGATCCGGCCGTCGCCGCCACTGCCACTTCGGCGGGTGTCGATCTGACCACCCTCGCCGGTGGCAGCGGCACGGCCCAGGGCGCGACGAACCCCTACAGCTACAGCACCGGCATCACCCAGCCCGTGCGCGCCGCCGCGACCGGCGGAGGCCTCACCGCCGGGCAGCTGCTCGGCTTCTACAACACCGATCGCCAGATCCCCTTCGTCTACTTCATTCCCGTGGGCGGGGCCGCCACCTACAAGACCGTGATCCTGCAGCACGGCATCACGTCCCAGAAGGAGGCCGCCGCCGCTGCCGCGAACACCATCGCCATGTCGGGCAAGGCCACCATCGCCATCGACCTGCCCATGCACGGCGCCCTGGCCCAGCCCGCCAATCAGGTCCTGGCCGGTGACACCGCGGCCGTGAAGGCCCAAAAGCAGGCCAACTGGGGGTCGGACTTCATGTCCCTCACCTCGCTGTTGACGGGCCGCACCAACGTCCAACAGGCTGCCCTGAACCTGCACCGCCTTGAGATCCTCATGCGCACGGGCACGCCCTTCGGCACCGCCTTCGCGACCTATGCGGGCGGCGCCATCACGGGCTATCCCACACCCGGAGCCACGGGCAACATCACCTTCGTGGGCCAGAGCCTCGGCTCCATCTGCGGCGCCTACTACCTGGCCGGCAATGCGACTCTGGCCACCAGCGGCGCACCCTACACCCAGGCCACGCTGAACAACGACATGAAGGGCTTCCTCTCCGTGCCCGGCAGCACCCTGGCCTACCTGCTGAAGGACAGCCCCTCCTTCAGCCCCACCGTGAACGCCGGCCTCAGCGCGGCCTCCGGCGGCACCGTCGTCCCCGGCACCACGGCCTACACCCAGTTCTTCCTCGTAGCCCAGACCCTCGTCGACCCTGTGGATCCCGCTTCCATGACCCTGCCCCTCACGACGGGCCTGCCCTCCCGCCTTTCGGGACGCACGGCCATGCAGGAAGCCGTGGGCGATACCGTGATTCCCAACTACACGACCCGCTACCTGGGCCAGGCCCTCGGCGGCCGCACCCTCTTCGGCTACGACTTCGCGCCGGGCTTCAACCAGCTCGTCTACAAGGGCGACACGGCCCCCAAGGTCCCCTTCATGGCCGGCGCCACCCCAACGACCCTGAAGGCCCTCGCAGCCGCCTACTCGCCGGCCGCCACCAGCCCCACCGAAGGCTACTTCCAGTTCAACCAGACCGGCATCGACCACGGCTTCCTGCTCGACAACACGACACCCGCCAACACCGGCGCCGCGCAGAAGCAGCTGCTCTTCTTCCTCGGCGGCCCCGCCGTCGGCGGTTCGGGACTGAACATCGTCGTGGATCCCTATTCCTTCTGATCCATCCATGCTTGGCCTGGAGGGGCGGTTCGCCGCCCCTCCTTTTTTGTCTAGCCCTTCAGCTCGGGGAAGGCCTCCAGCAGCTGGCGGCGGGCTTCGAGCAGTTCGGGCACCGCCGGATCCCAGCGCCTCAGGAAGCCACGGATGGCCTGCAGGTCTTCGGCCGCGCGCTCCAGGTGGGGCAGCCCCAGGCCGGCCACCAGCAGGGCCGCGGGAGGCACCCACGCGGCGGCCCACCCCCAGCGCAGCCCCGCAAGCACTGCCAGGAGGAGGGCCCAGAGCGGATGCACCAGGGCGCCTCCCAGCAGCTTCAGGGTGGCCGTCTGGTCCCCTTCGTCCGTGACGCGGCCCGCGATCCAGCCCACGAGCCGGTAGGGCGGCCAGTAGAGCAGCGCCGGCCCCAGCAGCACCACCGCCAGGCTGAGCCTCGCCGCGGCCCGGGGCAGCCAGCGGAGCACTTCCACCCCGGGATAGGGGTGGCCCACCTGATCGGGGCGCAGGCCCTTGCTACGAAGCCAGGCCTGGGCGGCGTGGACCCGCGCTTCGAGCGAGGCGAGCACCTCGTCGGGGAGCGTGGACAAATGAGGCAGCAGGCCCTGGACCCGCGCCCGCAGGGCCTCCAGATCCACGCGGCTGCCTGGCGCCTCAGCCATGAGCCAGGCCAGTTCCTGCGCCAGGGCCAGGCACCGCACGTCCGCGCCGTGCAGCGTCAGGGGCTTGAGCGCGGCGCGGATGCGCGCCGTCAGTTCGGTCACGGCCTCGGGCTCGGCGCCCCGCCCGGCGAGATCCGCGAAGGGAATCGGCGCGCCGAGACGCAGGAGGACGCTGTGCCGGAAGGCGGCCCGCTCGCCGTAGACCAGCCCGGCGGGAATGATCGACACCGGCGCGGGGCTGGAGAGGGCCATGCGCGCCGCACCGGTCTTCAGCGGCGCCAGGTCGGCATTCGTGTGGCTCACGCCCTCCGGAAACAGGGCGACGGAACCACCCCGGGCCAGCACCTCGTGGACCTTGTGGAAACTCTGCTGGATGGATTCGGGCGTGGCTCCCCCATCCTTGGGCCGCGTCACGGGAATGGCCCGGAAGGCCGCCAGGAAGGGCCGCAGGGGCGCGATCTTCCAAAGGGTGGCCTTGGCCAGCCAGCCGGCGCGCCGGTCCAGCAGGGCCGCCGCCGCCAGCGGATCCAGCAGCCCGTTGGGATGGTTCAGGAGGATCAGGCAGGGGCCTGGAGGCAGGTCGGGCCCCTCCCGGCGCAGGTCGCGGAACCAGATCCAGCCGAGGAACCGTGCGGTCCGGCTGCGGGCCACGTCAGGCCTGCGCGGGGCGACGCCGCGCCCACCAAAGGGCGAGGCCGCTGATCAGGATGGCCGGCAGAACAAGGGTCAGGGCGCGCGCCAGCCCGTCCCCGCCACCCAGTCCCGCGGCATGCAGCGCATCGGCCCGGCGGCCCACCAGCTCGGGGCTGATGGCATCGCCCATGAGGTGGATGAGCAGCACGTTCACCCCCACGCCGGTGGCTCGGACGCTGGCGGGCAGACAACTCACCGTCAGGGCGTTCACGGGGCTGGTGTTGACGAAGAGCAGGAACATGCCCACAAAGAAGCTCAGGTAGGCCAGGTGCAGGCTGGAGGTGCCGAGGGCCCAACCCACGATGGGCGCGGCCGCCAGGAGGGTGAGGCCCGAAAGCAGGGCTCCGGCATCCGGCCAGCGTCTCTGCCAGCGGTCCGTGAGCCAGCCTCCGAGGAAGGTGCCGAGGATGCCCGTCACCACGGCCAGTCCTCCGAAGACCAGGCCCGCCTTGGCGGTGCTGACGGCGAAGCGGCGCTGGAGCAGCGTGGGGCTCCACATGCTGAGGGCGCCCATGGCGAAGGTGTAGGCCACGTAGCTGGCCGTGCAGGCCAGCCAGATGCGATTGAAGAAGATGTGGCGGAGCCGCTTCAGATAGGGTTCGGCGGCATCGGTATCAGGCAGGGCGTCCATGCCTCCGCGGACCGGATCCATCTGGAAGGCCATCCAGGCCGCCAGGGCCAGGCCTGGGATCCCAGCCACCATGAAGGCCGCACGCCAGCCCCAGGACCCCGCCACCAGCCCGCCCAGGCCGTAGCCGAAGGCGCTGCCCACGGGGATGGCGAGGTAGAACCAGGTGAACTTCTTCGCGCGCTCCGCCTCGGGGAATCCATCCGCCAGCATGGCCGGCCCCAGGGTGGCGTAGGCGGCCTCGCCCACACCCACCAGTGACCGCATCACCAGCAGGGCCGGATAGCTGTGGATGAAGGCGGCACCCGCGGTGGCCAGGCTCCACAAAGCCACGCCCCCGGCCACGAGCCGGGGGCGATGGAAGCGGTCCGCCAGGTAGCCGAACGCGGGCGCGGCGCACATGTAGACGAGGATGAACACCAGGGTCAGGCGACCGAGCTGGGCATCCGTGAGGTGCAGTTCCTTGCCCAGCGGTTCGAGCACCGCCGCGACGACGTACCGATCCAGGTAGTTCACCAGGTTGATCCCGGTGAGCAGCAGGAGCAGCCGTCGCGCGGCGGTCATCGCGGGCGGGTTCGGACCGGGCTACTTCTTGGGCGCGGCGGTGGCGGGCTTAGCGGCCGGCTTGGCGGCAGGCTTCGTCGCAGGGGCGGCGGGAGCGGCAGCCGTGCCTTCGCTGGCATCCAGGCGCTTGGCGACTTCGCTCGTGAAGGCTTTCATCCACTCCTGCTCACCCCAGGCGAGGACCTGCACGGCCTGGTCCGAGAAGACCATCTGGAGCTTCTGCTCCCGCGCGAGCTGCTCAACGATGGGGTTCGCGAGCTTCGTGATGGCTTCGCCCACCTTCTTCTCGATGCGCTGGTATTCGGCCTGGCTGTCTTCCTGCATCTTCTTGGCTTCGAACTCCACGTCACGAAGCTTCTTGGCCAGGGCTTCCTTCTTGTCCGGATCCAGGCTGGGGGAATTCAGCTGCTGCTGGAGGGTCTGCAGTTCCTGCCCCTTGGCCTGCAGCTTCTCCTGCAGGTTCTTTCCGGTGATCTCGAGTTCGGAGAAGATGGCGCCGGCCTTCTTCGAGCTGCGCACCAGCTGGTTGATGCTGAAGAAGCCGAAGCGGGGGGCCTCCTGCGCGGCGGCCGGGGTGACGAGGGCCGCGGACAGGCAGAGGGCGGCCAGGGACGGGGCGATCTTGCGCATGGGAGCTCCAGGACGAAACAGCTATTGTAGCGAATAACCAGGCGGCCTTCGGCCGGGAATTAGAAGGTGGTTCCAATGGAGAACTGGAAGTCCGTCTTGCTTTCCGTATCGAAGGGATAGGGGTTGAGCTTCCTCGACCAGATCAGGCGCAAGGGCGCCGGGCTGATGGGCAGGAAGAACCGGAACTCCAGGCCCGCCGAGCGGATGAGGGAGGGGTTGGTGTAAGTGACCTGTGTACTCGTTCCATTGAGGGTGTAGGTGACAGGATCGTGGCTGAAGATCTTGGTGCCGCTCCCCCAGGCATTCCCGGCGTCGTAGAAGAAGACGAGACGGAACTGATCGGCGATCTTGAACTGGTACTCTGCATTGACGATGAACTGCTTGTTGCCACCCACGACCACCGGATTGCCGGCGTTGTCCTGGAGCACCGTGCCCACCTGGCCGTAGCGGTAACCACGGATGCTGTTCTCACCACCGGGCCGGTAGAGATCGTAGAGCGGCAGATCGTCCCGGCCCATGTTCTGCAGGTACCCGTAGGTCATGTTGAGGGCGAAGATGTGCCGGTCGGCGATGTTGGCGAACTTGGCGAATTCCCAGGTGGCCCGCAGGAAGGGGCGGTCGCCGCCGAACTGCCAACCGCCGTATTCCAGGCCGAAGGAGAGTCGCGTGCCCGCCGTGGGCTTGAACTGGTGGTTCACGGTGCTGTAGGCCAGGCTCTGGCTGAAGGTCGAGGTGAGCTGGTTCGGGGTATCCCGGAAGTAGAAGTTCTGGCCGCCTTCGATGCGAATCAGGCGGAAGCTGTAGCCCGTCGAATAGGTCGTGAAGAAGGCCCAGGGCTCGTTCGGGATCCAGTTGCTGAGGCGCGCGCCGACGGACGCCCCGAGGCTGCGGGTGAACTGCCTGTAGGCGTTCTGGATGCCGACGCGGGACGCGTCGTAGTCGGCAGATCCATTGGAAACCGAGGCCGAGAAGGAGTACGGCAGGTCGAAGACGAAGGGCTCGGTGAAACCGATCGAGGCGTTCTTCGAGAACTTGCCGCCGTTGTAGCTGAGGGACAGGGTTTCGCCACCGCCGCCCAGGTTCCGGGTGGAGAAGCTCACACCCAGCGAGAAGCCGAACAGGGAACCGTATCCGCCCTGGAAGAGGACTTCGTTGACACCGGCTTCCTCCCCCCGAACCACGATGTCCACCTGCGGCTTGTCTCGGACCGGCTCCACCTTCGGCTCAGAACTCTTCACATCGAAGAAGCTCAGCTGGCTGATGCTCAGCAGCGAATCCTTGAAACGGTCCGTCTGGAAGGGATCACCCTCGCGCATGAGCATGCTGCGACGCAGCACCTTGTCCTTGGTCGTGAGGTTGCCTTCGAATTCGATCTTGCGGATCGTGTAAAGCTCCCCTTCGTCGAGCTTCAGGGTGGTGTCCACCTTCTTGACCCCATCCTCTTCGCGCACGTCGAATTTCTTCTCCGTGTGGAACATGATGTAGGCCTGGTTCGAGTAATCCTCCTTCATCTTGTCCACCGTCTGGTTCACGGCGTCCAGATCGAAGGGCACGGGCTTCTCGCCCGGCTTGGGATCCTCGGTCGAGGGTTTCACGTTGAAGAACTTCCGCAGGATGGAGCGGTTGTCGCGCTTCACTTCGGCGTACTTGGCCTTGTAGTACCCCTCGCGGAACAGCTTCCCGCCCTCCGTCTTGAAGGTGCCTTCGTAGAAGCGATCCCCCTCAAGGATCGGGATGGTCAGCGTGGCCCGCAGGTCGTACTTGGGGGACTTTGCTTCCTTCTCCCGCTTCTCGTTCTTCTTCTTCTGCTTGGCGGTGGTGCGGTCCTCGACTTCGATGATGGGCTTGCCGACGAAGACGTCCTTGTAGCCCTGCTGCCAGTAGGCCTTCTTGAGGTTTTCGAGATCCTCTTCCAGGTTCTTGTCCACCAGGAGGTCATGGGTCGTCAGCCAGCTGAACATCCAGTGCTTGCGGGTCTTCTTCATGATGTTGCGCAGCTGGGCGCTGCTGAAGACCTTGTTGCCCCGGAAGGCCACCTGGTAGATCTTGGCCTTGCCGCCCTCCTTGATCTCGAAGACCAGACGCGCCACGCCGCCCGCCATGGGTTCGAGGGTGATGTCGACCACCGGGTTCCGGTAGCCCTTCTCACCGGCCTGATCGACGATCAGATCCTTGATCTTGCGGGCCGCCTCCGGATCGTAGACCGTGTCCAGATTGATGGTCAGCTTCTTCTCTTTGACCTTGTCCTTGATGTTGGTGAGACCCACTTCCGTGCCGCCGCGGAAGTCCACTTCCTTGATCAGGGGACGTTCCTTGATGCGGATGACCAGCTTCTTTCCGCCGGGCGCGTCCTCCAGTTCGAGCTTGATGTCATCGAAGGATCCGCTGGCCCAAAGCTTCTCCAGCACCTCCGTGAAGTCCAGGGTGCGCAGGTCGTCGCCCACTTTCACACCCGACTTGAAGATTACGGTTTCCGAGGTCTGTTTCTGGGCGCCGATGACCTCGATGGTGACGATGGGCTCGAGATCCTGGGCGCACAGAGGCAGCGCGAAGCCTGCCACGAGGGCCAGGGGAAGCACGCCTTTCCACCACCGGGGCCGGACCCGGTTCCAAACCATGTTTTGCTGCGTCATTCAGGCGCTCCGACCAGATGGGTTTCCTGGCCAGCGGCCACGTCTCCAGTATCAGACAGGGTGGGGACGAGCTTCTCGTCCACCAAATCAAAATTCACCAGGCCCGAAGGCACCGTGTCCTGGCCCACCATCAGCTCCGCGAGGGGATCTTCCACCTGCTTCTGGATGGCCCGGCGCAAAGGTCTGGCCCCATAAGCACGGTCCCGCAGGGTGGTCTTCACCAACCAGTCGCAGGCGGCGTCCGTGAGACTCACGATCAACTTGTGCTTCTGGAGGGTGACGTTGAGATCCTCCACCAGCAGGCGGACGATCTTGCGCAGTTCGTCGTCGCCCAGGCGGTTGAACACGACGATCTCGTCGATGCGGTTCAGGAACTCGGGCGGGAAGGTGCGCTTCAGGACCTTCATCGCGTCGCCGGTCTTGGCGTCGGGACGGCCGCTCTGCTCGACGAAGCCGAGGCCCTTTTCCACCAGCAATTCGCGGCTTCCCACATTGGAGGTCATGATGATGATGGTGTTCTTGAAGTCCACCAGGTTCCCGAATGCGTCCGAAGCCTGACCATCGTCAAAGATCTGCAGCAGGATGTTGATCAGGTCGGGGTGGGCCTTTTCGATCTCATCGAAGAGCAGGACGCAGTACGGATTCCGCCGGATGCGGTCCGTCAGCATGCCGCCCTCCTCGTAGCCCACGTACCCCGGAGGGGCCCCGAGCAGCTTGGAGACCTCGTGCTTCTCCATGTACTCGGACATGTCGAAGCGGATCATCTTCTTCGCGTCGCCGAACAGGAAGGCCGCCAGCGTCTTGGCCAGCTCCGTCTTGCCCACGCCCGTGGGACCGAGGAAGAGGAACGATCCCATGGGTCGGTTGGGATTCTTGAGGCCCGTGCGGGCGCGGCGCACGGCCCGCACGACGGCGCTCACGGCCTCGGGCTGGCCGATGACGCGCTCGTTGAGTTTGGGTTCCATGTTCACCAGGTTGGCCTTCTCGTCGCCCTTGAGGGCCTTCACGGGAATGCCGGTCCAGCTGGCCACCACGTCCTCGATGTCCTGTTCGGTGACTTCGGGGAAGCGCGCGTAGTCCTCGTCCGTCAGCTCGGTGCGGTTCTTCTGGATCTCCTCGCGCAGCTGCAGCTCCTTCTGGCGGAGCAGCACCGCCTTTTCGAAGTCGCGGCTGAGCACGGCCTCGTTCATCTCGTTGATGACGCGGTGCAGCTCGTCTTCCTGCGACTGGCCTTCGGGAGAGACGCCCCCGGGCCCCACCCGCAGCTTCACGCGCGCGCCGGCCTCGTCCAGCAGGTCGATGGCCTTGTCGGGCAGGAAGCGGTCCGTGATGTAGCGGTTGGACAGGTAGACCGAGGCTTCCATGGTCTTCGGGGTATAGCGCACGCGGTGGAACAGCTCGTAGCGGCTGCGGATGCCCTCGATGATGCGCAGGCTCTCGGACTCGTCAGGAGGATTGACGGTGACGGGCTGGAAGCGGCGGACCAGGCTGCGGTCCTTGTCGATGTACTTGGCGTATTCCTTGTGCGTGGTCGCGCCGATGCACTGGATCTCGCCCCGGCTCAGGGCCGGCTTCAGGATGTTGGCGGCGTCCAGGCTGCCTTCCGCCGCGCCGGTACCGATGAGCGAGTGGATCTCGTCGATGAAGAGCACCACGCTGGGATCCTTGCTGGCCTCGGCGATGATGGACTTCAGGCGCTCCTCGAACTGGCCGCGGTACTTGGTGCCGGCCACCACGAGGCTGAGATCCAGCGCGTAGATGCGCTTGTCCGCCAGGCTGGGGGGAATCAGCCCCTCGTGGATCTTCTGGGCCAGGCCCTCCACGATGGCGGTCTTGCCCACGCCCGCCTCACCCAGCAGGATCGGGTTGTTCTTGCGGCGACGGCTGAGGATCTGGACGATGCGCTCGACTTCCGAATCGCGCCCGATGAGGTTGTCGAAGATGCCGCGCTCGGCCATCTCCGAAAGGTTGCGGGCGAATTCGGACAGGAGCGGATGTTCCTTCTTCTTCTTCGCGATCTTTTCTTCCTTGGTGCTCTCCAGCAGGATTTCCTTGGCGGCGATGAGATCCGCGCCGGCCTCCTTGAGCAGGCGCCCGGCCAGGCAGCCCTCCTCGCGCAGCATGCCCAGCAGCAGGTGCTCGGCCCCCACATGCTTGTGGTTGAGCTTGGCGCTTTCGGCCGTGGCGTGCTGGAGGATGCGCTTGACCTCCTCCTCCATGGGGATGTCGATGCTGGTGCTGCTGGGCGTGATCTTCTTGTCCTTGGGGGTCAGGGAGGCCACCAGGCGCTCGCGCAGCGCGCTCACCTGCACACCCATGCGCTCGAGCAGCTGGGTGCTGGTCTTTTCCGATTCCCGCAGCAGTCCCAGCAGGAGGTGGCCGCTCTGGATGCTTTCCGCACCGAACTGGCTCGCCTCATAGCGGGCGAAGAACATCACACGACGGGCTTTTTCGGTGAATTTTTCGAACACGGGACACCCTTCCGGGTTATGGATGGCGCCGGAACCAGGATGGTTCCGGTGCGGCCCCCCAGGGTAACGCCTTCTGCCACCCTTGTCCCGATCCACTGAGGACAGAAGCTGTTCTGGAAGGTATCCTGGAAGGCTGGGAGGGCGACATGAGCCTGGCTAGAACCAATCTGGCTATCCTTGGCCTGCAGTGGGGAGACGAAGGAAAGGGCAAGGTCGTCGACCTGCTCAGCCCCCATTTCCGCCAGGTAGTCCGGTTCCAGGGAGGCAACAATGCCGGACACACCGTGGTGGTGGATGGCCAGAGCATCGCCCTGCATCAGGTGCCTAGTGGCGCCCTCCACCCCGGCTGCTTTCTCGTCGTCGGCAATGGCGTCGTCCTGAATCTGGAAGTCTTCCAGCAGGAGCTGGACCGCCTCAAGGCCCGCGGCTTCGACCTCTCCGGCCGCTTGCTGCTGTCCGAAAAAGCCCACATCATCCTGCCCCACCACATCGCCCTGGACCAGTGGCGAGAGGTTCGCGCCGACAAGGTGGGCGCCAAGATCGGCACCACCGGCCGCGGCATCGGCCCCGCCTACGAAATGAAGGCCGCCCGCATGGGCATCCGTCTGGGCGACCTGCTCCACCCCGAGCGGCTCGCCGAGCGCATCCGCCCCGGCTACGAAGAGGTCCGCCTCCGCCTGGGCGCCGACGCCGGCCTCCCGGCGCTGGAGGCCATCGTCGAGGGCCTGCTGCGCACCGCCGAGCCCTTCCTGCCCTTCATCGGCGACGCCCAGGGCCACCTGATGGCCGCCTGGAAGCGGGGCGACAGCATTCTCTTCGAAGGCGCCCAGGCCACCCTGCTCGACATCGACCACGGCACCTACCCCTTCGTCACCTCCAGCAACTGCAGCCTGGGCGGCCTCTTCACCGGCACGGGCCTGCCCCCCAAGGCCGTCGACAAGATCCTGGGCATCGCCAAGGCTTACACCACCCGCGTCGGAGCCGGCCCCTTCCCCGCCGAGCTGCTGGACGCCACCGGCGACCGCATCCGCGAGGTGGGTCGCGAGTTCGGCACCACCACCGGGCGGCCCCGCCGCTGCGGCTGGTTCGACGCCCCCATCACTGCCCACGCCTGCCGCACCAACGGTGTGGACGGCCTGGCCATCATGAAGCTCGACGTGCTCGACTGCATGGACGAGGTGGGCCTCATCGTGGGCTACCGCACGGGCGAAGGCACCGTCACCACCAAGCTGCCCAGCTGCGCGGGCGACTGGGCGGGCATCCAGCCCGAGGTCAAGCGCTTCAAGGGCTGGGGCAGCACCCGCGGCATCACTGATCCCCGGAAGCTCCCCGTGGAAGCCCAGGCCTACCTGGAATCCCTGGCAGAATCCGTCGAAGTACCCATGGCCTACCTCAGCACCGGACCCGATCGCGCCGAAGGCTATGTCTACCCGGGGACCTTCCTCGAACCGCTCCTGGGTTGACTTCAGCGCCACCCGCTGGCACACTGATCGTCCTGCCCAACCAGGCACCGCACGCTCGCGTGCACCGCGCGCTCGAGGGTTCGCGGGTCTGGCACCACCGGCAAGGGCCCTTAGCTCAGCGGTAGAGCAGCGGCCTTTTAAGCCGTTGGCCGCGGGTTCAAATCCCGCAGGGCCCACCAAAGTTCCACCCCATGGGGCTATCGTCTAGGGGTCAGGACACCGCCCTTTCACGGCGGTAACACGGGTTCAAATCCCGTTAGCCCTACCAGAAAAGAGCCTAGAGAAATCTAGGCTCTAAATGTTTTTAATCGACAATTCGAATACCCAAACTTCCCCACTTGGTTGTTATTGGGTAAATACCTTCACGACCAACGACTGTCGGTCGTTGCCATTTTCACTCACAGTGATTCAGGGAACCGGCTGGCCTTATGTTGAAAGCGGGCCCGTTGATGTCCGCGACTGCCCTGCGTGGCAGGGGCATGAATCAGCCTATGCAGGTCCCGGGTTTCGACGGCACCCATCCACGCTAGAGGGTGCCGTGGTGCTTGGGGGCTCCATCCGGTCCAACTTCATCGGAATTCAGGGCGTCCTTCAGGTAGATGAGGTTGCCCGCCAGCCAGGTGGCGGCTCCGGTCACCATGAGCAGCAACACGGCCCAGCCCGCCAGGCCGGTCCGATGCAGGAGCTCGGACATATCCCCTTCAGCATCTACGGCGAACAGAAGCCTGCAGTAGAGGAATACCCCGATCATGGTGATCCCCCAACCGGCAAGGATCCACCTTCGGCCGCGTTCCCGGATGCGGGCGATGGCATTTTGCGATGCCTCGGCGGATTCGAACAGGCTGCTTCTGGGCACGGCGAGACTGGCGCGATTGGGCATGGAAGCCTCCTTAGGGTTGGAATGGCAAAGCATGAAGGGATGAAGATCCCGGACGGATGCCGGAACCACGGAAGGCGAGAAGAAGAGCCCGGATGAACCCGAGAAGCAGCCCGAAAAAGGTGAGCATCCAGGAGGTAAGGGCCAGGGCGATGAAAGCCTTCGGTACCGCGTACAGCACCCGGAGATTCAGGGCCTCGGCCAGCCGCCAGGTCGCCGTCGTATACATGGCCATGGGGAAGACCGCTCCCCAATAAAGCGGGTCATAGGTGAGCGCGATCCGATGCGCGACATACCTCCAGATCCCGAGAATGCCGAGCATGGGAATCCACCAGGTGGCCGTGGCCCAGTAGAACAGGGTGAACCCCTTCAGGAAGGGGACCAGGCTTCCCAGGAGGACCGAGCTTCCGGCACGACGGATGAGGAGGGCTCCCGCCAGGGTGGAAATGGCCATGGCGCCCATGTTGATCCAGTAGGGTGGCAACAGATCCGTTGGCTGGAAGCGAAAGAAGGTGTACCGATAAAAAATCAGGGAAATCATCCAGATGTAGAGCATCCCGCCCATGAGCCAGAAACTGATCAGAAGCAGGTCCAAGAGTTCGACGTTCACGCCCAGCCAGGGTCCGGCGAGCGTGCCCAGAACCGCCAGCGACTGGGTGGCCACGACGGCGGAGAGCCAGCCGCCATTGATGCCCGAGGCCAGGTCGGGTTTTGGTTCCTTGACCATGAGCGCCGCAAACACGCCGTAGATACAAAGCACCCATAGGCCCAGCGCCAGCCACCACAGGCACGCCGGCACGAGGGTGGTCACTTGCAGAACCGCGAGCTGAACCCCAACAACGCTCGTGGCGGCCACCGTCGTGAAGAACCCCGGGCCCCGGCCATGGTCCGACCAATCCTTCAGGAAGGCCTGGCGATGGAAGCTGAACCTGAGGATCGTGAACAGCCACAACAAGACATAGGCTGGGAGGTTGATCCACAGGAGCAACCTGGGCAGCAGCGGGATTCGCAGAAGGTGGCAGGCGGTTCCGAGAATTCCGGTGGCCATCACCAGCGCGAAATAGGCGGGATGCAGGGTGGCGATGCCCCCGTCGAACATGCCCCGAAGGGTTGACAGAACCCTTCCGGGGCCCGCCTCCTTGAGTGTTCCAGCCGCCATGGCCACCTCTACGGAATAGAACATCCCGTTTTTCCCGCTTGGCCGGTAGCGGGTGGCCGCTGACAAAACCCTGGTTGTTTACGGAAGGGCGATGTCGGTGCTTGTCCTACATCATTCGACCAGCCCCTGGCGCAACGCGTACTGCATGAGTTCGGCATTGGATGAGAGCTGCATTTTTTCCAGGATCCGGGTTCGATAGGTGCTCACGGTCTTGACGCTGAGCCCCAACTCCTCAGCGATCTCAGTCATGCCCTTGGCCGAGGCGATCAGGCGGAAAACCTCGAATTCACGGGCACTCAGCTGTTCATGCGGGGCCCCGACCCGGTCGAGGGCGACATGGGCCGCGAGGGATTCGGCCAAGGCGGAACCGATATAGCGTTTGCCTCCGAGCACCGTACGGATGGCCTTGATCAGTTCTTCCGGAGCATGCTCCTTCGTCAGGTAGGCCGAGGCTCCGGCTTTCAGCGCCCGGATGGCGAACTGCTGTTCACCGAACATGGACAGGACCAGGACGGGAACCGTCGGGTAGGCGGCCTTGATATCCGGCAGGGCATCAAGTCCACTGCGACCCGGCAGGGAGATGTCCAGCACCAGCAGATCCCACTGGCCCTTCTCCAGGGCCTTCACCGCTTCCTCCACCGAGCCAGCTTCTCCGACGCACACGCCCGGCAGGGCTTCCTCGAGAATGCGCCTCAGGCCGGAACGCAGGAGCGCGTGATCGTCTGTCAACAAGATGCGCCACATGGCCCTAGGCCTCCTTGACGACTGGATGGCGCGGCAGGACCGCGCAGATCTCAGCGCCACCCAGGGGCGAAGCACCGCGGCGAAAGGATCCTCCGAGCATCATCACCCGCTCCTCCATCCCCAGCAGGCCGAGATGCCGGCCCTGCGGGTCGGCCGGGCCGAACCCGCAGCCATCATCCTGAACGCACAATTCGATTTTCGCCTCCTCCCCGAGGAGGGAGATTTCAACCCGTCCAGCCCCGGCGTGGCGTGCCACATTGGTCAAAGCCTCCTGAGTCACCCGGAAGAGGGCGGTGGCGCAGGCGGGATCAATGGCCCCTTCAAGGCCCTGGGCCACGACCGTGCAGGGCACGCCGCTGCGCTGCTGGAAGTCCGTGGCGAGCCATTCGAGGGCGGGAAGCAGCCCCAACCGATCGAGCACACTGGGTCTGAGTTCACTCGCAATGCGCCGAATGGATTCGATGCTGGCTTCGATCTGGCGGCTGGTTTCCTCGCACCACTGCGCGAGTTCGTCCGCCCAGGATCCGGGGCATCGAGCGTGGGCGCGGGTTCGCAGGTACGCAAGGCTCAACTTGAAGGAAGTGAGTTCCTGCCCGAGCTGATCGTGCAGCTCCCGGGCGATTCGTGCGCCCTCCTCCTCACGGGCCGCCTGAACCCGGTGCGACAGCGCTCGCAGCTGCGCCTGGGCCTCCAGGGCCTCCCTCTGCCGGTCCGCCAAGGCTTCTGCCATGGCATTAAAGGATAGGGAGAGGTCCCGAATCTCACCGCGGGTGGTCGGCAGGTGGGCCCGGACGCCGAGATCACCACTCCCCAGTTTCCGCGTCGCGATGGCCAGAAGCCGGAGGTCCCGAAGCACCGATATGTCCGCAGCCACCAGAGAACTCAGCACCGTGAGCAGCATCAGGATCGCGAGGGAAGCCAGGGTGCGCTGAAAGGCCCGGTTGGCCTCCCGGAGCACCATGTTCTCCGGAAGCCCCACTGCCACAAACACATCATTCACTTCAGGCATGGGTGAGGCGACGAAGAGCCGATGCACCCCATCCCGCCCTACGGTCGCCACGAGCCCGCGGCTCCTTCCCCTCATGGCGTTCCAATCCGGAAGGGGCTCACCTAGGGCGATACCCTTTTCGCGGCTCTCACTCGTCTTTGCCATCACCCGTCCATCGCGATCCGTGATGTAGAGCGATGTGCCGGGTGGAAGCTGAGCCTGAGGTCCCAGATTCTCCAGCCAGGCGAGATCCAGGGCCGCGAAGAGCACCGCTGCCGGGTGACCTCTTCCGAGACCCCGGGCCAGGATGAGCACGGGCCTATGGACGATTTTTCCGATCCGATACCTGCCCACGGCCACACCCAGTCCCGCCAGTGCTTCCTGGACGGCAGGTTCATCCCTCATGTCCACCGTGTTCTCTGGGGGCACCACACTGAAGAGCAGCCTCCCTTCCCGATCCAGGAGACCAAGGTTGGCCAGGGCGGGATTCGCCTGCAGCAGGGCCGGCAGCAGCTTTTGAACGGCCTCCCCGTCGTCCGGATCCAATTGCTTCAATAACCGCTGGGCCCCGATCACCTGATGGCTGTGCTCGCGCGTGGCGATGCTGGCCACAAGGCGAGCCTCGGATTCCGCGTGCTTCAAAGCCTCGGCGCGCTCGCGTGCGGCCAGGACCAACACGATGAGGAAGGCGGGCAGGGTCGCCAGGAGGGCGAGCAGGGGCAGATGAAAGCGAAGGGTCCGCAGGGAGGTCGGAAGCCACGGCATAGAAAGAGAATATTAACTCCGAAATAGCCATCTGCCGGGTCTGCCCGGAAAGATGACCGAAAAACGCCTTTATTCAGGCCTCCAGATCGCCCAACACCTTGATCCTCGCCCCTTGTACGATCACCAGTCCCTCTTCCGTCAGGCGGCGCAGTTGACGGCTGAAGGTCTCCGGAGACATGCCCAGTTGAGCGGCCTGGATTTTCTTCGATACGCGGAGCAGCACCTCGCGGTTCGGCGCTCGCCGGGCCTCTTCCGCCAGCCAAACCTGGAGCCGTCCCCTCGTATCCTTCGCCCGAAGCGACTGGTTCTGAAAGGTGAGGCGGTGGTGCCAGACCGAGAGGCTTTCAAGCATTCGAAGGCAGAGTTCCGCATCCGAACGCAAGAGCGCCAGGAATGAGGTGCGAGGAACCTTGGCCAGCAGGGTGCGTTCTAGGGCACGGGCAGTCGCTGGGAAGATCCCCCCTGCGAAAAGGGCCGCTTCGGCGAAGGACTGTCCGGAACGCACCAGGCTCAGAGGTGTTTCATCGCCATCCTCTGAGGGACGAACCAGTTGGATGGCGCCTTCCAGCACGACAAAAAAACCGGAGCAGGGCTCACCTGCCACGAACAGGGTCTGCCCCGAATCGAGGGGTCGAATTTCCACCAGCTCGCCCACCCGTGCCAGCTGAGCTGCATCCAGGGTTCGGAAGAGGGGGGCCTTGGACCAGAGTCCTTGGTAGGGAGCCGTCATGCATCCATTGTGCGCCAAGCGGCTTTTCGGGTCTTGAGATCCGTCAAGGCAGCCCTGATTCGAGGAGCCGACTCTGGTCATGCCCCGATGAGGGCGTAGGAGGACCCAATGGGCCATGCGTGGGAAAGCCGGAGCGTCGGAGAACTTGTACTCGAGAAGCCGAGCCGCTCCAAGGTCTTCGAGAAGGTTGGCCTGGATTACTGCTGCAAAGGGCATGAGGCCCTTGGTCAGGCCTGCCAGCAAAAGGGTATCGCCGTGGAAACCGTGCTGACGGCCCTCCAAGAGATGGATGTCCAGGCCCCCGCAGACGAGGACCGGAGCTGGATGAACGATATCCCCTCGGCGGTCGAACACATTCTGCGCGTGCACCACGACTACACCAAGGAAGCCCTGCCCCGCCTCCTCTTCCTCACCGGGAAGGTGGCCAGGGTCCATGGCGACGAAGACCCCCGCCTGATCCAGCTGGATGGTGCCTTCCAGGCCTTTGCCCGGGAGACCTTCGAGCATCTGGCCAAGGAGGAGCAGATGCTCTTCCCGATGTTCCTCTCCCTGGCCAAGGGCGAGCGTTGGCCAGCTCCCCCGACTGTCCAGATGCCCATCGCCCGCATGCTTCAGGAGCACCTGCAGCACGGCGAGAACCTCGAACTCTTCCGGGAGCTCACGGACGGCTTCGTGCCCCCGCCGGGAGCCTGCAACAGCTGGCGCGCCATGCTGGATGGGCTCGCTGAGCTTGAATACGACCTCCATCGGCACATCCACAAGGAGAACAGCTGGCTCTATCCCGCCGCCGTGGAGTTGGAAGCCCGGCTGTAATTCATAGAACGTGATGGATTGAGTCCATGGCCCCGCCGGTTCTCGACCGTCGGGGCCATAGTAATCTTCAGCATCAATCAATTCTTACTTTTTAGGTCTGATTTTCTTTTTTGTGATCCCTGCCCGCTCTTTCCACTGAGAGGCTGGACGAAGAGGGCCCTTCCCTCAGGCGCGGAGGCTACGACATGAAGCTTGGAGAGGCCCTGTTGCAAGCGCTGAAGGCACGGGGGGCCGGAGAAGTGTTCGGAATCCCCGGCGATTTCGCCCTGCCCTTTTTCCGCTGCATGGAGGAGAGCGCCATTCTGCCGCTCTTCACGTTCAGTCATGAACCGGCTGTGGGCTTCGCGGCCGACGCCGCAGCGCGCGTGCGTGGCGGCCTTGGAGTCGCCGCGGTGACCTACGGCGCCGGCGCATTCAACCTCGTGAATCCCATCGCCCAGGCCTACTCGGAAAAGACGCCCTTGGTCGTGATCTCGGGGGCCCCCAGCCGGCAGGAGAGGTCCTCCGGCCTGCTGCTGCACCATCAAGCCAAGGCCCTCGACAGTCAGATGCGGGTGTTCCAGGAAATCACCTGCGATCAGGCAGTACTCGACGATCCACGAACGGCGCCCGCCCTCATCGCCCGGGTGCTGCGCTCGTGTGCCGAGTATTCCAGGCCCGTCTACCTTGAACTGCCCCGGGACATGGTGGACGTGGAGGTTGGACCGGTACCCGACCTGGCTCCCACGCCCTTCAATGCCGAGGCCATGACGGCCTGCGCGGCCGAGATCCTGGCGCGCCTCAAGGCTGCGAAACACCCCGTGCTCCTTCCCGGAGTCGAGGTGCGCCGCCAGGGGCTCGAATCTCGCGTCGCGGAATTGGCCCGCCGCCTAGGGATCCCCGTCGCGACCACCTTCCTGGGACGAGGGCTGATGATCGATCAGGACCTCCCGCAGCTGGGCACCTACCTTGGGCTGGCCGGGGATGAGGCCGTGCGTGAGGCCGTGGAAGGTTCGGATCTGGTGCTCATGCTCGGAATCATCGTCTGCGATACCAATTTCGGAGTAAGCGGCCACCAGCTGACACCCTCCCAGACGGTGCACGCGGTGGATCGCGAGGTGCGGGTGGGACATCACACCTACGCGAACCTGCCCCTGCCCGAACTGGTCGAAGCACTGCTCAGCAGCGCCACGACGCGCCCTGCGCCGACGCTGCAGTACGCCCGGGACCTGCCTGCTGGGCTGGTTGAAGACGAAGGCCCCGTGACCCCCCTGGACATCGTTCGAGGGATCAATGATCTCTTCCGCGCCTCCGGGCCCATGCCGGTGGCCTCGGACATGGGGGACTGCCTCTTCTCGGCGCTGGACCTCGTGGACACCGATCTGGTCGCGCCCGCCTACTACGCCAGCATGGGTTTCGGCGTTCCGGCGGGACTCGGCATCCAGGCCGCCACGGGACGTCGCAGCCTGGTGCTCGTGGGCGATGGCGCCTTCCAGATGACGGGCTGGGAACTCGGGAACGCCCGCAGGCAGGGGCTTGATCCCATCGTCGTGCTGTTCAACAACCGCTCCTGGGGCATGCTGAACGCCTTCCAGCCCGGGGGCCGCTTCAACGATCTGGAGGACTGGAACTATGCACAGGCGGCCGACTCTCTCGGTGGCGATGGCATCCGCATTCGCACCCGGGCCGAACTGGGGGCTGCCTTAAGGAAGGCCCACGACACCCGGGGACGCTTTCAGATCCTGGACGTGCAGCTGCAACCTGGAGCGGTTAGTCCGGCGCTCCAGCGGTTCGTGGGCGCCGTCCAACGCCTGTCCCAGCCCAGATTGGCCGCCATCTGTTAGGACAAGAAGATCTATCCTATGACCATGCAGATCCATTCCCTTCACGACGTCCCCACGGTTGCCCTCGGTCCCGGTACCGGCATTCAAAAGCACATGCTGGTCGGTGCCGGGGCTGTGCCTCATGTCCTGCAGTTCGTCCGCGCCGATTTCCAGCCCGGGCAAGTGGCTCCAGCCCACGCCCACGCAGACATGACGGAGCTCTTCTACATCGAAGCGGGAGCGGGCACCTTGACCGTCGATGGCGTGTCCCATCCGCTTCAGCCCGGGGTCTCCTTCTGGATCGAGCCCGGAGAAATGCACGAGATCGCAAGCTCAGCCGACACGAGTCTGGTGGTCATCTATGTGTCCGTCCACAGTCAGAACAACCAGGCCCACGAAATTCGATCGTGAATGACCACCCACTTTTTGGGGGAAGCCCCAACAAGGCCGCCCGCCTCCTTGGAACCCGGGACTAAGCTTCGCCAAGTCAAAACTGGATTCAAAAGGCGCGCTCCCCGACCAATGGGGACGACCTTGCCCAACACCTGGTTCTGACTTCCAGGAATCCAAATAGGGGAGCTTAAGGTCGAGCCGGGGCCGGTCAGTCGGGTTCCGGCTCGATCTAAATCCCGACACTCCGATTCGTCAGATTTACCGGAGCCACGCGTTGAAGCGGCTTATCGGATTGGGCGCGATAAGGTGGCGGTCTTGCGATGAAGCTGAGCGTCTCCGCCTCCGCGGCGCGCAGGCCTTCGACGTCGAGCACTCCGGTGGTGTGGAGTTTCGCTCGGACAAGTCGAACCTTTGTGCCCGTAGAAACCAGCGTCCTCACTTTCGAGCACCGCGCGCACGAGGTGGCTCGCGTCCACCTCACCCTCGAGCCGCCATTCGGTCGGCTGGCGAAGCGGACCGGCGAGGAGGCCCGCGAGCGTCGGAGGAAGGGAGGCGGCCAAGACCGTCCAGTCCACCACAGTCGCGTGAAGGGCGAGCTCGAAGTGAGGCTCGGGGCGAGCCGCAACCGTGAGCGCGACGTTCAGCGCGGCCTGGCCCGCGTCATCCAGGGCCGCCCTGGCATCCACCAGGGACGCCGTCCGGGCTCAGGCCGAAGCGGCTGGATCGAAGGGGTGCCAGGCACGGGATTCTGCGATGGAAAGAACAGGGGAGAGGATGGACCGGGGCGCGGGCAGGGCCTTGGTCCATCATGACGCCGAAGATGGAAAAGAGGCTTACCCAGGTGCGGCCGAGACCCGCCTGACCGGCCTCCGCTGATGGCCGAGAAGGGCTGAATTTCCTGCGAACTTCCATGAAACCGGCTGTTTTGGTGCATCAGCCTGGGTTGGAGACCGGTGCTCCTATTTCTCAGGCCTCCCAGGATAATCACGGCATGTCCTCTGCCTCGAACGTCTCCGACATCCTCGACGCCCTCTACCGCACGGAATCCCGGCACGTGCTGGCCACGCTGATCCGCCTGCTCGGCGATTTCGATCTGGCGGAAGAGGCGCTGCACGAAGCCTTCCGGGCGGCCCTGGAACAGTGGCCGGCGACGGGGGTGCCGGCCCAGCCCCGGGCCTGGCTGGTCTCCGCGGGCCGCTTCAAGGCGATCGATGCGCTGCGGCGGCGCGCGAAATTCGAATCTCCGCTGGACACCCTCGCCGAGGCCCAGGTTCCCGCCGCGCCCGATGAGGCGAGTGAAGGGGAAGAGGCCATCCACGACGACCGCCTCCGCCTCATCTTCACCTGCTGCCATCCCGCCCTGGGCGCCGAGGCCCGCTCGGCGCTCACGCTGCGGGAGGTCTGCGGCCTGACGACCGAGGAAATCGCCCGGGCCTTCCTCGCCTCGCCTTCCGCCATCGCCCAGCGCATCGTCCGGGCCAAGGCCAAGATCCGCGAGGCGCGGATCCCCTACGAAGTGCCGTCGCCCGCCGAACTGCCGGACCGACTCGACACGGTGCTGCAGGTGATCTACCTCGTCTACAACGAGGGTTACTCGGCCTCCTCCGGCGAATCACTGACCCGCGCGGACCTCTCCGGGGAAGCCATCCGCCTGGGACGGCTGCTCCGGGAGCTGCTGCCGGTGGCGGAAGTCCTGGGGCTCCTCGCGCTCATGCTCCTGCATGAATCGCGGCGTGCGGCCCGGAGCGGCCCCGACGGGGATCTGATCCTCCTCGGCGACCAGGACCGCGAACGATGGAACCGCCCTTTCATCGCGGAAGGCTCCGCGCTTGCGGCGCAGGCTCTCGATTCCCGCCTGGTGGGCCCCTACGCCCTGCAAGCCGCCATCGCCGCGGTGCACGCCCAGGCGCCCAGCACCGAAGCCACGGACTGGGGTCGGATTGTCGGGCTCTATGATGTGCTGGCCCGGATCGCGCCGTCGCCCGTCGTCCGGCTCAACCGCGCGGCGGCCATCGCCATGCGGGATGGCCCCGCGGCCGGCCTGGCCCTCATCGATG
This sequence comes from Geothrix limicola, assembly GCF_030268085.1. Taxonomy (GTDB): domain Bacteria; phylum Acidobacteriota; class Holophagae; order Holophagales; family Holophagaceae; genus Geothrix; species Geothrix limicola. Next base: position 143,424 of record NZ_BSDE01000002.1, read on the forward strand.
ACATCCTGCAGGAGGGCGGGCTGGCCGACTATCACCTGGCCCACGCCGCCCGCGCGGACCTGTGCCGGCGCCTGGGCCTGGTGGAGGATGCCCGCGCCTCCTATCGCACGGCCCTCGCCCTGGCCCGACAGGCGCCCGAACGGCGCTTCCTGGAGGGCCGGCTGAAGGATTTGGGCTGATTTTAAAAATCGACCCGCCCCCTGTCGATTCGGACCTTCCCCGATCGACTAGATGGGGAAGGCACAAGCCTCAAGGAGAAACACCATGAAATACATCTGCTTCGGGTACCTGGACCTGCAGGCCTGGGAGAAGAAGTCGCCCAGCGAACAGAACGCCATGATCGACCAGTGCTTCGCCTACGACGAGGTACTGAAGAAGAACGGCCACTGGGCGGGCGGGGAAGGCCTCCAGGGCGCCACCACCCTCAGCTACCAGAACGGCAAGGTGTCGGTATCGGATGGTCCCTATGCGGAAACCAAGGAACTGCTGGGCGGCCTCCTGATGCTGGAGGCCACGGATCTGAACCACGCCATCCAGCTCATCTCGAAGCATCCCGGCATCAAGATGGGCCGCTGGGAAATTCGGCCCGCCCAGGATCTGAAGCCCATGATCGAGGAAAGCGAAAAGCGCCGCGCCGCGAAGTAGGAGAACCCGCCGCCGCGGGGGACAGGCTCAGCCCTTCGCGGTTTTCTTCCGGGCTTTCGATCGCCTGAGATGGTCGAGGAAGCCCTGGAGAAGGCCGAGCCGGCCTTCAATGTCGGAGCGCCAGAACTCGAGACGCTCCCAGCCGTGGGGCGTCAGCGTATAGACCTTCCGCGCGGGGCCGCGGGAATCCGTATCCCAGTGAAAGGCGACCTCTCCGGCCTCCTCGAGCGCCTGAAGGGTGCGGTACGTGGCACCGGGATCGATCTTGTGGCCGGGGAACCGCTCGGCCAGGGCCGCGCGAATGGCGTGGCCGTGCAGCGGACCGTCCGTCAGCGCCAGCAGGAGGAAGGCGGGAAGGTGGCGGGACTGACGGTTCGCGGCGGCCATGATCCTATTCGCGGATGAGAAATGCGGGTTCAGTGGAGGGTTTCGGATCCAGGAACTCCATCACGAACCCGCACATGATGATGCCCGGAAGCGTGATGGCCAGGCGAAGCATCGCGAATCGGGTTCCGAGAAAGGCGCTTTCCATCATCAACATGGGAAGCTTGATGGTAGCCCACACCCCGAGAAAGATGACGAGGTTCGCCGTGCGCGCCCCCTTTTCCCGCAGGGAGAGGCCGATCGGAAAGGCGGCGTAGATCGGACCCGCCGCGCCCGTTCCCAGCAGAATGGCGAACAGGATACCTCGAAGGCCGGAGGCCGGTCCGAGGCCTCGCTCCACCACCTCCTTCGGCACCCAGACATCGAAGAGTCCAATCAGGATCAGGACCGCGGGGACGATGGCCAGCACCTCTCCGATCCCCGTGAGCCACTGCTTGAAGGATTGAACCGCCAGGGTCGGCCAAGGCCCCCACAAAGCCAGGTGGATCAGCACGACGACACCCGCGATCAACATCGCGCTTCGAAGCTTCGGATTCATAGCAGCACCCCCATCAGAGCCCCGATCAGTAGCGCGAGGACCAGGCTCAGCGACTGACGGATGAACGTGAACCGGCGCCCGAAGGCCTTGACCTCCATGGGCGACGTGAGAATGCCCACCATCGTCAGGGTCGTGATGAAGCTCGCCAGCGCCGAAAGGCTCGCGCCCATGTGGTGCAGCGAACCCGCCAGCGGATAGGCCATGGGCCCGGGGATGGTCAACAGGGCCCCGAGACTCGCGAGCAGGAAGAAACCCGCGACCCCATGGGCGTGGAAGAGCTGGGCGATGAGGGTGGCCGGAATCGCCGCCATGGCGAGGCCCACCCCCGCCGTCATGCCCACAAGGGAGGGGAGCAGGTTCAGACCGGACCGGGCGGCATGCAGCAGGGCCGCCCGGGTGCGGGCCCGATCCCGGAATCCGGAAACGACCACCCCTCCTAGGGCTGCGGTCAGCAGAACGACGGAAAACATGGTCGAGACCTCCTTGTGTCATCTAGATGCTTTAATCATCTAGATGACACAGACTAATTCTCTCCTCTGCCCCCGTCAAGCCCGAATCGAAAAGGCCCCCGACGGAAACCGCCGGGGGCCTGTAGGTGGAACTGGGGCTAGCGAACGCTGACCTTGGTCCCGGTGCTGGTCACGCCATCGGAGAACTGCACGTCCAGTTCGGTGGCATCGGTCTTGAGCAGCACTTCGCCGCCTTCGCCGAAGCAGATCACTTCGCCCTTCCCGTTGCGGATCATGACGCCGGGGTGGCGCGCCTGATCCCACAGGAAGCGGACCCTGCCGTCCGGCAGGCGGGTCGCCAAGGGCTCGAGGCCCGAAGCGCCGGAGGAAGCGGCCGAAACCGAAGCGCTGGAAGCACCCTGGCGCTCGGCCAGCACCTCGCCATTCCGATGGATCCGCAGGCCCGAGACGGCCGGCAAGCTGATCTGACCGCCTTGGCCGAAGAGGCCAGACTGGGTCTTCTTGCCGATCTTTCCGAGGGGAAGCGCGAGGGCAAAGCCACGGTTGGCGCTGTGATCCGCCTGGGTGGGCTCGAAGGCCAGGGTGCCGAGGCTCTGGCCCTTTTCGTCGAGCAGATCCGCACGGTACGTGCCCTTGGCATCCGCCGCATCGGGCGCCGATTGGATGACGTAGCCCGGACGAAGGCGAACCTCGCCATTGATCACGTCACCCCACACCAGCAGGCAGTCCTGCGTGGCGGCGGGTCCGCTGCCGACGGGGCCCTGCAGCGTGGGATCGGTCCCGCCCAGGCGGTAGTCCATCACCTTCTGGTAGACGTAGTCCGACACCCAGGTGTAGCCGCAGTAGGCCATGACGTCGTGGAACGTGTAGGCGTCATAGGTCCGCAGTTGCGATCCGGTGGCGAAAGGATCCACGCCCAGCTGGCCGATGAAGGCGTCGGCATAGGGGTAGGCCGCGTCGGGGCTGCCCGCCCCGCCGCAGGGCGAGTGGGGGCGGCTGAGGGAGTGCCCCAGCTCGTGGGCCACCGTGCCGGCCCTCCAGGTCCACACGGAGCTGCTGCCCGCGGTGGAATTCCAGTCCAGCCCCATGGCCACGGCCTGGGCCAGGTAGGCCATGCCCGTGCCGCCGGAGTTGTAGTAGGGCTTGTAGACGCCGTAGTAGTAGCGGTTCGTGACGTTCTCCGCCTTTTCCAGCGCCAGGAGTTCGTTGAGCACCGAGGTCCAGTTGGAGTAGTCCGCCGCCGGCACGTTGGAGGTGGTGTAGGTGGCGTGGAGCGAGGTATCCAGCGCGTCCGGCAGGGGCCAGATGCGGTGGAACATGTCCGTGTAGGTCGTGATGCTGTTGGCGTCGATATCGCCCACATAGGTGGTGCCGAGGTAGGACACGGCCAGCGGCACGAAGCTGATGCGCATGGGCTTGGTATCCACCACGGGGTAGCTCTGCGAGGCGCCGCCGGCGGGCCAGGTGTCATTGGACCGGTTCAATTCGGGAATCAGGGCATCGGGATCAATCTTCACCACGAGGCTGAAGCCGGGCTGGATGGCCTGGGGCGAGAGCACGCCCGTCCAGACATTGGCCTCCGCCTCGGTGATGAGGAGGGGCGTGCCCGCCGAAGGGGGCGCCACATCGAGGTGGGAGGTTTCCACCGCCCCGTTCATGACGGAGATGCGCACCACGGGCTTGAGGCCCGGGATGTTCGCCTTCACGTAGACCCGGACGGCGCAGCTGCGGTCCTTCACCAGGCTGGTGGTCTGGGTGGCATTCTGGGTGGCCTGGCTCACCAGCACGTGATCGATCCAGATGTCCTGCTTGACCGTATCGGCGGTGACGGTGAAGGCCCCCACCGTCGTGCTTTGGGTGGGATTGCTGATGACGACGGCACCCGAGGTGGCGCCCGCCGGAACGACGGCCGTCACCTGCCCACCGCTGTCCTGACTGAAGGTTGCGGCACTTCCATTCACCGTCACCGATGTGACCTTGTCGATGTACTGGCCCGTGATGACGATGGGCGTGCCGACGGGGCCCGAGGCCGGCATCATCACGAGGCCCGCGGGTGCGCGGTAGGTCACGTTGAACGGCGTGGCGGAGCTGACATTGCCCCGCACCGTCTCGATGCTGATGAGACCGGACGTGGACAGCGGCGGCACGGTGGCCTGAATGGTGTTCGCGTCGTTCACGGCGAAGGTCGCCGCGGTGCCGTTGAACTTCACGGCGGTGACGCCGAAGAAGTTGCTTCCGGTGAGGGTGATCTGGGTTTCCCCGGGGAAGCCGCTGGCCGGCGAGAATCCGGTGAAGGTCGCCTGCAGGGTGCTGGCATCCGTCGTGTCGACCAGCAGGGACACGTTGTCGACGTAGAAGTAGCTCCAGTCATAGGCGCTGGCGGAACTGTCCGTGAAGTTGCCCTGGAACTGCAGGGTGATGGTCTTCCCGCGGTAGGCGCTCAGATCGAAGTTGCGCTTGATCCAGAGCGTCGTGGCGCGGTAATCCTTCGCATCCAGCGACTGCAGCACCTGCGTGTTGGCCCCATCGATCACCTGGGCCGTGAAGGTGTCGTAGCCCATGGCGGATTCGCCGGTCTCGGTGGACTGGTAGTAGGAGAGGATGGCCTGGTTGCACGCGGCGGGAATGCTGATCACCTGGTGCAGATCCTTGGTGGCCGTGGCCTCGCTGCCCACGTAGCCGTAGCAGTTGCCGCCGCCCTTCATGGGGGCGATGTCCCACCCGCCCAGGCTGTAGTCCGCCACGCGGTTGATGGGCGGCCAGGCCACCCGGCCCAGTTCGAAGGTTCCGTTGATCACGAGGTCCGCGGCCGCCTTCAGCACGGTGAAGCTGGGGCTGAGCGCATCCCCGTGGCCCGTCTGGACCGTGACGGGCCCGCTCTGGGCGCCCGCAGGAACGGTGACCAGGATGGTGCCGGGGTCCAGCACCTTGAAGCTGCCCTGGGCCGCAGGCACACCGTTGAACGAGATGCCGGTCACGCCGTAGAAGTGGGAGCCCTTGATCTGCAGATCTGAACCTTCGATGAGCTGGGTCACCGGGGCGCCTTCGAAGGCGAAGCCCGTCACCGTCGATTGGACGGAGGCCAGGGAGCTGTCCACCTCCAGGGCCACGTCGTCGATGTACCAATTGGTGTAGTCGGACGCGCTGCTGAGCGCGCGGAAGGAGATGCGCACGGTCTGTCCGGCGAAGGCCGACAGGTCCGCGGAATACTTGGCCCAGGCGTTCAGGGGGCCCGTGGTCCCGTTGAAGGCCTGGACCGTCTTGAGGACCGTGCCCGACAGATCTTCCACCGTCACGCTGAGGGTATCGTTCACATCGCCCGCGGGCAGGCCGCCCGCCATGTAGAGCCAGAAGCTGAAGTCGGCGATGGTCGTGCCGGCGGGGATGGTGACATCCTGCGCCACGCGCTGATCGGCCACGCTGCCGAGCCCGATGAGCGCGAAGCTTGTGCCGCTGTGGGGCGTGGCCGGATAGCCGCCGCCGAAATCCGTGCTCTGCACGCGCATGTTCTGCGGCGGGTTGCACACGGAGGCGTTCCAGCCGGTGCGGAACCCTTCGAAGTTGCCGTTGATCATCAGGTCCGCGGTGCGCACCTGGAAGTCCGCGCTGCTGACGCCGTTGCCCCGGGGCGTGACCACCGTGATGGGGCCGCTCTTGGCCAGGGGCGGCACGGTGACCTGAAGGGTCTGGCCATCGAGGATCGTGAACTTGGTGCTGGCCACGCCGCCGAAGCGGACTTCGGTGGCCCCGGCGAAATTGAGGCCCGTGAGCGTGACGGGCGTGCTGCCCATGACACCGTGGTTCACGTCCGGCACGATGTTGGCCGGCAGGCTGGCGGCCAGGGGCGCGTCCACCTGGAGGTTCAGATCGTCCACGGACCAGGCCGTGCGGTCCGTGGCGTTGGGGTTGGAATCCACGGGCTTGCCGTGGAACTGCAGGAGGACCGTCTGGCCCGCGAAGGCCTTGAGGTCGGCCACGTTCTCATGCCAGCCCGCTGGAGCCGTGCCGCCGTTGGTGGTGAAGAGGGTGCCCAGCACGGCGTGGGTCGCGGGATCGGCCGCTTCCACGGTGAAGACATCCAAAGCGTCGCTGACCGCCGAATCCTTGACCAGCCAGAAGTGCAGGTCGGCGCGGGTGGCGGAGGCCGGGATGCGGATGACCTGGCCCACGAGGCGCTCATCCGCCTCGCCGCCGCCCATGTAGCCCACGAAGCGGCCGCCATGGGCCCCACTGGGCCAGTAGGCGGGATCCGTCGTGACATCGTAGACGCGCACCGGGGGATAGGCCGACCAGCCCACCGTGCCGAGTTCGAAATCCGCATTGACGAGGGCGTTGTAGGTCACGCCGGTATTGACGGAGACGGTGAAGACGGGGCCGTTGGCCGTGCCGCCGGGCGTCATCACGCTCACCGCGCCCGTGGCGGCGCCCGCGGGAACGGTGGCCGTGATCTGCGTGGCGCTGTTCACCGTGAAGGTCGCGGTCGTGCCGTTGAAGGAGACAGCCGAAGCATTCGTCAGGTTGGTGCCCGTGATCGTAACCGAAGCGCCCACCGCACCACTCGTGGGGCTGAGGCCCGTCACCGTCGGTGCGGGCACCGTCAGCGTGAACGTCGGGCCGTTGGCCACACCGCCGGGCGTGGTCACGCTCACGGCGCCCGTGGTGGCGCCTGCGGGCACCGTCGCCGTGATCTGCGTGGCGCCATCGACCGTGAAGGTCGTGGCAGCGGTGCCGTTGAAGGACACGGCCGTCGCACCCGTGAGGTTCGTCCCCGTGAGGACGACGTGGTCCCCCGCGAGGCCGCTCGATGGGTTGACCGCCGTGAGGGTGGGTGTGGCGGGATTCACCGTGAAGCTCGGCCCCGTGGCTGTGCCCCCGGGTGTCGTCACGCTCACGGTGCCCGACGTCGCGCCCGCGGGCACACTCGTCGTGATCTGAGCCGCGCTGTTCACCGTGAAGGTCGCGGCGGTGCCGTTGAAGGAGACGGCTGAAGCCCCGATCAGATTCGTACCCGTGATCACCACGGAACTGCCCACCTGGCCGCTCGTGGGATTGAGGGACGAGACCGTCGGCGCCGGGAGCGTCACCGTGAAGCTCGGCCCCGTGGCTGTGCCCCCGGGTGTCGTGACGCTGACAGCGCCCGTCGTGGCGCCCGAAGGCACCGTCGTCGTGATCTGGGTATCGCTGTTCACCGTGAAGCCCGAGACGGGCGTGCCGTAGAAGGAGATGGCGGAAGCGTTCATCAGGCTCGTACCCGTGATCACCACGGTGCTGCCCACCGGGCCGCTCGTGGGATTGAGGGACGAAACCGTCGGCGCCGGGAGGGTCACCGTGAAGCTCGGCCCTGTGGCGGTTCCGCCCGGCGTCGTCACGCTGACGGCGCCACTGCTGGCGCCTGCGGGCACCGCGGCCGTGATCTGCGTCGCGCTGTTCACCGTGAACGTCGCCGCCGTGCCGTTGAAGGTCACCGCTGAGGCGTTCGCCAGGTTCGTCCCCGTGATCACCACCGTGCTGCCCACCAGGCCGCTGGTGGGATTGAGGGACGAAACCGTCGGCGCCGGGAGAGTCACCGTGAAACTCGGCCCCGTGGCGGTTCCGCCCGGCGTCGTCACGCTGACCGCGCCACTGCTCGCGCCCGCCGGCACCGCGGCCGTGATCTGCGTCGCGCTGTTCACCGTGAAGGTCGCGGCCGTGCCGTTGAAGGACACCGCCGAGGTGTTCGCCAGGTTCGTCCCCGTGATCACCACCGTGCTGCCCACCAGGCCGCTGGTGGGATTGAGGGACGAAACCGTCGGCGCCGGGAGGGTCACCGTGAAGCTCGGCCCCGTGGCGGTTCCGCCCGGCGTCGTCACGCTGACGGCGCCACTGCTCGCGCCTGCGGGCACCGCGGTCGTGATCTGCGTCGCGCTGTTCACCGTGAACGTCGCCGCCGTTCCGTTGAAGGACACCGCCGAGGCGTTCGCCAAATGGCTGCCCGAAATGACCACGGCGGTTCCGGCGGGGCCGCTGGTGGGGCTCAGGCTCGCCAGCGTCGGGGCGGGTGTGCCTGGTTGGGGCGGAGGCTGAGGTTTGGATGAGCCCCCGCAGCCCGCTTCGAACACCACGCCACCTGCCAGGAACAGGAGCAGCTTGGAGGTTGCTTTCCAGCGCATGTGAATCCTTTCAATCGATCAAAACCAGTCGGGCTCGGGCCGGCACGGCCCCTCATGTCCTTCTTGAAACAGCAGCAGGATGCGGATCACCGAATCGGTGGCGGGCCGGCCGGACGGGCGGGAGCTGGCTTCCCGGCATGAGGCGTCGGATCCCCCGGTCCGGTCCTGGGGGCCTCGTCCGCCTTCACGCTCCAATCCAGGTATTCGACGATGGGGTCGTACTTGGGATGGGTGGTCCGGACGATGATCCTCTCCTGGGCGGCGGAGGGCTGGGCGGGGAGCTTGGTGCCATCGAGGTGGATCGTCACCAGCACATCGAGGCCCTCCTTGCGCTGGCTGAACGAGAGGTAGGGCGCGCCGGGACAGCGGATCTCGCGGACCTCCACCGGTTTCCCGTTGCCCGAAACGAGACGGAAGGCGGCCTGCTTGGACTGGGTGCGAAGCAGCTCGTGCAGGTGGAGGTTGGCGGGCTCGGCCATCACATCGCGGACGACCTTGGCCTCGAAACTCAAGGTGAGCGCCGGGTTTGCTGGGTCGTTGGAATGAACGACGATGAGCTTTTTCACGGGGCCAAGGAAGTTCTTCGGATCGAAGTCCACCTGGATCTGGGTGGATTCCCCCTGGCGCAGTTCGTCTTTTCCCAGATTGGTGCTGGTGCATCCGCAGGAGGGTTCGATGCGGGAGATCTTGAGGGTCGCTCCTCCCGTGTTGGTCACGGTGAACGCGCAGTGCGTGGTCTGGTCGGCGTTCACAATCCCTAGGTTGTGGTGCGACTTGATGAAGGAGATCCGCGGGGCGCCCGCCTCAGGGGCGGCGCAGAGGATCGCAGATGGAAGCAGCAGCAGGGGGAGGATTCTCATGCCCGGTCTCCTTTCGCGGGGGTGGGACAGAAAAGATTTCGGCGGCCAGGCCCTGGAATGCGCCGGGAACCTGGCCGTCAAATCGGCTTTCAGCGGACGCTAAGGCTGCGGCCGGTGCTGGTGGGATCGTCGGAGAAGTGGATGTCGAGGGTTCTGGCATCAGTCACCAGATCCATGGATCCGCCCTTGGCGAAGGCGATGACTTCGCCCTTCTCGTTCTTGATCATGACCAGGGCATGCACGGCGGCGTCCCAGGTGAAACGGACCTTGCCATCGGGCAGGCGGACGGCCTGGAAGCGGTCCTCCGCGGTGGCTCCGGCCGTGGCGGCGTTGGCAGCCTGGCTGGCGGGGCGGGCCTGCTCGGCCAGCTTTTCGCCGTTGCGGTGGATGCGGATCGAGGCCACGGCGGAGGCGGTGGGAGCCCCCGTCGCCTGAAGGCCCTTGCCGCCCGCGAGCTGGGCCAGGGGCATCAGCACGTTGAAGCCGTGGATCCGCGGACCATGGTCGGGCTCACCGGGCTCGAAGCTGAGGCGGCCCAGGGAGGCTCCGCTCTGCGAGAACACTTCGGCCTGGTAGGTGGCTTCGGGGTCCGGCTCGCTGGGGATCGACTTGATGACCATGCTGGGGAAGAGCTTCACGTCGCCGTTCTCGACCTGGCCCCAGATCATCAGGCAGTCCTGCATACCGGTGGTGCCAACCCCCTTGGCGGAGCTGAGGGGGGCCGGATCGCTGGTGCCGATAGGACCGTGGGTGATGCTCAAGTCGTAGTTCAGGCGGTAGTCCATCACGTGCCGGTAGCAGTAGTCCGACACCCACTCGAAGCCGCAGTAGCCCATGATGTCGTGGTACTTCGACGCGTCCCAGATGTTGATGTTCGCGCCGCCATCCTCGTTGCCGTTGGTGCCGAAGCCGTAGCCCCAGGCACCGATCACGCCGTTGTCGTAGGGATAGCTGTTGTCCGGGCTACCCGCGTTGCCGCAGGGCGTGTGGGGGCGGCTGAGGGCATGGCCCAGTTCATGGGCGAGGGTGCCCGCACGCCAGGTGTAGGGGCTCTTGGTGCCGCCGTACTCGTGGCCGATGCCCATGGCCTGAAGCACGCCCAGGCTGTCGGCCATGCCCGAACCGCCGCCCTGGCGATCGGCCGCGCCGTTATCCCACCACCAGGCGTTGAGGGCGCCGTAGTAGTAGCGGGAGTTGCCGACTTCGGCCAGGCGGAGGGCCTTCAATTCCGCCAGGACTTCCATCCATCCGTAAGAGTAATCCGGAAGGGGGACGTGCTGGGTGTTGTAGGGGGCGTGGACCTGGATGTCGATGGCGTCCGGCAGCGGCCATACGGCCTGGAACATGCCCGTCCAGGTCGGAAGGTTGTTCGTGTTGACGTCGCCGGTCCAGGTCTGGCCGTTCACCACCATGGAAAGGGGCACCATGGTCAGTTTGAACATCTGGGTGTCCCGCACATCCAGGATTTCGGGCGTGCCGTCATAGGGCCAGACGTTGTTGGTGGCATCCACCTCCGGCTGGGAGCCATCGGGGTTCACCTGGGCCAGGACGCCGACGCCTGGCTGCATGTACTGGGCCGGGATCGTGGCGTTCCAGGTCTTGTCGAAGTCCGCCGTGCTCGTGCTGGTGGGCGTGCCCGTCAGGCCCGCCGGGCAGGCGATGAGGGTTTCATAGACCTTGGTGCTGCCCTGGAAGAGGCTCAGCTTGACGCTGGGCAGCAGGGTATTCGCCGTGTTGCCCTTCACGTGCACGCGGGCGAGGGCCTGGCGGTCCTTGACCATGGGCACGGCGCCATCCTCGCGCTGGGTCACCTGGACGAATTCCACGCGATCGATGTAGAGATCCGCCGTGGTTCCGTTGGCGAGCACCGTGAACACCTCGGTGGACGCGGTGCCGCCGGGGCCCGAGATCTGGATGGAACCTGTCGTGGCCCCGGCCGGAATGACCGTCGAGATCTGACCGTCGCTGTCCACCGTGAAGGCCATGGCCAGTCCGTTGATCGTCACGCTGGTCGTCCCACGCAGATGCTGACCCAGCAGGGCGACGGGCGTGCCGACAGGTCCCCGGGTGGGTTCGACGTGGTTCGCCACGGGTTGGTGGTAGGTCACGGTGAAGGTTCCGGGAAGGGCCGTGGCCCCTGCCCCGCTGATGACGACGACCGGTCCCGTGGAGCTGCCGAAAGCCGCCGTGGCCTCCACGGTTTCAGAATCGATCTGGTTCCAGGAATGCGCAGGCACACCATTGAAGAGAATCTGCTGGATGCCCCGCAGGTTGACACCGTTGAGGGTCACCACGGTTTCCTCGGGATAGCCAGTCGTGGGGAAGATGCTGACCACGCTGGGCACCGCGCTGGTGGAACCGTAGACCAGCAACTGGACGTCGTCCATGGTCCAGGCCGTCCTCATCTCGAGATCTTCGTCGCTTTCCATGCGGATCTTGACGCTGCGGCCGCGGAACGCCGTGATGTCCACCACGTAGGACTTCAGCACATGATCAGAGCCCGAGAGGTTGTCCAGCTGAAGCACCTGGCCGCCGGGCAGCAGCAGGTCCGTGGCCGCGTCCAGCAGCTTGACGTTGAAGAAGTCCTTGGCCGTGCCGGTGTTTTCTTCGGTGACCAGGCCCGCGACGAATCGCAGTTCCACCTTGGTGGCATCCGCAGGGATGGCCACCGCATCGGAGACGGGCGCGTCAATGGTACGGGTGTGACCTTGACGCGGCGCGCCCCAACCCCAGCCGCCGACGGTCTGGGCCCAGGTGCCGCTCTGGGGCAGGAGGTTGTAGGCCGGCATGGTGAGGGAGTTCTGGATCAGGGGACCGCTGCCGAAACTGCCATGCCAGTTGACGTCGCCCAGTTCGAAATCGCCGTTGATCAGCAGGTCGATCATGCGATCAGCCTGGGGCGTGAACGTGCCGTAGGAATCCACGCTGCCGCCGGGGGTGCTCACGTGCGCGAGGCCCGTGGCGGCTCCTGCGGGCACCGTGACCAGGAGGGATGCGTCAGAAAGCACGGTGAAGCTGGCATTGGCGCCGCCGAGGCTGACGGCGGTGGTGCCCGAGAGTCGCTTACCTGAGAGGAGCACCTGTTCGCCGGGGGCCGCCGTGGCAGGGAAGATCTCCGCCACGACGGGGCCTGCGGCCGGATTCACCACCTGGAAGGAGGAGGCGGTGGCGCCACCATCTCCCAGACGGTTCAGGAGGGCGATGGGGCCAGAGACGGCACCCGCCGGAACGACGGCCTGGATGAGGCTGCCGGAGACGATCTTGAAGCGGGTGGCGGGCACGCCACCGAAGGTAACGGAGGTCGTGTCCTGGAAGTTGCGTCCCGTGATGGAGACAGTGGTCCCAACGGTGCCGGTGGCCGGGCTCATGCCTGTCAGGGTCGGCGCGATGAAGAAGTTGTCATAGCTCCAGGCGGTGTTCGTATTCCCCGTCACGGGATCGGTGTTGGTGAGCGACAGGTAGCCCGTGAGCGCACCGACGGGGATGGTGACATCCAGCCTGTAGCTGTCCACCTGGGTAAAGGTGGGTGCGGGCACGCCGCCGAAGCTGATGCTCTTCACGCCCGGCGCGTAGGCGACGTTGAGACGGTAGACATCCCCTTCCTTCCCGTGGTTGTCGGGCGACAGGGTCCAGAAACCCGGCAGGTAGGGACCCACGAAGTTCTGGGCCGAGACGCCCGTGCCCGCGGGGGTGGTGATCTTGATGGGGCCCGTCTGGGACCACATGGGGGTTTGGATCTGAAGCGTGTTGTCGTCGATCACGTAGAAGAAGTCGCCGGGTCCGCTGCCGCCGATCTCGACCTTGGTGGCGCCCGTGAAGTGGCTGCCCTTCACCGTGATGAGGGTCCAGTTCCTGTCCGAAGACATGGGCGAGAAGGAATCGATGACGGGAACGCCCTGCGCGGCGATGGAATCCGCCGTGAACACGTCGGCGGTGGTGTAGCAGCCCCAGATGTTGTGGGGCGTGAAGAGACAGACCTTGCCGGTCACGAGGCGGCCGGGCAGCGTCACGTCCAGGGCCGTGGGGCTCAGCACCTTGAAGGACGCCTGCATCATGCCGTTGCAGTCGCCGAAGTAGATGGAGGTCACCGTATCCAGGGCCGTGCCGTTGATCTGCACGTGGTCGAAGGGCTTGCCGTGGTTGGGCACGATGGAGCTCACGGCCATGTCGAAGGCGGCCGGGTAGCCCTTGATGGTGAAGTTGCGGGGCGAGGTAATGGGGCCGCTGGGCGTCGTCACCGTGATGGGGCCCGTGACGTCCGTTGTGCCCGTCCAGTACACCAGGGCTTTGATCAGGTTGTCGTTGACGACGTTCCAGGAGTAGTGACCCTTCCCCGCGATATCCACATTCGTCGCGGTCTGGAGGTTCACGCCTGTGATGTAGATCGTGGCCCAGTTGCCGCCTTCAGAGGGATTAAAGTCGTTGATGCGGGGCATCATCGCATCCGGCAGCGAGGTGAACACCGGCCCCACGGCGGTGCCGGAGGGAGTCGTGACGCTTACGGGCCCCGTGGAGGCGCCGTCCGGCACGATGACCGTGATCTGGGTGGGGCTCAGCACCGTGTAGGTCACGGCGGGCGTCCCGTTGAAGGACACAGCGCTTGTGCCGAAGAAGTTGGTGCCGGTCAAGGTCAGCAGGTTGCCGGGTTGTCCGAAGGCCGGGCTCAGATCCGTGAGGGTCGGCGCCGGCGCCGCAAGCACCGTGAAGGTCGGACCATCGGCCGAGCCGCTGGCATTGGTGGCACGCACCGTGCCCGTGCTGGCGCCCGCGGGCACGAGCACTACCACCTGGGTGTCCGTCCAGCTGGTGGGTACCGAAGGCACGCCGTTGAAACTGACGGTCGCGAGGTACTTCAGATTGGTCCCCGTCACCGTGACGGAGCTGCCCGGGTAACCGCTCGTGGGCGAGAGGGAAGCGACCGTCGGCAGGCTGAAGTTGAAGGCCAGGTCCGTGGCGCTGAAGGCCGTGCCGTTGGGACCTTCCAGCCGGATCTTGCCGCCGAGGGTGCCCACGGGGAGGTCGTAGATGTAGTTGCCCGTGTTGCCCGTCCAGGAATCCTTCATCACGCCCACGAGCGCATTGCCGATGTAGACGCGGGAGCCGTTGAGGAGGTTGGTTCCGCTCACCAGCAGGGCGTGATAGTCCGTCATCGGATTGGGCCCGAAATTGGTGATGGCAGGCGCGGGATCCGAAGTCACCGTGAAGAGGGGCCCCAGGGCCGTGCCGCCCGGCGTGGTCACGCTGATGGCGCCAGAGGTGGCGCCCACCGGCACAGTGACCGTGATCTGGGTTGGGCTGTTCACCGTGAAGGCCGAAGCGGCGGTGCCGTTGAAGCTCACCAGGGTGGCGCCGCTAAGGTTCGTCCCCGTGAGGATCACGTTGACACCCACGTTGGCCGCCGGCCAGTTGATGCCGCTCAGGGTCGGCGCCGTCGAAGGAGACACCGTGAAGAAGGGCCCCATGGCCGTGCCGCCGGGCGTCGTGACGCTGACTTCGCCGAAATGCGCGCCCACCGGCACCGTGGCCGTGATCTGGGTGGCGCTGTTCACCGTGAACGTGGCAGCGGTGCCATCGAAGGCGACGGCCGTGGCCCCCGTGAGGTTCGTGCCGGTGATCGTCACCGAGCTTCCCACCATGCCACTCGTGGGGTTGAGGCCCGTGATCGTCGGCGCGGGTGCGAGCACCAGGAAGGCGGGACCGGTGGCCGTGCCGCCGGGCGTCGTCACGCTCACGGGGCCCGTCGTGGCGCCCGCGGGCACCGTGGCCGTGATCTGCGTGGCGCTGGTCACAGTGAAGCTGGCCGCAGGTGTGCCGTTGAAGGACACGGCCGACGCATTCGTCAGGCCCGTGCCCGTAATGGTCACCGAGCTTCCCGCCTGCCCCCCGGTGGGGTTGAGGCTCGTCACCGTCGGCACAGGCACCGTCACCGTGAAGCTGGGGCCGGCAGCCGTGCCGCCGGGCGTCGTCACGCTCACGGGGCCCGTCGTGGCGCCCGCGGGCACCGTGGCCGTGATCTGCGTGGCGCTGGTCACGGTGAAGCTGGCCGCAGGCGTGCCGTTGAAGGACACCGCCGAGGCATTCGTCAAGTTCGTCCCGGTGATCGTCACCGAGCTGCCGACCTGGCCGCTGGTGGGGTTGAGGCCCGTCACCGTCGGCGCGGGCGTCGTCACGGTGAAGGTGGGACCAGCGGCCGTGCCGCCGGGCGTCGTCACGCTCACGGTGCCCGTCGTGGCGCCCGCGGGCACCGTGGCCGTGATCTGCGTAGCACTGGTCACGGTGAAGCTGGTCGCAGGCGTGCCGTTGAAGGACACCGCCGACGCATTCGTCAGGTTCGTTCCGGTGATCGTCACCGAGCTGCCGACCTGACCGCTGGTGGGGTTGAGACCCGTCACCGTCGGCGCGGGCGCCGTCACGGTGAAGCTGGGGCCAGCGGCCGTGCCGCCGGGCGTCGTCACGCTCACGGGGCCCGTCGTGGCACCCGCGGGCACCGTGACCGTGATCTGCGTGGCGCTGGTCACGGTGAAGCTGGCCGCAGGCGTGCCGTTGAAGGACACCGCCGAGGCATTCGTCAGGTTCGTGCCCGTCAGGACGGTGGTGCTTCCCGGAGCCCCCGAGGTCGGATTCAGTTGGGTGAGCGTGGGAGGCTGGGCCGAGGGGGGCGTCACGGTGAAGACCGGCCCCACCGCGGTGCCGCCTGGAGTCGTGACGTTGACCGCGCCGGTGGTGGCACCCGCGGGCACCGTGGCGGTGATCTGGGTGGCGCTGTTCACGGTGTAGACCGCAGCCGTGCCGTTGAAGGTGACCGCCGTGGCGCCACTGAGATTCGTGCCCGCGATCACCACCGAACTGCCCACCAGGCCGTTGGCCGGCGTCAGGCTGAACACCGTCGGCGTCGGTAGGGTCACGGTGAAGGCGGGACCGGTGGCCGTGCCGCCGGCTGTCGTCACGCTCACGGCGCCGCTGGTGGCGCCGACGGGCACCGTGGCGGTGATCTGGGTGGCGCTGTTCACGGCGAACGCCGCAGCGGGTGTGCCATTGAAGGCGACCGCCGAAGCTCCCGAGAGGTTGGTGCCCGTGATCACCACCGAACTGCCGACAACACCGCTGGTGGGGCTGAGGTTAGACACGGTCGGAGCGGAGGCTGTCACGGTGAATCCGGGGCCCGCGGCCGTGCCGCCTGGCGCCGTCACGCTGACGGTTCCGCTGGTGGCGCCCGCTGGCACCGTCGTGGTGATTTGCGTGGCGCTGTTCACGGTGAAGCCCGAGGCGGGCGTACCGTTGAACGAGACGGCTGAGGCGTTCGTCAGATTCGTGCCCGTGATGACAACCGAGCTGCCCACCGGCCCGCTGGTGGGATTGAGGCCCGTCACCGTCGGCGCGGACGCGGTCACCGTGAAGGTCGGTCCGCTGCCCGTGCCGTTCGGCGTGGTGACGCTCACGGCGCCCGAGGTGGCGCCCGATGGAACCGTCGCCGTGATCTGGGTGGCGTTGTTCACCGTGAACGCCGCCGCGGCGGTCCCGTTGAAGGCCACCGCCGAGGCGCTCGCGAAGTTGTTGCCTGAGATCACCACCGCGGTACCTGCCGGCCCGCTCGCAGGGCTCAAGCTGCTCAGCGTGGGCAAGGGTCCAGGCTTGGATTTATTGGCATCGGGATTGGACCCGCCGCCGCCTCCGCACCCCACCCAGATGAGCATGCCCACCGCCGCCAGCAATATCGCCTTGGATGCCGTTTTCCAGAACATGATGAGCCTTTCGAGGGGAGAGATCGCGTCGCGGCGTGAAGCCCGGGAGATCACGGAATTGCGAGGTTCGCGGGCTGAAACGGCAACGTCAGGCCCCGTTGTCGAGGCCTGACGAAGACGGCCCGGCCCCTACTGGGCGAGGAGGGTTCCGGCGGTGATGGCAATGGGCGTCAGCGCATCGCCCGTGTCGGGAATCAGCACGGCCTTGTCGGCCGGACTCGCCAGGCTGACGGCCCCCGGGGTCGTGCCGGTCTTGAGATCCAGGGCCACGTGGGCGAGTACCGTCGTCGCCCCTATGTTGGCGGCGGCGGCCCCGCGCCCCTTCTGGAAGCTGCCCACCTGCAACTCACCCCCCGTCACCTTGGTTTTCAGCTTGTCCGTGAACAGGGGACCCTGGGCAAACTCCGCGTCGGCGCTGGCCACTTTGGACCAGGTGACCAGGGCGGAATCCGTGTTCAGGTAGAAGGCCACTCCTCGTCCCAGGGTCCCGGTCGAAGGGCCCATGAGGTTCAGCACGAGGTGGGTGTCGGTGCTGCTGGAATCTTTCACCAGGCGGTAGTCGCCCGAGGTCGGATCCGTGTAGACCAGCTTGCTGGCGGAGGTGACCGGCTTGGGCGCCGGTTTGCTGCTGCCTCCGCCGCAGGCCACCAGCAGCACCAGGGCCGCGCAGGAGAGGAAGGAAAAGAGGGTGCGGTTTCGCATGGTCATCCTCGGGCTCAGAAATTCTTGAGGAACAGGTCGATGTCGTTGTCATCCACCAGGCCGTCGCCGTTGAGATCCGACGCGGACAGGTAGGCATTGGTTCCATCAATGGGCGTGGCACCATTCCACGCCTGGCAGATGCGGGCCAGATCCAGCACGTCGACGATGCCGTTGCTGGTCGTGTCACTGGAGCGGGGCGCCACGGTGAAAGTCACCGTCACGGACTTGGTGGGGTCGGCGACGCTGGTGGCGGTCACCGTCGCGGTTCCGGCGTGGACGGCCTTGAAGACACCCGCGGCGGAGATGGGCCCGCCGGTGGCCGTCCAGGTCACGGCCGTGTTGGTGCTTCCGGTCACCGTGGCCGTGAAGGTCGCACTACCACCGACCTTGATCGAGCTCGGGGTTCCGGCGATCGTCACCGTCACCGGGGCCGGAGCGTTCGTCACGGTCACGGTGGCCGTGGCGGTCTTGGTCTGATCGGCCACGGAAGTCGCGGTGATGGTCACGGTCTGGGCCGTGGCCGGTGCCGTGAAGACGCCCCCCAAGGTGATGGTTCCGGCCGAGGCCGTCCAATTCACGCCCGTATTGATGCCGCCGGTCACCGTGGCCGTGAAGGCCTGGGTGCCGTTCACCTGCACCGTCGCGGTGGCGGGACTCACGCTGACGGCGACGGCGTTCACGGTGAAACTCACCGTCGCCGACTTCGTGGGGTCTGCGACGCTGGTGGCCGTCACGGTGGCCGTGCCCGAGGCGGTCGCGGTGAACACGCCTCCGGTGGTGGTGATGGTGCCGCCGGTGGCCGTCCAGGTCACGGCCTGATTGCTGCTACCGCTCACCGAGGCCACGAAGGTGGCGCTTTCCCCCAACTTGAGCGAGGTCGGCGTGCCGCCAATGGACACGGACACGACCGGGGCGGCCGTCACCGTCACGGTGGCCGAGGCGCTCTTGGTGGGATCGGCCACGGAAGTCGCGGTGATGGTCACGGTCTGGGCCGTGGCCGGGGCCGTGAAGACGCCCGCCGATGTGATGCTGCCCGCCGAAGCCGTCCAGTTCACCGCGTTGTTGGCGGTGCCACTCACGGTCGCCGTGAAGGTCTGGGTGCCGTTCGCCTGGACCGAGGCCGTGGCCGGGCTCACAGTCACCGCGATGGCCGGAACCACCGTCACAGTGGCCGAGGCGCTCTTGGTGGGATCGGCAACGGAAGTCGCGGTGATCGTCACGGTCTGAGCCGTGGCCGGGGCCGTGAAGAGGCCCGCCGACGTGATGCTACCCGCCGAGGCCGTCCAGTTCACGGCGTTGTTGGCGGTGCCACTCACGGTGGCCGTGAAGGCCTTGGTGCCGTTCGTCTGGACGGTGGCCGTGGTCGGGCTCACGTTCACCGAGATGACCGGAGCCACCGTCACGAGGGCCGAGGCGCTCTTGGAGGGATCGGCAACGGAGGTCGCAGTGACGGTCACCGTCTGGGCCGTGGCCGGGGCCGTGAAGACGCCTGCCGACGTAATGCCGCCCGCTGTGGCTGTCCAGGTGACGCCCGTATTGGCGCTGCCGCTCACGGTGGCCGTGAAGGCCTGGGTGCCGTTCACCTGGACGGTAGCCGTGGCCGGGCTCACGCTGACGGAGACCACTTGGATCGAGGTAATCGTCAGTTTGGCCACGCGGGATGTGAGGGCGCCGCCCTGGTAGGTGACGACCACGTAGAAGGTCGCGTTATTGTCGGCATCCGCCGTGGTCAGGGCGTAGCTGCTTGAGGTGGCCCCCTGGATCGCGACGTTGTTGCGGTACCACTGGTAGCTGAGGCCGCTGCCGTTGACGACGATGGAGAAGGAGGCCTGGGCGCCGGAGGCCACGGCCACGTCGACGAGGTCCGTCGTGATGGTGGGGGCAGGCGCGGCGGTGAAGTAGAGCTTGGCGTCGGCGAAATCGCCGTGATCACTGTTGATGCCATCCCCGCCGTCCGTGACGATCAGGTCCAGGGTGTTCACGCCGGAGGTGTTCACGTCGATGGCCAAGGGCGCGTCAGAGGCGTGGACCACGGGGCTGGTGTAGAGGACGTTGCCGTCCCCCTTCACGATGAAGGACACGGTCGCAGCCGTGTTGGTGCTGCCGACTTCACCGTCGATGCCGGCCGTGGCGGTGAAGCGCGGATACTGACCGTTGAGCTGGTACGTCGCATCCGCCGTCGCATGAAGGCCTAAGCCGCGGAGGTAGGTCGTGCCTCCGACCGTCAAGGGATTACCGTCGATGCTCTTGTCCTTCACGGGAGTGCCCCAGCCCACGACGAGCGAGGACCAATTCAAATCGGTGAGGTAGATATAGCTGTAGGTCGTGGTGGTGAGCACCGCATTGTTCGAAGTCACCGATCCCGCGCTGTTCGACACCACCACGCTGTATGTGGCGCCGTTATCCGCATCGACCGTGGGAGGAGTGCTGTAGGTGGGAGCATTGGCGCCGGGGATGGCGACGCCGTTCTTCATCCACTGGTAGTTGAGGACGCCGCCATCGGCCACGACGCTGAAGCTGGCGGGCTGGCCGACTTCCACCGTCACCGACTGGGGTTGCGTGGAAATGGAGGGTGCCCACTGGCTCTGCACGGTCAGCGTGGCCGAAGCCGAGACCGCTCCGCCCTTGGTGTTGCTGATCTTCACGTCATAGGCCGCGTTGTTGTCGGCCGAGGTCGCCGTGAACGTGTAGGGATTCGCCGTGGCTCCAGGAATGTCCACACCGTTTCGCTGCCACTGATAGTGGAGATTGCCGCCCAGGGCCGAGACCTTGAAGGTGGCGGGAGACCCCGAACGGACGGTCGCGGAAACGGGCTGGACCAGGAAGGATGGCGCAGTCTCGATGACCTTCAGCCAGAGTTTCGCGTCGGCCCAATCGGCCTTGGGGCTGTTGTTCACCGTGCTGTTCTCGACGATCAGCGTCAGCGTCTGAGCGCCGGTGATGTCGACATTCACCGGCATGGGGGCCATGCCGTTCGAGAAGGGGGCGCTGCGGTAGACTTCGACCCCGTCCGCCTGCACCACGAAGGTCACCGTCCCGGTATCGCTGCCATCCAGACCGCAGAGGGCGGAGAAGGCCTGGTAGACGCCGCCCACGTTGTAGACCACCTTGGAAGGCGAGGGCGCATCGATGCCGCGCGTATAGGTGGTCCCACCCAGCGTGATGGCGGTTCCGTTGACGGTCTTGTCCTTGATCATCGTGCTGTAGGCCGCGGTGGCCGAGGTCCAGTCCAGATCCGTGGCGTAGTCGTAGTTCAGTGAAGGCACCGCCACCGGCAGCGGCTTCGTGGTGGCCGTGCTTCCGTCGGAAAGCTTCGTCACCAGCAGGGTCACCGTCAGCGCGTGGGCGTTGATGTCGGGCTTGATGGCGCCCGTCAGATCCAGAACACTGGTATCGCTGCAACTGGCCACGGCCACCGTGAATCCGGGAGGCACCAGGGCCGGGCTTGTCAGGTTGAGTTGCGTATCTGCGCGGTGGGGCTGGTTCACTCCCACGATGCGCGCCGCCGCCAATGCCGCCGTGTCCGGCGTCTTTCCGGGCACCATCACCACCTGGTAGTCGGTCTGGGCCACGCTGCTGTCGGGCGCCGTGACATCCAGCACCACCTGCACAGGCTCATCGAAATCCGGCGGCGTGATGGCGCCGTTCAATCCCACCAGGCCCGGATTGCTGGTCTTGCGGACCGACACCTGATAGTCAGCCGGAACCGCCGGGAACACCAGCGCCGTCGCATCCTGCGCGGGCGCCTGCAGCTTCATCGAGACGGCCGTGGAAGCTGCCGTTTCCGTCGCCGCGCTGCTTCCCTTGTGCAGGACGGCATTGCCGAAATCCACAAAATTGTTCTGGGTTCCCGTTCCGCCGTCGGCCACCTGGATCGTCAGCGTGTTGGCGCCGCTCACATCGAGGTTCAGGGGCACCACCGGGGCCGAACCGATCAGCGTCGTGGTCGAAATGACCGTGCTGTCCTTCAGGATGGTGACAACGGCGTTGCCGTGGCCGCCGGCACCGGCATCCAGACCCAGGTCGGCCGTGAACCGCGAGTAGCCGCCGCCCAGCGCGTAGGTCAAGGTGTTCCCAGCGGCGGTTCCCAGGCCTTTGCCGTAGGGCTTCAGGCCCAGCATGATGATGTCGTGCTTGCCGTTGTTGATGGTCTTGACGGCACCGTCCTTCACCGGAGCCACCGTCGCCGAGGCTGGCGTGAGGTCGCCCAGGTAGTCGTAGCCCAGGTTCACCGTCGGCACCTGGACCACGGAGGTCTGTCCCGGCGCCAGCGTCACGTTCACGTAGACCACCTGGCGGCCGTTCAGGTCCATGCTCTGGGTCGCCGTCGAGACGTTGTCCACCTCAAGGCTTGATTCGAATCCGTAGAAGCTTGCCTGCCAGGTGATCGCCGCACCGGTGGTGTTGGTCACCGTCGTCTTGGTGTTGCCGTCATGGCGCACCTTGAGCTTATTCTGGCCCACGGGGATGTTCGCCACCTCCACCCAGGGCACTTCATCCGTCAGGCGCGGCAGGGTGCGGACCGTGTTGGCCTCCATCTGGCCCTGCACGCCCATCATGCCGTTCACGATGTTGGCCACCATGACGTACGACACTTCCGGGTAGGGGCTGCCGCTGTACATGTCGTACTTCAGCCAGTACCAGCCCAATTCACTACGGCCGTAGTTGAACATCGCCTCCGGATAGTAGGTCGTGGATTCGATGTTGGTGGGATCCAGATACGTGCTGGTGTGGATCCATTCCGTGTGGAGCGCGTCGCGTGCGCCCAAGTCCCCCAGGCCCGTGTGCGACACCAGAAGGCTACTCTCGTGGCCCCAGGTCGTGCTGTAGTTGCCCGCCGTGTCGAACCCGCGGATGTAGCGGTGGACGGTCCAGTCGTACCACTGGTCGTGGAACTTCTGCCGCAGCGCCGCCGCCTTGTCCAGGTAGGCCTGGCCGCTGGAATCCCCCTGATACAGCAGCGCCTTGCCCAGGTTCTGCATGGACTGGACCTGGTAGCCGAAGCTGTCCGAGGCCTCGATGAAGTTGTCCGCCGCCTGCTCCCAGTAGGTGGCCAGCTGGATGTGCTCTTCGGCGATGCCATTGCCGTTCTGATCCTGAAGGTCGTTGAACGTCTTCCCGACACTCTTCTCCGCTTCGGTCTTATCCGCATCCGCCAGTTGCGCGAAGGACGTGTGCAGGCCCAGCTGGTACTTCCGGATTTCGGGGTCATTCAGGTAGCGGCTGTCTCCCGTCCAACGGAAGAGGTTCCACATCCGCGAGGCCACGTCGAAGGGCATCGCCAGCTCGCGCCAATCGGAATCCATGTAGAAGGGATCACCGTAGAAGCTGTACGACCACTTGGGCCAGCCGATGTTGCCGTAACCGCCAGCTCCCGGCGTTGCGCCATTCGCATTCGCGCCAGCGGCGTACCAGTACATCATCGTGAAGTTTTCTTTATCCAGGCCCAGCAGGTGCGCGCCCGCCGTGGAGTGCGAGATGTCGCGGGAGCAGAAACATTCACGGCCGCGAGACGGATTATTCATGAAGGTCGAGGCAGGCGCATACGTGCCCCAGTAGGCCGCCAGCGGCGCCGAGGCCATGAAGCCACTGGTGCCATCCAGGGGGTCCGTGACGGGAATCTGGGTTCCAGTGAGCAGGACGTAGTTGGAATCCAGTCCCACCGCCGTCACAACCACGGTGTAGACCGCGCCGTTATCGGCGGCCGTCACCGGGGGTGTCGTATAGGTCGCTCCGAAGGCGCCAAAGATGGCCTGGCCATTTTTCTTCCACTGATAGGTCAGATTGCTTCCCGTGGCACCCACGGTGAAGGTCGCCCGCTGGCCCGGCGCCACCATCTGGGAACTCGGCTGGGCCGTGATCACCGGTGCCTGGAAGGGCATGACCTGACGTGCGGCCGGCGTCGAGGAAGGCGTCGAGCTTCCCCCCGCCCCTGCCGTCACCGTCAGCGTGACCGCATTCGACGTCACCGAACCCGAACCGTCATAGCGGAAATCCACGCGATGCTGCGGTTCCTCATCGTGGGCCACGTAGCCGTTGGTCACCACCAGCTTCAGGGCCCAGGTCTTGGCCCGGTTGAACGAGGACACGAGATCCGCATTGGCCGAATTCAGCGTCAGGTCGCTCGTGGGCGTGGCTGGCGGAAATGCCCCCTGCCCCGCCATCGGCAGGGAGGAGAGAGCTGCGAGCATCAAGGCAAGCTTGGTGATGCCCTTGGGGCGGGTCACATGGGTCATAAGGCCTCCTCAGAACGACGGATGGGCAAAGCCGGGGGACGCGAGAGCGCGTCACACAATCGGGAGCCGGGAGTCTTTCCAAGGACAGGTCGAGCCGGCTCTCACCTGTCCAGGCTGTCAAGGTGCGTATTCAGTATCTGAAATATTACATTTTGAACACACTTCGGCAAGCAAATTTTCGACTCTTTTTTTACCCAATTACAAGTTTCACAAGCCCTTCAAGGTCCTGCAGATAGACGCCATTCAAAATTAAAGTTTTGGGCGCTTGCCATCATCGCGACCCAAAACCCCAACGCACGTATGTGATCAGAGCTGGCAAATGAGCCGCCCGACGGTCGGCGTGCCGATCCGACACTCCATGGGCACTCGCGCGGGTGGCCGGAATCGCCCCCGCCCTCTCACGGGGACCTCCGTCCGCCCCTCCCCGCCCAAAAGGGCGATCCAAATTATTTCTTTTTCTTTTTTTTCACAGGTCCAAATCCATTGGACCGGTGTTTGGACCGAGCCCACCCCTTTTCTGGAGCCATCTGATCCCTTGCAGCGTTGTTTTGGGGAATTTGATGTATCAGATTTCTGCTAGAGTTCACAGACTTTTCTCAGACACCCATCCACCAGAGGTTTCCATGCAACCAAAACACACTTTCGGCCTCGGCGCGGTCGCGCTCACCCTGGTCGGCAGCCTCAGCGTGGGCTGCGGCGGCGGCAAGTCGGATCCCAGCAAACCAGCCCCCACCCTCACCGGCTTCTCCCCCGCCTCCGGCTGGGAAGGCGACACGGTTACCCTCAGCGGCCACGCCTTCACGGGCGCCACCTCCATCACCATCAACGGCCTGGCCGCGACGGACCTGAAGGTGCTCTCGGATACGAGCGCCACGGCCACCGTGCCCAAGGGCGCCACCTCGGGACCGATTCGCATCCAGACACCCGGCGGCTCCGCGACCTCGACCCAGTCTTTCCAGATGCTCCAGCTGACTCTGGCCGATGTCGCACCTGCCACGGGCTGGGAAGGTGACACCATCACCCTGACCGGAACCGGATTCACCGGCGCCACATCTGTCGCCTTCAACGGGACGGCCGCTGCCAGCTTCCAGGTCGCGTCCGACACGCAGATCAAGGCCATGGTCCCCGTCGGCGCCACCAGCGGGACAGTGACTGTCCAAACGCCCCATGGAACCACCACCTCGGGTTCGCCCTTCCAGGTGCGCCATGTGGCCCTGACCAGCTTCGCCCCCGCCGCCGGATGGGAGGGCGACACGGTCACCCTCACGGGCACGGGTCTCACCGGCACCACGGCCGTCAGCTTCAACGGGCTTGCCGCGGCCAGTTTCGTCGTCGTGTCCGACACGCAGATCACGGCGGCGGTCCCCGTCGGCGCTTCCACCGGTGCCCTGACCCTTCAGACGCCCCACGGAACCGCCCAGTCCTCCCAGGCCTTCCAGGTAAACCTGCCCAGCGCCTCGCCCTGGATCGAAACCTTCTCGCCCACCTCCGGCCTGCCCGGCGACACCATCCGCATCACGGGTTCCTACCTCAGCGGGGTCAGCGGCATCAAGATCGGCGGTGTTGCAGCCACCACTTTCACGGCGCGGACCCCGAACACCCTCGATGTGGTGGTGCCCGCGGCCGCACAGACCGGGAAAATCACCTTGACTTCAGCCGGCGGCCCCGCGAGCAGCGCCGACGACTTCCACCTGATGAGCGGGCAGCTCCTCCTGAACCCTGACTTCGAGCAGGGCTTTACGGCCTGGCAGGGAACCGCGGGGGCCGTGATCGACGCCTTCCAGGGCAAGTACGGAACGAGCCCGCGCAGCGGGCATTTCTACGGCCACCTCGCGGGAGAGACGGGCACCCAGACCCTCTTCCAGACCGTGACCATCCCCACCGACGTCACCGACGCCCAGCTGTCGCTGTGGCTGGCGCTGGAAACCCTGGAGCAGGGCCCCGCGGACACCCTCAACCTCAAGATCAGGGATGCCAACGGTGCGCTCATCAGCCTTTTGAAGACCTGGGACAGTGGGACAGCCAGCCAGGATTGGACGAACTTCACCTTCGACCTCTCGGCGTTCAAGGGGCAGACCATCCAGGTCTATTTCGAAAGCCTGCAGACGGATTCGACACCGAACGTCGCTGACGGATCCTCCTGGTGGATCGACGATGTGACATTGAATGTCAGTTTCCCCGCCACCTCGCGCCCGCCCGCCGTCTCAGGCTTCGCCCCGGCCGCGGGCTTCCCCGGCATCACCTGGGTGACCCTGAGCGGGACCAACCTCATCGGCACCACGGGGGTGCAATTCAACGGTACCTCCGCCACTCAAATCCAGCAGGTGGACGCTTCCACCGTGCGCGCGCTCGTCCCCGCGGGCGCGACCTCTGGCCCCATCACCGTGACCACCACCCATGGTCCGGCGGCCAGCACCGGGTCCTTCAATGTCAGCACACCCGTGGCCAATCTGCTGCTCAACGGCGATTTCGAGCAGGGCCCCGTCGGCTGGGATCAGAACGTCTTCCTCAGATCGGGCATCAACTACTACGTGCCGTCGCCCCACAGCGGACTGGCCTACGGCTACCTCGGCTATTACGGCAAGGACGCCACGGACTGGACCAGCCAGGTGGTGAGTATTCCGGCAGGCGTCCAGGCCACCCTCAGCTACTGGCTCATCATGGGCACCTTCGAGGATACGGCGCGCGACACCTACGAGGTGCGCATCGAAGATCCCGTCAGCGGCGCGATCCTCGGCACCGAGCAGAAGCTCACCTGCCAGAACGGCCCCCTCGGTTGGACCCAGTATTCCCTGGACCTCAGCAAGTACGCCGGCCAGCAGGTGCGCATCCGCTTCACCTCCATCGAAGTGGGCGACCGGCCCACCTACTGGTTCATCGACGACGCGGGCCTCTACGTGACGGGCGCAGCCTCGGCCGTGCTTCCCACCGCCACCAGCATCACGCCCGCCTTCGGTTTCGCCGGCGAGACTTTCGTCACGCTGAGCGGGACCAATTTGTTCGGTGTGAAGAGCGTCAGCTTCAACGGCACGCTCGCGAAGAATGTGACCAATGGATCCAACGGGCTCGTCGTCCAGATCCCCGCCGGCGCCACCAGCGGTCCCATCACGCTCACCACCGACCACGGCATCGGCACCACGGCGCCCTTCGAGGTGGCCCAGCCCGTGGCCAACCTCATCGTCAACGGCGACATGGAAACGGGGGCCCAGGCCTGGACTCCCGCGGACTATGTATTCAACGCCAAGACCTACACCAATTCTCCCCTGGCCGACGCGCACAGCGGGCTCTGCTATGGCTACGTGGGCGGCATGGGCACTGACTTCGTCGACACGATGGATCAGACGCTGGACATTCCCGCCGGGACGACGCGCGCCACTCTTACCTACTGGCTGGGCCGTACCACGGATGAAACCACGGCCCGGGACACCTTCCAGATCCAGATCCTGGACGCCGCGGATGGCACCACGCTCCTGGGCACCGCCCAAACCATCGACTGCCTTTCCGGCCCCGGCGACTGGGCCTATGAAATGGTCGACCTCACGCCCTGGAAGGGGAAGAAGGTCATCCTGCGTTTCGCCAGTGTGGAAGTGGGGGACAAGCAGACCAGCTGGGTCTTCGATGATGTGAAGGTCTACGTGGAGGGCGCCTCGCTGGCCATTCCTCCCGCCGTGACGTCTCTGCTTCCGGCCTCCGGATTGGCGGGCCAGACGGTGGTGCACATCAAGGGCTCCAAGCTCTACAGCACCACCCGCGTGGACTTCAACGGCGTGGCCTGCACGGACTGGAGCCTCATCGGCGAGGACGAGCTCCTGGCCACCGTGCCGGTCGGCGCCACGTCCGGCACCGTGACCGTCACCACCAGCCATGGAAACGTCGCGGCCGGTACCTTCACCGTCACGCCCTGCATCGGCGACATCCTGGTGAACGGCGGCTTCGAGGCCGGCACCCAGGGCTGGACCGCCGCCAAGGACGTCATCTTCACCTACAATCCGGCCAGCAAATCGCCCCGCCCCGCCCAGGTTCAGCCGCGCACCGGCTCAGGCGAGGCCGCCATCGGGGGCACCAGCACCCTGGCCCAGAGCGTGACCATTCCCGCCAGCGCCACGGCCGCCCGCTTCAGCTTCTGGATGGCCGCCGACTCGGCCTGGGCCGCCACGCCGACGGATGCCCTCTCCGTGGTCATCCGGGATGGGGCCGGCAACCTCCTGCCCAACGGCGCCCTGCTCACCGTGAATGGGGATGGCGGCCACGAGCGCACCTGGTGGCCCTATGAGGTCGATCTGTCGGCCTTCGCGGGACAGACGGTCACCGTCAGCCTGGAAGCCAATGCCAAGCAGGTGAAGTACTACTTCGACGATGCCCGGCTCTACCTGGTGGGTGCCACGAACCCCGCCATCACGCGCATCGATCCCGCCAGCGCTGTCCCGGGCCAGACCTACGTGACCCTCACGGGCAGCAATTTCATGGGCCGTCCCCAGGTCACCTTCAACGGCATCGCCTCGACGGAGGTGAAGGTGCAGGATGCCACCCACGTGGTGGCCCTCGTGCCCGCGGGCGCCACCGCCGCGGGTCCCATCGTCCTCACGTCGGGAACCTCCGCGGCCACCAGCCCCCAGAACCTGGTGCTGGCCGACGGCAACCTCCTCACCAATTCGTCCTTCGAGGCCGGTTCGCTGGGCTGGGAACCCTCCTGGAACAGCTATGACTTCTTCGGCCCCTACGGCGGCAGCCTGCCTCCCGCCCGCTCCGGCCACTGGGAAGGCTGGGTCGGCGGATTCGGCGGCGACAAGGTGGATTTCCTCGCCCAGGAAGTCCTGATCCCCAACTCGGTGAAGACCGCGGAGCTGCGCTTCTGGCTGCAGGTCAGCACCGACGATGCGGCCGGCAAGGACCAGTTCAAAGTCCGGGTCCTGGATCCCCTGACCCAGGCCCCCCTGGACGGTGGCGAGCTCAAGACCATCGGATGCCAGGATGGCTACCACACCTGGACCCTCGTCACGCTGGACATGACGCCCTTCAAGGGCAAGTTGGTGCGCCTGTCCCTGGAAAGCCAGGAGCACAAGAGCACCCTCGCCACCGCCGCCGATGCCACCTCCTGGTTCATCGAGGATGTGGAAATGGTCTACACGGGAACGGGCCCCTCGGCCCTTCCGGCGATCCAGGCCATCAGCCCGAGCAGCGGCATCGCCGGCGAAACGACCGTGAACATCTTCGGATCCAACTTCACCGGCGCCACGGGCGTTTCCATCAACGGTGTGCCTGCGCCGAACTGGACGCTGGTGGGCCCCTCGCTCATCACGGTGGCCGTGCCTGCCACGGCCACCTCCGGCCCCATCAGCGTGCAGCTGCCTTCGGGCTCCATCACCAGCCCGACGAACTTCACGGCCCTGGAGCACACGCCCACACCGACGAACCTGCTGCCGTCCCGCGGCCCCGTCGGCACCCTGGTCGTGGTGGAGGGTAAGTATCTGGATCACACGACCCTCATCCTGCTGGGCAACCTGTCGGTGCCCTTCCGGGTGGACAGCCCCAACCAGCTGCGGATGTGGATCCCTTCCGGCGCCACCACGGGCCAGGTCCGCTTCTTCAACCACAGCTCCGCGGGCCAGGCCAACGGCGGCACCTTCACCGTCGATGCGGCCGCCAGCCCCGTCTCCGTGTTCCTCGACGAGGTCATTCTCAGCCAGGGCACCCAGAACCCCCAGGGCGACGTGCCCCTCGTGCAGAACCGCTCCACCCTGCTGCGGGCCGTGGTGCGCGCCAACGGCACCAACAGCCTGAAGCCCCAGGTGAAGTTCACCCTGAAGGACGGCAAGGGCAACCTGCTGCTGGAGCAGGTGGTGGACGCGCCCCAGTGGGACGTTCCCGAGACCGTGGACTTCGCGGATGTGAACGCCACCTGGAACCTGCGAGTCCCCGCCAACCTCATGGCGGCCGACACGACCCTCCTCGTGACCCTGGATCCTTCCGGCAGCATCCCCGCCGTGGATCCCGGCCACCGCACCTGGCCCGCGGATGGGCAGCCCCTGGCGCTGGCGCCGAAGGATACCAAGACCTTCTCGGCCTACTTCGTGCCCGTGCAATACACCCACAAGGCCGATGGCAAGACCTACACCGGCATCCTGGGCGACACCCAGGTCAACCACAGCCTGGCCGACTACACGACGGGCATCAGTCGCGTCTGGCCCCTGCCCGACGCCCTGGACGTGCAGTCCCACGATGTGTTCGTGTCCGCCGCCGATCCCGGCGCCAACTATGAGTCCGGCACCTGGGAGCAGGTGCTCACCGAACTCCTCGCCCTCCGCGTGGCCGAGAAGCACCCCGAGCGCTACTACTACGGCATCATCGACCCCTGGTTCTGGTCCGGCGGCACGGGCATGGCCTTCCTCGCCAGCCCGGTGGCCATGGGCACCGACTGGGACTACCGCCCCGGCGGATCCACCTTCAACTACCTGGCGGGCACCGTGGACCACGAGCTCGGCCATAGCCTCAGCCGGCGCCACAGCCCCTGCGGCGGCGCCGGAAGCCCCGATCCCGACTACCCGTATGCGGATGGAAGCATCGGCGTCCCCGGCTACGACCTCTGGGCCCAGGCCGGCCAGCCCGTGAACTACGATCCGTCCAACACGGCCGACGTCATGGCCTACTGCGGCTACACCTGGGTCTCCGACTACTGCTACAAGAAGGTCCTGGACTACCGCCTCAGCGGCCAGGATCCCACGATCAGTACACCGGCTCCCGGTGCGGCGGCGCAGGATTGCCTCCTGGTCTGGGGCACGATGACCGATGGCGTGATGACCCTCAACCCCGGGTTCAGCCTCCAGACGATGCCCACCGCGCCCGAGAAGGGTGCCACCTACAAGGTGGAACTGCTGGACGCCGCGGGCGGCGTCATCGGGCAGGCCAAGTTCGAGCCCAAGCCCAGCTGCGAAAACGGTGGAAGGTCCATGGGCTTCGCCCTCGCCGTGCCCCTGACCGCCTCCAAGGCAGGTGCCACCGGCGCCACGAACGGAAACCCCGCCCTTCCCGCGCTGTCGGGCCTCCGCGTCACGCGCAACGGGGAAACCCTCGCCGCCCGTGAGGTCCCGAAGGGCGCCACGGCTCAGGAGGCCCTTGCTTCAGGCGCCAGCGCCTCCAGTGCGGCCGCCAACGCCTTCACCCTCAAGGAAGGCGGTGTCCGCTTCACCTGGGACGCCACCAAGTACCCGATGGCGATGATCCGCAATGACAAGGGCCAGGTCATCGCCTTCGCCCGCGGCGGCGCCATCGACCTGCCCACCCAGAGCCGGCGCCTGGAGGTGGACTTCTCCGACGGCGCCACCAGCTTCAAGCAGGCGATCGACGTCCAGTAGACCGCCGCGATCCGATGCGACAGGCCCCCGTCCGGGGGCCTGCCCATGTACCTCTGTGGGTTCAGCTCACGGTAGTCCGAATGATCTATATCAATATTTCATTCATCTTACATAAAAATATTTCGTGGCGTTTTTCATTTGAGGAGCCCATGATGACGGCCTCAAAGCCCATTCCCTGGATGGGGAGAAGGAGGTGGATATGTTTCGGATGCATCGATCTTTCGCGCTGGTCAGTGGTCTGGGCCTGGCCTTATTCCTCGGTTGCGGCGGATCCGGAAGCAGCCGGACGTCCGGTATGGGGACTTCGGCCACCATGAACGTGCACCTCGTCGACGGCCCCATCGCGGGCTTCCAGGAGGTCAATGTCAACATCCAGAAGGTGGAAATCAACAGTGCCGGGACCTGGACCACCCTCGGCACTCCGAACAGGACCGTGAACCTGCTGAACCTCGTGGGCGGCGTGGACGAGACGCTGATCTCGGGTGCCACCCTGCCCGCGGGCCAGTACGGGCAGATGCGGCTGATCCTCGGTTCGGGCAACACCGTCAAGCTGTCGGATGGCACCGTGCAGCCCCTGAAGGTGCCCTCGGGCATGGAAAGCGGCATCAAGCTCATCGTGAACTTCGACGTGGCCGCGGGCACCACGAAGGATGTGTGGATCGACTTCGACGCCGCCCATTCCATCCAGGTCATCATGGCCGGTGCCTCGGGCCAGTACATCCTCCGCCCCACCATCTGGGCCTTCGATAAGCTCGTCACCGGATCCATCCACGGCGTGCTGACCGATGCGGCCGGAGGCGCGCCCCTGGCCGGCGCGACGGTCTACGCCGAAGGGTTCGACGGCTCGGGCAACGCCTTCCTCGCCCGCACCACCACCACCGACGCGACCGGCGCCTACACGCTGGATCTTCTGCCCGTGGGCTCGACCTACTACGTGGTCAGCCAGCCCGTGCTCGGATCCACCACCCTCACGGTCTACGACGCCAAGGCCAGCGACGGCTTTGCGCTGAGCGCCGCGACGCCGGTCTTCACCTACAGCGCCGCGTTCACCGCCGACACGGCCGTCGGAGGCGTGTCCGGAAACCTGACCCCTCTCGCCACGAGCAGCCAGAGCGATCAGGTCCGCCTTTTCCAGTCCCTGAGCACGTCCAGCGGCAACCACACCTTCATTCTGCGCAGCGGCATGGCCACCGCGGGGACTTCTACGGAAACCTACGGCTTCACCTCCTTGCCGGCGGGTTCGTACAGCCTTCAGGCCCTGCGCGCCACCTTGAACCTGGATGGCACGACCACGATCACGTCCTCCACGGTCCAGCCCGCCACGGTCACCGCCGGGGCGACGGCCACCGTGAACCTGACGCTCTGAGCCTTCGGTCTTCGGGCGCTCAGCGCCAGTGGCCCTCGATCCAGTACCATCCGCGCTCGTGCCGTTCCCAGTGGCCGTCCTCCCAGACGACGCTGGGGCGCGGCCTCACGTGATAGTAGCCGGGCACCCAGACATAGCCGCGGCCCTCCCAGCTCCAGTGGCCCGCCACCCAGTAGTGGTCCCGCGAGGGCGGTTCGGAAACCCGCTCGTAGCGCACCGGCGGGGGTTCGCGCTCGACATAGGTGTAGCGGACCACGGGAACCGGCGCGATCACGGCCACCCGGCCGCGCGGCGTCACCACGCAGGCCGTGCTGAGCAGCCCCAGCGCGGCGATGAGGATCATGGAACGATCGGCTTTCATGGCTGTGACTCCGAGAAGAAGACAAGGGCTTGGGAGGCCGGGCCTCCTCATGATTGGAGGTGCTGAACCCGGCGAAGGTTGAGGCCTGGTTCAGCGTCCGCCTTCGAGCATGGGATCAGGACCCCGCCGGCAGCCGCCGCACGGCCAGGATCTTCACCGGCGGCGTGAGGGCCTGGGCCTTCGCGGGGCGGGCCTGAATCTTCCGCACCACCTCCATCCCCTTCACCACGCGCCCGAAGGCCGCGAAGCCCTGCCCATCCGGGTTGCGCCGGCCACCGAAATCCAGCTCCGGCTGGTCGCCCACGCAGATAAAGAAATCGCTGGTGGCGCTGTCCGGCGTGTCCCGGGCCATGGAGAGGGTACCGTCCACGTGCTTCAGGCCCGTGTCGCGGGTGCGCTCCAGCGGAATGGGCGGGAAGTCCCGGTCCTCGCGCGCCGCGCCGCCCTGGATCACCTCGATCTTCACCTTGTTCTGGGGCTGGTTGTCTGGCCTCACGGTGCGGTGGAAGCGCCCCTCCTTGTAAGCCCCCGCATCCACGTAGCGCAGGAAGTTCGCCACGGTCCGCGGCGCCTTGGCATCCTCCAGCAGAATTTCCAGGGTGCCGAGCTCGGTCTCGATGGCGACGCGCGACTGCGCCGCCAGAGGAAGGGCCAGCAGGAGAAAGCCGAGCAGGCGGGGAATCATGCGGACTCCGGCAGGAAAGAGGTGTCGCCTTGGATGCCTACAGCCCCAGCGCCTTCGGCAGCCGCGGGCTGGAGATGAGATCGACGAAGACTTCCCAGCGGCGGGCGGGATTCTCGACGGTGCCGCCCTGCTTGATCACCCAGTCCCGCACGAGCTGCTCGCCCAGGTTGTAGTTGATGACGTAGCTGCGGTAGGCGTCGATGAAACGCAGGCGCTGCGCGGCCTGGGCTTCGGTGCGCAGGGAATATTTCACGAGGAAGGCCTCGGCCTGGGCTCGGTCGAGCCGCCCGTCCAGGTAGCCGCGGGCGGCCTCGTTGTCGGCGAAGGCCAGCACCTTCATCTCGGCCTGCACCCGCGCCCAGGATTCGGCGTCACGGGGATCCAGACCCGCGAGCGGGAACAGCACGTCGCGCTCGAAGGCCAGGCGCTCCTGGCCCGGGAAGGCCACCTCGATGCCGAAGTTGGCGGTGCCTTCGGCGATGAGGGACTGGGGCGAGAACAGCGGGTAGACCGTGAATTCCACCCAGCCTCGTCCTTGGGCGTAGCGCTGTTCCAGCAGTGCGTTGTAGACGTGGTGGCCCGGATAGCCTTCGTGGGCCGCCAGATCCAGGGCCCGGTCGATGGACAGCGGCAGGTCCAGGTTCACCTGGATCACCGAGTTCCCGCCGCCCTGGTACCAGTTGTAGGCCGACCAGGGCTTGTCCTTCACGTATTCCACGCGGAAGAGGTCGGGGTCGGGCAGGGTGGCGCGGCGCCGCGTGCGCTCGCGGGCCTCCGTGATGGCCGCCTGGAAGACCGCGTCCACGCGATCCACCGGCACGAGGATGCGCTCCCGCAGGCGCTGGTAGCGGTCCTGCACGGAGCCGGAGCCCTGGAGGATGGCGTCCAGCCGCCCCAGGGCCTCCTGCAGGGTGGTTTCAGGCACGTGGGCGGGACGGACCTGGTAGAGCGCCTCGGCCTCGTCATCGAAGCTGAAGGGGTGGCCCGCCAGGTGAGCGAGGCGCGCATCCACGGCGCCGAGCTGACCGAGCAGGTAGTCACGCCGGACGGTTTCCACCGCCGGCACCTCCGCCGCCGCGATGCCCGCCAGCAGCCGCCCCGCCTCGGCCTTCAATTCACCCAGCGGACGCGGCTCGCCGGCATCGGCGGCCGCCTTCAGATCCGCGGGCCCATAGTAGGCGTCCACAAAATTGGCATCGTGGCGGCCCACCGCCAGCACCAGGTTCACGTAGTCGATGGCCCACTTGGAAAGCGACATGGCGTTCGGCTCCTTGCCTTGGAATGTACACGGGATGGGCGTGACGAGGATCCAGGACCTGATGCCTGGGCTCGGCCCAGGCATCAGGTGGGGGAGCACGAGGGGGGACGCAGAGGGCGTGCAGGGTCCGGACGGTCCCCCCGGGTCATGGCAGATGATTCCGTCCTTGATTCGTCATACTGGCCACCGTCATGTCCTCCGATCCCGCCCTTCCACCCAGCCCGCCGCGGCGCATCGCGCACCTGGACATGGACGCCTT
The DNA here is from genome assembly GCF_030268085.1 of Geothrix limicola. Classification (GTDB taxonomy): domain Bacteria; phylum Acidobacteriota; class Holophagae; order Holophagales; family Holophagaceae; genus Geothrix; species Geothrix limicola. Next base: position 178,431 of record NZ_BSDE01000002.1, read on the forward strand.
CTTCGCCTCGGTGGAGCTGCTCGAACACCCCGAACTTCGCGGACTACCCGTCGTCATCGGGGGAAGGCGCGCGGCGCCGGGCGCCGAAGGGCATCAGCGGCTGAAGACCTACGCGGGCCGCGGCGTCGTCACGACGGCCACCTACGAGGCCCGCGTCTTCGGCGTGCGCTCGGGCATGGGCCTCATGAAGGCCGCCGCGCTGGCGCCGGAGGCCATCCTGCTGCCCACCCACCACGAGGCCTACGGCCGCGTGTCCCGGGCCTTCAAGGCCGCCGTGGCCGAGATCGCGCCGGCCATCGAAGACCGCGGCATCGATGAGATCTACATCGACCTCACGGACCTGCCCGAGGCCTCGCACGACCTCGGGCTGCGCCTGAAGGCGGCGGTGAAGCAGGCCACGGGCCTCACCTGTTCCATCGGCATCACGCCCAACAAGCTGCTCTCGAAGATGGCCTCCGAACTGCAGAAACCCGACGGCCTCACCATCCTCGGCCTGGAGGACGTGCCGACGCGGATCTGGCCCCTGCCCTGCTCGGCCATCAACGGCATCGGGCCCAAGGCCACCGTGAAACTGGAGGCGCTCGGCATCCGCCGCATCGGCGATCTGGCAAAGGCTGATCCCGAGTTGCTGAACGCGCAGTTCGGGCCGAGGTACGGGGCCTGGCTTTCGGAGGTGGCACAAGGGCACGACGAGCGTCCCATCACCATCTTCCGCGAACCCAAATCCATCAGCCGGGAGACCACCTTCGAACGCGACCTGCACGCGCGACAGGACCGCGAAATCCTCTCCCGCATCCTCATCGACCTCTGCGAGCGCCTGGCGCAGGATCTCGTCCGCAAGGGCTACCTGGCCCGCAGCGTCGGCATCAAGCTGCGCTTCGAGGATTTCTCCACCGTCACCCGCGACCACGCCCTGGCCCTGCCCGTCGCCGACGGCGCCGCCCTCCTCGAGGCCGCCCGCAGCAGCCTGAAGCGCGTCACCTTCGACCGCAAGCTGCGCCTCCTGGGCATTCGCGCCGGTTCGCTGATCAGGGCCGACGAGTACCGGGCCCACGCTCCCGACCCCGCACAGGTCTCCGAGCCCGGTCTCTTCGAGGGCCTGGAGGGCTGAACTCAGGGCGAAGAAGGCCGATCGCATCCATGCGTCAGCCATTGTCCATCCGCCTCCTTTAGAGTGGAGTCATGTCCGCCCCCTCCCGAGGACTCCACGTCTTCTACGCCAACCAGGTCGAGCGTCTCGCGGCCCAGCTGGCGCTGGACCTGGCCTTGTTCCGCGGCGACGAAGGCGCCTGGAAGCCCGCCACCCTCGTCGTGCCCAATCCGAACGTGAAGGATTACCTGCGGGCCGCCTTCGCCGAAGCCTTCGGCGCCGTGGCCAACCTGCAGTTCCGCTACCTCGAGGGGTTCTGGAAGCAGCACGCCACGCGGCGATTGCTGGACCGCGCCACGCTCTTCGGCTCCATCCTGGCCATCCTCCAGGATCCCGAGACCCGCCAGGACAGCAGCCTTCAGCCCCTGGTCCGCTACCTGGAGGGCGCCCCGGAAGATCTCAAGGCCGTCCAGCTCGGCCAGCGCCTGGCCCAGCAGTACGAGCGCCTCCTCCTGCAGCGGCCCGATTGGATCCGCGCCTGGGATCGCGGCCTCGGCGCCCGGGGTGCGGAGCCGCCCGCGGTGGAGGCCTGGCAGCGGGCCCTCTGGCGCCGCCTGCGCCGGGTCTGGAAGGGTCTGGCCGAACCGCCCCTGCCCCTCATGGACTGGATCGACGATCCCGCCTTCGGGACGGCGCCCTTCCCCGAGGCCGTCTTCCTCTTCGGCATGAGCCACATGGCGCCCGTCTACCACCACGCCCTCGCCAAGGTGGGCGCGCGCAGCGCCGTGCATCTCTACCTCGTCAACCCCTGCGAGGAGCCCTGGGATCTGGATCCCCGGCAGCGCCCCGCCCCGAGCACAGATGTCGACACGCCGCCCGAAGGAGAGGATCCCTTCTCGCTCCTGCAGGATCGCGGCGAGGTGATCCTCCAGCGCTGGGCGCGCCCGGCCCGCGAACAACTGAGACTGCTGGCGGGCCTGGCCCAGGGCGACTTCGTGGGCCGCTTCGAGGTTCCCGAAGACCCCACGCGGCTGGCCTTCCTGCAGCGGCGGATCCTGAAGCCCGAAGCCGCGCCTTCCGCGGAATGCCTCGAGGACGACACGTCCCTGCGGGTGCTGCCCTGCCCCTCGCCGCGGCGCGAGGCCGAGACCGTGGCCAACCTGGTCTGGGATCTGGTGGAACAGTCCGAGGGCGACCTCCATTTCGGCGACATCGGCGTGCTCGTACCGGCCTCCCAACAGGAAGCCTACGAAGCGCACCTGGGGGCGGCCTTCCGCGATGCCCACCACATCCCCTGGGCGCGGGCCTTTGGCGCTTCTCGGATGCTGCGCGAACTCGTGGAGGCCTGCGGCCTGCTGCTCGACCTGGCCGGGGGCGAGCTCACGCGGGCCGGACTGCTGCAGGCCGTCAGCCATCCCTTCATCGAGGCGCGCCTGGGCGTCGCTCCGGAAATCTGGGGGCCCCTCTGCGATCAAGCCGGTATCGTGGCCAGGCTGGATGCCTCTGAAACCGAAGGCACCTACCTGGAGGGCGGACGCTGGACCTGGAACGAAGGCCTGACGCGGCTGGCGCTCGGGCGCTTCATGAAGGACGACGCGCCCGTCGAAGCCCTCGGATCCAACGGTCTTCACATGGGCCTTCACATGGGCCGTCCCGTGGGCCGCCCCGAATCGCCCGCCCTGCTGGCCCTGCTCGGTCCGCTGGCGGAGGATCTGCGGGGGCTCGCCCAGGGCCGCTTCACACTGAAGGCGTGGCAGGCGCGGGTGGATCTCTTTCTGCGCACCTACCTGGGCCCCGATCCGGAGGAGGCTTCGGAACCCGAGGCCGAAGCCTTCCAGAAGGTCCGCGCCGCCCTGCAGACCTTCAGTCAGGCCCAGGTGGAAGGCCTCGCGGCCGTGGAGCTGGATTTCCAGGCCGCGCGCCCCCTCCTGAAGTCCGCCATGGAAAGCCTGCTCTCCGACAACGCCCTGCCACCAGGGCGAGGCGTGCAGGTGAGCTGCTACACCCCGCTGCGCGCCATTCCCTTCAAGGCGCTGTTCCTCATGGGCCTCGGCGAAGGCCTCTTCCCCGGCACCGAGCGGCCCGATCCCCTCGACCTCGTGGCTTCCAGCCCACGGCGGGAGGGCGACGTGTCGCGCCCCGAGCAGGAGCGTCAGCTTTTTCTGGAGGCCCTGCTCTGCGCGCGTCAGCACCTGGTCTGCACCTATCCCAGCCGCACAGCCACCACGGGGGATGCCTGCGCGCCCTCGCCGCTGCTGCTGGACCTGCAGGAAGCCCTAGGCCCCGAGCTGTGGCGCCAGGTGGCCGGTCACGAACAGCCCCTGCACCGGCACGACCTGTCTCTGTTTCCGGATCTGGATCCGCAACGCGCGGTGGCGGAGACGCCAGCCGTGCTGTCCCGCCACATCCCCGCGGCCCGCGCCGAGGCCGAGGCCCGCTGGCTGGGCCTCCACCTTCGTCGGCAGATCGGCCAGCGCGACCTGCCCCGGCGCGTCGCGTCCATGGGTGGCGGGCCCGCCCTGCGTGCCGCCCTGGAGCAGCGCCTCGACGGCTGCGGGCCGCTCATGGAAACCGAGCCGCGCCCGCCCAGCCGCCTGCGCATCACGCTCCAGGAGCTGCGCCGATGGCTGGAATGCCCCGTCCAGGGCGGCGTGGCACTGCGCCTCGGCGTGAAGGTCGCCGAGGCGGACGACACCGCCGAGCGGGAGGACTTCCCCGTCGACTCCGAGGGTCTGGCGCAGTGGAACCTGCTCCATGGGACTTTCTGGCGCCACGCAGCGACGCGGGCCGATATCGAATCCATCTACACTCGGCTGCGTGAGGAGGCCGAGGCTCGCGCCAAGGCCCCCATCGGCGCCCTGGGGGAAGGTGAAAGCCAGCGCCACCTGGCCCTCCTGTACCGCTGGGAGGCCCTGGCGGGCGACACGTCCGGCGTCGTCCTGCATCGCTTCGGCTCGGGTCAGCCCCGCGAAACCCGAGGGATCCCGATCCAGGATCAGCCCGCCCTCGTCCTCCACCTCGACCACCCCCAGGGCGCCACGGACGTGCACCTCGAAGGCCTCAGCGAACCCCTGCTCGAAGATACCTTCCTTCTGCTCTCCACCGGTGACAGCACGAAGACGGGCCCCAAGGAGCGGGGGAAGATGGCCGCCCTGCGCGCCTGGCTTTCGCACCTGATCCTCTGCGCGCAGGGTGAGGCCGTACCCCGCGCCGCGCGGCTGCACTGCGCGCCAAAGGACGGCTCCAACAGCGCCTGGAGGCTGCCCCTGCCCGCCCTCGCGCCGGAAGACGCCAGGGCTCAGATTGAAACCTGGTGCCGCGAGATCCTCCACGGCGGCACCCCCGGGCTCCTGCCCATCGAGGCCCTGTTGGGCGCCAAGGAGATCCCCGACCTGCAGGCCTGGATCCAGGACCAGACCGAGGATCCGGACCGCCCCGGCCTCAGCAGCTTCCGCGGCCCCGTGCCCCGCGTGAAGGATCTGCCCGCCGACGATCTTGGACGGGGCCGCCAGCGCCTGGGCGCCTTCCTCGAGCTGCAGTCCGCCTGGGAGGCGATGTGAGCGTGCGCGTAAGCAAGCCCGCCCTCCTGGACGATCTGCGCGCCGCGCACGAGGTCGTCGAGGCTAGCGCGGGCACCGGCAAGACCTTCACCCTGCAGCGCCTGGTCGCCGACCTGATCCTGCGCGGCGAATCCTCCATCGACCGCATCCTCGTCGTCACCTTCACCGACAAGGCCACCCAGGAGCTGCGCACGCGCATCCGCGGCTACCTGCAAGAAGTCCACGATCAGACCCGGGACGACGAGACGGGCCCCTTCTGGATCGTGGACGACGCGGCACGCGAGCGTCTGGCGACGGCCCTGCGCGGCTTCGAACGCGCGCCCGTCTCCACCATCCACGGCTTCTGCCGCCAGGTGCTCCAGGAGGCCGCCCTGGAAGGCCGCACCCTCTTCGACCGCGAGCTGATCGACGAGCGCACCCTCTTCGGCCGCGCCTTCCGCGAGGCCCTGAGCCGGGTCTTCACGCAGGATCCCGACCAGCGGGCCATGCTCGCGGCCTCTCTCGCCGCCGGGCACACCATGGAAGGGCTGGAGGAGGATCTCTGGAGCGTCCATGCGGACGGCGGCGAACTGCTGCCGCACCTGGAGGCCTGGCAGGCCTGGATCGGGGATCTGGATCCGAGCTGGTTCGCCGAAGAAGAAGCCCTCGCCGCCGCCTGGAAGGTCGCGAAGGTCAACGGGAACACCATCGGCGCGGCCCGACGCGGGCTCGAGCGCCTTCGCCAGGCCCTGCAGGAGGCCACCAGCGACCTGCAGCGCGCCAGGGCCTTCGAAACCTCCAACCTCGATTCTCTGTGGAAGGCCATGGACGGGCTGGATGAGGTGGCCGGGAAGTGCGGTCCCCTGTCGGCCTGGCTGGCCCGGGCGGGCTCGTCGCGCCTCAGCCCCGAGGCCCTCCAGGCCCACGTCTTCCTGCGCGAGGTCCGCGCGACGCAGCGGCGCATGGAACAAGCCGAAGGCCTCTTCACCTTCCAGGGCATGATCCACGGCGTGGTGGAGGCCCTCGACGCGCCGGACGGAGAAGCCCTCGCCCAGCGGCTGCGGCAGCGCTACGACATCGCCCTGGTGGACGAATTCCAGGACACGGACCCGCTGCAGTGGAAGGTCTTCCGCCGGATCTTCCTCCGCGAGGACCGCCGCCTCGTGATCATTGGCGATCCCAAGCAGGCCATCTATGGATTTCGCGGCGGGGACCTGCCCACCTACCAGCAGGCCTGCCGCGAGCTGCTCGGCGGCGCCGAGCCGAAACGGCTCGAACAGAATTTCCGCTCCACCCCCCAGGTCATCGCGGCCTACAACCACATCCTCAGCGGGAACGGGCCCGGCAGTTTCTTCGGTGACGCGGCCCTCTACCCCCATCCCGTGGGCTGCGGCCGGCCGGATCTGCAGGCCTTGGACAATGATTGTCCCATCCGCCCCGTGGACGTGCTGGTGCTCGACAGCTCGGAAGGCGGACAGCGGCTCTGGAAGGGCCTGGCCCGGCAGCTGGCGCGGCGCGTCCGCGCGCTCATAGCCTCCGACATCCGCTTCGGAGAACCCGGGCAGGAAAGGATTCTGGGCTACGGCGACGTGCAGATCCTCGTGGGCAAGTCCTCCGAAGGCGAGCTGGTGGCCAAGGCCCTCCGGGCCGAGGGCATCCCCTGTGCCTTCTACAAGCAGAAGGGTTTGTTCCAGACCCGCGAGGCCGAGGAATGGCTGGACGCGCTGCGGGCCGTGGCGGATCCCCGCAATCGTTCCCTGCAGCTGCGCGCCTTCCTCAGCGCCTTCTTCGGCTACGACCTGGAGGATCTGCAGGCCCTGCCTTCGATGAGCGAGGAGCATCCGGCCCTGCAGCGCCTGCTGCGCTGGGGCGCCCTCGCCCAGCAGCAGCGCTTCGGCGACCTGCTCGACCTCATGCTCGAAGAGAGCGGCCTCGCGCGCCGCCTGCTGCTCACCGAAGCGGGCTACCGCGCCCTCGTGAACTTCCGCCACATCGCCGAAACGCTCACCGACCTCAGCATCCGGCGCCGCATGCGCCTGGAAGACCTCATCCGGCAGCTGCAACGCTGGCGCCGCGGCGCGGAAAAACCTTCCGCGGAAGAAGCGGACCTGCAGCGCCTGGAGGGCGACCGGAACGCCGTCCAGGTGCTCACCCTGCACGCGGCCAAGGGCCTGGAGGCCCCCATCGTCGCGCTCTTCGCCTTCGGCCAGGGTCGCGCCACGGGCCCGAAGCGTTTCCATCGGGATGGCGAGCGCTGCCTCAGCCTGGGTGCCACCTCCGCGGCCATCGAGGCGAAGGCCAAGCAGGAGGCGCGCGAAGAGCACGAGCGCCTGCTCTACGTCGGTCTGACCCGCGCCCAGGCCAAGCTGATCCTCTGCGCCTTCACCCAGCGCACCAGCAAGGGCGACCTGAAGGAACTCCGCTGCGCCTACGACGCGCTGAACCGCCGCCTGGTGGAGATGCAGGGCGAACGGGAGGATCTCTTCGCCTGGGAGCCTGTCTCGATGCTGGACGGCGCCGACCCGGGCGAGACCGCGCCCCTGCTGCCCGACGACCTCGTCCTGCCCGCCGTCCCCGCGCAAGCGGCTCTCGATCACGCGGCCCTGGCGCGGTCCGCGCGGCCCTTCGTGACCACGTCCTTCACAGCCCTCCAAAGTCGCCTGGAGGCCGCCGAGGCCCCGCTGCGGGGCGATCAGGACCAGCCCGGTCTGCGGCCTTCGCCCGGCGACCTGCCCAAGGGCACGCCCACGGGCCAGGCCCTGCACGAGCTACTGGAATGGGTCGACACCGCCACCCTGGGCCCGCTCGCCGCCTGGTCCCAGCGCCCCGAGGTGCAGACCAAGCTCCGCGAGGTGCTGGACCTTCACGGCCTGCCGCGCCACCTCGCCCCGCGGGTGGCCGAGGTGGTCCATGCGGGCCTGGCTTCGGAGCTGCCCCTGCCCGATGGGGGTTCGCTGGTCGTGTCCCAGGCGGAGCGCCTGCTGCGCGAGGTGGATTTCTTTTCGCGCTTCCTCGACGCCGAATCCCATCCCGAAGCCAAGGATCTGCTCAAGGGTTCCATCGACGTGCTCTGCGAGCTCAACGGCCGCGTCTACCTGCTGGATTGGAAGAGCAACCTGCTGCCCGATTACGAACCGGAAACGCTGCAGGACACGGTGTCGCGGCACTACCTCCTGCAGGCCCAGGTCTACCTCCTGGCCTGCCTCGCCTTCCTCGACATCCGCGACGAGGCCGCCTACGCGGCCCGCTTCGGCGGCATCCTCTACGTCTTTCTTCGAGGCCTGCCCGGGAAGGGCACCTGGTTCCATCGGCCCACCTGGGCCGAAGTGCAGGGGTGGAAGCGCAACCTGGCGCAGGTCCACGCGAAGGTGATCCAGGTGGAGGTGATCCATGCCTGAACCCCGCTGGATCCCGCCCGTCGGCTGCTTCGGCCCCCGCCCCTGGCAGGAGCGGCTAGAGCAGGCCCGCGAGGTGCTCGGCGATCTCGGCCTCGATCCCGCCCTCGCCGCCCTGGCGCACCGCCTCGCGCGCCTGGCGCCGGAAGCCGAAGAAGCCGCCTTCTGGATCCTGCTCGGCGTGCTCACCTCCGAAGGCGAAGGGCACAGCCGCGTGGACCTGGATCATCCCGCCTGGCCCGAGCCCCTGGCCCGCGCCATGGGGCCCTGGGAGCCGCTGCGCGCGGCCCTCGACGGCCCCGCCATGGCTTCTCTCATCGGGCTTCAGGATCGCCCCTTGATCCGCACAGACGCGGCGCCTGGGCTTGGCTCAGGCGCCGCGTGGGGGAGCACGAGGGGGGACGCAGAGGACGCAAAGCGTCTGGGCGGTCTCCCCTCGTTCACGGCAGGCCGCTGGCTGTCCTCCCAGCGCCTGCGCGCCGCGGAAACCCGCGTCGCACGCGCGGTGAAGGCGCGGCTCTCCGCGACGCGCCTCAGCGAAGCGCCCTGCGAGCGCGTGATCGAGGATCCGGTGCGCCTCAACGCCGAACAGGCCCGCGCCGTCGCGCTGGCCCTGAACGCGCCCCTCAGCCTCATCACCGGGCGGCCGGGCACGGGGAAGACCTCCATCGTCGTCGCCCTGCTGCGGGCAATACAACGCCAGACCCAGCCCATCGCCCTCGATCGCATCCTTCTCGCGGCGCCCACGGGCAAGGCCGCCCAGCGCATGGGCGAGGCCCTCCGCCTGGGCCTGGCTGGCCTCCACGCGCCCGACGCCCTGGACCTGGCGCTGCGCGAGAATGCCCCCGAGCCCATGACCCTCCACCGGGCCCTGGGCTACCACCCGGATCTGGGCGGCTTCCGTCATGGCCCGGACAACCCGCTTCCCGCCGACCTCGTGCTCGTGGACGAGGCTTCGATGATCGGCCTCGAACTCCTCGAAGGCCTGCTGGAGGCCCTCGCCCCTGAGGCGAAGCTCGTGCTGCTGGGCGACGCCCACCAGCTGCCTTCGGTGGATGCCGGCGCGGCCTTCCGCGAGCTGGTGGCGGGCCTGCCCGAAGCCACCGTCACCCTGCGCGAAAGCTACCGCATGGATCCCCGCAACCCGAAAGGGCGCCACATCCTCCTGCAGGCGGAACGCATCCAGGATCCCGCCAGGAATGCGGAGCTGTGGGGCGAGGACGGCCTCCGTCGCGGGGCCCTGAACGAAGCCTCGGGCGGCGTGTGGCTGGTGGAGCCCCAGGCACCGAAGCGCCGATGGATGGCCGCTTTCCTGGAGCACTGGATGCAGGCGCGGATCTGGAACGGCGAGGGCTCCGCGGCCTGGCGCGCCCGCGTCCTGAGCCCCCTCGCGCTCGGCCCCGGGGGCTGGGCCGAGGTGGATCTGGCGCGGGCCCGGGCCCTGCTGGCGCATTTCGACGGCTTCCGCCTGCTCTGCCCTGTGAACGAGGGGGCGGACCTCGTCGGTGTGGATCCGATGAACCAGCACCTGCACGCCCTCGCGCTGGAGGCGGCGGCCGACACGCTGGAGTGGCAGCCGCGCTTCCTCGCGGGCGAACCCGTGGCGGTGCGCGCCAACGATCCGCGCCGCGGGCTCTTCAACGGCGACCAGGGCCTGGTGATGCCCGTCAGGCGCGGCAACGGGACGCCCCACCTGGAGGTGCTGTTCCCCCGCGGCGAGGGCCTCGCGGCCTTCCCCCTGCCCTCCATCCAGGACGGCCTCGATCACGCCTACGCCATGACCGTCCACAAGTCCCAGGGCTCCGAGTTCAAGGCCCTGGCCCTCGTCCTGCCTCCCGCCGAACATCCGGCCCTCACCCGCGAAGTGCTCTACACGGCCCTCACCCGCGCCAAGGAGGAGGTGCTGCTGCTCGGCGCGCCAGATGCGGTGGACGCGGCCTGCGGGCGTAGCGTGGCGCGGCGCTCAGGACTGGGAGAAGCGCTGACCTGATCTTCCGGTCGACTCAGGAAGGAAGGGAACCGCGAATGACGCGAATGGGCGCGAATGAAAAGGGAGGATCCGCTGTGATCCTTTGACCGTTTGCGCCCGGAGCGCGGCTCGTCTCCTTCGGGGTCGAATGCTTGGAATGAGATGGGTCCAGGGCCGGTGCCCCGTACCGCATCCAGCCCCAGCCGAGGGCGCCGGCCAGGAGCAGCCAGCCGACGGGCGAGCGGGCCGCGACGCGCAGATCCTGCCAGGAGGGAACGGACGCGAAGACGAGGTTCGCCAGGAGGAACACGATGCACGCCTCGGCCCAGCCGAAGGCGGGCTGCCGGCCGAGGCGCCAGAGCAGCAGGCCGTAGGCCAGCGGAAGCAGGATCAGGGGCGCCAGGCCCACGAAGAAGGCGTTGTACCAGCGCAGGTTCCGCAGGGCCACCGAGCCCAGCACGAAGCCGCGGCCTTCGCGGCGGGGAAGCACGGTGAAATGGACCGGCTGCCCGTTCAGCAACCGGCCCACCAGCCAGTGGCAGGCCTCGTGACAGACCGTGCCGGGCCAGGCGAGCAGGGCGCACAACCAGAAGGACCGCCGGGCCTGGTTCAGCAGCCAGAGCATGAGCGCCATGGCCGCCAGATAGACGTAGGGCAGGGCCGATCCGCCCGCCCAAGGTCCCCAGATCCGACTCGCCATCGTCGCGTGTTGCATCCGTCATTGGAGCATCCAGCCGGCGGCCTGATCCAGCGATTCGGACACGCAAAAGCCCCACATCCTCTCGGTGCGGGGCTCGGCAAAGGGGTTAGTGGTTGGAGCAGGCCCGGATTCAGGCCGTGACGTTGAGGCGAGTCCCCACGGAAGGATTGGCGGGCGGAGCGGCCTGGGTTTCCCCGGCTTCCTGCGTCCCGCGCTGGGCTTCGGTGCGCTCGACCTGTGCCGATTCCTGGACCTCGGGCTTGGCGGCTGGGGGCTTGATGACGGGGGCCGGAGGCGTACTCACACCTCGGGCTCCTGAAACGGGATTCATGGAGCCTCCACAAGCATGTGGATGGCGGGATCGCCGGCCACCTTCTCAGTATCGGCCTGGGAGCCGGGGGGCATGAGGTTTTTTGTTGCGACAGACAAGCAGGATCGGCCAGGCCTCCCGCCTCCTCTCGCAGGTATCCTGGATGGACCAGATCCAGCAGGAGACGACGATGAGCGATGGTTTTTCCCGCCTGATCCTGGGGGCCTGGCGCATCGGCGCCTGGGGGCTGGACCCGGCCGGCATCGCTCGCCTGGTGGAGGGCTGCCTCGACCTCGGTATCGATACCTTCGACCTGGCGGACATCTACCAGGGCTATGAATGCGAGGCCATGTTCGGGGCGGCGCTGGACGCCTCGCCCGGCCTGCGGGCGCGCATCAAGGTGATCTCCAAGTGCGGCATCGCCCTCGTCAAGCCGAACCGGCCCCTCCACCGGGTGCAGCACTACAACACGAGCCGGGCCCACATCGTGGCCTCGGTCGAGCACTCGCTGGCCGACCTGGGCCTCGAGCGGCTCGACCTGCTGCTGATCCACCGCCCCGACCCCCTGATGGATGCCGACGACGTGGCCGAGGCCTTCGCCCAGCTCCGGCGCGAAGGCAAGGTCGCAGCCTTCGGCGTGTCCAACTTCCTGCCCCACCAGTTCGAGCTGCTCCAGAGCCGCCTCAACCAGCCCCTGGTCACCAACCAGCTGGAAGTTTCGCTGCTGCACACCGCGCCCCTCTTCGACGGCAGCCTGGACCAGGCCCAGCGGCTGCGTTTCCAGCCCCAGGCCTGGTCCCCCCTGGGCGGGGGCCGCCTAAGCCGCGAGCCGGATTCGCCCCTGGGACGCGCGCTGGCGCGTCTGGGCCAGGAGCTGAACGCCACGCCCGAACAGCTGGCCATCGCCTGGCTGCTGCGCCATCCGGCCCACATCCACCCGGTGCTCGGTTCGGGCAAGCTGGATCGCATCCGCCTGCTGGCCGAGGCGCAGAACCTCAGCCTGGACCTCCAGGCCTGGTTCGAACTCCTCGAAGCGGCCGTGGGGCACAAGGTCCCCTGAAACGGCCTAGCGGCGCTCCGCCACCAGCACGAGATCCGAGGAGGTGGCGCTCCAGGCCTCGCCGGTCATGGTGCCCAGGCTTTCGCGCACCGTGAATCCGGCGGCGTCGAGCATCCCTTCCACCTCGGCCCGGCGCCATCCCCGGAGGGGAACCTCCTGGGCCGCGACCACCTCGAGGCAGGGTTCCTTTCCGGGGCGGTAGCGCAGGTTGGCCGGCGTGAAGGTGAGGCGCCCGCCGCCGTGATGGGTCATGAGGCGGAGGAAGACCGTGTCCTCGCCCTCGGCCTCGCCGGGACGCAGCACCACCGGGAAGGTCCGCTCGCCCCGCTCGAGGATGCGGTCGTAGTTGAGCAGCTGGAGGAGGAAGGGCGCGCCCGGAACCAAGCAGGCCGCCAGGCCCGCGAAGAAGGCGCGGACCTCATCCGCCTCCGTCAAGTGCGGCAGGGTGTTGCCCACGCAGTAGGCGCCGCCCTGCCCCGCTTCGACTTTCCCCGATAGCTCGGTGAGCCCGGCCTGGACGTAGCGGCCTTCGGGATCCGCGGCGCGGGCCGCCTCCACCTGCGACTCCGAAAGGTCCACGCCCGTGACATCGAAGCCCAGGGCCTTCAGGAAGCGCGTGTGATCGCCGCTGCCACAGCCCAGGTCGAGCACGCGCTTCGAGGGTGCGGCCCCTAGCACCCGCTGGAACAGGGGCGCCTCCCGCTGCAGCCGCTCGGGCCAGGCGATGAGGCCGCGGTAGGCCAATCGCGCGTAGGAGTCCGGGGCGTCCATGCTCATGGCTGGAGTCTACCCCGGCCCGCCCGCCGCTCGCCTACCTCGGCCACAGCCAGCCGAACACCCCGGCGCTGAGCAGGCCGTAGATGAGGGCGTCGGCGAGATCCTTGATCACGCTGCTCCAGGGCTTGCCCATCCAGATGCCCATGGGGATGCTGCCGAAGCCGTAGGCCACGAAGGAGAAGGCCCCGACGACGCGGAACACCTGCAGGTAGTGGGTGCCCGGCGCCAGGGTGCGGCCGGCCAGGTAGGCGGCCACGAAGGCCACCAGCACCGTGTAGAGGAACCACTTGGCCAGCGCGCCACCCATGGCGGGCGCGCCGTTGGGCAGGACCACGAGGAATCCCACGGGGCCTTCCTTGTACTTCTCCTGCACCTCGGGCTTGCCCATGTCCTTCATGTCGGCGCAGTGCGGCATCACGTACTGGCCGGGCCTCAGGTTGCCCTTGCGGACGGCGGCGCGAACCTCGTCTTCGTTCGGCAGGGGCCGATACTCCGAGGCATGCCACTTCAGCACCATGTGGACGAGGCTGCTGGCCACGAACACGCAGACCGCCGAAAGGAGGATGGGAAGCCAGAGGTGGGCGAGGGAAACCGTGACCATGACGACTCCTGGTGATCAGAACTTAGGTTGAGGGGGGCGCTGGTAGGGTGGCCTGCCCCGTCAGACCGGTCAAGGGGTTCAGGAACGGCGGGGTTTCTTTGGGCCCGGTGCCGAATGGGCCCCCGTGGCCGCGTCGATGGCATCGATCCAGCCCGCGCGGGCGCCGGGGAAGGCGTCCGCGTAGGGCACGTAGGGCTTGAGATCCAGCACCGGCGTGCCATCCAGCAAGTCCACGCCCCGCAGGCGCAGGGTGCGGCCCTCGACGGCCAGCAGCTCCACCGCCGAAAGGCCAATGGCGTTGGGGCGGTGGGGCGAGCGGGTGGCCAGCACGCCCCGCTTGGCCTTTGGCCCCCGGGGAGGCTGCACGAGCGGTGCCCAGCCCTCGCTCAGGTGAAAGGCGAAGATGAGCCAAACGCGCTCGAAGCCCGCCAGATCCCGCAGCACCGTTTCGGGCAGGGAGGCGTCCAGCTCCAGGGTGGCCTCGGCCGGGGCCCCCGTTTCCGTGCCCGCCACCACGGTGGGCTGGTGGGGTGCGTCGATGCGCCGCGCGTAGGGCGTGCGCACGAAGCCGATGGGGCGATAGGTGAAGGCATCCATGCCTGAAGGGTAGCCCCGGGGCGCGCCCGGCGTCATGGTGCCTCGGCACGCCGGAATTTGAGTTCGCCCCCGCCGGCCCGATGTACCCGGCAAGATCCGACGAGGTTTTGGCAGTGGTCCATCAGAGGACAGTGGCGCACGTAACTGGACATGGGACCCTTCCCATGGGGAGCCACGCATGAAGCTCGCACGCACCACCCTGCTCCTGGTGCTCGGGTTGCCCGGAAGCGCCCAGGAACAGGATCAGCAGAAGCTCGATCAGGAGCTGCTCAACCTCCTGAACACGCCCGTCAGCGTGGCCTCGAAGAAGGCCGAATCCGTCGCCCAGGCGCCCGGCGTCGTCACCGTCATCAGCAAGGCCGAGCTGGAGGGATTCGCCGCCAAGAACCTGGGCGAGGTCATGAGCCGCGTGGTCGGAGCGGCCTTCCTCTCGCCGGATATCTTCGTGGGCCAGAGCGTCGTCGTGCGCGGCCAGGAGAACACGCCCTACAACAACCACATCCTCGTGCTGCTCAACGGAAGGCCGCTGCGCGACCCCGTCTCCGGCGGCCTGAACGGCTCCATCTGGAACGCTTTCCCCCTGGCTTCGCTCGATCACCTGGAGATCATCCGCGGCCCGGGCTCGGTGCTCTACGGTTCCTGCGCCTATTCCGCGGTCGTCAACATCGCCACCAAGACGGCCAAGGACAGCGGACTCAGCGGCTCGGTCACCGTGGGGGGCGACACCTACGGAGGCCTGGGTCAGCAGGACCAGGTGCTGATCCGCGAAGGCGAGTTCCAGGGCCTCGTCTCCTTCTCCCAGTTCGGCGACAAGGGGCCCGACTTCGCCTTCACCGACTACAACGGGGTCGACAACCACCACGCCTTTGACCGACGCACCTCGGGGCTCGTCACCAACCTGGCCTACCGCGGCCTCACCCTGAACGCCTACCGGGGCTCCTTCCAGTCCTACTCCCTGAACGGCGGTTCCGAAGCCTGGGATCCCGCCAACCTTCAGCGGCAGATCCTCACCCAAGCGGACCTCGGCTACACCAAAGAACTGAACGATCAGATCACCCTGGGCGGGAACCTCACCTACAACCGCACCGAGTGGTCCACCGAGCCCGTCACCAACCCCGTGGAAACCACCGCCGGCGCCCTGCTGTACGAGGGCACGCTGCAGGTCCGGCCCTTCGAGGGCTTCAACGTCGTCTTCGGCGGCGGCGGCGAACGGGCCAGTTGGAACGGCACGGGCCTGCTGGTCCTCGGCAACCAGACCTCCAACTTCCTCTACACGCAAATGGACTACCAAATCCAAGCCGTGAAGCTCATCGGCGGCCTCCAGTACAACAAGCTGGAAGGCCTCGCCGGGAAGGCCTCGCCCCGGCTGGGCGTGGTGGCCGACTTCACGCCGGAGCTGGGCGGGAAGGTCCTCTACAGCACCGCTTTCAGGAAGGGCTACCCGCTCGAGACGGGCTTCAACCATCCCCTCTTCCGCGGCAACCTGGAGCTCAAACCCGAACTCATCGCCACCACCGAGGCCCAGCTCTTCTACCAGGGGAAGACCGGCGGGGCCACGCTCACGTTCTACTCCAGTCGGACGGAAGACACCATCATCCGCCGCGTGGTGCCCTTCAGCACGCCGCCTCCGGGCCTGCCTCCGATCTATCTCAAGTACTTCAACGGCGATGCCTGGAAGTACCACGGGGTGGAGCTCGAGGGGAAGCTGAGCCTCTCCCACGGCCTGCTGATCACCGGCTCGGCCAGCTACCAGACCAACGAGAACCCCGCCGGGCTCAAGGACGCCGCGCTGCATCCGAACACCATGGTCAAGCTCGGCGGCATCTACCAGGGCGAGACCTGGAGCGCGGGACTCTTCGACGCCTACAGCTCCGCCGCCCATTCCACCACCCTCGTGAACCCGGGCAGCGCCGTCGTGAACCGGCCCGCCGGGGCCACCCACTGGCTCACGGCCCGCCTCACCTGGACCACCTGGCTCCAGGAGAAGAACGCCGTGAAGATCACGCTGGATGGCGACAACCTGTTCGGCTCGGGGATCACCTATCCCGACTATCCCAACAAGGCCGTGAACACCCTCATCCCCCTCTCCTCGGGGCGCTCCTTCACCCTCAGCGCGGGCTTCGTTTTCTAGGCTCCAGTTCTTGGATGAAGTCGACTCGTAGCCGATACTCTTCCAATGACACGCGCGAGCGCATGGGTACTGGCCTTGTTTCTCCCGGGAAGCCTGGGGTTGCTCGCCCAGGGGTCTGGACGCCGGCCCGTGCACGTCATGGGCCTCGAAGAAGGACTGGCCAACCCGCTGGTGAACTGCCTGGCCCAAAGCGGCGACGGCCTTGTTTGGGCGGGCACCTGGTCGGGCCTGTTCCGCACCGATGGCACGCGTTTCGAACTCGTCGATCCCGCGCCGGGCGGCACCGTGCTGGATCTCGCCGTGGATGGGAAGGGCGATCTGTGGGTGGCCTCGGATCATGCCCTGGCCCTGCGCCATCGGGCCCATTTCCAGACCCTGGGACCCGCCCAGGGCCTGCCTGAGGGCGGGGCCTACCGCCGGGTGCTGGCCTGCCCCGAAGGCATCTTCGTCATCTGCGAGAACCGGGGCTACCGCAGCGCGGACGGCAGCCGGTTCGAACCGATCCCGGGCCTGGGCGAAACGCCCCTGCTGGACCTCCTCTGGGCCCCGGCGCGGGGCGGAACCTGGGCTCTGAGCGCCCACGGGATCCGACGCATCCTGGATGAACGGGACATGTCCCTGCCCCGCCTCCAGCCCGGCGACAGCCTCCTCCAGGCCGCGGAGGATGCCGAAGGCTACTTCTGGCTGCTGAGCCAGCGCGGCCTCTGGCGCCAGGCCCCAGGCAGCACGGTCTGGGTCGATCAGCGCGCCCGCTTCACCTTCGGCCTGCCCACCCGGCTGAACGCGGGCGTCGGCGGCGGCATCGTGCTCCACGCCCACGCCCACGCCTGGTGGGTCAAGGGCGAGGTCCTCGAAAGCCACACCCTCCAGGTCTTCCAGGCGGCCCCCGGCGTGGGCGCCGCGCTGATGGACCGCGAAGGCGTGCTCTGGCTGGGGGCCTACAGCGTCCAGCGCACCCTGGGCGAGGGCCTGTGGCGGATCTTCGATGAGCGCGAAGGCCTGCCCGCGCCCGGCGCCTGGGGCATGATCCGGGATCGCCGCGGGCGCCTCTGGGTCGGCGGCGGCAAGGGGCTTTGCCTGGGCGTTCCCGGGGGCTGGAAGGTGCTCCTGCCCGGGCGTCAGATCCTCTCGGTGCAGGAGGATCCCGAAGGCGGGATCTGGGCCACCGGCGACCCGCGGGACTGCGTGCACCGCGTCGATCCAGAGAGCCTCGCGGTGGAGACCTTCCGGCTGCCGACCCCCGAACCGGCCCAGTTCCGGGGTGTGATCCCCGGGCGCACTGCCCGCGAGGCCTGGGTTTTTCCCCGCTGGCCAGTGCCCGGGTGGGCCTACTACGGTCATGCGGAGGGCCGGGACTGGCGCTGGTCCCCCGTGCTGCTCGGAGGGTCCCCCATCACGGCCGTGAGCTACATGCGCAAGGCGCCGGACGGACGGGTCTACCTCACGGCCCCGGGCGGGCTCTACCGCCTCGAGGGCGCCCAGGCCCGGCTCGTGCTGTCGCGCCCGGCGGAGTGGTCGCCCCAGTACCTCACCTTCTCCCGCGACGGCGAGCTCTTCCTCGGCAACAACGATTCCCACGACATCCTGAGGTTCAAGCCCGCAGGCGATGGCTTCTCGCCTTCGGGGCGGGTGACCCTGCCGCCCTCGCTGGGGCCCTACCTGCTCTTCGCCATGGAGGTGGATGGCACCGGGCACCTGTGGGCCGGCACCAGCGAAGGCGTCATGCGGATGGAGCTGGGCACGGGCCAGACCACGCGCTGGACCAAGGGCGAGGGCCTGCCCAGCAACGACTGCAACGCCCTGGCCATCCTGCCCGAGCCCAACGGGGACACCTGGGTGGGCACGGCCGGCGGCCTCGCCCTGTTCCAGGGTTCCCGCGAACGCCCGGTGTCGGCCCTTCCGGCCCCCCTGATCACGTCGATCCGGCTGCAGGGGCGATCCCTGGCGGCCGAAGAGGGAACGCTGGAACTGCCCTCCCGGCCCGGCACCCTGGAGTTCCGTTTCCAGTGCCTGCATTTCGGTCTCCAGGCCCGCATCCGCCACCAGGTGCGGATCCTGGGCCTGAACAGCGCCTGGGAGTCCCTGGACGAGTCCCGCCTCGCCCTGCGCGGCCTGGGACCCGGCACCTACCAGCTTGAGGTGCGCAGCGTCCTGCCCGAAGGCCTGCAGAGCCCCGTCACCAGCCTGGCTTTCCGCGTGGCCCCCGCCTGGTGGCAGACCCTCTGGGCGCGAGCCGCGGCCTGGCTGGGGCTCCTCGCCCTCGCCGCCACGGCCATCCGCATCTGGGTGGCCCAGCTGCGCCAGCGCAATCGCATGCTCGAGCGCATGGTGGCCGAGCGGGGTGACGAGGTGGCCCGGATCGGCACCCAGCTGCTGCTGGCCAAGGAGCAGGCCGATCTCGCCAACCGCTCGAAGAGCGGGTTCCTCGCCAACATGAGCCACGAGCTGCGCACCCCCCTGAGCGCCATCCTGCTCTACACGGAACTGTTGCAGGAATCGGCCCGGGAGGCCGGCCAGGCCAAGGCCGTGCGGGACCTGGGCCGGGTCGCCGCCGCGGGCAAGCACCTGCTCACCCTCATCAACGATCTGCTGGACCTGGCACGGATCGAAGCCGGTCGGGCCCGCGTCCAGATCGAATGCATCGCCCTGGAGCCCTTCCTCGCCGAGATCCACAGCACCCTGAAGCCGCTCGTGGACGCCCGGGGCAACCAGCTCCAGCTGCAGGTAGAGCGCGCCCCCGAAAGCCTCGAGGCCGACCCCACCAAGCTGCGCCAGATCCTCTTCAACCTGCTCAGCAACGCCAACAAGTTCACCAAGGACGGCCGTCTGAGCCTGGAGGTGAGCGAGGCCGAGCAAGGCATCGTCTTCGAGGTCACCGACACCGGCATCGGCATGACCCCCGCCCAACTCGGCCGGATCTTCCAGAAGTTCGTGCAGGCCGATGACTCCATCGAGCGCCAGTACGGGGGCACCGGGCTGGGCCTGGTCATCAGCGTCGAACTCACCAAGCTCCTCGGCGGCACCCTGACCGTTTCCAGCGAGATCGGCCAGGGCACGGCCTTCCGGCTCACGATCCCCAAGGTCCATGTCCCCGTCGCCGAGCCCGCCGAATTCAGCGCCCTGGAAGGGGACCGGCCCAAAGCCGTCGTCCTCGAATCCGATACGCTGCACCGCGACTTCCTCGCAAGGATGCTGGGCCGCGAAGGCTACTGGGTGGGCACGGCGAAGGGGTGGGACGAGGGGATCCGGCTGGTGCAGCAGATCCACCCTGCCGTCGTCATCGTCGGGCTCCGCCTGGCCCAGGACGAGGGCGGGCCCCGGCTCCGCCAGCTGCAGCAAGAGGCGAAGTGCGGCCACCCTTCGGTGCTGCTGGCCCACCTCAACGAGGATGGGACGAAGGGCCTCGTGATCCCGCTGCCCCAACTGCTGACCGCCCCCTTCGAAACCACCCTCGCCAGCCACTTCGAAGCCCGGGGCGGAGAGGCCCTGCTCCTGACGCGCGACCCGGAGCTCCGCCGCACCTTGAGCATCCTCGCCCACGCGAAGGGCTGGGGGCTCGAGACCTTCGAGGAAACCCGGGCCGCCATGGAATCCCTGCGTGCCACGGCGAAGGATCTGCTGCTGGTGGACCTGAGCGACGCTTCTGAAAGCATCCACCTGCTGGATCAGATCCACCGCCTGCCCGAACTCTCCATGCTTCCCCTGGTGGCCCTCCTCCCTGCGCCGGATTCGGGCCTGTCGGGCCTGCCCCAGGCGCGGCAGTTGCACCGACGCGAGGATCTGCAGGCCCTTGCCGCCCACCTGCTGCCCACACTCTGAGTCCTGAAGGGTAGGATTCAGTCATGAGCCAAGACGATCCTCCGCGCCAGCGCCGCGTGCGCTACAAGGGCACCCACCCGCGCCGCTTCGAGCAGAAGTACAAGGAGCTTTCGCCCGAACAGCACGCGGACGAGCTGGAGAAGGTGAAGGCCCGGGGCCACACGCCCGCGGGTACGCACCGCTCCATCTGCGTCGCCGAGATCCTCGAGGTGCTCGATCCCAGGCCCGGCGAAGTGGCCCTCGACGCCACCCTGGGCTACGGCGGTCACACCCGCGAGCTCCTGCCCCGCCTGCTGCCCGGCGGACGGCTCTTCGGCGTGGACGTGGATCCCCTCGAGCTGCCCCGCACCGAGGCCCGCCTGCGGGGCCTCGGTTTCGGCGAGGAGGTGCTCATCGTGCGCCGCATGAACTTCGCGGGGCTGCCGCGCCTGAGGGCCGAATCCGGCGGCTTCGACGTGGTGCTGGCGGATCTGGGCGTCTCCTCCATGCAGATCGACAACCCGGCGCGAGGCTTCACCTGGAAGGCCGAAGGCCCGCTGGATCTGCGCCTGAACCCCCAGCGCGGACGCTCCGCCGCGGACCTGCTGGCCAGCCTCGATGAACAGAGCCTCGCGGATCTGCTCGTCGAAAACGCCGACGAGCCCAATGCGGCGGCGATCGCGCATCAGCTCTGCTACCTTGCCGACCGTCCCATCCGCACCACGCGCGACCTCGCCCGGGAGGTGCGCGCGGCCCTGCACGGCCTCTGGCACGAGAGCGAGCGCGACGACGAAACGAAGAAGGCCCTCCAGCGCACCTTCCAGGCCCTGCGCATCGCCGTGAACGACGAGTTCACCGTGCTGGACCAGTTCCTCGCCCTGCTGCCGGACTGCCTGAAGCCGGGTGGCCGCGTGGCCATCCTCACCTTCCATTCCGGCGAGGACCGCCGCGTGAAGAAGGCCTTCCTGGAGGGCCTTCGCGCGGGCCTCTACGCCGAGGTCGCCCCCGAGCCCATCCGCGCCTCGCCGGAGGAGCGCCGCGCCAACCCGCGTTCCACCAGCGCCAAGCTGCGCTGGGCCAGGCGCGCCTAGGTCAGCGAAGGATCAACGGTGGGCCGTGCCCGCCAATCGGCCCAGCTCCAGCGCGAAGTGGACCTGCTGCATTAGGCCCGCCAGGTTCCAGGCGGGATCATAGCGGTCCGAGGGCCGGTGGTAGTGGTTGAGGAAATCCGAAGCCTTGGCCTGGGCCGCGGCCTTGTCGCCCAGGTAGTCCCAACCGCCATCCAGCGAGAAGCCAGGCGACAGGGCCGGCACGCCGGCCCTCATGAACGGGAAGTGATCGGAGCGGAAACAGAGACCGGCGGGATCGGCCTTGGCCGGCGAGAGGATCAGCCCGGTGGCCGCGGCGGCCTGAGCGCAGAGGGCGCGAAGCCCCGGTTCCTTCGAACCCAGCAGGCCGATGTCCCGGGTGGGGCCCACCACGTTGAGGCTTTCGAGGTTGATGTCGAGCACCGTGCGTTCCAAAGGCCAGAGGGGCGCGGCCACGTAGGCGGAAGTGCCCAGCAGGCCCTGCTCCTCGGCGCAGGGGAAGAGGAACATCACGCTGCGCTTCAGGGGTTGGCGAGCCAGAGTCTGGGCCAGGGCCAGCACCGCAGCGCAACCCGAGGCATTGTCCACGGCCCCGGCGTAGATGGCCCCGTCCGGCCCCTTGCCGAAGTGGTCCCAGTGGGCCGAGTAGATCACCAGCTCCCGCTTCAGCTCCGGATCGGTGCCGGGCAGGATGCCGGCCACGTTCCACTGCTCCAGGGTTCGCACCAACGAGCTCAGCCGGCCCCTGGCCTGGATGGGCAGCGCCACGGGCCGAAAGGACAGCGTGTCTGCGCCGGCCGCCAGCGACCGGAAATCCTGGCCGGCCAGGGCGAAGAGGCGGTTGGCCGTGGCCTCGGTGATCCAGCCCTGCACGGCGCCGGCCTGTCCCGCGCCCTCGCGCTGGAAGCGTTCCTGGGTCCACCCGTTGCGTACCACCGGCCAGCCGTAGCCCGCGGAGGCATCCGTATGCACCAGCAGCGCGCCCGCGGCACCGCGGCGGCGGGCCTCTTCGAACTTGGTGGTCCAGCGCCCATCGAGGTTTTCCGCCTCGCAGCAGAGGGGCATGGGCGGCCCGCTGTGGCGATCCCCCACCAGCATCACGAGGATCCGCCCTCGCACATCCATGCCCTTGAAATCGTCCCGGCTGCCATCCTTCGCCGTGATGCCATGGCCCACGAAGACCAGGGGCGCGTCCACCGCCGTGGCATTCTCCGCCGAGGCCGCACCCATCACCAGGTCCGAGCCCAAGGAAGGCGCCAGCGCGCCCTTCGGCCCCTCGAAGCGAAGGCCGCTGGCGGCCGCATCCAGCCGGACGCCGGCCAGTTTCACGGACTGGCGGTAGCTCGCGCCCTGGGCGGGGATGAGGCCCAGAACCTGCAGCTGGGTTTCCAGGTAGCGCACGGCCAGCTCCCCGCCCCGCTGCCCCGTGCCGCGGCCCTCCATCACCTCATCAGCGAGGAAGGCGAGGTGGGCCCGCAGCGCGGATTCGTCCACCCCTGCCCCCTCCTTTGGCCCCTGCTTCGGAACCTGGGCCATCAGGAAGAGGCCGGCGAGAACAGCGCAGATAACGGGTCGCAAGGCGGCCTCCATGGATCCCTTATGGTGCCGCCTATTTGGC
This sequence comes from Geothrix limicola, assembly GCF_030268085.1. Lineage (GTDB taxonomy): Bacteria > Acidobacteriota > Holophagae > Holophagales > Holophagaceae > Geothrix > Geothrix limicola. The sequence goes on from NZ_BSDE01000002.1 coordinate 201,104, forward strand.
CGATCGGGGCTCGGCGATCCAAGCGACGATGACGGAAATCACGTAGAGGCCCAGCAGCACCACGCTGAAGAAGAGGGTGGTGACGACCACATCACCCGGCGTGAAGAAGGCGCTGAAGATCAGGATGGCCAGGGTGGCGTGGCGCCAGTACTTCAGCATCAGCCTCGCGGTCACGATGCGGAAGCGCGCCAGGAAGAAGAACAGCACGGGCAGTTCGAACATCAGGCCCGTGATGAGCGTGGTGGAGATGAACAGGTCGAGGTAATCGGAAGCGTGCAGGTTCGCCCGCAGGCCCGCGGAGGCCGCCTCCTGGAACAGGATGTCGCCCAGGAACCTGAAGGCCTGCTTGTAGGCGAAGGCCGCGCCCGCCATGAAGCAGCCCGAGGTCACCAGCACGAAGGGGATGACGAGGCGGCGTTCCTGAGGCAGCAGGCCTGGCCGGATGAAGGCCCACACCTGGTAGAAGAGGAAGGGCGCCGCGAGGAAGGCCGCCGTCCAAAGCGAGAGCCGCATCATGCTAAAGAAGGGTTCTGTGAGGTCGGTGAAGGCGAAGGGATCGAGGCTGGAGACGGCCTTGCCCGTCTGGCGCGCCATGGCCTCCAGGAAGGGTCGCTGGGCCCAGATCCACAGCTTGAAGCGGAACGCGTAGGTGAGGGCAAAGACCACCGCCACCGCGAGAAGAGACCGCACGAGGCGCACCCGCAGTTCATGCAGGTGCTCCCAGAAGCTCATCTTTTCAGGCGGCGTGGCCGGAATGGGCATGGTGTCCGATCAGAAAAGCGCCCGGCCCCGAGGGAGGCCGGGCGGTGGAGATTCATGGGCTGTTTCCCGCGGTCGATGACGGCGTCATTCCTTCACGGAATCCGTCAGCTCCTTGCTGGCCTTCTTGAACTCCTGGATGCCCTTGCCCAGACTCTTGCCCAGTTCCGGCAAGCGGGAGGGCCCAAAAAAGATCAGCAGCGCGAGGCCGATCAGAAGGATTTCCATCATGCCGAGGTTGCCCATCGTGGACTCCAGGGAGGGTGCTGTGGGACGGTCGACCCACCAGCGGGAGACTGAAATGGACGAGGCCAGAGCCCCGCCCCTAACGCTATGCCGGATCAGGGAACCTTGAAACCGAACCGCAGATGGCAGGGCAGGCAGAGGTTCTCCGAGGTCGCGTGTTCGTGGTGGCAGCGGTTGCAATCTGCCTCCGTGCCGAAGTGGCGGTTCTCGTGGGGATTCGTCGGCTTGACCTGGGCGGTCCGCGCGGCGAGTTCCTTCGTGTCCCCATGGCAGCCGAGGCACTGCTGCATCGCCACAACCGACTTCTTGGCAGCCTTCCCGTGACACTGGGCGCAGGTGATCCCCTGGGTGGCGTGCTTGGATGTGCGAGCCACCTGACCCTTCACAACGGGCCCGGCGGCGAGACTGCCCCCGGGCAAGGCGGTCAGGAGCAGCACCAGGAGTGCGGCAGCCTGTTTTGGAACGATCATCTGTTTCATTTCTTCTCCCATCGTGGCGTCTTTTGAGAAGGCGGTCGGGGGGCCTCCTCAGCTTGGAATGGATCGTTGGAGGGACCTCCCGGGCCTCGGCCTAGAGCTTGGGTCTAGAGCTTGGCGACATGCTTTCCGGTGAGGTACCCGAAGGTGTAGCAGCGCCCCAGCGAGAGGCCGAAGACGGTGAGCGGGTAATCCACCCCGCCGTAGAACCCGCCTCCGAGGTTGCCGATCAGGAACAACCCCTTGATGGGTTTGCCCTCGGCGTTCAGGGCCTGGTGGTTCTCGTCCACCAGCATGCCGGAGCAGATGGCGGAAACGCGGACACGACGGTGGATGCCGTAGAAGGGCGCCTTGACGACGGGAATCAGGCGGTCGGCGGGTTTGCCGAAGTCGCTGTCCTTGCCTGAGGCGACCACCTCGTTGTAGCGCTTGACCGTGGCGACCAGGATCGCGGGGTCCGCCTCGAGCTTCCGGGCGAGCTCTTCGATCGTGTCGGCCACGTGCGTATTGACCTGTGACTCGAACACGCCCTTCTTGGGGCTTGGATCATCGGGCATGTAGTTCTTCAGGCCCTCGGGCGGTACCAGCTTGCCCGGCCAGGTCGCGGCCTGGGTCATGTAGTTCGAATCGAAGATCTGGGAGTAGTGTCCGGCGTTCTCGGCGTCGCGAAGGTAGTTGTTGAGCAGGGACATCTCCACGGTCTCGTTCACGAAGCGCCGGCCCTTGCGGTCCACGGCCAGGAACGGCATGTCGCACATGGAGGCTGGTCCCGCGTCGAAGTCGTGAAGCATCTTGGTGTGGCCGATGGGCTCGATCACCCCGCCGGCCCAGTAGGCCAGGGCGAAGCCATCGCCGGTCTTGTCGAGCTGCTTGCGCTCCAGGTGCTTCACATCGGGCACGAAGTAGTCGGACATGGCCTTGTTGTTCTGGTAGTCGCCCGTGGCCAGGATCACGCCCTTCTTGGCTAGGAATTTCGTGTACTTCCCATTGGGACCTTTGGCGATCACGCCCAGGACTTCACCGGCTTTGTTCTGCACGAGCTGGACCGCGGGGGTGCGGTAGAAGAACCGGACACCGGCCTTCTCGGCGGTTTTGGCGAGGTGGCGCATGCCGTCACCGGTGGTATAGGGTTTCGGTCCAAAGAAGGAGGTGACGTAACCCATGCTGTAGCCGTTGACCTTGAGGATGGCCCGCTGGGCGGGACTGCCCTGGTCCACAACCGGAGAGCCCCCTTGCCTGGCGCGGTCGATGACCCAACGCACTGCCTCGCCCGAGTGGTAGGCCCACTGCCGGATGAGCTTGGGATTGCAGCGGTGATTGCTGTCGGCGATGAGCCTCGCGACCAGCGCCTCGATGCCGGCCTTCTCGCTCGTGGCCAGATCGACGCCGGATCCCGTGTTGCCCTGGGAGAGGGCGAAGGGCGCCTTCTGGATCACCGCCACCTTGGCGCCATTCTCAGCCGCCGAAAGGGCCGCGGGAACGCCCGATGCGCCCGCACCGACCACCACGACATCGAAGGTCAGGGTTTCCGCGATCTCGCGGTCGCGGATGGGCTTGGGTTTGGGAAGGAAGGAAAGCGTGGCTCCCCCATCCGTGCTCGTTGCGAACTCCAGATCCTTGGTTTTCGTGGGTCCCGCGGCCGCAGCCGGCAGGCTGGAAAGCCCGAAGAGACCCGCGGCGGCCGCTCCTCCGGCAGCCCGAGACAGAAAGCTCCGACGCGAGAAACCGTTCTCGATGGTCTGCTTCGTGTATTGATCTGTTTCCTGGTCTTCCTGGAAATGGTCCTGACTCATGCCTCATGCCTCCTTGATGGACGGGTTCATGTCACAGGGTCGGGGCAGGCGGAATGGAACCGCCCGCCCTGCTCCCTGGCTACTTGGCCGGGTCCGTGATCTCGCGGCCGGCCTTCTTGAATTCCTGAATGCTCTTGCCCAGGGACTTGCCCAGTTCGGGCAGCCGCGAAGGGCCGAAGAAGATCAGCAGTGCCGCGCCGATCAACAGGATTTCTGTCATACCCAAGTTGCCCATGGTGTACTCCGTAGGGTGTGGTGTCGGGTCGCGAAAGCGGTAGGCTGGGCCGCCTCCGCCGGCCCCTCAGAAGGTGTAGAGGATGCCGAGACCGAAGCCGGTGGTGGAGGCGCCGGGGGCGACCCTGCCCACGGGCGGGAACAAGGCGTAGGTCGCGGACCGCTCGTTGGTCATCCCGTAGACGGACGTGTAGAGGTCCGCCGTCTTCGTCAGGCTGTAGGTGTAGCCCGCGCTCCATTGCGCGCCGCCCAGGCCATTCGTCGTCACGGGGCCTCCGCCCACCAGCGTCGCGCTGCCGGCGTTCGCCTTGCCATAGGCCCCGAACAGCTGGTGGGCGCCCCAGCGCTGCTGCACCAGCACGTACCACGCGTCTCGCTCGTAGTGGTTCACCTTGCCCACCACCGTGTCGTCCGAGTCGTAGCTCAGCCGTTCCACGATGGCCGAGACCTTCGTGCCCGTGCTGAACCCGTAGCTGGCCACCAGCTCGTGGCCCACATCCTTGGAACCGGTGTTGGTGGCCGTGGCACCCGCAGAACCACCCAGCTGAGCGAGGCCGAAATAGTCGTTGTGTCGCTCGAACCCGTAGCTGATGTTGAAGGCGCCCGCCTTGTAGCTCAGCAGCGCCGACCACAGGTCCGGGCTGACCGAAGGCAACGTCGTGGTGGCGGTGTTCTTGCCCTCGTTCACCGAGTAGGCGATCCGGCCCGAGAAGCCGTTCACCACGGGGCTCCAATACTGGATGCTGTTCCCCTGTCGGCGGTTGAAGGCCGCGTCCGCCGAGGTGTTCGCCCGTCCGTTCTGGGTGGTGGTGCCGGGCACGTTGAAGCCGGGATTGGCCGTCAGTGCATTGTCGAAGGGGTTCAGGCCCCGCAGCGCGCCCACGAAGAGCAGCGGGTATTTGTAGGGCGTGTCCCAGTTGCCGAAGAACACCCGGCCCCAGCTACCCTCCAGACCCAGGGCGCTGTTGCGGCTGGTCAGGCTGTTGGGCGCATCACCATCAGGGCTCACGGCGCTTTCGATCTGCCAGATGATCTTCAGATCCTCGCTCACCTTGTAGCTGCCCCTGAAGCCCAGGTTCGAGGTGCCCGAGGTTATGCGGTTCCGCGCCGGCAGGTTACCCAGGTCGCCCGTGTAGGCCGAGGCCGCCACCTGGGTGGCGCCGCCATTGGCGGGAGAGAGGCCCGGCGCCGTGGCGCCACTGGTCTTCACATGGTCCACGAATGGCAGGAACGTGCCGTAGATCTGCAGCTCGCTCGCCTGCGCCGACAGGCTTAGCGGAAGCGCGCAAGCGCCCGCCAGGGTGAAAAGAAGGGTTTTATTCGATGTCACGACAGACCTCCGTCAGGTTGCCAAGTGGCAACATTTCAACTGTTTTAGCTAATGACGACTCATGGGTTTTCTATTACCCATGACATGGCCAGAGATTAGCTCCGGAAGGCCTTTTCCTCCTGGTACGCGGCGACCAAATTTTGGTAAATCCCGGATCAGACGAGCCGGATCCACGCGGAGGGGGTGCTCCGGCGGGCCTTAGCTCTTCGTGCCAGAGCCGGGCTGGATCAGGATTCGTGACTTCCGGAACTTGGAGGGCGTCTCCCCCGTGGCCTTTCGGAAGGCCTTGGTGAAGTTCGACTGGTCCTCGCAGCCCAGCTCCGCAGCGATCTGCTGGATGCTCAGATCCGAGTGGAGCAGCAGCCGCTTGGCTTCCAGCATACAGCGCTCGTTGATGAGACTCTGGGGTTTCTTGCCGAGGACGAGCCTGCAGGCGGAGGCCAGGCTGCGAGTCGTGCAACGCAGCTTCCTGGCGTAGAACTCGACCTCCTTCTCAGCCGCGAAGCTGGCGTCCAGCAGCCGCAGGAAGGCCTGGAAAAGCTTGAAGTCGGAGGTCCGGTGCGCCTCCTTGTGCGCAGCCTGTTCGCGAATCCGCCCCTGGAGCAGGTGGAGGAAGGCCGACAGTAGATGGCGCAACACGGGACGCGCTTCGTCGTTCTTGATCTTCCCCAGGTCCCAGATGAGCCGGGCCAGGATGGAGGCCTGCTGGAAGAGTTCGTCTTTGGGCAACGGAAGATTCGGCGAGGCGAGGAAGTCCGAGAACAGCCACGAGGCGTCGGCATCCAGGAAGTCCTCGCCGAAATCGAACATCCAGCCGGCGGCCTGCACATCCGGAAGATAGAGGTGCGTCTTGCCCTTGGCCACCAGCATCACCCAGGGCCCGTGGATACGGGTTTCCTCGCCATCCACCCAGTGGGTGCCGGTGCCCTCGGTAACGAAGAAGACCTGGTGGAAGGGGTGGCAGTGGAGCGCAGGTTCCCCCAAGCGCCAGTTCAGGTTGCTGCGTTCGTCGAGGGGCCAGACCGAGAAGAGCGTATCCATAATGGAACTTCCGGAAGGCATAAATACCTTCGAGGTCTATTTTGTCCAGTGGGTTGTCGATTACAAGCCCCTACCCGAGGGCCAACCACCCGTGGGGCGGATTCGCTCAAGCACTCCGGACCGAGCTAGAAGATTTCCTGGAAGAAATTCTTCATGTGCTGCCAGCTCCGCCGGTGGGCCGCCTCGTTGTAGGCCGCGCCCTTGCTGTTGTCGCTGCCCGCCTCCTTCTGCGTGAAGGCGTGCACGGCCCCCGCGTAGGCCACGAAGACGTAGTCGGCCTTGGCCTTCCGCATCTCCTCCTGGAAGGCGGCCACATCCTTGGCGGGCACGAAGGGATCATCGGCCCCGTGGCAGACCAGCACCTTGGCGGAGATGGGGCCGGGTTCAAAGCCCGCGGGCACGTCCAACCCGCCGTGGAAGGATACGACGCCCTTCACCGGCAGGCCCGCGCGGGCGGCTTCCAGGGCTCCGGTGCCGCCGAAGCAGAAGCCGATAACGGCCAGGCGTCCGGCATCCACGCCCTTCTGCGCCTTGAGCGTGTCGAGGGCCGCAGCGATGCGGCGCCGGTAGAGGGCGCGGTCGCCCTTGAACGCACCCGAGATCTTGCCGGCTTCGGCCGTGTCCTTGGGACGCACCCCTTCGCCGTAGATATCCGCCGCCAGGGCCACGTAGCCCAAGCGGGCCAGGTCGTCGGAAACCTTGCGCTCGTGATCCGTGAGGCCCATCCACTGGTGCACCACCACCACGCCCGGCGCCTTCCCCTTGGCGGCCTCGGGCCGCGCGAGGTAACCCGCGAGTTTCGTGGCGCCGTCCGCGTAGTTCAGGGGTTGGCCAGCCATCACAGGAAGCTCCAAAAGAGAGAGGGCAAGGGCGGCCAGACGCATAGAACCTCCTGGGATGGGAGACCGATGCTATAGCGGTTCCGACCGGCGATCCAGCGGAACAGAAACGCAACCCTTTTCCAGGATCAGCGTCCCGTGCTGCCGTAGCCGCCGCCGCCGCGCTCGGTGTCGCCCAGGGCCTCGACGCTGGGTTCGGGCACCCAGGTCCAGCTGGCCGCAGGCGCCACGAGGAGCTGGGCGATGCGTTCGCCGCGCTGCAGCTCGAAGGGCGTTTCGCCGTGGTTGATGAGCAGCACCTGCACCTCGCCGCGGTAGTCCGCGTCGATGGTGCCGGGAGCGTTGAGCACCGTGAGGCCGTGGCGCAGGGCCAGGCCCGAGCGGGGCCGCACCTGGCCTTCGAAGCCCGGCGGAATGGCCATCACGAGGCCCGTCGGCACCAGACGGCGCTGGCCCGGGGCCAGGGTCCAGGTGTGGCCCTCGGGAATGGCGGCGCGCAGATCCATGCCCGCGGCGTGGGGCGTGGCGGCGGCAGGAAGGTCGAGGCCGAGGCCGTGGGGAAGCTGGTGAACGGGAATGCGCATAGGAAAAGACTCCACAGAAGGGCCCCGGTCGCAAAGAGAAATCGCGGATCCCTTCGGCGGCCTGAATACACTCGAAGGTTGCCCGGATGTTCCGGGCTGTCCTTGGGGGAATTCATTGATCAGAGGTGGGATCAGGGGTGGGATGAGCGGAGGGACCTGCGGCGGCCAGCGACGCGCCAGGGGCCTCATGGCTTCCCTGCCGGCCCTCCTGCTGGTGACCCCCCTGGCCTGCAAGCGCGAGGATCCCCAGATCCGCGCCCTTACCGAGCAAGCCTCCCAGGCCGACGAGGCCGCCCAGCTGCTGCGGCAGGCCTGGAGCGCGCAGTTCCGGCGGCTCGACCTGGCCCGGATCAAGGGCCTGACTCCCGGCACGGAGCTCATGCTGCTCACGGCCGAGCAGAAGCAGGCCCTGGAGGCCCGCGTAAGGGCCGAGAAGGACAATTCACGCCGGGGCCTCCTCCGCGAAATCCTGGACAAGGACGTGGAGCTCCGGGCCCTGAACGACCACCTGACTGGCCTCAGGGCCGCCCTGCCCGAGCCCGAGATCGTACGGCCCAACGACAGCCACTACGGACTGGCCCTCCGTTTTTTGAAGGGCCAGGGCCTGTCGGAGGATGATGCCCGCAGGGCCCTCAACCACGTGCCCATCTCAGAGCGCCTAGTCCCGGGCTTCGAGGTCTACCACTTCTACGTCCACGGCCAGTACGGCACCTGGGTGTCCCAGGGCAGGGCCTGGATCTCCCCGCGGGAGCTGGCCCACCAGGATCCGGACCTGGCCAGCGAGCGGGACCAGGCCGTGGCCACCGGCCGCCGCCTGCAGAAGGAGCTGAGCCAACTCGAAGGCCAGCGACGGCAGATCGAGGCGGAGATCCGGGCCATCCAGGAGGAGCGCAGGGCCTTCCTCGAAGGGCGCAACCAGCTGCAATCCGAGAACGCCCAGCAGGCGGCCCGGCTCAATTCCCTGCACTACCTGGTGGGCGTGCGGGACAGGCTGGAGACCGAAGGCATCATCGAGGTGCCCTTCATCGGCAAGGATCATTCGGGCCCCAACTGGCGGGACGCGGTCTTCACCCAGCATCTGGATCTGCGCGCTGGCACCACGCTGGTCATCCAGGCCCGCGACCTCGGGTTGAAGCAGATCAGCCAGGTGAGCCTGGTCCCCGGCTCCTATGTGGCCGGCGAGCACTACCGCCTCACCCTCAGCGCCGACCGGCAGACCGCCACGGTGGAACTGCTCGCCCCGCCCCGCTTCAAGAACGACAAGGTGGTCTTCGCCGTCGTGGAATAACCCCTCCATCTTGCCAGGCTGGACCCCTCCGGCCCCTGGCGGTACCATGGAAGTTCCGGCTTTGCCGATCGTCGCATCTGCTTTTCCATCGGCCAGGCCCCGCAAGAAGGTTTCGGTTCCCTCAGAGCCGAGTCTGTCGCTTCATCCCCCTGGAACCCCCATGTCCTCCCTCTTCGGACACGCCCTCGCGGGCCTGGCCATCAGCGCGGCCACCACGCAAAGCCGGCCCCCCCGCCGGACCTGGGCCCTGGCCATGGCCTGCGCCGTGGCGCCGGATCTGGACTGGTTCACGGATTTCCTGGGTTTCGCGGATCACAGCAGCCTCAGCCACCGGGGCCTGAGCCATTCCCTCCTCGCCGCCCTGCTCATCGCCGCCGCCGCCATGCTCCTCGGCTTCCGGGATCAGCTCCGCAGTCCAAGGCACTGGGCCTGCATGCTGATGGCGGCCTTCTCCCACGGCCTGCTGGATGCCTGCACCTTCGGAGGCACGGGCGTGGCTTTCCTGCTGCCCTTCTCCGCGGCCCGCTTCGTCTGCGTCTGGCAGCCCATCTTCGTCTCGCCCATCCCCCTGTCGGGCAAGCTGCTCGACTGGCTGCTCTTCTCCCTGGGCACCGAACTCGTGTGGATCGGCATTCCCGCCGCCCTCATCTTCGCCGCGCCCCGCCTCATCCAGTGGGCGAGGCTGAGGTGGCAAGGTTCCGAGGACACTCCCTGATCTTGCCAAAAGCGATCAACCGCGAATGACGCGAATCGCCCTTCGGCCACGCGAATAAAAAAATCCCAATAGATTCCTCGTTTTTCATTCGCGCCCATTCGCGTCATTCGCGGTTCACGTATTTTCAGTCGGGCTGCCGGCCTTCCCCTTCACCAGCTGCCCGCAGGCGCCCTGCACGTCCCGGCCCCGGCTGCGGCGCACGGTGACGAAGCATCCCCGGGCCTTCAGCCATTCGGCGAACTGCTGCACGCGGTCCTCGCTGGGCTGGTGAAAGGAACTGGCGGCGTGTTCGTTCATGGGGATGAGGTTCAGGTTGTGGCCCGAGCGCAGGTCGCCCAGCCAGTCCGCCAGGCGCTCCGCATCGGCTTCGGTGTCGTTCTCGCCCGCCAGCAGCACGTACTCGAAGCAGAACTTCTCGCCGCGTTTGGCGCCCCATGTGTCCAGGGCCCGCCGCAGGCGCGCCAGGTTCCACACGCGATTCACGGGCATGGTGCGACTGCGCGCCTCGTCCGTGGTGGCGTTGAGGCTGAGGGCCAGCAGGGGACGCGGCTCCAACAAGGCCAGCTTCTCGATGCCGCTCACCAGGCCCGAGGTGCTCACGGTGATGCGGTTCTTCCCCAGGCCCAGGCCCGCGGGGTGGCACATGAGGCGGATCGCGCGGTGCAGGTTGTCCAGGTTGTGCAGGGGCTCGCCCATGCCCATGAAGACGAGCGTGAGCAGGTGCCCGCGGTCCGGGCCCAGTTCGCTCATGAGCGAAAGCACCTGGCCCAGGATCTCGCCGGGCTGCAGGTTGCGCAGGATGCCCATGCTGCCCGTCGCGCAGAAAGTGCAGCCCATGGCGCAGCCCACCTGGCTGGAGATGCAGTAGGTCACGCGCGGGTTGCGCACCTTGCGCGGCATGTGCACGGCCTCGATGCGCTTGCCGTCCGCCAGTTCCAGCGCCAGCTTGGTGGAGCCGTCTTCGGAAGGCTGCTTCTCCGCGAGGCGCGGCAGGTTCAGGTCGGCCACGCCCGACAACCAGCGGCGGATGCTCACGCCCAGCTCCGGCGCGCCGTCCTTCCAGGTCCAGGGCCGGTGCAGTCGGCGGAAGGTCTCCAGGGCGCTGCCGGGGCAGCCGAGGGCCTCCAGGTCTTCGGGAAACAGCGACCAGGCCGAGGGCAGCCCCTCCCGTTCAGGGGCGGGCTGATCCCAGGGCATGGCGGCCATTCTCGTCATTCAACCATTCTACCGGGCGTTCAGGCCGGGCTTTCTTCAGCCCGGGGTGCCTTGGGCAGAACGAGAACGTTGCCGAGCAGGCAGAGGGCGACGCCCACCACCAGCCAGGCGTGCCAATGGAGGCCCTCCATCACCGTGGAGAGCGCCAGGGCCACCACGGGGATCACCACCATGGCGTAGCCCGCGCGGCCCGCGCCGATGCGTCCCACCAGCGTGAGGTAGGCGCCGAAGGCGAGGATCGATCCAAATACCGCGAGGAAGGCCAGCGATCCCACGTAGCGCAGCGAGAGATCGAAAAGGAAGGGACGCCCCGCCAGGGCGCAGTAGGAGGCGACGAAGAGGGCGCCGTAGCTCATGCCCAGGGCGTTGCCCTGCACCACCGGGATGCCCGAGCGCTGGTTGCGCTGGGAGATGAGGTTGCTGAAACTCGCGGCCACCGTGCCCGCCAGGGCGAGGATCAGGCCCGTGCGGATGCCGGCGCCGTAGAGCGATCCGGCGGCGCCGGGCAGGCAGATGAGACCCACGCCGGTCACGCCGAGCACCGCACCCCACAAGGCTTTCCGAGGCAGGGCCGTGCCGAAGAAGACCCGCGCGCCCAGCAGGTTCATGATCGCCATGAGCGAAAAGATCACGGCCATGAGGCCCGAGGGGATGCGCTGTTCCGCCAGGTAGACGAAGACGTAGTTCATCCCGAACATGGTCGCCCCCTGGAGGGCGATCCAGCCGTGCTCGCGCTTTGAAAAGCGCAGGTTGAGGCCGCGGAGCAGGCACCAGACCAGCAGAATCAGGGCGGCGAGGCCGAAGCGGTAGGCCACGGAGACTTCGGGTGCCACGCGGCCGTACTGGAAGGTGATGGCGATCCACGTGGATCCCCAGATGAGCACGGAGGCGAGGTAGAGCGTGAGGTTATTCATGGGGGGCCATCATCGCACTGGGCCCGCGAGGGACTGTCATGCCTTTGCCGCCAAGTCGGCGTGTTCGGCCTGGAAGGCTTCGAGGCTGGGTGGGTTCCAGCCGCCGCGGGCGACCTTCCAGCCGTTCTCCACCTTCTCCCAGCCCACGTGGGCGTAGTAGTCCTTGGCGATGGGCGAGGCCAGCAGCACCCACTGGACGCCGTCGCCGATGCGCAGGGCCTCGTCCAGCAAGCGGCGCCCCACGCCGGCGTTCTGATAGGCCGGGTGGATGGCCAGGTCGCAGATGTAGCCGTCGTAGACGAAGTCCGTCCAGCCCCGCAGCAGGCCCACCAGGCGCTCCCCCACGAAGGCCGAGATCACGACGTTGGAACCCTCGAACATGCGGCGGATTCGCTCGGGTTGGTGGACCGGGCGGCGCAGAGGCGCGGCGGCATAGAGGGCACGGATGGCCTCCACGCCGGGGCAGCAGTCCGGATGGTAGGTGATGGCTTCTGTCATGCGAATCCTCACTCGGGAAGATCGGGCAGGAGGCCCACGCCCAGGCGGTTCCAGGCGTTGATGAGCGCGATGGCGTAGGTGAGATCCACCACCTCCTGCTCGCTGAAATGCTGGCGGGTGGCCTCGAAGAGGGCGTCGTCCACGCCGTGGCGGCCCAGTTCCGTGAGGGCTTCGGTCCAGGCCAGGGCCGCGCGTTCGCGGGGCGTGAAGCAGGGCGCTTCCCGCCAGGCAGCCACGAGGTTCAGGCGGCGCTGGGTCTCGCCGCCCTTGAGGGCGTCGGTGGCGTGCATGTCCATGCAGTAGGCGCAGCCGTTCAATTGCGAAGCCCGCAGCTCGATCAGGTGCTTGAGGGCCGGATCCAGGCTGCTGTTGTGCAGGTAGCGGACCACCTGGAGGAAGCCCTGGAAGCCCGCGGGGGCGAATTCGGGATGGGGTTTGGACGTGCGCATGGAAACTCCGGAAGCCTGGTCGGCCCTTCCAGAATGGCCCCGTATGGCACACTGAAAAGATCCACTTTTGAAATTCGGACTAGACCATGCGCCCCTGGACCTTCCCCGTCGCCCTGCAGTCCGGCCCCGAATCGGGCCCGCGGAATCCCGTCTTCCAGCAGATCGCCCAGGCCATCCGCGGCGACATCCGCCGGGGCCGCCTCCGGCCCGGCGATCCCCTGCCCGGTTCCCGCAGCCTGGCCCAGACCCTGGGCGTCCACCGCAACACCGTGCTGGCGGCCTACCGCGAGCTGGAGGCCGAGGGCTGGATCCATTCCGAACAGCGCACGACGCGCGTGGCCGGAGATCTACCCGAGGGGCCATCCCCGAACCGTCGTCGAGGAACCAGGGCCGACGAGGGCCCGGGCTACGATCTGGAAGGCCCCAATTCCGCGCCTTCCCAGCTTCGCGCCCTCGAGCATCCCGCCCACCTGCTCAGCTTCGGCGGCGGGCTGCCGGACCTGCGCCTGGTACCAACGGATCTGCTAGCCCGGGCCTACCGGCGCGCCCTCGAGGAGCCCTCCCTGCTGGGCTACGGCGACGCCCATGGCGAACCGCGCCTGCGCACGGCCCTGGCCCGCCTGCTCTCGGAGATGCGCGGACTGGCGGTCACGGCGGACCGCGTGCTCATCACCGCCGGCAGCCAGGGCGCCCTCGATCTGGTGGCCCGCACCCTCATCCGTCCCGGTGACCGCGTGGCCGTGGAGGATCCCGGCTACCCCACGGCCTGGACCACCCTACGCGCCGCCGGCGCGGAGCTGGTGCCGGTGCCCGTGGACGAGGCCGGCCTCCGGGTCGAGGCCCTGGAGAAGGCCCTTCAGTCGGGCCCGCTTCGCGCCGTCTACCTCACGCCCCACCATCAGTTCCCCACCACGGTCACCATGGGCGCCGCGCGGCGCCTGCGCCTGCTGGACCTGGCGCGCCAGCACCGCCTGGCGATCCTGGAGGATGACTACGACAACGAATTCCACTTCGACGGCCGCCCCGTGCTGCCTCTGGCCGGGGATGATCCGGGCGGCGTCGTGATCTACCTGGGCACCCTGTCGAAGATCCTCGCGCCGGGCCTGCGCATCGGCTTTATCAGCGGCCCCCGGCCCCTCGTGGACACCCTGGCCGCGCGTCGCGCCGCCGCCGACGGCCAAGGCGATCCGGCCCTGCAGCGGGTCGCCGCCGAGCTGCTGGAAGAAGGCCTGCTGCAGCGCCACGCCCGCAAGATGCGGCGGACCTACCTGTCGCGCCGCACGGCCCTGGCCGGGGCCCTCGACCGGCACCTCGCGGGCATCGCCAGCTTCGACCTGCCCCCCGGCGGCATGAGCCTGTGGCTGCGCGTGGATCCCGCCGTGGACGTGGAGCACTGGGCCCAGCGCGCGCAGCAGGCCGGCATCGCCGTCTACACCGGCCGCCGCTTCGATTTCCACGACCGCCCGCGGCCCAACCTGCGCCTGGGTTTCTCCTCGTTGGACGAGCGCGAACTGGAAGAGGCCGTCCGCCGCCTGGCCCGGGCCCTGCCGTGCTGAAATAAGCAAGTACGGGGAACCGCGAATGACGGACAGGCATGCATTCGCCTCTGCCCAAGGCACGATCATCCCCACTTCATTCGCGAACATTCACGTCATTCGCGGTTCAGGTTTTTGACCATGGAAGGTGTGGAGCGAATACAGAAAAGAGGCACCCATTCCCTTTTTCGTGCGCCCGAAGGGCGTTTCAGGATTTTCGCGGTTCCCTGCTGTGCGATCAGGCCACCAGATCCTGCGGGCGGATGTCGGAACCGCGCCGGGTGCCGAGGGCGCTGAGGCCCAGCTGGGCCGGATCCAGCAGCTCGCGGGCCACCCGCAGCATGTCGTCGAGGGTGACGGCTTCGATCTCGGCCATCTGCTGATCGAGGCTGCGCAGTTCGCCCTGGTGGATGGCCTGGTGGGCCAGGCTGAACATGCGGCTGCTGCTGCTCTCCTGGCTGAAGACGAGGCCCGTGCGAGCCTGCAGCTTCGCGCGGGAAAGCTCGTCGGCCTCCACGCCCAGCGCGCGTACGCGCGCGCATTCGGCCATGGTGCGCTGCACCAGCTCGCGCAATTGGGCGGGCGCACAGCTGGCGCTGATCTGCAGGGCGCCCGTGTCCGCGTAGGGGCTCAGGTAGCTGCCGACCTGGTAGCAGAGGCCGCGGCGCTCGCGCAGTTCCATGAAGAGACGCGAGGCCATGCCGCCGCCCAGCACGTGGCTCAGCAGGTGGGCCGCCGCGCGATCCGGCGAATGGTGATCCGGGGCGGGAAAGCCCATCACGAGGTTGGCCTGCTGCAAGTCCTTGCGCGGCACGTTCAGAACGAAGGGGCGGGTCCGGGCCTGGGCGCTCGGCGCCTGCGATACGCCCTTGGGCAGGCGGTCGAGGATGGGCTTCAGCAGGTCGAGGAAGGGGCCCGTCTGGATGGCGCCGGCGGCCGCGATGACGAGGTTGGGGGCGCGGTAGGTGTGGTCGAAGAAGGCCCGGGCCTCGGCGGGGCCGTAGGCCGAGACCTGCTCCCGGCTTCCGAGGATGGGGTGGGCCAGGGGCGTGCCCTCCCAGAAGCCTCCGTAGAAGAGCTCGCTCACCCAGTCGTCAGGCTGGTCTTCGCTCTGGGCGATCTCCTCGAGGATGACGCCCCGCTCGCGCACCAGCTCGTCGGCGTCGAAGCTCGGTGCGGTCACCAGCTCGCCCAGCAGGTGCACCAGGTCCGGCAGCTGATCGGAAAGCACCTTGCCGTAAAAGCAGGCCACCTCCTTGCCCGTGAAGGCGTCCACGTGCCCGCCCAGGCGGTCCGTGGCGGCGGCCAGCTCATCGGGGGTGGGGTAGGCTTCCGTGCCCTTGAAGACCGTGTGCTCCAGGAAGTGGGCCAGGCCCTCCTCAGCGGGGCCCTCGTGGCGCGAGCCTCGGCGCACCCAGAAGCCCACCGCGCAGCTCCGCACATGGGGCAGCGGTTCGATGAGGATTTCGGTGCCCTCGGGCGTGAGGGTGCGGGTGAGTTCAGCCATCCATCCAGTTTACAGGCTGGGGGGACCGAGCCGGAGAGGGGAAGCTTGGCGGCCCTCAGCGCGCGCCGAAGGGGCCGATCTCCCTCAGGGTCAGCACGGCCTGCTTGGCCTCGCGGCTGGCGGCGAGATCCACGTCGACCTCCAGCACCCAGTCGTTCAGTTCGTCCGCATCCACGAGCATCTGCTGGACGAGCCACACGCCCGCCTCGTCGGGCTTGGGCTGAACGTAGGTGTGGCGCTGGTTCCGCCCCTCGGGATCGAGGCGGGGGCCGTCATGGGTGGCGCGGTACTCGGCGAAGGCGGCCTTGAGGCGATCCGGGGTCCAGGCCGCTTCGCCCTCGCCGGGCTCCGCTTCCGCGGCCGCGCCCAGGCCCGCGAGGGCCTCGTCCCATTCGCCGGCCAGGCAGGCGTGGAGGAAGGCGAAGAGCTTGGCGCGGATGGCGGCGGTGAAGGCCTTGCGGTCCCGCGTGACGTCGCGAGCGGCCTCCTCGGCGCCGGGCATGGCGAGAGCCTCCTCCTGACGCACGAAGTCGGGGTTCTGCATCTGCTCCCAGGCGTCCAGAAGGCTCGAGTCCACCTGGCGCAGCATGGCGCCGAGGTAGGCTTCCATTTCACGCACCTCGTCGGTCTTGGCGGCGTCGGGCACGGTCTTGGAAAGCACCTTGAAGGTGCTGTTGATGTGGCGCAGCAGCAGACCTTCGGCCCGCTGCAGCTCGTAGGTGCGCACGTAGTCGGCGAAGCTCAGGTAGCTTTCGAACATCTCGCGCACGATGGACTTGGGCCGGATGTTCTCCTGGCCCACCCAGGGATGCTTGTCCGAGAATTCGTTGAAGGTGCTGTAGATGAAATCCCGCAGGGGCTTGGGGTATTCCAGCTTCTCCAGCTCCTCCATGCGCTGCTCGTACTCGATGCCCGCCATCTTCATCTCGGCGACGGCCTGGCCCTTCAGCTTGTGCAGCTGGCTGCGCAGGATGAAGTCAGGATCTTCGAGGATGCTTTCCACGAGGGTGATGAGGTCCAGGGCGTACTCGGGCGAGTCGCGATCCAGCAGCGGCAGGGTGTCCAGCAGGTAGAGGCTGAGGGTCTCGTCCATGCCGAAGTCCGCCTGCAGATCCGCGTTCACGCGCAGCTTGCGACCCTGCTCGTCCGGTGGCTGGAATTCAACGATGCCGCGCACGACGAGCGTTTTGAAGAGCTGCCATCCCCGGCGGAAATGAGCCGCCTTCTGATGCTCGGTCTCGTGGCAGTCGTGGATAAGCCCGCGCATGGCGGCGCAACCATCGCCACGGCGGCTGAGCACGTTGAGCAGCATCCCGTGGTTCACCTGGAAGCGGCTCACGAGGCGCTCGGGCGAGGCGGCCTGGAGCTTCTCGAAGGTGGCCTTCTCCCAATGGGCGTAGTTGCGTTCTGGCGCCGGGCGCTTCACGAACTTCTTGCCGGGCTTCTGTGACAGGCGCAGATTCTCGATGACGTGCTCGGGGGCCTGGGCCACCACGTAGCCCACCGTGTCGTATCCCTTGCGCCCCGCGCGACCCGAGATCTGGTGGAAGTCCCGCGCCGTGAGGATCGAGGTCTTCTGGCCGCCGTACTTGCAGAGCTTCGTGAAGAGCACCGTGCGGATGGGCACGTTGATGCCCACGCCCAGCGTGTCCGTGCCGCAGATGACCTTGAGCAGGCCATTCTGGGCGAGCCGCTCCACGAGCAGGCGGTACTTGGGCAGCAGGCCCGCGTGGTGCAGCCCGATGCCCACGCGCAGCCAGCGCTTGAGATCGGGACCGTAGGGGCTGTTGAACTTGAAGTCGCCGATCTCCGCGGCCAGGGCCGTCTTCTCCTCGCGGGTGCTCACGTTGAGGCTCGACACGTCCTGGGCGCTGGCGGCGGCCTCGGCCTGGGTGAAATGCACGAGGTAGATGGGCCCCTTGCCCTCTTCGAGCAGGGTTTCCAGCGTGCTGGACAGGGGCAGTTCCGAGTAGCTGAAGGCCAGCGGCACGGGGCGATCGCCGGATTTCACGGCCACCGTGGGCAACCCGTTGAGCCGGGTCAGTTCGGATTCGAAAAAGGTCGTGTCCCCCAGCGTGGCGCTCATCAGGAGGAAGCGTGTCTGCGGCAGGGCCAGCAGGGGTACCTGCCAGGCAAATCCCCGTTCGCGGTCGGCGTAGTAGTGGAATTCGTCCATCACCACGTCCCGCACGTCGGCCTCCTCGCCTTCGCTGAGGGCCATGTTGGCCAGGATCTCCGCCGTGCAGCAGAGGATGGGCGCGTCGCGGTTGACCGTGGCGTCGCCCGTGGAGAGGCCCACGTTCTCGGGCCCGAATTCGCGGCAGAGCGCCATCCACTTCTCGTTCACCAGGGCCTTGATGGGGCAGGTGTAGACCGAGCGCCGTCCCGCCGCCAGGGCCGCGAAGTGCAGCGCCGAGGCCACGAGGGATTTCCCCGAACCCGTCGGCGTGTTGAGGATGACGTTCTTCCCCTCGAAGAGCTCGAGCACCGCCTGCTCCTGGGCCGGGTAGAGCGCCAGCCGCTTCGTCTCCACGTAGGCCAGGAAGGCCCCCAGCAGGGCGTCGGGCGTGGCTTCGGCGGGTGCGGGCAGGTGTTCGAAGAGGGACAGCGGCATCAGGGCTCCAGCCCCCATCATCGCAGGGGCGCCCTCACCACAGGGGTTCGACAGGCGTGACGTGAATGACGGGTGGCGGCCCGTCCTGGCCGTAGGGCAGGCCCCCCTTGTTCGAGAAGTGGAGGGTGGACAGGAAGGGGCTCGCGGCCGGATCCACCCACACCGTGATGCTGCCGCCCGGCCCTCCCACACCGCTTGAGCCGCCCGGGCCATCCGAACCGGACATCCCATCGGAGCCATTCGGACAACCGTACCCTCCGGAACCGCCGGCGCCGCCCCGTCCCCCGTTGCCTCCGGGCCCGCCCGCCCCACCATCGCCCTTCAGGAGCAGGCTTCCGCCGTGGGGATCGACCAAGAAATACCGCACCTGACTCTGGGTGGCGACCTTCACTTCGAGCCGCGGGACGGCTCCCGGATGCAGGCACACCCAGGCCTGGACATCGGGGCCCGGCGCCCCCGGTCCCCCATCGCCACCGCTGCCCCCGGACCCGCCATCCGTGCCGTTGCCTCCGGCCTGCGGATTGTCCGGGTCACAGGAGCCCATGCTTCCGGAGAATCCGGAATAGCCATCGGATCCGCTGCTGCCCTGGGCTCCGGCCGCCCCGGACACATCGCAAAGGAAGGCACCGTCGTAGCGAACGGGGATGTCGAGGTCCGCCGCAAGGTCCGAGCGATCGACGACGGAAGCGTGGAGGTGGGGCAGCACCCCATCGCTCACCCGCGGATCCTCTGGCAGGGAAACGATTCCATACGCATCCACGGCGACCACCTCGGTTTGGAAGGTGAAATTGTCCCAGCCCACCTTTCCGCCGCCGCGGCCTTCCGTCGCCAGCGCCGGGCCCGAGGCCTGCGTGGCCGCGATCACCAGTGGCAGGCTCCCGCCCGGGAGGAGGGATGGCCCCTCGGGAAGCACCGCCTGGATGCCGCTGATCGCCAGGTCCGCCAGCCAGATCTGCACCTTGAGTTGGGCGGGGAGGCTCCAGGCCGAGCCATGGGCATCGACCACCAAGGCCCGGAAACGGGCGCCATCGTCCTCCAGCTTCGCCACCGGAAGGATGTAGGTCGCCGACTGGGCGCCCTGGATGGGGGCATTGTCGCGGTACCACTGGTAGCTCAGGCTCCCCACACCGGACGCAAGGCTGACAAAGGTGGCGGACTGGCCGACCTTGACGCTCTGATCCGAGGGAGACACCTGGAAGAAGGGACTGCTTGGCACGGGATGCGGCCACGGATTGGAGGCATCTGCCGGAAACGAAAATTCCTTGGGCCTGCACCCTGGAACGACCAGGCACACGGCGATCAGGGACAGCACGGCGAGCTTGTTCATGGGGCCTCCCGCGAAACCAGAACCGGCTTCACAGGGAGGAAGATGGGGATGGGATCAGTCCGGTCCATCCACCCAAAGTCCTGATTTCAGGAATCCCGACTTAAGTCCTGGGGGTGATGCGAGGAGGCTGGAACTAGCCCTCCGCCTCGCTCCCCGCGAGTCCGATGGGCGTGCGGTGCAGCTTCCAGCCGGCCAGGGCCCAGCAGAGAGCGCCGAAGGCGAGGAGGGCCAGGCAGGCAAGCACCGGATGGGTGGTCACCTGTTCCTGGGCCAGCATCTGATTCGCGCGGACCTCGGCGGCGCGGCTGCCGGCGAGGCTTTCGATGTGGTGCGTGAAGGTGAGGCGCTGCAGGAAGGGCGGGAAGACCCGCACCAGCGGCTCCCAGATGAAGAAATAGAGGGCGCCCCAGAGGGTGCCGCGCTTGAAGAGCAGGCCCACGAGCGTCATCAAAGCAAGCTCACCCCACCAGGCGCTGACGAGGGCCACCAGGCGCCCGGGCAGCAGGGCGGGATCGCCGCCGATGACCTGAAGGCCGAGCGTGCCGATCACCAGCCAGGCCGCGCCCCAGAAGAACCAGGGCAGGCCCTTGCCGAGGGGCATCGCCCAGGCGGGGGCGGGCCGCACGAGCATGAGGGCCAGGGTGCGCTGTTCGAGATCCTCACGGATGCCCGCGGGGGCGGCCACGAGGGCCATGATGGGCAGCATCATCATCACCAGCACGCCGTGGAAGATCTTGAGGGCCTCGCCGGGATTGCCCTCCACGCCCTGCAAGCGCGTCACGGTGAAGATGACGATGCTGAGGCCCACCGGCAGGGCCACGAGGCCCGCCAGCACCCAGCCGCGGCCCTGAAGGACGCGGGGCGCGTAGCCCAGCGCCGTGGCGCGGATCGTCGCCAGGGGAGAAGGAATTGCAGTGCTCATCGGCACCTCGAATGACAACGGTGTGGAGCAAGCCTGGGACAGGCTCCGCCTGGCCCAGGCGCGGGGGCCTGGGGGGAGGCTCCATGTCCGCAAGCCAGCGGCGAGCGGGAGCAACGCGCAGCGTTGCGATACATGGAGGCGCGCAGCGAGGAACCCCCGGACAGCATTAGGCGTGATCCTTCGTCAAATACTGGAAGACCGCGTCCAGGTTGAGGTCCAGGGGATCCAGGGCGCGCAGGGGTATGCCGCCTTCGGCCGCGGCCTTCTGCAGGCGCGGGAGGATGTCGCGGGGGGAGCGCACGGAGATGACGACGGCGTCCTCCTCCATGCGCATCGCGGCCAGTTCGGGCTGCTCCACGGCCCAGCGGGCCAGCACCTGGGCCTCGCCCGTCAGGCGCAGTTCCACGGGATGGCGGTCCAGCAGTTGGCGGATCTCGGTGACCGTGCCTTCGGCCAGCAGGCGGCCGCGGAACAACAGGAGGATGCGGTCCGTGAGCTGGGCGATCTCGCCGAGGATGTGGCTCGACACGAGGATGCGCGTACCCTTCTCCGCCAGATCGCGCAGGAGGGCCATGAGCGTGAGGCGGGCTTCGGGATCCAGGCCGTTGAAGGGCTCGTCCAGGATGAGCAGCTCGGGCCCGTGCATGAGGGCCTGGGCCAGGCGGATGCGCTGGCGCATGCCCTTGGACATGCGGGTGAAGGTGAGGTGGGCGCGGTCCGCCATGCCCACGGTCTCGAGGGCCTTGGCCACTGCGGCATTCAAGGCTTCGCCCGTGAGGCCGGACAGTTCGCCCATCATGCGCAGCCAGCGGTCGGCGCGCAGGCCCGTGGGCAGGCGGTCGCCCTCGGGCACGAGGCCCAGGCGCGCGAGCACGGCCGGGTTGCGGAAGGGGGCCTGGCCGAAGACCCGCACGTCGCCGCCCGAGGGTGGCAGCAGGCCCGAGAGCAGCTGCAGCAGGGAGGACTTGCCGGCGCCGTTGGGGCCCAGCAGGCCCGTGATGCCGCCGCCGTCCGGCAGCTCGAAGGTGGTGGGGCTGAGGCCGAGGATGGGGCCGTAGCGCAGGGAGGCGCGATCGAGAACGATCATCAGATCACCGCTTCAGAAGGTCGTGTGCGCTTGGCGGCCACGAAGGTCCAGAGGGCGATGTGCAGGGCCGTGCCGAGGAAGGCGGGCAGCCACGCCACCATGGGGCGCTCCACACCCACGAAGAGCTGGGGCCAGGCTTCGGCCAGCATGATGGGGTTCAGCGCGTCCACGGCGGCAATCCCCGTGAGGCCGTGGATCATGGAGGCCAGGGTGCTGGCGCCCAGCACGAGGCCGAGCACCCAGCCGATGCCCGCGCGGGGCGTGGCTGCCATGCTCGAGGCCCCCACGGCCAGCGAGCCCATGAGGGCCGAGGCGATGGCCATGGCCGGCAGCAGGCGCAGGGGCGCCGTGGCCCAGACGGGGCCGTGGAAGCCCGCCAGCAGGAGCGACATGAGCCAGGGCAGGATGGCGAAGGGCAGCAGGATCGTGAAGGGCAGCAGGGAGGCGAAGCCCAGCTTGGCGAGCAGGTAATCCTTGGGTGCCACGGGGTGGGCATACATCAGGGGCCGCACGCGGTAGAGCGTGTCCCGCGCCACGAGGCCGCCGCCCACCAGGGCCACGAGGAACCAGAGCAGGTAGCTGGCGGGGTTGAGCAGGTCCGCCTGGAAGTCGGCGCCCTGGGTCAGGATCGTCTTCGCGAAATCCTGCATGGGCTTGAAAGCCTCGTTCGTGTGGAGCAGGTGGTCGACATAGATGCGAGCCACCTTCCAGAGCAGCAGCATGAGGAAGGCGAAGCCGAAGAAGCGGCCGATCTTCTGGCGCCAGAGCCGCGTGAAGTCGAAGCGCATGAGCACGAGGACCGGAGGCTGGCCCAGGTGCAGATCCGGCGCGGGCGGGAGCGTGGGGGCGTAGATGGGCATGGACTAGGCTCCCGTCTGAGGATGGAGGGCCCGGAGCAGCACTTCGTCCAAGCGGTCGTGGCGCGGGGTCACCTGCACGAGGGTGGCGCCCTGGCCTTCGGCCCAGCGGAAGGCACCGCGGGGATCGGCCTCGGTGAGTTCCAGATCGTAGAGGCCGTTTCTAGCCTCCAGCACGGCGCCCAGTTCGGACAGGGCCGCCTCCTGGGCCGCGTCCAGCGGATCGAGGAAACGCAGCTCCACCCGCTTCGCCAGCGCCTTGCGCAGGCCCGCCATGGAGCCCGCGGCCTTGATCTGGCCCTGGTCGAGAATCACGAGCTGATCCGCCACGCGCTCCACGTCGCCCAGCAGGTGGGACGCGAGGATGACGCCCGTGCCGAGTTCGGCGTGCACGCGCAGCACCAGGTCCAGCATGCGGCGGCGACCATCGGGATCGAGGCCGTTGGTGGGTTCGTCCAGAAAGATCAACTCCGGGCTGTGCACAAGGGCCTGGGCCAGCTTCACCCGTTGGCGCATGCCCGTGGAATAGCCGCTGACGGGGCGGTAGCGCGATTCGTCGAGCCCCACGAAGTAGAGCACCTCGTGGGCGCGGTCCCGCGCGGCTTCGGGCGCGAGGCCGCTCAATTCACCCCAGAAGGCCACCTGCTCGTAGGCCGAGGCGTCCTCGATGAGGGCGTCGTACTCGGGCATGTAGCCGATGCGGGCCCGCAGCTTCGCCGACTCCGCGGCATCCAGGGCCACGCCCAGCACCGTGCCCGAGCCCATGGAGGGCGCCAGAAGGCCCAGCAGCGTTTTCAGCAGGGTGGACTTGCCGGCGCCGTTGGGGCCCAGCAGGCCCACGATGCCTCGGTCGAGGGAGAGGGTCAGGCCCTTCAGCGCGGGCGCCGACGTCGCGGCGTAGCGCACTTCCAGGTTCTCGAAGGCGATCAACGGGGCCTCCAGGCTGCGGTCACAAATGCTCCAGGATGTTGGCGGCTACGAGCGGGCGCGGGAATGGATTAGGCTGTAGACCACCATCATCCTCCCACTTCCCCGAAGGCCCCGCATGCAACTCCTGGACTGGCCCTTCCTCGACGCCCTGCAGACCGGGGCGTTGGCGGCCCTGTTCTTCAGCTTCGGCACCGACGCCCTCTCCCGCCGCGACCGCATGATGGGCTGGCTGGCCGTCACCTGCCTCCTCGTGGGCCTGCGCCACGCCGTGCTGGCCCTGGGCACCCTGCCCACCCTCAACCCCGACCTGGTGGACCGTGCCCAGAGCCTGCTGGTGACCTGCGGGTTCATCGCCCTCTGCGCCGCCCTGACCAACCTGTTCCCCCGGCACTTCCCGCGCCATTTCGCCGGATGGATCGCCCTGGGCATGGTCCCGAACTACGCGCGAAATCTGCTGCTGCCGCATCCCGGCTTCTGGGACACGTTCATGCACAACGCCGCGAACGTCACCTACCTGGTGGGCTGCGGCTTCCTCATCTATTGGACGCTGAGGGCGCGGCAGGACGGGGATCCCATGGCACGCCGGCTCTTCCTCGGCCTCCTGGGCCTCACCCTGCCTGTGGTGGTGGAGATCACGGCCCTCAGCTTCTTCGACCTCAAGATCCGCCTCTCGGGCTTCAGCCTCGTGATCCTGGCCATGGCCATCGGCACCTCCTGGCAGTGGCTCGTGGTGAACAGCATGGAATCGCGCATCCACGCGGCCGAAACCGAAAGCGAAACCTGGCGCAGCCTCGTCCCGGGCCACGCGTTCCGCACGGACCGCCCCTCCCAGGCCATGGACGCCCTCTTCGGGACGAGCTGGCCCGACCGCATCCGGACCTCGCCGGAGGCCTCGCTGGTGGGCTCGGACGGCGCCACCTACCGCGTCCACAGCCGACCCCTCTACGACCACGAACGCCTCGGATCCTACGAGCGCGAGGAGGAGGCCCAACCCGGCAATCAAGGCTTCCTGTCCGGGTGGACCGTCGCCATCGGCCTGGACAACGCCATCGAAAGCGCGAGGATCCAGGGGCTGTTGCGCTCCTGGGGCGCGAACGTGCACCTCTGGGGCACCGTGCCTCCGCGCGAAGGACCCTATCCCAGTGTGCTCATCTGGGCCCGGGAACCGAGCATCCTCGCCGTCTGGCGGGAGGATGACCTGCTCCGGCGCCGCCCGCGCTGGATCCAGATCGGCGGCCCGGCCACCAAGGGACCCCACGCCCGCCTGGAGCCCGGCCCCACCGAGGAAAGCCTGCGGAACAGCCTCGAGCAACTCCTGTCCAGGCGCTGAGGCCGTGAAGGCCGGGCAGGCGCCGAGACCGTGAGGGCCGGCAGGCACTGACCCGGGGGCACTTGCCCGAAACCGCGGCATCCGTCGGAGAATGGATTTATGAGTATGAAGCATGAGCGAAATACCACTTTGGCGAAGCCGCAGCCCGAAGGGTGCGGCACAGGAGGTGCCGCATGAGCTTCGCCCATCTGCACCTGCACACCGAGCATTCCCTCCTCGACGGCCTGACGCGCATTCCCGACTTGGTCAAGAAATGCCGCAACTCCGGCATGCCCGCCGTGGCCGTGACGGATCACGGAAACATGTTCGGCATGATGAAGCTCTTCGACGCCTGCGAGAAGACGAAGGACGCCGATGGCAACTGGGCCGTGAAGCCCATCCTGGGCTGCGAGGTCTACGTCGCCCCCAAGACGCGCTTCGACCGGAAGCTCGAGGCCAAGAACACGACGGGCGAGGAGGGACTGGAGGACTGCGTGGATCCCAGCGGCAGCCGTGACGCGGGCTACCACCTGGTGCTGCTGGCCAAGAACCCCGTGGGCTTTGCCAACCTCTCCAAGCTCGTATCGGCGGGCTTCACCGAGGGCTTCTACTACAAGCCGCGCATCGACAAGGACATCCTCCGCGAGCACAGCGAGGGTCTCATCGCGCTGTCCGCCTGCCTGGGCGGCGAGGTGCAGGCCCGCATCCTCCAGAACCGCCTGGACCAGGCGGAGCGCGTGGCCCGGGACTTCCGCGACCTCTTCGGCGAGGACTTCTACCTGGAAATCCAGGACCAGGGCTTCGACAAAGAGAAGGAGATCATCCCCTTCCAGCAGCAGCTCGCAGAGCGTCTGGGCATCCCGCTCGTGGCCACCAACGACGCCCACTACCTCAATCACGAGGATGCCGACCTGCACGACACGCTGCTCTGCATCGGCACCAAAACCACCAAGGCCAAGGAGCGCCGCATGCGCTTCTCAACGGATCAGTTTTTCGTGAAAACGCCCGAGGAGATGCGGGCCGTGTTCCCCGATCACCCGGAATACCTGGAGCGCACCCTCGAAATCGCGGCCAAGGTCGACCTCTTCCCCATCACGCGCAAGCCCGTCACCCCGCGCTTCCCCGTGCCAGAGGGCTTCGACCTGGAATCCTACTTCGTGCATATCGCCAAGGAGACCTTCGAGCAGCGCCTGGCGGAATGCCGCCCCCTCTGGCAGGCCGGCGCCCTCAAGCATCCCGAAGAAAAATACCGCGAGCGCCTGGCCTTCGAGCTGGACATGATCCTGAAGATGGGATTCCCAGGCTACTTCCTGCTGGTCTGGGACTTCATCCGCAAGGCCCGGGAGATGGGCGTGCCCGTGGGCCCCGGCCGCGGCTCGGCGGCGGGCAGCATCGTGGCCTGGTCCATGAAGATCACGGACATCGATCCGATGCAGTATGACCTGCTCTTCGAGCGCTTCCTCAACCCCGAGCGCGTATCCATGCCCGACGTGGACATCGACTTCTGCCGCGACGGCCGCCAGCGCGTCATCGACTACGTCACCGAGAAGTACGGCCAGGACAAGGTCAGCAACATCGTCACCATCAACCAGCTCAAGACCAAGGCCGTGATCAAGGACGTGGCGCGGGTCTTCGAGAAGGATTTCGCCTTCGCCAACAACCTCACCAAGCTGGTGCCCCAGGAGCCCGGCAAGCCCATCACCGTGGGCGAGGCGCTGGAGAAGAGCGACAAGCTGCGCGAGCTGTACGAGAGCGATCCCGAGGTGAAGAACATCCTCGACATCTCGGCGCGTCTCGAAGGCCTGGCCCGCAATACCGGCGTGCACGCGGCGGGCGTCATCATCGCCCCTGACGAGCTCACCCGGTTCGCGCCGCTGAGCATGGATAAGGACAAGAAGGTGATGGTGCAGTACACCATGATCGACGCCGAGCGCGCCGGCCTTCTGAAGATGGACTTCCTGGGCCTGGAAACGCTGACGCAGATCGCCAAGACCCAGGAGGTCATCGCGCGGCGCCATGGGCAGCCCATGGACATGACCACCATCCGCACCTTCGACGACAAGAAGACCTTCGACCTCTTCGCCGCGGGCGACACGGACGGCGTCTTCCAGTTCGAATCCGGCGGCATGAAGCAGCTGCTGCGACAGCTGGGCCCCGACCGCTTCGACGACCTCATCGCGCTCAACGCGCTCTTCCGCCCGGGCCCCCTGGGCGCGGGCATGGGCACCACGTACGTGGAGCGCCGCCACGGCCGCGAGCCCGTCACCTACATGTTCCCCGACCTGGAGCCCATCCTCTCCCCGACCTACGGCGTGATCCTCTACCAGGAGCAGGTCATGCAGATTGCCAGCCTCATCGCCGGGTATTCGCTCGGCGAGGCCGACATGCTGCGCCGCGCCATGGGCAAGAAGGACAAGGAGAAGATGGCGAAGGAGAAGACCAAGTTCATCGAGCGCGGCGTCGATCGGAAATACGACAAGACCAAGGTCGCCGAGCTCTTCGACTTGATCGAGTTCTTCGCGGGCTACGGCTTCAACAAGAGCCACAGCGCCGCCTACGCCATGGTGGCCTACGAGACCGCCTACCTGAAGGCGAACTTCAAGGTGGAGTTCATGGCGGGCCTGCTTTCCACCAAGTCCGGCCGCACGGATGACGTGGCCAAGTACGTGCAGAACTGCCGCGAGGGCGGCATCGAAGTGCTGGGCCCCGACATCAACGAATCGGCGCTGGATTTCACGGCGACTTCCGAACGACAGATCCGGTTCGGGTTTGCCGCGGTCAAGGGACTCGGCGACGCCGCCCTGCAGGCCATCATGGAGGCCCGCCGGGCCGAGGGCCGCTTCAAGGATCTCTTCCACGCCCTCAAGAGCACCGACCTCTCCAAGGCCAACCGCAAGGTGTGGGAATGCCTCATCAAGGCCGGCGCCTTCGACAGCCTGGAACCCAACCGCGCGGCCCTGCTGCAGGGCCTTCCGGACGCCGTGTCCGCCGCTTCGCGGGGCAACGACGACGCGGGCATGACCAGCCTCTTCGACGATGCGGAGATGGCCACCCTTCAAGAGGACTGGCGCGTGCCCGAGAACATCGAGCCCTGGGATCGCAAGACGCGCCTCGCCGCGGAGCGCGAGGTGCTGGGCCTCTTCGTCAGCGGCCATCCGCTGGAGGAATTCGCGGACGCCATCCAGGTGCACACCCACGGCACCCTCGCCAAGATCGTGGAGGATGCCACCTCCGGGCGGCTGCGCGACCGCAACGAGGTGACGCTGGGCGCCATGGTCTCGACCGTCGCCTTCAAGGCCAATCAGAAGGGCGAACCCTGGGCCATCATGGTGGTGGAAGATCTCACGGGCAAAATGGAAGTGCTGCTCATGGCCAGCAAGTGGGACCCCGTCACCAAGAAACCCGGTATGCGGCCTTTCGAGCGCTACCGCCACTTCGCCGTGCCCGAGGCCATGCTCCGCATCACGGGCGAACTGCGCGTGGAGACGATCCAGGGCAACGGCAATGGCGCCGAAGGGGAAGAAGACGAGGAGCAGACCGTCGTGAAGGTCTTCGCCACCATGCTCGAGCCCCTGGAAAGCTTCCAGGGCCAGGGCTTCACGGGCGCGCTCATCCGCCTGCCCCCGGGGGAATGCCCGCCACGCATGGCGACGCTGCTGGCCGATCACAAGGGGGACCTGCCCGTGACCTTCGAGTACCGATCGAAGGAGGGCCTCACGGCCCGGGTGAAGGCCGGACACGACCTGCGCCTGAAACACGATCCGGACCTGGCCGAAAAGCTCGCCAAGGAAACGGGCTGCGCCCTGAGCTGGACCTACTAGGGCACCTGGTCTCACCCTTCCACGATGGTGCCCGGGCCTCAGAACGGTTCAGTCACCGTTTTCCGCAGGTCGTAGAGGATCGACAGGCGCAGGATGGCCCCAGCCTCGTCGAACCTGAACACGAGGACGGCCGGAAACTGTTTCTTCCGTCCCCGGAATTCCACCCGGACGGCCAGCTCCGGGTGGACACCATAGGTCTCCAGCGGGTGCATCTCCAGGAGATCCAGGCTCTGCTTCGCGGCCTGGTAGACCCCGCGAATGGCCACGACCCCCTTGCAGCTTCCGCTCCCCGAGCCGAAGAAGGCCGCCTCGGGATGGAAGCAGGCCAAGTGCCCCGCCTCGTCGGAGGCGTTGAAGGTCCGGAAATACGCCTCGAGGCGCTCCTGGCCCAGCTTGATATCCATGGACCGTTCTTCGGCGGGAGGGGAACGCCCCATGAGATCCGGCCCCGCGGCGCCTGCCTTGTGACGCTATCCTCAAGGGTTCCGTCCGGAGTCCCCATGGCCCGCCCAAGCCCATCGTCTCCCGACCTGCACACCGTGGTCGAAGCGCTGGCCGAGGCCTCGACGGCCTTCGCCGACATGCCGCTGGGACAGCGGGAGTTCCCGTCCCGCACGGCCCTCGCGGCCCTCATGGACGAACTGCGGGCCCTGCTTTTCCCGGGCTACTTCGGCACCTCCGAACTGAAGGCCGAAACCCTGCGCTACCACCTGGGCGCCCACCTGGACCGGGTGGTGAGTGAGCTTTCCGACCAGATCCAGCGGGGCCTGATGGCTTCGGATCCCTGCTGCAAGGACTGCGAAGAACGCGCCCGGACCGTGGCCGGGGCCTTCCTCGCCCGCCTGCCCGAGGTGCGGCGCCTGCTGGGCACGGACATCCAGGCGGGCTTCGAGGGCGACCCGGCGGCCACCACGCCCGAAGAGGTGCTCTTCTCCTACCCGGGCCTGCTGGCCATCACCCATCAGCGCCTGGCCCACGAGCTGCTGAAGCTGGGCGTGCCCCTGCTGCCGCGCATGATCACGGAGCAGGCCCACAGCCTCACGGGCATCGACATCCACCCCGGCGCCGAAATCGGCGAGCGCTTCTTCATCGACCACGGCACGGGCGTCGTCATCGGCGAAACCTGCATCATCGGCCGGAACGTGCGGATCTACCAGGGCGTCACCCTGGGCGCCAAGAGTTTCCCGCTGGATGCCGACGGTCACCCCGTCAAGGGCGTACCCCGCCACCCCGTGGTGGAAGACGACGTCATCATCTACTCCAATGCCACGGTGCTCGGCCGCATCACCCTCGGTAAGGGATCCGCCATCGGCGGCAACGTGTGGCTCACCCGCAGCGTGCCCCCGGGCAGCATCATCACCCAGGCCAACGAAAAGGACGGAATGCCTTCATGACGACCAGGATGCCCTTATGAACGTCGTTCTCCGCTTCATCTTCTCGGCCCTGGGCCTGCTGGTGGCCTGCAGCTTCGTGCCCGGCCTCGGCCACGGCACCTTCCTCGACCTGCTGGTGGTGGCCATCCTCTTGGCGGCCCTGAACACCACGGTGGGCAGCTTCCTGAAGCTCATCGCCCTCGTGCCCATGGCCTGCTCCTTCGGTTGCTTCAGCCTCGTCATCAACGGCCTCGTCTTCTGGCTGGCGGGCGCGCTCTCCGCCCGGCTGGGCCTGAACTTCACCGTCAGCGGCTTCTGGGCGGGCTTCTTCGGGGCTCTCGTCTCCAGCCTCGTCGCCTCCGTCCTCGGCGCCATCTTCATCCCCAGGGACCGCCAGCGGCCCCAGGGGCCAGGCCAGGGTTCGGCACCGCGGATCAAGGTGGTGAACTGAGAGGCTGAAGCCCTACCCGTTCCCCAGCAGTTCCCGCACCGCCGATTCCGCGGCCTGGCGCAGGGCTTCGGGATCGGCGAAGTCGCGGGGCTCCAGGGGCTTCCCCACCTGGATGCGGTATGGGCTTCCCTTCACGCGCCAGGTGCCGCGAGGCAGGACCTCCAGGCCGCCGTGGATGGCGAGAGGCACGACAGGCACGCCGGCTTCGAAGGCCAGGTGGAAGGCCCCCTTCTTGAAGGGCAGCAGGCCACCGTCGCGGCTGCGCGTGCCCTCGGGAAAGGTAACGATGCTCTGCCCGGCTCGGATGCGATCCGCGGCCTCCTGCAGGCTCTGGCGGGCGGCGCCGTGGCGGTCGCGGTCGATGAAGATGAACTCCGCCAGCCAGATCACCCAGCCCAGGAAGGGCACCCGCGCCAGTTCACGCTTGGCGATGAAGACCGGGTGGCTGGGCAGGGTCGAGATCATCAGGGGCGGATCGAAGAGCGAGGTGTGGTTGCCCACGAAGATGACCGAGCGCGCCCCCTTCCGGACCTCCGCGGGCAGCTCCTCCCAGCCCGCCAGCTCGCGCCGGATCCCGAAGGCCCAGGCCGTGCCGCGGATGTAATAGGGCGCCACCAGCCAGAAGGCCCGGCGCCCGCCCACGAAGGGCGTGAGGAGGAAGCAGAGGCAGACGGCCAGGGCCAGGGCCAGACCGCCGAAAACCCAGACCAGCATCGGCTGCAGGAAGGGACGATGCACTCGCGTTCTACTGGGCACCGGCGTCCTACTGGGGGGGCAGCAGGATGGCGTCCTTGATGCGCACCGGGAACTGGGGGATGTCCCCCTGGCCGCGGCGCCATTCGGTCTTCACCTTGGAGATCTTGTCCACGGCCTCCATGCCCGAGATGACGTGTCCGAAGGCGCAGTAGCCGTAGCTCTGCATGCCCTGGGGATCCAGGCTCGGGTTGTCCGCCACGTTGATGTAGAACTGCGCCGTGGCGCTCTGGGGATTGTCCTGGCGGGCCATGGCGATGGTGCCCCGCGAGTTCTTCAAGCCCGCCTTGAAGGTCTGGGGCACCTCGTTGAGGATGGGCTCGTGGGTGGGCTTCTCCTCCAGGTTCTCGAGCATGCCGCCGCCCTGGATCATGAAGCCGTCGATCACGCGGTGGAAGATGGTCCCCTTGTAGTGGCCCTCCTTCACGTAGCGCAGGAAGTTCTCCACGGTCTTGGGCGCCAGCTCCGGCTCCAGTTCCACGACGATGGGGCCGTAGCTCGTGAGCAACTGGACCCGGGGCTTGACGGAAGGTGTGGGCGTCGCCGCAGGAGCCGATTCGGGCGCCGGGGCCTGGGCCGGCTGGGAGGCCGGCACCTGGGCCCACGCCGCCGGCAAGGCCAGGGCGGGCAGGGCCAGGGCGAAGGTGCAAGACAGGAAGCGGGTCACGGGAACTCCGAGTGGGATACTTCATTCTGCCGCGAAAAGGCCAGAGGTCCCCGCTATCGTGAACCATGCCCTTCCTGGACCTCCCCCCCTGGATGATCTCCGCCCTGCTGGCCCCCTTCGGCCTGGTGGTGGGTTCCTTCGGCAACGTGCTGATCCACCGGCTGCCCCAGGAGGAACCGGCGGACCGCAACGTGATCACCAAGGCCAGCCACTGCCCCGGCTGCAAAGCGAAGATCAAGCCCTGGCACAACGTGCCCCTCTTCGGCTGGCTCTGGCTGCGCGGCAGGTGCGCCGCCTGCGGGTGGCGCATCCCCCTGCGCTATCCCCTGGTGGAATTGCTCGGCGGCCTGCTCTTCGCCGTCTCGCCGTGGATCTTCCCCGTCGGATCGCTCATCTGGTTCAAGGGCCTCATCTGCGGCTTCGCGCTGATCGTGCTGTTCTTCACGGACTTCACCGAGATGATGCTGCCCGACGTCCTCCAGTTCCCCCTCATGGGCCTCGGCATCCTGTTCACCCTGCCCCAGATCTTCCGGCCCGAAACGCTCCTCACGATCTGGACCGGCCCCGACCGGCTGCTCCAGGCCCTGGCCTTCCACAACGGCCTGCAGCCGAGCCCCGCCTACCACGGCTTCGAACCCGCGGTCACCTGGTCGCAGAGCCTCATCGGCCTGGCCGTGGGCTACGGCGTGCCGGCCCTGATGAACCAGATCTACAAGTGGATCCGCAAGACCGACGGCTTGGGCATGGGCGATTTCAAGATGCTCGCCTGGCTCGGTGCTTTCTGGGGCTGGGGCCCCATGCTCGGCATCCTCTTCCTCGGCGCCGGCCTCGGCACCGCCGTGGGCCTGCCCCTCATGCTCCTGCGCCGCTCCAGCAGCCAGACCATGCTGCCCTTCGGCTGCTTCCTCGCCCTCGCCACGCCCGTCGTCGTCTTCTTCGGCCGGGCCCTGTGGCTGGGCTACCTGGGGTGGATGGGATAGGCGGACCGGACACTCAGCCCTTGGCGAGGTAGACCTCCGCAAGCACCTTGTCCGTCAGGTCTCCGAACAGGGGCCCGTTGTTGTATTGAATGGCGCCCAGGCCGCCGGCCCGGAGGTTCGCTTCGATGAGCACGGGCTCGCCGGCCTCGTCGATGGCCACGTCCCAGAACACCAACCTGAAGTGGCCGAGGCGCGCGTGGAGCTTCCGGATCATGGCCTTCGCCTGCTCGAAGGAGGGGATCAGCCCCTTGGAGAATTCGAAGCCCTGGGGATGCCGATCCCACCGCCTGCCGTCGAGGGAGAAGGCCACCTCCTTGAGGCGGCCGTCCGGGTGGATGCCGCAGGTGATGCCCCCGGAACTGGCGTTGTCCACTCGGTTTCCCCCCATCCCCATGCGCAGGATGCAGGAGAGGATGTGCACCTCGCCTTCCAGGATCAGGGACACCATGCGGATGGTATTGAGGGAGGCCGCGTGGATCTCGCTGAGGGCGGGGTGCTGCCGGATCACCTGCTGGGCGATGACATTGCCGGAGAGCCGGTCGACCAGGGCCTCCAGGGCGGGCATCCCCTCCTCTGAATCCCAGAACCGCATGCCGCTGCCCCCGTAGGAATCGATGGCGGGTTTGAAGATGATCCGCCCATGCTGGCGACACAGCTCCAGGGCCTGGGCGCGGTCGATGAACCCGTAGGAACCGTCATAGAGGATGCCGGCGATCTTGCGGAACACCGTGAGCGGTTGCTTGGCCTCGGGAAAGAGCAGGGAGTAGTAGTTCTTGTCATCCACGCCCTGGGCCATGGCCTTGTTGTTGAAGTGCCGGTCGATGTCGCCGTAGTAAAGGTCGTCGGGGACGAACCGCACGTCGAAGGCGCCGTGGCGGGAGGCGTAGAAGCGGCACCATTTCGACGCGTATTGCCGGGTGTACTTCCGCCAGTAGGCCTCGGCCTCCCGGCGCTGCTCCCGGCTCAGCGCATCGTCTTTCCGAAGGAGCCGATCCAGCTCCCGATTGAACACGTACTTGATTCCGACATCGCAGGCAGCATCCAGCCCTCGCTGAAGCGATTGGTATAATCCAAATACGCTTGGCATGACTTTCCCTTGTTTTTATATTCACGAACGTGAATCTATGGCCATTCTAGGACCATCCTGACTGCCCTCGTCAATAAGTCCGTCCGGGAGCAGGGGCCCGAGCGGCTCTTCCAGGCGGCGGCTAGATCCGCCGCCAGCCTTCGAGGACCGTCAACAGGGCCGCGGCCATCAGCAGTCCGCCAACCCAGCGCGCCGCGAGCGCACCGGCCCCGGGCCGACCTTGCATCCAGCGACGGGCCCGGTCCGCCGCCACCGCCAAACCCCCGTACACGCCCAGCTGGTTGAGCGCGATGATGAGCCAGAGCACGAGGGATTGGGCCCAGATCGCGCCCAGCTCTGGCCGCAGGAACTGGGGGAAGACCGCCAGCATGAAGAGGTAGGCCTTCGGATTGAGCAGGCTCGTCAGCACCCCCTGGCGAAAGGTCGCCGCCCTGGAGCGGGCCTCTACTTGAGGATTCAGGCTGAAGTCGGCGCCGCCCCGCATCAGCGAAAGGCCGATCCAGCCGATGTACAGCCCACCACCGAGCAGCAGCGCGTTGAAGGCGCCGGGAACCACCTTCAGCAGCATGCCGATCCCCGTCGCCGTCATCCCCACGTGGCAGATGCCGCCGGCGATGATCCCGCTCACGGCGGCCAGACCGCGTCGTCGCCCACCCGCCAGCGCGCTGCCCAGCACGAAGGCCATGTCGAGGCCGGGCAGGAGGATCACGCCGAAGACCACGGCGAAAAACAGGCCCAGCTTGGCGGGCGAGATCATGGCTGGGGCTCCGTGCCTGCAAGCCAACGCAAGCGCGAGCGCGGGGAGGAATCCATCACCACGCGCTCCGGCGCGCCGCGCAGCAGGCCCGTCGCCATCAGCGTCCGCTCGGCCTCCTCCATGAGCGGGAGGAGGCGTCCGTTCAGCGTCGCGTCGTCGCGCACCAAGCCCATCCAGACGAGGAAGGGCCCGTCCTCGCGGATCGGAAGCTGCGGGAAGTTGTTGGTGGCCTCCAGGGAGACCAGTAGACCCGCCGAGCGGACGCTGGGCATCACGTAGCGGGCGAAGGCCAGCTCCGCCGCCTTCGCAAAGGCCTCCTCCTGGCCTTTCTGGACACTGAAGATCTGCGCCGCCACGAGGCCTTGGGCCCCCTCCCCTTCGATCACCGGATCCACTGCAGGCAGTACGGGGATGCCCTGGCCCGGCCGCAGCGGGCGCAGGAGCATGACGTTGTCGCTATCGGGCAAGATCGCATTCACCTTGGCTCGATGTTCCTTCCAGAGGGGTCCGTAGTAGAAGGCACTGCAGATGACGGGGCGGGCGCTTAGTTCCTTGTAGCCGCGCAGCCAGGTGAAGCGGTTCGGATTCCCCCGCTCCAGGAACTGACCGAAGACCATGGCGCCGAGCTGCTCGAAGGCCTCGGGAAAGTAGGTGTCGAAGTACTTCACAAAATGGGGCCGCTCGCCTTCCTTGGTGACGTAGCGGCGGAATTCGATGACCGGGTAATCCTGAAGATGCTTCACCGTGTCCATGGAAACGCTGTGAGGAGGCGTCTGGGCCCAGATGACTGTTCCCAGCAGGAAGCCGGCAGAGGCGAAGGCCAGCCTTGACGTAGGGCGACTCATGAAAGCTCCTTGAGTTCGAATCGAAAGGTGGGCGATGACTAGCGACGGATGAATTCCATGGTCCAGTTGGTCTCCCAGGTCCGCCCTCCGTCAGGTGAGAAGGCCTGCTCCCATTGGGCGTGGCTCGCATCCACCACCTTCCAGGTGAAGCGCACACGGATCGGTTTCCCGCCGAATTCGTCATCGCCCTCGAAGAGGCCCACGCCATGAATGAACCGGCCCGAGACGGCGGGCTGGAGCTGACCCGGGGCATTCCGGTTGTCGATCCAGTGGATGTTCCAGCACTGGTGCTGCGGATCGTAGAACCGAAGGCTGATGCCGACGTAGCCGGGCCAATGGTCGGTACGGTAGTGCCCCTCGTTGCCAATGCCCCCCGGCAGGGGCTGGCATTCGTCGGTGGATTCGAATTCCACCCACTCCTTGGAGCCCGCCAGACGCTTCAGGAGGCGGCGGTTGTGCACGGTCCAGCGGCCGTGCAGGAAGTCGAAATCCCTGGAGCCATCCCGCAAGACAGGCGCGGCTTTCGCCTCGGGTTGAACATCCGGATTGGCTGCCGAGACGGGGATCGCAGGGCCCACCATCAGGAGGCCAGGGAGGGCGAAACGCGGGACTGGGTTCGACATGGGGGCTCCGGAGAAGGGCGCGCAGGGGCGTTTCATTCACCCTAAGCATTAAATAGGTCGATTTTGGTCCTGATTAATGACTACATTCTTGGTCATGACCCGCCCCACCACCCGCGTCCTCGCCGTCCTCGACCTGCTGCAGAGCCACGGGCGGATGAGCGGGGCCGAACTCGCGGAACGCGTGGGCGTCGACGTGCGCACCCTGCGGCGCTACATCGTTGTGCTGGAGGAGCTGGGTATCCCCATCACGACCGAGCGTGGGCGCTATGGCGCCTACATGCTGATGCCCGGCTTCAAGCTGCCGCCGATGATGTTCACCAACGAGGAGGCCGTGGCGCTTTCCGTGGGCATGGTGGCGGCCCGCGGGCTGGGCCTGGCCGAAGCCGCCCCGGCCGTAACCAGCGCCCAGGCCAAGTTCGCCCGCGTGATGCCCGAGCCCCTGAAGAAGCGCGTGGGCGCCATCGCCGAGGCCGTGAAGCTCGACCTCCGGCCCACCGCCCACGCCGCCGCGGACACCGCGTTCCTCCTCGCCCTGACGACGGCCGCGCAGACGCAGCAGCGCGTGATCCTCGGCTACGACTCCGCCCAGGGCAGCCACACCGAGCGACCCTTCGACCCCTATGGCCTGGTCCACCGCATGGGCAGCTGGTTCGTGGTCGGCTGGTGCCACCTTCGCAAGGATCTGCGCACCTTCCGCCTGGACCGCGTCCGCGCCGTAACGGCGCTCGAGCAGCCCTTCCGCCGCCCCCAGGGGTTCGATGCGCTGGAGCACCTGCTGCACAGCCTCGCCACGGCGCCCCGCAGCCATGCGATCGAGGTGCTGCTGCGCACCGACCTGCCCGCCGCCCGCAACGCCTTCTCCCTGGCCTTCGGCCTGCTCGAACCGATGCAAGGCGGCGTCCTCCTGCGCAGCAGCGCCGACGACCTGGCCTGGTTCGCGCGCCAGCTCGCGGCCCTGCCCTTCGACTTCGAGATCCGCACGCCGAAGGCCCTGCGCACGGCCTTTTCGCGCTGCGTGGCGCGGCTGCAGAAGCTGGCCGATCAGGCGGGCTGAGGAGGACCTCAGGCCTTCCAGTACTTCGAATACACCTGGAGCACGCCCGTCTTCACGATGTCGGCGCCCGTGTTCGGATCCTCGATGACGACGGCGTACTCGTCGGGACTCGTCGTGTTCTGCCGCCACTGCCAGCCCGTATAGCCGATGCCCGCGGCGTTCATGCGGCTCAGTCCGGCGTCGAGGTAGAACTGGCCGGGATCGTCACCGCTGCGCACGCCGAACTGCTGGATGAAGACCGGCACGTTGCGGTTGGTCTTCATGGTCGCCAGCGCGCCCAGGCGGGAATCGATGGTCGCCAGGTTCTGGGCCTGGGTGCCGTTGGGATGGATGAAGAGGTTGCCCGTGTAGACCACCCGGTTCGCCCAGCGCGGCGTCGCGATGTAGGCCTCGTCGCAAAGGTTGATGTTGTAGGCGTCCCGCGCGCCCACGAGGAAGGGTGTGCGCGTGTCCCCCGCCACATCCTCGATGGCGGTCATCAGCTCCTGGTAGAAGGCCGACACATCGTCGCCGTACGTGGAATCCCAGCCCTGCAGCGGCTCGGGCAGCAGCTCGTAGAAGGCGATGTTGGGCTTGGTCTTGAGCAGGCCCGCCAGGTAGATCCAGGCCTCCTTGAACAGCTGGCGCTGCGTCAGGTCCGTCCAGAAATTGCGTCCGCCCGGGTAGAGGCCGCTCGGGTCGCAGTAGGCCGCCATGTCCGTGTTCTGAAGCCCGTTCTGGCCACAGTTCGAATCGATGGCCACCACCACCCAGAGCCCGGCGTCGAGGCACCACTGGATCTCCTGGAGCAGGCGCGTCACGTGGGCCGGGTCGAAGTGCCCCGGCGAAGCGTCCACGCGGCTTTCCACGTCCGTACCGCCATAGAGGCCCCACCAACGGATGAGCACCCGCACCACCTTGGCGCCCTGGCCCGCGAGCATCGCCGCGTCAGTACTCCGCATCTCGCCCCAGGTGCCTTCGTTCATGCCACGCAGGATGATCGGCGTGCCATCGGGGGTCAGCATCTGGGAGCC
This sequence comes from Geothrix limicola, assembly GCF_030268085.1. Lineage (GTDB taxonomy): Bacteria > Acidobacteriota > Holophagae > Holophagales > Holophagaceae > Geothrix > Geothrix limicola. The sequence continues at coordinate 238,997 of NZ_BSDE01000002.1, forward strand.
CTTCAACGTGAGTCGGGCCGGGCCGGAGGTCGGAGGCGGGGGCGTCGGCGCGGGAGAAGAGGACGCAGACCCGCCTCCGCCGCAGGCCACCGCGGCCAGGGTGCTGGCCATGGCGATCAGGACGCTGCGGCGGCTGAGGGACGCGCTCGGAGCCAAGGTTTGGAGGGGCTGGGTCATGGGCCGGTCCTCGTGGGGATCAGAATCTGGACCCCACCTGGGGTCATGGAAGCAGTCACCCCCCATGGACCCCGGTTCTTTGAAAAGGGTTGATGGCCCCCTCAGGCCCCTGTCGCGTGCGTGGCAAGTTGGAGATTACTTGGCCGTCCCGCTGGCCACCGGAAGCTTGGCGGCGGTCCAAGCCTGGTACGACCCGTCGAACATGGCCACATCAAAGCCCAAATACTTGAACAGGAAGTAGGCGTGGGAGGCCTGGAGCCCCACTTCGCAATAGGTGATGACTTTCTTCCCGGGCAGCAGCCCCCGCGAGGCCAACAGCTCCTGCAGTTTGTCCGGTGGCAGGAAGGTCGGATGCTCCTCGCTGGCGAGGGTCTCCATCCAGTACAGGTTGGTCGCGCCCCCCAGGTGCCCCGCCTGGTAGCGCCGAGAGGGACGCGCATCCACCACCTGGCAGGTGGCCGATGCGGGCTCCGACACCACCACCTGTTTCACGTCGTCCAGAGCCGCAATCACCGCGGGCTGCATGTGGGGCGTGAACGCGCCGGGCCGTGTCGCCGCCACCTGGTTCGTCACGGGGCGATCCTCCGCCAGCCACTGCTCCACGCCGCCATCCAGGAGGGCCGCCCGTTCGCCCCAACCCAGGTAGTCGAGGGTCAGGTAGGCCCGTGCCGCATTGGGCATCCAGGCCGTGGCGTAGATCACCACACGGCTCTTCTCCGTGAGCCCCAGCTCCGTGAAGGTCCGCGTGAGGGTCTCCACGGAAGGCAGCTCGGAACCGAGGGCCCCGGTGTTGTCGATGAACTTCGCCGTGGCAAGGTAGCGGGCCCCGGGGATGTGGCCGCGCTTGTAGTCGGCGAAACCATCCGCGACGTGGAGCAGCACCAGGTCGGGATCCTTCAGGTGCTCGGCGAGCCAGGCCGTGCTCACCAGCATCTGGGGGCGCACTTTCGGCGCGGCCGGGGGCGCCGCCAGGCAGGGTGTGATGAGGCATGCGGCAAGCAGGAACGAACGGATCATGGGGGCTCCCGAAATGGCCAGGGCCACCTTACACCCCTTCCCCGTGGACAGGTGACGTCTCCGTCGACTCAGCTTCCCTGACTCAGCTCCATCAGCACGCCGCCCGTTTCCGCGGGATGGATGAAGGCCACGCGGCAGCCGTGGGCGCCCTTCCGCGGGGCCTGGTCGATCATGCGCACGCCCTTGGCCAGCAGGCCGGTCACGGCGGCGTCGATGTCATCCACCTCGAAGCAAACGTGGTGAATGCCCGGGCCGCGCTTCGCGAGGAACTTGCCGATGGGGCCTTCGGGATCGGTGCTCTCCAGGAATTCCAGCGTGCTTTCGCCCACGGGGAAGAAGGCCGTCTTCACCTTCTGCTCGGCCACTTCTTCCGTGTGTTCGGGCGTCATGTCGAAGAGCCGCGCCATGCGCGCCATGGCCTCGTCCAGGCCCGGGGCGGCAATGCCCAGATGATTGATGCGCAGCAGTTTCACACGGCACCTCCTCCACCCATTGTGGACGAATCCCGCAGGGCCGGTGTGCCGCTGCCGGCCTCAGTGCTGGCAGGCGGGCATCAATGCTGGCAGGCGGGCGCCTGGCCGAGGCTCACGCTGCCGTCGGCCACGCGGACCTTGCCCTTGCTGCCGAGGAAGGCGATGACGCCATCGAAGTCGAAGCTGTCGCCGTGGCAGTTGTGATACGTGGCGGAGGGCCCGTGCAAGCTGATGGAAGCCGCGCGCAGGTCCTCCAGGCGGCAGGTCCCGCCCTTCTCCATCAGCAGGCTCAGCAGATCATGGCCGTAGAGGGGTTCGGACATGGGGGCTCCTATTCAGGAGTCGAAACTCCTGAACTCATTCTAGGCCCCCGCGGGCGACCGATGGGGTGATGGCGGTCACGACCCCGGCTCAGGCTCCCAGCGACAGGGCCACTTCGCGGAGCAGGGGTTCGGGGCTGAGGTTCCGGGGCAGGTGACGCAGGGCCTGGAGCGCCGCTTCCTGGGGGGTCTTCAGATCCCGTTCGGAGGTGGCCAGGGGCGTCAGATCCTCCCGCCAGGGCGCGAGGGCCGGAGTCTCCCCTGCGCGGATCCGCGCCAGGTCCGCCAGCAGGCGCAGCAGCAGCTCGAGGGGCTGGCGCAGCTGTTCCCCCTGGGCCAGGGTCGAATCCTTTTCCGGCAGCAGGGGGCCCGCCTCGTCCGCGAAGGCGCGCCCACCTATCAGGGCAATCCAGGCATCCACCTGGGCTTCGGCGCGACGGAACGCGGCCTCGTCCAGGAAGCGCAGGCTGCCTTCGCCCAGGGCGGACCAGCGGTCGTGGTCCCCGTCCTGCCATCCGTTCCGCTGCGCCACGGCCCAGGCCTCCTTCGGCGCCAGAGGCGCGAAGGGGATGCGTTCGCAGCGGCTGCGGATGGTCTGCAGCAGGGCCTCCGGGCGATGGGTGACGAGGATGAAGTGGGTGTCCGGCGGCGGCTCCTCCAGCGTCTTCAGCAGGATGTTGCCGCTGGATTCATTGAGGCGGTGGGCCTCCTCCACGAGGATCCACCGGTGGCAGCCCAGGGCCGGCGCGAGGGCCGCCCACTCGATGACGCCCCGGCTGAAACGCGCCTGGTTGTTGGAATCCAGGCCCTCGCGGATCTGGTCGATGCGGATCACCCCGGCCTTGCCTTCGGGCGTGACACGCAGCAGGTTCGGCAGTTCGAAGGGCAGGTCCTCGCCGGAAAACATCCGGCAGCCTTCGCACTGGCCGCAGGCGCTGCGCCGGAGGCAGATCTCGCGCTGGGCCATCTCCAGCGCCACGCGCCGCTTGCCGATGCCTTCGGGCCCCGTGAAGAGCAGGGAGCCGCGGATGCGACCCTCCTGCAGGCGCGCCAGCAGCCGTTCGCGGATGGCCTGGTGCCCGGCGATGTCGGGGCTGAACATCAGTCGACCCCGAAGCCGGCGTTGCGCAGCAGGGGCGCGACGCGCTGCCAGATGGCCGCCTCCACCTGATCCGGCGTATCGCGGGCCGGGATGAGGGCGACGCGGTTGGCGTGGTTCTGCGCGATGGCGAGGAAGCGGTTGCGCACGCGGCGGTGGAATTCCAGCTCGGCCTCGTCGAAGCGCGTTTCCGCGAAATCCGCGCCCAGGGCCAGATTGCGCACCTCGACCCGCTGCAGCGAAGCTTCGGGATCCATGTCCAGCATCACGGTGAGATGGGGCTTGAGGCCGCGGAGCACCAGTTCGTTGAGGCGGTCCATGGAGGATTCGGGCACGCCGCTGGCGCCCTGGTAGGCGCGGGTGGAATCCTCGAAGCGATCCACGAGGACGACCTTGCCTTCGGCCAGCGAGGGCCGGATGACGGTCTCCAGATGCTGGGCCCGGTCCGCATAGAAGAGCAGCAGTTCCGCCTCGGCGCACCAGCGCTCGCCGCTGGTGTGGCGCTCCAGCAGCAGGCGGCGGAGCTCGCGGCCCAGGGCCGTGCCGCCGGGTTCCTTGGACACCACCAGGGGCAGGCCGACATGCCGCAGGCGCTCGGACAGGCGCAGCAGCTGGGTGGACTTGCCCGATCCCTCCACGCCTTCGATGGTGATGAACACGCCCTGCACAGAACCTCCGTGATTCGAGGATACCCGGCCCCCCCGGCCCGGGCGGGCGACAGGTTCTCGACACAGTGCTATCCTGCTCGAAACACCAGGAGTTCCAGGTGGCCGAAGCGATCCAATGCCCGAGCTGCACCGCCCGTTACCGACTCCGCCCTGAGCGGGTGAAGCCGGTCATCCGCCGGGCCAAGTGCTACGCCTGCGGCGACATCTTCCCCGTGGCCGACATCGTCCAGCGCCTGCTCGCCCCGCCGGCACCCGCCGAGGCGGAGCCGCCCATCGAGGCCCTCGAAGCCGAGCAGCTCCGCGCGGAACGGGAGGCCTCCGAGGCACCGACACCCTCGCTCACGCTGGGCGATCTGGATCTCGCCGACGAGGAGATCCTCGACAAGACCCTCATCGAAGCTCCAGCCTCCTTGCCGGAAGTGAAGGCCGAGGCCCCGGCGGCCCTGCCCGAAGCTGAAACCGGGATCGAAGCGGCCGCTTCCCAGCCCGCGACAAGCGCCGAACCCCAGCCCGCCTTCCCCCCCGAGATCACCGACACGACGCTCTCCGGCTACACCTCGGCGCGGGACGCCATCGAAAAACTCTTCGGCAGCGCCGCCGCCCCCGCCAAGGGGCAGCGGCCAGGCCAGGAGTCGGGCTCCATGGACATGGAAGCCACCCTCAACGCCCTGGAGAACACCCTCAGCACCCCCGAAGCGTCGGCCACGGGCACCCTGGGAGACAGCCCCACGGCCTCGGGCCTCACCGAAGAGGATCTGTCCGGCCCCTCCACGTCCACCATGCGCCTCTCCCAGGATGACCTCGAAGCCATCCTCGCCTCCACCCCGGTTTCGGCCCCGGCTCCCGCCGCCGAACCCACGGTGGCGCTGCGGGCCTCGGATCTGATGGCGGCCACCGCCGTCGCCCAGGCCGCGCCCCGCACCTTCCCCTCGCTTCCCGAATCACCCGACACCGGCGTCGAGCTGCTGCGCCTGAAGATCGGCGAGGACATCTACGCGGGCCTCACGATGCCCCAGCTCATCGCCTGGGTGGAGGAGGGCCGCATCCTCGAGAACCACCTGGTGGCGCGCCAGCAGAGCGAAAACTGGCTGGAGGCCCACAAGGTGCCCGGCCTGCGCCCGGTCTTCGAACGCCTGCGCCGCGAGCGGAGCGGCGGCGCGCCCAGCCTGAACACCGGCATCGGGGACGGCGCCCCCAAGAAGGGCCTCTTCGGCGGCCTGTTCGGGAAGGGCTGACATGCAGATCCTCTTTCTCCTCGCCGCCCTCGGCCTGGCCCAGGAACCGCCCCTTCAGATCCCGCCGCCCACGCCCGAAGCCCCGGCCGCGGAACCGGCTCCTGCGCCCAGTGCTACCAAGACCGCGGCACCCGCCACCGCGCCCAGCGCGGCCCGACCCCAGACGCCCGCGCCGCGCCAGACCGCAGCTTCCTCGGGGCCCTCGCCGCTGTCCTTCTACTCAGAAAGCTTCACCTTCTCCTGGGATCGCACCATCCCCCTGTCCATCAACGTCGACGGGCTCAAGGTGAACAGCATCTTCTTCAACAAGCGCGTGGTCGAATCGGGCTTCCTCGGAGCCCTCAAGGGCGCCGAATTCGGCACCCGCGCGCAGGTCGAAGTCACCAACACGGGCAAGCACCCCAAGGTGCCCGGCTTCGCCGTGGCCGTGATCGACAAGGACGGACGCCTGCTCGGCGTGGCCTCCGGCGGCACCAAGGTCGGCACCGTCAAGCCCGGCGAGACCGAGACCTTCGACCTGAACTTCACCCAGGTCAAGGAGCGCCTCGCCTCCGGCGACAAGTTCTATTTCGCCATCGAACTGAGAAATTGATCTTCGGGCCTAGGGCGCTCGGTCGCGCAGTTTGGTGCTGTACCACGACGCGACTTCCGCCGTGATGGCAGGCACGAGTTCTTTTTTCGGCTCTCCACTGAGAATCGTGCTGCTCATAAATTTATCGATAACGATTCCATGCTTTTTGAGGACTCCCTTCAGGTAATCCCCACCGCGAATGGAGGTCCAGAATTCCAGCGATTTGTGTTTCTCCTTTCCGGAGAACACGAGCAGGCTGAGGGATCCCATCCGGCCATTGAGTTCCTGCCCAGGCTGAACCAGTCCAGGGGGGTTGGGCTGTGCCAAGGCGATGCGGAGGTAGGTCTGCAAGTGGTCGGGCGTGATGGGGAGATCCCCGGCCAGCAATCCGAGCAGGACCTCTTGATCGGGAGGATTGGGCGATGAGGAGCCGGGGGCGTCTTGACGTGGGGTGCTTGGCTTGTCCGAGCTTGGGAGTTGAATGGAGCCTGCACCAGGGGCAGGCGGCGCGGCCCACTGGAAATGCTCCAGCCCAGCCGAAAAGGCGTCCATGAGTTTCTTGTATGGCAAGCTGCTCGGCCCTTTCAGCAGGGCCACCACGCGGTAGCCGTTATGCGAAACGACATAGCTTCGGGCGACCAGCCCGTTCGGCAGTGTGCCAAAGTAGGTGCCGGCCTGAACCCCGCCGAATGAAATGAGCTGGGCGTCCTTCGAGCTCAGTGTCGGAGTGAATGGATTGCCAACCTTCACGGCCGCGTCGAGGAGGTCCTTGGGCTGTGCGGCGTTCTTTTCAGTGGTATAGCTCACAATGAAGACGGCGCGTGGCAGATCGTCCTTGGGGCCAAAAACAATCATCCCCTCCACTTGGCCCAGGGCTGGATGGACATCTTCTTTCCGGTCCAGCACCTGCACATGGCTTGGAACTTCAAAGGATCCTGGTGCCATGCGCACCGTTTCAGCAAGCAATGGCACGTGAGCCAGGGCACCTGCGAAGAGCACACTCAAAACGACTTTTTTCACCCGGCTTCCTCAAAAAAGTGAACGGATCGCGAGAGGCCCTCGCCCTAATTCGCTTCCTGCTCGTGGTAATGCGCGAGGATCTCGTCGGGAGTGACGGTGGCGGTTCCGACCTTGCCCACCACCACGCCGGCGGCGGCGTTAGCCAGCATAGCGGCCTCGCGCCAATCCGCGCCCGCGGCGATGGCCGAGCTGAAAGCCGCGATGACCGTATCGCCCGCGCCGCTCACGTCGAAGACCTCGCGGGCCTCCGTGGGGATCATCCAGGGCGCCGAATGTTCGGCCTGGGGCGAGAAGAGGGCCATGCCCCGCTCGCTGCGCGTCACCAGCAGGCCCTTGAGGCCCAGCTCATCCATGAGGGCCCGTCCCGCCACCGTGACTTCCATGTCCGAGCGCGCGGGCCGCGCCGTCAGCTCGGCGGCCTCCTTGGTGTTGGGCGTCATCAGCGTCGCACCGCGGTAGAGCGCCTTGTGACCGGGCTTGGGATCCACGATCCAGGGGATGTTCCGTTCGGCACACATCGTCCGCACGGCCTCCATCACCGGCCCGTTCACTGTGCCCTTGTCGTAGTCGGAAACGATGAGCGCCGAAGCCGAGCCCAGCGCGCGCTCCAGGCGGTCCTTCAGGCCCAGCAGCACGGCGGCCTCGGGCTGACCCGGATCCTCGCGGTCGATGCGCAGCATCTGCTGCTGCTGCCCGATGACGCGGGTCTTGATGATGGTGGGGCGCGAGGTGTCCAGCACTAGCCCCGAAATGGAAATGCCGAGGCCCGTCAGCAGGCCCAGCAGGCGGTCGCCCGCGACATCCTTCTGCAGGGTGCCGATGAGCAGCGGCTCGGTGCCCAGCGCCTTCAGATTGGCGGCCACGTTGGCCGCGCCGCCCAGCACGGCCCGCTCCTTGAGCACGCGCACGATGGGCACGGGCGCCTCGGGCGAGATGCGGCTCACCTCGCCGAAGAGGTACTCGTCCAGCATGACGTCGCCCAGCACGGCCACCCTGCGGCCTTCCATGCGCTGGAGCAGGGATTCGGCCTGGCTTCGGTCGAGTCTCATTTCTCTACCTTCTTCGCGGCGTCAATGAGCATCACGGGAATGCCGTCTTCGATGGGATAGAGCAGGCCGCAACTCTGGCAGTGCAGCCCCTCGGCCCACTCCACCACGTCGCCGTGGCAGGCCGGACAGCAGAGGATCTCGAGGAGGCGGGGATCGAGCGGCATGGGGCTAGCTTAGCGGAATTGGAAGGATTCACCACGGAGACACGGAACCCGCGGAGGTGGCACGGAGGCATCCTTACATCGCCATGGGCGGGCCAGAGATCGCTTCTGGCCATGCACTTCCCACGCGTCCCTGCTTCGTGCCCCTGCCATGAAAATCAACCGCGAATTCATCAATCACCCTTCGGGCGCGCGAACGATGATCAAGCATTCTTCCGGCTGCATTCGCGATATTCGCGGTTCCAGGCTTTCGGCCCAGGGGTGCCCACCCCTAGGAACATGGGATCTGTGCTGGATCTAGATGGAACGGGGCAAAGCCCTAATCCACCGGCAGGGAGTAGGGCTGAGCCTCCGGCCCCGTGCCCCAGGCCCAGTTGGGCTTGGGGCCCATGAGGTAGACGATCTCGCCGCCCTGCGCCAGGTCCTCGTGGCGGAAGTAGGCCTTGGTCCAGGGCCGGCCGTTCAGGGTGACGCCCTGGATGTAGATGTTTTTCGCATCGAGCCTGGGTGCCTTCAGCACGAGGCGGCGGCCACTCTCGAAGTTGATGGCCATCTCCCGGCTGGCGGGTGCGCCGATGACGTATTCGTTGCTGCCCGGCGCCACGGGGTAGAAACCCAGGGCGCCGAAGAGGTACCAGGCCGACATCTGGCCCACGTCGTCGTTGCCGCAAAGGCCGTCCGGGCGGTTCTGGTACATCTGCCCGAGGATGGCGCGGACCTTTTCCTGTGTCTTCCATGGCTGGCCGGCCCACACGTAGAGATAGGGCACGTGGTGGCTGGGCTCGTTGCCGTGGGCGTAGTTGCCCATCATGGACTCGCGGCCGAGATCCTCGGTCTCCGCGAAAAAACGATCATCGAGGTGCATGGTGAAGAGCTCGTCCAGGTGGCGGCCGAAGGCTTCCCCGCCGCCGCTCTGCTTCACCAGCCAGGCCGCGTCGTGGGGCATGTACAGGCTGTAGTTCCAGGCGTTTCCCTCGATGTAGCCCTGGTCGTGGGTCTGCATCGCATCGAAGGGCTCACGCCAACTGCCATCGCGCCTTCGCGCGCGCATGAAGCCGGTCTTGGGATCCCAGAGGTGGCGGCTCGCGTGGGCCCGGTGCAGGAAGGCCGCCTCGTCCTCCTTGCGCCCGAGGGCGCGCGCCATCTGCGCGATGGCACAGTCGTCGTAGGCGTATTCCAGGGTCTTCGAGGCGCTGGAGCTGTTCCCCTCATCGGGCACCCAGCCCAGCTTCATGTAATCGCCCAGGCCGTCGTAGCCCGCCGTCGTGGCTGTGGCCTTCATGGCCGCGAAGGCCCGTGCGCCATCAAACCCGCGCAGCCCCTTCATCCAGGCGTCGGCGATAACGCTTACGGCGTGGTAGCCGATCATGCACCAGTTCTCCTGGCCGTGATGGCTCCAGATCGGCAGCATCCTCCAGGGCGACTGGTCGAAGTGGGCGAGCATGGACTGCACCATGTCCACCTCGCGGCGCGGCTCAATGAGCGTGTAAAGCGGATGCAGGGCCCGGTGCGTGTCCCAGAGGCTGAACACCGTGTAGTTCGTGAAGCCCTTCGCCTCGTGGATCTGGCCGTCCACGCCGCGGTAGCGGCCATCCACGTCCTGGAATTCCACGGGCCCGAGCAGGCTGTGATAGAAGGCCGTGTAGAAGGCGCGCCGCTGAGCTTCTGTGCCCGCGAAATCGATGCGGGCGAGTTCCTTTTCCCATGCGTTCGAAGCCTCGGCCCGCACGCAGTCGAAGTCCCAGTGCGGCACCTCGGCCCGAAGGTTGGCGAGGGCCCCTTCTTCGCTCACGGCGGACAGGGCCACCTTCACCTGGATGCTTTCGCGCGCCTCCGTATCGAAGTCGAAGTGCAGCTTCAGGGCCTTGCCCGCCATCTCGGGAAAGCCTGAGGTTTGATCCCACTTGCGCCAGAAGCCCTGGTAGACGGGGCGCGGCTCCTGGTTCTGCTGGCCGTAGGCCTTGAAGGGTTTGCTGAAGGCCATGGCGAAGTAGAGGTGGCGATCCCGCGCCCAGCCGCGCACGTGGCGATAGCCCGTCACGAGGTCGGGCCCCTTCACCTGGGCCCGCGACCACAGCACCTTGCCCTCGTAGTTGTAGATGGAATGCACCAGGTCGAGGACGATGCGGCTGTCCGAACTTTTTGGGAAGGTGTAGCGGTGCATGCCCACGCGCGGGGTGGTCGTCAGCTCCGCCTTCACGCCGGGATCCGTGAGCGTCACCGCGTAGTAGCCCGGCTGCGCCACCTCGTCCTTGTAACGGGAGCGATACCCGCTTCCGGGCTGATCCGCGGTGCCAGGATCCAGTTTCAGCGGGCCCACGGTGGGCATCACCAGCAGGTCGCCCAGGTCCGAATGCCCCGTGCCGTGCAGGTGCGTGTGGCTGAACCCGACGATGGTCGGATCGTCGTGCTGGTAACCCGCGCAGTAGCGGTAGACGTCCTTGTGGTAGGTCTTCCCGTCCAGCGAGTAGGTGGCCGTGTCCGTATCGGGGCTCAGCTGCACGAAGCCGAAGGGCACGGTGGCGCCGGGATAGGCGTGGCCCATGCCTTTGGTGCCGATGAAGGGATCCACGCTTTCCACCCGGCGCGGCGCCTGGGCTTGAAGCCCAAGGGCGAGCGGCAGGATCAGGGCGAGCATCAAGGGCTTCATGGCAGATCCCCTCGGGAAAGCTGCCCCCACTGTACAGGACGGTCCGGTAAGTTTTCGCGATCGGAAAGCCGGCCCGCCCTCCTAGACTGGAGGTTCCGTTCAGCGAGGAAGCCCATGAAGCTCTTTGGCACCGCCCTCCTTATCGCCGCCCTGGCCGGCCCCCAGGCCCTCGCCCAAGGCATTCCAGGCCAGGTTGTCTCGGGCTGGAGACCCACTTCCCTTACGGAGCTGGCGCCGGTTTCCCAGCGGCTGCTGAATGCCCTCGTGGCCCAGTACGGTGAGGGGCAACGCCCACGCATCGAGCGGGGCCTGAAGCAGGTGCGGACCTTCTGGCGCGCCGAAGACGGCGACGCCAAGGCCTTCGAGACCTTCGTGAACACTTACTTCGCGGGGGATCCGAAGGCCCTGGACGCGCTCTTCGGCCGCCTGGAGTTCGCGATGGAAAGCTATTTCGGCCACGCTCACGAGATCGGCCGCGACTTCAAGTGGCACACGGATCTCGACCTCGGCCCCGTGCTGCCCGTGGACGAGATCCTCTCGGGCTACGACGCGGGCGCGCACTTCATCGATGATGCCTTCAGCAACAAGCTGGCCTTCGTCGTGCTGCTCAACTTCCCCATGTCCGACCTGAACGAGCGCCTGAAGGACGGCGATACCTGGACCCGCCGCCAGTGGGCCGAAGCGCGCCTAGTGGACCTCTTCGCCAAGCGCATTCCCGCCGAGGTGAACCAGGCCGCCGCCGAGGCCAGCGGACAGGCCGAGCGCTACATCGCCTCGTACAACATCTGGATGCACCACCTGGTGGACGCGAAGGGAAATCGCCTCTTCGAACCCAAGAAGCGCCTGCTCTCCCACTGGAACCTGCGGGACGAGCTGAAGAGCCGCTACGCGCAGGGGCCCGCCGGGCTCGCCCACCAGCGCACGATCCAGAAGGTCATGGAGCGCATCGTCACGCAAACCATCCCCGCCGCCGTGATCGACAATCCGCTGGTGGATTGGAATCCGGTCACGAACGAGGTACGGGCCGCCGCGGTGCAGGACAGCGACAAGGCCGTGCCCGCCGGCTTCAAGCCCAGCGCCGCCCCTGAGCCCGACACCCGCTACAAGGTACTGCTGGACTGCTTCCTGGCCATGAAGAAGGCCGATCCCTACAGCCCCACGGCGCCCACCCATATCGCCCGCAGCTACGACGAGGGCCGTCAGATTCCCGAAGCCCGCGTGAAGAAGATGCTGGAGGAAGTCTGCGCCAGTCCCCTCGTCAAGCAGGTGGCCCAGGTCATCGAGACACGATTGGGCCGCAAGCTGGAGCCCTTCGACATCTGGTACAACGGCTTCCGCCCCGGCGCCGATCTGGACGAGGCCAAGCTGGATGCAATCCTCAAGGCCAAATACCCCACCCCTGCGGCCTACAAGGCCGACATGCCGAACCTCCTGCGGGGCCTGGGTTTCAGCCCCGAGCGCGCGGCCTGGCTCGCCTGCCGCATCGAGGTGGATCCGGCCCGCGGCTCGGGCCACGCCATGGGCGCCCAGATGCGCAGCGACAACGCCCACCTGCGCACCCGAGTGGGCCAGGACGGCATGGACTACAAGGGCTTCAACATCGCCGTCCACGAGATGGGCCACAACGTCGAGCAGACTTTCTCCCTCGTCAACATCGACCACTGGCTGCTGAACGGCGTGCCCAACACCGCCTTCACCGAGGCCCTGGCCTTCGTGTTCCAGGCCCAGGATCTCAAGCTCCTGGGCCAGCCCGCGCCGGACGCCAAGGCCCTGGCCGAAAAGACGCTCAATGATTTCTGGATGACCTACGAGATCGCGGGCGTGGGCCTGGTGGACACCGCCGTCTGGCACTGGATGTACGAGCACCCCAGCGCCACGCCCAGTCAGTTGAAGGAGGCCGTCCTCGCCATCTCCAAGGATGTCTGGAACCGCTACTACGCGCCCGTGCTGGGCCAGAAGGATTGCGTGCTGCTGGGCATCTACAGCCACATGATCCACAGCTTCCTCTACCTGCCGGACTACCCCATCGGCCACATGATCGCCTTCCAGATCGAGCACGAGATCGAGAAGACCGGCAAGCTCGGCGAGACCTTCGAACGCATGGCCACGCAAGGCCGCCTCACGCCGGACCTCTGGATGCAGAAGGCCACCGGCCGCCCCGTGGGCCCCGAAGCCCTGCTTGAGGCCACGGAGAAGGCCCTGAAGGCCGTTCGCTGAACGATCTCACCCAGGAGCAAGAAATCTGGAACCGCGAATGACGCTAATTCGCGCGAATGAAATATGAACGGCCGCTCAGATTGATTCTGAGGGTTCGACGTGTTCTTTATTCGCGTTCATTCGCGCACATTCGCGGTTCAGAATGCCTTGGAAATGGTGAAGGTCAGGCGGCTCTTGCCGATGTTGCGGCCGGCGGCGTTTTCGTAGACGAGGACATCGTTGTCGGCCGCACGGCTCTTCGTGTCGGCATCCGTGGCGGCGAGGGTGAGGGTGTAGCCCTTGATCTCCTTGGCGACGCCGAGCTTGTAGTCGGAATAGCTGAACAGGGAATTGTCCCCAGTGAGCCGGCCGGTGTTGGCATTCGTGAAGAAGGCGGGGTTGGCGTTGGAGGGATAGGCGCAGTGCCCGCCGTGCACCAGCACCGTCCATCCGCTCTCGCCGATGGGCACGGCCAGGCTGAGGTCCACATAGGTGGCCCCTTCGGCGTTATAGGTTCCGAAGTTGTTGGCGCTGAGCACTCGCGAGTACTTCAGGCTGGCCCAGGAGTAGTTCAGGCCCAGGTAGGCCTCGGTGGTGGCGGGATTGCGGAAGGCGCCCAGGGATTGGTAGGTGCCCGGATAGAGATAGCGGTACAGGCCCACATCCAGGGTCCAGTCCTTGGCGAAGCCCCATTTGTAGCCCCCGAACAGATCCAGTTCGACGGCGGCGGAATTCACCTTGCCCCCGCCCGGGGAGCCGAGGGAGACCGGCGCGCTCGCGAGGTTCGCGTTCTGATCCGTGAACCAGGAGATGTTGCTGAGGCTGGTGCTGAGGTAGAACCCTGAAGGGTGGACCAGGTCCAGCTCGCCCTGCACGGTGGGTTTCCCGTCCGTCTGGGTGAGGCCGCGGAAGATGTACTGGGAGCCAAAGGTGGCCGAACCGCTCAGGGCGAAGCCCAGGAGCGTGGGCGGCGCCGGGGTTGCGGCGGGCGCGGGGCTCTGGGCGGCGAGCCCCGCGGCCAGGGTTGCCAGCAGGGGAAGGGCGGAATATCGGCGCATGACGGACTCCCGGGCTTGGATTCATCGGGGAAAGCATCAACCAGATCCCGGGCGCCCACACGGCCCCGGACCGCGACCATTGTGTGAGTATCGGGTGCCAACCGAGGTCACATTAAGGGTGGGCGGTCCGGGGCTTTGACGCCTCGATAAACCAGGCCTCAGTGGTGCCGCTGGGGCTCCGGAGTCAGCGCTTCGTTGTCGACTTCTCCCGTGCGGATGCGGATGACCTGTTCCAGCGGGCGGACGAAGATCTTGCCGTCCCCCACCTCGCCCGTGCGCGCCGAGGCGAGGATCGCGTCGATGGTGATGGCGACGAAGGGTTCGGAGACCGCGATGTCCAGCTGGATCTTCTCGTGGAATTCATAGACCATCGGCGCACCGCGGTAGGTCTCCAGGGCGATCTTCTCGCCGCCGTGGCCCGCCACGCGGAGGATGGTCATGCCGGTAACTTCGGCGGCGAAGAGGGCCGACTTCACCTCCTCGAGTTTTTCAGGTCGGATGACGGCTGTGATGAGCTTCAAAATCCACCTCCCTTGCCGCACGTGGCGACATCCGTCTTTGACAACCCGGCGTTCCGCTCCAGCTTCGCACTCATAGCTCGCTCCCGAGGGGAATACGCGAGGTCAGGGCCGGGGCTTCCGCGACTTTCGGGGGCCTCGGCGTGAGGATGACCGGCGTGCTCACGGTGGACCCGTCGCCCGGATAGGCGGGGGCCGACACCTCGTGGAAATCGAGGCCCGCCATTTCAACTTCGGGCGCGACGCGCATGCCGATGGTCTTGTCGAGCAGCTTGAAGAGCACGAAGCTCGTGGCGCCCACCCAGATGATGTTGGTGCCGATGCCGATGAGCTGAGCGACGAGCTGGCGGCCGTCGCCGTAGAAGAGGCCCGCCACGCCCGCGGCGGGGCCACCGTTGAGGCCCTGACCATAGGTGCCATCGGCGAAGAGCCCCAGGGCGATGAGCCCCCAGGCGCCGTTCACGCCGTGCACCGCGATGGCGCCGACGGGATCATCGATCTTCAGCGTGTTCTCAATGTAGAGCGCGGCGACGACCACCAGGAAACCCGCGACGGCGCCGATGAAGACGGCCGCGGGCGCCGTGACGAAGGCACAGGAGGCCGTGATGGCCACCAGCCCCGCGAGCAGGCCGTTGACGGCCATGGACAGGTCCGGCGCGCCGAACTTCCGCGCCGTGTAGAGGTAGGCCACCACCGCCCCCGAGGCCGAGGCCAGCATGGTGTTGGTGGCCACGACGGCGATGCGCAGATCCGTGCCCGCCAGGGTGGAGCCCGCGTTGAAGCCGAACCATCCGAAGGCCAGGATGATGGCGCCGAGGGTGGCCATGGGCAGGTTGTGGCCGGGGATGGCCACCGCCCGGCCCTTGACGAACTTCCCGATGCGCGGCCCCAGGACGAGCACGCCCGTGAGGGCCATCACGCCGCCCGTGAGGTGGACGACGCCCGATCCCGCGAAGTCCACGTAGCCGTGGCCCAGGCCCGTATATTTGCCGAGCGTGGCGAGCCAGCCTCCGCCCCAGGCCCAGCAGGCGAACACCGGGTAGATGAGGGCCGAGGCCACCAGGCCGTAGAGCATGAAGGCCGACAGCTTCCAGCGCTCGGCCATGGCGCCCGTGGGAATGGTCAGGGCCGTATCCATGAACACCATCTGGAAGAGGAACATGGCGAAAGCCGACACGTCGTACGAGGCTCCGGTGAGGAAGAAGCCCCGGCCACCGAGAAGGCCCCATTGATTACCGTGGATCACGGGGCCGAAGAGCCGCGACATTCCTTCGGGGGCGGAGAGCGCCGCGCCCATGGCCGAGCCCGAGCCGCCCATCTGGAAGGCGTAGCCCACGGCCCAGAAGCCGAGGATGCCGACGCCGTACACCATCACGTTCATCATCATCGTGTGGGCCGCGTTCTTGGCGCGGGTGAAGCCTGTTTCCGCCAGGGCGAAGCCCGCCTGCATGAACATCACGAGGAAGGCCGCCAGCAGCGTCCAGACGAAGTTGAGCGCCACGCGCGTCTGCCCCACGGCCGCGCCCAGCTCCTGCAGCGTGGGGGCGCCCGCGGTCTGCGCGGGCACGTTCTGGATGCCGCCCGTGGCCCCGCCGTTCGGATCGCCCGCGAACAGCAGGGGCGTGAAAGCCGCGACGGCGGCCGCCACCGCGAAAGCCCTCAAGAGCGTACGCCGGTTCATGGAACCTCCTCCTTTTCGGGTGTGGGATCGGCGTGGCCTGCACCGATGGGAATCCGGTAGTCGGCAGGCCACGCTGTGAGTTCCTCCGATCCCGCCTCCCCAAATCCAGGAACCGACCACCGGTCCCTACCCGGATACAACAGCAGGGCCCGTGCCGTTTTTCGGAAGTGCGCTTGCGATTCATCGATCTACAGCAATACAAGCCCTTACGTCACAAAAAGTACTCATAGAAGCCTTCCAGGCTACTTACAAAAATGTAATTCATTTGAATGAAGCTACATTTTTGTAAGATTTTGTAATCTCAGCCCCGGAACCGCTCCGGTTCCAGCCCGTATTTCTGGATCTTGTAGTTGAGGATGCGCTCCGTGGTCTGCAGCAGGCGGGCCGCGCGGGAACGATTGCCCCGGGCGGATTTCAGCGCATCCTGCAGCAGATCCTTTTCGAAGGCCGCCACGGCCTCGCCCAGCCCGCTGCCCGGCAGGGTTCCCGACACTTCGGCGGTCTGCAGCGAGGGCGGCAGGTGGTGGGCGTGGATGACCCCGCCCTCGGCCACGAGGATCGCGCGCTCGATGGCGTTCTCCAGCTCGCGCACGTTGCCGGGCCAGTGGTAGGCCGTCAGCATGTCGATGGCCGAAGTCGAGATGCGGCGCACATCCTTGCCCTGAGCCGCCGAGATCTTCTCCACGAAATGGTCCGCCAGCAGCAGGATGTCCGCCTGGCGCTCCCGCAGGGGCGGCAGGAAGAGCTCGAAGACGTGCAGGCGGTAGTAGAGATCCTCCCGGAAGGTGCCGGCTCGCACCGCAGCCTCCAGATCCCGGTGGGTGGCGGCGAGGAGGCGCACGTCCACCTTCACGGGGCTGGTGCCGCCGAGCCGCTCGAACTCCCGCTCCTGAAGCACGCGCAGCAGCTTCACCTGGGTGGCCGCCGAGAGTTCGCCCACTTCATCGAGGAAGAGCGTGCCGCCGTGGGCCAGCTCGAAGCGGCCCTTCTTCTGGTGCCGCGCGTCCGTGAAGGCGCCGGGCTCGTAGCCGAAGAGTTCAGATTCGATGAGGTTTTCCGGCAGAGCCCCGCAGCTCACCTTGATGAAGGGCTTGTCGGCCCTGGGCGAATTGTAGTGGAGGGCGTGGGCCACCAGTTCCTTGCCCGTGCCCGATTCGCCCCGGATGAGCACGGTGGTGTTGCTGGGCGCGGCCTGGGCCACGGCCTCGTAGACCCGCTGCATGGCGTGGCTGTGGCCGATGAGGTGGCGCAGATCGTAGCGGTCCCGCAGCTCCTGACGCAGCTGCTGGTTCTCTTCCGCCAGCCGCTGGCGGTCCGCGGCCACGAGCTTGGCCACCTTCATGGCCAGGCCCACCATGGAGGCCGCGATCTGCAGCAGCTTGGTATCCCGGTCGTAATCGCGGTGCCGATCAAAGGGCACGGTGAGGCACAGGGTTCCCGCCGTCCGTCGATCCAGGAAGACCGGGATGCAGAAGAAGGAGAGCTCGGCCTTCTTCCGTTTCTGCTCCTTGAGCACGCCCGTGCGATCGAGGAACAGCGGCTCCTGGCTGGCCTGGGGCAGCACCACGGCCTTGCCGCTGGCCAGCACGCGCCCGTTGATCCCCTCGCCGACCTTGTAGTGGGCCCGCGCAACCGCCTGCTGCGTCAGGCCCCGGGCCGCCTCGATGCGCAGCCCCTTCCCTTCCTCATCAGCCAGGAAGATGGCCCCGTTCAAGGCTCCGAAGGCCTCCGCCAGGATCTCCAGCACTCGGGGCAGCGCGGCGCGGATATCCGAGGCCGCCAGGGCCTGGCTCAGCTCCAGGAGGGGTGCGAGACGAAGGGCATCCTCGGAGGGGGGCATGGGAATCCCGAATGAGATTCTACATTTTTGTATGACACTATGGATTCTTCAACAATTTTGTATACCGCTTACAATCCAGCCTCGACGTTCCGCGTCCGGCAGGTCCAGGGCCAGTGTCCCGCCGGGGTTCATGAGGTTGGCCGGATCGAAGTGGCGCTTCAGGGCCCGGAAGAGTTCCAGCTGCTCCGTGCCGATCTGGGCCTCGAGCCAGGGGGCCGTCATCTTGCCGATGCCGTGGTGGTGGCTCATGGTGGCGCCGTGGGCCAGGATGGCGTCGAGGATCTCCGCCTGGTAGGCCAGGTAGTCGCCGATGTCGTCCATGCGGGCGATGAAGATGAAGTAGAGGTTCGCGCCCTGGGGATAGGCGTGGGAGAGGTGGGTCATGCAGATCGTGCGCGGCCGGTCCTTGGCGGCGGCCCGTACGCCCCGGTGCACGCGTTCCAGCGTGTCCCAGGTGACGGTGCACTCCAGGGTATCGATGAGGATGCCCACGTCCTGCAGGTCGTCGCGCAGGTAGGGATCGCGGAAGCGCCCGTGCTCCCAGGCGCGGGTGACGAGGCCCGAGGTGGCGCGACCCCCGAAGCGCCGGCAGATGCGGCCCAGGTTCTTCCGCGCCACTTTCGAAAGCGCCTCCGTGCCCCCCGTCGTGCCCAGCATCAGGCAGCGCGAGCCGGGCTTCAGGCCCACCAGCGACGACAACGCGTTGGCCCAGGGCCGGTCCACGCCGTAGAGCTTCATCACGACGTCGGTCTCTTCCGCGTCCGAGACGCGGAACACGGAGGGGCGTCCCCCCTCGCTTTGCAGGCATTCCCGCGCGGCCGCGGTGGCCAAGGCGAAGTCCGGGAAGAGGTAGCTGAAGCGCCGCAGGGCCTCGGGCAGGTGGCGGTGGAGGCGAAGGGTCACCTGGGTCAGCACACCGAAGGCGCCCTCGCTGCCCATGAGGATCTGGTCCGGGTCGGGGCCCGTGGCCGCCGCCGGGTGCGCCTGGGTGCGGATCACGCCCCTCGGCGTGACCATCTCCTGGGCCAGCACCAGGTCCTCGATCTTGCCGTAGTAGGTGGAGTTCTGGCCCGCGCCGCGGGTGACCACCCAGCCACCCACCGTGGCGAATTCGAAGGACTGGGGGAAGTGGCCGCAGGTGTAGGCCCGGCGCGCCCCCAGCAGCTCCGGCGCCCGGTTCAGCACCTGCTCCAGCTCGGGCCCGTACATGCCCGCCTCCACCGTGATGGTCTGATCCACCTCGTTGAAGCCGATCACCTTGTTCATGTGCGTGCGCAGGTCCAGCGAGACGCCGCCCTTCACGCACTCCACCCCGCGGGTGACGCTGGTGCCGCCGCCGAAGGGCGTGAGTGGGATACCGTGCCGTCCGCAGATCGCGACGATGCCTTCGACGTCGTGCCGATCCCGCGGGTGCAGCACGGCGTCGGGCAGATGCTCGACGATGCCCTGGCGCAGCCGCAGCAGGTCCAGCATGGTCTTGCCGTAGGCCACGCGCAGGCGGGAGAGGCCGTCCGTCACGACGTTCTCGGGGCCGAGCAGCTCGCGGAAGGCGGCGAGAGTTTCCTCCGGAAGGCGCGACGGAGCGTCCACCACAGCGGGCTCCAGGCCCAGGTTCCGCGGCGCGAAGTCGGCTTCGCTCATGCCGAAGGTCCGCTGCATGAGACGCACCAGACCCGCATTGGGGTGCTTGGATTCGTTCAGCGAGCCCCATTTCAGCAGGGCGCGCCAGGAGGCCTCGGGCACGGGGCCGTCAAACCACTTGGGAAGGGCATCCGTCATGGCGTCCTCACTCGTCCGTGGAGCGTTCGGGATAGTTGAGCAGGTCGCGGATCTCCTCGAAGAGCGGGCTCAACTTGGGATAGATCTGCTTGAAGACCTTCTGGTACATGCGCTCGTAGAGGGCCGCGGGCTCGGGACGCGGCGTGTAGGTGCGTCCGTAGCGCACCATGGCTTCCACCGCCGCCTGGGTGGAGGGGTGGAGGCCCGTGCCCACGGCCACGAGGATGGCCGCACCCAGGCTTGCGGTTTCGAAGGTTTCGCCCGCCCGCAGCGTGCGCCCGAAGAGGTCAGCCGTGATCTGGCAGATCTCCTCGGATTGCGTGGCGCCGCCGGAAATGCCGATCCAATCAACCTTCACGCGGCCCGCCTTTTCGATCTTCTCGAGGCCTTCCCGCAGCGCGAACCCCAGGCCCTCGATCACCGAGCGGTACACGTAGCCGCGGGTGTGCACGTCGCCAAAGCCCACCATGGCGCCCTTGGCCGCAGGCAGCTTGAGGCTGGGGCTCCAGTGGGGCAGCGTCACCAGGCCCATGGAGCCCGCGGGCACCTCCTTCAGGTGGCGGTCCAGGATTGCCTCGGGCGGCAAGCCCTTGGCCTCGGCTTCCTGCACTTCGAGGGGCGCGAACTCGCGCTTGAACCAGCTGATCATCCAGTAGCCGCGGAAGATCTCCACCTCGGGGTTGTAGTGGCCGGGGATGGCCGCCGGATAGGGCGGCATGAAGCTGAGGGGCTCGAAGTAGCGCCGGCTCGCGGTCTGCACGGTGGCCGTGGTGCCGAAGGAGACCGAGGCCATGCGCTCGTGCACGCAGCCGATGCCCAGACTTTCGCAGCCCTTGTCCGAGGCGCAGGCGATGACCGGCAGGCCCTCCGGAAGGCCCGTGGCTTCTGCGGCTGCGGCCGTGATGACGCCGAGCGGGCTGCCCGCGGGGAGCAGTTCCGGCAGCTTGTCCATCGGCACGGGGAAGAGCTTGGCGGGCAGCTCGCCGGGCCGCGCCCAGCGCATCTCGCGGTAGTTGAAGGGCAGGTGCCCGATCTGGGAGGCGATGGAATCCCGGAAGCGGTCCGTGAGGCGGTGGTTGAGGAAGCCCGAGACCTGCAGCACCTTCGCGGTGCGCGACCAGACCTGCGGTTCCTCCTGCTCCACCCAGGCGGCCTTGCCATCCTTCTGCGTCTTCTGGATGGCCTCCAGCATGCCCACCAGGCGGTAGGCCCAGCGCAGCGGCAGGGCCGGACGGTAGACGGCGCGCGCCTTCCGCGTGTCCAGCCAGAGGATGGCGGGCCGCAGGGGCCTTCCCTCCCCGTCGACGAAGACGAGGCTGTCCCGCTGGGTCGTCACGCCCACGCCGCGAAGGCGCGCGAAGGCCTCCGGCGCCCTGGCCTTCAGTTCGCGCACCACCTCGCAGAGGCAGCGCCAGTAGAGCTCGGCGTCCTGCTCGGCCCAGCCGGGATGGGGGCTCACGTAGGGTTCGTACTCCAGCTTGGCCTTCTCGATCAGGCGACCGTCGGCGGAAAACAGGAGGGCCCGCAGGCTTTGGGTGCCGCAGTCCAGGGCCAGAAGGGTGGGTTCCATGACTGTCCCGCTCAAAAGAAGATCGTCCTGCGGATGTGATCGAGGTAGGTCTGCACTTCCTCCGCCGTGCGCGAGGCGTCCCACCGGTAGTAGGCGGCGAGCAAGGGCGCGACGCGCGTCGCCAGATCGCCCTGCAGGCGGTGGGAAACCACCAGGGCCATCTCCGTGCGACGCGCCATGACGTCGATCAGGTGCGGCGCCTGCTCGAAGGCGAGGATGTGCTGGACCTCGGCCGCGCAGAAAGGATGACCTTCCATCAAGGGCTGGCCTAGTTCAGGGGCCCGCTTCGCCTCGCGCAGGATCCCCACGGCGCCCTGCCCGTACTTCTGGTGCAGGTAGCGGCGGGTGGCTTCGGGAAGGGCGCCCTCCATGCCCAGATCACGGGTGATGGCTTCGAAAGCCTCCCAGGAAAGGCCCACCTTGTAACGGCGCATGGAGAAGGAGCGGCGCCGCTCGCGCCAGCCCAGGCGCCGCAGGTAGCCGCGTTTCGAACAGAGGCTCAGTAGCTCCCAGGCCATGGGGCGGAAGGTCGTGAGCTTGCCGCCGGTGATCGATACCAGGCCCGTGCCCGGATCCTGGATCAGGTGCTGGCGCGAATTGTCCGAGGGACTGCCCTCTTCGAAGACCAATGGCCGCAGGCCCGCGTAGGTCGACAGGATGTCGGCGGTGCCGAGGCGCGCCTCGGGGAAGTAGGCGTTCACCGTGTCCAGCAGGTAGTCGCATTCGGCCTGCGTGCAGTGCGGATCGTCGAGGGGGCCGTGGTAGTCCTCGTCCGTCGTGCCGATGAGGCTCACCTCGCCCCGCGGCAGCACGAAGACGAAGCGGTCGTCCGGGCGGCGCAGCGCGAAGGCGTCGTGATGCCCGATGCGCGCGCGGGGCACCACCACGTGCACGCCCTTGGAGGGCCGCAGGCGGTGGTCCTCCTGGCCGGCCCGCGCCAGCGTTTCGCTGCTCCAGACCCCGGTGGCGTTGGCCACGCAGGAAGCCCGCACCGAAAAGCGCGAGCCGCCTTCGCGATCCACCAGATCCACGGTGGAGACGCGGCCCGCTTCCACGCGGATCCGCTCGGCCTCCACGTAGTTCAGCGCCACCGAGCGGCCGCCGGAGAGGTCGCGGGCCTCCTTGATCGTCTCAAGCGTGAGCCGCGCGTCGTCCGTCGAGGTGTCGAAGTAGACGCCCGCCAGCTGGAGGCCCTCGCGGCAGAAGGCCGGCTCGCGCTTGGCCATCTGATCCGGCTTCAGGAAGCGGTGGCGGCCCGGGGACTTGAAGCGGTCGAAGGCATTCGACAGCAGGTCGTAGGCCGTGAGTCCCAGGCGCACCATGAGGGGCGTGTCCTTGCTGCCCTTGAAGGCGCAGTAGTGGAAGGCCAGCGGGCGGACGAGGTGGGGCAGCGCCCTCTGCAGCCAGTTGCGCTCCATCACGGATTCGCGAACCAGGCCCACGTCGCCCTGGGGCAGGTAGCGGAGGCCGCCGTGGACGAGCTTGGAGGAGCGGCTCGAGGTGCCGACGGCGAAATCGCCCTTGTCCACCAGCAGGAAGCTGATGCCGCGCAGGGCCGCTTCGCGCGCGATGCCCGCCCCCGTGATGCCGCCACCGAGGATGACCAGATCGAAGTCGCGGGTCTGCGCCTGGGTCAGCAGATCCGCGCGGTCACGGGCGCTCCAGGCCAGCGACTTCCCCGCCACATGGAAATCCGCGTTGCGTGCTCGGGACATCAGCCACCTCCGTGGCGCTTCGGAATTTGCGTGAACTCGAGAGGGTAGAGGTCCGTGCGCAGCACGAAGCGCACAGCGTAATGGATGTGGCGTTTCTGGCTGATGGCCCGCTCCACTCGCAGCACCGCGCGGGTGCCGAGCATCTGCTGGGCCTCCTTCAGGGCCGCGGGATCGGCGCCCAGACCGTGGATGCGATTCTGGACGCGGTCCGGGCGGAAGCCGTACTTCGCGGTCATGAGCTCGTGCAGGGAGCCGCTGAAGGCGGCCTTGGCGATGCCCGGGAAGTCGCCGGCGCGAAAGTACGAAACCTCCAGCGCGAGGGCGTGCTTCTTCACCATGCGCAGCCGCGTCACCTGGTAGACCTGTTCATCGCCCTCGAAACAGGCGCGCAGAAAGGGGGACGGCAGTTCCGCCACGGGCAGCCAACCCTTGGACACCACCTTGTTCGAGACCGGAAGGCCCGATCGCGAAAGCTCCTCCGTGATGGACAGCGCGCCCGACAGCGGATTGAAGGCCACCTTGGCTTCCACGAAGGTACCTTTCCCGTGGATGCGGTAGATCAGCCCCTGCGCTTCGAGGCCCGCCAGCGCCTTGCGCACCGTCTCGCGGCTGGCGCCAAAGACGACCCCAAGTTCAGGTTCGGAGGGAAGCCGCTCAGACCATTCGCCCGCCTCGATCCGCGCGCGGATGCCCTCCCGGATGGCGGCTGCGAGCGTCGGCTTGGACAAGGACCCTCCAAAAAGATGTCTAGACGAGTCTAGATCCATCCGTATGCTGGAGGGCAACCAATCAGTCGATCCGGAGCCAGCTCATGACCCAAGTCCCAGGGGCCGACGGACTCGTCCACGCGACGGGGATGAAGCTCATGGATGAGCGAGGTTACGCGCGCTTCGGCTGCTTCGACGGACCCCTGCGACTCGACGCCCCGGCCTTCCGCCTCCGCGACTTCTTCGGCCGCGAAGTGCGGGGCCTGCGCAAGCGGATGGCCCTCGGAGGTTTCACCTTCCTGGGGCTCGCGACCGAGGACGTCATCGTCGGCCTGGCCGCCGTGCGCCTCGGTTACGCCTCCCAGGTCTTCGGTTATCTGTACGACGTCCGCACGAAGCGCCTCTTCGAACATTCGGCGCGGGCCCTGCCGGGGAGCCTTCAGTTCCCCCTGGAGCCCGATGCCCACGCCATCCGCTTCGACAGGGCGGGCTGTCGGCTGCGGATCGACAAGAGCCACGCGGAGGGCCACCTCGACGTGGACGCCGACGTCGGCGGGCGCCTCCACATCCAGGCGCGCATTCCCTATGGATTCGACCAGCGGCCCCTGCGCGTCGTGAACCCCAGCTGCGGCGACCCCTTCCGCTTCACCTTCACGGAGAAGTGTTCGCCGCTCCGGCCCGAGCTGCTGTCCGTGCGCTTCGACGGGAAAGAGCGCATGCCGGATCCGGGCAGGGCCTTCGCCATGTACGACTGGTCCGCAGGCTACTTCAACCGCCACACCAACTGGCTCTGGGCCGCCGCCGCCGGGCGATCGGCCGATGGGTCCACGGTGGGTCTGAACTTCGCGGCCCTGGTGAACGAATCCTTCTACCCGGAGAACGCCTTCTGGATCGATGGCGAGCGGACCCGGGTGCCCCGCATCATCTTCGATTCCGATGCGGACGATCCCTACGCGCGGCCCTGGCGCGTCTTCAGCGAGGACGACCAGGTGGACCTGCGCTTCCATCCGGCGGCAGAGCGCTCCGAGCGCAGCCACCTGCCTTTCGTGAAAGTGAACTTCCGGCAGTTCATGGGCACGTACGCCGGCACCCTGCGCGACGCGCAGGGGCGCACGGTCGCCCTGGAAACCCTCCCCGGCCTGGCCGAGCTGCACCTATCGGTGTGGTGAGGCCTTCGCCGAATGCTCTAACCGCTCTTTGATAATTCCAACCGCTCGCCCGATCTCCTCCGGGCTGAGCTTGCCTTCCTTGAAGAAGAGCACCGTGCCGTCCCGATCCAGGATGATCACGGCGCTCTGCTTGGGCTGAAGGGCCCAGGCGGCGCGCGCCACCCCCTGCTCGTCCAGCACGTGGACCGCGTAGGGAAAGTCGCGCTGGCTGTCCGCCAGACGGCTCCGCCCCAGCCCCGAAGTGCCCCACAGGGCGTCCGCGAGGTTGAGGATGGTGATGGTCTTGTACTCGCCATCCGGCGCATACTCGGGCAGCTTCGCGGCGATCAGGGCATCGATGAACGGCTTGTTGAGGTCATCGATGCCCATACGCGCCGCCAGATGGTAGATGGTGCGCACCCGGCCTTCCATCTCCAGGGAGGACCAGGCCCGGGCGCCGAGTTCCTTCGACTCGAGCACCATGCGCCCGTCCACCACCCTGCAGTGCGGCACGAGTACGCCGCCCGCCTGGACCTGCACCGGGGGCAGTTTCTGGCCCACCTGGATGGGCGCACCCGTGGCGGCAAGTGCCGAGAGCCACAGCATCAGGGCTTTCATGCGTCCTCCTTCGTGAGGCGCCGCACAAAGGCGAGGCACGCTTCGGCAATGAGTTCCTTGTCGTAGTCCAGGGTCGCCACGTGGTACGAGTGGTCGAGCCAGCGCAGGCGCTTGTCTTCGGATCCCGCCTCCCGCAAGGTGAGTTCGGCGTTGGCCAGGGGCAGCACGTGATCCTGCCGCGACTTCATCACCAGCAGGGGCTGCTGGAGCCTCGGCAGATCGCGCCGGACCAGCTTCGCCAGCTGCCACAGCTGGGCCACGCCCGCCGTGGGCGTCCGGTCGTAGGCCGGTTCCCGCATCGCCGGATCCATGATGTCCGAGGCGATGCCCGGTGTGGATTTCAGGAGACCCTTCAGCAACCACGCGACGCGCACCAGCGGATTGCCGAAGACGAGGGCGTGGTTGATGACCACCACGCCGCGGATCGAGGGATCCTCCTCGGCGAGGCGCAGCACCAGCGCGCCGCCCATGGACAGCCCCATCACGAACACGGTGGGGCAGTGTTCCCGAAGCCGCTGAAGGGCCTGGCGCAGATCCTCGAGCCAGTCCTCCATGCGCACGTCGACGAGATCCTCCCACCGGGTGCCGTGGCCCCGCAGGCAGGGGCATTCCACGTCGTAGCCCGCTTCGGCCAGGCGCCGGGCCAGCGGCATCACGCTGCCCGGCGTGCCCGTGAAGCCGTGGGACACGAGGATCCCCACGCCCGACGCTCCCCGATGCGAAAAGGGCTCGGCCCCCTGCATGCGGCCCGTGCCGCCTTCGCTCCCATCACCCACGATCACCACCTTGGAATGTCGTGGATTCTGTCGCCCGCGAGACCACACCGTCAAGCCATCATCCCGTTTCGCCCCAGGAACAGTGATCCCACGAATCCACCGACTGTCTTTACATCACTGTCCATCACCGTGCATCACTGGTTTCCTCATTTGTTCCTTTCCCAGAAACCTCGCCAAAGAAAAACAGGAACCGGTGATGAACAGTGATGGACGGTGATAAGAACTCCTGATTCAGTGCGCGCTTGGTTCGATACCCCTGATTTCATTTCCCCTCCCCCTTTCATGAAAGGACACCGCATGAAACGAAACCTCCTGCTGTACTCGCTGGTGCTGGGCGCCCTGCCCCTGGGCGCCGGCGGCATCTTCTACAACAGCAACCAGAGCGCCGAGTACTTCCGCACCTTCGACCGGAACAGCGCCATCGATAACGCCGACATCGTGTACTACAACATGGCGGGCACCGTGAAGCTGGGCCAGGGCTGGACCTTCAACCTCAGCAACCAGTCGATCTTCCAGAAGGCCACGGTGGAGACCAAGGGCAACCCCGTGGTGGGCGACCGCACCTACACATCCAACAACCCGGTGCTGCTTGTGCCCAACCTCTATGCCGCCTACCGGACGGGGGACTGGGCTTTCTTCTCGGGCATCGAAACCATCGGCGCCACCGCCGTGCGCGACTGGAAGAACGGCCTGCCCACCCTGGATCTCTACGGCAAGCAGATGGCGGGCTACGGTGGCCTCAAGTCGAACCTCATCGGCATGGATGCCGCCGCGGCCAGCCTGGCTTCGGGCCACACCCTGGCCCAGGCCCAGGCCGCCGGCGTGGCCGCAGGCCTGAGCGCCGACTACTTCACGGCCCAGTCGACCCTGAAGGGGTCCTCCTACTACATGGCCTGGCGCCATGGCGCGGCCTACCGCCTCAACGACTACGTCTCGCTGGCCCTGGCCGGCCGCCTCGTCACGGCCCGCCAGGATATCGTCGGCCGCGTGGATGCGGCCTGCACCTACAACCAGAACGGCCATGACCTGCGCTCCCAGAGCCTCGCCATCGTCGACACCACGGCCAAGGCCAACGGCTACTCCGGCGAGATCGGCATCGATCTCTTTCCCAGCGAGCGCGTGGTGATGAACCTCACCTACGAGGATTCGACCAAGCTGAACTTCACCACCCGCGTGCGCGACGGTAAGGACGGCAACGGCCTCTTCGTGGATGGGCAGCAGGGCCATCTCGATTTGCCGAAAGTGCTGCGCTTCGGCCTGGGCGTGCAGGTCACGCCCGATCTGCGGGCCTCCGTGGGCGCTAACCGCTACTTCGAGGGCTCGGTGGATTTCAGCATGCTGAACAATCCCGCCAACCACAACGACTACACGAAGGACTACAAGGACACGACGGAGGAATCCGCCGCCCTCGAATACCGCCTGAGCGCGCCCTGGCTGCTCAGCTTCGGCGTGAACTTCAACCAGATCGGGCAGAAGAAGGCGTCCACCATCGATACGAGCATCCCCGGCGCGCACGCCAACTACGTCTCCATCGGCGCGGGCTTCCAGTACACCGCCAACGACCAGTGGAAGTTCAACCTCGGCGTGGGTCACACGCGCTTCACCAGCACGTACGAGAACGCCGACGTCCAGGGCGACCAGGCCCTGCAGGCCGCCTTCCAGACGCAGGGCGTCGCCATCAATCCGAGAAAGGCCTACGACAAGCAGTATTTGATCGTGGCCTTCGGCGTCAATTACCGCTTCGCGAAATAAGGAGCCCCACCCATGCGGACCCAATCCCAACTTCTATTCGGGGGCCTTCTCGTCGCAGGACTGGTGGGCTGTTCCCTCAGTTCATCGAACTACCCGGCCCAACCCCAGGCCTCCGGGGACGTGCAGCTCACCATCCTGCAGACCACGGACCTGCATCATCACGCCAACGGCTCGGATCACGTCGGCGCCGACAGCCACCTCAGCACCATGGACGCCTACCGCGGCGCCGAAGGCTCGTACGCCCGCATCTCGGCCTACGTGAACCAGGTGCGCGCCAGCGCCGGGCATTCCGTCGTGCTCGTGGATTCCGGCGACTGGACCATGGGCACCCTCTACGATCTCACCCTAGGGCAGCAGCCCCTGGCCCTGCGCTTCCTCGAGAACATGCGCTATGACTGCGTGACGCTGGGCAACCACGAGTTCGACTACACGCCCAAGGGCCTGGCGACCATGTTCCAGGCGGCCCAGGCCTCCTTCACCTTCCAGACCCCCATCGTCGCCTCCAACACCAACCTCAACGGCAATGCGGACCTCGCCCCCTACGTGGGCACGGGCAAGCTCGTGCAGCCCACCCACGTCGAGGTGCTGGCCAACGGCCTGCGCGTGGGCTACATCGGCCTTATGGGCAAGGCGGCCAGCGCCACGGCCCCAGCCGCGGCACCCGTCTCCTTCACGGATTTCACCCTCAACTACGCGCCCATCCAGACCCTCGTGAACGACCTGCGCACCGCCCAGAAATGCGACGTCGTCATCGCCCTCTCCCACTCGGGCACCGACGCCACGGGCAATGCGGGCGAGGATGTGGACCTGGCCCGCCACGTCACGGGCATCGACGTCATCGCCTCGGGCCACATGCACAACCCCCTGAGCGCCGCCCACACCGTGGCCAACGGCGGCTGGAACACCCAGATCATCTGCGCGGGCGCCTTCGGCACCAACGTGGCCCGCATCGACCTGACGGTCCACGTCGGCGCCCACACAAGCAGCCTCGCCGCCTCCAGCAACGTGGCCATGACCGACGCGGCTCTGACGGCGGAGCACGCGGGCCTGCTGCCCGACGCCTCCTTCGACTTCCTCGTGCGCGCCAACGATCAGGAGCTCAACGGGGCCCTGGCGCCGGTCTTCATGGAATCCTTCCCCGACTACGATGCCGCCAACCTCGCCAAGGGCATCTTCCACACGGTGGGCCTCGCCTCGCAGGACATGGTCTCCAACGAGCGCAACCCCGTGCTCTGCCCCAACGGCCTCGGCAACCTCAATGCCGACGCCGTGCGCGCCACGCCTAACGGCATCCTCACGAAGGTGCTCATGGCCTTCGGCTGGAACGGCAGCGCCACGGATCCCAACCTCCCGGGCATCATGGCCCTCGTCCAGAACCTGGGCGTCGATCCCACCTTCTACCAGGGTGGTCTCGTGGCCTCCGGCGTCATCCGCGGTTCCCTCCGCGCCGGGGTGCCCCTCAGCTTCACGGACATCTACAACGTGCTGCCCCTCGGCATCACGCCCGACAGCACCCAGGCTCTGCCCGTGGGTTATCCCCTCGTCTCCGCCTACCTGGAGATGGCGGACCTCAAGAAGCTCTGCGCCCTCCAGCTCGTGGCGCAAACCAACCTCGTGCCTTCCGACTACTACCTGAACCTGTCGGGCATCAAGTACGACCTGAAGGCCGCCGAATCCTACACCTACTTCAAATACGCCTCGGCCGCCGCGATCCTCAAGGTCACGAGCCAGAAGGCGGCCCAGGGTTCGGCCCCGGCCGGCCAGGCCATCCAGGCCCTCGGCAGTCTCGGCAGCGACAGCGGCGCGGCCCTGCTGGCCGCCTACGCCGCGGGCAACCCCTACGCCGCCGCCATGGTGAAGCTCAATGACGCGGCGCCCGGCAGCGCCCAGATCGCGGCCAACCTCGGCGTGCTGGGCGAAGTGGCCCTCACCGCCGCGACGGACGCGGCCACGGGCGCCTCGAACCTCAACGGCCTCATCGTGACCAAGGCCCTGGCGGCCATCGACACCCTCAGCGGTTTCGCGCCTTCGGACCCGGCCTGCGTGGGCGCCGCGGCCCCCCTCGCCACCACCTCGCGCCACCGCCTCGCGGCGGACCTCTACGCCGTGCTCATGATGGGCGCCGCCCAGGCCCAGTTCGGCCAGGCCATCGTCGCCTACCGCCAGCCCACGGGCACCGCGACGCTCAGCGCCGCGGACATGACGGGCCTGATGGCCAACCGCATCAACGCCGATCCCACCAGCCAGACCGTGGTCGAGCTGAAGGAGTGGATGGCCCTGCTGAATTACGTGGGCACCGGCCTCGGCGGCCACATCAGCGCCGCCTACGCCTCGACGCCCGTCTTCACGGACTTCGGCACCGCCTTCGGCCCCGCCATCACCACCCGCAACGCCTCGTACCCGCTGGCCAGCATCGGCCAGCTCATGGGCACGCTGCAGGGGCTCACGACCGCGCCCTGAGGCGCCTTCTCTGATGCACCGCCGGGGCGCTTAGCGCCTCGGCGGTTTTTTGTACCCTCAGTGGCTGCGCACGCGCCCCACGGCGTCGAGCCATCCGGCATAGAGGCGCTCGCGGCGCTCGGCGGGCATGGCCGGTTCGAAGCGGCGCTCCCGCGCCCAGTGGGCCGAAACCTCTTCCAGGCTGCCGTAGCAGCCTGCCCCTAGACCCGCGAGGATGGCCGCGCCCCGCGCCGTGGTCTCGGCCACCACGGGCCGCTCGACGGGGGTATCCAGCAGGTCGGCGAGGAACTGCATCAGCCAGTCGTTGGCCACCATGCCGCCGTCCACGCGCAGGGCCGCGGGCAGGCGGGCGCCATCGCCGCGCATGGCCTCCAGCAGGTCGCGGGTCTGGTAGCAGACGGATTCCAGCGTCGCGCGCACGATCTCACCGATGCCCGAATCGCGAGTCAGGCCCAGGATGGCGCCCCGCGCCTGGGGATCCCAGTAGGGCGCGCCGAGGCCCGTGAAGGCGGGCACCAGGTAGACACCCCGCGTGCCGTCGAGGCCGCGGGCCCAGATTTCGCTTTCGGCGGCGCTGCCAATGAGCTTCACCGCGTCGCGCAGCCACTGCACCGCCGCGCCCGCCATGAAGATGCTGCCTTCCAGCGCGTAGGTCGAGCGTCCCTCCAGCCGGTAAGCCAGGGTGCTCAGCAGGCGGTGCCGCGAGCGCAGGATCTCCGAGCCCGTGTTCATCACCATGAAGCAGCCCGTGCCGTAGGTGGCCTTCACCATGCCGGGCGCGAGGCAGGCCTGGCCGATGACGGCGGCCTGCTGATCCCCGGCCACGCCACGAATGGGAATCGCCCGGCCGAACAGCGCGGGGTCCGTCACGCCGAAATCCGCCGCGCAGTCCTTCACCTCGGGCAGCAGGGCCCGCGGCACGCCGAAGAAGGCCAGCAGCTCTTCGTCCCAATCCCCACGCGCGAGGTTGTAGAGGAGGGTGCGCGAGGCATTGGTGGCATCCGTGGCGTGCACCTTGCCGCCGCTCAGGTTCCAGATGAGCCAGGTGTCGATGGTGCCGAAGGCCAGTTCGCCCGCCTCGGCGCGCGCCCGCGCGCCGGGCACGTGATCCAGCAGCCAGGCGATCTTGCTGGCAGAGAAGTAGGGATCCAGCAGCAGGCCCGTCTTCTCGCCGATCCAGGCCTCGTGCGCGAGGCGCGCCTGGCACCAGTCGGCGGTGCGCCGGTCCTGCCAGACCAGGGCCGGATGGATGGGCCGGCCCGTCGCGCGCTCCCAGATCACGGTCGTCTCGCGCTGGTTGGTGAGGCCCAGGGCCGCGACATCATCAGAGCCCCCGCCCTGCTCGAGGGCGGCGCGGCAGACGTCCAGCGTGTCCGCCCAGATCCGCATCGCATCGTGCTCCACCCAGCCTTCTTCGGGATAGGCCTGGGGCAGCTCCACCTGGGCCCGGGCGAGCACGGCCCCGTCGAGGCCGAACAGCATGGCGCGGGTGCTGGTGGTGCCCTGGTCGATGGCGAGGAGGGCTTGGGGCATGGGGACTCCCGAGGGCTGGCGGTTTCAGGATCACGATACCCACTCGCCGCCGTCGTGGCCCATGCGCGCCGACGTTCCACAGCCGTCCGCCGTCTACCGGAGCCCCTCCACCAGGAACAGGATTCCGCGGTTCCTGAAACTCTGGGCGGCCACATGCCGCCCATCGGGCGTGACCATCACCGAATCCAGCTGGGCCTCCGCCTTCGCCTCGCAGGCGAAGCCCTTCCAGGCCTGCCGCCGCCCCGTGGCCGGATCCAGTTTGGAAATGCGCAGCGGGGGATATCCGGGAAGGTAGACGTAGAGTGTGCGGGCATCCGCGGTCCAGCCCGCGACCTGCTCCCCGGGCGCCAGGCCCTGGATGGGTTCGGGCTCGCTCAGGGGCTCGTCCAGCCGCGCAACCCTGTAGGCGTTCTTGTACTCCACGATCAGGCGCCGGCCATCCGGCGACAGGCGCGGCAGATCCGCCCCGAGGGCCGCCCCCTCGGGCGTAAGCGCCACGGGCGCCGCGCCCTCCAGGTCCGCGCGGAACATGCGCCAGGGGCGGCCGGCTTCGCTTCCCCAGACCAGGAGATGCTTCCCGTCTTCCAGCAGCCGCGCGTAATTGGCCTCCTCCAGGCCCGGCACCGTGATGTTCCGGGAGAGGCCGAGCCCCGTGGGAAGCAGCTGGAACTTGGGGCCCCGGGCCATGACCGTGGCCACGACCCAGCGTCCGTCGGGGGAAAGCGTGCAGGTCCCCCCCTCATCCAGCAGCACCGGCGGGCTTCCGTCCGTGCGGAACAGGGCCACGTTCGTGCGGCCACTGGGATCAATGTGGTTCCCCACCAGCCAGCGCCCGTCCCCCGAGGCGTCCGAAAGGAAGAAGTTGTCCTTCCGTTCGAAGACCCTTGGCACGGGCTGATCGTCGGACCAGGCCAGCACCTCGGCCCTCCAGTCGCCCTGGCTCATCAGGACCTCGCCGCCCGCCCCGATGTCATGGAGCTGGATGTGGCCGTTGGCGCGGTACACCACGCGTTCCGCGCCGCCCGCCTTCACGGCGAACAGCTCGTCCGGGATGCGGTCTCCGGCGCTGAACCAGACCTCATCGCCGCGCCAGGCCAGGCCCTGGAGGTTCTTATGATCACCGGACCACCGGGTGGTGCGGCCCGTGCGGAGATCATGCACCTCGACGCGCCGTTTGTTGCCCCCGACGCCTCGGCAGAAGGCCAGCCGCGTTCCATCCGTGGAAAACCTCAGAGAGGTCAGGCCCCGGACATCGGTGTCGATCACCTTGCCCGGGGGGCATTCCAGATTTCTCAGGCCCCCCTGGTTCCGCACCAGGGCCAGCGTCCCCGCTAGCGAGAGATCCGCGCACAGGATGTCCGTGAACATCTCCCGGGGCCGGCTGTCGCCGATGGGCCCCAGCGCCAGGGTTCCGCTGAACCCGAAGGAATAGCTCCGTCGGATCTGCGTGGCGATGGCCCACAGGCCCGAGGCGCTCACCGACACCAGGTGCCCTTCCAGATCCGTCTCCTTCTCCTCGCGGTTCGACACCGTGATCCGCGACACGCGCTTGGCCCCGCCGTTCCAGGCACCGCCGACCACCACCTCCTTGCCATCGGGCAGGAAGCGCGCCGCGAGGATCTCCCCCTCCCGGTAGGTGAGACGGCGGAACACGGGCTGGGGGGCCGCCTGGAAGGGCGCCCAGCCGCGGGCCCGGGCCAGCCCCACCCAGCCCAGCACGAGCAGGGCCCCCGCGAGCCCCGCGGCCGGGACGCGCCAGGCCCTGAAAGGCGCCGGGAGCGGCCGGTTCCGTGTGGCGCTGCTGGAGGATTCCTGGAGGTTGTCCAGGGCGAAGGCCAGGTCGTGGGCACTGTGGAAGCGGCCCTCCGGCGCCTTGGCGAGACAGCTGCGCAGGATCCGCTCCAAGGGGGGAGTCACCTTCAGGGTCTCGGGCAGGTCCGGTGGTTCCTCCTTCAGGATCGCGTGCATCACCTCGATGGACGAATCGCCCCTGAAGGGCTTCGCCCCCGTCACCATCTCCCACAGCACGACTCCCAGGCTGAAGAGGTCGCTGCGCGCATCGGTCGTTTCGCCCCGCACCTGCTCGGGACTCATGTAGCCGGAGGTGCCCACCACCTGCCCCGGCTCGCTCAGCGCGGCAGTGAAGGCTTCGGTCTCGACCCGGCTGCCGGCCGGGGCGCTTCGCGCCTTCGCCAGGCCGAAGTCGAGCACCTTCACGCGGCCCTCCCGGGTGAGGAAGAGGTTCTCCGGCTTGAGGTCGCGATGGAGGATGCCCCGTTCATGGGCCGCCGCCAGGCCCTGCGCCGCCTCCCTCGCCAGCTCCGCCGCGCGCTTCGGAGGTAGCGCCTTGCCGCGCATCCGCTCCCGCAGGGTTTCGCCCTCGAGCAGTTCCATCACCAGATAGGGCGACCCTTCGTGCTCGCCCGCCTCGAAAATCTGCACGACGTTGGGGTGCGACAGGGAGGCCAGCACCCGGGCCTCCTGCTGGAAGCGGCGCAGGCGGTCCCCATCCGAGCCGAAGGCCCCGGACAGCACCTTGATGGCCACGTCGCGGCCGAGCCGCTCGTCATGGGCCCGGTAGACCTCGCCCATGCCCCCGGCGCCGAGGGGGGCGAGGATGCGATAGGTGCCGAGATGGGTGCCGGACGGGAGGGACACGAGGACCTCTGCCGCGGACATGGGGGGAACTGCCCCACATAATAGGCGCGATCAACCGTCCGGGATCTCCAAATCCCGACGCCAGTGTTCAGTGCGTGGCCCCCCGGGTCTCCTCGCCCTCGCTCACCAGCACGCCGTTGATGACGGTGCCCACGCAGTGCGTCGTGTATTCGAAGGGATCGCCGTCGAAGAGGGCCACGTCGCCATCCTTGCCCTTCTCCAGGCTGCCCACGCGGTCGGCGATGCCAAGCAGTCGGGCGGGGCCGAGCGTCAGGGCCCGCAGGGTGTCTTCAAAGGAAAGCCCGTTGGCGGTGGCCAGGGCGCCCTCCCACAGCACCACGCGGGTCTTGGGCACGTAACCTTCGAAACCGCTCTGGAACGCGAAGGGGATGCCCGCGGCCTGCAGCCGTGCGGCGGTTTCCAAGCTCAGGTTCTCCATCTCGCCAAAGGCGCGGGCCATGGTCGGATGCAGGATCACGGACACCTTGGCGGCCTTCAGCGCGTCCAGCACCAGGTAGGCCTCGGACGCGCCGTCGAGCACGATGTCGAGGTCGAATTCCTTGGCGAGGCGCAGCAGGGAGAGGATGTCCTGGGCGCGGTGGGCCGTCGCCAGCAGGGGCAGCTCTTTGCGCAGCACCTGGACCAGGGCCTCCTTGCGCAGATCCCGCGGCGGCTCCTTGCCCTTCTCGGCCTCCTTCTGCTTGCGCGCGTATTCCTGGGCCGCCACCAGTTCGGCGCGCAGCATGGCGATCTGCTTGGCGCGGGTGCCCGGCGCCTTGCCGGCTTCACGGGCCCGGGCGCCGTCACCGAGGGTCGCGGCCACCATGGCCTGGGGTTTCAGCACCCCGTGCGTGACTTCGGTGGTGTCCGTCTTGATGACGAAAGTCTGGCCGCTGATAAGGGCGCCGGGGCCGTGGCCCGTGTGCAGCGTCGTGACACCCAGGCTGCGCACGTAGCTCACGAGGGGATCGCGCCCGTTGTAGGCGTCCATGGCGCGCAGTTCGGGCTGCAGGGGCGCCGAACCTTCCAGTTGATCCTGGTCGTGGGATTGGTTCAGCAGGCCGGACAGACCCACGGTGCTGCGGCCATCCACCAGGCCGGGAACGGCCACCTTGGCGCGTTTCACGGTCAGGCCCGAGGGCACCTTCACGTCGGCGGCGCGGCCCACGGCGCTGACCTTGCCGTCCTGGATGAGCACGACGCCATCCTGGATGACCGGCCCCGCGGCGGTATAAAGCGATTCGGCGCGGATGGCCAGGGATTGGCCCTGCAGCGCGGCGGACACACAAAGGAGGAAGGTGAGGCGGTTCACTGGTAGGTCTCCTCGGCTTCCAGGGCCAAGAGGTGGCTCAGGTCATCGGTGTCGTGGCTGGCGCCGGGCCCGCCGACGGCATAGAGGCGCTGCTTGGGGTCGGCACGGTCGAAGACCTTGGCGCCCTCCACCCAGGTTTCTTCCACATGCGCGTAGATACTGAGGGGGTCGGCGCTCAGCACGAGGAAATCCGCATCCTTGCCGGGCTTCAGGGATCCGATGCGATTCTGCAGATCCAGCAGCTTGGCGCCGCTGAGGGTCAGTCCCTCCAGCGCGCCCTTGCGGCTCATGCCCGCGCGCACGGCGAGGGCTCCGCTGCGGATGAACCAGCGCGAATCGGTGATGGGATCGTCCGTGTGGAAGCCCACCAGCACGCCCGCCTTTTCGAGGGCCGCGCCGTTGGTCATGCGCGCATCCTTCGTTTCGAGTTTGCCGCCAGGGCTGTCGATGGTGATGATCGAGGCGCCCATGCCGCTCTTCGCGATCTCATCGGCCACCATCCAGGCATCGCTCACGTGGTGCAGCACCACCTTGAAGCCGAACTCCTTCTGCAGGCGCAGCACCGTGAGGATGTCGTCGTGGCGGTGCGTGTGGTGATGGACGACGCGCTTGCCTTCGAGCACTTCCACCAGGGCCTCCATCCCCAGGTCGCGGGCCGGGCGCTTCTTCGGATCATCGCCCGCCTCCTTCAGCTTGCGCTGGTAGTCCTGGGCCTTCAGGAACTGCTCACGCACCAGGGCCGCACTCTTCGCGCGGGTGCCCGGGAAGGGGCCCGTGGCATGGCGGGAGTTCGTGCCGTTCGCCATCTTCATGCCGCCGAGGTAGCTGCCGTCGGGCCGCTTCTCCATGGCCAGGGCATCCACGGTCTGGCCCTCGCGCAGTTTGAGGTACATCGTCTGGCCGCTGAGCAGGTGGCCCGAGCCGGGCATCACGTTGACGGAGGTGATGCCGCCCGCGCGGGCCTTCATCACCGAGGCGCTACGCAGGTTCAGGCTGTCGGAGACCCGCACCTCGGGCTGGATGGGCGCCGTGCTGTCGGCCCCTTCGGGGCTGCCGATGTGGCTGTGGGTATCGATCAGGCCAGGCATGATCACCTTTCCCGCGGCGTCGTGGCGCACGGCACCTTCGGGAATGGCGGTGCCGGGGCCGCCCACGGC
This sequence comes from Geothrix limicola, assembly GCF_030268085.1. Lineage (GTDB taxonomy): Bacteria > Acidobacteriota > Holophagae > Holophagales > Holophagaceae > Geothrix > Geothrix limicola. The sequence continues at coordinate 275,915 of NZ_BSDE01000002.1, forward strand.
GAGGATCTTCCCGCCCTGGACGACGAGCACGCCGCGCTCGATGTCAGGGCCCTCGATGGGGATGATGTGAGCCCCGATGAAAGCCTGGGGCTTGTCCTGGGCCTGGAGGGGCAGGAACGCCATGCTCATGCTGATGCTCAGGCTCAGCGCCTGGGCCAGCGCGGGTAACCGTCGGTTCATGGGAATCTCCGGCCCCGATTGTAGCCCTCGCCATGCGAGGGTCAATCGCGAAAGCGCCTCAAATTCAGGCGGAGGCGCGATTCTGGCCGGGCCGCGAAAGGATGTAGAGCAGCACGGCGGCCACCACGGTGCCGAAGGCAAAGCACATGGGCCCACTGAGATGCTCACCCAGGACGAAGAGGCCGAGGGCCAATTGCAGGGTGGGACTGAAGTACTGGATGAAGCCCAGACGCTGAAGCGGGATGCGCACGGCGGCATAGGCAAAGGTCAGCAGGGGCACGGCCGTCACGGGGCCCGCGAGGATCAGCAGGGTGGCCGTCCCGGGACCGCCCGTGAAGAAAGCCCCACCGTGCTTCCAGGCGAGGTAGATCAAAGCGAAGGGCATGCACAGGAGGCTTTCGGCGGCCAAGCCCGACAACGCATCCAGACCAGCCTTCTTCTTCAAGGCGCCGTACAACGCGAAACTGACGGACAGCACCGTCGCGACCCAGGGCAGGCTGCCCAGCCGCCAGGTGGCCACGGCCACGCCCAAAAGGGCCAGCCCCGTGGAGATGCCGGCCCAGCGATCCAGCTTCTCGTGGAAGAGGAAGGCGCCCAGGGCCACGGACAGCAGAGGTGTGATGTAGTAGCCCAGGCTGGCTTCGGTCACCCGGTCCACCTGCACCGCCCAGATGTAGATGCCCCAGTTCAGGGTGATGAGCCCCGCACAGGCCACCACCGCCAGGGCGCTGGACCGCTCCCGCCAGATGCGGAGAACCTCGCCCAGCCGCCGCTGCGACAACAGCACCAGGGCCAGGAACAGCCCCGACCAGATCACCCGGTGGCAGAGCACCTCCAGGGCGCTCACGGCCGAGAGCTGTTTCCAGAACAGGGGCAGCAGACCCCACATGCCATAGGCCACGAAGGCCGCAAGGGTGCCCCGGTGGAGCTTCCGGGCCTGGGCCGGTGTGGCGAGCCCTCGGGCTTGGCTGGTCACCCGGTCAGCGCTTGAACCGCTGGCAGTTCGCGGGAACCACGCAGGTGCCGGAGGCCTTGCAGACCACGATGGGCTCAGGCAGCACGTCGGCGGCGGAAACCTGGCCTTCGATGCCCGCGGGCACGATCACCTTCCGGGCTTCGAACTCCATCTTGCGCGAGGTGCGCCCCAGGGACACGATGCGGCCCGTGGCCTCGATGTAGTCGCCCGCGTTCACCGGGGCCAGGAACTGGACATTGTCGTAGGCCACGAAGAGTCCCTCGTCGCCATCGCAGCGGATGAGCAGCTCCGTGGCCACGTCCCCGAAGAGCTGCAGCATCTTGGCACCATCCACCAGGTTGCCGGCGTAGTGCGCATCGTGAGCGGCGATGCGGAGGCGGATGAGGCTGGTAAAGCGGTCGAGGTTGATGTCGCCCATGGGGTCACCTTTCAGGGGTCCGATCAAGGATGGCAAATCATGCCACAGGCTTTTGACACCCCGGGTCACAGCTAGGAGGCCGGCCGGGAGGGCCCGCTTCCACGTCCGACGGCCAGACGAAAGACCGCTCTCTTCCCCTTGAAGGTGGGCCCTGACGCCGTTTCAGCCGTGCGGCGTGTCACCCTCTCGGCCCCCTCCGTGGGACCTTCCCTCGCGCTTGGAGGGGCCTCCAGGCAGGGTTCAAGAAATGACAATGTGTAAACCTAATTCCAACAAAATTCATTGCCGGGCCTTGACCCGGGACATCCTCCTTCCAGTGCGACGCCCTCTACCCCGAATTTTTCAAAGATGCCCCTAAAGCCCCTTATTCCCATGAGATACGACGGTTTCACCCCCCTTCCGAGCACCGCTTCCGAGGGCGCCCTCCCCTGCCCCACGAGCCCCGAATGGTAGGGGTTTCACCCCCTCTTCTAGCCCCCCGTTGTGACGACGTTCGGAAATGGGTACGGCTAGGTTCAAAACGATGTCGTGGGTGTCTATACCGCGACTTCGCATCGAAGGAGAAACCATGGCGATGGGCTGCAAATACGGATCCCACCGCGTGCTGGAACCCCGGGGCGTCCTGCCCCAACCCGCCGCGAAAATCAGCAACGACATGTCGACGATCTACGACAACGAGATTCTCGTGGACGTGACCGCCCTCAACATCGACAGCGCCAGCTTCACCCAGATCGAGGAAGAAGCGGGCCACGACCTCGCCAGGATCGAAGCCAAGATCCTGGCCATCGTGGGCGAGAAGGGCAAGATGCAGAACCCCGTCACGGGTTCGGGCGGCATGTTCATCGGCCAGGTGGCCAAGGTGGGCAGCGCGCTGGCCGACCGCGGCTTGAAGGCGGGCGACAAGATCGCCTCGCTGGTCTCGCTCAGCCTCACGCCCCTCAAGATCGAGAAGATCCTCAAGATCCACGCCGACATCGATCGCGTGGAAATCAAGGGCCAGGCCATCCTGTTTGAATCGGGGCTCTACGCCAAGCTGCCCGAGGACATGACCGAAAGCCTCGCCCTGGCCGCGCTCGATGTGGCGGGCGCCCCCGCCCAGGCCGCCAAACTGGTGAAGCCGGGACAAAGCGTGCTGATCCTCGGTGCCGGCGGCAAGTCCGGCATGCTGGTGGCCTATGAAGCCATGAAGCGCGTGGGCCCCACGGGCCACGTGGTGGGCAACGTCTATTTGGCCGAAGACAAGCAGACCCTCGATGAGCTGGGCCTCTGCCACGAGGTCGTGGTGGCCGATGCCACCCGGCCCGTGGACTTCCTGAGCGCCGTGCTCCAGGCGAACGGGGGCCGCGAGTACGACATCGTCGTGAACTGCGTGAACGTGCAGAACACGGAGATGTCGAGCATCCTGCCCTGCCGCCAGGAGGGCACGGTCTACTTCTTCAGCATGGCCACCCACTTCGGCAAGGCCGCCCTCGGCGCCGAGGGCGTGGGCAAGGACGTGACCATGATCGTCGGTAACGGCTACACCAAGGATCACGCCGAAATCACGCTCTGGGAGCTGCGCGAGAACCCGAAGCTGCGACGGCTCTTCGAAGAACGCTACGTCTAAGGCGCGGAGGAATCATGGATAACAAGCTGATCATCACCTGCGCCATCACCGGCGCGGAAACAACGAAGGCGATGAACCCGGCCCTGCCGATCACGCCCGAGGAGATCGCCCAGGGCGCCTTCGAGGCCTATGAGGCTGGTGCTTCCGTGCTGCACCTGCACGTGCGCCAGGATGACGGCACCCCCACCCAGGACGTGGCCGTTTTCCGCAAGGCCATGGATCTCATCCGCGCCAAGTGCGACATCGTCATCGAGACCACCACCGGCGGCGCCGCGTGGATGACGCCTGAAGAGCGGCTCCAGCCCGTCACCCTCAAGCCCGAGATGGCCAGCCTCGACTGCGGCACCGTGAATTTCGGCGACGAGTACATCGTGAACACGCTGCCCATCATGCGCCAGTTCGCCCAGGCCATGCTGGACCACGGCGTGCGGCCCACCCTGGAATGCTTCGACCTGGGGCACGTCTACGCCAGCCACATCCTCATCAAGGAAGGCCTGCTGGAAGAGCCCTACCACTACGGTCTGGTGCTGAACGTGCCCGGCGCGGCCAAGTACGAACCCGATGTCATGGAATTCCTCGTGCGCAAGCTGCCCAAGGGGGCCTTCTTCACGGCCTTCGGCATCGGCGGAAAGGCGAACGTGGATAGCATCTACGCCACCATCGCCCTGGGCGGCCACGTGCGCGTGGGCTTCGAAGACAACATCTACTACAGCAAGGGCCGCCTGGCGGCCTCCAACGCCGAGCTGGTGGAACGCGCCGCCCGCATCGCCCGCGACTGCGGCCGCGAGCTGGCCCGGCCCGAGGATGTGCGGCGGATGCTGAAGCTCCGAAGGGCTTGAAACCGAACTTCTTTCCTCTGGTGAATCCCATGAAATACAACCCCATCGACTGGCGCGGCATCGACCTCTTCAAGGACGTGTCCGAGGCAGATTGGAACGACTGGCGCTGGCAGATGCGCAACGGCATCCACGACATCCCCACGCTGGAGAAGGTCATCAACCTCACCGAAACCGAGCGTGAACAGCTCAAGAAGTGCCTTGAGAAGTTCACGATGGAGATCACGCCGTACTACGCGGCCCTCATGGATCGGCAGGATCCCGACTGCCCCGTGCGCATGCAGTCCGTGCCCCGCATGGCCGAGCTGCACGACGATCCTTCGGATCTCTCGGACCCCCTGCACGAGGATGTGGACAGCCCGGTTCCCGGCCTCACCCACCGCTACCCGGACCGCGTGCTGCTGCTGGTCACCAACATCTGCTCCATGAACTGCCGCCACTGCACCCGCCGTCGCCTGGTCGGGGACAACGACATCGACATGCCCGAGGACTATGTCGCCCAGGCCATCGAGTACATCCGCAAGACCAAGTCCATCCGCGACGTGCTGATCTCCGGCGGGGATCCCATGGTGCTGAGCGACGAGCGTCTCGAATCCATCATCAGCCGCATCCGCGCCATCGAGCATGTGGAGATCATCCGCATCGGCACCCGCGTGCCCGTGGTGCTGCCCCAGCGCATCACCGATGACCTGGTGAACATGCTCAAGAAGTACCACCCGATCTTCGTGAACACCCACTTCAATCACGCCAAGGAGATCACCTCGGAAGCCCGCGAAGCCTGCGCCAAGCTGGCGAATGCAGGCATCCAGCTGGGCAACCAGAGCGTGCTGCTGCGGGGCATCAACGATCAGACGGAAGTCATGAAGCAGCTCCTTCACAAGCTACTCACCATCCGGGTGCGGCCCTACTACATCTACCAGTGCGACCTGTCCCTGGGCATCTCCCACTTCCGCACCACCGTGAGCAAGGGCATCGAGATCATGGAGGGCCTGCGCGGCCACACCACGGGCCTCGCCGTCCCCACCTTCGTGGTGGACGCCCCGGGCGGCGGCGGCAAGATTCCCGTCATGCCCAACTACCTCATCACCCGGGGCGAGAACAAGGTGGTCCTCCGCAACTACGAAGGGGTCATCACCACGTACACCGAGCCCATCCACACCACCCCCGCACCCCTGGCCAAGACCGAGCCCAGCACCGAGGTCTACAAGGCGAGGGACGGCGTGGCCACCTTGCTTTCCGGCGAGAAGCTCTGCATCGAGCCGGGGGGCCTTTCCCGCAAAGTGCGGAACGGCAATCACTAGGATGGAAAGACTGGCAGGCGCAGAAGGAGCGGTGACAGCCATCACCGGCTTCGAGAAGGGGTCGGGCAAGACGACCTTCCTGACCCATGCCCTGCCCCTGGTGCGCAAGGCCGGCCCCGTGGCCGTCTTCAGCATCGGCGTGGATGGCGCGCTCAAGGCCCGGGACGCGGGCGCGCCTTCCCCAGAAATCCGCGTGGAGCGGGGGGATCTGGTCCTGACCACAGAGGCCTTCGCCCGCGGCTCCAGCGCGAGCTTCGAAGTGCTGGAAGCCCTGCCCGGCCGAAGCGCCCTGGGCCGCCTGTTCCTGGGGCGGGCCCTGCGCGGGGGGAGCGTGACCCTCGTGGGCAGCGAGCACCTGAGCGTGCTGGCCGACCTCATCGCGCAGGTGCGCCGGGAAGGCTGGGCTCATTCCGTGCTGGTCGACGGGGCCGTCAACCGGGTGACCCAGGTGGCCGCCCTGGGCGATCTGGCCTTCGTCTTCACGGCCCGCCTCGACCGCGCCAACCTCGCCAGGGCCGCGGCCCGCATCCGGCACTTGAACCTCCTGGCCTCCCTGCCCGTGGAGCCTCAGCCCCAGGAAGGCGCGCTGCGCATCGAGGGTCCCCTGGGCCCGGCCCAGCTCTCGGCCCTCCCGCAGGACACCCGGATCGTTTCCATCGAGGATTTCACCAAGGTTTTCCTGGAACCCGCGGATCTCTCCCGCGCCCTCCAGAGGCTGGACATCCGCGTCCGGCGCGCCTTCCGCCTCCTCTGCGTGGCCGTCACGCTGAGGGATGTCTCTCGCCCGGAATGCCTCCAGGCCGTGGGAGAGGCCGCCAGCGGAGCCCTCCTCTTCAACCCCTACGAGGTGGCCTCGTGACGCGAGCTGCCCTGGCCTACGCCCAGTTCGATCAGATCTGGGAGCGCTTCCTGCCCGAGACGCCCTATGGCCGGGCGGCCAAGGAGGCCATGGCCCTCCAGACCGATGCCGCGACCCTATTCCGCATCTGGGATGAGACCGAGGCCGCCCTCGCCCTGCTCGAGGATCTGGATGCCGTGCGCCTCAGCCAGCTCCAGCACCACCTCAAGCGCCTGCCGCGGATCTGCGAAGAACCCCGGCCCCGCTACGACGAGGTGGAGATCTTCCAGTTCAAGAAGTTCCTCCACAACTACAAGGGCCTGGTGGAAGGCCTGGGGGAGGAAGCCCGCGCCACCTTCGGCATGACCTACGCCTCGGAGTCCTTGGAGCAGCTGCTGGATCGCGGCCGCCAGAGCGCCGAATCCTTCTACGTCGCCGACGCCTACTCGGCGGATCTGGCCCGGATCCGCGTCGAGATCCGCGAAGTCGACGAGGTCCTGCAGCGCCTGCAAGCCGGCCGTGCCGCCGAGATCCGCGAACGCTGGGGTTTCGAATTCGGAACCAAGGCCTTCCTGCTGGTGCCGAGGGAAGCCCTCGAACCCCTGTCCGGGGCCCGGGACCTGCTCCGCATCGAACCCTTCGACGATACGAAGTACGCCGTCCGGATGGAGACCTCGGCGGAAGCCTTCCTCCTGCTGGAGCGGCGCGCCGCCCTCCAGTCCCGGGAACGCCTGGCCGAAGACGCCGTGCTGGAGCGGATTTCCGAATCCCTCCGCAGCGAGCTGGACCGGTTCGAACATTACAAAGAAGCCCTCACCCGCTTCGATCTCGCCTTCGCCCGCGCGCGGCTGGCCCGGGAACATCGCCTCGTGCGGCCCACGCTGGGCGCCGGAGCCCTCGTCCTCAAGGCGGGGCGCTTCCTTCCCTGCGAGGAAGCCTGCCGGACCCTGGGCACCGACTACGTGCCCCTGGACGCCCGGTTCGAGGACTCCGCCACGGTGATCTTCGGCTCCAACATGGGCGGCAAGACCGTGGCCTTGAAGACCCTCGCCTTCCTTCAGTTCTGCACGCAGATGGGACTCTTCGTACCCGCCGAGGCCTTCTGCACCCGCCTCTTCCAGCACCTGCACTACCTCGGCGAAGGTCAGGCCGACCGGCCCGCCCGGGGGCTCTCGGGCTTCGGCTTCGAGATCCGCTCCTTCGTGGAAGCCATGGCGGATTTCGACCGCCCCACCCTGGTGCTCTTCGATGAATTCGCCCGCACCACCAACTCGCTGGAGGCCGAGGCCATCCTGTCGGCCGTGCTGGAGCACATCGCCTCCAGGCCCGGCGTGGTGGCCCTCTTCAGCACGCACTTCCGCGGGGTCCGCCGCCTCTCCGGCGTGAGCTACCTGCGCATGAAGGGCCTGAACCGAGAAGGCCTCGACCTGGACCTGGCGTCGGGGCAGGCGCTGGAGGCCCGCATCCGCCTCATCGACCAGCGCATGGAATTCCACCTGGTTCCCGATGAAGGCGGCCCCGGCGCCTCGGATGCCATCACCGTGGCGGGCCTGCTGGGCTTGGATGCCAGCATCGCCCAACGGGCCACGGACTTTCTGCACATCGACCCTCGAGCCATTCAGGAGTAGACATGGAAACCAAGCTGGCGCTGTCCGCAGAGAAGATCGCCAAGGCGCGGGAACTGGCGGCCCGCATCGTGGCGCCCGTGGGGAATTTTGTGGATGCGCACACCACGGTCACGGTGGAGCGCGCCACCCTGCGCCTGGCGGGGGTCGACGGCGCCGACGCCGATGGCGTGCCCGTGCCGAACCTGGTGGTGGATCAGCTCAAGGGCCGCCTGGAGAACGGTGCCCTGCTCGCCTATGTGAACGCCCTCGTGAAGACCGGCGACACGGTGCCCGAGCTCAACGAAAAGATCGCCGCGGGCTTCAACATCGCGGATCTCCCCCTGGGGGACCGGACCACCCTGGAGGCCAAGGCCCAGGAGCTCGTGGAGGCCTTCGCCCGTCGTGTGAAGGGGAACCGCAGCCACCGGGAAGCCCAGCTGAAGAGGTACGAAGGGCGCAATCACTCCCCCATGCTCTACCTCATCGTGGCCACCGGGAACATCTTCGAGGATGTGAAACAGGCCCAGGCCGCCGCCGAGCAGGGCGCGGACGTCGTGGCCGTGATCCGCACCACGGCTCAGTCGCTGCTGGATTACGTGCCCTACGGTGCCACCACCGAGGGCTTCGGCGGCACCTACGCCACCCAGGAGAACTTCCGCATCATGCGCGCGGCCCTCGACGAGGCCGTGGAGAAGCAGGGTCGCTACATCTACCTCACCAACTACGCCTCGGGGCTCTGCATGCCCGAGATCGCGGCCATGGGCGCCCTGGAGCGCCTGGACATGATGCTCAACGATTCGATGTACGGAATCCTCTTCCGCGACATCAACATGTACCGCACCTTCGTGGACCAGAAATTCAGCCGCATGATCAACGCCTTCGCGGGCGTCATCATCAACACCGGCGAAGACAACTACCTCACCACCTCGGATGCCGTGGAGAAGGCCTACACGGTGTTGGCCAGCCAGTTTCTCAACGAGCGCTTCGCCTACGCGGCGGGCCTGAAGCCCTGGCAGATGGGCCTCGGCCACGCCTTCGAGATCGATCCCGCCCTCCAGAACGGCTTCCTGCTGGAGCTGGCCCAGGCCCAGATGGCCCGGGAGATCTTCCCCGAGGCGCCCCTGAAATACATGCCTCCCACGAAGTTCATGACCGGCGACATCTTCAAGGGCGTGGTGCAGAACGCGCTCTTCAACTTCGTGAGCCAGGCCACGGGCCAGGGCATCCACCTGCTGGGCATGCTCACGGAAGCCATCCACACGCCCTACATGCAGGACCGCTCCCTGGCCCTGGAGAACGCCAAGTACGTCATGAACACCATGGCGGACCTGGGCGGCGAGATCGAATTCAAGGAGGGCGGCCTCATCAAGACCCGCGCCCGCCAGGTGCTGGACGAAGCCGTGGCCTTCCTGGAGAAGATCGAGCAGATCGGGCTCATGGATGCCATGGAGCAGGGCGAGTTCGCCGACATCAAGCGCCCCCGCGACATGGGCAAGGGGCTGGATGGCCTGGTGAAGAAGGGGCCTGAGTACTTCAACCCCTTCGAGGCCTACCTGAAGGCCGAGCTGGGGCTGAACCGGTAGCCATGACTTTGATTTCTGGATGTGAGGTGATGACATGATCGTTCGACCCTACGGCGACACCTTGGATGACGGTGCGGTGCAGCTTTCCTTCACGCTGCCGGTGCCCGACGGCCCGAAAGGCAGGGAGGCCGCGCGGCTCTTCGTGGAGAAGCTGGGCTTCAAGCACGCGGAAGTGGTCCACTCCCACGCCATGGCCGAAGGCTTCTCCTTCTACGTGGCCTACGGACGCACCGAGATCTCTGTGGATGTCGACGCCATCCACATCGAGGAAGCGACGGGCGACAAGATCTACACCATGGCCGAATCCTGCGAGGTGATCCGCGAGAAGCTGGGCCGCAAGATCACCATCGTGGGCGCCTGCACGGGCTTCGACGCGCACACGGTGGGCATCGACGCCATCATGAACATGAAGGGCTACAACCACCACTACGGTCTGGAGCGCTACCCGGAGATCGAAGCCCACAACCTGGGCGCCCAGGTGCCCAATGACAAGCTGATCGACTACGCCCTGAAAGTGAATGCCGACGCCATCCTCGTGAGCCAGATCGTCACGCAGAAGGATGTCCACATCCAGAACATGACGGAGTTCATCGAGCTACTGCAGGCCCGCGGCCTGCGGGAACGCTTCATCGTCGTGGCCGGGGGCACCCGCATTGGCAACAAGCTGGCGGTGGAGCTTGGCTATGACGGAGGCTTCGGCAAGGGCAGCTACGCCGACCACGTGGCCACCTTCATCATCGACCGCCTCATCGAGCGGAAGAACCTGGCCTGACCGTACGAGTTTCGGGGCGGAGCCACGGCTTCACCCTGGTGTTCCAAATTGATGACCTATTTATCGCTTTTTTGATTCAACTTGATTCCAGCGCAGGAGGACTTCAATGCTTCAGAAACCCGTGATCTCCGCGTCGGAGGCGGCGGCCAAGGTGCGCGAGGGGGATGCCCTCATGGTGGGCGGCTTCATGGCCTGCGGCTCGCCTCACACGATCATTCAGGCCCTGACGGAAAAAGGCACTCGGAACCTGACGCTCATCTGCAACGACACGGGCGTCCACGACCTCAAGTCGGGCAGGGTCACCGGCGTGGGCCACCTCGTGCAGAAGCGGCAGTTCAGGAAGATCATCGCCAGCCACATCGGGCTGAACCAGGAGACCCAGCGGCAGATCAACGCGGGCGAAACGGATGTCACCCTCGTGCCTCAGGGCACGCTGGCGGAGCGGGTTCGCGCGGGCGGCGTGGGCCTGGGCGGCATCCTCACGCCCACCGGGCTCGGCACCGAGGTGGAAGAAGGCAAGCAGGTCATCACCGTGGGCGACCGGCTCTTCCTGCTGGAACTGCCCCTCAAGGCCGACGTGGCGCTCATCAAGGCCAAGAAGGCCGACCGGGCCGGCAACCTGGTCTACGCGGACACGGCCCGGAATTTCAATCCGCTCATGGCCATGGCCGCCTCCCTGGTCGTCGCCGAAGCGGAAGAGATCGTGGAAGTGGGCGAGATCGATCCCAACGCGATCCACACGCCGGGGATTTTCATCGATGCCCTGGTTCAGGCCGAACGGCTGGAAGGGTGAGGACGACCATGGAATATGTCGCGAACAAGGACAACATCGCCCGGCGCATCGCCCGGATCTTCAAGCCCGGCAACGTGGTGAATCTGGGCATCGGGCTGCCCACCCTCGTGGGCAACTACGTGCCCGAGGATGTCACCCTCATCCTGCAATCTGAGAACGGCATGCTGGGCCTGGGACCCGCCCCCGCCAAGGGCGAGGAGAACCGCGACCTCACCAACGCCGGAGGCGCGCCGGTGACCATCGCCCCCGGCGGCTGCTACTTCGACAGCGCCATGAGCTTCGGCATCATCCGGGGCGGGCACGTGGATTACACCGTCCTGGGCGTGCTGGAGGTGGATCAGGAAGGCAATCTCGCCAACTACAAGATCCCCGGCAAGATGGTGCCTGGCATGGGCGGCGCGATGGATCTCACCACGGGATCCAGGGTCGTCATCGCCGCCACCCTGCACTTCGAACCCTCGGGCGCCTCGCGCCTGAAGCGGCGCTGCACCCTGCCCCTCACGGCCGTGCGCGAGGTGAACCTGGTGGTGACGGACCTGGGCCTCTTCGAAGTGATGGGCAACCGCTTCTTCCTGCGGGAGTACTTCGAACCCTACACGCCCGAATGGATCAAAGCCCGCACCGACGCCGAGATCATCATTCCCAACGATTGCCGGCCCGTGGTGTTCTAGCAAAGATCGTTCTTTACCCCCTATGCAGAACAGGGCGCCGAGGCGCCCTGTTCTGCATTCTGGAAAGACCTCAGGCCTTCAGGGCCTTCGCGGCCAACTCGAGGATGTCCGTGGTGGCCACGCCCTCGTGGCCCGTTTCGCCCGCGGCGTTGTTGAGCATCACGTTGCAGAAGGGGCAGCCCACGGCGATGGTGGTGGCCTTGGTTTCGAGGGCCTGCTCGAAGCGCTCGTGGTTCACGCGCTTGCCCAGGTGCTCTTCCAGCCAGAAGCGGCCGCCGCCGGCGCCGCAGCACATGGTGGCCTCGCCGTGCTTCTCCATCTCCGTGAGCTTCACGCCGGGGATGGCGTCGAGGATGGCGCGGGGCGCCTCCACCTGGCCGTTGTAGCGGCTGAGGTAGCAGGGGTCGTGGTAGGTCAGGTCCACGTCCACCGTCTGCTCCAGCTTGATCCTGCCTTCGCTGATGAGCTTGGAGACGAGCTCGGTGCCGTGCACCACCTCGAAATCGCCGCCGAAGGCCGGGTACTCGTTCTTCAGCGTGTTGAGGCAGTGGGGGCAGTTGGTGATGACCTTCTTCACGCCGTGGCCCTTGAGCAGCTCCACATTGGTTTCCGTGGCCGTCTGGAAGAGGTACTCGTTGCCCAGGCGCCGCGCGGATTCGCAGGTGCAGCTCTCCTCCTTGCCCAGGATGGCGAAGGAGACGTTCGCGGCCTTGAGCAGCTTCACGAGGGATTTGGACACCTTCTGTCCAGCCGCATCGTAGCTGCCCGCGCAACCCACCCAGAAGAGGTACTCGGCGTCGGGATTGTCGGCGATGGTGGGCACTTCCAGGCCCTCGGCCCACTTGGCGCGGTCGGCCTGGGGCAGGTTCCAGGGATTGCCCTGGCGCTCCATGCCCTTGAAGGCCGTCTGGGCCTCATCGGGGAAGTTGCTTTCCTCCAGCGTGAGGTAGCGGCGCATGCCCACGAGCTTGTCCACGAAGCTGATCTGCAGCGGGCAGGCCCATTCGCAGTAGCCGCAGCTGGTGCAGGCCCAGATGGTGTCCTGGCTGATCCAGCCTTCCAGCTGTTCCTTGCTCCAGGGGGCGGCTTCCTCGTCGCGCTTCCACACGGAGCCTTCGGGCACGGGCCCGCCGATGAGCGGACGATCCTCGGGCGCGGGCTTGTCCTGGCCCATCTGATCGAGGGGCGTGGCCTTCAGGTAGTCCCGCAGGTCGGTGCCGAAATCCTTGGGGCGGAGCGGCTTGCCCGTGAGCGTCGTGGGGCAGTTCTCGAGGCAGCGGCCGCACTCCACGCAGGTGTAGAAGTCGAGCATCTGCTTCCAGCTGAAGTCCTGGATCTTGTTGATGCCGAAGTGCTCGGCCTCGAGGTCCATGGGCTTGAGGTTCTTGTTGGGTTCGAGCTCGCGGAAGTAGATGTTGAAGAGCGACGTGAAGACGTGGAAGTGCTTGGAGTAGGGCAGGAAGTTGGCGAAGAAGTAGAGGATCGCCAGGTGCAGCCACCACATGCTCTTGTAGAGCACCAGCAGGCCCGTGCCGCCAAGAGGGCGCAGCAGGTTGGCCACGAAGAGGCTCACGGGGGCCCAGGTCTTCCAGGCGGGATTGTGCAGCCAGATGAAGGCGCCGTCGGCCAGCAGGTCCGTGACCATCAGGCCGCCGATGAGGCTCAGCGTGGCCCAGGCATCCCAGGAGTTCTCGAGGCGCCAGGGCTTGATCACGAGGCGACGGAAGGTGGCGAGAGCGAGGCCCAGGATCACCAGGGCCTCGAAGATGTCCTTCGTCGCCTGGTAGCCGTAGCCGAACCCACCCAGGGCCTCGGTCATGTGCCATCCGAAGAGGCCCTCGAGCACCAGGCCGATGGTGCGCAGCGAGAGGACGCAGAAGCCCCAGAAGATGAGGATGTGGTAGAGGCCCGCGTACTTGTCGCGCACCATGCGCTTCTGCATGATGGCCAGCGTGAACACGCCCTTCAGGCGCACCCAGGGCTGGTCGAAGCGGTTGTCCGCCACACCGGCCTTCAGCGTGGCCAGGCGCTGGCGCATGGTCCAGGCGAAGAAGCCGCCCGCCCCCAGGGTCATGATCCAGAACAACGCGATTTCCAGGGCCTTCATGTCGGTCTCTCCTTGCGGTCAAGGGTTCACCAGGGGGTTCACCAGGGGGTTCACCAGGGATGGCGGTGCCATTCCAGGATTCACGCACCCCATTGTCAGGTATGGCGGGCTCGAAGGCCCAGTGTAGCCGTGGCCATGAGAAACTGGAGGCCCGACCTGGAGTCAATGCCCGGAGTTCCCCTTGGTCCACGCATCCGCCTTACATTTCGAAGCCGCCGTGACCCGCCCCCTGTCGGTGGTGTTCCGGTCCGGCGACCGCTGGGAGGGCCACGACTACACGGTGGAAGTGGTGACCGCGCGCCAGGGCCTGGACGGCTTCGATGTCGTGGTGGACTTCCGCGATCTGGAAGCGGCCATGGACCGCAGCCTGGCCCCCCTGCAGGGCCGCCTGCTTTCGGAGCTGGGCCTCGACGGCCCCCTCGCCCTGGCCCAGCGCCTGCTGAAGGAACTCACCCCCTTCGTCCCCGCCCCCGCCCGCCTGAAGGAAGTGGCGCTGACGGACGGAACCGGGCGGAGGATGGCGGTCCAAGCCTGAGCCGTATGAAGCCTTGGATTCCTCTGACCGCCCTGGCGCTGGCCCTTTCGCCGCTGCTCGTCGTGCATCCCCTGCGCGTCTCGGGCCACAGCATGGAACCTTCCCTCGCGGACGGCGAACTGCGGTGGGCCCTGCGGGCCTGGGCCAGCCACGCGCCGCGACGCGGCGACCTGTGGGTGGTCGAAGGGCCCCAGGGAACCTCCGTCAAGCGCGTGCTGGGCCTGCCCGGTGACACCGTGACCTGGGCGGGGCCCGACCTCTGGATCAACGGCCTGCGCCTGGATGAACCCTGGGTGATCCACCCCGAGCGCGGCGGCGAAGGCCGGCAGGTCTGCGGCGAGGGCTACCTCGTCCTCGGCGACAACCGCCCCCAGAGCCAGGATGGCCGCAGCTGGGGCGCGATCCCGATCACGTCGATGCGCGGACGGATCCTCTGAACGGTTGACCAGATCTTCCCTGTGGCGACAGGTGCACTAGGATGGGGGCATGCCGGGCCGCCCTGAGATTCCCGTCGCCTTCCGGGGCCTGTACGAGGGCCCCCTCCTCAGCGTCCGGGAATACCGCTGCCACGCCTGCCGCAGCGGCCCAGGGCCCGAGGAGGAGTCCGACGCCAACACGCTCATCCTCATGCGCCAGGGCGCCTTCTGTCGCCACTTCGGCCGGCAGAAGGCCACCGCGGACGTCAACCAGGCGGTCTTCTTTTCGAAGGGCTCCACGTACCAGGTGAGCCACCCGGCGGACTGCGGCGATCGCGGCACGGTCTTCGCCGTGGCACCCCGCGTCCTGCGGGACATCGTCCGGGAGCTGGATCCCAGCGTCGATGAACGCCCCGATCAGCCCTTCGCCTTCGTCTCCGGCCCCTGCGAATCGTCGGTGTTCTGGCGCCACCGGGAGTTGGTGCAGCGCCTCGAGGCGGGGACCGGAGCTCTCGAGCCCTTCTGGGTGGACGTGACGGCCCTGCAGATCGTGGCCGACACCCTCGAAGCGGCCTTCGCCCAGGCGGGCCACCCCCGCCGCAGCCGCCGGGAAGGCACCGAGGCCGATCACGCGAACCTCGCGGAAGCCGCCAAGGTCCACCTCGCGGCTCACCTGGGGGAACGCCTCACCCTCGACGAGGTGGCCCGCGCCGTGCACGCCTCGCCCTTCCACTTCGCGCGCGTGTTCCAGCAGCGCACGGGGGTGTCCATCCACCGCTACCTCACGCTGCTGCGGCTGAGGGCCTCGCTGGAACGCCTGGCGGGCGGCGAAGAGGATCTGACGGCCCTGGCGCTGGACCTCGGTTTCTCCAGCCACAGCCACTTCGCGGATGCCTTCCGCAGGGAGTTCGGCCGGACCCCTTCGGAGGTGCGCAAGCACGCCAGCCTGCGCACCCTGCGTGAAATGAGCAAGAATCTGGAAGTCTGAAACCCGCGCCCTTCCTACCTTCATCTTCACGGGGTTCGAACCCGGCGGCCATGGTGGCTCCGCGTCGGCCCCACGAGGAGAAGGTGATGAGCATCGACAAGTGCCCCGTGTGCGACTGGGACATGAAGGACGGCGGGATCAAGGTGCGCGTGGCGGGCAAGGAACTCACGGTCTGCTGCGACGAATGCGCCGCCAAGGTCCAGGCTGACCCGGCCGCCTACGCCGTCATGGCCCGATAGACACCCCCCAACGTGAGGGCCCGAATCCAGGCGGTTCGGGCCCTCTCTTTTTCACAGGAACACCCATGCCCTCAGCCCACGACCTGACCATCCGCGTCGATGAACTCCTGGAGGCGGGCGACCGGATCGTCATGCTCGGCTACTACGAAGGCGCCCCCAAGGCCACCGGCAAGCGCTTCCGTGCCCAGGTCGCCCACGTCTGGACCCTGGCCCAGGGCAAGGTGCGGCGCTTCCAGCAGTACACCGATACCTTCCAGCTGGCGGAATCTCTCCAGCCCTGAGCCACTCAGATGTCCCGGCCCTCCTCCAACACCGCCTCGAGGGCCTCGTGCACCTGGTCGATCCAGAGGATCTGGAGCCGTTCGCGGGCGGCGGGGGGGACATCCTCGTATTCCTTCCGGTTGCGCTCGGGCAGCAGCACGCGGCTGATGCCCGAGCGCAGGGCTGCCAGCACCTTCTCCTTAATGCCGCCTACGGGAAGCACGAGACCGCGCAGGGAGATCTCGCCGGTCATGGCCGTGTCGCTGCGCACGGAGCGGCCCGTGAACAGCGAGGCCAGCGCCACGAACATGGCGATGCCCGCGCTGGGCCCGTCCTTCGGCGTGGCGCCGGCGGGCACGTGGATGTGGACGTCCAGCTGTTCGAAGTCCTCGCCGGAAACGCCGAGTTCGCCCAGGCGCCCCTTCAGCAGCGAGAGGGCCGCCTGGGCGCTTTCCTTCATCACGTCGCCCAGTTGGCCCGTCAGGAGGAGCTTGCCGCTGCCAGGCACCCGGGCCGCCTCGATGAAGAGGATGTCGCCGCCCACGGGCGTCCAGGCGAGGCCCGTGGCCACGCCCGGCACGCTGGTGCGCATGGCGGTTTCGGATTCGAAGCGGGGCGGACCGAGGATCTCGCCCAGGTCCTCCGGTTTCACGCGGACGGATTCCACCTTGCCTTCCGCGACGCCCATGGCCACGTGGCGGAGCACGGATCCGATCTCCCGTTCCAGGTTGCGCACGCCGGCTTCCCGCGTGTAGTCGCGGACGATGGCGGCGAGGGCGCCCTCCTCGAAGGCGCACTGGGGCGCCGTCAGCCCGTTGGTGGCCAGCTGCCGCGCCACCAGGTAGCGGCGCGCGATTTCGAGCTTCTCTTCTTCCGTGTAGCCCGGCAGCTGGATCACCTCCATGCGGTCCCGCAGGGGGCCGGGGATGGTGTCGAGCACGTTGGCGGTGCCGATGAACATCACGTGCGAGAGGTCGAAGGGCAGGCCCAGGTAGTTGTCGCGGAAGGTGCCGTTCTGCTCGGGATCCAGGGCCTCCAGCAGGGCCGAGGCGGGATCGCCGTGGAAGCCCCCGGCGCCCAGCTTGTCCATCTCGTCGAGCATGAAGACCGGGTTGCGCGTGCCCGCGTTGTGGATGCCCTGGATGATGCTGCCCGGCAGGGCGCCGATGTAGGTGCGGCGGTGGCCGCGGATCTCGGCCTCGTCGTGGACGCCGCCCAGGCTCGCATGGACGAACTTCCGTCCCGTGGCGTGGGCGATGCTCTGGCCGAGGGAGGTCTTTCCGACGCCGGGGGGGCCGACGAAGCAGAGGATGGGGCTCTTGCCGCCGGGATTGAGCTTGCGGATCGCCAGGTACTCGAGCATGCGCTTCTTGATCTTCTCCAGGCCGTAGTGATCCTCGTCGAGGATCCGCCGCGCCTCGGCGATATCGATGGCTGTCTCGCTTTCCTTGGACCAGGGCAGTTCGGTGAGCCAATCCAGGTAGGTGCGGATCATGGAGTATTCGCCCGCGGAATCGGGCATGCGCTGCAGACGCTTCAGCTCCTTGCGGGCCTGCTTCTCCACCTCCTCGGGCATCTTCGCGTTGGCGATGGCCTTGGCCACCTCCTCCAGCTCCGCGGCGGTCTCGTCCGTGTCCCCCAGCTCCTTCTGGATCTGCTTCAGCTGCTCGCGCAGGAGGAATTCCCGCTGCCGGGCGTCCATGGCCTCCCGCGTCTGCTCGGTGATCTTGCGGGACATGTGGATCACTTCGAGCACGTGGGCCATGCGCGCGAGCACTTTGTCGAGCCGCTCACGCACATCGAAGGTCTCGAGGATTTCCTGTTTCTCCTGGGCCTTGATGTCCATCAGTCCCGTCACCAGATCCGCGGCGGGCCCGGGCGCCGTGAGCTGGTGGATGGCGTTGATCAGCTCCATGGGCGGCATGGGCAGCGCCTCAGCGTACTCCTGCACCTGCTGGCGCAGCGTCACGAGCCGGGCCTCCAGGGCACTGGACAGGGTCTCGTCCTCCGGCACCTGGACGATGCGGGCGACGAGGAAGGGCCAGCCATCCAGAAACTCGATCACCCGGAAGCGGTGCTCCCCGTGGCAGATGAGGTGGTGGGATCCGTCGGGTGTCGTGATGTAGCGCAGGACATGGGCCATGGTGCCCACCCCGTAGAGTTCCCGGGGGCCCGGCTCGTCCTCGGCGGGATCGCGCTGCAGCAGGATCCCCAGGGGGCGCTCGGTCTTGATGGCCTCCTGAGCCGCGGTGACGGACTGCTCCCGCCCGATGCTCACCGCCGTCACCATGCCCGGGAAGAGCGCGAGGTTGCGCACGGCGATGATGGCGGCCGCATCTTTCGGAAGCGGGGGATGGGGCCTCGCCCCGGGGCCTTCCGCTTCGTGGGATCCGCGGTCCACCCGCGATCCATGGTTGGCGTTCATGGGCGGTTCGCGTTCATGGGTGCTCCGGCTTGCGGAAACTGAGGAAGAGGCAGCCATCGCACAGGGCGTGACGGGTGGCCTGCAGGCCCGGGGGCAGGCCCTCGATGCGGCGTTCGAAGCGCCCATGGGGAATTTCCATGCGGTGGAGGGCGCCGATGCGGCCCTCCCAGGGGACGGGAAGGTCGCCGCTGATCAGGAGGGAGGTTCCTTCAGACACCACCTTCAGGCGGTCGAGGGTCACGCCGGGCAGGGCCACCACGATGTGGAGGGCGCCATCGCCTTCGAAGATGTCCACGGGCGGTTCCCAGACCGGGCGCCGCGACGGCGAGCGCCCCAGGTGGAAGAACTGCTTGTGCAGGCGCTCGGCCTCGTTCAGCGCCTCGAGGGCGCGGGTCCACATCCAGGTTCGCGGATCGCCGGATTTCATGGGCCGCCTCCGACCCGTCCACCTCAAGGATGGGGATCCGCCCCGCCCCCGCAAGGTTGAGCTACGCTGGAAGGCTGGAGATTCGATGGACCGACTGGTGATCCAAGGTGGACATCCCCTGCGGGGGCGCATCCGGGTGTCGGGTGCGAAAAACGCGGCCCTGCCCTGCCTGGCGGCGGCCCTGCTCACTTCGGAACCGGTGGTCCTCTCCAACCTGCCCGCCGTGGCCGATATCCGCACCATGGTGAAGGTGCTCCAGGCCCTGGGCACGGAGGCCACGCTGGAGGCCCATCCGGACGGCTTCGAGCTCACGGCCAGCCTGGCCTGTGCGGGCTCCGAGGATCCCAAGGCGCCCTACGACCTCGTGAAGACCATGCGGGCCTCGATCCTCGTGCTGGGCCCCCTGCTCGCCCGCTTCGGCCGGGCCACCGTGAGCCTGCCCGGCGGCTGCGCCATCGGCGCCCGGCCCGTGAACCTGCACCTCGAGGCCCTGGAGCGCATGGGCGCACTCATCGAGATCAGCCACGGCTACATCCACGCCACCGTGAAGGGCCGTCTCCGGGCCATCGACCACACCTTCGAGAAGGTCAGTGTGGGCGCCACCGAGAACATCCTCATGGCCGCGGCCCTGGCGGAAGGCACGACGGTGCTGCGCAACGCCGCGCTGGAGCCCGAGATCGGCGACCTGGCCCGCCTGCTGGTGGAGATGGGCGCCCAGATCGAGGGCATCGGCACGGGCACCCTCACCATCACGGGCGTCGAGCGCCTGCACGGCTGCGAGCACGCCGTCATCCCCGACCGCATCGAGGCCGGCACCTACCTCTGCGCCGTGGCCGCCGCCTGCGGGGACGTGGTGCTGGACCGCTGCGAGCCCGAGCACCTGCGCTCCCTGCTGGACCTGCTGGAGCGCACGGGCTGCGTCATCACCGAGCGCGAGGGCCAGGATGGCCGTCAGCTGCGCATCCAGCGCGAAGTGGGCCAGAAGCTGCGCTCCAAGGACGTCACCACCCTGCCCTTCCCGGGATTTCCCACTGATCTGCAGGCCCAGGTGATGGCCGTCATGACGCAAGCCTGCGGAATCAGCGTGATCAACGAGGGCATCTTCGAGAACCGCTTCCAGCACGCCATGGAGCTGGAGCGACTGGGCGCCAACCTGCGCACGGACGGCCACACGGCCATCGTGGCTGGCCCCGCGGACCTGACGGGCTGCACGGTCATGGCCACGGATCTGCGCGCCAGCGCCGCCCTCGTCATCGCGGGCCTGGTGGCCCGGGGCGAGACCATCGTCGACCGCATCTACCACCTGGACCGCGGCTACTCGGGCCTGGAGAAGAAGCTCCAGGGCGTGGGCGCGCACATCGAGCGCGTGGGCGGGGGCCGGGTCTAGGCCTCCGGATTTCATGCGCCGCGCTGACCGCCTGTTCCAGATCGTGCAGCTGCTCCGGCGGGACCGCCACAGCACCGCCGCGCGGCTATCGAAGGAACTGGGCGTCAGCGAGCGCACCCTCTACCGCGACATCGCCGACCTCATGGCCTCCGGCGTGCCCATCGAAAGCGAGGCGGGCGTCGGCTACAGCCTGCCCCGGCACTTCGACCTGCCCCCCTTCATGTTCAATGCGGAGGAGGGCGAGGCCCTGCTCCTGGGCGCGCGCATCGTGGCAGCCTGGGGCGATCCTTCGCTGCGGGAGGCCGCCGAGAACCTGCTGCGGAAGGTGGAGGCCGTCCTGCCCGCGGGGCGCCGGACCTCCCTGTCGGATCTGCCCTTCCTCGTGCCGGATTTCCACGTGCCACCCGAAACCGCCCGCTTTCTCGGCGAGCTGCGCCAGGGCCTGCGGGAACAGCGCCGTGTGCGCGTCAGCTATGAGAAGGCCGATGGCACTTGCACGGACCGGGTGCTGCAGCCCCTGGGGCTCATCTTCTGGGGCTACCGCTGGCACCTGGCCGCCTGGTGCGAACTGCGCGGGGCCATGCGCACCTTCCGCGTGGACCGCATCCAGAGCAGCGAACTCCTGGATGCCTTCGAGCCCTCCCACGGTCACAGCCTGGAAAGCTACCTGAGCCAGATGCGGGCGGAAAAAATCGGCTGACTCTCCTGACACAAGGTTGTCAGGAGACCTGTTCCAACATGGGTCTTCATTCAAGGAGGCCCCGATGGCCATCGCCCAATCCCTCATCCCCGAATTCACCCATGAAATGAGCGTCCTGCGCCGCGTGGTCGAGCGCGTGCCCGCGGACCGCCTGGATTTCCGCCCCCATCCCAAGTCCTTCGACCTCCATGCCCTGGTGAACCACCTCGTGACCATTCCCGGCTGGACCGTGACCACGCTGAAGGAGACCGAGCTGGATTTCGGCCTGCCCGAGACCCAGGCCAAGCAGCCCAAGCCGAGCAGCACCACGGAGGGCCTGCTCAGCACGCTGGATGCCTGCGTGGAAGGGGCCCTCGAGGCCCTGAACCAGGCCAGTGATGAGGATTTCCGGGTGATCTGGACCCTGAAGAACAAGGGGGAGGCCGTGCTCTCCATGCCCCGCATCGCCGTCTTCCGGGGCTTCGTGATGAACCACCTCATCCACCACCGGGCCCAGGTCGCGCTCTACCTCCGCATGCTGGATGTGCCCGTGCCCTCGATCTACGGCCCCAGCGCCGACGAACCCACGTTCTGAGCCCTGAGGGAGGACGGAAGGAGGTGGTGCCAACCCGGCGCCACCTCCTTCTCCTTGTCCACCCCCTTTTTCGCCGCCGGCGCCCGGCTGTGGCAACCCGGCCCCCGCATCGGTCGGTTACACTGAAGTCACGATCGGGGGATCCATGTTCGGCGAGATGAAAGTGTTTTCCGGGAGCAGCCACCCGGACCTGGCGAGGGGCATCGCCACTCACATGGGCATGCCGCTGGGCCGCCTCAAGGTGACTCGTTTTTCCAACGAGAACATCAAGGTGAAGGTCGAGGAAAATGTCCGCGAGGCGGATGTCTTCGTCATCCAGTCCTCCTGCCCCCCCGTCAGCGACAACCTGATGGAGATGCTCATCCTCATCGACGCGCTGAAGTTCGCGTCTGCGGCCCGCATCACGGCCGTCCTGCCCTATTTCCCCTATGCCCGCAGCGACAAGAAGGACGAGGCGCGCATTTCCATCACGGCCCGCCTGGTGGCCGACCTGCTGGAGACCGCCGGCGCGGACCGCGTGCTGACCATGACCCTGCACGCGCCCCAGATTCTCGGATTCTTCCGCAAGCCCGCGGACCAGCTGCTGGCCACGCCCATCCTCACGAACTATTTCAAGACCAAGGACCTGTCCAACGCCACCGTGGTGGCCACGGATGCCGGTGCCGCCAAGTTCGCCGGGCATTTCGCCAAGCGCCTCTCCGTGCCCATGGCCATCATCGACAAGCGCCGCTTCGATGATTCCGAAAAGGCCCAGAGCGTGGCCCTCATCGGCGATGTGAAGGACCGCGACGCCATCATCTACGACGACGAGATCGCCACCGGCGGCTCCATCAAGGAGGCGGCCCGCATCATCCGCGAATTCGGCGCCCGCACCGTGCGCGTGGGCGTCACCCATCCCGTGCTTTCGGGCAACGCGCTGGACACGCTCCGCTCGGCCGAACTGGACGAACTCGTGGTGACCGACAGCATCCCTGTCTCCGCCGACTTCACCCAGGCCATGCCCAACCTCAAGGTGCTCTCCACCGCGGCGCTGTTCGGCGACGCCATCCTGCGCATCCACGGCGGACGAAGCATCAGCGAGATGATGGACTGATGGTCCCAGCCCTCGGCCCCATCGGGGCTCCACCCAGCCTCGACCTGCTGGGGCCGAAGGGGCCCGAGATCAGCCAGCTCTTCACCCGGCCCTTCCTGGTGGTGCACCGGGCCTCGGAACTCTATACGGCGCGCATCTGCCTCCTGCTGCTCTTCGACCTGGGCTGGGAGGCCCAGCTTCGCGTCGGCACCAGCCTCGATGAGCTCTGCCAGGGGCGGCCCGAGCAGGTGCGCAAACCCCTGGCCTGGATGCTGCCCTTCCTCGCCGCCGAAGATCTGCTCACGGTCCGCGACGGCGTCTACGTGCTGAACGGAGAGCCGGACCTGGACCTGGCCGGCATCCGCGCGGCGGTGGACCAGGAGGCTCCGGGCCACGGCGTCAACTTCGACCTGCTGGATGGCGTGCGGGCGCGGATCCGACCCTTCTTCACGGAAGGCAGGCCGGGCGAAGGCCTGCTCTTCGACCTGACCCTGTTCCCCCTCTGGCTGTCCTATTTCCGCAACGAGAACCTCTGCTACCTGCCCAACAACCTGCTCTCCCTCCTGGCCCTGCGCGAGCAGTTGCCCGAGGGCGCCCGCGTGCTGGAACTCGGCGCGGGCGCAGGCTCCTTCGCGCAGCTCGTGGCCCGGAAGGGCGCCGAGGCGGGCTGGCTGTCACGCATCGCCGAATACCGCTTCACCGACGTGGCGCCGACCTTCCTGCGCCGCGCCCAGCGGGAGCTGAAAGCCGTCACGCCGGGGCTGCCCCTGACCTTCCAGGCGCTGGATCTCAACCATCCCCTCGGCGATCAGGGCATCGAAGCCGCCAGCTTCGACGTCATCGTCGGCGTCAACGTGCTACACGTGGCGCAGGATCTGGAAGCGACTCTGCGCGACCTCCGCAGTCGATTGAAACCCGGCGGGCGCCTCGTGATCGGGGAATGCGTGAAGTCCGACTGGCATCAACCCCTCTACCTGGAATTCTTCTTCACCTTCATCCGCAGCTTCACCGAGGTGCAGCTGGATCCCGACTGGCGCCCGGCCCACGGCTTCCTGAGCCCCGAGGCCTGGGACAAGGCACTGCGTCACGCCGGATTTCCTGCCGTGGCCTTCATCCCGCCTCCGCGCCCCCTCATGGACCGCCACCCCGCCTTCAACGCCACGGGCATCACGGCCTGGGCCTAGCGGGTCGCTGGCCCCTCGACGACGGTGGTCACGAGCTCCTGGAAATACGCCTGGACCTGGCGGACCGTCCTGAGGTCGCCGTAGGCTCCGGCCGTGGTCACCACGCAGAGGTCCAGGTCGGGCACCGTGTAGATGCGCTGGCTTCCGTTGCCGAAGGCCGCGCACCAAGGCAAGGTGCGCCCCTGCCAGCCCACGGTGCCTGTCCACCAGTGGTAGCCGTATCCCGTGCCATCGAAGCCCGTGGTCAAGCGGGATTGCCGGGAGGCATCGATCCACGCCGCGGGCACGAGCTGCTGGCCCTGCCAGGTGCCGCGGTTCAGCACGAGGCGCCCCAGCTTGGCCATGTCCCGGGGACGCAGGCGCAGGCCGCTGTTTGGCATGGGCCGGCCCCGGAGGTCCGTCACCCACTCGTAGTCCGTGATGCCCAGGGGCTGGAACAGGGCCGAGCGGGCGAACTCCGGCCAGGGCACGCGGGTCGCCCGCGAGAGGATGTCCGCCAGCACCACGGTGCCGCCGCTGCAGTAGTTGAAGGTGGTGCCGGGTGCGGCCACGGCGGGCCGGCTCAGCACGAAGCGCGTGGGGGAACCCTTCCAGGCCAGGCGGTCCTCGTCATTGGGAAAGCCCACACCAGATTCGCGCCACGCCAAGCCGCTGCTCATGGTGAGCAGGTGCTCGAGGGTGACCTTGCGCAGCTCAGGCGTGGCAAGGTCCTGGGATTCGGGAAACCAGTCGATCACGGGCGTGGCGAGGGAACCGAGCTGGCCCCGCGCCTGGGCGACACCCACGAGGAGGCCGATCACACTCTTGCCGACGGAGCGCGTGTCGTGGCGGGTGGCAGGGTCGAAGTCCACGGTGCGGCTGAAGAGGGTGAACTGCGGGTGGTCCTTCCCCTTCCGGTAGGCCTCGGCCACCAGCCTTCCGTGCCGCTCGACGATCACCGCGTGCAGATTCACCTCGCCGCTGACCATCTTCGCCAGCACCGCCCGCAGGCGGTCCGGGTCGAAACCGGCCCTGCGCGGATCCACGGATTCCCACCCGTCGCCGCCCAGAACCGGCGCCGCCGGTGCGTGTCGAGGCGTCTGGGCGAAGCCGGGCGCCCCTGGGGCCAGCAGTGCTAGGCCCAACCCGATCATCAGGATTCTGAAGATTCGAGGACGCACGGCGTCATCCTTGCAAGTGGAGCGAGAGCAGGCGAACCCCTCGCGGTGCCAGCCTGGGAGCTTCGTGAATGGCCATCATGACAGCGAACGGATTCCCGGCCCTCACACGAACGTGGCGCCCCCGAGGAGGCGCCACGCCACGTCGAATCCGGACGGACGATCAGAAGCCCGTGAACACCACCACCGCATAGGCCGAGAAGGTGCCGTCGGGCTTGGGCACGACGGCCACGCGGGCCTTGGCGGGCGCGACGAGCTTGGTGGCCCAGGCGCTCACATCGATGGGCGAGACGGTGATGACGCCGCCCTGGTTGGCCACTTCCACGACCGCCGGCTGCATGCCCACCGTCGTCTTCAGGTTGACGGTGAGGGTCTGGCTGGTGGCGGCGGAGTTCGTGAAGGTGAACCCGAGCTGGCCCCCGTTGTACGAGCCGCTGATGGTGCCCTGGGGCGGCGCGACGGGCAGGAAGACGGCCGTGCTCGCATCCCAGGTGCTGGTGCCGGTGTTCCAGACCAGGTCGCTGGCGCCCTGCACCCGAACGTCTCCGGCGCCCGTCACCGCGGCGGCGAAGTCACCGGGAAGGGTCGACGTGATGCCGGGGAAGCCGAGATACCACCAGGTGAAGGGGTTCGCGTAGGCGTGGGTGCGGTCACCCGCGATGGGGTGGTGATAGGTGAAGGAGGTGGCCGTCGCCGCGTTGATGGCGCCGCCATCCACGGCCCGCTGGATGTTCACGCTGCTGGCGTGCATGGGCACCTGCAGGGGATCCTTCACCTCCACCTGCACCTTGAAGCCCATCCACACGTCCGCGAGCGCCGCCGTGCCCGTGCCCAAGGCCTGGCTCGAATGGAAGGTGAAGGCGGTGTCCGCGTCGATGGCGATGGCCCGCGGCATGCCAGCATTGGTGCTGACCAGCAGGTGGTTGTTGACGCGATCCACACCGATGACGTGACCCTCGGGCGTCCAGCCCTGGAGGGCGCTGGCGCTGTACCACACGCGCACGGCCCAGAGGCTGCCATCGGACTGCATGCGCAGTTTCACCAGCGCGTTCTTGCCGGTGGCCAGGCCCGCGAAGCTGCCCACGGCCTTGGCGTCCACGTCGAACAACCAGGCGCCTGCATCCACGTTCACCGTGAGGTCGTTGCCGCTGTCCGTGTGCAGCACGAAGCTGGAGGCGCCCACGGAGGCGATGGTGCCCTTGCGGTGGCGGAAGGCCATCTGGGCCATGCCCATCATGCCGTTCGCGTTGGGGCGGTGCCGGGCCTGCAAGTTCATCGACCAGTCACCGTTGGGCGTCTGGACGAGGAAGAGCGGGTGGCCCAGGTCGAAGTCGATCTGCACAGCGTTGCTGCCGCCCGAGGTCACCACCAGATCCGTACTCAGGCCCACCTGCACGGTGGAACCCTGCACGTGAAGCTGGCTCGCGGGCACCGCGGTGCCATCGGATTTGACGAGGTTCACACTGCTGGGATCGATGGTGATGCGCAGCGCATCGTAGGTGCCCACGGGCAGCTGCGCCGTGGCCAGCAGCTCACCCACGCTGTCCAGGTCCACGAGGTTGATCTTGGCCGTGGCGCCCTGGAAGGCCACCACCTCCTTCGTATGGTCGGTCTTGTCGAGCAGGGTCACCTTGGTGACCACCACCTCGATGGCGGACCACTGATCCGACGGCGCGTCGGTCAGGATGATCGAGGCGGCGCCGGTGGCGGTAGGGGCCGGTGTGGAGGCCGAGCTGCCCGAGGAGCCGCCATTGCAGGCCAGGGACAGGCCCAGGACCGTGAGGGCGGAAACCGTCAGGAAAGAGCAGATGCGGGGCGAAGGACGCATGGAGAACTCCATGAATCGGAGCGGGGGCTCCGGGTGGGGGAGGGAATCGGACATCCCCACTGACCCCATGGCCGCCGGGAGGGTTTACGCAAGAATTCGCAGGCCCCTTCGGCCCTCGTCTTGCGACACTTCTTCCATGCCCTCCACCCTCCGGGACCTCCTCATCCAGCGCGCCGCACGGCTTCAGGACCGGCCGGCCCTGACGGCTCCGGACTGGGGCACCTTGAGTTATGCCCAGCTCCGCAACCGCGCCGAGGGCGTGGCCCTGGGCCTGCTATCCGGAGAGGTGCCATCGGCCCTCTTCAGCTCGACGGGCACCCTTTGGGACTGGGCCGCCGAACTGGCCGTGGCGGCCTCGGGTCTGGCCTGGGACCCCGCCGGAGCCGCCCTGCACGCCGACATCCTGGGCGGCCCGCGCTTCAACCACGACGAGGGCCGGGGCCCCTACCACCGCCGCGAACAGGTCGTGGCGGCCGCCACACCCTTCACCGCGGGCCTGGATCAGGGCGAGCTGATGGCGCGACTGCGCCGGTTGAACGTACAGCTGGGCTGGGATCACACGACCCGGGTCGACCTGCCCTTCGCGCGGCTGGGCGAGGCGCCCCTGCGCGCCGCGCTCTGGAGCGCCCTCTACGCGGGCGCGCACGCGGTGCTGGCGGTGGAGGCGCCGACCCCCACCGGCCTTCTGGGTCGCTTCCGAAAGGTGGCTCCGGCCTGGGATGCGAGACCCTTCGAAGCCTTCTGGGAAACCTGAGATCCACCGGAAGGCCTTCCCCTTTTCGCCCCGACCATGCTGATCTGATGCCATGGATGAGGCTCTGGAACCCCGCCCCCTGAAGTCCCTCGCGGGGCTCTTCCTCAAACTCGGCCTCACGGCCTTCGGCGGCCCCGCCGCGCACATCGCCATGATGGAAGAGGAGGTCGTCCGCCGCCGGAAGTGGATGGACCACGCGGCCTTCCTCGATCTGCTGGGCCTCTGCAGCCTGCTACCCGGGCCCAACTCCACCGAAATGGCCATCGCCATCGGTCGCGCCAAAGCGGGCTGGCGCGGCCTCGTGCTGGCGGGCCTCTGCTTCATCCTGCCTGCGGCCCTGCTCACGCTCGGCTTGGCCGCTCTGTACGTGCGCTTCGGCCGGCTGCCCGCGACCCAGGGCTTCCTCATGGGACTCAAGCCCATCGTGCTGGCCATCGTCGCCCAGGCCGTCTGGAACCTGGGACGCTCAGCCCTGAAGACCTGGCGCGCCGCCCTGCTGGGCGTGGCGGTGCTGGCGGCGAACCTGGCAGGCCTCCAGGAGGCCCTCCTCATCCTCGGCGCCGGGGCCGTCTCCCTCGCGCTGGCCCGGCCGCGCCTGCGGGCTTCGGCTTTCGGCGCCGCGCTGCTGCCCCTGCCTGCCCTCCCCGCCTTCGCCGTGCCCTTCAGCCTCGGTGGCCTCTTCTGGGTCTTCCTGAAGGTGGGCGCCACGCTGTTCGGCAGCGGCTACGTACTCGTCGCCTTCCTGCGCACGGACCTCGTGCACCGCCTGGGCTGGCTGACGGAAACCCAACTGCTGGACGCCGTCGCCGTGGGTCAGGTGACGCCGGGCCCCGTGTTCACCACGGCCACCTTCATCGGCTACCTGCTGGGCTCCTGGCGCGGCGCCCTGGTGGCCACCACCGCCATCTTCGTGCCCGCCTTCCTGCTGGTGGCCGCCAGTGCCTCCTTCCTTCCGAAGATCCGCCGATCCCCCGCCCTGTCGGCCTTCATGAACGGCGTCAACGCCGCCGCCGTGGCCCTCATGGCGACGGCCCTGTGGGATCTCGGCAGGGCCACCCTGGCCTCCTGGTGCACGGTTGCCCTGGGCCTTCTCGCCGCCTGGCTGCTCATCCGCCGGCGCGTGAACGCCACCTGGGTGCTGCTGGGCGGCGGGCTGGCGGGATACCTGCTCCACCTGGGGCGGTGAACCGACCTGTCTTGCGGCGATTCTCCTTGCCATTGGACAGTCACTGGCCAATCCTTGGGACTCGGAGGTTGCCATGGCCCGCTCCGTCTCCCGCAAGGCCCTTGAATCCCCCCGCCCCGACGGCGCCCACCTGGTGAAGCCCGAGCGGCTTCAGGTGGTCCTGGAGGCCATCCGCGACGCCGGGGAGCGCGGCATCACGAAGGAGGGCCTGTCCCGCAAACTGGGCGGCGTCGCCATGCGCACGGTGGATCGCGCCGTGCAGCTGCTGGAGGAGCAGGGCGCCCGCTTCGGCAAGGCCCGCGAAGGCCGCCCCGCCATCATCCACTTCACGCTGGAGAAGGCGCCGGACTGGGACAGCCGCATCACGCCCCACGCCCGCGTGGCCCTCGAAGTCGCCCTCATGGCCCTGGAGGGCACCGCCACCGAGCTCTGGTTCGATCAGCTGGAGGGCCTGCGCACCCTCGCCGACAGCCACCTGAGCAGCCGCGACCGCGACCTCTTCCGCGCCCTGCAGGAGCACGTCAGCGTGCGCGGCGGCGCCGACGATCAGCAGGCCCTCGATACGAAGATGCTCACCCAGGTGTTGCTGGCCCTGGGCCACCCCGAAGGCCCGCGCGAGCTGGAGCTGACCTATGCCGCCGCCTCCACGGGCCGCACCAGCGCGCGCACCGTCGTGCCCTTCACGCTCACCCATGACGTGTTCTCCGGCGGAGCCTTCCTGCTGGCCTGGGATCTGGCCAAGCAGGAGCCGCGGCACTTCCGCCTGGCCCGCATCGAGGAGGCGAAGGCCCTCACGCGGCGCGGCCTCATCCCCGACAAGCGACCCCTCGAACAAGCCCGCGAGCTGCAGATCGGCGGCTGGTTCCGCCTCGCGCCGCCCATGCAGATCCAGGTGCGCGTCTCGGGCACCAACTGGCCCCAGGCCCTGCTGGACGCGCCCCCTGCCCTGCCCGGCGTCGCGGTGCGCAAGGAGAAGGGCGGCACCGTACTGCTCGGCTTCCAGGCCACCGAACTCTCCGGCCCCACGCGCTTCATCCTGCAGTTCGGCGCCGAGGCCGAGGTGCTCGAACCGAAGACACTGCGGGCCCACATGGCCGCGACGCTGAAGGGGATGGCGGCGAAGTACCGTTAGGCCTCGCCAATCTGGTGTGGAGGGCTCATGGTCAAGATCCTGGTCATCGATGACAGCACCCTGATGCGGAACATCCTCCGGGACAACCTGGAAGGAGCTGGCTTCGAGGTGGAAGACCTTCCGCCCAAGTCCTCAGCCGCCCTCATCAATCACCTGAACACCTCCACCCCTGACCTGGTGATCAGCGATTTCAACATGCCGATCCTGAACGGCGAGGGGGTGATCAAGGCCGTCCGATTCAGCAATCCGAAAATCCCCATCCTCATCCTGACGGCCAACCGGGATGCGAAGCGCGACACCAAGCTCAAGGCCATGGGCGTCCGGAACATCCTATACAAGCCCATCCATGCGGAAGATCTCCTGGGTGCGGTGAACCGCATCTGCCAGCAGCAGAAACTGAATTCAAAAGCCTGAAACCAGCCCAAGGCTCGCGAAGACCCGAACCGCCGCCATTCAGCAGGACATCCCTTGCGCACACCGATATTCCAGATCGATGCCTTCAGCACCCGACGCTTCGCGGGCAATCCCGCCGCGGTGATGCCGATGGACCAGTTCCCCGAAGACGCCGTCATGCAGGCCATCGCGGCCGAGAACAACCTGGCGGAGACGGCCTTCCTCGTCCGCGACGGCGAGGACTACCGCATCCGCTGGTTCACCCCCGCCCTCGAGGTGCCCCTGTGCGGCCACGCCACCCTGGCCAGCGCCGCCGTCGTCATGGAGCGGCTGGAACCATCGCGGCGCCGCGTGGTCTTCCATTCGGCGAGCGGGTCGCTGTTCGTGAGTCGCACCAATACGGGCTACGTCATGGACTTCCCGGCGCGGTTTTCCCAGCCGGTGCCCGCCCCGCCCGGGCTCGCGGAGGCGCTGGGTGTGACGCCCCTCGAAGTGGTGGCCGACGGATTCAACTACCTGGCCCTGCTGGAGCGCGCAGAACTCGTGCGCGGGCTCGCGCCCGACTTCGCGGCGATCGCCCGCCTGGACCGCAGCGGCCTGATCGTCACCGCGCCCGGCGATGGCGGCTACGACTTCGTCAGCCGCTACTTCGCCCCGGCCAAGGGCATCTCCGAAGATCCAGTCACCGGTGGAGCCCACTGCGCCCTGACCCCTTACTGGGCCCAGCGACTGAACCGAACCACCTTCCGCGCCTTCCAGGCCTCGCGGCGGGGCGGCGAGCTCATCTGCCGTATGGTGGGGGATCGCGTGGAGCTGGAAGGCTCCTGCGTCTTCTACCTGGAAGGCACCGCGGAGATCTAAGGCCGGATCAGCTGCCTTCGAATCCCATCGTTCAGGGCACCGCCAGCACCTCGAGGGAGGCCAGCACCAGGGCCTCCACACCCGTGCGGATGCTGCGTTCGCGGTCCGGCGCGAAGAGCGGCGAGTGCGGCGAAGGCAGCACCTCGCCCGAGGCCTGGGCCGCGGCGTAGCGCCCCGGTTCCACGGCGCCCAGCCGCAGCATGGCGGAGGGGATGCCCGCGGCCTTGCCGATCTCGCCGAAATCCTCGGCGCCCATCTCGGGACGGGCGGTCACGACGTTCTCGGCTCCCAGGCCTTTCCCGAGGGCCGCGGCCAGGCGCCGGATGAAGGTCGGGTCGTTGTAGAGGGCATCCTGGCCTTCGCTGAAGGCGATGGCGGGTTCCTTCGGCGCCCTGGCCGCCACGGCCTCGGCCTTCGCGATTCGCACGACGCCGTCGAGCAGCTGCTTGCGCACGGCCGGGGCGTAGCTGCGCACGGTGAGCTGCAGCTTGGCCTCGTCGGGAATGATGTTGTGCTTGGTGCCGGCGTGGATGGAGCCGACGGTGATGACGCCGGGCTCCATGGGATCCTTCTCCCGCGAGACGAGGGTCTGCAGGGCCAGGACGGTCCGCGCCGCAATCACGATGGGATCCACCGTGCTGTTGGGCCGGGCCCCGTGGCCGCCCTTGCCGAAGATGGTGATGTCCACGCTGTCCACGTTGGCGAAGGCGTAGCCCTCCGTCCAGGCCACCTGGCCCGAGGGCAGGTTGCCGGTGTCATGCAGGGCCAGGGCGAAATCGGGCTTGGGGAAGCGCGTGAAGAGGCCATCGGCGATCATGGCGCGGGCGCCGCCCACGGTCTCCTCCGCGGGCTGCGCCACCAGCACCAGGGTGCCGCGCCAACGGTCCTTCATCTTGTTGAGCAGCGTGGCAGCCCCCGTGAGGCAGGTCATGTGCAGGTCGTGGCCGCAGGCGTGCATGACGCCGGGCTCCTGGCTGGCGTAGGGCAGCCCCGTCTTCTCCTGCAGGGGCAGGGCGTCGAGTTCGGTGCGCAGCAGCAGGGTCGGCCCCGGGCCGTTCCGCAGCACGCCCACCACACCGGTGCCTCCCAGGCCCGAAGTGACCACAAAACCTGCCTGCTTCATCTGGTCCGCGATCTTGGCGGCGGTCTTCACTTCGTGCCCCGAGAGTTCGGGATGGCGGTGGAGGTCCTGATACAAGGATTCGAGACTCTGGAAGTGGCGCTCCAGTTCGGCGCGGATGGCTTGAATCGGCACGGAACGGGGTTGGGCCCCGAGGTTCGCGGCTGCCAGCAGACAGAGGAAGCAGACCTGCCATGGGCGCATGGGGACTCCCGGGATGGATTTCAGCCTAGAACTGGGGGAGGGAGGACGAGACTCCTGCGGCCTTGAACAGTGTCGAGAGCTTGCACTGATAGCCCATGGAAACGCCCCAATAGTTCCGTTGGCCATGTCCGGTTTCCACGTTGACCTCGACCATCAGGTTATTGCTGCTCTCCTTCTGATCAAAGAAGACGCCCCGGACCTTCAGGTAGTAGCGGCTCCTTTCAGCAGGAACCACGTAGATCCTGTCGTACTTCCAGCCCAGCTCGCAAAAGGATCCGGCCATGGGGCTTCCCGCCCCGGGCAGGATTTCATACCGGTAGGCCGCAAAGGGGGCCGTGTAGCCCACCGTGTCCGAAACGCCGCTCTCTTTCGTCCCGTTCGCATCGGTCACTCTCGTGATCCTGCCGATTTCGTACTGATCCAGTGAAAGCCCCGCGAGGACACCATGGGCCGCCGCGTGATGCAGGTTGGCCCCGTTGAAATAATCCCTGAAGGCCATCCATCTGCCGCCGAGGGTGCAGGAGAACTTGCGCTTGAAGTAGTCGTTGTCCACCTCCGTGGAACCAGAACTGGGCGTCTTCGATTCGGTGGCGATGACGATCGGATCATGCGTGGGATAGATCCGCCCCGACGCGAGCAGGGTCTGAAATCCGTTCCAGTCATCACTGGGCTTTGGCAGATACTCGATCATGGCCACGGTGAATTTGGGGTCCTTGTTCTGCCCCTGCATGGATTCCCCCAGGCTCATCACACCACCCACGACGAACAGCTTGAGGCTGGCGAGCTCCATGCCATCTAGACTGGCGGCGACCGCGGCGTCATCCATGCGCTCGGCATCCGTCTTCACCGATTGGAGGGCCTGAAGCCCCTCGGTTTTACCCGCAGCCTGGCCCCTCGCCGTGGCAATGGCTTCGGGCTTCAGCAAACCCTCCAGATCGCTCGAAGTGGCCGCGCCGTTCACCACTTCCAAGGCCTTCGCCAAGGCCGTCAATTGGTTTTGGATGGTCTGCTGCTTCTGCGTGGGGGCCTCGAGAAAACTGGATACTTCCGGCTTCCTGGCCGCGACGGCCCCAGGGCCAAGCACGACAGCCACCTGACCTTGGGCTTTTTTCAGGGCTTCATCCGCGTCTTTGAGCATCTCTTTGAGAAGGCGCTGACGCCGATAGACCAGGGTCTTGAGGGCCTTCTTTTGCTTCTCGAGGGCCTTCTGCTCATCCGTCCCGGCAGGCGTGGCCCCATGGCAAGGCAGAGGCTCCGTTCCCAGTCCAAGCAGCCCCACCAGAATCATTCCAATCAAATGTCGCCCATTCATACAAACCCCCTGCAAACACTAAAATGGATTAGTAAAAACAAGGTGAACAGAAATTGAGCGAAGCCTATCAGGCTCTCCGCGACGAATCAAATGCCCCATAAAAAAAGGGAGCGGCTGTCCGCTCCCTTGCTTGGTGAATCCACTGATTACTTCTTGGCGACCTTGGCCGCGCCCAGATCCCGCAGGACGACCTGGCCCTGGCGGGCGTAGTCGATGGCCTCGCCGAGGATGCGGGCGGCTTCCTGGGGCGCGTGGAAGCCCATGGAGTTTTCGGCGTTCACGAAATCCGTGCGCCACTGGGCCTTGCGCTGGAATTCGAGGACGGGCTTGAGCTTGGTGTCGTCGACGCCGGCCTTCTTGGCCGCCTCGATGTCGTTGATGAGGTTGACGACGGCATCCTCGGCGCGGTCCATGAGGGCCTTGGTGCGGTCCTGGATGGCCGTGACGCGAGCCTTCAGTTCTTCTTCGGGGAAGCGGTGGCAGGTCTGGCAGGAGCGCGACACGTCCAGCAGGGGGCTGCGCACGAGGTGGCTGCTGATCTTGACGGCGCCTTCGCGGACGTAGGGCATGTGGCAGTCGGCGCAGGAGACGCCGGAGCGCGCGTGCACGCCCTGGCTCCACATCTCGAATTCGGGATGCTGGGCCTTCAGCACCTCGGCGCCGGTCTTGGCGTGCTGCCAATCGAAGAAGCGGTGGCCATCGGGGAACTTGTAGCCGTCGTAGTAGGCCTCGATCTGCTCAACCTTGAGGCCGTTGTTCCAGGGGAAGAAGAGGGTGGTCTTGGGACCGCAGTAGTACTCCACGTGGCACTGGCCGCAGACCATGGACCGCAGCTCCTGGCGGGAGGCGTCGCGGTTGGCATCGTAGGGCGTGGCCTTGTCGCCCTTGCGCCACTTCTCGATGGAGGGCAGGTGCGGCACGGGCTCGGCACTGTTGGCCAGGGCGGCGATGCCGCGGATGAAGCCGGGCTTGGTGACGCGCAGGGCCATGTTCTTCGGATCGTGGCAGTCGATGCAGGCGACGGGATGCTTCACGAGCTTGGTGGCCTCGCCGTAGGGCATCTTGCAGACGTCCTCGAAGCCCTTCATGAGCTGGGCCTGGGCGTTGGGGCTGGTGAAGGGTTCGTCCAGGGTGCCGGGCGCGCCGCCCTTCAGGCCCTGTTCGCGGAAGGCGACGGTGTTGGAGGCGTGGCAGTGGAGGCAGGAGCCGGGCTGCTTGCGCTCGGTGACGCGCTTGGTGTTGCGCTGGTCATCCAGCATGTAGGCGTGGCCGCGGCGCTGATTGAAGTCGATGGCGAAGGCGTAGCCGTCGAAGATGGTGACGAGCCGGGGATCCTCCTTGATGCGGCTGTTGGGCAACGCCTCGCTGCCGGCGCCGCCGTACTTGGTGCTGTACTTCTCGGCGGTGCGCTGGTAGGCGTCGAACTGACGCGGGAAGTTCTTTCCCCAGAGGGCGGGATCGACGGACTTCTCATCGAGGTCCACCAGCTTGAAGCTGGTCTGCCGGGCCTCGGCCTTGCGGTTGGAGATGCTCGCGTAGAGGCTCATCACCAGCACGGTGGCCAGGGCGGCACCGGCGGCCAGAAGGCCCATGCGGGCCCAGGGCCGGGAGAGCAGCGGAGTGGGTTGGTCGGTCATCGGAGGGGTCCTCCCGCGTGGTGGGCACGCATCATCGGTTGGGGGTCAGGGGTGGGAAGGGTTCATCGGATCGGGCTTCAGCGGGTGGGCCCGTGGCCCACGCCCTGGTGGCAGCGCACGCAGCCGTAGAGGTCGGCCTTCCGGGTGGGATCCGTGGGCACGCCCAGGGTGCCGTGCGCGGTGATCTCGCTCGTCAACTCGCCGTGGCAGCGGAGGCAATTGTCTTCCAGGACTTTGGCGTTGCCGGGCTTGATGCGGATGGGCTCGGCGAAGTTCAGGAGGGTGAAGGCCTTCGAGTGGTGGTAGCCGTTGCTGGCCTTCACGAAGAGCTTGTTCACCACGTTGTCGTGGGGCAGATGGCAGTCGTTGCATACGGCCACCGCATGGTGGGAGGCGTGCTGCCAGCCGTCGTAGTCCTCGCGCATGATGTGACAGTTCACGCAGACCTGGGGATCGTTCGACAGGTACGAGGTGCCATGGGCCGACACGAAGGTGTAGGCGCCCGATCCCAGGAACACGCCCAGGAAGACGCTGGCGGCCAGGCTGAAGAAGAGGAGTCGGCGCTTTCCACTCACGGGGGCATCCACATCGGGTGACCGGCACCGGCCGGGCACGAGGGAAAGCATGAAGGGAAATCCGGACTCGTCAATCCTAAATTTAAACGACCTGCCCATAGAGAACAAAAAAGGGGCCGGCTGAACCGGCCCCTTTTTTGTTCCTAAACCGTCTCAGTCCAGCGTGATGCCCCCGTTGACGGTGTCGATGTCGATGCCCTGGTCGCTGCCGGGGAAGACGGCCGTGACGCGGTGCTTCTTCACCTCGACCTGTTCGGCGCCCTTGGCGTTGAAGGTGATGCCGCCGTTGACCGTGTTGGCCCGAAGGCGGCCCTTCATGCCCGCCATCTGGAGGTGGATGGATCCGTTCACGGTCTCGGCCTTGATGCCCTTGCCCTGCCCATCCAGACCGGTGCCCTTGATGGCGCCGTTCACCGTCTGCAAGGAAAGGCCGCCCTTCACCTGCTCGATCTGGATGCCGCCGTTGACGGTCTCAGCCTTGAGGTGGTCCTCCAGGCCCGAGGCCCGGATGGCGCCGTTCACCGTGCTCACGTTGGCCTGGCCCTGGGTGCCGTTGAGGACGACTTCGCCGTTCACCGTCTCCAATGTGGAGGACACGCGACGCGGCACCTTGAGCGTCATCTGGCACTGAGGTCCCGAATAGGGGCCCCAACCGGAATGCTTGGGATATTCGCCGCGGATCTCGAGGGAGCCCTTGGCGGCTTCGACCACCACCTTCACCTGCTCGTCCTTGCTGCTGGGCTTGAACTCGCCGGTGAACTGGACCTCTTCGCGGTCCCAGGCTTCCACACGGATGAAGCCGTTGACGTTCTTCACCTTGAGGTTGGAGCCCGAGGCCAGCGGCAGGGTGCGGGTCTCGGTGGTCTTCTCCGCCTTGGTGGGCTGGATCACCTGGGACTGGGCCGCCAGCGGGGCGCAGAGGATGAGGGCGGCGACGGCCGCGGCGAAGGGACGGGCGAGGGACATGGATGCCTCCTGGGATGTCAGAGATCGTGAGGGGGATACGAAGCTTGTCGGAGGGACGTTTAGGGCCCCGGAAATCCGTATACTGGCCCTGTCCGGAGTGCCCATGACCCAACCGTCCGCGCCTCAAACCCCTCGAACCATCGACCGCCCCGAACTCAGCGCCGAGGAGTGGCAGTTCATCCAGAACCTGCGGGCCCTTCCCGATGAAGCGCTCCGCTCCCGGCTGCACGTCTCGCTGAACGAACTCCTCTTCTTCTTCCGCAACCCCAGGTGCCAGGGCATGGGCATCGAGGGTTTCCCCTGCGGGGATCCGAAATCCTCCTGCGAGGATTGCCACCAGGTCTGGGACATGCTCGACAAGGTGGCCGAAAGGTCCAAGAAGAGCTGACAGTCTCAAGGCAAAGGTCCGCGCCCGCGGGCCTGATTCCGGGGGTCAGATGAGTCCGGACCAAGGGGTGAAGATCCTGTTCGTGGAGGAGGATGCATCCGTCTGGCCCCGGGCGGAGGCCTTCTTCACCTACCAGCTGGACCTGGTAGGGGCCCGGGCCCACGTGCATTTCCGTCGCCAGCTGCCCGAGCGCGCCGCGGGCTTCGACCTGGTCTCCCTGGACGGTCGGGGTCTCATCTCCACCCTGCTGGAGCACCAGGACCTGCGGGCGGACCTGCGTCAGACCGCCATCCTGAACCTGCACGCGGACGCGCCCGGCCCCACGTACGGACACCTCCGGCGCCTCCTCGGCGGCCGGGGCGAAGGCCAGCGCTCGGACGGGCTTTGGGTCTTCCCCCAATCCTGGATGGCCCCCTGGTTCGAGGAGGCCCTCGAATTCCCCGAACTGGGCCTGGCGCGGATGATACGGGCTCTCCCGCCCCCGCGCCGGACCT
Source organism: Geothrix limicola (assembly GCF_030268085.1). Classification (GTDB taxonomy): domain Bacteria; phylum Acidobacteriota; class Holophagae; order Holophagales; family Holophagaceae; genus Geothrix; species Geothrix limicola. The sequence goes on from NZ_BSDE01000002.1 coordinate 313,818, forward strand.
CCCCGGATCGCACCTGGGAGCGGCGCTCCATCGGTTCACTTCAATTCCTCATGGGGCTGCCGACGCCGCTCGCCGCGAGGGGCTGATCGGGCCCAGACGGATCAAAGGCGCGCCAGCCAGCGGTCCCCGAAGTTCACCAGCACGGCGCCGACGAGCAGCAGGGCCACGCCGGCCACGCGGACCCAGGAGATGTCGCGCACGGGCAGACCCAGCAGGCCGTAGCGGTCGAACAGGAGGGAGGAAAGCACCTGGCCCGCCACGATGAGCGAGATCATCGCCGCCAGGCCGATGCGCGGCGCCAGCAGCGTGGTGCCGAAGACGAAGAAGGCCCCCAGGGCCCCGCCCAGCCACTGCCACCAGGCGATGCGCGGCAAGCCCCAGAGCGTGTGAAGAGGCTGGCCGGTGAGGGCGCTGATGACGGCGAGACAGAGCGTACCGACGGCGAAGGAGATGAAGGCCGCCAGCAGGGCCCCGCTTCCCAGGGCATTTCGCAGGGCATTATTGATCGCTGACTGCAGGGGGATCACCAGCCCGATGGCGAAGGCCATGACGAGAAAAAGCAGCACCATTCCGACCTCAGACAAGAGTGCAGATGGTAGCGCGTCTCAACTTCAAAGGGATTCCCAAAGCGCGCGGGCCTGGCCCGTGGCGTCGGCCGTGGCGGCCTTCACGGCGGCCTTCAGATCCTCGGGCAGGCCGCGGCTCGCCTCCAGGGCCTGCAGCCGGAAGGGCGGCGTGAGCCGCGGCCACTCGGCCGCCAGGGCCCACACCCAGAACTCATCGCCCAGGGCGGCCCGAGCGGGCCAGCGCCAGGTCGCGCCCAGCCCGGATTCGGTCAGGGCCTTCCGGGCCGCCTCCACCTGACCCGTGCGCAGGGCCACGGCCGCCGCGGCCTCCGCCGCCTCCCGTTGTGCAAAGGGATCCGGAAGCAGCGCCAGGAGGGCCCCCAGGGTGTCGGCCGCCCCCACCTTGCCCAGGGCGCGCGCCAGCGCGAAGCGGGCACCCTCCGGCGAGCGCTGAAGGGCCTCCACCAGCCAGGGGCTGTCCCCCGTCCGCACGGCGGCCACCAGGCCTTCGGCCGCCGATCTCCGCGCGCCCACGGGACCCGTGGCGAGGGCGTCGAGGTAGGGCCCGAGCCGGGTCTCGGGATCTTCGTCGCGGCGAGGTCCGGCCACGGTGGCGGCTTCCAGGTCGCGGGGCGAGAAGCCCGGCAGCGGTTCCTCGCCCCAGCCCGCGGCTTCGGCGCTTTCGAGCCAAGTGGACAGTTCCTGTCCAAACACGTCCATGCTGGGCAGGCGCTTCGAGGGATCCGGCTGGAGCGCCCGCATGATGATCCCCGCCATGCGCGGCGGGAAGCCGGGCCGCACGGCGGCCGGGGGCATCTGCACCTGGGCGTAGGCCTGGCCCGTGGCGAATTCGAAGAGGATCGCCCCCAGCGCGTAGACATCGCAACGACCGTCCACCCGCCGGGGATCGCCATGCTGTTCGGGCGCCATGTAACCCAGCGTGCCCACCACCATCTGGCTGCGGGTGGCGCGGGTGCGGCCCTCTTCGCCCTCCCAGAAGCAGACGCCGAAATCCGTCACCTTGAGCTGTCCATCGGCAGCGAAGAGCAGGTTGGAGGGCTTGAGATCCCGGTGCACCACGCCGGCGGCGTGAGCCACGGAAAGCGCGCCGCAGACCGGGATCAGGCGCCGCGCCAGCAGGGCCGGCGCCTCGCCGCGACAGGCCTTCAGGCTGCCGCCCGGCAGCAGCTCCATCACCAGATAGGGCCAGGCGCCGCTCGTGCCGAAGGAATGGATCTCCACCAGGCTCGGGTGGGAGAGGCGCGTGAGCACTTCGCCCTCGCGCAGGAAGCGGCGCACCAGCTCATGGTCGCGGTGCACCTCGGGACGCAGGAGCTTCACGGCGCTTTGGATTCCGGGGCGGAAGCGGTCCTCGCCGCGGAAGACGATGGCCATGCCTCCTTCGCCCAGGGGCTCCAGCAGGCGCACGCTGCCGATCTGCGTGGGCGGCCGCAGGCCGCTCATGACGCCGGATGCGCGCGGTTGCGCCCTCCGGCCTTGGCCGCGTAAAGGGCCGCATCGGACCGGGCCAGCAGGGCCCCGCCATCCATATCGCCCTTCCTGAACTCCGCCACGCCGAGGCTGCAGGTGAGCGGCAGGACCTGCCCTCCCTCCAGCTTCAAGGGGTGTTCGGCGAGGGCGCGGCGCAGGCCTTCGGCCGCGGCGAGGGCCAGCATCCCGGTCGTTTCAGGCAGCACGATGAGGAACTCGTCGCCGCCCAGGCGGCCCACCGCATCGGAGCCGCGCAGGCGGTGCCGCAGAAGGCTTCCGAAGGCCTCCAGGGCGCGATCGCCCATCCGGTGCCCCAGGGTGTCGTTGACCTGCTTGAAGTGATCCAGGTCCGCGAGGATGACCGACAGGGGCCGCTCGTGGCGGAGCGCCATGTCCACGTTCGACTGGAGCTGGTGCAGGATGGTCGCGCGGTTGCCCACGCCCGTGAGCGGATCCAGGGTGGTGCGGGCCGCCATGTCCTGGTGGTAGCGGCGTTCCAGGGCATCCATGTGCTTGATCTTGAACGCGTGTCCGCCCACACGGAGCACGTCCTCGGCCCTGAGCGTCACGGGGCCCGGATCGGCCTGGACGCGCCGCCCGTTCAGGAAGACGCCGTTGGTCGATCCCAGATCCCGCAGCTCGACGCATTCAAGGTTCGCGGCCACCTGCAGCCGCGCATGGCGTCGGCTCACTTCGGGATCGGGCAGACAGAGGCCGTTCTCCGGCGCCCGGCCCACGTCCAGTCCCGCGGCCGGCAGCGGGATGAAGTCGCCCATGGGGTGGCCCACGTAGCGGATCAGCACCCATTCGCGGGTGTCGGGATCCCCGAGCAGTTCGGTTTCTTCCGGCCCGGAGGCCGAATCCCAGGCGGGCAGGTCGGGGGGCGTCGGATCGAGGGGCATCCGGGAAAGTCTAGCTGAGATCGGGTAAACCTAGCCCTCGCAGACCTGATCCCGCCCGGCGGCCTTGGCCCGATACAGCGCCGCATCCGCCCGGGCCAGGAGCTGACCTGCATCGGAATCCCCTGCGATCCGCTCGGCGATGCCGAGGCTGCAGGTGATGCTGAGGTCCTCCGTCGGCAGCTGCACCGCCGTCGCGGCGATGGCCCGGCGCAGGCGTTCCGCGAAGGGCCGGGCCCCGGTCAGGTCCGTTTCCGGAAGGATCATGAGAAATTCCTCGCCGCCGATACGGCCCGCCAGATCCGCTTCCCGCAGGGTCGCCAGCAGCCGTTCGCCGAAGGCGCGCAGGACGAAATCCCCGGCGCCGTGGCCATGGGTATCGTTCACCTGCTTGAAATGATCCAGATCGCAGACCACCACCGAAATGGGGCGGCTGTACCGCAGGCTCAGGCCGAACCGGTTCTGCAGCTCCCCGAGGATGCTCCCGCGGTTGGCCAGGCCCGTCAGGGGATCCTTGGTGCTGAGGTCGAGCAGGGTCTCGTGGAAGGCGCGCTCCAGGGGATCGAGGTAGACGAGCTTCAATACGTGACCACCGATGGCGATGCGGTCCCCGGCCAGCAGGTCCACCCGCCCCTGCGCCGGCTCTCCGTTCACGCGGGTGCCGTTGGTGGAATCCAAGTCCTCCACCTGGACCCGGCCCTCTTCCACGTGGAGGCGCGCGTGGTGGCGGCTCACTTCGCCGTCCAGAAGCGTCACGCCCGCCTCGGGTGCCCGGCCCACCAGCACCTGGCCCGTCGAGAGCGGAAACACCCGTCCCAGGGCCGCCCCCGCGTAGGCCACCAGCGCCCACTGCGCCGGCGTCTGCTGCGGATCCCCCTCGGCCTTGGGCCGCACCTCCGTGGGCATCTCCGGCAGGCCGGGATGCGTCTTCAGGGTCAGGGGCGGCCGCTTGGGCGACAGCTTACGGGTCACGGATCCTCCACAAAGCAACTCACCAGGGCGCCATCGTCCTTGCGGCGGGCCAGGATGAACGGCGCGCGGGGCGCCCGGGTCGCCGCGGCCTCCAGGCGGACCAGAATACGTCCACGCGCCGGGTCGTGCCTGAGGTCGGCCACGCCCTTGCGCGGGAGGCGGAAGAGGCCGAGCACCTCCAGGTTCCGCACGTTCTCGCCCGTGCCCCGCACCAGCTGCAGGCTGTAGCGCATCCACAGCCCCTTCGGCAGGTGCTGGAGGTCTTCGCCCTGGATGGGCACCGCCAGCGACAGGATGGTGTCCAGGCCCGCCTTGGCGCCGGCCCCGCTCAGATCGGGATCCAGGCGCCGGGAGCCGGGGGCGGGCAGCGGCTCTGCCCATCGGCGGGTCGAGGGCCGAACAGGAGGCTCGACGCGGCCTGCCGTCTGGGCCCTGCGCGGCAGCGGAGGCACGGCGATGCCCGAGACCCGGCCGCCTTCCAGCGGCGTCATGCGGATCACTTCGGCCTCGGCGCCCCAGCGCGCCCATCCGGATTCGTCGCAGAGCCGGGCCTGGAAGGGCTCCAGGGCCCGGCCTTCCACGGCCTCGCGCAGCAGGCCCATCTCCCGGCAGAGGGTGGCCGGGGGCTCCAGCCCGGCCCGCCCCTCGGCTTTCAAGCCCTCCGACCCATGGCTCAGCGGCTCGAAGGGTTCGGGTGCCGCCTCCACCACGTTCAGCCCGGCGAAGGCGCGCCGCAGCGTTTCCGCCGCGTCCGCCACCGCGTCCTTCACCCGGCCGAACATCAGGCTTCCTTCACCACGAGGCTCTGCAGTGCCGCCGACACGCGCTCCAGGGGCTCCGCCAGATCCATGTGGTAGCCCGCCTCCAGCAATTTCATGATGGCCTGCTCCTGGGCCGCCGCATCCACCGAGGCCGCGAACATCACGCGCAGCGGCGCGGCGCCTTCGGAGACCTGGAGGAGCAGTTCCCGCGGGCCGGCGCGGAAGGCCTCGCCCACCTTCGCGAGGGGGGATTCCTGGCTCTTCTGCACCGCCAGCACGGGATACTTCGCCTCCCCGGACCAGCCGCCAGCCAGTTCGGTGGCGCTGAGGATGAACAGATCCGGCGGCGTCTTCAGCTCCTTCAGCAGGGTCTTCTGGATGACCTCCTCCTTGAGGTGGGGCTCCAGCGATTTGCCGTAGAGGATGCCCTGCAGGCGCGTGGGCGTGATGGGTTCGGTGTATCGGAAATCCAGGGGAATGCCGGAGGTGTCCGTCACCAGCAGGCCCCCGAGGTAGCTCGCGCCCTCCTTGACGGCCATGAAATACGCCAGCTTGATGGGTTCCGCCATGAAAACACCTCTGCCCGGTAGGCTACATCCCCCATCGGCGGAACGACCCCTTGCCTTTTGTCCCGCACGTGGTACAGTTGGTTTTCCACTCGTTGGGGAGTGGTCTAATGGTAGGACAACGGTTTCTGGTACCGTCAGGTGAGGGTTCAAATCCTTCCTCCCCAACCATTCAAAACTTGTGCAGTGGTCCCATCGTATAGCGGTTAGTACACCGCCCTCTCACGGCGGGAACAGGGGTTCGATTCCCCTTGGGACTACCAAACAGCCCGGCGAAAGCCGGGCTTTCTTGTATCTCAAGGGGAATCGAAATCACGAATGGCGCGCAGGCAGGGCCAGACCTGGACAGCCGGACGCTGTCCAGGTCGGTCCGCCGCAGGCGGAGGCCCGTGCGCAGCCAGTCGTGCGGCCGGGACGTCACCGCGAAGGCGCAGCCGCAGAGGTGACGTGGAGGGATTCCCCTTGGGACTACCAAACAGCCCGGCGAAAGCCGGGCTTTCTTGTGTTTCAACGAAAGCTGAAAGTTGCCCCCCTAAGCCACCGGCAGGATCAGCCCCGGCCCTTCGTTCCCGATATCGCCGACGGCCGGACTCACGGGGTGGGTGACCAGGAGGTGGCTTGAGCAGGGCACCAGGAGAGGGCGCAGTTCCCTCGTCTGCGCGGCGGGATCCAGCCACAGGGTCCACGATTCCTTCGGCAGGATGACGGGCATGCGGGCGTGGATGCCGGCCATGGATCCGTTGGCCTCGGTGGTGATGAGGCAGGCGCTGATCATGACCTCGCCGTGGGGGCCCTGCCAGTCCTCCATGAGCCCGGCGAAAGCGAAGAAGCCGCCATCCTTGGGGTGGATGTAAAAGGGCTGCTGAGTCTTCCCCTCGGTCTTCCATTCATAGAATCCCGAAGCAGGAATGAGACAGCGTTTCCGCTTGAAGGCCGTGCGGAAGGAGGGCTTCTCCTCCAGGGTTTCGGCGCGCGCATGGATGGGCTTCGAGAATGCGTTCGGATCCTTCACCCAGCCCGGAATGATGCCCCAGTACGCCACATCCACCACGCGGCGATCCTTCTCGGGGCGGATGATCACGATGTGCTGGCCCGGCGCGATGTTGTATCTCTTCGGAATCGGAAATGCCGGCGGGATCAGGCCGAAGGCCTCGGTCAGGGACGGGGCGTCGAAGATGAGGGTGTAGCGGGCATCCATGGGATCAGGATGCCTGCTTCCGATCCGATCACAGCGGAATGAGTCTTGGTATGGGCTCCTGGGCACCCATGCCATGGCCGCCTTTTATCCAAGCCCTTCTTAACATTTCTTAACCACCTCATCCAAATCGGGCGTGAGTTAATCGTTCCGAGCTCCCACCGGATCCAGACGATCCACATTCCACCCTCCACAATTCATGGAGTAACCGCGTATGCAAAACCGTACCCGATTGTCGGCCCTAGGCCTGGCGGGCCTTCCAGCCGCGGCCCTCGTGTTCGCCCTGGGATGCTCCGGCCACAAGAGCACCCCGCCTCCCATTCCCCTCAGCTCGAACGCCTTCCTTTCGGCACTGACGGTCCAGGGCGCCAACGGCGACATCGCCCCGGCCTTCGCCCAGGGCACCTTCGCCTACACGCTCAAGACGAACTACGCGGCCAATCCCACACCCGTGACGGTCAAGGCCACCCTGGCCGACGCCACCGCCACCATGACGGTGAACGGCGCGGCCCTGGCCAGCAACACGCCTTCCGCAGCCATCCCCATGGTGGTTGGGTCCAACACCATCACGGTGGCCGTCAAGGCCCAGGACGGCAAGACCACCCAGACCTACACCATCGCCTGCACGATCAACGCCCAGAACACCACGGTGCACGTGCTGGATTCCACCAACGGCGTGCCCCTCAAGGGCACCACACTCACCGTCGCCGATGCGGCGGGCAACGTGCTGCAGACCGGCATCCCCGTGGGCGCCAACGGCACCACCACCCTCGGCCTGGACGGCGTCTCCAAGTACAACCTCAGCGCCCAGGCGCCGGGATCGGCCCAGTCCATGTTCCAGGGCTTCGATTCCACGCGGGAGACCGTCGCCAACTTCTACTGCCACCCCCTCGGCATGATCAACTTCCCCGCCCAGGCCCCGCAGATCACCGCCCTCGCCACCAGCGCGGACGGCGTCACCTGGAACGCCCTGAGCGGCAACAGTCTCAGTGACGTGCTCGCCAACATGGCCGCGCTCCGCGTCACGGCCCAGGGCGGCTGCAACATCGCCGCCACGGCCTGGTCCGGTTTCGGCATGGGCCTGAATGTGGATCAGCCCGCCTGGGCCTGGAACAACAACGGTCCCTACTGGGTGGAAGAAGTGGGCACCCCGGTCACCTCCGGCTCGACGACGCTCTACCAGTCGACCATGGACCTGGCCATCCCGCTCTCCAACTACGCGGCCAACACCAAGCACTACGTGGATCTCGTCGTCTACGACGTGGCCAACAACCGCACCGAGCAGAAGATCTACCTGAACGTCACCGACGGCGCCGCGGACACCACCCAGGCCGACCTCTCCGCCCTCACGCCCTCCAAGGTCACGGTGCAGCTCATCACCCACGGGCTCACCCGCAGCATCTTCGCCACCACGCCCACCGACGCTCCGCCGACCACGTACGAGCCCGACATCTTCTTCTCGCTGCTGAACGGCTCCAACGTGGCCCAGAAGATCACGGGCTACGAGGTCTACCGCTCCACCAGCGGCACCCTCTGGACCAAGGTCGCCACCCAGCTCTTCGAGGCGCCCACCACCGCCTCCAGTCTGGTCTACACCGACAACGACCCCACCCTCCAGCTGGGCACGACCTACTACTACAAGGTGCGCGGCTTCAACGGCAACACCACCAACAACGGCGGCTACAGCCAGTACTCCATGCCCATCGCCAGCACCTTCCTGCCGGCCTTCACGGCCCAGCTCGCCGCCCCGGCCACCGAGACCATCTCCAGCAGCCTTGCGCCCAAGTTCACCTTCTCCATCACCAACCCGGCCCTCTTCGACCCGGCGGTGTCCGACTACTTCTACTTCACCCTGAGCGTGACGGAGAAAACCGGAACCGCCGCCTCCTACGCGATGTACTGCCGCTACAACTTCGCGGCGGGACGCTTTGAAACCCGCCCCACGTCGAGCTCCAGCACCTGGTCCGACGCCAGCAGCATCCTTTCCATCGATGCGACCCACGCCAACATCACCATCCAGGCGCCCATGGGCTACTTCCAGCCGGGCGTGAGCTACCAGTGGACGATCTTCGGAACCTCTACGGCCAACGCCTGCCAGTTCCGGAAGTACACCTATCCGTACAACGATCCCACGAGCACCAGCTACGGCGTGGCCATCGCCATGGGAAGTACGTACGAACACAGCTACGGGGCCGTCAACGGCTACTTCACCCTAACCATCGATCCCAATGCCCAGTAGCGTGAAGGAGAAGATTGTGAGCATCCCGAAAATCCAACACCTGACGGCCTTTGCGACCTCCCTGGCCCTCGCCCTGGTCCTGGGCTGCGCGCCCAAATCGGACGCAACGCAGACGACCTCCAGCAGCGCGACGCCCGTGACAGTCAATCCGGCCTCCCAGTACCAGTTCCTCACGCCGGCCTCCGAGAACGACCTTAAGCAGAACTCGGTCTACGGCTACCTCATCGCCAAGGCCGGCCCCGGCTTCAACCCGGCGACCTTCGAGCACATGGGCCTGTCCATCCAGGGCAAGATCTCGCTCAACGGCTTTGACTACTACCACCTGTACAAAGACTCCAACGTCCTGGAGACCTTGCAGATGCTGCAGGCCAACCCCGGCGTCCTCTTCGCCGAGGCCGACCTGCCGGTCAAGGCGGACAGTGGCATCACCCTGAACAACCTGGATCCCCGGGCCGTCAGCGAGGAATACTCCATCTACCTCACGAAGACCGTGGATGCCTGGAAAACCTACGGGTTCGGCCCCAACACCCCCACCGTCGTCGACATCGACACGGGCATCAACTGGGCCCACGAGGATTTCCAGAAGGGCAGCACGGGCATCGTGCAGCACGCCTATTCCTGGTACGACCTGGCCAACGGCAACAAGCCCATCGTCCCCACCACCACGTACGCCATCGATCCCATCGACTACATCGGCACCGCCACCACCAACACCGATGACGAGGCCCACGGCAGCCACACGGCCGGCACCATCGCCGCCCAGGGCAACAACGGCAAGGGTGTGGCCGGCGTCTGCTGGAACACCAACCTCGTGAGCTACAAGGGCCTGCTCAACGGATCGGGCAGCACCTGGGCCATCTACGGCTCGCTCTACCACCTGCTCCGCTGGAAGACCACCACGGCCTACAACCACACCATCCCCGTGAACATGTCCCTGGGCGGCAGCGGCGCCAGCGCCTTCGCCATCGAGGTGGTCGAGGCCTGCACCAGCAACAACATCGTGATCATCGCCTCCATGGGCAACAGCGGCCAGAACCAGGCCAACTACCCCGCCGCCTACCAGGGCGTCATCGCCGTGGGCGCCACCAACGGCCAGGACAAGAAGGTCCACTTCTCCACCAGCGGCTCCCACATCTCCGTGACCGCCCCGGGCTTCGACATCATCTCCTGCGGCAACCAGGGCCCCGATGACTACGAGTCCATGTCCGGCACCTCCATGTCGGCGCCCTTCGTGACGGGCCTCGTGAGCTACATGCTGACCTGGAACCCCGACCTCACGCCCGCCCAGATCCGCACCTACCTGGAGAAGAACGCCGACTTCATCGAAGGCGCCACGGGCTTCACGGAAACCAACGGCTGGGGCCGCGTCAACACGCTCAAGACCATCGGCGCCGTCGTGGCCGACGTGACCGCCAAGACCGCACCCGCCTCCAACTACCTGAACACGCCCCTGCGGGTGAACGTCCAGAACACCTTCAACGGCACCACGACGCCCCTCACCAACACGCCGGTCTACCTCTACCAGAGTGATCCCGAAGGTCGCATCACCAACTTCGTGGCCAGCTCCGTCACCAGCGGCGACACCGATTCCCTGCTGGCTCCCGCCGGTTCCGTGGACTTCAACCTCCTGCGCCCCGGCACCTACGTCGCCCGCTGCAACGTGTCCGGCATCCAGGCCTACTCGCCCCTGATCACCGTCACCTCGGCCAGCACCAATCCCACCGTGACGGTGCCCTTCAAGGCCTCCGTCTACAACATCCAGACCCTCCCCGATGCGGCCGCCTCCAGCCAGACGACGACGGACGACATCGTCAACGTGTATGACTTCAATTCCGCCAAGCTCCTCACCAGCGTCGATCTCGGCGCCCTGGACACGGCCAAGGTCATGACCGCGCCCAACCAGGTGCTGATGATCAACCTGAAGCCCTACCAGACCTACATCGGCGAATACGCCCTGTGGGTGGGCACCTCCCTCTACGCCACCAACCCTGCCCCCGGCACCTTCGCGTCCCCGGCTGCGGGCGGTTTCGCGGGCAGTGCCTCCCACTCCAGCGCCGCGCCGCAGAACATCACCGTCAACACGCTCTACAACGGCAACCTGACGGCCGCCTCCGACTGGTACAAGGTGACCGTCCCCTGATGAACCGCTAGGTTCAGGCTGCAAGCCTCTGGCCGGCCTCCGCGACCTCGCGGGTGCCGGCCAGATGGTTTTTCGATCCGATCAGCGGCCCGCCCAGCGGCCCAGCACTTCCCAGCACACCTGCTGGGTGCCCCGGATGCCTTCCTCCTGCGGCACGACCTGCCACAGGCGGAAGGGGGGAATGCGGCTGGGGCGCTTGCTCCGCAAGGGCAGCGCGTCGAGGCCTTCACGGCCGGCCAGGGCCAAGACCCTTGGGAGATGCCAGGCGGAACTCAGCAGGCCCACGCGGGTCCAGCGTTTCTGGGCCTTCAGGCGCTGGAAAGCCTGGATCTCATCCCGTGTGATGAAGCAGGGTTCCCCGATCACCTGAATGGCATCTTCGGGCACCCCCAGCTCCATCCAGATCACACGGGATTCCTGCCCGAAATCCCGGAGGCGCCCATCGGCCTCATGGGAAGCACCCCCGGCCACCAGGCGCTTCACTCGCCCCGCATGCCATAGCCGCGCCGCTTCCAGGAGGCGGTCCCCGTATTCCCCCAGGATGGGATGTCCGTGCTCATCCAGGTCCGAGCCCCCACCCAACACGTACAGGGCCTCCAGAGGCGGGGCGTGGTCGGGAAGGGAAGGCAGGCCGCGTTCCAGACGCGCTTTCAGCAAGTGTCCCACCAGCGGGTTGCCCGCCAGGCTGAGCCCGAGGGTGAGCAGCGCCAGGAAGGCGCCCAGGCCGCGGGCCCGCTTTCGAAAGGCCCAGAGCGTGGCCGCCAACAGCCCCAGCCAAAGGAGCCCCAGGGGCATGAGCAGCATTCCGATCAGTTTCGTGAGGGTGAGCATGCCCTCATTCTGGGGTTGTTTGCCGCAGCGCGTCCCACCCTTCGGGCGTCAGCACGTAGGAGCGGCTCAGTTCCCGACTCAGGAGACCCATTTCCTCCAGCTTCGGCAGCGATTCGTCGGCCGGGATGGGAACCGCCTGCCCCCGGCCCACCAGGGCGATGGCGCCATCCTCGCCGATGAAGAAGCCGAGCCGTCCTTCGCCATCGCAGGCCGCCAGGCGCAGGATGCGAAGGTCGTGGGATGTCAGGTGCATGGGGACCTCTGGGGTCCATCTCGTCAGACGTTCAAAGGCCCCGCAAGTTAATTGATGTTAAGGGATGAGTTGATGTCCGGTCGCTTCGGCGAAGCCATTCCGGGCCCCGGGATTCTGCTGGGTTCCCAGCCTTGGCCTGCCCGTGTTTGGATGGTTCATGCGCATGCGTTGGTTCTGGATCCTCCCCCTGGCCGTGGCTGCGACCATCCTGTGGCTGAGCGCCCAGTCGCAGTACCCCGGCGGGATCTCCCTGCCTCCGCCCCTGGACAAGGCCGCCCATGCGATGGTCTTCGGGCTCCTGGCCTGGCTGCTGGATCTGGCCTTCCAGCGCAACCGGCCGGACCTTCCCCTGTACCGCCGGCACCTGATCGTGCTCGCCTTCGTCGCCTTCTACGGGGCCACGGACGAATGGCACCAGAGCTTCGTCCCGGGCCGTTCCTGCGAGTTCGGCGACTGGGTGGCGGACACGACGGGCGGCGCCCTGGCGCTGCTGGTGGGCAACCTCCACCTGCTGTTCACACGACGGCTGGGGGCCCTCTCCTGGCTTCGCGGCATCCCCGGCCGTTTCGATGCGACCAAGGACCTGATCCTCGTGGCCGATCCCCACTGGAGCACGGCGCTCACGGGCCTCGAGGCGGCCACGGCCAGCCACCCCCAGGCCGACTGGCTCTTCCTCGGCGACGTGTTCGACGTGTGGGTGGGCCTCCCGGGCATGGAGACCGAGGCGCAGGGCGCCTTCCTCGACTGGGTGGACCGGCGTCGCGCCGAGGGCCGCTGGGTGGGCCTCTGGCTGGGCAACCGGGAGTACTTCCTCGACGGCCACGCGCGCCATTTCGACCTGCTCGGCGAAGGCATCGGCGGCCACCTCGAGGGCGAGGGCCTGGCCTTCGAGCACGGCGACCTCATCAACGCCGCGGATCGCAACTACCGGCTGTGGAACCTCGTCTCCCGCTCGGGCATGCTCTGGCTCGTCTTCCGCCTGATGCCCGGCCGGATGGCCCGCAGCGTGTCCGCCTGGATGGAGCGGAAGCTGCGCACCACCAACGCCGCCTACAAGCTCCGGTTCCCCCGCGAGGCCTTCCGGCATGCCGCCGAGGCGCATCCCGGCGCCACCTTCCTCACGGGGCACTTCCACACCCACGAGGTGGAGGCCAACGGCATCGCTCTGCCCTGGGCCCACGAGGGGCGTTTCATGGTGTGGCGGAACGGCCGGGTGGAGGCCCTCTAGAGTTCCAGCAGATCCGCCACTTCGCGCCGCAGTTCGGGGATGCCCACGCCCTTGCCCGCGCTGGTCCAGGCGATGTCGTTCGGCTGCAGACCGAGCTCCGCGGCCACGTCCTTGCGCTGCTTGAGGGCCTTGCTGGGCTTCACCTGGTCGGCCTTGGTGGCCACGATCCGCAGGGGCAGGCCCTCCGCGCGCAGCCATTCGATCATCTGATGGTCGAGCTTGGTGGGGCCCACTTCCGCGTCCACCAGGACGAAGACCATGCGCAGCGTGGCGCGGCCCGTGAGGTAGCCCTCGATCATGGCCTGCCAGGTGGCCCGCTCGGCCGCGGGGCCCGTGGCAAAGCCGTAGCCCGGCAGATCGACGATCCAGCGATCCGGCCCCGTGAGGAAGACGTTGATGAGGCGCGTACGGCCCGGCGTCTTCGAGACGCGCGCCAGCTGCTTCTGGTTGGCCAGCGCGTTCAGCAGCGAGGATTTGCCGACGTTGCTGCGGCCCACGAAGGCCACTTCCGCGTGGCACACGCCGAGCTTCCGCGCATCCGCGGCGGAGGTAACGAATCTTGCATCGGTGAGGGGCTGGGCCATGGGAATCCGATCGACAGCTTCCAGCCTACCGCCTTTACACCGTCACGAGGCTCGTCGGCGCCGGCTGGTCGAAGGCGATGCGGCCGTGGTCGAGGCCGATGACGCGCTTCTTCATGCGCTGGATGAGGCTGCGATCGTGGGTGGCGACGATGACCGTGGTGCCCTGGCCGTTGATGCGCTCGAAGAGGGCCATGATCTCCTGGGCGAGGTCGGGATCCAGGTTCCCCGTGGGCTCGTCCGCCAGCAGCACCAGGGGGTCGTTCACCAGGGCCCGGGCGATGGCCACGCGCTGCTGCTCGCCGCCCGAGAGCTGCAGCGGGTAACTGCTCAGCTTGTGCTGGAGGCCCACCATCTTCAGCGCCCGGAAGGTGCGCTGCTTCTGCTCGGCGGCGCTCACGCCCAGCACCTTCAGCACGAAGGCCACGTTCTCGAAAATGGTGCGGCTGCGGATGAGCTTGAAGTCCTGGAAGACGACGCCCAGCTTGCGGCGCAGCAGGGGGATCTCCTTTTCGGACATGGAGGCCAGCCGGTGCCCCGCCATCTGGATATCGCCGCTGCTGGGCGTCTGCTCCCGGAAGAGCAGTTTCAGCAGCGTCGACTTGCCCGCCCCGCTGGGCCCCGTGAGGAACACGAACTCCCCGGCGTCGATGGCGAAGCTCACATCCGCCAGGGCGGTGTGGATGCGGTCGTACTGCTTGCCGACGTGGGTGAGGGTGATCATGAGAAAAAGCTAACCGCGAATGACGCGAATGATCGCGAATAATTGCCATCCTTCATTCGCGCCAATTCGCGCCATTCGCGGTTCCAGTCTTAGAGGCGCTCGACCAGCATGGCCACGCCCTGGCCGCCGCCGACGCAGAGGGCGGCGAGGCCGAGCTTCTTGTTCTCGTCCTGGAGCAGGTGCAGGAGGGTGACGAGGATGCGGGTGCCGCTGGCGCCGATGGGGTGGCCGATGGCGATGGCGCCGCCGCGGTGGTTCACCTTGGCGGGATCGAGGTCGGGCAGTTCCGCCAGCACGCCCAGGCTCTGGGCGGCGAAGGCTTCGTTCAGCTCGAAAAGATCAATGTCGGCCAGCTTCACGCCGGTTTTCTGCAGCAGCTTCTGGATGGCGGGCACGGGGCCGAGGCCCATGGTGGCCGGGTCCACGCCCGCCTGCGCGAAGCCAAGGATGCGCGCGATGGGCCTGTGGGCCTTGGCGGCGGATTCGGAAGCCAGCACCAGGGCCGCGGCGCCATCGTTGATGCCGCTGGCGTTGCCGGCGGTCACGGTGCCGTCCTTCTTGAAGGCGGGCTTGAGCTTGGCCAGGCCCTCGGCGCTGGCGTCGGCCCTGATGTATTCGTCGCGGGCGAAGACCGTGTCGCCCTTCTTGCCCGCCAGGGTCACGGCAAAGACTTCGCGGTCGAAGGCGCCCGCGGCCTGGGCGGCGGCGGCCCTCTGCTGGCTCTGGAGGGAGAAGGCGTCCTGGGCTTCGCGGCTGATGCCGTGCTTGGCGGCGACGTTCTCGGCGGTGATGCCCATGTGGGTGTCGCCGTGGCCGCACCAGAGGCCGTCCTGGATCATGCTGTCGATGAGCTGGGTGTTGCCCATGCGCGCACCCCAGCGGGCGGCGGGCAGCAGGTAGGGGGCGTTGGACATGCTCTCGGTGCCGCCGGCCACCACCAGATCCGCGTCGGCCATCAGGATGCTCTGGGCGCCCAGCGCCACGGCCTTGAGACCCGATCCGCAGACCTGGTTCGGCGTGTGGGCAGGAATGGCATGGGGCAGCCCCGCCTTCAGGGCCGCCAGACGGGCCACGTTCTGGCCGCTGCCGGCCTGGAGCACGTTCCCCATCACAACATCCCCCACGGCCGAGGCCTCCACGCCGGCGCGGCCCAGGGCCTCGGTGATGGCCAGGGCGCCCATTTGCACGGCGTTCAGCGGTTTGAGCGCGCCCCCGAAGGTTCCGACGGCGGTGCGGGTGGCGGACAGGACATAGACGGACATGATGGGCTCCAATGGGACCTTCCAGGGTATCGTGACTAAACGCTTAGGTCTCCGGACCGTGAACACATCACCCAGGCGAGCCCTGGATCTTTCTCCCACGGGAGCTGCCATGACCGTCTCCAGCCGCTGGATCCCCCTCATCCTGGTCGGGAGTTCCCTGCTGGCCCAGGTGCCGCCTCCTCCACCTCCGCCTCCAGCGCCCCCCGCGCCGCCCGCCCCCATGATCGGGGTGGACATGCCGTCGGGATCCCGCACCGAGCAGCGCACCGAAAAGCTGATCTCCGGTTCCAAGCTTTGGGTCAAGAACCGCAACGGCGGCATCCGCGTGACCGGCTGGGACAAGGAAGAGGTCGCCCTCACCGCCCAGATCCGGGACAGCGCCAAGCGCCGTGTGGACCTGGTGCTGCAGCGCAAGGGGCAGGACCTCGACATCGAGGCGGTCTTCCAGCAGCCCTCCTGGACCTTCGGCTTCTACGTCAGCCCCCGCTGCGAAATGACGCTGCAGGTGCCGCGCAGGGTGCTGGGCTACTTCCGCACGACCAACGGCACCGTCGCGGCTGAGAACCTGGATGGCTACGCCCGCTGCGAGGCCACCAACGGCAGCATCCACGTGAGCCGCATCCGCGGCGAGGTCCACGTCGATACCACCAACGGTCCCATCGAGGCCCGCAGCCTGGATGCGCGCATCAAGGGCAGCACGACCAACGGCAGCATCACGGTGGAAGACGTGCTGGGCGGCATCCATCTGGAAACCACCAATGGCCGCATCACGGCCCGCAACCTCGACGGATGGGGCGAAGGCATCCACCTCGAATCCACCAACGGCAGCATCGAAGTCGACCTGGGCAAGGCCACGGGCGACCTGGTGGCCGAGAACAGCAACGGCGCGTTGGAGCTGAAGGTGGCCAACGCCCAGGTGATCGAGCAGACCAAGCACAACGCCCACCTGAAGGTGCCGGGCCGCAGCCAGTCGATCCGCCTCGAAACCACCAACGGCAGCATCCGGGTGCGATGAGCGCCTAACGAAACCCCACGCCGCCGCGCGAGGGGTGCCGGGCGAGCGAGGCGAGACATGCGAGTCGAAGCGTAGCGGACACTACGCGCGACGAGCGTGACGCTGCATCGCGACGCCCGCCACCCTCGCCCGGAGGGATGAAGCCAGGCGGGCGCCCCGCGGCGTCAGAGCCCTTGAACGATGTCCCGCATCGCCCTGCGGGCCCTTCCTTGCGGTGCATCCCGCCTGGCTTCATCGCGGCAACGTCGGGTTTCGTTAGGCGCTCATAGTACTCTGGGATCCATGCATCTGCTGGTTCCCATCCTCCTCGCCACGCTCGGTTTGCAGGCCCAGGCTCCGCATCCTTCGGAGGTGCAGGAGCGGCGGCTGGCCAATGGCGCGCGGCTCCTGCTGGTGGAGCGCCACGGGCTGACCGCCTTCCATGCGACGCTCGTCTTCCAGGGGGGCCGCGCCGAAGAGCCGGCCAGTGCCGCCGGCGCCACGGACCTCCTGGCCCGGGCGCTCTACGGAGCCACCTGGCCCGAGGATCTGGCACCTTCGAACGCACAGGCCCAACTCGAATCCCTCCTCAAGCAGGAGGAAGGGCTGCTGGAATCCCTCCGCCTGGAACGCCTCCGCCGCGACCCCGCCACGTCCCAGATCCCGGCTCTGGAGGCCCGCCTCGACGCGATCCAGACCGAGCTCAGGGCGCACTTTTCGATGTCACCGCTGCAGGACCTCTACGCGGCCAAGGGTGGCACCCAGACCGCCGAGGCCACGGCGGATGCCCTGATGGCCCACACGGAGCTGCCCCAGGCGGCCTTTGACCTGTGGTGCCGCAGCGAGGCCCAGCGCCTGCGCAGCGTTCAGCTCAGCCGCTTCTCCCAGGCGCGGGCCGCGCTCGCGGCGGAGCTGCGGGGCCAGGGCGTCCAGGGCCTCGCCATGCTCCAGGGCGCGGCCCTGCCCGGCCACCCCTACGGCCGGGATCTCACGGACCACCTGCCGGCCCTGGAGGCCCTGCGCCGGTCCGAACTCAGGGCCTATGCCCACCGGACCCTCAGGCCCGATCGGCTCACCATCATCCTCGTCGGGGGCCTCAGCCTGGAAAGCGCGCTGCCCCAGATCGAGCGCAGCCTGGGCGCCCTGCCCCTGCCCCCCGATGCCGAAGAAGCCGTGCTGCCGGAAATCCCCGCCGACCTCGGAGACCGTCGCGTGCAGGCCACCCTCGGGGGCTCCTCGCGCCTACTGACGGGCTGGCGCATCCCCTCCCGGCGGCATCCGGATCACCTGGCCCTGGACATGGCCGTCCAACTGCTGGGCGGCGGCCGTTCCGGCCGCCTCCGCACGCGCCTCATCAACGAGAAGAACCTCGTGCAGAAGGCCGACCTGAGCCTGGACCGGCCCGGGGGGCGCTTCCCGGGCCTGCTGGTGGCCGACCTGAGCCCCGTCGACGGACACAGCCTGGCGGAGGTCGAGGCCGCCCTCCAAAGCGAGATCCTGCGGCTTCAGCAGGAGGCCATCCCCCAGGACGAGTGGCAGCGGGCCCTGGCCCAACTCGAAGCCGAACACGTGCGCGAGCTGGACGAACCCGCCAGCCTGGCCCGCTCCCTTGGGCTCGCCTGGGCTGAAGGCGGCGACTGGCGGCTGATCGATCTGGACAGCCAGCGTCTGCGCACGCTGACCCCCGATGCCGTCCAGATGGCCACCCGCACCTGGCTGAGCCCCAGCCACCGCACGACGGTGCTGCTGGAGCCCGCTCCCAGCGCCTCCCAGGACCCCCTCGAAGCGGCCATGGCCCGGGTGCTCAAGGCCCTGGCCAGCTCCCGCATCGAGGACCCTGCCCAGCGGGAACGCCTCGTGTCCGATGGGCTCCGCCAACTGCGCATGCTGAGCGCCGAAGAGCGCCGCCACACGCTGAAGCTGCTTGAAGCCCAGCTGCCTGCGGAGAAGCGATGAGAATCCCGCTGGCAGCCGTCCTGACCACATCCCTGGCTTCGGTCGTGGTGCTCCAGGCCCAGCCCAGAGTCCAGACCTTCACCCTTCCCAATGGGTTGCGGGTGCTGCACCTGGAAGACCACGAGCATCCCCTCGTCCGCGCGCGGCTCCACCTGAGCCTCCGCCCGGCGGACCTGCCTCCGGGCCGCCAGGGGCTTCCCGAGCTGGCCTTGCGCATGTTCGCCCATTCCGAGGCCGGCGACCTGAAGGCCGAACGCTTCGACCGCCTGCTCGATGATTCGGGCATCCAGATGACGCAGACCGCGGACGGCGAGGGACTCGACTGGCGGATCGTGGCGCGCAGCCGCGATCAGGATCGCGCCCTGGGCCTGCTGGCCGACCGCCTGCAGCGCACCGTATTCGATCCTTCCGATCTTGAAATCCAGCGCCTGGCCTGCTGGCGCCAGGTGGACCGGCCCGCGGATTCCCCCCACGCGCAGCTGGAGCGCCTGCTGAGGCGGGATCCCGCCTCGACGCCCACCCTCACCAGCCTCGGCGCCATCGCCTGGGAGGATCTGCTCACCTTCAGGGCCCTGGTCTTCCGGCCTGATCGTGCCGTGCTCGTGCTTCACGGCGACCTCGGATTGGAACAGGCCAAGCGGCTCGTGCTGCTGAGCCTGGGCACCTGGACGCCCCAGGAGCCACCGAAGCGCACCGAACCCGCGGCCCCTGCGACACCCTCCTCAGCCATCACGGCCCCTCCCGCAAGTCCTTCGCGCATCAGTGTCATCGGCACAGGCCTGCGGGTGCAGGCCCTGGCCCCCCGCCCAGACGGCCTCTCGCCCGAGGCGGCCTGGCTGCTCGCCCGGCTGGTTCCGGGGGATGGCCTCCTGTTCCCGGTGCGGATCAGCGCGGAACCCGGCGGCCTCCTGGCCACCTTGGACGCGGACACCAGCGCCACGTCGACCCATGCCTGGGCCCTGCTCCACCTGCGGCTGGAGGCGTTGCGCCGGCGCGGCTTCACCCAGGGCGACCTCGATCGCGCGCGGAGCGCCTGGGCGGAGACCCGCCATCTGGATTCCCTGCACCCCGAGGCTCAGATGGACGCGGCCCTGGCCGAAGCCACGGGCCGTGGCGTGAGCGCCGAGCGCATGGCGGCCTTGAACCTGGAGGCCCTGAATGCCGCGCTGCGGAGCTGGCTGGATCCAGCTCAGCTCCGCAGCGGCGTCTCGGGGGATCCCGAGTTGATGAAGACGCTGGTCAGGCCTTGATGGAGATCAGACCTTGATGCCGAAGCGGCCCGCCAGGTCGAGGTAGCGCGCGCGGACGCCTTCGACGATCTCCGCAGGCAGATGCGGCGCCGGCGCCTGCTTGTTCCAGCTGTCCAGGGTCTCCAGGTAATCGCGCAGGAACTGCTTGTCGAGGCTCGGGGGGTTCTTCCCCGGCGCCCAGCTGTCGGCCAGCCAGTAGCGGCTGCTGTCCGGCGTCAGGGCCTCGTCGATGAGAATCAACTCACCGGCGTCGCTGAGGCCGAATTCGAATTTCGTATCGGCCAGCAGGATGCCGCGCTGGGCCGCCAGTTCGGCGCCCCGCTTGTAGAGGGCCAGGCTCAGGTCGCGCAGGCGGGCGGCCAGATCCGCGCCCACGATCTCGGCCATGCGCTCGAAGGAGATGTTCTCGTCATGCCCCTCGTCTTCCTTCGTGGCGGGCGTGAAGATCGGCTCGGGCAGCCGGTCCGCGAGCTGCAGACCCGCGGGAAGGGGCACACCGCAGACCGAGCGGCTCGTCTGGTACTCCTTCCAGCCGCTGCCGGCGAGGTAGCCGCGCACGACGCATTCCACGGGGAGGGGCCGCGTCTTCTCCACGATGACCGCGCGCTCTCCCAGGGCCTCGCGCTGGGGTTCCAGGGCCGCGGGCCAGCTGAGGTTGCCGCGGAAGTGGTTGGGAACCAGGTCCTCGGTGGCGGCGAACCAGTAGGCCGCCACGGCCGTGAGGATCCGTCCCTTGTCGGGAATGCCTTCGGGCATCACGCAATCGAAGGCGCTGATGCGGTCCGTGGCCACGATGAGCAGCTGGTTGCCCAGGTCATACACATCCCGCACCTTGCCCCGGCGGAAGACCGGGAAGGAGAGATCAGTGCTGAGAAGGACGCCCATGGGTCGCTCCGAATAGAATCTTCCATCATCGCAGAGCTCGCGTGGACCGCCCAGCCTGGATGTTTGGACAAGGATGCCGTGGCCCGGGGCGCTCAGGCCAGCTCGGGAAGCCGTCTGGGCGTCGGGGCCGACCAGTGTAATCCACCCGGCAGCAGGGCGTACCGGTTCATCACGCCCACCCAGCGGGCCAGTTCGGATTCCCGCACGGTCCCCTCGGGCCCGGCCAAGGGCAGGCCCAGGAACTGGACGTAGTCCTGCACCTCAGCGCCCGAAACTCCGATCAGCGCCGGCAGCTCTTCCGGAGGGTAGTTCCGATCCCCGACGGGCGGCGTCAGCAGGCGGTAGTCGAAGGTCTCGCGCAGCACCGAGGCCGTGGCCGCCGGATCCAGCTCCTGCGCCGCGTCCAGGTGGGGAAAGGGATTGCCGCCGAGCAGACCCAGGGCCTGGGCCATGCCCAGATGGGCCAGCAGGTGGACGGGATGGGCCTTCAGCACGGCCTCGAAGGCGGCCCGCGCCTCCTGGGCCCGTCCCAGGCGCAGCAGCGCTTCACCGTGGCGCAGCCAGGCCTCCACCCGGTCGGGCTCAATTTTGATCCAGCGCTCAGACACGGCGGCCATTTCCTCGGCCATGCCCTGGGCACGGAAGAAACCCGCCAGATAGGCCAGGGTGGTCACGTCCTTCGGCGCCAGCAGGAGCAGCCGGTCCAGCACCTCGGCCGCGCGCAGGGACTGGCCTTCCTGATCCAGGCGGTGGGCCCAGTCGCGCAGCACCTCGACCTGCCGGGGCACCGCATGGTTCGGCGTGGAGCGGGCGGGTTCGGCGGGATGGAGGATCTGGGTGCGCACCCAGAGATAGCGCAGGGCGTTGCGTCCATCCGGCCCGGCCAGTTCCTCCTCGATGGCGTGGATGATCATCTTGAGGCCGTGTTCCCAGAGGGGCGGCACGGGCATCTGCACGTGGGTGCGCAGCTCCCGGCTGAGGGGATCGAGCGGGTTTCCCGAACGCCCCAGGTGCAGGCGGAGCCGGATCATCTCCAGACCGGGCTCGGGCCCCGGCTGGAAGGCCACCCGGAGGGCGAGCTCTCCCGTATCAGGGTCGAAGTCGTCGAGGATCAGGAAACGCAGGTGGGCCCGCATAAGAGCTCATAACAAAACCCCACGCCGCCGCGCGACGGGTGCCGGGCGAGCTAGGCGAGGAAGGCGAGTCAAAGCGTAGCAGGTACTACGCGCGACGAGCGTGACGCGGCCTCGCGATGCCCGCCACCCGCCGCCCGAAGGGATGAAGCCAGGCGGGCGCCCCGCGGCGTCAGGTCCCTTGAACGATGTCCCGCATCGCCCTACGGGCCCTTCCTTGCGGCGAATCCCGCCTGGCCTCATCGCGGCATCGTCGGGTTTTGTTATGAGCTCTCCACAGAGATTAACAAGGATCTAGTACCAAAGGAGGTTGACCGGGTTTCCACCTGGGCTGATCATGCAGTATTCGACTTGTTTCGGGGGTTGTCATGCGCAAGAGTCTCGCCTTCGCGGCCATGCTGGTGGCACTTCCGGCCTGCGCCGGCGAGCTGGGACTGCTGCTCGACAAGCAGGTGGGCAAGGCCCAGGCGGCCACCACCTTCAGCACCCAGAAATACGACGCCGTGAGCCCCACCGGCTTTGGCATCCGCGGCGGCTTCGACATTCTCGACCTGAAGGTGGCCGCCCTCCAGCTGAACGCCACCTGGCACAACAAGACCACCAGCGACCTGACCTACGGCGGCAACAACTACGGTGAATTCGACAACCAGTACCTGGCCGCGGGCGCCATGGTGAACTGGAAGCTGCTCGTCAACGTGGGCGCCGGCGTCGAGTACCGCTCCGAGAAGGTCACCTGGCGTTCGACCACGGCCGCCTTCGGCAACGGCGACGCCACCCAGGGACGCCCCTGGGCCCGCGTGAACGTCGGGTTCAGCATCCCCACCCCCCTGGTGAGCCCCTTCTTCCTCTTCGAGGTGGCCGCGCCCCTCTCCAAGAAGGACACCACCACCACGCCCAAGGATTTCGCCGAAGCCCTCGCACCCCAGGTGCAGATCGGCATCTACGGCGGCATCCGCTTCTGATCGCAAGACATCCGCATGAAAGGGGCACCCTGCGGTGCCCCTTTTACGTATGATGGAGACACTTTCTCCGAGGAACGATGGAACTGCGGGTCCTGGGTTGCAGCGGCGGCGAGGCGGATGGCGAGCGTCTGACGGGGCTGCTCGTGAACGGCTGCGTCGCCATCGACGCCGGCTCCCTCACCGCGGCCCTCACGGTGGAGGAGCAGGTGAAGATCCAGCACGTCTTCATCAGCCACTCGCACCTGGACCACATCTGCACGCTGCCCTTCTTCACGAAGAACATCTTCGGCCACACCCATGAGGCCGTGGAGATCCACGCCCTGCCCGAAACCCTGGACGTGCTTCGCCGCCACCTCTTCAACGACGAGCTATGGCCCGATTTCAGCGTGATCCCCAGCCCCAACGACCCCACCATCCGCTACACCGACATCGAGCCGGAACACACCTATGAGGTGTGCGGCCTGCGCATCACGCCCATCCGCGTGAACCACCTGGTGCCCTGCGTCGGCTATGTGGTGGAGGACGGCAAGGACGCCTTCATCTTCACCAGCGACACGGCGGAAACCGACCGCATCTGGGAAGTGGCCAACGCCACGCCCAACCTGCGACTCGTCATCGCCGAGGCCAGCTTCCCCAACGAGCAGGCCTGGCTGGCGGAGGCTTCCAAGCACCTGACGCCCGCCAAGCTCGGCGCCGAGCTGAAGAAGCTCAAGGGTCAGGTCCCCGTGCGGATCTACCACCTGACCCCCGGGGACAAGGCCATCATGCTGCCCCAGCTCGAGGCCCTGGGCGACGCCCGCATCAGCCTGCTGGCCCAGGACGAACGCCTGGCCTGGTAACCGGGTGAAGAACGGCCTCAGGCCGCGGGGAAGGCCTGCTGCAGGGCCTGCAGCGCCTCGTCGTAGGCCGCGGGAAGCGAGGCGATGAGGGCGGGGGCCTCCTCCAGGTTTCCGGCGCGGGCCTCGATCTCGATGCGCCCGGCCATCTCGGCGAAGCGCACCAGGCCCAGGTTGCTCAACGCACCCTTCATCTGATGCGATTCCATCAGGAGGGCCTGCAGGTTTCCCGAGGCGAGTCCCTCACGAAGCGCCTGCATGCGGGGCGGCACATCTTCCTGAAAGAGCGCGATGAGTTCCTGGACCAGCTCCCCCTCGGCACCCATGTCCAGCAGGTCGCGCAGGGGTTGCGGATCAAGGATGGGCCATTCGCTCAAGGCAGCTCCGGGATGGGGGATCTTCGCCTGGCAGGAAGGCCGGAATCGATCAGAAGCCGTGGCCCGCGGGGTGTCCGGCGGCCTGGAGACGGATCAGGCTCGCGTCCAGCTTGGCCTGGGCGTTCGCCAGGTCATGCTCGGTGTGGGCTTCCTTCAGGAGGGCCAGGGCGCGCTGACGCGAGGCTTCGGCCCGCTCCAGATCGATCATGTCCACGGTCTCGCTTTCGCGGGCCAGGATGGTGACGCGGTCGGGGCCCACTTCCGCGAAGCCGCCGAAGACGGTCAGCCAGTGCTTCTGGCCGTCCAGGATGTAGTAGAGCAGGCCGTCACCCACCTCGGTCATCAGGGGCGTGTGCCCCGGCAGGATGCCGTAGTAGCCGCGGGAAGCCGTGGGGAACTGCACCTCGGCGACTTCCGCCGAAAAGACGGGCCGCTCCGGGGTCACCACTTCCAGTTTGATGGTTTGAGACATGGCAGACTCTTTTCAAAGCTCGGAATCCGCTTGCGCGGATTCCGAGTTGGAGAAAGGCAGGAACTAGACAGCCGCCAGCTTCTCGGCCTTTTCGACGGCTTCCTCGATGGTGCCGACGAGGTAGAAGGCCTGCTCGGGCAGGTGGTCCCACTTGCCGTCGCAGATCTCGCTGAAGCCCTTGATGCTGTCCTCGAGCTTCACGTACTTGCCCGACATGCCCGTGAACTGCTCGGCCACGAAGAAGGGCTGGCTGAGGAAGCGCTGGATCTTGCGGGCGCGGGCCACGATGAGCTTGTCGTCGTCGCTCAGCTCGTCCATGCCGAGGATGGCGATGATGTCCTGCAGCTCCTTGTACTTCTGCAGGATCGCCTTCACGCGCATGGCGGTGTTGTAGTGGTGGTCGCCCAGGATGCGGGGATCCAGCAGGCGGCTGGTGGACGCGAGGGGATCCACGGCGGGGTAGATGCCGAGGGCTGCGATCTCACGGGAGAGATTCGTGGTGGCGTCCAGGTGGGCGAAGGTCGTGGCGGGCGCGGGATCGGTGTAGTCGTCCGCGGGCACGTACACGGCCTGCACGGACGTGATGGAGCCCTTCTTCGTGGAGGTGATGCGCTCCTGCAGCTCGCCCATTTCCGTGGCGAGGGTGGGCTGGTAGCCCACGGCCGAAGGCATGCGGCCCAGCAGCGCGGACACTTCGGCGCCGGCCTGGGTGAAGCGGAAGATGTTGTCCACGAACAGCAGCACGTCCTTGCCTTCCACGTCGCGGAAGTACTCGGCGACGGTGAGGCCAGTCAGCGCCACGCGGGCACGGGCTCCGGGGGGTTCGGTCATCTGGCCGTAGATGAGCGCCACTTTGCTCTTGGAGAGGTCGTTCTTGTCGATGACGCCGCTGTCCATCATCTCGTGCCAGAGGTCGTTGCCCTCGCGGGTGCGCTCGCCGACGCCCGCAAACACGGAGTAGCCGCCGTGGCCCTTGGCGATGTTGTTGATGAGCTCCATGATGAGCACGGTCTTGCCCACGCCGGCGCCTCCGAAGAGGCCCGTCTTGCCGCCCTTCGCGTAGGGTTCCAGCAGGTCGATGACCTTGATGCCCGTCTCGAACATCTCGGAAGAGGTGTTCAGGTCCTCGTACTTGGGGGCCTCGCGGTGGATGGGCAGGGTCATCTTGTGGCCGATGGGGCCACGCTCGTCGACGGGATCACCGACGACGTTGATGATGCGGCCCAGGGTCTCGGGACCCACGGGCACATTGATGGGCTTGCCGGTGTCGGTCACGATCTGGCCGCGCACCATGCCCTCGGTGGGCTGCATGGCGACGCAGCGCACGCGGTTCTCGCCGAGGTGCTGCTGCACTTCCAGCGTGACCGAGGCCGTGACGCCCTGGGCATTGGTGATGTCCGTGAGCAGGGCGTTCATGATCTCGGGCAGGTGGCTGCCGAACTCGACGTCCACGGCGGGACCGACGATGGCGATCACGCGGCCTTGAAGGTTGGTTGACATGGGGACCTCGAAAAAGAAGTAACCGCGAATGACGCTAATGGGCGCGAAGAAAAACGTGAAAACAAGACGGGTGATTCAAGGAGCCGTTCCATTCGCGAACATTCGCGAAATTCGCGGTTTCAGGCATTTGCTCCGGACACGATTTCGATGATCTGGTTGGTGATGCTGGCCTGGCGGATCTTGTTCATGGTCAGGGTCAGCTTGGCGATCATCTCACCCGCGTTGTTGCTGGCCTTGTCCATGGCGGCCATGCGGGCGCCGTGCTCGGAGGCGCTGCTTTCCAGCAGGTTGCGCAGCAGCTCCGTCTCCACGAAACGGGGCAGGAGGGTCTCCAGCACCGAATTGGGATCGGGCTCGAGCAGGTGGGACACCTCGGGCACCTCGCGGCTGTCCTCGCGCCGGTCGAGCGCCATGGGGAACACGCGGAACACGGTGGGCGTCTGGGCCACGGGGCTGTTGAAGTAGTTGTAGATCACGTAGAGCGCATCGATCTCGCCGGCCTGGTACTGGGCGGCGGCACCTGCGGCGATCTCGGTCACCACATGCTGGAAGCCCGTCAGCGGGATGTTGAGATACTCCCCGGCGGCGGTCATCTTGCGCTTGCGCGCCCACTCCACGGCCCGCTTGCCCACCACGTCCAGGTGGACGATCTCGGCGGCGCATTCGGAGACGAAGGCGTTGGCGGCCTTGAGCACGTTGGCGTTGAACCCGCCGCAAAGGCCCTTGTCCGACGCCACGAGGACGACGCGGATGCGCTTCTCCTCGCGAGGGTTCAGGAAGGCCTGGGCGGTGGGGCCCGGCTGGATCTCGGAATCACCCTTGATGCGGCCCACGACGCGCTGGACGACTTCCATCATCTTGCCGGCGTAGGGGCGCAGCGCCACCAGGCGTTCCTGAGACTTCCGCAGCTTGACCGCGGAAATCATCTTCATGGCCTTGGTGACCTGTTGGGTGTTCTTCACCGACCGGATGCGGCGGCGAATGTCCTGGAGACCGGCCATCGGACTAGGCTCCCGCGGTCTGGTTCAGGGAGGCCACGAAGGTCTCCTTGAAGGCCGCCACCTGGGTCTTGAGCTGGGCCTTGGCGTCGTCGCTGAGGGTCTTGGAGTCGCGGATGCCGCGCAGGACCTCGGGGGCGTTGACGTCGAGGAAGGCCATGAATTCGGCCTCGAAGCGGCGCACCTGGGGCACGGGCAGATCATCCACGTAGCCGTTGGTGGCGGCCCAGATGCTGACCACCTGCTTTTCCACGGGCATGGGCTGGTACTGGCCCTGCTTGAGGATCTCGACGAGGCGCTGGCCGCGGTTCAGCTGGGCCAGGGTGGCCTTGTCCAGATCCGAACCGAACTGGGCGAAGGCCGCCAGCTCGCGGTACTGGGCGAGGTCGAGCTTGATGGTGCCGGCCACGGACTTCATGGCCTTCACCTGGGCGGAACCACCCACGCGGCTCACGGAGATGCCCACGTTCACGGCGGGGCGGACGCCCGCGTTGAAGAGGTCGCTCTCGAGGAAGATCTGGCCGTCGGTGATGGAGATGACGTTGGTCGGGATGTAGGCGGACACGTCACCGGCCTGGGTCTCGATGACCGGCAGGGCCGTCAGGGAGCCGGCGCCGCGCTCGTCGCTCAGCTTGCACGCGCGTTCCAGCAGGCGGGAGTGAAGGTAGAACACGTCGCCAGGGTAGGCCTCACGTCCGGGAGGGCGGCGCACCAGCAGGGAGATTTCGCGGTAGGCCGCGGCCTGCTTGGAGAGATCGTCGTAGATGCAGAGCACGTGGCCGCCGGGGTTCTCCTTGCCCGCGGGATTGCCGTCCTTGCCGTGCCACATGAAGTACTCGCCGAGGGCGGCGCCGGTCATGGGGGCGAGGAAGAGCAGCGGGGCGGCTTCGGAGGCGCTGGCCGCCACCACGATGGTGTGCTTCATCGCGTCGTACTCTTCGAGCGTCTTCACCACCTGGGCGATGGTGGAGCGCTTCTGGCCGATGGCGACGTAGATGCAGATGACGCCCGTGTCCTTCTGGTTGATGATCGTGTCCACGGCGACGGCGGTCTTGCCCGTCTGGCGGTCGCCGATGATCAGCTCACGCTGACCGCGGCCGATGGGGATCAGGCTGTCGATGGCCTTGAGACCCGTCTGCATGGGCTCGTGCACGCTCTTGCGGTCCACAATGCCGGGGGCGATCTGCTCGATGGGGTTGAACTTGGTGGCCTGGATGGGCCCCTTGCCATCGATGGGGTTGCCCAGGGCGTCGATCACGCGGCCCACGAAGGCGGGGCCCACGGGCACGGACATGATCTTGCCGGTGCGCTTGACGGTGTCGCCTTCCTTGATGGCGGCGGCGTCGCCCAGCAGGATGATGCCGACGTTGTCCTCTTCCAGGTTGAAGGCGAGGCCCATCACGCCGTGGGGCAGCTCGAGCAGCTCGCCGGCCATGGCCTTCTCGAGGCCGTAGGCGCGGGCGATGCCGTCGCCGACGCTGATGACGGTGCCCACTTCGGCCACGTCGACCTGGGCGTCAAAGCCTTCGATCTGGCTGCGGATGATGCGGGAAATCTCTTCCGCGCGAATGTCCATGAAGTCCTCCAAACCTGCGAGTTGAATAGCGACTGGGATGATTGACGTGGCGTCGAATTAAGCCGAAAGCAGCTGGGTCTTGAGCTGGCGGAGCTGGCCCTGGAGCGAGGCGTCCAGGATCGTGGAGCCCACCTGCACCTTGAGTCCGCCGAGGAGGCTCAGGTCCTGCTGCCAGGTGAGACGGATGGTCTTGCCCGTGCGCGCCGCCAGGGAGGCGACGAGCGCCTTCGACTGGGCCTCGGCGAGGGGTTGGGCGCTGCTCACCTTGGCCTCCACGATGCCGGCGCGCTCGTCCACCAGGTCGGCGAAGGTGCGGCGCAGGTCGGGCAGCAGGTTCAGGCGGCCGGCCTCGGCCACGACGCGGAAGAAGTGGCGCAGGGTCTCGCTGACCTTGGCGGCGGCGAGGATGGTTTCGAAGACCTCGGCCTTCTTGGTGGGCAGCACCAGAGGCGAGGCCACGAGGCGGGAGAGGTCGGCATTGGCGGCCACGGCGGCGGCCACCGTGTCCAGTTCCTGCTGGAGCTGGGGCACGTTGCCCTGTTTGTCGCCGATCTGGAGAAGGGCCTTGGCGTAGCGCCGGGCGGTCAGGCGGCTGCTCACTGGGCGCCTCCGATCTGCTGAATGGCTCGGTCAATCACGACCCCGGCGGCCTTGGCGGCCTCGGGTCCCTGCAGCTTGGCCTCCAGGCGCTTGGCGGCGCCTTCGACGGCCAGCTCGGCCACGAGGGCCCGCAGTTCCTGTTCGGCCTGGCGCTTCTGGAAGCCGATCTCGGCCTGGGCCTGGGCCAGGATCTGGGCGGCCTCGGCCTTAGCGGCCTCCAGCACGCGCTGCTTCTCGGCCTCGGCATCGGTCTCGGCCTTGGCGAGGATGCCCGCCAGCTCGGTTTCGAGCCCGGCCATCTTCGCTTCCATCTCCTTGACCTGGGCTTCGCCCTCGGCCTTGTCCTTCTCCGCCTGGGCGAGCAGGGTCTCCAGCTCTTCCTTGCGGGACTTGAACATGGCAGATAGCGCGCCCTTCAGAAGGAAGAACAACGCCGCGCCGTAGATGGCGAAATTCAGCAACTGGACGAGGAAGGCCCCGCCGTTTCCGTATTCCTTGCCGAAGAGCTTCATGGCCGGGCCGTGATGCCCGCCGCCATGGGCCTCGCCATGACCTTCGGCGTGGCCCGCAGCCGCCTCGTGGGCGCCTTCACCGTGAGCCTCGTGCGCCGCTTCGGCCGTGTGGCCTTCGGCGCCGGCCTCGTGGGTCGCCGCCGGGGTTTCGTGCTTCTCGGCCGCGGCCGGTTCATGGGCCTGGGCCACCAGCGCCAGGGGGCTGAAGGTCAGGAGGGCGGCGAGGGAAAGTCGGGTCAGCTTCATCATGCTCAGGCCTGCTTCAGAAGGGTCTGGGCCATGGATTCGGCCAGGGCGTCCACCTGGGCCAGGAGGTTCTGCTTGGCCTCGGCCTGCTGGGTCTTCAAGGATTCCACGGCGGTCTGGCGCTCGGCCTGCGCCTTGGTGCGGGCCTCGTCGAGCAGATGCTGCTTCTCCTTGCCCGCCGCGTCCGCGAGCGCCTTGCGCGCGTCGAAGGCCTTGGCGCGCAGCTCCTTCAGGCGGGACTGGTAGTCCTTCTGACGGGCCTCCAGCTGGGCCGCCGCCTGCGCCTTGGCATCGCCGCCGGCACTCAGGTCGCGATCGCGATCCGCCATCACCTTGGTGATGGGCTGAAAGAAGACGACCCGGAGGTAGACATACAGCACGATCAGGAGCACAATCACGAACAGAATGGCCGGCAGGTCAGGCCGCATCGGATCCGGCATCTGAGCCAGGATGCGCGCGACGGGGCCGTCCCCTTCCGGTGGACGGAGCGTCAGAAGCGTCAGATTCGCCAGTTCCAGCAGCGCCACAGGCCACCCTCCAGAAACATCCCAAGGCCAAGGCCGAAGGATCGGCCAGGGTCGTACCGACACCAGCAAGTAGGTCCGCGGGAACCTCTGGCACGGAAGTCTTAAAACCTTACCAGATCAGCCTGAAACCCTCAATGCAGAGCTTTGCGCTTGACCCTACCCGCCTCTCATGCGAAGCTTTTGGTTCGGCGATTCGGGCGATTAGCTCAGTCGGTAGAGCAGCTGCCTTACACGCAGCATGTCGGCGGTTCGAGCCCGTCATCGCCCACCAGTCACCTGGTGAAGCAGTAAACGCAAGGGGTTGTAGCTCAGTCGGTTAGAGTGCCAGCCTGTCACGCTGGAAGTCGCGGGTTCGAGCCCCGTCAGCCCCGCCAAAAAGGCCCCCGATCCGGGGGCCTTTTTCTTGCCCAAACCAAGGGGCTCGAACCCGCGAGTGGGCTGGTCACCCCGTCGTGGAGGCCCTCCAGTGGAGGGCCGGGGCAGAGGTGACCAGACCAGCAGACGCAAGCCCGAAGGGCGCCACGGCTGCGTTCGAGCCCTCGATGGCGTGCGGCGGCGCGAGAGGCGGAGAACAGCGGCACTGGCGTGGCTCGAACCCACGCGCGTGGAGGCTGCAGCGTCAACGAAGGCCCGCAGTGGAGGGCCGGAGCAGGAGTGACCAGACCGCCAGACGCAAGCCCGAAGGGCGCCGCGGCTGCGCTGACTCGGGCTCCGCCCTCGCCCTCTGGGCGGCCATGACCTGCGGTCATGCCGTCCTATTCTCCTTTCGCTCCGCTGCAGTCGAATGGTCGAGCCCCGATGAAATGGGCCCCACCCTCACTTCATCTCCGCCTTGAACGTGTCGATGTCATGCCGCAGCTGCTTGGCCTGGTTCCTTGCCTCGTAGGTCTTGAGCCTGGGCATCAGGGCCTCCAGGTCCTTGTCGATCTGTTCCAGCTTCGCCAGGGGTCCTTCGATCTGGCTGGAGGCGTCCACGCCCAGGGCCTGGGTTTGCCCTGCGGTCTGCCACTGCTGGCGGATCAGACCGAAGGCCTCCCGCAGCTCCGCCACCTGCTTCTCCTCCTCGGAAAGCGCCACCCAGGGGAGCCTCCCCGTCATGAGGTACGAGCCCCCGATCAGGACTCCGCCCAGAATCAGGACCACGGCCAAGAGCCTCTTCATGGACGCACCTCGTGGGATCTGGATCCAGTCTAGACCCGAGTGGAACGGGGCGGACGGCGCCCCCTAGTCCCTCAAGGACCACATGCGGACGATCTTTCCGGCCTTCACTTGGTAGATCACGACGGTCTCCAGGGCCTCCTTCTTCCCGGCCCGCCCCTTGATGCGCTCCTTCTGGATGACGAAATCGCCCGAGACCATCTGGGCCTCGGCGGAGGCGTGCAGGTCGGGATTGGCCTTGAAGCGCTCCGCGTAGAGTTCCCGCAGGCGGGCCTTGCCGAAGGGTGCGGTGGGCCCTGGCGGAACTTCGCCCACCTCCAGCTCCTCGGCGAAGAGAGCCAGGAAGCCCTCCAGGTCGTGGGCATTGAATCGCTCGATCTGCAGGCCCACCGTGCCCGCCGGGCTGAGCACCTTGGGCGTGGGCGCGGCGGCCAGGAGCGCGGGCACCAGCAGGAGGGACGAAGGACGGATCATGGCGGCTCCTGTCATGAGAGCCTCACTGTAGCCGCTGTGCTGAAATCCGTCCGTGCCCTTTCGAACCATGCCCGATAGACTGAAAGGCTTGGAACAACTATGAAACTGCCCCTCGTCGCCCTCTGCGGACGCCCCAACGTGGGCAAGTCCACCCTCTTCAACCGGCTCACCCGCAGC
Source organism: Geothrix limicola (assembly GCF_030268085.1). Lineage (GTDB taxonomy): Bacteria > Acidobacteriota > Holophagae > Holophagales > Holophagaceae > Geothrix > Geothrix limicola. The sequence continues at coordinate 346,159 of NZ_BSDE01000002.1, forward strand.
CGCGCGGCCCTGGTCCACGACCTGCCGGGCATGACCCGCGACCGCAGCTACGGCCGCGTCACCTGCCTGGGCGAGACCGGCGAGGCCGAAGAAGTCTTCGAGCTGGTGGACACCGGCGGCCTCGATTTCGAAGGCGACGACGTCATCACCCAGGGCATCACGCGCATGGCCGAGGCCGCGCTGGGCGAGGCTCACATCGCCATCCTGCTGGTGGACGGCCACGACGGACTCACGGCGGGCGACGAAGAGATCGCCACGCGCCTGCGTCGCCAGGGCAAGCCCATCCTGCTCGTCATCAACAAGCTCGACGGCATGAAGGGCGGCGCGCCCGATGCCGGCTTCTACGGCCTGGGTTTCGATCTGGTGCTGTCCATCTCCGCGGCCCACGGCGCGGGCGTGCCCGAGCTGATCGAAGCCCTCCGTGCCCGCCTGCCCTTCCACCGCACGCCCGAAGAAGCCGAGACCCACGAGCTTTCGGACGAACTGCGTTTCGCCCTCATCGGACGGCCCAACGTCGGCAAGTCCTCGCTGACGAACCGCCTGCTGGGCTACGAACGGAGCCTCGTCAGCGAGGTGGCCGGCACCACACGCGATACGGTGGACACGGTCTTCCACGTGAAGGACAAGGTCTACCGGATGATCGACACGGCGGGCATCCGCAAGAAGGGCAAGACCCACGAGGGCGCCGAGAAGCTGAGCATCCTGAAGGCCAAGCAGGCCATGGCCCGGGCCGACGTCAGCCTGCTGCTGCTCGATGCCGTCGAAGGCGCCACGCACCAGGACGCGGTCATCGCGGGCTACGCACAGGAGGCCGGCGCCGCCGTCATCCTCGTCGTGAACAAGTGGGATCTCGTCGAGAAGGACACCCACACCATCTACGGCGCCGAAGAGGATCTGCGCCGCAGCCTCGGCTTCCTGCACCACGCGCCCATGATCTTCCTCTCGGCGCTGACTGGACAACGCGTGTCCAAACTCTTCGGCATGATCGACGAGCTCGCAGAGGCCCACGGGCGCCGCATCCCCACGGGCGAGCTGAACCGCTTCCTGCGCGAATCCGTGGCGGCCATGAGCCCCCACGCCATTGACGGCAAGCTGCCCAAGCTCTACTTCATGACCCAGGTGGGCGTGCGGCCCCCCAGCTTCGTCGTTAAGGCCAACACGGACCGCGGCCTGCATTTCAGCTACGTGCGCTACCTGGAGAACCGCCTGCGCGAACAGTTCGGCCTCGCGGGCGTGCCCCTGCGCCTCAGCGTCCAGAAGAAGACGCGGGGCGAGGGCGAGGAACCCGAAGTGGCGCCGGTGCGCCGCATCCTCGATCCCGGCGAAGGCCTCAAACCTTCGCGCAGCAACGAATCACTGCAGGCCCAGAAAGCCGACAAGATCAAGCCTCGCCCCCGGCCCAAGAAGAAGGAGGGCCCCAAGCCCGCCGCCAAGCAGGCCCCGCGAAAGGGCCCTGGTGCTCCCCCAAAGCGGGTCCGGCAGAAATCCACGAAGAAGGGCTGAAGCTCTTCGGTGCATCGTTTTTTACTGAATCAGGGTGATGAATGTTTTCACAACGTTCACGCCCCGGAAGCGCTGCCATAGAATCGCAACCCGAACTTTGAAGCCTCACGCCAAGGAGGCTTCATGCTGGTTCGAAGGATCGCATTTTCTCTCGTGATCGGGCTTTCCATGGCCGGGGCCCTCCCCGCCCTGGCCCAGTCCGACTCCCGCACAGACTCGAGCTCCGGGGCCGGATCCCAGGCCCTGATGGACAGCATCCGTCGCGCGCTGGCCATCCCCGCCCATCACCGCCGGGGCAGCCTCGCCGACGTCGAGCACATCGTCATCCTCACCCAGGAGAACCGCTCCTTCGATCACTACTTCGGCACGATGAGAGGCGTTCGTGGCTTCGGCGATCCGCGCGCCGTCCGGCTGCCCTCGGGAAGGTCCGTGTGGCATCAGGCCAACGGCGCGGGCGAGGTGCTGCCCTACCGGCCCGACGTGCCGGACCTCGGCATGACCTTCCTCCAGGATGTGGAACACGGCTGGAACGATTCCCACCAGGCCTGGAACGGCGGGAACTACGATCAGTGGATTCCCGCCAAGGGAACCTCGTCGATGGCCTACTACACGCGCAAAGACATCCCCTTCCACTACGCCCTGGCGGACGCCTTCACGGTGTGCGACGCCTACTACTGCTCCCTGATGGGCCCCACGGATCCCAACCGCTACCACATGTGGACCGGCTGGGTCGGCAACGACGGCAAGAACGGCGGCCCGGTCATCAGCAACGCCGAAGTGGGCTACGACTGGTCCACCTACCCCGAGCGTCTGCAGAAGGCCGGCATCTCCTGGAAGGTCTACCAGGACATCGGCAAGGGGCTCGACGCCAACGGCTATTGGGGCTGGACGGCGGACCCCTTCATCGGCAACTACGGTGACAATTCCCTGCTCTACTTCCACCAGTACCAGAACGCCCTGCCCGGCACGCCCCTGGCCGACAACGCCAAGACCGGCACCGATGTCTCCACGAGCGGCACGCTGATCGACGCTTTCCGCGCGGATGTGCGCGCGGGCAAGCTGCCCCAGGTCTCCTGGATCGCCGCGCCCGAGGCCTATTCCGAGCATCCCAACTGGCCCGCCAACTACGGCGCCTGGTTCATCTCGCAGTTCCTCGATGCCCTGACGGAGAACCCCGAGGTCTGGAGCAAGACCGTCGTCTTCCTCAACTACGACGAGAACGGCGGATTCTTCGACCACATGGTGCCGCCTACGCCGCCGCAGACGGCCGCCCAGGGCCAGTCCACCGTGGACACCGGGAACGAGATCTTCCCCGGCAACCCGAGCAACCCCAGCGGCCCCTACGGCCTCGGCGTGCGCGTACCCATGCTCGTGATCTCGCCCTGGAGCAAGGGCGGCTACGTGGATTCCCAGGTCTTCGACCACACCTCGCTCATCCGCTTCATCGAAGCCCGCTTCGGCGCCCAGGATCCGAACCTGATCGAGACCAACATCACCCCCTGGCGCCGCGCGGTGGCCGGCGACCTCACCTCGGCGTTCAACTTCTCCAGGCCCGATGCCTCCGTCGCTCCCCTGCCCGACGCCCTGGCCTACCAGCCCCAGGACAAGCTCAGGCATCTCGATTTCGTGGCCGTCCCACCCGTCGTCCAGTCCCTTCCCAATCAGGAACCCGGACTGAGGCCGGCGCGGCCCCTGCCCTACGCCCTGCACGCCCACGGCAGCCTCCAGCCTTCATCCCAGACTTTCCGCATCGGCTTCGAGAACACGGGCCAGGCGGCCGCCGTCTTCCAGGTGCGATCCGGCCAGACCTCCGAGTCGCCGCGCACCTATACGGTGGAGGCGGGTAAACACCTCGAGGATGCGTGGCACCTGGGAGGCCAGGCGACGGATTACAATCTCGCAGTCTACGGTCCGAACGGCTTCCTCCGCGCCTTCAAGGGCGGCGCTTCTCAAGGGAGTGCCGCCCTCGACGTGCGGGTCGGATACGACCTTTGCGAAAGCGCTCTCACCCTGGCCATCACCAGCCTGGACGCCCATGACGACCGGTTGCGCATCACCGACAACTACACGGGGACGACCTTCAAGCACGTCCTGAAGCCCGGCGGACGCCTGACGAAGCCCTGGCCCTCCCTGGGTCACTCGGGCTGGTATGACCTGACGATCAAGGTTGCGGACGATCCGGGCTTCGAGTACCACTTCGCCGGACACATCGAAACCGGGAAGGACAGCGTGAGCGACCCGGCCCTGGGCGGCCTCCAGCATGAGGAGTAGCCTTCCGTTTCGGAGAGGTTGCGCCTTGGCGTTCGAGCGAATTGGGCGCTGCCCATTTTTCCCGGCCGTTCCTGCCTTGAAGTAGCTTCGAGAACCCGCTTCAGGCTCATTCGTGCCCCCATCCCCGCCTCCCCGGCGCGTGGATGGGGGCCTTGGCATTTGGAAAATAGCTTGAGAAACACCACAAACAAGAGGTTGGTGGAATTTATTAATTATTAATATGGATAGATTAAAATCAAAAATATGTAAACAGAAATGATTCTCATAAAAATTAACAACCCTTAACTTGAGCCCTTGACGCCCTGCCCGGAAGCTGACTGAGTCATTCCGTTCTTTGCTGCAATTCATGCCAGGACACCTCCTCCCCCGGAGGGCTGCCTGGAACCAGCCGGGTCGAAGCACCCGGGTGGCAAAGCATTCCCACCCCCCCCCCCACCCCACCCCGTGAGGAGTTGCCCATGGCGACTTTCAAGGGCCGTATGGCCCTGTCCTTTGTCACCGCAGCCCTGGCTGCCGGTTCCCTCCTGGCCAATGCCCCGCAGGAATCCCTGCAGGGTCGCGCCGCGGCCGATCACCTGCTTTCGCAGCGGTCCCAGCTGGGTCTGGACGCCAACCACGACTTCCGGCTCCGCCGAACCCACACCGACGAACTCGGCCAGACCCACGCCCACTTCCAGCAGACCTACAAGGGCGTCCGCGTCTGGGGCGGAGATGCCATCTCCCATGTGGACCACCAGGGCCGCCACCTGCCTCTGACCCACAGCCTCTCCCGCCACATCAACCTCAACGTCACCCCGGCCATGAGCAGCGACGAGGCCCTGGCGGTCGTCCATCAGGATCTCGCCCCCGCCGGTTCGTACGCCTACGAGCCCACCGTCGAGCTCGTGATCGTGCCTGAGACCGTCAACGTGGTGCGCAATGGCATCCGCGCCGAGCAGGCCAATGCCGTGGACGTGACCGCTCAGGTCCTCCGGCACACCCTCGCCTACCACATCCACACCCAGCTGGAGAACGGCACCGCCGAGACCGCTCACACCGACTACCTGATCAACGCCCACACCGGCGCCATCCTGAGCAAGTGGAGCACCCTGCACACCAGCGCTGTCGTCGGCACGGCCAACACCCAGTACTCCGGCACGGTGCAGATCAACACCAACAGCACCGCCACGGGCTTCGAGCTGCGCGACATGACCCGCGGCACCGGCGGCACCTTCGGCAACAACGTGGTGACCAACCTCAACCACGCCACCAGCGGGACCGGCACCATCTACACCGATGCCGACAACACCTGGGGCGACGGCGCCAACTACATCTCTGGCGGCTCCACGACGAGCGCCAACGGCCAGACGGCCGCCGTCGACGCCCACTACGGCATCATGGCCACCTGGGACATGTTCAAGAAGGTCCTCGGTCGCAACGGCATCGACAACACCGGCAAGGCCTCGTACCTGCGCGTGCACTACAGCAGCTCGTACGACAACGCCTTCTGGGATGACACCTGCTTCTGCATGACCTTCGGCGATGGTTCCTCCTTCAAGAGCCTCGAGTCCGTCGACGTGGCCGGCCACGAGATGAGCCACGGCGTCTGCGCCACCGCCGTCCCTGGCGGCCTCACCTACTCGGGCGAATCGGGCGGTCTGAACGAGTCCAACTCGGACATCTTCGGCACCATGGTCGAGTTCTACGACCTGGGCGGCGGCCTGGCTTCCGGTGCCACGACGATCCCCTCCACCGGCGGCAACTGGACCATCGGCGAGCAGCTCGAGACCTCCAGCTTCCCCACGCCCCTGCGTTACATGTACAAGCCCAGCAAGGACGGCAGCTCGCCCGACGCCTGGTCTTCCACCATCGGCAACCTGGACGTGCACTACAGCAGCGGCCCGGGCAACCGCGAGTTCTACTTCCTGAGCCAGGGCGCGAGCAACGTGTCCTCCAGCGACTACTACAGCTCGTACACCCCCGCCGGCTTCGCGGGCGTGGGCAACGATCACGCCGCCCGCATCCACTACCGCGCGCTGACCACGTACTACACGTCGAGCACCACGTACGCCCAGGCCCGCACGGCCCACATCAACGCCGCCAAGGACCTCTACGGCGCCGGCAGCCCCGAAGAGCAGGCCGTCTGGAACTCCTTCGCCGCCATCAACGTGGGCAGCGCCTGGACCGGCAGCACCGCTCTGGCCGCCGCCATCACCACGCCCTCCGGCAACGTGACCATCGCCTCCGGCACCAGCCAGTCCTTTGTGGGCGCGGCTTCGGGCGGCACGAGCCCCTATACCTACAGCTGGACCTTCGGTGACGGCGGCACCGCCTCCACGGCATCCGCCAGCCACACCTACACCAACACCGGCTCCACGGCCGTCACCTACACCGCCACCTTCACGGTCACCGATAGCGCCAGCCACACCGCCAGCGCCACCCGCACCATCACCGTGAACCCGGCGGCCGGCGTGGCCGTCGCCATCAGCCCCACCACGGTGAGCCTCAACACCGGCGCCACCCAGCAGTTCACCGCCTCCGTCACCGGCAGCACCAACACCGCCGTGACCTGGAGCGTCGTGGAAGCCGGCGGCGGCAGCGTGTCCACCTCGGGTCTCTACACCGCGCCCACCACGGCTGGCACCTACCACGTGAAGGCCACCAGCCAGGCGGATACCACCAAGTCCGCCACGGCCACCGTCACCGTCAGCGCCCCCGGCACCACCACCGAGCTCATCACCAACGGCGGCTTCGAATCCGGCGTCACGGGCTGGAGCGGCAATACGGGCGACATCAACACCTGGAGCGGCCAGCCCGCCCACTCGGGCACCAAGAACGCCTGGCTGCAGGGCAATGGAAGCACCTCTTCCGAAAACCTCTCCCAGTCCATCGCCATCCCCAGCACCGCCACCTCGGCCACGCTGACCTTCTGGCTGCACATCGACACGGCGGAGACCACCACCACCACCGCCTATGACACGATGAAGGTGCAGGTCATCAGCGGCACCACGACCACCACCCTGGCCACCTACTCGAACCTGAACAAGGCCACCGGCTATGCCCAGAAGACCTTCGACCTCAGCGCCTACAAGGGCAAGACCGTGACGCTGAAGTTCCTCGGTTCCGAAGACAGCAGCCTCCAGACCTCCTTCGTCCTCGACGACGTGAGCGTCAAGGTCCAGTAGCCTGGATCCGTTCCAAGAAACAGGGCCGCCATTTGGCGGCCCTGTTTCTTTTGGCTCTGCAGGAAACCTAGGCCATCGAGGAATCCGGGGCCGCGGAACTCGGCGCATAAGCCCTACGACTGCGCCAGACGAGCCTGCCCGACCAGGCCGTGAACAGGGCCACCGCCGCCAGGATCCCCGCCAGGCGCGACCAGGGCTCCCCGTAGGCCAGGCGCTCCTGCACCCGCAGCCAGGTCATGAAGCCCCAGATGAGCGATCCGAATCCGAGCGCCACCGTCATCAGCCCGCGCACCTCGGGCCAGGGCACCAGCAGCGCCAGCATCAGCATGAGGGTCAGGGGCACGATCATGACCAGAGGCAGGCCCAGGCGCATGAACAGGGCGGCGAGCAGCAGCAGGGAGAACTGGGCGGGCAGGATGCGAAGGAAGGACATGGGGACTCCGGCGGACCATAAATCATACTGATTAGTCCGAAATACGCGGATCACAACCTGGAGTCCCTCGGCTCGGTTCAAGTCCGGGCGTGCCGACCTGAGGCGCAAGGTGCTTAGGGCTTAGGCCCCCGTGGAACGTTGTGGATGACGGCGTTCAGGCCATCCGAAAAATGGATGACGAACTGTCCGCCCGAAGGAACCCCATCCAAGGGGAGGTCGGCGGAGCCGCCCGAGAGATTCAGTCCCAGGGTGGTCCGGCGGGTCCCTTCGTGAAGGACGCTCACGAAGGGGTGGGCCAGGGCATCCCACTCCAGGTGCAGCGTCCCGTCGGATTCCCGCACCACGAGGCTGCCGTCCTGGACCGAGGCGGCCACCATCTGGGCACGCAGCGGCAGGCTCTGCAGGCTCGATCGGCGGGAGGAGGTCTTGCCTGCGGTCGCGGGAACATCGACGCGGACCAGTTCCTCGGAGGCCGGCACCGTGAAGGCGAAATGGCGGTAGCCCGGAGCCAGGTCCGGCACCTGGGTGGCGGAGAAAGCCACGGTGCGGCTGGCGGTCGCCGAGGTCAGGACGAGATGTAGGTCCCCAGCCCGGGGTGGCGCCGGGACACAGGCAACCCGTACGAGGGGCGACAGGTGCACCTGCCCATCGGGCCGGACCACGCCGCTGATGACCCACTGCTCGCTGAGGGGTGCGGCGGCGACGAGGCTGCCGAGGCCCACGGGGGTCTTCTCCTTCTCGCCCAGGAAGCCCAGGGCGTTCACGTAGTCCCAGTCCGAGACCCAGTGCGGGTTCGAGGCATAGCTCATGATGTCGAAGGTGGCGGCCGGATCGTAGGCCGCCTGAGACACCGGGTCGAAGCCCCAGCTTCCCGTGGCGGCACCCGCATAGGGGTAGTTCAGCTGGGGAGCCCCTGCCCCGCCGGCCGGGGCGTGGTTCAGGTTGAACGCGTGGCCCTCCTCGTGGACCATCACGGTCGTGGCCAGATCCAGCCCCGGATCATCGTTCTGGAACAGCGCCGCGGTGGTTTCGTCGACGCCGATGCCCGTGCCGTCGCCCAGCAGGGAGATGCCGGCGATGGACTGGGTGAATCCCCGCTTGAGCCCGGGATTGAAGAATCCGTAGTAGTTCGCGGAACTCCCATCCACGAGGCGGAGGGTCGCCATCTCGCTCAGCAGCTGGCCCCAGCCATCTCCACTGGTATCCGTGAGCGGATTGGTGCTGGGCTGGGGGATCACGGTCGACGTGGTGTAGGGTGCGTGGTGCGTGATCGTCACGCCCTGGACGGGCCAGAAGGCCGAGAGTTCCCGACTCATCACGCTGTCCGCCGGAAGCACGGGCGCCACGCCCTGGCAGTAGACCGGAACCACCGTCAGGTTGAGGGTGGTGCCCGGATCGACAGAAGGACTGAGGGTCTGGCTGAGCGCGCCGGCCTGGACCGTCACCTGCATGCCGGGCTGGATGTCGGCGGCCGGAAGGATGACCGTGTACGTAGATCCCGAGGCCCGGCTCGCGCTGGGCAGGTCCCCCTCCAGGATGGTCGTGGGGACGGTCGCAGGGCCCTGAAGGGTCCGGTTATCCAGGGTCGCACCGCCCTGGCTCCTGATCGTGGCCGTCACGACGGGCGCCGTCACGCCTGCCCGGTCCGCCAGCAGGTGCACACGCAGCAGCGCCGGCTTCCCGCCCACCAGGCGCACATGCGGCGATACGACGCTCTGGCCCCACTCCACGTTCTGGATCCACAGGGTGGGCGAGGCGCTGGCGTCGGTCACGTTCACCGTCAGCACGAGGGGCGCCGCCGGCACGGTCGTCGTCGCGCCCACCCGCGTCGCCTGGAGAGTCACGGGATAGGAACCCGGGGCCAGGCTGGAAGCAGCGCTGATCTGAAGGGGCACCGAGGCCAAACCCGTGGGATTGGCATTGGCGAAGCCCACCGCGAGGCCCGCGGGGTTGCCGGACACGCTGAGTTCGGTCGATCCGACGTAGAGCGGATCCGTGCCATCCGCAGGGGTGGTGGTGCCGAAATAGGCATCGTTGTGCCAGAGGTAGCAAGGGAAGGCGAGGGCTTGCCCCTGCGCGAGCGTCCCCGTTGAACTCAGGGCCGGCTGCAACGAGAAGGGCGAGGGACTGTAGGTCACCAGCACCGGCATGCTGCGGGTCAGGCCCAGGTAGCTGCCCGTGAGCAGGAAGGAATACGTGCCCGCCGCCAGCCCCGGCTGGGCGGTGATGGTCATGGTGTGCACGTCGTTCAGCGTGGCGGAGCTGGTGTCCAGGCCCACGCTCAGCCCCGGGGACACACCCTGCACACTGAGAGCGACGGGGCCGTAGGGCGCGGAGAACGTGCCGAGGGCCCAGTAGGCCATGAAGGTTTCCGTCAAGGGTGCCCCGGCCGGCATGCTGAGGGTGGTGAGGTCGTTGAAGGAGGCCCCGTCCGCGCTGCACAGGGAGAGGCCGAAATCGGCCGGCTCCGTGACGAGCTTGAGGCTGAGGTTCACCGTGGCGTTCGGGACCCCGGAGGCCGAGGCCGTAACGGGAAGGTCGTAGGTGCCCAGCGATGGATAGATCTGCTTGGTGAAGGTGGTGTCCGCAGGATCCGGGTAACCGGCCTGCACGCTCAGCACCGCCGTGGTGGCATCACTGGCGATCACGGTGTTGGCGAAGGCCGCCTTCACTCCGGTGGGCAGCTTGGTCGTGTCCAGCGCCAGCGTCACGGCGCCCGTGAACCCGGGATCCCGGCTTACCGTGAAGGTCGCGGTGCCGGAGTAGGGGCTGGGGTAGTACTTGTTGGCCGCGTCCACGTTGCTCGCCGGTGGAACGGGCAGGGTGAGGGCCGCCGTCTCCACGTGGAAGGTGGGCAGTGGCGCGCTGCTGTGGCTGCCGCCTCCGCAGCCCAGGAGGACGCCCAAAAGAGCGGGGAGCCACAACCGGGATGTCATGCGCATGGGGTTCCCTTCACAGGCTGGCCGGACAACCATTTGGTGTTTGGACGGCTTTCACAGCGTACGCATCTGGAAGGCGATTGCCCACCCAGGATGGACCAGCCGGCGCCCGGGAAGGTTGATCCCGGCAATCCCATTCATGAGGAGATCTTCCGAATCGGAAGAGGCTCGGATTCTATCCCTCCAGCAGCACTTTCGCGTGCTCCAGGGCCTCGGCGCGGTCCGGATGGCCCGACAACAGTCGCGCCAGCTCGCGATTGCGCGATTCCCCCGCCACCCAGGCCAGGGCGCTGCGGGTGCGGCCCCCTTCGGTCTCCTTCTCCAGCCTCCCGTGGCGGTCCGCCCGGGCCGCCACCTGGGCCAGGTGGGTCACGGCCAGCACCTGGTGGGCCCGGCCCAGTTCGGCCACGGCCTTGCCCACGGCCAGGGCCGTTTCGCCGCCCAGGCCCGAATCCACTTCGTCCAGCACCAGGGTCAGCCCATCGCGCACGCCCGCACCCAACGCGAGTCCGGCCCCCACGAGGGCCAGCATCAGACGGCTCAATTCGCCACCCGAGGCGATCTTGGCCAGGGGGCGGAAACCCTCGCCAGGGTTGGGTTCGATCCAGATCGCCAGGGCCGAGAACCCCTGGGCCGCCACGCGCACGGGTCGCCCGCTCTGCTCGACCGGGCTGCCGGATTCCTCCGCCAGCGACAGGCGCAGCTGGATCCGCGCGCCCTTCATGCCCAGGCGCGCGAGGCGCTTCTGCACCTCGGCCTCCAGTTTGGGGATGGCCGCCGTGCGCCGGGCGTGCAGAGCCTCGGCCCCCTTGCGGTAGGTCTCGGCGACGCGGCTCAGCGCCGCCTCCAGCTCCTTGATGGGCGCGTCACCCGCCAGGAGGGAGCGCTGCTCTTCCTTCAGGGCCTGCTGCCGGGCGGGCAGTTCTTCGGGCTCGCAGCGGTGGCGGCGGGCCTGACGCTCGTACTGGGCGAGGCGCGCCTCCATGGCCTCGATGCGATCGGCGCCCGCCTGGGACCAGCGCAGCGCCTGGTCCTGGGCCAGGGCCAGCAGGTCCTCCAGCTCCAGCACCGCCGAGCGCAGCCGGTCCTGCTCGGCCACAGCGTCGGGCCAGTGGGCCACGGCGCGCATGAGAGCCTTGTGGGCCAGCTCGACCTTGGGCACGCCGTCGTGCAGGGCCTCGGCCGCCTCGCGAAAGGCCTGTTCCAGATGCACGGCGTGGCGCAGGGGTTCGCGGTCCTCCTTGAGCTGGGCCCACTCGCCGGGCTTGGGGGCCAGCTTGTCCAGGTCCGCCAGGGCCTCGGCCAGCTGCTCCAGCCGCTGGGCGCGCTCGGCCTCGCTGCGGCGGCGCGCCTTCAGGGCCGCTTCGGCCTCCCGCACGGCCGCGGCCTCCGCGTCGAGGCTGGGTTCGATCCCCAGCACCTCGTCGACGAGGACCAGGTGCCGCTCTTCACCGAGCAGCGACTGATGGTCGTGCTGGCTGGTGAGGCGCATCCAGAGGCGGCCCGCGTCGCGCAGGTCCGCCAGGGCGCAGCTGGCACCGTTGATCCAGGCGCGGCTGCGGCCCGATCCCACTTCGCGGCGCAGCACGACGGGCTGTTCCTCGGGCAGGCCACGCTCCGCCAAGAAGGCCTGCCAGGCCTCGAAACGGCCCTCCACCACGCCTTCCACCGTGGCGCGGTCCGAGCCGTGGCGCACCAGTTCGCCGTCGCCCCGGGCGCCCACCAGCAGCGAAAGCGCATCCACCAGCAGGGACTTGCCCGCGCCGGTTTCGCCCGTGAGCACCGTGAAGCCCGGCCCCCACTCCAGGGACAGGTCTTCCACCAGGGCCAGGTTCTGGATTCTTAAGGAGGACAGCATGGGATCAGTCTAACGGGGGAAAAGGCCGGAATCCGAGGTCCCGCACCATCGTCAGACCCCCTGCTCAGGAACCGCGTTCCAGCTAAGTCTGCGGAAGCAGGGCCAGCACGTCGGGCACCTGGGCCAGCAGCCGCGTGCTCACCTGGGTGTAGCGAAGCGTGCTGGCCAGGCTGCGATGGCCCAGCACCGCCTGGATCACCCGCAGATCGGTACCTGCATCCAGCAACAGGGTGGCGTACGTGTGTCGCAGGAGGTGCGGCGTCACGCGCTTGGCGATGCCTGCCGCCTTGACGGCGCGCTTGAGCCGCTTCCGGGCATGGTCGGGGCTGGGCGGATGGCCCGGGCGGAACCCGAAGAGCCAGGGGCCCTGGGGCGAAACGTTCCGAAGATACACCGTGAGTTCCTCCGCCAGGCTGGGCGAGAGGGGCACCAGCCGTTCCCGGCCCCCCTTGGTGGTCCGAAGGTGCAGCACGCCCCGGGCTGCGTCCACATCCTCCATCCTGAGCCGGCAGCACTCCCGGATCCGCAGACCCGTGGCGAAGAGGGTGCGGACGAAGGTGGGCATCACGTCCCCCTGCAGGTGTCCGATCAGCGCCGCCACCTCCTCCAGGCTGAGGAGCTGGGGCAGTCGCACCGGAATGCGGCGGTGGCAGAAGAAGGAGACGGCCGCGGGGCGGCCCAGGGTCTTCCGGAAGAGGAAGGCCAGGGCCGAGCAGTGCTGGGCCAGACGATCCGGAAGGGTGCCCCGTTGGCGCAGGTGGGCGATCCAGGCCCGGACGTGGGCCTGCCCCATGCGGGCGGGGCTGCAGCGGTGGAAGCGCGCGAAGGCCTTCGCCGCGTGCAGGTAGATCGAGACCGTGCCCGGGGCTCGCCCAGCCCACTCCAGATCCTCTTTCATCCGTGTCCAGACCGTATCCATAGGGCCTCCGGTCATACTGACCCTTGGAGGATCCCCATGCATTACCGGAAGCCCTGCGGCAGTGTTCTGGAGGCCATCGGCAACACGCCCCTGGTTCGGCTGCGCCGCGTCGTCGAACACCTTCCGGTGGAGGCCTTCGCCAAGCTCGAATTCATGAATCCCATGGGCAGCAGCAAGGACCGCATCTCGAGGTACATGATCGAGGCCGCAGAGCGCGACGGGCGCTTGAAGCCCGGCGACATGATCATCGAGAACTCCTCGGGCAACACGGCCATGGGCCTCGCGCTCATGGCCATCCAGAAGGGCTACAAGCTGAAGGTCGTCGTGCGTGACACCATCAGCCAGGAGAAGCTGAACCAGCTGCTGGCCCTGGGCGTGCTGGTGCACAAGGTGGACACGAGCCTGCCCCCCGAGCATCCGGACAGCTACAACAACATCACGCCGCGCCTGGCCCGCGAAACGCCGAACTGCTACTTCCCCGACCAGCACGGCAACCGCGAGAACAACGCCGCCCACTACGCGGGCACGGGCCCCGAGATCTGGGAGCAGATGGAGGGCCGCATCGACGTCTTCGTGGCGGGCGCAGGCACGGGCGGCACCATCGGCGGCGTGGGCCGCTACCTGAAGGAGAAGGATCCCAGGATCAAGGTGATCGCGGTGGATCCCGTGGGCTCCGTGTTCTCGCCCCACTTCCACGGCGAGAAGAACCCCAAGGCCGGGCCCTACAGGGTGGAGGGCCTGGGTGACGAATTCCTCATCCCCACCATGGAGTTCGACGTCGTCGACGACATGCTCCAGGTGACGGACCGACAGGCCTTTCATTACGCACGCCGGCTCGTTCGCGAAGAGGGCATCCTCGGCGGCGGATCCAGCGGCGCGGCCCTGTGGGCGCTGCTGCAGGTGGCGGAACACCTCGGCCCCATGGACCATCCCGCGCGCATCGTCACCGTGTTCCCCGACGGCGCGGGCCGCTACCTCAGCAGCATTTTCAACGACGCCTGGCTGGAGGAGCGGGGCCTGCTGGTGGAGGACCTGCCGGAGTCGGGCGCATGAGCGCTTTCTCGGGCACCTACGTCGAAGCCGTCCGCCAAGCCCTCTTCGACGCCATGGAAGCCGATGACCGCGTGTGCTGCCTGGGCGAAGACATCGGCGTCTACGGCGGGGCCTTCCGCGCGACCGAAGGCCTGCTGGCGCGCTTCGGCGCGGACCGCGTCATCGACACGCCCATCTCCGAGCAGGCCATCGCGGGCGCGGCCATCGGCGCGGCGCTCATGGGGCAGAAGGCCGTGGCGGAATTCCAGTTCATGGATTTCGCGCTGCTGGCGTCCGACCTCATGGTGAACTTCGCGGCCAAGGCCCACTGGCGCTGGGGCGCCTCCGTGCCCGCCGTGTTCCGCGGCCCCAGCGGCGGCGGCAACGGCGGCGGGCCCTTCCACAGCCAGAACCCCGAAGGCCACTTCCTCGGCAGCCCCGGCCTGAAGGTCGTGGCGCCGGGCACCGTGCGCGACGCCTACGCCCTGCTCCGCGCCGCCATCGACGATCCCGATCCCGTGCTGGTCTTCGAACACAAGCACCTCTACCGCCGCCTCAAAGATCAGTGGGATGAGGCCCCCACGGCGCGACTCGGCGAGGCCGCCCTGCGCAAGGATGGCGCCTCGGCCTGCATCATCACCTACGGCGCCGCCCAGCACGTGGCCCTGGAAGCCGTGGAAGGCCTGGACGTCGCCGTGCTGGACCTGCGCACGCTCTGGCCCCTGGACGACGCGGCCATCGCAGGCCTCGCCCAGCGCACCCACCGCGTGCTCGTGCTCACGGAGGCGCCCGCCACCTACGGCCCCGGCGCCGAGCTGGCGGCGCGCATCGGCGAGACCTGCTTCTCCTGGCTGGACGCACCCGTGTGCCGCGTGGGCGCAACGGACACGCCCACGCCCGCCAGCCCGCCCCTGGAGGCCGCCTGTCTGCCCAGCGCGGCGCGCGTGCGGGTCGAGGTCGAGCGCCTGCTGGCCTGGTAGGAGGACCGCCTCAGGAGGCGATGCCCTTGCGCTTCATATGGCCCCAGCCCTCCTTGCCGCGGTACCAGTCGAGGATGCCCTTGAGCCGCCAGAGGAGGGTCCGCTGGCGGAACCCGAAGTTCTCCAGGATGCCGCAGAGCAGCAGCACGGCCCAGTCGCGAAGCCTCTGGTAGGGGTGGTTCGTGATCTGTTCGAGCAGGATGGCCACGTGGCTGTTCACCACGCCCAGCAGCAGCGCGACGCAGAAGAAGGCCAGGGCGAAGGGACCGTGCACCCGGCCCTGGTAGAGGGCGTAGAAGAAGAAGCCGTAGCCCAGGGTTTCGATGAGCGGGGCCGCGGCCTCGAAGACGAGGAAGTAGGGCATGGAGAAGAGGCCGATGCGCCCGAATTCGGCGTTGAACCACATCTCCCGGTGGATCCACAGGGAATCCAGGAGGCCGCGCTGCCAGCGGTTCCGCTGGCGCTTGAGGGTGCCGGCATCCTCGGGCACCTCGGTCCAGCAGACGGGATCGGGCACCATCACCACCTGGTAGGGTCGCCCCTGCGCCTTCAGGTGATGATGCAGCCGCACCACCAGCTCGAAGTCCTCGCCGATGGTCTTGTGGAAGCCGCCGACCTCCATCAGCAGGTCCTTGCGAAACACACCGAAGGCGCCGCTCACGATGAAGAGGCTGCCCAAGTCTGAAAGCCCCATGCGCCCGAACAGGAAGGAGCGCAGGTACTCCACCACCTGCATGCGGGCCAGCCAGTTCTCGGGCATGTGGATGCCGCGGATGCCCATGGGCGTGACCTTGCACCCGTTGAGGGGGCGGATGACGCCGGCCGTGGCTACGACATTGGGACGATCCAGGAAGGGCCGCGTCACGCGCAGCAGGGCATCGTGTTCCAGGAGGCTGTCGCCGTCCATGCAGCAGACCAGCGGGTAGGCCGCCACGTTCAGGCCGCAGTTGAGGGCGTCGGCCTTGCCGCCGTTCTCCTTGTCCACCACCACCAGGCGCGGCAGGAAGGCGCTTTCGTAGACGCAACGGACCGGCGCGCTCGGCAGGGTCTGGCGGATCACGCGATGCGAGGGGCGCAGGCGGAAGGCCTCGATGAGCTTGTCGAGGGTGTCGTCCTTCGATCCGTCGTTGACCACCACCACCTGGAATTCCGGATAGCGCAGGCCCAGCAGGCTGTTCACCGAGGCCACGACGCCGCCGCTCTCGTTGTAGGCGGGACAGATGAGGGTGATCGGCTTGACGTGGATGCTGTCGAAGTAGTCCTCCATCTGGTCCACTTCGGATTCGTCCAGGTAGCGCCGGGTGGCCAGGTAGGCGCGGATGATCAGCACGAAGTGCGTGACGTTCATGGCCAGGAAGTAGAGCAGGATGCCCCACTGGTTCATCAGGAGCAGGGTGGTCAGAAGGCGGTCGATCACGCGGCCCCCATGGGATCGAGCCACTGGAGGTGCTCGCGGGCCAGGTCCCGTGCGAAGGGATCCTCGTGCGGATCGTCCGCCACCACACGCAGGGCCTCCACGCCCGCGGGCCCCATGCGGAAGAGGGCCTGGGCGGCGTTCCGGCGCACCTCGAAGCGGGGGTCGCAGATCAGTTGCAGCAGGATAGGCAGGCCGCCCGGCCCCGCGAGGATGCCGATGGCCTTGGCGGCCTGGGCGCGGATGATCCAGGAAGTATGTGCGGCCAGGGGCAGCACATGGGGCAACACTTCGGGGCTGCCCAGCGCCCCCAGCGCCTTGAGACCCGCTGCGGCGACTTCGGTGCTGTCGGCCTCCAGCAGGGCCACCAGACGCGTGGGGTCTTCCACGTGGCGGGTGGAGGCGGCGAGCATGGCGTAGATCATCCACTCGTCCGTGTTCCGCTCGGGCGCCGCATCCAGGCGGGCCTCCATCCAGCGCATGAAGCCGACACCGAAGCTTTCGAGGATCCACAGGAGCCGTTCGCGCTGGAACACCTCCTGGTGGAGCACCCACTTCAGGACCGGCTCGGCGTATTCCATGCGCTGCGTGTTGCCCAGGCCCCGCGCCGCCGCGTGGGCCACGTGGGGCACGGGATCCTCCAGCAGCCCTCTCAGGCGATCGTAGTGCGCCTCCACCTGGAAGCTGCCCACCTCGAGGGCCGCCATGGCCCGCCGCTTCTGGCGCCGGGAGCCCAGGCGCCTGCCCAGGCCCTTGTGCAGCTCGAGCTCGTGATAGAGCTCACGGACGGCCTGGCCCTCGCTGCCCGCGAGGGTGCCCAGCACGCGCAGGAGAAAGGGGATGAAGAAGCGCCGCTCTGCGGGGTCGAGCACCCCAAAGCGGCGGGCATCGCGGTCCCCGCCGTAGAGGTAGTGCACGATGTCGTTTTCCCACTTCTGCAGGCAGGCGATGCGCAGGCGGTTCCACCGCTTGTGGCGGATCTGCATCCAGCCCCCGGCGACGAGCATCAGCAGCAGCTGGACCGTGAGGATGCCCAGCGCCCACATCAGCAGCCCCAGCCAGGCCTCCGGAGTCAGCCAGGTCATGGGCTATCTCCGGGAACGCAGGTACAGGCGCCAGAGCTTTTCGATGTAGACCTGCGGAGAAAGCGGCTTCAGCACGTAGTCGTCCGCCCCGGCCGCGAGGCAGCGGACCATGTCGTCCTCGCCGGAATTGACGGAAAGGACCAGCACGGGAAGGTGCCCCAGGGGCGGCGGCAGTTCGCGGATCTCCCGGATGAGCCGGTAGCCGTCCATGGCGGGCATCATGAGGTCGGTGCTGATCAGGTCCGCCCCTTCGGATTTCAGGAGCTCCAGCCCCTCCCGCCCGTTGCGGGCCTCAAGCACCCGGAGGCCCTCCAGTTCCAGCCGGGCACGGATCAGCTTGGCCGTGAGGATGTCGTCCTCCACGGCTAGGACTGTCGTGCCTTCAGCCCAATTTCTTCCCATGTTTCACTCTATCAGAGCGATCCTGGAGCCTCGCGCCGGCGCGGGCCCACGTCCGTCACAAATGAGCTGCCCGCCGGGGAGTTCAGAAGCGCCGTTCGACACCCATGGCGTAGGTCCAGTGGGTGCGGTAGAGGCCCGCCAAGACCTCCTGGCGTTCCCAGCCCGCGCTGCCCGACAGGATCCAGGCGCGGTCCAGCCGCTTCTGGAAACCCAGCGAGGCCTTGCGGGAGCGGAGGCGGAGGATCTCCGCGGACCAGGCCGGCTGGTCCGGCGACACCCCCAGACCCACCGAGGCCGTGAAGTAGGTATCGGCGTCCTCCTGGTAGAGCCGCGCCGACAGGGCACCGGAGAGGGAGGAGCCGACGGCGCTGGGCGTACTGTTGAGCCGCAGGCTGTAGAGCCCGTTGCCGTGGTACTTGCTGAGGGACCCTGTGTAGATGGTGACGCCCTCGCTGAAGACGAGGTGGCGCAGCCCCAGCGAGGCCTCGATGCCCGCGGGGAAGTTGTGGTACAGCTCGGCGCCGTAGCTCGAGCGGGGGAAGATGCTGTGCTCCGAATGGCCCGCGTTCAGGTAGGCGTACGTGCCTTCGCCCAGGTGGGGATAGGCGTCGGCCTCCACCTGGGTGCCCCAGGTATCGAAGCGCTGCACGCGGTTGACCCGGAGGATTGCCGTGCCCAGATCGAAGCGGTGCCCGAGGCTCATGGACACGGTCTTCCAGGGGTCGAAGGTCTTGTCGTAGGTTTCGTAGGCCACGTCCAGCGTCACCTTGGAGCGCTGCAGCAACTCCTTCAGATCATCCCGCAGGAGCCGGGAGGGCTGATGATCGGGATCCAGCAGCAGGGCGCTTTGAACGGCCGCGTAGGCGCCCGGGAGGTCGTTCAGCGACTTGAGCACCCGGGCCCGCCGGTAGGGCCAGAGGGGGTTCTTCGCGTCCCTCGCCTGGCCTTCTTCACAGAGGCGGAGCGCCGCGTGGGGATGATCGGACCAGACCTCGATGTCGATGGCGGCCTCGCGGGCCTCGGCGTTCTGCGGGCTGCGGGTGAGCACGGTCTGGATCTCGCGGCGGGCCTCGTCGTACTGGCTGTCCCAGGCGCAGTAGCGCGCGAGCTGGATGCGGATGTCGTGGTAGTCCGGGCTGCGCTCCAGGGCCTTCCGGCAGAGGGCCTTGGCTTCCTCCCGCCGCTCCTTGGGCAGGCTGCGCGCCTTCAAGAACAGCGCGTCCGGGTCCTCCGCGGCCCGCAGGGGCAGCACCGCCAGGGCCGCCAGCCCCAGCCTCATTCCGGCGCTTCCTTGCAAGCCGCGCATCGCGAACATGGGCCCCCCTCAGTGATCCGGCTTGAACTGGTAGAACCGGTTCACCAGGTCGATGTCATCGAGAATCATCTTGTCGTATCGGGCCTTCTGCCCGCCACTGAGGGATTGGGGCGTGCCGGCGGCGGCGGCGTCCAGGCGGTAGAGGTGGTCCGCGAAGTTCACGCCGTCCGAGATGTAGAGCTGCCTGCCGGCGCCGTCGAGGATGCCGAACACCGCGCCGTAGCTGGAGGCGAGCAGGTAGTGGTCCTGCCGGTAGGGGATCTGCTCTTCCGGCGTGGCCGTGAAGAGCGGGCGGCCCAGGGCCCGGTCCACGCGGACGGGGCGGTGGCCCAGCAGGTAGTAGAGCGAGGGCGTGAGGTCCGTGAGGAAGGCCGGGGCTTCGGAATCAAGCTTGAGACCCGCCTTCATGGATTCGGGCAGGTGGATCAGCAGAGGGATGCGCACGATCTCCGGGAACAGCGTGTAGGCGTGGCCGAAGCGGCCCTCCTCGCCCAGCGAGTCGCCGTGGTCCGCCGTGAAGATGATGAGGCTGTTTTCGAAGCGGCCCGAGGCCTTCAGGAAGGCGATGAAGCGGCCGAAGGCCGCGTCGACCCGCGCGACCCGGCTGGCGTAGGGGGCGTAGAAGCCCTTGAAGTCGCCGGTTCCCACCACGTCCTGCCCTTCCCGGTTGATCACCGAGATGTGGATGTCCTGGGCCTGGCTGTAGACGAAGAGGGGACGCGGATCCGAGCCCCGCGCCTGAAGCGCCGCCTCCAGCTTCTGCAGGCTCGCGCCAAGGCGCAGGTCCTGCGTGCTCACGCCCGGGTCCAGGGGCTTCATCCAGGGGCCCGGTTTCACCACGACGTCCATGATGGAATCCATGGAGATGAGCCCCTGGTAGCCGTCCGCCTCCAGCAGCTTCTGCAGGCTGTTCATGGGATGGAAGGGCGTGATGTACTGCTTGTGCAGCATGAGCGAGCCGGTCCAGATGGAGGGCTCTGAAAGGCCCGTGGCGCCGTAGCGCGTGAAGGCGCGGGGCAGCGCGAAGGATTCGGCGGCGAAGCGGTCCAGGTGGGGCGTGAAGCGCACCTTGGGGTTGTAGGCGCCGAGGTAGTCGCGGCGCAGGCTGTCCACCACGAAGATAAAGATGTCGGGCTTGGGCCCCGGGGCGGGCGCCAGGCGCTCGACGTGCTGGATCTCCACGGGATCCGTCCGGACGTCGTGGGGGATGTTGCTGTTCTTCTGCAGGATCCGGTAGATGGTCTGCTGAGCCTGGCGAAGGGGTGACAGCGCCTCGCGAAGCAGGCGCACGGAGACATCCCGGCCCGCCTCCTGATCCAGCAGCGCCCCCAGCCGCCGTTCGGCGAAGGCGCCGCTGCGCGCCACCAGCACCTCGTCGAAGGCGAGGAAGACATTCATCGTGATCACGGGAACGAGGATCACGGCCCAGACCCAGAGGACCTTCGGGCGGCCGGGGGAGAAGGCGGCGTAGAGGCAGACGAAACCCAGCGCAGAGGCCGCGACGACGAGCGTCTTCTGGAAGAGGAAGTTCCAGTCGAAGACCGCCGCCCGCCCCAGCGCGAACCCGGCGCCCGCGGCGAGGAGCGCGAGAAGGCCCGCCGTCCGGAAGGGGCGCCCCCGCAGGAGCCGGATCAGGGGGCGCAGGGCCAGGTCCAGCGCACTTTCCGCACCGGGCTCGAGGGGTTGCAGGCCGGGCACCAGGCCCGCCAGGAAGGCCAGGACCAGGGCCGCCAGCAGGGCGGCAACCAGCAGGGCCGCCGGCCCTCCGAAGGCGATGGGCGAAAACACCACCGCCAACAGGAACCGCGTGAGCGCGGCCCCGACGAGGGCGGCCAGGAGGGCGGGTTCCACCCAGGACCAGATGAACATCTGGCCCAGGCCGAGCACCCCCATGAGCAGGGCAGCGGCCCCGAGGAAGACCAGCAGGTGGGCGAAGAGGCCCCAGCCCCACACCAGGGCCAAGCCCTCCAGCGTGGGTTTGGGATCCGGCGGGCCGAGGCGCAGCCAGGCCAAGACCGGAAACAGCAGCGCCGCCAGCAGGCCAGCCGTCAGCGCCGCGAGAAAGAGGCGCCGCGCATCGTCCCGGGGGCGCGAAGTCCATGAGGTGCCCTCCCAGGCGGACCGCGCGTCCAGCAGGAGCAGCCACAAGGGGAGCGCCAGGAAGGCCACGGCCCAGAAGAGGCTGCCCGTATCGTTCTGGATGGTCCGCAGCGGCGTTCGCAGGAGCACGGCCAGGGCGAACAGCGCTGCCCCCAGACTGAAGGCCCGACGAGCGGTGGAGCCCCCGGGGCCCCACCAGCGCCGAAGATCCATGCCGAGGTTGAGGCCGGTGAGGAGCAGGAGCAGCCATGGATGCAGGCGCACGAAGGCGGGAATCCAGCTCACCATGGGGAACTTGATCACCGCCTGGTAGGTGAAGGGGATGTAGGCCAGCAGGGCGTAGGCACCGCTCAGGACGCAGAGCAGAAGCAGGCCGGCCCGGGCGAAGGTCTGTCCGAGGCGCGCCTTCATTTCCGCTCCTGTGCCGCAAGGCGGTCCCGCCGGGCGCGGACCTCAGCATCTTCGCCGTTCTGCGCGAGGTAGCGGTCGTACCAGGCGCGCGCTTCGGCGGGATGGTTTTCGGATTCCGCGATGCCGCCCAGCACCAGCATGAAATCGCCGTAGCCCGGGTGGAGCTTGAGTCCCCGTTCGAGCGAAACCTTGGCCCGGGCGTACTGGCCCTGCTGGCGCAGCGCCATCCCATGCACCAGCAGGCAGTCCGCGTCGTCGGGGCGGCGCGCCAGCACCTGCTCGACGAGCTGGATCGCCCGGGCCGGGTCGCCGATGAAGACCTCCATGCGGCCCCAGCCGGCCGTGGCGTCGGAATTGCCCGACCGCAGCTCGCAGGCCCGCCGGTAGGCCTCCCTCGCCTTCGGGTAGGCCTTTCCGAATTCGTAGGCTCGCCCCAGGTAGAACAGCAGCTCCGCATTCGTGGGTTCCAGCGCCACCGCCCGCTCGCAGGCGTCGATGGCGGCGCGGGTCCGGCCCAGCTTGCG
This sequence comes from Geothrix limicola, assembly GCF_030268085.1. GTDB lineage: Bacteria > Acidobacteriota > Holophagae > Holophagales > Holophagaceae > Geothrix > Geothrix limicola. The sequence goes on from NZ_BSDE01000002.1 coordinate 368,509, forward strand.
GTAGGCGTTCAGCAGCGCGGGAAAGGCTTCGCCTGGGGTGGGCGACACCCTCAGGAAGCGCTCCCAGGCCTCGGCCTCTTCGGCCGGATGCCCCAATTCGCCCTGGATCTCCGCCGCGCGACGCAGGTAGATCGGGTTGCCGGGAAAGGCCTTCACCATGGCTTCCGCCAGCGGCTGCGCCTCCTCGAAGCGCCGCCCCCGCATCAACCCGGTCAGGCGCTCCTGAAGCTGCCCCGCCTCGTCCGCCGACAGCCCCTCGGCCTCTTCCGCCAGCACCACGGGCTGATGCCGTGGCCGCAGGTACAAACCCCAATAGCAGACCGACAGCACCGTCACGGAGCCGAGGATCCTGAAAAAGGGTGTGCTCATCCTGTGCCTTCGAAGGGGAGGTTCCGCTTGGGGCGAGTTCTCGCCGGAGGAGAGCCGCTCTTCATTTCAGGACGCCCATGAAGGGGCGTCAAGGTTGCTGTTAACCTCAGTCACATGCCCGCCAGCAGCCAGCTTCGACGGATCGCCGCCCTGGCGCTCGTGGCCTGCTTCCTGGCCTGCGGCCACCCCACGCCCGAACCCCGGCGCGCGGATCAGCCGCCCCTGGCCCTGTGGTCGTACCGCGACCTGGCGGGTTCAGAAGCGGCGCAGCGGGCCTTCTTCGCCTTCGCCGCCCGGCGCGGCGTGCGCGAGCTCTACCTGGGCGGCGCGGACCTGCTGCCGGGTCGCGCCGAAGCGCTCGGACGCCTGCTCGATGCCGCGCAGGACCGGGGCCTCCGCGTCAGCCTCGTGCTGGGCCGCGCGGCCTGGACCCGCCCTGGCCAGCGCGCGGCGCTCCTGGAGGCCCTGCGCGCCGTACGCGACTTCGACCAGGCCCGGGCCCGCGCGGGTCGGGCCCGCCTGGCGGCCCTGCAACTGGACGTGGAACCCCACGCCCTGCCTGACTGGGAACGCGAAGCCCCCAAGCTCTCAGGCCAGTACCTGGACTGCCTGGAGGCCGCGAGAAGCGAACTTACGGGAAGCCTGCCCCTTCAGGTGGCCATCCCCGTCTGGTGGCAGGACCGGCCCATCCGCCGCGGGGGCCGCACGCGCCCCCTCAGCGAATGGGCCATCCTGCTCGCCGACCAGACGGTGCTCATGGACTACCGCAACCAGGTGGAGGGCATCCTCCGGGGCGCCGCGGAACCGATGGCTTCGGCCCAGGCCCTGGGTCGCCCCGTAGTGGTCGGGCTGGCCCTGCACTGCGAGCGGGACGCGGAGAACGCGCACACCAGCTTCTGCCGCCTGGGCGAGGGCGCCCTGCAGAAGGCCCTGCGCCAGGTGGAGGCCCGGTTGTCGCGGGAGCGGGCCTTCGCGGGCTTCGCGCTCTTCACCTACGAGGATTGGGAAAGCCTGAAACCATGAAGGGGCGTGCTTTTCAGGCCCTTGGGCCAGCCCGCGACTTGACACCCAGCAGGGTCGCCCCCATCCTGGACGATTGATCTTTGGCAGTCCAAGAACGCTATCCAGAAAGGTGGAGGGAAAGGCCCTGTGAAACCTTGGCAACCTGCGAAAGCAAGGTGCCAATTCCTGCCCCCGGCATGTCCGGGGGGAAGATACCGAACGTCTCAGACTGACCAAGACCTACCTGGATGCCGATCAATGGACTGCCCTTCACAGGCATCCCATGACTCATCCTTCCTTCAAGCAAGCCCTCGACGCGGGCGAGTGTTTCCTCTTCGACGGAAGCACGGCCACGGCCCTCTATGACCGCGGCATCACGCTGCAGCGCAGCTTCGAGGAGTGCAACCTCAAGGCACCCGACCTGCTGCTGGCCATCCACGGCGAATTCCTCGCCGCAGGCGCCCAGGTGCTCACCACCAACACCTGGGGCGCGGGCCGCCTGAAGCTGGCGGCGCGGGGATTGGAAGCCGAGCTCGACGCCATCAACCGCGCCGGGGTGGAATTGGCCAAACGCGCCATCCAGCAGCAGGGCGCCCGCGCCTGGGTGGCGGGCTGCATCGGCCCCCTGGGCGTGCGCATCGAGCCCTGGGGACCGACCTCCTTCGACGAAGCCCGGGCCTATTTCCGCGAGCAGGCCCTGCCCCTCGTCGAGGCCGGCGCGGACCTCATCGTGCTCGAAGGCTTCGAGGATCTGAACGAGATCCACCAGGCCCTGCTCGCCGTCCAGGAACTGGGCGGCCTGCCCATCGCCGCGCTGATGACCACCAACGAGGATGGCCAGGCCCTCTTCGGCGCCGAGCCCGACTGGTTCATCAAGCAGCTCGACACCTGGGGCGCCGATCTGGTGGGCCTCATCGGCGGCAACGGCCCGGCACCCCACCTGCGCCTGCTGGAGCGCCTGAAGGCCGTGACCGCCAAGCCCATCGTGCTCCAGCCCAATCCGGGCCTGCCCAACATGGTCGACGGCCGCCTGATGTACGGTGCCAGCCCCGAGTACCTCGGCGGCTTCGCCTCACGTGCGCTGGCCGCGGGCGCCCGGGCCGTGGGCGGCTGCAGCGGCACCACGCCCGCGCACATCCGCGCCATGCGCGGCGCCTTCCGCCAGGAGCACGCCTTCGTGCAGGCCGGCAGCGGCTTCGAGCTCAAGCCCCACGAACAGCCCCAACCCGAAGTGCCCTTCGCCTTCCGCAGCCGCTTCAGCCTCAAGCTGGCCCAGAACGAATTCATCCACACCGTGGAGCTGGTGCCGCCCAAGGGCATGGAGTACGACAAGCTGCTGGCCAAGACGCGCCAGTGCCGGGCCCTGGGCGTGGATGCCATCAACGTGCCCGACGGTCCCCGCGCCATGGCACGCATGAGCGCCCTGGCCACGGCCCTCATCATCGAACAGCAGGTGGGCCTGGAGACGATCCTCCACTACGCCTGCCGCGACCGGAACCTGCTCGGCATGCAGAGCGACCTGCTGGGCGCCGCGGGCCTGGGCCTGCGCAACATCCTCGCGGTCACCGGTGATCCTCCGAAGCTGGGCCCCTACCCCCAGGCCACGGCCGTCTTCGACGTGGACGCCATCGGCCTCGTGAACATGCTCAAGCGCCTGAACACGGGCCTGGATCTGGGCGGGGCCGGCATCGGCAAGCCGACCTCTTTCAGCGTGGGGGTGGGCGCCAATCCCGCCGCCGCGGACCTGGAACGCGAGAAGGCCCGCTTCCGCTACAAGGTGGAGGCCGGCGCCCAGTGGGCCATCACGCAGCCCGTCTTCGACGCCGAGACGTTGTTCCGCTTCCTCGACTTCACCGAGTCCCTCGACGCCAAGGGCGGCCTGCCCATCATCGCGGGCATCTGGCCCCTCAAGAGCCTGCGCAACGCCGAGTTCATGGCCAACGAGGTGCCCGGCGCCTACGTGCCGAAGACGGTGCTGGCCCGCATGGCGAAATGGCCCGGCAGCGAGGATCAGCTGAAGGAGGGCCAGGACATCGCCCGCGAAGTCATCGAACAGATCCGCCCCCGCATCCGCGGGCTCCAGCTCTCTGCCCCCTTCGGCCAGGTCGAGCTCGTGGCCCCGCTGCTGCCCAAGCCGGAGACCCCATGGTGAAAGTGCACTTCCTCCTCGAAGACCTGCTGGTGGAGGCCCCCGCGGGCACGCCGCTGCAGCGCATCGCCGACGCCGCGGGCGCCGATATCACCTTCGGCTGCCGCACGGGTTCCTGCGGCACCTGCCGGGTGCGCGTCGCCGAAGGGCTGTCGCATTGCAGCGAGCCCGGCGCCGAAGAACGCGATTTCCTGGCGGGCCTCGACGCGTCCCCCGATCAGCGCCTGGCCTGCCAGGTCACCGTGCAGGGCGACGTCGCCATCGACTACATCGGACTCTAGCCATGACCACCCTCGAGAGCCTCCTGAATGACAAAGTGCTGCTGCTGGACGGCGGCATGGGGACCCAGATCTTCGCGCGCTCACCTTCGGTGGAGGACTACGGCGGCGCGGCGCTCGAAGGCTGCGTGGACCTGCTCACCGAGCGGCGCCCCCAGTGGATCCGCGAGATCCATGAAAGCTACTTCCGCGCCGGCGCCGATGCGGTGGAGACCAACACCTTCGGCGCGAACCCGCTGGTGCTCGGCGAATTCGGGCTCTCCGACAAGGCTTACGCTCTCAACGTCCAGGCCGCTTCCCTCGCCAAGGAGGTGGCTCGCAGCTTTGATCGCCCCCGCTTCGTCATCGGCTCCGTGGGGCCCGGCACCAAGCTGATCACGCTCGGGCACGTGACCTACGCGAACCTGCTGGCCTCGTACCGTGTGCAGATGGAGGGCCTGCTGGAGGGCGGCGCGGATGCCATCCTCATCGAGACCTGCCAGGACCTGGGCCAGATCAAGGTGGCCGTGCGGGCCGCCCGCGAGATCATGGCCGCCAAGCACAAGCGGGTGCCCCTCTGGGTGCAGGCCACGGTAGAAACGACGGGCACCCTGCTGGTGGGTTCGGACATCTCCGCCGTACTCACCAGCGTCGAGCCCCTGGGCATCGATGTGCTGGGCCTCAACTGCGCCACGGGCCCCGATGAAATGCACCAGCACCTCCAGACGCTCTGCGAGGCCAGCCCCTTCCGCATCAGCTGCCTGCCCAATGCGGGGTTGCCGGAAAACCGCGGCGGCCAGGTGGTCTACCCGCTGGATCCCGCGGGATTTGCGCCCAAGGTGCTGCACGCGGCCTCGGAGTTCGGCCTCGCCATCGTCGGCGGCTGCTGCGGCACGACGCCCGACCACATCCGGGCCCTGGCCCCGGGCGTTGAAAAGCTCAATCCGCCGCGGCGCGAGCCCAAGCTGGAACGCAGCGCCGCCAGCCTCTACCAGAGCGTGGCCCTGCGCCAGGAACCCGCGCCCCTTATCGTGGGCGAGCGGACCAATGCGAACGGCTCGAAGAAATTCCGCGACCTGCTGGCCGCCGAGGACTGGGAGGGCATGATCGCCCTGGCCAAGGAGCAGCAGCGGGAGGGCGCCCACCTGCTGGACCTCTGCGTGGCCTACGTGGGCCGCGACGAGGTGCGCGACGCCGACGAGCTGCTGAGCCGCCTCGTCTCGCAGATCAACCTGCCCCTCATGATCGACAGCACGGAGTTTCCGGTCATCGAAAGGGCCCTGCAGCGGTCCCCGGGGAAATGCGTCATCAACTCCATCAACTTCGAGGACGGCGAGGCCAAGGCCCGCGCGATCCTCGGCCTCTGCAAGACCTACGGCGCCGCCGTCGTGGCGCTCACCATCGACGAGCGCGGCATGGCCAAGGGCCGCGGGCAGAAGCTCGACGTCGCCAAGCGCCTCTATGCCCTGGCCGTGGGCGAATACGGGCTGGATCCCGGCGACCTCATCATCGATCCGCTCACCTTCACCCTGGGCAGCGGCGACGAGGAGTTCCGCGGATCTGCCATCGAGACGCTGGAGGCCCTGCGGCTCATCAAGGCCGAGCTGCCGGGCGTCATGACCATCCTCGGCGTGAGCAACGTGAGCTTCGGCCTGAATCCCGCCACCCGCCACATCCTCAACGCCCTCATGCTCTACCACGGCGTGAAGCACGGCCTCGACATGGCCATCTTCAACGCCTCGAAGGTGATCCCCGTCGCCAAGATCGATCCCGAGGACCGGAAGATCGTCGAGGACCTGATCTTCGACCGCCGCGCGGAAGGCTACGATCCCCTGAAGGCCCTCATGGCCCGCTTCAGCGACCGCAAGACCAAGGTGGCCGAGGATCACCGCGCCGACCTGCCCGTGCTGGAGCGCCTGCACCGCGGCATCCTCGACGGCGAGAAGCAGGCCATCCTCGCCGACGTGGACGAGGCCCTGAAGGATCATGATCCCCTCAAGCTCATCAACGAAGTGTTGCTCGGCGCCATGAAGATCGTCGGCGAGCGCTTCGGCGCCGGCGAGATGCAGCTGCCCTTCGTGCTCGAAAGCGCCGAGGCCATGAAGGCCGCCATCAAGCGCATCGAACCGCATCTGCCGCGGGAATCCACCTACCAGAAGGGGCGCATCCTCCTGGCCACCGTGAAGGGCGACGTTCACGACATCGGCAAGAACCTGGTGGACATCATCCTCAGCAACAACGGCTTCGAGGTAAAGAACCTGGGCATCAAGCAGCCCATCGAAGCCATCCTCAAGGAGCTCGATGCCTGGCCCGCCGAGGCCATCGGGCTCTCGGGCCTGCTCGTGAAATCCACCGTGATCATGAAGGAGAACCTGCACTTCATGGAGTCGCTGGATCTGAAGGTGCCCGTCATCCTCGGCGGCGCCGCCCTCACCCGCGACTATGTGGAGGGCGACTGCCGCCGCACCTACTCGGGCTCGGTGTACTACGCCGAGGACGCCTTCGAGGGGCTGCGCCACATGCAGGCCCTGGTGGCGGGCGAAACCAGCGTGCCCGCGCCGGTCTCTGCCGCGGAAAGCGGGGATGGCATCAAGGTGATCCGCCGCGGCACCGCCTCGGTGGCGCTGACCGAATACGGCCAGAGCAGCTGGATCCGGCACGAGGCGCCTTCGCCCGAGCCCCCCTTCTGGGGCGTGCGTGAGCTGTCGGATGCGCCGGTGGATCTCTTCGAGCACCTCGATGAATTTGCGCTGATCCGCAACCGCTGGGGCTTCGTCCAGGGAAGCCAGAGCGACGAGACCTTCGCCGCCGTGCTGCGCGACAAGGCCGAGCCGCAGTTGGCCTACTGGCGCGACCGCCTGGCGAAGGACCGGCTCTTCCAGCCCAGGGCCCGCTACGGCTACTTCCCCGCGCGCGCCGAGGGCGACGCGCTGCGCGTCTTCGATCCCGCCGATCCCGCGCGCAGCCTGGCCCTCCTCGAATTCCCACGCCAGGCTTCGGGGCGGCGTCTCTGCATCACCGACTTCTTCCGCGCCGATCAGACCGACGTGCTGGCCCTCCAGCTCGTGACCCTGGGCCAGGCGGCGGCGGATCACGCGGCGAAGCTCTACAAGGAAGACGGCTACGCGGACTACTTCGCCTTCCACGGTCTCGCCACCGAGCTCACGGAAGCCTATGCCGAGCGGCTCCACGCGCGCATCCGCCGCGAGCTGGGCATCCACGCGAAGGATCTCCCCGGCCGCGCCCTCTTCGCCCAGGGCTACCAGGGTTCGCGCTACTCCTACGGCTACCCGGCCTGTCCCGATCTTCAAGGCAACGGCCCCATCCTCGACCTCCTCAACGGCCAGGAGATCGGCGTCCACCTCAGCGAAAGCCACCAGATGGATCCCGAATACACCACCAGCGCCCTCGTCGCCTGGCATCCCCAGGCGCGCTACTTCTCGATCTGAGTTCCGGCGGCACGCAGTCCAGGCACGGGCTCGCGGAAATCGGCAAAAAGAGTCATTGATTTTGATTTCGGTCTCTTTGGCCGATGGGTATGATTCCATCCGAACCCATCTCCAAGATCCCTGAACAACCGGACCCAGGCCGACGCACGCTGCCGATTGGCGTCTCGAAGGACGCCGTCCCCGAGGAGGATCCATGAACCAGCACACCCGAACGGGCCGCGGGCGGCAGGTGCTCACCCTCGCCATGATCGCCCTGCCCTGGTTCCTGCGGGATCAGCTCGCCACCTCCCTGGACGAGAACTCCCGCGAGCTTCAGCAGGTGATGGTCGAGGCGCACAACCAGGAGCAGCGGGAACAGCAGGGCGATGACCTGCGAGAGCTCAACCGCCAGCTGGCCCGCATCGAGCTGCGCCAGAAGCAGAGTTCCGGCGAGCTGGATGAGCAGCAGGTCGAGGAGGAGACGGCCCAGTTGCTCTCGAGCACCTTCGCCTCCGAAGGCGTGGCCCTGGGCCATCGCGTGAGCTCCTTCGAAGCCCTGCTGCCCAGAATCACCATGGCCGAGTCCACCCGGAAGGATTTGGCGGACAAGGGCCGGGCCGCGGGTGCCGTGGCCAAGACCCTGGAGACCTTCGACGCGAAGGCCCATCACGAGCACATGGATCAGCTGGTGGCACAGTGGGATCAGGCCGAGTCGACCCTGCGCGAGGCATTTGATCGGCTGTTGACGGAGGCCGAGCGGGAGCGCGATTCCAGCGCCCGATGGGCCACCTGGTCCCGCTTCGCCGCCTGGGCCTTCACGGCCCTGGCCGCCCTGTCGGTGGGCGACTGGAGAAAGCTCCTCCCCGGAAACAGCGGGACCGCCGAAGCCGACCAGTAGCGCCCGGTCCGGCGCTGCGCCAGAACCCAACCTCAAAGCCCGATGCCATCGCCGAGAGACGACTCCGCGACCGAGGCCAGGGGCCTGGGCACCCCTCGACGAGAAAGGCGTTGAAGGGTTCAAACAAAATAAAACTTATTTAGTTTTGTATTATGTTTTATTTTTAATTTTTGATTGAAAAATATGGCTTGAAAAAGATTTCTTGTTTGATTATCTTTTTCATCTGACCTCACGGGGTCCGCACACTCGAATCCTTGTCAGTTCCATAGCGCGATATCCAGAAAGGTGGAGGGACGGGCCCTGTGAAACCTTGGCAACCTGCGAAAGCAAGGTGCCAATTCCTGCCGACGGCGTGGGCTGTCGGATAGATGCCGGGCGGTTCGAACCAACAGACGCACACGGGGCCCGATCACATCGGGTCCCTCTCTTTTTGACGCGCGGAACGGCAAGGTCCCAGTCCCCCGACCATCCACCAGGAGACGACATGACCCAGCCCATGCAGCCCACCCATCTCCACCATTCGCCCAAGGCCCCCTCCTGTCGACGGAACCGCAGGTTCCTCCACGCCCCGGACGCCCCGCTCGACAGGAGATCCCGTGCCCCGCAACGCTGAACCCCCCTCTGGATCCGGCCCCCGGCGCGGCTTCGTCAGCCTCGTCGGTGCGGGTCCCGGCTCGCCGGACCTGCTCACCCTCCGCGGCCTGCGGGCTCTGGAACAAGCCGACGTCATCCTCTACGACGCCCTGCTCGAACCCGGATTCGCGAAGCTCTTTCCCGAACAGGCCCTGGCCCTTCCCGCGGGCAAGCGCTGCGGGGGCTTCGGCATCACGCAGGAACGCATCCACGAGCTGCTGCTCGAACATGCCCGCGCGGGGCATCGCGTCGTGCGCCTCAAGGGCGGCGATCCCTTCGTCTTCGGGCGGGGCGGCGAAGAAGCCAAGGTCCTCGCCGAGGCCGGCATTCCCTTCGAGGTGATCCCCGGCGTCAGCGCCCTGCAGGGCGCGGCCGCGGCCTCGGGCATCCCCATCACCCACCGCGGCGTGTCGCGCGAGGTACGCATCCTCGAAGGCCACCACCTGCTGGCATCCAACACCAACTGGTTCGAGCTGGCCCGCACCGAAGCCACCCTGGCCATCTTCATGGGCACGCGCTCGCTGCAGGCCGTGGCCCGGCGCCTGCTGGACCACGGGGCCGACCCGGACCTGCCCGTGGCGCTGGTGGAGCGCGCCTTCTGTGAGGGACAAGCCACCACCATCTCCACCCTGCGCCTCGCCGCCGAAGGCCACGTCGTCTCCCGCACCGAAGGCCCTGGCCTCGTCTACCTGGGCGCCGCCATCCGGCACCGCGTCCCCTCCCTCCAACCGGAATCCTCCTTCACCCAGGCCCATGACACTCCTGCCGCTCTTCCTCGATCTGAACGCGAAGCAGGTGCTGCTGGTGGGGGGCGGAAGCGTCGCGCAGGCTAAGCTCCGGCCGCTGATCCCGACCGGCGCCACCCTCCGCGCCGTGGCCATCCGATTCTCCGAGGCCTTCCGTCAGGAGGCCGAAAGCCACGGGGTGCAGCTCCTCGAGCGGCCCTTCGAACCCGGAGACCTGAACGGGATCCACCTGGTGGTGTCCGCCACCAACGATCCCGAGGCCAACGCCCACGTCGCCGCCCAGGCCCGCTCACGCGGCATCTGGATCAACGCGGTGGACGATCCCGCTTCCTGCGACGCCCTCTTCGCCAGCACCCTGCGCCGCGGCCCCTTCACCCTGGCCATCTCCACCGAAGGTGCCTTCGCCGGGCTATCGCGCGCGCTGCGCCTGGCCCTCGAGGACCTGATCCCCGAGGCGGATCCCGACCTCGACGCCCTGCTGGAACTCCGCCACCAGGCCAAGCGCCTTCCGCTCGAGGTGCGCAGCCGAGCCCTCCAGAAGCTGCTCGCCGAATTCCGCTCGACCTATTTTCCGCAGCCCGAAACGCCCAGGAGTTCCCGATGAGTACACCCCAAGCTGAAACGCCCGCCCAATCGCCCGCCCATTCGCCTGTAGAGGCCCTCAAACACGCCTCACGCCACCTCCGCGGAACCCTGGCCGAAGAGCTGGATTCGCCGGTGGAGGGCTTCAGCAAGGATTCCGAAACCCTACTGAAGTTCCACGGCCTCTACCAGCAGAAGAACCGCGACAAGGCCGAAGGCACGCCGAAGCACCCCGTGCTCATGGCCCGGGGTCGCATCCCCGGCGGTCGCCTCGAAGCGGCCCAGTACCTGGCCTGGGATCACATCGCCAATACCTTCGGCGATGGCAGCCTGCGCATCACAACCCGCCAGAGCCTCGAGCTGCACGGCGTCGTGAAGGGCGAGGCCAAGGCCACCCTGAAGGCCCTCCGGGCCGCGCTGCAGACGACCCAAGGCGCCTGCGGCGACGTGGTGCGCAACGTGACCCAGACGCCCAACCCCTGCGGCCGCGCGGACCTCGCCCAGCTCGACGACGTGGCCCGGCAGCTTTCGGAGCGCTTCCGAGCCTATTCCAACGCCTACGCCGAGGTCTGGCTGGATGGCGAAAAGGTGGACGAGGCGACGGAAAAGGAGCCCCTGCTCGGCGACGCCTACCTGCCCCGCAAGTTCAAGATCTCCGTCACCCTCGCCGGCGAGAATGCCGTCGACGTCTACACCAACGACCTCGCCTTCGCCGCCACGCTGAAGGCGGGCCGCATCGACGGCTACTTCGTCCTGGCCGGGGGCGGCATGGGCATGACCCACAACGACCCCACCACCTTCCCCCGCCTGGCGGACCTGCTGGGCTGGGTGCCCGCCGAAGCCCTGCTCCCGGTGGCCGACGCGGTGGTGGGCGTTCATCGCGACCACGGCAACCGCGGTGACCGGCGCCGGGCCCGCCTCAAGTACGTCATCCACCAGCGGGGCCTCGACTGGTTCCGCGCCGAGGTGGAGACGCGCGCGGGCCTCGTCTTCCTCGATCGCGATCTGCCGCCCTGGCGCACCACCTCCACCCTCGGCTGGCTGCCCCGCGTGGATGGCACCTGGGCCCTGGGCCTGCACACCCTTTCGGGCCGCCTGGCGGGTCCGCTGAAAGCCGCCCTGCGCGAGCTCGTCGACCGCCACTGGCTGGCCGTGCAGTTCACGCCGGACCAGGACGCCATCCTCGTCGGCATCCCTGAGGCGGCGAAGGCCGAGGTCGATGCCTACTTCAAGGCGCGCGGCCTCGACATCCACAGCCCCGCGCCCCTCTTCGACCGCGCCCTCGCCTGCGTGGCCCTGCCCCTCTGCGGCCTGGCCATCACCGAGGCCGAGCGCGTCCTGCCCGAACTGCTCGCCCTGATCCAATCCCGGCTCGAAGCCCACGGCCTCGCCGACCGCGCGCCGGTCTTCCGCGTGGCGGGCTGCGCCAACGGCTGCTCGCGACCCTACGCCGCTGAATTCGCCCTCGTGGGCCAGACCCCCGGCAAGTACGCCGTCTACCTCGGAGGCAATGTGGAAGGCACTCGACTGGCCCAGGAAGTCGTTCAGAAGGTTCCGACAGAAGCCCTCGAGCCCTTCCTTGATCAGCTCTTCAGTCTTTGGAAAGCCGCCTCTGAGCCCGACGAGCGCCTCGGCGATTTCGCCGCCCGTCTGGGCCTGGACACCCTGAAGCAGCAGCTGGAGGTGATCCAATGACCCGGTTCCCCCTCTACGAAGTCATGGAGCTCAACGCCCGGTTCAAGGGCGCCAGTCCCGAGGCCGTGCTGACCTACGCCGCCGAAACCTTCGGCGAGCGTCTCACCTTCGCCTGCAGCCTGGGCCTGGAGGATGTCGTGGTCTTCGACCTCCTCTCCAAGCTGCCCGAGCCGCCGCGCATCTTCTTCCTCGACACGGGCCGCCTGCACCAGGAGACCTACGACACCCTCGCCGCGCTGCGGGAGCGCTACGGCCTGCCCGTGGAGACCTACTTCCCACGCCACGAAGCGGTGGAGGATTTCGTCAACGGGTACGGTCCCAACGCCTTCTACGAAAGCCTGGAGCTTCGCAAATCCTGCTGCGCCATCCGCAAGCTCGAACCCCTCGCGCGGGCGCTGACGGGCGCGGACGCCTGGATTACGGGCCTGCGCAGCGATCAGGCCGCCACGCGCGCGGGTCTGGAGCGCTTCGAACTCGACAACGCCCACGGTGGCATCCTCAAGATCAACCCACTGGCCGACTGGAGCCTGGAGCAGACCTGGGCCCACGTGCGCGCGCACCAGGTGCCCTACAACAAGCTTCACGACCAGGGCTTTCCCAGCATCGGCTGCGCGCCCTGCACCCGCGCCATCGCGCCCGGCGAGGACATCCGCGCGGGCCGCTGGTGGTGGGAATCCCCCGAACACAAGGAATGCGGACTCCACGTGAAGATCGCCCAGGAAACCCGATGACGCTCCTCGCCCCTATCACTCAGACCCTCACCCACCTCGACTGGCTCGAGGCCGAGGCCATCCACATCCTCCGCGAAGTGGCGGGCCAGTGCGCCAACCCCGTGCTGCTCTTCAGCGGCGGCAAGGACAGCCTCGTGCTGCTGCGCCTGGCGGAAAAGGCCTTCCGCCCCGGCCGCTTCCCCTTCCCGCTCATGCACATCGACACGGGCCACAACTACGAGGAAGTCACCGCCTTCCGCGACCACCGCGCCGCCGAGCTGGGCGAGCGGCTCATCGTGCGCAGCCTGGAGGATTCCATCCAGCAGGGTCGCATCGTGCTCAAGTCCCCCCTTGAGGCCCGCAACCGCCACCAGAGCGTGACCCTGCTGGACGCCATCGCCGAATTCGGGTTTGACGCCTGCATCGGCGGCGCCCGCCGCGACGAGGAGAAGGCCCGCGCCAAGGAGCGCATCTTCTCCTTCCGCGATGCCTTTGGCCAGTGGGATCCCAAGAACCAGCGTCCCGAGCTGTGGGACCTCTACAACGCCCGCATCGATCCCGGCGAGAACATCCGCGCCTTCCCCATCTCCAACTGGACGGAGCTGGACGTGTGGCAGTACATCGCCCGCGAGGGCCTGGAGCTGCCGAGCATCTACTTCGCCCACGAACGCGAGGTCGTGGTGCGGCGTGACGGCGCCCTCGTGCCCGTCACGCCCCTCACGCCCGCAAAGGCCGGCGACGACGTGCAGCGCCTCTCCGTGCGCTTCCGCACGGTGGGCGACATCACCTGCACGGCCCCCGTGCGCAGCACTGCGCGCAGCGTCGACGAGATCCTGCTCGAAACCGCCACCACCGAACTCACCGAACGGGGCGCCACCCGCCTGGACGACCAGACCAGCGAAGCCTCCATGGAACAGCGCAAGAAGGAGGGCTACTTCTGATGGCCACCCCCACGCTCATCGACCCCCGGACGAACACCCACGTTGATCTCGGCGTCCTCCGTTTCCTCACCTGCGGCAGCGTGGACGACGGCAAGAGCACCCTCATCGGGCGCCTGCTCTACGACAGCAAGGCCATCCTCGCGGACGCCCTTCAGGCCATCGAGCGCACCAGCCAGAGGCGCGGGCACGCTGACGTGGACCTGAGCCTGCTCACGGACGGCCTGCAGGCCGAGCGCGAACAGGGCATCACCATCGACGTGGCCTACCGCTACTTCAGCACGGGCACGCGCAACTTCATCATCGCCGACGCGCCGGGCCACGAGCAGTACACCCGCAACATGGTCACAGCCGCCAGCACCGCCGATCTCGCGCTCATCCTCGTGGACGCACGCAAGGGCGTGCTCACCCAGACGCGACGCCACCTCACCCTCGCGCACCTGGTCGGCATCCGCCACCTCGTCGTCGTCGTGAACAAGATGGATCTGGTGGGCTACGACCAAGCCATCTTCGAACGCATCCGCGAGGACGTGCTCGGCTTCGCTCGCGAGCTCGGCGCACCGGACCTCCGATTCCTGCCCCTGTCCGCCCTGGCGGGCGACATGGTGGTGGAGCGCGGCGACAACCTGCCCTGGTACGAGGGCCCCACCCTCGTGGAACTGCTGGAGACGGCGGCGCTCGAGGACAGGCGCCAGACCCTGCCCTTCCGCTTTCCCGTGCAGTGGGTCATCCGCCCCCATCAGGATTTCCGCGGCTACGCGGGCCGCGTGGCCTCGGGCCGCGTGCAGGTGGGCGACGCGCTGACCGTGCTGCCCTCGGGCCGCGGTAGCCGCGTGAAAGCCATCCACCTGGGCGACGCGAAGCTGGCGGAAGCCGTGGCCGGGCAGAGCGTCACCCTGGAGCTGGAGGACGACATCGACATCTCCCGCGGGGACCTCCTCGCGGAAGCCGCTCAGCCGCCTCTCTCCGCCCGCGCCCTGGAGGTGGACCTCTGCTGGCTGTCCGAAGCGCCCTCCCGTCCCGCCGGTCGCTACCTCCTGCGCCACGGCAGCCGCGAGACCCGCGCCCTGCTGGACGGCTCGGCCCAGCGCCTGGATCTGAATTCCCTGTCGCGGGAACTGGAAACGCGTCTCGCCATGAACGACATCGCCCGCCTGCGCCTGAAGCTGCAGCAGCCCCTGCCCGTCGACCCCTACCTGGAGAACCGCGCCATGGGCGCCTTCATCCTCGTGGACGAATCCACCCACGCCACGGTGGCCGCGGGCTTCGTGCGGGAAACCCTCTAACCCAACCGACTCAGGAGAACACATGCGCGCCAGCTGTCGAAGCCTCAGGGCCCCCTCCGTCCGTCCAATCCTGCACCTTCGACATCCCTATCAAGGAACCCCATGACCACCTTCTTCCGCGCCGCCCTGGTCGGGTCGGCCCTCACCACCCTTTCTCCCCTCTTCGCCCAGGACGCCACGCCCTCCGTGCACGGACTGTTGCAGCTTTGGTACGACCAGACCCTCCACCGTGACCTTCGCAACGACAAACTGGCGACCACCAACAGCAACACGTACTACGACCTTCCATCCAATTTCATCGAAAACAGCCTGGTCATCCGGCGCGCCCAAATCCAGGTCAATGGCGAGACGCCTGGCGCTCCGGGCCTGAGCTACCTGGCGATGTTGGACCTGGCAATCAATCCCACCAGCGTCAACGCCTCCAATTCCAACGCTCCCTACAACCCCGGCATTCTGCAGGACGTGTACCTGACCTACACCTTCTCAAACGCCTTCGATCTCCGCGTAGGCCAGTTCAAGAACCTTCAGACCTACGAGGGTCTGGCCTCTCCCGCCGAACTCCTCTTCGCCGAGCGCTCCCAGTTGGGGCGGCGCTTTGCGGACAAGCGCGACCGGGGCATCGTCTTGGGATGGCGTTTCGGCAGGCCAGGACTCCAAGGCAAGGCCAGCCTCGGCGTGTTCAACGGCACGAACGATCTCGCGGCAGGGAAGGCCAATGATCTGAATGCCCAGAAAGACTGGGCCGGGCGTATCCAGATCCAGGCCGGATCCCACACCTTCGGCGCCTACGGGCTGAGCGGCGGCACGGATCAAAAGGATGGCTCCTGCCTCGTGGCCAAAACCTTTCCCGGCCCTCTGGCACCCTCTGCTCAGACCACCCTTCACCAAGGTGACCGCACCACCAACGCGGGCGCATTCTGGGCCTTCGATGACCGCACCTGGCACGCCGATGCCGAAGTCATCACTGGCCTCTGGGGGCGCCGCTACCCGTCCGTGGGTGCTCAAGCGGGCGCTGCGGGGCGTGAGAGCCTCGATCAGCGATTCCTCAGCTGGTACGCGTCACTGGCCCGCACCTTCGGACGCCACGTCCTCGCCCTGCGCTACGACACGCTCAACGCGAACCACGGCTCCTTTTGGACCACGGCCTTCGATCCCTACCGTGAAAGTGCACCTGGTGTTCCGAGGCTCGCCAACGGCGCCCCCATCGATCTCACGCCGAAGTATGTGGAATTCACCACCGGCTACACCTATAGCCTGACTGGCCCTGAGAATCGGGCCTGGTTCCGGGCCTCCAACGTGAAGCTGAACCACATCCGCCGCGGCCACCACTTCCTCGCTCCGGGAGCTGGCGAGGCCGGGACCAGAGGAGACGACAGCCTCCTGGCCGCCCTGCAGGCCACCTATTGAGGGTCGATAAGCCATGACACGTAGCCTCCTGATCACCCTCTCTCTCGCCGGCCTAACCCTCCTCGGCTGGGCAGGACTCCGCGCCGTCCAGGGCCCCGCCGAACTCCAGACGCTCCGTCTCCTCAACGTGTCCTACGACCCCACTCGGGAGCTCTACCAGGATGTGAACACTGCCTTCGCCCAGGCTTGGAAGACGCGCACGGGACAGGAGCTCAACATTCGCCAATCCCACGGCGGCAGCGGCAAACAGGCCCGCGCCGTGCTGGATGGGCTGCAGGCGGATGTCGTGACCCTGGGCCTGGCGTACGACATCGATGCCCTGGCCCAAAAAGGGCACCTGCTCCCCGAGGACTGGCAATCCCGCCTGCCTCATCGCAGCACACCCTACACGTCCACCATCGTCTTCCTCGTGCGCAAGGGAAACCCCAAGGGCATCCGCGACTGGGCGGATCTCATCCGCCCCGGCGTGGCCGTCATCCAGCCCAATCCCAAGACCAGTGGGGGCGCACGCTGGAATTACCTGGCCGCCTACGGTCAGGCCCTCCTCCAGCCCGGAGGCAGCGAGGCGAGCGCCCGCGCCTACGTTGCCGCTCTCTACAAGAACGTGGCGGTGCTGGATTCCGGCGCGCGCGCCAGCACGACCACCTTCATCGAGCGGGGTCTCGGCGACGTGCTCGTGACCTGGGAGAACGAAGCCCTGCTGGCGCTCAACGGCGAGGCACCGGACCGCTTCGAACTGGTGGTGCCCACCACCAGCATCCTCGCGGAGCCCCCCGTGGCCGTCGTGGACAAGGTGGCGCAGCGCCACGGCACCACCGAGGTGGCCAAGGCTTACCTGGACTTCCTCTACACAGAAGCGGGCCAGAGGCTGGCAGCCAAACATCATTTCCGGCCGCGGCTCGCCGCGGTAGCCGTACACCCTTTCCCCCAGCTTCGACTGTTCACGGTTGATGAAGCCTTCGGTGGCTGGAAGCGAGCCCACGAGACCCACTTCAAAGACGGGGGCCTCTTCGACCAGATCTCCGCCCTTCGCTAGGAGCACCCATGGCCCACACCGCCTCCGGGCGCTCCCTCCCGGGCTTCGGCCTCAGCCTGGGGCTCACCCTGACCTACCTCAGTGTCATCGTGCTGCTGCCGCTTTCGGCGCTGGTGCTGAAGGCCGGCGGCGCCACCTGGACCCAGTACTGGCAAGCCGTGTCCGATCCCCGCGTGGTGGCCTCGCTGCGACTGAGCCTCTTGGCCAGCCTCGCCGGGGCCATTCTGAACCTGGTCTTCGGCGTGCTCGTCGCCTGGGTGCTCGTGCGCTACCGCTTCCCCGGACAGAAGGTCGTCGACGCCATCGTGGACCTGCCCTTCGCCCTGCCGACGGCCGTCGCGGGCATCGCGCTCACCAAGATCTACATGCCCGAAGGGTGGATCGGCCGGTTCCTCCCCTTCAAGGTGGCCTACACGCCGCTCGGCGTGATCGTGGCGCTCGCCTTCATCGGATTGCCCTTCGTCGTGCGCACGGTACAGCCCGTGCTCGAAGAACTCGACGCCCAGGAGGAGGAAGCCGCCGCCTGCCTGGGAGCCAGCCGCCTCCAGACCCTGCGGCATGTGGTGCTGCCGCCCCTCGTGCCAGCCCTGCTCTCGGGCTTCACCCTCGCCTTCGCCCGGGGGCTCGGCGAGTACGGATCCGTCGTCTTCATCAGCGGCAACCTGCCCTTCCACACCGAGATCCCGCCCCTGCTCATCATCAGCAAGCTCGAGCAGTACGACTACCTCGGCGCCACCGCCATCGCGACCGAGCTGCTGTTCATCTCGTTCGCGCTGCTCTTCGTCATCAACCGGCTGCAGCCCAAGCCGCGCAAGGGAGCCTCCCATGGCTGACAAGACCCCGCTCTCCCTGGCCCGCCGCGAATCGCCCCTCATCCGCGGGGTGGTCACGGCCCTCGCGCTGGGCTACCTGGCCTGCTTCCTCGTGGTGCCCCTCGTCGCCGTCTTCGCCGAGGCCTTCAAGCAGGGCGCGGCAGCCTACTTCAAGGCCTTCGAGGACGCTGAGACCTGGCGCGCCATCCGGCTCACGCTCTTCGCCACGGGCCTGGCCGTGGCCCTCAACACTACCTTCGGCCTCACGGCGGCCTGGCTGCTGGGCAAGTTCGATTTCCGCGGACGCCACCTGCTCACCAGCCTCATCGACCTGCCCTTCGCCGTGTCCCCCGTCATCTCGGGCCTGATCTTCGTGCTGCTCTTCGGCGCCCAAGGCTGGTTCGGCCCCTGGCTCGGCGACCACGACATCCGCCTCATCTTCGCCACGCCGGGCATCGTGCTGGCCACCACCTTCGTCACCTTCCCCTTCGTCGCCCGGGAACTCACGCCCGTCATGCTCGCCAAGGGCCGCGACCAGGAGGAAGCGGCCCGCATGCTGGGCGCCAGCGGGTGGCAGACCTTCTGGAAGGTGACCGTGCCTTCGGTGAAGTGGGGCCTGCTCTACGGCGTGATCCTCTGCAGCGCCCGGGCCATGGGCGAGTTCGGCGCCGTCAGCGTGGTTTCGGGCCACATCCGCGGCGAGACCAACACCCTGCCCCTCCACATCGAGGCGCTCTACAACGAGTACCAGTTCGTCGCCGCCTTCGCCTGCGCCTCGGCCCTCAGTCTGCTGGCCCTCGTCACTCTCGCCCTCAAAGCCTTCGCCGAACGCCGCCGCGACCAGAGCTTAAATCAAGAGACCGCCCCATGAGCATCCACGTCGACTCCGTCTCCAAACGCTTCAACCATTTCGTCGCGCTGCAGGACGTCTCCCTCGCCATTCCCGAAGGCCAGCTCGTGGCCTTGCTGGGTCCCTCGGGCTCGGGCAAGACGACACTGCTGCGCATCATCGCCGGCCTGGAATCGCCCGACGCAGGCGAGGTGCGCATCCACGGTGATGCGAAACCCTCCATCCACACCCAGCGCAAGGTCGGCTTCGTGTTCCAGCACTACGCGCTCTTCAGCCACCTGAGCGTCTTCGAGAACGTGGCCTTCGGGCTGCGCGTGCGGCCGCGCCGGGAGCGGCCCTCCAAGGCCGAGATCGCGGCCCGGGTGCAGAAGGTGCTGGCCATGGTCCACCTGGATTGGGCCGGGCACCGCATGCCCGACCAGCTCAGCGGCGGCCAGCGCCAGCGCATCGCCCTCGCCCGGGCCCTCGCCATCGAGCCCGAGGTGCTGCTCCTGGACGAGCCCTTCGGCGCCCTCGACGCCCAGGTGCGCGCGGAGCTGCGCCAGTGGCTGCGCCGGCTGCATGAACAAACGGGCCTCACCTCCGTCTTCGTCACCCACGATCAGGAAGAGGCCATGGAAGTGGCGGACCGCATCGTCGTGCTGCACCAGGGGCGCATCGAGCAGGACGGCACGCCCCAGGAGGTCTACGAGAAGCCCGCCACACCCTTCATCTACCAGTTCATCGGCCAGGTGAACCGCTTCCGCGGCCGCATCCGCGACGGCGCCTTCCAGGTGGGGGAGACCTCGGTCTCGCTGGCCGGTCCGACGCCCGAGGAGGGCGCGCGGGTGGAAGGCTACCTGCGCCCCCATGAGCTGGATCTGGCGGTGGATCTCAGCCCCGGCGCCCTGCCCGCCACCATCACGCGCATCCAATCGCTGGGGCCCCTCGCGCGGGTGCGCCTATCCGCGGCCCACGACCAGTCCGATCTGGAGGCCCACCTCAGCGCGGACGAACTCGGGCAGCTGAGCCTCGCCGTGGGCCAGCGCATCTTCGTGAAGCCCCGCCGTCTGGACCTCTTCCCCGACACCTCGCCGCGGCAGCCCGCGGACGGTGACTGGGTGATCTGAACGCACCCGACCTCGCGCTCAAGTGAATGGCCCCTTGACCCGATGGGGGGATGTGCGAGACTTGTTCCTTGTTACGAGATCTTTGTCAGTTCCATAGCGAGTTATCCAGAAAGGTGGAGGGACGGGCCCTGTGAAACCTTGGCAACCTGCGAAAGCAAGGTGCCAATTCCTGCCGTGATCGAGCAATCGAACGCGGAGAGATGTCGAGCTGTGTCGAGCTGACGCAACCATCGAAGGGGCCCGAGAAATCGGGCCCCTTTTGCTTTTCCTGGACTTGCTTGGACGACAGGGCCTCGGCCTTCTCAACTTCCTTTTCCAGGAGCCGCCATGAGCGCCGACACCAGCACGACCGACAGCAGCACCGCCACCCGCACCCCCAGCTTCGAGACCATCGCCCTCCATGGCGGCCAGGTCGCCGACAGCGACACCAAGAGCCGGGCCGTGCCCATCTACCAGACAACGAGCTACGTCTTCGATTCCGCCGAGCACGGCGCCGCGCTGTTCAACCTGGAAGTCCCCGGCAACATCTACACCCGCATCATGAACCCCACCCAGGCCGTGCTGGAGACGCGCGTGGCCCAGCTCGAAGGCGGCATCGCGGGCCTGGCCGTGGCCTCGGGCCAGGCGGCCATCACGCTCACGTTGACGACACTGCTGCGCGGCGGCGACCACGTCGTCGCGGGCGACAACCTTTACGGCGGCACCTACAACCTGCTGCACCACACCCTGCCCCGCACGGGCATCACCACCACCTTCGTGGATTCGACGAACCCCGAGGCCTTCCGCGCCGCCATCACGCCGAAGACCCGCGCCATCTACCTGGAGGCCCTCGGCAACCCCAAGCTGGACGTGCCCGAATTCGACGTGATCGCGGCCATCGCCAAGGAGGCGGGCATTCCTCTCATCGTGGACAACACGCTGCCCAGCCCCTACCTGGTCAATCCGCTGGCCCACGGCGCGAACATCGTCGTGCACAGCGCCACCAAGTTCCTGGGCGGGCACGGCACCTCGGTGGCGGGCGTCATCGTGGATGGCGGCACCTTCGACTGGAAGAACGGCAAGTTCCCCGAATTCACCGAGCCCTTCGCCGCCTACCACGGCGCCGTGCTGGCGGATCTCGCGGGCCCCGCGGCCTTCATCACCAAGGCCCGCATCGAGGGCCTGCGCGATACGGGCGCGGCCATCAGCCCCTTCAACGCCTTCCTCATCCTCCAGGGCATCGAGACCCTGCACCTGCGCCTGCAGCGCCACGGCGAGAACGCCCTCGCCATCGCCCAGTGGCTCGAGAAGCATCCCAAAGTGGCCTGGGTGAACTATCCCGGCCTCGCCGGCAACGCCAACCACGCCGCGGCCAGCCGCTACTTCCGCAAGGGCGCGGGCTTCGGCGGCATCCTCACCTTCGGCGTGAAGGGCGGGCTGAAATCCGGCAAGGCCGTCATCAACGGTGTGCAGCTCTTCTCGCGCCTCGCCAACGTGGGCGACGCCAAGAGCCTCATCATCCATCCCGCCAGCACCACCCATTCCCAGTTGTCCGCCGCGGAACGCGAAACCACGGGCGTCACAGAGGATCTGATCCGCCTCTCCGTCGGCCTCGAGAACATCGACGACCTCATCGAGGACCTGGACCTGGCCCTCGCGAAGGCTTGATCCGATGCCCGTCAAGATTCCCGATTCCTTGCCCGCCCGGGGCGTCCTCGAAGCGGAGAATGTGTTCCTCATCGAGGAGCACCGCGCCCTGCAGCAGGACATCCGCCCGCTTCGCATCGCCATCCTCAACCTGATGCCCACCAAGGTGGCCACGGAGACCCAGCTGCTCCGCCTGCTCGGCAACACGCCCCTGCAGGTGGAGGTCACGCTGCTGCACATGGCCTCGCACACCGCGAAGAACACCTCGGCCGAGCACCTGCTGGAGCACTACGTCTCCTTCGCCGAGGTGCGCGACCAGGCCTTCGACGGCCTCATCGTCACCGGCGCGCCGGTGGAGACGCTGCCCTTCGAAGCGGTGGACTACTGGGAGGAGTTGGCCGAGCTGCTGGACTGGGCGAAGACGCACGTCTTCTCCAGCTTCTTCATCTGCTGGGGGGCGCAGGCGGCGCTGCACCGCTACTACGGGATCGGCAAGTACGAGCTGCCCGAAAAGCAGTTCGGCGTCTTCCCCCACCGGCTGCTCGTGCGCCACGAGCGCATCGTGCAGGGCTTCGACGATGTCTTCTACGCGCCCCATTCCCGCCACACGGAAACCCGCCGCGACGACATCCTGGCCGAGCCCCGGCTCGTGCTGCTCGCCGAATCCGAAGAGGCCGGCGTCTACCTCGTCCAGTCCGCGGACCGCCGCCAGCTCTTCGTCACGGGCCATTCGGAGTACGACCCCTGCACGCTCCAGGGCGAGTACGCGCGGGACCTCGGCAAGGGCCTGCCCATCGGCGTGCCCAAGAACTACTTTCCGGAAGACGATCCCACCCGCGAGCCGCTGGTGCGCTGGCGGGGCCATTCCAACCTGCTCTTCTCGAACTGGCTGAACTACTTCGTCTACCAGGAGGCGCCCTTCGAACTGGACGTGCCTTCCGCGAAAGGGGGGCGTCCATGACGCTGAAGGTCCTCAAATTCGGCGGCAGCTCCGTGGGCAGCGCCGAAGCGCTGCGACGCGCCGCGGGCATCGTGCGCGATGAACTGCCGAAGGGCGGTCTCGTCGTGGTCTCGGCCCTGAAGGGCACCACGGATCAGATCATCGACGCCTGCTCGGCGGCGGGCCGCGGCGACCTGCCCCAGGCTCATTCGGGGCTGGCCGCCCTCCACGCGCGCCACCTCGCCGTGGCCCAGGAACTGGGCCTGACCGAAGCCGTGCTGCCCGCCTGGGAGCCCCTCTTCACGCGCCTGGATCAGCTGCTCACGGGCATGGCCATGCTGGGCGAGGCCACGCCCCGCGCCCGCGACGCGGCCCTGGCCGTGGGCGAGACGCTGTCGGCGAACCTGGCGGCCCTCTGCTTCAAGGGGACCTTCCGCGATGTGCGCGAGGTGATGAAGACCGACGCCCGCTTCGGCAAGGCGCGGCCCCTGCTCGACGAGCTGCGCGGCGCCGCGGCGCCCTGGCGGGAGGCCCTCGAAGGCGGCGCCCTGTGGGTGACCCAGGGCTTCCTGGGCTCTTCGCCCGAGGGCATCACGACCACGTTGGGACGTGGCGGCTCGGATACCAGCGCAACGCTGCTGGGCGAGGCGCTGGGGGCCGGAGAGGTGCAGATCTGGACCGACGTGGATGGCGTCCTCAGCGCCGACCCCAGTCTCGTACAGGAGGCCCGACCCATCCCCCAGATGAGCCTGGGCGAGGCCGAGGCCCTCAGCGCCTTCGGCGCCAAGGTGCTGCACGCCGATTCGCTGGCCCCCGGCGGCCGCGCGGGCTTCCGCCTGGTGGTGGCCAACACGCTGCGGCCCGGCGCCTCGCGCACGGAGATCCTGCCCGAACCGCCCTCTCGCACGGCGGGCGCGGTCACGTCGGTCGCCTACAAGGAGGGCATCAGCCTCCTGCGCTTCCCCGCCTCGGCGGGCCTGGAGCCGCCCCTGGAGGCGGCGCGCAGCCTCGAGGAAGCCGGGGCCCTGCGCTTTGGCCTCATCTCCAGCCCCGCGGGCACCCTGCTGGCCGTGCGCTCCGAAACCCACGCCGCCGCCGAAGTACTCGGCACCCTCGCCTCGTCCGGAGCCGCCTCGGGCCTCAGCTGCGAATCCGGATGGGCCGTGGTGGCCCTGGTGGGCGAAGGCCTGCGCGCCGATCCCGTGGCCGCCCTGCGCCACCTCGCGGCCCTGGGCCAGGAGCCCGTGGGCGGACTGCTCACGGGAAGCAGCACGGTATCGATCGCCTTCCTCGTCCCCGAATCCCGCCTGGGCGACCTCATCCCCCGTCTTCACGACCGCTGTGTGCTTGAAGCACAGGAGATCTCATGACTCTCGACCTCGCCAACCTCCGCACCCTCGTCACCGGAGGCAGCCGCGGCATCGGCGCCGCCACCGTGCGCCTGCTCGCCCGGCACGGCGCCAAGGTGGCCTTCACCTACCTCAAGCGCGAAGACGAGGCCCTGGCCCTGCAGTCCGAACTGGCCGCCGCGGGGCACACCGTCCTCGCCATCCGCGCGGACCAGCGCCGCCGCGAGGATGCCCAGGTGGCCGTCGCCGCCGTGGAAGCGGCCTGGGGCGGGCTGGACGCCTTCGTGGGCAATGCCGGCATCTGGGCCGCCACGCCGGCTGAACTCGAGGATGAAACGGTGCTGCTGGACATCCTGGAGACCAACGTGACGGGCCTCTTCCGCTGGCACGCCGAGGTCATCCCCGCCCTCAAGCGGGCCGGAGGCGGCCACCTGGTGCTGCTCTCCAGCACCGCCGGCCAGCGCGGCGAATCGGGCCATGGAGCCTACGCCGCCAGCAAGGGCGCGGTCATCTCGCTGGTGAAATCCCTGGCGCCGGAACTGGGCCCCGCGGGCATCCGCGTGAACGCCGTGGCGCCGGGCTGGGTGGACACGGATCTGAGCGCCCCGGCCCTGCGCGGCGACCCGGCCCAGCGGGCCCGCATCGCGGCGATCTTCCCCCTGGGCCGCATTCCCGAGGCCGAGGATCTGGCCGGCCCCGTGGCCTTCCTCCTCAGCCCCTGGGCCTCCGCCATCACGGGCGAGGTACTCAACGTGAACGGCGGGACGGTGCTCTGCGGCTGAACCCTCTTATTTCGCTCCACCCGCCTGGCCGCACCAGGCGCAGTAGGACCAGGCGGCCTGGAAGGTCTCCCCGCACTTGGCGCAGGGCCTCGGCTTGACGCAGGAGGCGAGGGGGGTCTTCCAGGTCATGGTCATGCCCGAGAATTCATCCACCTTGCCCACCTTCAACGTGAGCGACCCTTTCCGCAGGGGCGAGGCGAAGACACGCTTGTCCGCGCCAGTCCGGCCCGGGAAGACGAGCAGCCGGAAATCCTCGTTGCCCCGGGAGGCGAAGCTCTGGCGCACGAGGTTGAGCAGGTTCTCGACCTTGGGAGGCAGGTCCGACAGGGGCTTCACCGCGCGGCCCGCCTCATCCACCAGGCTGGTGCTGGCGCGCAGCTGAGCCGTGCTGAGGCTTCTGGGACCATCCTCGCCCTTGGTCTTGGCCTGCACCATGAAGACCGAGTAGTCCTGCAGGAAGTCCAGGTCCTTCGCGAGGCTGCCGGAATCGAGGCCCGGCGACTGGGCCATGCCCGCCGCCAGGAAGAATTCCTGAGGCAGCCACATGGCCATGCCCTCCTTGTCCTTGCCGATATCCGTGCGCATGACCTCGAGGACCATGTCGTTCACGTTGACGGGGCCCGAGGTCTGGGCGCTCAGGACCGGCGACAGGCCGATCAGCAGGGTTGCGACGAGCAGGAGGGAGCGCATGGGAACCTCGGGGGAGGTCCCATGTGTATCACGGCAGGGCCCTTCTGCCATCCTTGGCCACGGCCCGGCGTCCGCTCAGCTCTGGCGCAGCAGCCACGCCGTCAGGCGCGAATGGAAGCCCTGGGGATCCTCCAGATCCGATGGCCTGAGCCGGGCCGGATGGGAGGGATCTCCCACCACCAGCGGGGTCGCCTCCAGCATGTTGGGCAGACGCTGGCCGCCCGGAAGGGACCAGAGGGCCCCTCGGGTTTCGGCTTCCCTCGGCTCGGTGGCCTGGCGCCGTTCACCCTTTGTCTCGCAGTTCATCTGCCTTCTCCCGTGGATTTAAAAGATAGGCATCCCCACCTGCCGCGCCACCTGGACCCGGCCGCCCCGGGGAGACACCGGGGTTCGGAGCCCATCCCCACCGGGGCGTTGAAACCCGATGCCATGACGATGAGTCCACGCATCAATGCCGGTAGAGACTCGACATGAATATGAATTTTACGACCCTTCAACCCTGACGCGGGGCCGGGTGCGGACGTACCTTTGGGCCAGCGCGGATGCATCCCCGCGAGAACAGGGGACTGCCATGAAATCCCTCAACGAAATCCCAACCCCCAACCTGGTGTGGCGGAGAAGCACCTCCACCCCCCCGGACTTCGAGCTGCTCGGAAACGCCGGGGCCTACGCCACCCTCACCTTCCTGGAGGAGACCGGCATCCTGGCCAAGGTCCGCACCTCCGAAGGCAGCTGGACCCTCAAGCACCTCGGCGTCCTGGCTCCGGTCGTAACCCTGCGGGCCGAAGGGGAGAAGACGAACCTGGCCACCTTCCACCCCCACGCCCTGCGGCACGGCAAGCTCCAGTTCGAGGACGGCGCGGTCTTCGATTGGACCTGGAACCATGGCTCGGAAACCGGCGGCACCTTCATGGATCCCGGAGGCACGCCCCTGGTCCGCCTGCACGCCCACCCCGGCAAGGATCTCAACACCGCGCCCGGACTCGAGGAGTGCGACGTGGATCTGAACCTGGGTTCCTTCGCGCGGCGGCGCCATGCCCTGCTGGCGGCCTTCGGCTGGTACCTGATCCTCTTCGACCACCTGAAGGAGCGGGATGCCGTGGCCGCGGAGACGGCACTGAGGCTCTGATCCTTCCCAGGCACTTGTGATTTAGGCCCGGTTCCTCCTTCCCGGCAGGGCAGGTTCTGCTCCACCCTGGAGGTTTCCGAGGTTCATCCATGCGCCCCCACCTGACCCCCCTGGCCCTGTGTCTGACCCTTCCCGCGCTGGTGGCAGCCACGCCCAAACAGGGGGCCCCCCAGGTCCGCGGCCTCGATCTGGCGGGCATGGACCGGACCGTGGCGCCCGGCGACGACTTCTTCGGCTACACCAACGGGACCTGGGTGAAGCACACCGAGATCCCCGCCGACCTGGGCGGTTTCGGCGCCGGAAACATGGTGATGGACCTCACGGACAAGCGCACGGCGGAGCTGATCCGGGCCGCCGCCGCTTCGAAGGCCCCCGCGGGTTCGGACCTGCGCAAGATCGGTGACTACTTCACCAGTTTCATGGATGAGAAGGCCATCGAGGCCAAGGGCATGGGCCCCCTCCAACCCGCCCTCAAGGCCATCGGGGCCATCCAGGACCGCAAGGACCTGGCCCGCTACCTCGGCACCACGCTGCAGGCCGACGTGGATGTGCTGAACGCCACCAACTATTACACCGCCAACATCTTCGGTCTCTGGGTGGCCCAGGATCTGGACGAGCCCACCCGCTATGCGCCCTTCCTCCTGCAGGGCGGCCTGGGCCTGCCCGAGCGCAGCTACTACCTGGATCCCTCCGAGGGCATGGCCCGCATCCGCACGGCCTACCAGGCCCACTTGGCGGCCATGCTCAAGCTGGCGGGCCTGGATGACTCCGAAAAGCGCGCCGTAGCCGTGATGGACCTGGAGACCCGCATGGCCAAGGTCCACGCCGGCCGCGAGGAATCAGGCGACGTGCTGAAGGGCAACAACCACTGGAGCCGCGCTGAGTTCGCCACGAAGGCCCCGGGCCTCGACTGGGAGACCTTCTTCACCGCCGCCGAGCTCAAGCAGCCCCAGACCTTCGTCGTCTGGCAGCCCGCGGCCTTCACGGGCCTCTCGGCCCTCACCGCCGAGGTGCCCCTCGCCACCTGGAAGGATTACCTCGTCTTCCACGCCATCCAGCGCCGGGCCCGCGTGCTGCCCAAGGCCGTGGGGGACCAGTCCTTCGCCTTCTACGGCAAGGTGCTGAGCGGCACCTCCCAGCCCCGCGAGCGCTGGAAGACCGCCGTGGCCTTCACCAACCAGGCCCTCGGCGAGGTGGTGGGCAAGGCCTACGTCGCCAAGTATTTCTCCCCTTCGGAAAAGGCCCGCGCCCAGAAGATGGTGGCCAACCTCCTGGCCGCTTTCCGGAAGCGCATCGAACACCTGGATTGGATGTCCCCCGCAACCAAGGAGAAGGCCCTGGCCAAGCTGGCCACCCTCAAGGTCGGCGTGGGCTACCCCGACCGCTGGCGGGACTACAGCGGCCTGAGCGTGGTGGCGGGTGATGCCTACGGCAACGCCGAGCGCGCCGACCGCTTCGAGTACCTGCGCAACGTGAAGAAGCTAGGCCAGCCCATCGACCGCACGGAATGGGTGATGACGCCCCAGACCGTCAACGCCGTAAACCTGCCCGTCATGAACGCCCTCAACTTCCCGGCGGCCATCCTGCAGCCCCCCTACTTCGATCCGAAGCGTCCCATGGTCATGGACTACGGCTCCATCGGCGCCGTCATCGGCCACGAGATCAGCCACAGCTTCGACGATTCGGGCTCCCTCTTCGACGCCACCGGCAAGCTGAACAACTGGTGGACGCCCGAGGACCTGAAGCACTTCCAGGCCTCGGCCGACCAGCTCGTGAAGCAGTTCGACGCCTACGAGCCCTTCCCGGGCCTGCACATCAACGGCCGCCAGACCCTGGGCGAGAACATCGCCGATGTGGCCGGCCTCGCTGCCGCCTACGATGCCTACCGCATCTCCCTGGGCGGCAAGCCGGCGCCGATGGTCGCGGGCTTCACGGGCGATCAGCAGTTCTTCATCAGCTTCGGCCAGAGTTGGCGCCAGAAGACCCGCGAACCCCAGCTCCGCCAGCGCATCCTCACCGACGGCCACGCGCCCGCCGAATTCCGCCCCTCCACCGTGCGCAACCTCGACGCCTGGTACGCCGCCTTCTCGGTGAAGCCCGGCCAGAAGCTGTACCTGGCGCCCGCGGACCGCGTGAAGGTCTGGTAGGCCCGGACACCTAGTCCCAAATCTCTAGACATAAGCGGCTCCGGCCCGGTGCTTTCACCGGTCCGGGGCCGCTTCTCGATTCCCGATCTTGCAGTGTTTTTACCAGACCCTACATTTCATCAATGCGGCCTTGCCCGGCGCCTGCGGCCATCGGCCAGGTCAGCTGAATCCAGCAGGAGCCTCCATGACCCTGCGCATGCTCCTTCCCCTCGTCCTTGCCTCCGGCCCCGCACTTCCGGCCCAGGACCGGGCTCCGGCACCCCCGCCCCTGACGGAGTTCCAGAAATCGACCCTCCACAAGGAAGTCGCCCAGGTCGTGCTGGCCTGGATCCAGGCCCAGGAACGCGCCGACGCCCGGGCGGTCCTCGCCTACTACGCGGCCCTTCCGGAATTCCCGCTGATGTACGCGGATTCGGAAGGCCGGCTGATGGATTTCGAAGCGTTCCAGAAGCGCCTTCACGACAGCTACGAAGGCGCGGCACCCTGCACGATCACGCCCCGCAAGGAGATGCTCGCGGTGCTGGACGCGGAGACGGTGCTCTGGTCCTTCCAGGGCGCCTGGCGGGGCACCCTGAGGCTTGAGCCTCCGCTCCAGATGGAAGCCTGCGCCATGAGCCTGCTGATCAAGCGGGTGGCCGGGGAATGGAAGATCGTCTACCAGCACGAATCCCATCCCACCTCCCCGAAGGTGCCCTGAAGGCCGAACACCTCTTTCGAAAGGAGCTCCCATGAAGATCCTTCGAACCCTCGCCCAAGCCGGCCTCCTGGCGGTGGCCCTCGCCGCCCCGGCCCAACCGCAGGAAACCCTCTCGGAAGCCCAGCAGGCCCAGATCCGCGCCGAAGTCCTGCAGGCCGTCAAACCGCTCCTCGCGGCCGTGGAGCGCCTGGATATCCAGGCCATGCGGACCCTCTCCCACAAGAGCCCGGAGTTCAGCTTCGTCATGCCCGATGGCACCTCGTATGGATTCGAAGAGGTGCTCGCCACGGCCAAGGAGCTGTTCGCCAACCTCTCGGGCCAGAAGATGATCACCCAGAAGGAGCGGGTGCTGGTGCTGGCCCCGGACGCGGCGCTGTACCTCTGGCAGGGCCGGAACGACGTGATGCAGAAGGATGGCGTGCTCCTCCGCTCCGATCCCTACTGCTGCACGTACCTGTACCGGAAGGTGGATGGTCAGTGGAAGTTCGCCTACGGACATGAATCCGGACTGCCCTCCCAGCCCGTTCGCGTCGAGGAAAGCGAGAAGGGCCGCTAATCGGAACAGGCCTGCGCGAACCGGGTGAAGGCCTATGTTTGAATCAGGCCGCCCCGCGAAGGCCGGGGCCCGAACCTCCGGTCTCGTCAGGTGCCGCTTGATCCTCAGGCCGGAGGGGTCATGTCCAGCCGCCCCGCGCCCTTCATCCTGCTTCTCGCCCTGGGCCTCGGCCTGAATCACGGTCTCGACGCCCAGGAGGCCCCGCGGGCCCAAGCGCCCCTGCAGGGAAAATTGGGGCTTGGCACCCTGCCCCGCCCCTCCCTGAACGGCTTCCAGACCGTCCTGCTACGGAAGGAATCCCACCTTGGCTCGCCCCTGGATCCGGGCTTCCGACTGAGCCCCCGGGGCTGGCAGGAGCTGTCCTTGAAGACGCGGCCCCCGCTGAAGCTTCCGGCCCGGAAAGGGCCCGGTGAAGCCACCGTCGAAGTGTGGGATCGCCCCCTGCCGGAGCTTCCGAAGGAACAGGCCTTCCTCTCGAACCTCGACCGCATGAAGCGGCGGCTCACCCTGGCCCTGCAGGCTCCGCCGCCCCGGCACGGCGACCTGGATCTCGCCCACCTGATGCTTGCCGACCCGGCCCAGCCCCACACGCTGGAGCTCGCCAAGGTGCGCTCGGTGCACCTGCGGTTCAACCGGCTGCCGCCCAACCGCAGCCTGCCGAGGTAGCTGAGGACGGGCGTGGAGGCCTCGGGAAAGGCGCGGTAGGCTCAAGGTCTCGCCGATGGAGCCGCCCATGTCCCTGCTTGATGCCTCCCGCAGCATCCTCGTGCTGATCGATTTCCAGGGGAAGCTTGTTCACATGGTGCACCGCCCCGGCATGGTGCTGGAATCCGCCCGCCGCCTGATGCGCCTGGCGGATTTGTTCGAGGTGCCCGTGGTCCTCACGGAGCAGTATCCCAAGGGCCTCGGCCCCACGGAGGAAAGCCTGCGCAAGGTCTACGACAGCCTCTCCACGCCCACCTTCTTCCAGGAGAAGACCGCCTTTGGATGCTGCGGTGACGCGGGTTTCGAAAACCTGCTGCAGCAGGCCCGTCCGGGGCTGGCGCCCGCCAAGCGCCAGATTGTCATCGCCGGCATCGAAGCCCACGTCTGCGTCATGCAGACCGTGCTGGAACTCCTGGCCTCGGGCCACGAGGTGCACCTCTGCTGGGACGCCATCAGCGGCCGCGGCGAGGAATACCGCAAATACGCGCTGAAGCGCATGGCCGCCGCCGGCGCCTCGCTCACCAACCACGAGTCCGTGGCCTTCGAATGGGCGCGGGACAAGGATCACCCCCAGTTCAAGGCGCTCTCGGCGCTCATGAAGGAGGGGCAGCCCCAGTGACGGCTCATTCGGCGCACCCGAACGAGAGCCGGGGCCGGGACCTCGACGTCGTCGTCATCGGCAACGCCGGGGTGGATACGAACGTCTTCCTCCCCAAGCCGGGCATCGATTTCGAAGTGGAGGCGAACTTCACGGAGAACCTCGACTGCGCGGGCCAGGCCGGCGTCTACGCGGCCCGCTCCTATGCCGCCCTCGGATACCGCACCGCCTTCATCGGCCACGTCGGCGACGACTGGGCGGGCGGCCTGGTGCGCGAAGCCTTCGCCGCGGATGGCATCGACACGAGCCTGCTGGGGCACGATCCCGCCGGCACCGCGCGCAGCGTGAACCTCATGTATACCGATGGGCGGCGGAAGAACTTCTATGACGCGAAGGGCCACATGGACCTCGAGATCGATCTGGAGGCCTGCCGCGCGCTCCTGGCCCGCGCGAAGCTGGTCCACGTCCACCTGGCGAACTGGACCCGCCGCCTCCTGCCCATCGCACGGGACCTGGCGCGGGATTCGGGCCTCACCATCGCCTGCGACCTGCAGGACGTCGTCGATCTCAAGGATCCCTACCGGTCGGACTACATCCGCCTATCGGACATCCTCTTCTTTTCGTCGGTGAACCACCCCAATCCGGCCCGCCCGATCCTCGCGTTCCTGAAGGCCGGTCCCGCGCGTGCGGTACTTTGCGGACTGGGCGCGAAGGGCTGCGCCCTGGGCACGCGGGAGGGGATCCGCACCTTTCCGGCCCTGTCCCTGCCCGCCCCCGTGGTGGATACGAATGGCGCCGGGGACAGCCTGGCGGCGGGCTTCCTCGCCAGCCACGTGCTGGAGGGAAGGACCCTCGAAGAAGCCGTGCTCCGGGGCCAACTGGCGGCGCGCCACGCCTGCGCTCAGCGGGCCACCTCGTCCAATCAGATCACCGCCTCGCAGCTCGACGCGCTCACCGCGGCCTTCCACGCCTCCGAGGTCTAGCATGTCCCGCATCCGCGGCCACGCCGTGCCCGCCCTGTTTCCCGAGGCCGGCCCAGTCTCCATCATGCTCTTCGGCGAGGCCCCGGGCCCCCGCGGCGCCGATCAGTCCGGCATCCCCTTCTGGGGGGACGGCGCAGGCATCACGGTCTACCGCGCCCTCGCGGCCACCGGCCGCGCCGAGGTGCCCGAAGCCGCCTGGGAGGACTGGGACGGGGCCCGCTTCAAGGCCCTGGGCCTGGCGCCGCGCCTGCGGGACACGGCCCTCAGCAACGCCTTTCCGGCCTGCCCCACCAAGGATGGCGAGCATTTCCACGCGCCTTCGAACCGCGACCTGCTCGACCCCGCCAACCTGGCCCGGTTGTCCGAAGAACTTGGCCGGGCCCTGGCCGGACGTGCCACGCCCCTGCGGGTCATCGCCTTCGGCAAGCGCGCGGAATGGGTGCTCAGCCGCCTTCCCGAGGCCCCGGCCATCGACCTGTGCTCCCTGCCCCACCCCAGCGCCCAGGGCTTGCTGCAGGGCGCGCCGAACCGGGGCAAGGGGCTAAAACTGGAGGACCTCCGCCGGGAATGGCAGGCCCGGCTCATCCATTTGCTTCACTCGACCTCGATCTGAGCGTGCAAATTCACGAGCTTAAGATCTCTTAACATAATTTAACCACTGCCCCTGCACCCTACTTGTAAGCTTTGGGCACTCCCTCAGAGGGATCTTTCACAGCTTGGAGGCTTCATGCCCTTCTCCCGTCGATTCGTGCTGCCCCTATGCGGGGCCCTGGCCTTCGCGCTGGTGGCGGGAGACGCCCCCAAGCCATCCGCTCCGCCAGCCAAGGTCGCCCCCAAGGCCAAGACCGCCAAGACGGCCGCCTCCCAGCCCCAGCCCGCGCCCGTCCAGGTAGCTTCGGTCGAAGGCATCACCGAGTACCGCCTGGCCAACGGCATGCGTGTGCTGCTCTATCCCGACGCCAGCAAGCCCACCGCCACCACGAACATCACGTACATGGTGGGCAGCCGCATGGAGCACTACGGCGAGACGGGCATGGCCCACCTGCTGGAGCACATGCTCTTCAAGGGCACGAAGGACCGGCCCGACATCTGGAAGATCCTCAACGAACTCGGCGGCGACGCCAACGGCACCACCTGGATGGACCGCACGAACTACTACGTCTCCTTTCCCGCCTCCGAAGAGAACCTGAAGAAGGCCCTCGACATGGAAGCGGACCGGATGCTGAACAGCACGTTCACCGCCGAGACGCTGTGGGGCAAGGACGGCAAGAGCGGCGAAATGACGGTGGTGCGCAACGAGTTCGAATCGGGCGAGAACAACCCCTTCCGCACCACCATCCTCCGCGTCCAGTCCGTGGCCTTCGACTGGCACAACTACGGGAAGACGACCATCGGCGCCCGCAGCGACATCGAGCATGTGAACGTCGATCACCTGCGCGCCTTCTACCAGAAGTACTACCAGCCCGACAACGCGATCCTCGTCGTCGCGGGCAAGTTCGACGAACCCAGGACCCTGGCCTACATCAACGCCACCTTTGGAAAGCTCGCGAAGCCCGCCCGCACGCTGGAACCCACGTATACGGTGGAACCGACCCAGGACGGCGAGCGCTTCGTCACCATCCGCCGCGTCGGCGGCGTGCCTCTGCTGGTGGCGGGCTACCACACGGCCCCCGGCGCCCACCCGGACCGCACGGCCACGGACATGGCCGCCTCCATCCTGACGGACGCGCCCAGCGGACGCCTCTACAAGGCCCTCGTGGAAACCAAGCTGGCGGCCCAGGTCTTTCCCGTCTCCTTCTCCACCTTTGAACCCGGCATCCAGATGTTCGGCGCGGTGCTGCCCAAGGATGGCGACGCGGAGAAGGCCAAGGAGGCCCTCCTGCGTGAGATCGAAGGCCTGAAGGACAAGCCCCTCACCCAGGCCGAACTGGACCGCGCCAGGACCCAGGCCCAGAAGGGTATCGACCAGGCGCTCTCGGACACCAAGAACATGGCCATCAGCCTCAGCGAGGCCATGGCCGTCGGCGACTGGCGCACCTGGTTCCTGGATCGCGACCGCATGTTGAGCCTCACCCTGGAGCAGGTGCAGACGGCCGCCACCGCCTACTTCAAGCCCAGCAACCGCACCCTCGCCCAGTACGTCCCCACCGAAAAGCCCGACCGCACCACGGCGCCCGCCGTGCCTGACATCGCCGCCGAAGTGAAGGACTACAAGGGCAAGCAGGTGATCGCCCAGGGCGAGGCCTTCGACGCCAGCCCCGCCAACGTGGACCAGCGCACCCTCCGCTTCACCGCGCCCAACGGCCTGAAGGGCGCCCTGCTCCCCAAGAAGACCAAGGGCGGCATGGCCTCGATCCAGCTCACACTGCACTTCGGGGACGAGGCGAGCCTCCAGAACAAGGCCGCCCTGCCCGGCCTCGCGGGCGCCATGCTCATGCGCGGCACGCTCAAGCATTCGCGCCAAGAGATCGCCGACGCCTTCGACAAGATGAAGGCCGAGGTGATGATCAGCGGCGGCGCCACCTCCGCCAACGCCTCGATCACCGTGCCTCGGGAGCACCTCGCCGAGGCCCTGAAGCTGGCGGCCGAAGTGCTGCGCGAGCCCGCCTTCCCGGCTTCTGAATTGGATACGCTCCTGAAGCAGCAGGCCACGGGCATCGAGGCTCAGCGCCAGGAGCCCCAGGCCAGGGCCATGGAACTCACGCGCGAAATCTTCGACGCCTTCCCGGCGGGCCACCCCATGGCCTACCGCTCGCTCGGGACCCAGCTCGAGGATCTGAAAGCCGCCAAGGTCGAGGGCTTGAAGGCCTTCCACACGGCCTTCTACGGAGCGGACCACGCCACCTTCGCGGCTTCGGGCGATTTCGATCCGAAGGAGGTCCAGAGTCTCGTCACCGAGCTCTTCGGTTCCTGGAAGGCCGCCACGCCCTACACGCGCATCCCCGCCCGCCTGAAGGAGGTGCCGGGTCAGGTGAAGGTGCTGGAAACGCCCGACAAGCAGATGGCCATCTTCCTCGCCTCGGAGCGCTGGGCCATGAAGGACACGGATGCCGACTACCCCGCCTTCCTCATGGCGAACATGGTGCTCGGCGGCGCCCCCCTGAAGAATCGCATCGCCGAACGCCTGCGGCAGAAGGAGGGCTTCAGCTATGGCGCCGGCGCCTTCGTCAACGTGAGCAGCCAGGATCCCTTCACGGTTTGGCAGGCCTACGCCATCTACGCACCCCAGAACGCCGCGAAGCTGGAGGCGGCCTTCCACGAGGAAGTGCAGAAGGCCCTCAAGGACGGCTTCACCCAGGAGGAACTGGATTTCGCGCGCAAGACCTGGCTGCAGGGCGAAGAAACCCAGCGCCAGGACGACAAGGAAATCGCCGGCTGGCTGAGCGGCTCGCTGTACCTGGACCGGCCCATCCTTTTCCAGGCCGACCTGGAAGCCAAGGTGAAGGCCCTGAAGCTCGATGAGATCAACGCCGCCCTGAAGAAATACCTCGATCCCTCGCGGCTCGTGATCGTGAAGGCCGGCGATTTCGCCAAGAGTGAGAAGAAGTAGTCTTAATCATCGCCCGCAAAAGGGGGAGCGGCTCGCCGCTCCCCCTTTTCGTTAGGCGGAAACGACGTTCCATGGTCTGCTGGATGTCCGCTTGGCGTTGATCAGGGACGCGGGGCGAAGACGGAGGGCGTCGCCATGGCACGCATCGAACGGGAATGGCAGGCTGAACACGAGGGCGCGGCCCTGGCTTCGGAACTGCATCGGATCATGGTCATCAGCCACCGGCAGGCCAAGGGCTTCATCGACGGCCACTGCGTCACCGTGAACGGCGAGACCGCCGACAAGCACGGGCACCGGCTGAAGGCCGGCGACACGGTGAAGGTCGCTTTCGACCCCGAGCAGACCTATGAGGTGCTGCCCCCGGCTCGCAAGCTGCAGGCCGGCCCCTTCGAAACCCTGTGGGAGGACAACCACCTCCTCTTCGTCTACAAGCCCGCCGGGCTTCTCACCGTGCCCGCCGAACAGGGCAACGAGCCCAACCTGGCCGAGGCCATCACCGAGTCCTATCGCCGCCGCGGCTTCAAGCGCTTCAACCTCTACATCGTGCACCGCCTCGACCGCTTCACCAGCGGCGTGCTCGTCTTCGCCAAGACCCCCGAGGCCCTCCACGGCCTCAAGAAGCATTTCGAACTGCACCGCCTCCAGCGCGTCTATTACGCCATCCTCCTGGGTGAGCTGCCCGAGAACAGCGGCACGCTGGCTGGACACCTCATCGAGCACGCCAAGTCCCTCAAGATGTCCGTGGCCAAGGTCCGCAAGGGCCCCGGCGGCGGCAAGCGCATGCCCGCGGGCGCCAAGGAGGCCGTGACCCACTACCGCGTCATCGAGCGCCTACCGGGCCACACCGTGGTGGAAGTCAAGCTCGAGACCGGACGGCGCAACCAGATCCGCGTGCAGTTCGCGGATCGCGGCTTCCCCCTGCTCGGCGATCAAGTCTACGGCACCGAAAGTCCTTTGCTGGACCGCCAGGCTCTGCATGCCGAACTGCTGGGCTTCAAGCACCCCATCACCGAAGAGCAGGTCACCGTCACGGCCCCCATGCCCGCGGACATGGAAGCGGCCCTCAAGGCCCTGCGCAACCAGGCCCGCATCGTCCGGGCGAGCATCGGCGTGAAGGGCGAGGAAGGCATCTTCAAGCCCACCGAAAGCCGCGATCACAAGCTCAAGCGCGTGGCCCGGGCCAAGCGCTACGAGGATCACGAAGACGCCCCCAACCGTCCCCGGCGGGATGAGGGCGAGGATCGCCCCCGGCGCACCTTCGGCAGCACCGACCGCCCCGCGCGTCCCCGCCGCGAGGGTGATGAGGAACGTCCTCGCCGCAGTTTCGGCGCCGCCGAGCGTCCCACCCGGCCCCGTCGCGACGATGAAGAAGCCCGCCCCAAGCGCGCCTTCGGCAGTGCTGATCGTCCCGCGCGTCCCCGCCGCGACGGTGATGAAGAACGTCCCCGCCGCAGTTTCGGCGCCGCCGAGCGTCCGACCCGGCCCCGTCGCGATGATGAAGAAGCCCGCCCCAAGCGCGCCTTCGGCAGCACCGACCGCCCCGCGCATCCCCGCCGCGAGGGAGATGAGGAACGTCCTCGCCGCAGCTTCGGTGCCAGTGACCGTCCCGCCCGCCCGCGCCGTGAGGATGGCGAGGCCCGCCCACCCCGCACCGCTACGCGCCCCAGCGAGCGTCCCGCCCGTCCCCGCCGCGATGGCGAGGAAGAACGTCCGCGCCGCAGCTTTGGTGCCAGTGACCGCCCCGCCCGCCCGCGCCGCGAAGACGGCGAGGCCCGTCCTTCTCGCACCGCCGCACGGCCCGGTGAGCGCCCCGCGCGTCCCCGCCGCGAAGAGACCGACGAGCGTCCGCGCCGCAGCTTCGGCGCCGGCGAGCGGCCTTCGGGCCCCCGCCGGGAGGGCCCTGGCAGCCGCCCCGCGGGCAAGTTCGCGCCACGCACGGGCAAGCCCAAGCCTCGGAAACCCTAGGCCCCTCTCGCGGCATCCCTGATTCGATGCGCCCCTGTCCCGCCCTCCTGACCGCGCTGCTCTCCGCCACCCTCCTGGTCGCCCAGGAGGCGGCGCCACTCCCCTCCCTGGAATTGCGAACGCATCTGGGCGGGGATTCCGCGACGGACATCCGCCTCGCGCCGAAGGGCTGCTGGGATGGGCTGATCCTGGGGGTGCTCGCGCAGACCCCGGGCTCGGCCACGCCCCGGCTCCGCAGGGGCCAGGCCACCGTGGAGGTCTGGGACCTGATGCCCGCCACGACGCCGCGGCACGAAGCTTTCGCGCTCTACCTCGGCGAGCTCCGCGCCAGCCTGTCCAGGGCCTGGCTGGTACCTCCGCCGAAACACCAGGCGCTCGAACTAAACGAGATCATGGCCAACGATCCGAGCAGCCCGCAGAAACTCGACCTGACGAAGGTCAAGTCCATGCAGGAGCGATTCAACCGCCTCCCGCCGAGCGGATCCACGGTGAAGTGAGCGCCGCGATCCGGCGGTTTCGTGGCATGACCTCCATCGGACGGCCGCTCCCCCGGAGCAGCCTCCCACTCGGCCTTAGCCTCGTGGCGATGGAGCCTCCTCGCCGGATCCTCGCTTCGCAGACTGCCCCGCAGTCTGCTCCGCGATCCGGCGGTCGGTCAAATGTGATCCAGGTACATCCGGTCCAGGGCCTCGGCCAGATCCAGGTCGCGCTGAGTCACGCCCAGGCTGACATGGGTGCTGAGCACGGCCACGACCCAGCGGTACCCGAGGGTGAGATCGGGGTGGTGGTTCACTTTTTCGGCGTGCTCGGCGGCCGCGACGACGAAGCCGACCCCGCGGGTGTAGGCCGAGAACACGTAGCGGCGGCGCAGCGTCAGCCCATGGGAATCGCCCTGCGCGACCCAATCCGGATGCGCCTTCAGGAAGGCCTCCATGACGTCAGGGCTGACCAGATCCTTGGACATGCTTTCCCCCCTGGTGCATCCTAATCTGTTGCCTTTGAGTTGCGCCATGCCCTTCAACCAACCTCCCCTGCTCGGCCGCATCGCCCTGGTCACCGGATCCTCCCGGGGCATCGGGCGGGCCATCGCCGTGGAATTGGGCCGCTGGGGCGCGGATGTGGTGGTGCACGCCCAGAAGAACCTGGACCTGGCCGAGGCGGTGGCGAACGAGGTTCGCGGCATGGGCCGGCGTGCCATGACCGTGCTGGCGGACGTGCGTGTGAAGGCCGAACTGGAGGCCGCCGCGGACCGCGTGAAGGCCGAACTCGGGCCCGTCGACATCCTCGTGAACAACGTGGGCACGCGGCAGGACGGCCCCTTCATCCTCATGGGCGACGAGAAGTGGGAGGAGGTCATGAACGTGAACCTCCGCGGCACCGTCTACGCCACCAAGGCCTTCGTGCGCGGCATGATGGCCCGCAAGTGGGGCCGCATCGTCAACATCGTGAGCCCCACGGGCATCATCGGGCAGGCGGGCCAGACCAACTACGGCGCCAGCAAGGGCGCCGTGATCGCCCTGACCAAGAGCCTGGCGCGGGAGATGGCGCCCTTCGGCGTGCTGGTGAACGCGGTCAACCCGGGCCTCATCCACACGGAACTCACCCAGGACGTGCCCGAAGAGAAGCGCAAGGCCATGCTCGCGCCCACCATCCTCAAGCGCGAGGGCGAGCCCGAGGAGGTGGCCGGCGTCGTGGCCTTCCTCTGCTCGGACTGGGCCAGCTACATGAGCGGCCAGATCGTCAACGTCGATGGCGGGCTCTGTCCTTAGCCAACCGCCGGATCGCGGCGATCCATAGAAAGCCTAGGTTTGCGTGGAGCCGGTGGCCACCTCGTCGCGGAGGGGGAGCTCCACGATGAAGGCCGCGCCCTGGCCGGGTCCGCTTTCGACCCACACCCAGCCGCCGTGCAGTTCCACCATCTGCTTGACGATGGAAAGGCCCAGGCCCGTGCTGTACTCGCCCCCCGTGGGCCGGGCGGAGAGGCGCTGGAAGGGGCCGAAGACCTGTTCCATGTCCTCGGGGTTCAGCCCAGGCCCCTGGTCCCGCACCTCGATGTGGACGCGGTCCTGGCCATCGACGATGCGAAGGCCCAGCTCGACGCGCACCGTGCTTCCAAAGGGCGAATACTTGATGGCGTTGTTCACGAGATTGTCCATGGCCTGGGAGATCCTCAGCTGGTCCATCTGCCCCCAGCATTCCGCGGCGAAGGTCTCCAGGTAGATCAGGCGGATGCCCTTGCTGTCGGCGTAGGTTTCGTTTTCCTGGACGACGCGGTGCACTAGGTCCCCCACATTCGTCATCTCGAAGGTCAGGTTCACCTCGCCCATCTCCTGGACCGCGGAATCCAGCACGCTGTTGATGATCTGGATCATCCGCTGGACCATGTCGTGGATCCTGACGGCCTGGCCCAGGGCGGCCTCTCCGACCCGCCCCTGCTCAGCTTCTTCGCAGATGCGATCGGCCATGAGAAGGATGCCTCCCAGAGGATTTCTCAGGTCGTGGGCCGCCGTGGCGAGGAAGCGCGTCTTGATCTGATTCGCCTGGCGCAGGCGTTCGTTGACGAGCTGCAGCTGGGCGCCCATGGACTCGACGCGACGCGTGTATTCCCTCTCCAGGTCGTGGCTGCGCTTCTTCTCCAGGCAGGCGGAGATACGCGCCTTCAGCAGCTGCTGATTGATGGGCTTGGACAGGTAGTCCTGGGCCCCGAGCTGGATGCATTTGAGCACCGTCTCCTGCTCGCTGAGGGCCGAGAGCATGATCACCGGAAGGTGCTTCAGGCCTTCGTCGTCGTGCATGGTCCGGATCACCTGGAGCCCATCCACGCCCGGCATCATCACATCGAGCAGGACCATGTCGAAGGGGGTTTCACACAGCTTTTGCAGGGCCTCCGCCCCGTCCGCGGCCGTCTCGACCCGGTAGCCCTCCCGCTCAAGGATGCGGGTCATCACCTCCCGGTTGAAATCCGCATCGTCGACCACGAGGATCCGGGCGGGAGCCAGGGGGTTCATGGCGCACCGGAAGTCCCGAGCAGGGCGCGGATCTTGCCGACCAGACGCGTGAGGTCCGCGGGCTTGGTGTCGTAGTCGTCGCAACCGGCGGCGAAGGCCGCCTCCTGATCGGAGGTCAGGACGCGGGCCGTGAGGGCCACCACCGGAATGCGGGCGGTCTGCGGATTGGCCTTGATGCGCCGGGTGGCCTCGAAGCCGTCGATGCCGGGCAGTCCCAGATCCATGAGCACCAGGTCCGGCTGTTTCTCCTCGCAGAGCTGGATGCCCTCTTCGCCGTCCACGGCCGTGAGCACCGTGAAGCCCCTCCGTTCCAGCAGGCGCGAGATCGCATCGCGGTTCATCTCGTTGTCTTCCACCAGCAGGAGTGTGGTCATGAAAGGTCCCTCTCCAGTCCGTCACCCAGGCCACGTTGCACCGCCCGGCGGATTTCGTCCATCAATTCGCCTTTCGAATAGAGTCCCTTCTGGAGCACGGCCGCCACCTGGGCCTGGCGCAGGCGGTCACGTTCCTTATCGGACAGATCGCGGGCAGTCAGCACGATGACGGGAATGTCTGCCCAATCGGGGTTGCGCTGCTTTTCCGCCAGGAAGCTGAAACCATCCATGCCCGGCATCATCAGGTCGAGCAGGATCACGCTGGGGGTTTCCTTCCTCAGGTGATCGATGGCCGCGATGCCATCCATGGCGGGCCAGGATTCCCAGCCTTCGGACAGCAGGCTCCGCTGGACCGCCTGCTGGGTGGGCAGATCGTCTTCCACCACGAGCACCCGGGCGGGCGCATCCGAGGGCCGGAACCTCTTCAGCGCGCTCGTGAGCTGGGCGCGGTCGATGGGCTTGAAGAGGTATTCCACGGCGCCGAGCGCCAGCCCCTTCTCGGCTTCGTCGAGGATCGTCAGCATGACCACCGGGATCCGCGCGAGCAGGGGATCGACCTTGAGGGTCTTGAGCACGGTCCAGCCATCCATGTGGGGCATCATGACGTCGAGCACGATGAGGCCCGGCTGGTGCTCGGCTGCCAGGCGCAGGCCCTCGGCGCCGTCGGAGGCCGTCAGGACTTCGTGGCCATCGAGGACGAGCAGCCTCGACAGGGCGTTGAGCAGGAAGGGATCGTCGTCCACCAGGAGGATGGGCCCGCGAACCACCACCGGGGCCACCCGCGGGTCCTTGGGAGCGGCTGGCGGCGGCTCCGGAGCGGCCTCCACGGGCGCGGTGGGCAGCACGATGGTGAACAGGGCCCCCTTGCCCAGTTCGCTGTGGAGCCGGATGTCGCCGCCCAGGATCTGGCAGAATTTCCGGCTGAGGGCGAGGCCCAGGCCCGTTCCGCCGAACTGGCGGGTGGTGTTCTCCTCGGCCTGGATGAACTCGTTGAAGATCCGCAATTGCTGCTCGGGACTGATGCCGATGCCCGTATCCTCCACGGCGATGTGGAGCCACGGCGCGTCCAGACCCTCGGGAACGGCCAGGTAGGCCCGGACGGTGATCTGGCCCTGCCTGGTGAACTTGCAGGCGTTGCTGAGCAGGTTGAACAGGGATTGGCGGACCTTGGTGGCATCCGAAATGATCGAGCCCAGGGCCGGGTCCGCCTCCAGGTGGAGCGAATTCGCGTTCTGGGCGGCCAGGGGGCCCACCGTGCTGAGCACGTCCTTGATGAGGGGCAGCACCTCGAAGGCGTCCCGGTTCACAGTCATCTTCCCCGCCTCGATCTTCGACAGGTCGAGGATGTCGTTGATGAGGCTCAGCAGGTGTCGGCCCGAGCTCTCGATGCGCTGAGCATCCGAGAGGATCCCCCTCTGGTCGGCCTCCTCGGCTTCTTCGCGGATCAGCTCGCTGTAGAGCAGGATCGCATTGAGGGGTGTGCGCAGCTCGTGGCTCATGTTCGCCAGGAAGGAGCTCTTCGCCTTGTTGGACACATCGGCCCGCTCCTTGGCGATGAGCAGTTCGTTGTTGGCGCTCATCAGCTCGGCCGTGCGGGTGGCGACCTGCACTTCCAGTTGGTCCCGCTGGCTTTCCAGGCGGCGGTCCTGGATCTGGATCCGTTCCAGCATGCCGTTGAAGGCGCCCACCAGCACGCCCATCTCGTCATCGGAGGGCGTCACGCTCGCGCGCAGGCTGAAGTCCCGCGTGCTCGACACGCGCGAAGCCACTTCGGCCAGATCCAGCACGGGCGCCGTGATCACGTCCACCCAGCGCCGGCCCAGGGCCCAGACGAGGATGCCCACCAGCGTGATGACCGCCAGCAGGAACAGGGCCGTGTTCACGAGCCGGTGCCAGCGTTCCGTCTGGTCCATCTCCAGGAAGAGCAGACCGACGACCCGGCCTTCCGGCGTGTAGATCCGCTTGATCAGGCGGAGGCGTCCCTCCTCGAACCAGATCCGGTCATCCAGGCTGAGCTTGCGCTGGAGATGGAGGGGCTGTCCCGCCGGGTAGGTCGCCAGTTCGTCCAGCAGCGCCGAGTAGGCCGCGGCCCGGGTGAGGTGGCCGTGGGTCTTCAGGGGCCGGAGGATCTCCTCGGCGGCATGCTGGTCGTCAAAAGTGACGGGCGCCGCCAGGTTGAACGAGATGATCTCGGCCAGGGAATACAGAGCGGCCGCATCGGCCTTCCGCGCCGCGTAGCTCTCGAAGGCGAGGAAGACGGCCGCTCCGAGGATCAGCGCCGAGGCCGTGGTCCCGAGCACCAGCAGCATGGCCTTGCGCCGAAGCGAGGTCTTCGGCTGGGCCAGGGCAGACAGAAGGGGCGGGGTCACGGGGTCGGCCTTGGCGCGGAAATCGGCTTCGCGAGGGACATCAGCCGGGATCCCAGCAGCAGGTTGGAGCGGCGCGCCGCCTCGGGGTTCACGACCAGCCGCACGTAGCCTCCCTCCAGGAGCAGGTTGAGGATCACACCCTTCCGGGCGAGTGATTCATCGTCGGAGAGGGTGAGGATCTCCTTGCCTTCCGTCCAGGAGAGGATCCCGTCGATGCGGCGCTGCTCGGAGGCGCAGATGAACAGGGCCTGGCAGCCCTCCGCGTCGCGGACCTTGGAGATGTAGCGGATCTGGATGGGCCGGTGGTGGACGGTCAGCGACTGGGTGCCCTCGTCCAGGCGGGTTCCGAAGGGCGATTCCCCGAGGACCGCGAGTTTGAAGGGCTCCTCCTTCCAATTGGCTTCGGAGGGCCACTGGATGTAAGGAAGGATCATCAGCAGGATCTTGGCCTTGCTGGAGTACTCGGTGGGTTTCTCCAGCGCCGGGGCTCCGGTCCCGGCGCTCAGCACCAAGACCGCGCACAGGCATGGCATCAAGCTGCTCATCCGCACACGCGACAGGATCCCGCCCGGTCTCGGCCTGGGCCGCCACGGTGGGCTGGGAGGGGGGTCTGGGACATGGTCAGGACAGCCGAAAGGCTCACAGGGCATGGAGGGGGTGTACTGGGTGGGTTGAAGGATTCACCTAGCATGACATTCGGAACGAATGGCATGTCCCATGAGAAGCTGCCCTTGCGAAAATGCCCGTTCCCGCCCCAGCGGGCTGGTTTTGCTCCCGGCCTAGCGGTTCCGGTCGGCGGCCATCAGCGCGTTGGTCAGGAGCCCTGCAATGGTGAGGGGGCCCACGCCGCCGGGCACGGGCGTCACGGCAGAAGCCACGTCCATCGCTTCTCCGAAACGCACGTCTCCGCAGAGCACGGCGCCCTTGGTC
Source organism: Geothrix limicola (assembly GCF_030268085.1). GTDB lineage: Bacteria > Acidobacteriota > Holophagae > Holophagales > Holophagaceae > Geothrix > Geothrix limicola. The sequence goes on from NZ_BSDE01000002.1 coordinate 412,814, forward strand.
TTGAGGTTTTCAAGTTTTTTGGGCTCCGCGGCGAAAATCTGCTCGCCCAGGCTGAGGCTTTCCACCCGGTTGATGCCCACGTCCACCACCACGGCCCCGGGCTTGAGCCAGGAGCCTTCCACGAGGCCCGGCCGGCCCACGGCGGCCACCAGGAGGTCCGCCTCGCGGCAGACGGCCGGCAGATCCTTGGTCCGGCTGTGGGCGATGGTCACGGTGGCGTGCTGCTCGAGCAGCATGAGCGCCATGGGCTTGCCCACGATTTCGCTGCGGCCCAGCACCACGGCACGGATGCCCTTGAGGTCCACGCCGTGGTGCGCCAGCAGGGACATGCAGGCGCTGGGCGTGCAGGGGCGCAGGCCCGGCAGCCCTTCCAGCAGCAGGCCCTGGTTGATGGGATGGAAGCCGTCCACATCCTTCTCGGGGCTGATGCGGTGCAAGGCCCGCTTGGAATCCAGGCCCTTGGGCAGGGGCAGCTGCACGAGGATGCCGTCCACACCGGGATCGGCGTTCAGCCGGTCGATGAGGGCATCCAGATCCGCCTGGGCCGTATCTGCGGGCAGACGGTGCTCGAAGGAGGTGATGCCCACCTTGGCGCAGGCCGCGGACTTGTTGCGCACGTAGACGTGGCTGGCCGGGTCGTCGCCCACCAGCACCACCGCCAAGCCCGGTGCCCTCAACCCCTTGGCCTTTCGGGCCTCGACGCCCAGGCGCACCGCCTCCAGCATGCGGTCCGCGTGCGCTTTGCCATCCAGGATCGTGGCCATGGTTCCTCCGACTTCCATTGAATCCCAGGGCAGCTGTGGCCCCCATCAAGTTTTTTCACAGATGGGCCCCTCTGCGGCATTCCCTTCCCTTGAGATTCCAAGCAAAGAGCGTTAGACTCCAGGGTCAATTCGGCCATGGCTTCCCCACTCGGGTGCCAAGACTGGGTGGGTTCGTCCCACCTTTTTTGTTGTTCTATCGGAGTCTCAGTGGACTTGAAGAAGGTGCAGCCGCCCCTCGAACGCCAGCTGGCCCTGCTGGGCTACGAGCTGGTGCATCTGGAGACCGCCCGCGAGGGCAAGGACGAGCTGCTGCGCCTCTACATCGACCACCTGGATGCCGAGACCAGCCATCGCAAGGTCACCCTGGACGACTGCACGGCGGCCCACGAGGGCCTGCTGCTGTGGATGGATGTCGAATTCCCCGACCTGCGCGAAAAGCTCGGCGTGGAAGTCAGCAGCCCCGGCATGGAGCGCCCGCTCGTGAAGGCCGATCACTTCCGCCGCTTCGCTGGTCGTCTCTGCCGCGTGCAGACCGCTGCGCCCATCAACGGGCAGAAGCGCTTCAAGGGCTGGATCGGCCCCGTGGCCGACGGCAATGTCACCCTCGAAGAGGACGGCGTGCTCAAGGTCGTCCCCATCGAAGCCATCCAGAAGGCGCGGCTCGCGCCCTTTGACGAAGAGAAGACCCCGCGGCCCAAGCACCTGACCGCGAAGTTCACCGAAGTTCCCGATGCCGACGGCGTAGAGACAAGCGTCGTCGATGAAGAGGAGGCCTGAGATGGCAAACGTCGCAACGACCTTTTTCGACAGCGTGAAGATGATCGCCGCTGAAAAGGGCATCCCCGAAGAGGATGTCTTTGGCGCGGTGGAAGAAGCCCTGGCCAAGGCCGCGGACAAGTATTTCAACGCCCAGGATTTCTACGGCAACTTCCAGGCCCAGATGGACCGGGAGACCGGCGAGTTCCACGTCTACGCCCTGAAGCAGGTCGTGGCCGAGGTCGAAGAGGAGGACCTCGAGATCAGCCTGACCGAAGCCCAGACGCTGAACCCCGACGCCGCCGAGGGTGACACCCTCTGGCTGCCCCAGGACACCAGCCAGCTGGGCCGCATCGCCGCCCAGGCCGCCAAGCAGGTGCTCGTGCAGAAGGTCCGCGAGGCCGAGCGCGAGCGCATCTTCACCGAGTTCGCCGACCGCATCGGCGAGGTGGTGGTGGCCGAGGTCAAGCGCTTCGAGAAGAGCGCCATCATTCTCGAGATCGACCGCGTCGAAGCCATGCTGCGCCGCAGCGAGGCACTGCGCGGTGACCGCTTCGACAAGGGCCAGCGCATCAAGGTCGTCATCGTCAGCGTCGACCGCAGCGCCAAGGATCCCCAGGTGCAGGTCAGCCGCACGGATCCGCGGCTGCTCATCAAGCTCTTCGAGAACGAAGTGCCCGAAATCCATGACGGCACCGTCGTCATCCGCAACTGCGTCCGCGAAGCCGGCGACCGCGCCAAGGTGGCCGTCCACAGCCTCGATCCCGACGTCGATCCCGTGGGCGCCTGCGTGGGCCTCAAGGGCAGCCGCGTGCAGGCCATCATTCGCGAACTGAAGAACGAGAAGATCGACATCGTCCGCTACTCGGACGACGCGGCCCAGTTCATCGCCAACGCGCTGAACCCGGCCAAGGCCATCCGCGTGAACCTCGGCGATCCCGAGGGCCGCCGGGTCGAGGTCGTGGTGGACGACGAGCAGCTCAGCGTCGCCATCGGCAAGCGCGGCCAGAACGTGCGCCTCGCCGCCAAGCTCACGGGCTGGAACATCGATGTCCGCAGCGAGGCCGACAAGCGCCGCGAAGCGGAAGTCGCCATGGGCCTGGCCCTGCCCGAGGTCGTCTCCGACGCCTCCGAGGCCGAAGAAGTCGCCACGCCCGCTTCCACGTTGCTCGACGCGCTCGACGTCGAGGGCCTGGACGCCGCCCTGGCGGAACGTCTCGCCAATGCGGGCTATCCCGACGCCAAATCCCTTTACACTGTCACTGCCGAGCAGCTCATGCAGGTGGAAGGCATGGATCAGGATCTGGCCTTCCGTCTCATCGATGCCGTGCAGGCTCACTTCGGGGAGTAGGCTGTAGTCCTGCAGCCCTTCCCGTTTCCCACCCCCAGGCCGAGGTAATCCGCTTACATGCTGCGTATCAACCAACTCGCCAAAGAGCTCGGAGTCGCCAATCAGGAGGTCATCGAGGCCGCTGAGAAGCGTCTGGGCCTCCAAGGGAAGAGCCACAGCTCCAACCTCACCGATGACCAGGCGGACCAGATCCGCCGGGGATTCCAGGGCAAGCACAAGGGAGAAGATGAAGCTCCCCCCCTCGCCCTGCACAAGCCTTCCGCCGCCGTGAAGGTGGTGAAGGCCCCTGCGCCGGTCCACGCCGAGCCCAAGGCCGAACCTCGTGCCGAGGCCAAACCCGAGGCCCAGCCTCAGGCCGAGGCCCCCAAGCCCGCCCCCGCGGTGCTGGTGAAGAAGGCCGAGCCCAAACCCGAAGCCAGGCCTGAACCGAAGCCCGAACCCCGGCCCGAGCCCGAGACCGCCGCCGAAGCCAAAGTCGAGCTGAAGGCCGAGCCGAAAGCCGAGCCTCGGCCCGAAGTGAAGGCTGCCGCCCCCGCGGCGCCCGCGCCTGTGGTGACGCCGGCCCCCGCCCCCGCGGCGGCCGAAACGCCCGCGGCTCCGGTCCCCGCTGCCCCGGCCAAGGCCGCGGCTCCTGCCTCCGCCGAGCCCGTGGAAACCTTCTCCCGCCTGAAGATCTCCACCGCGACGCCGGCCCCGGCGCCCCGCGAGGACAAGCCCGCCCGCTACATCCAGCTGCCTCCGGCGCGTCCCTCGGGCCCCGGCGCCCGCCCGGTCCAGCCTGCGGGTTCAGGTCCGAACCAGCCCGCCGGCGGTCCGCGCCCCGAGGCCGGTGCGCGCCCCATCGTCCAGCGTCCTGGCCAGTCCCCGGCCAACGTCCAGCGCTCCGGCATGCCCCAGAAGGAAAAGGCCGTCCTGCAGATGGCGACCAACACGGGCCGCGGCGAAGTGCGCCACGAGCCCCCCGCACCGCCCCAGCCCTCGCGCCGTCCCTACATTCCGCCCGCCATCACCGAGATGCGCCCGGACCAGGGCTTCAGCCGCATCAAGACCTCGGACACCCCGGCCCCCGCGCCCCGGTCCACCGAACCCGCCCGCTACATCCAGCTGCCCCAGGCCCGCCCTGCGCCCGGCAGCCGGCCCAGCGGCCCCGGTGGCCGCCCCGGCGGACCCGGCGGTCCTGGCCGTCCCGGCATGGGCAGCCGTCCCGGTGGTCCCGGCGGTCGTCCCGGCGGTCCCGGCGGCCGTCCCGGCATGGGTGGCCCCCGCCCCGGCGGTCCTGGCCGCGGGCCCTCCCTCCCCGCCGCAGGTCCCATCGACCCCAACAGCCAGAAGGGCCCCGGTCGCGGCCTCCACCAGGGTGGCAAGAAGAAGAAGGGCGGCTACGTCCGGAGCAAGGAGGAGGAACTCGACCTCAAGCTCCGCCAGCCCCGTTCCCGCGCCCAGCAGGTGGCCACCGAGTACATTGAAGAGGAAATCGGCATCGTCATGCTGTCCGAAGGCGTGACGGTCAAGGAGCTCGCCGAGAAGTGCAACCGCCCCGCCAAGGACGTGGTGGCCAAGCTGCTTCACCGCGGCATCTTCGCCACCATCAACCAGCCCCTCGACACCGAGATGGCCAAGGACATCGCCCGCGAGTTCGGCTTCCTGGCCGACATCGTCTCCTTCGAAGAGGACGTCCAGATTTCCGCCGACGAGTCCGGCGAGGTGCAGGGCGAGAAACTGAGCCGTCCCCCGGTCGTGACCATCATGGGTCACGTCGATCACGGCAAGACCTCGCTGCTCGACGCCATCCGCAAGACCAAGGTGGCGGCGGGCGAAGCCGGCGGCATCACGCAGCACGTGGGTGCCTACCACGTGGACGTGAAGGATCCCAACACCGGTGAGATGCGCCAGGTGGTCTTCCTCGACACCCCGGGCCACGAAGCCTTCACCAAGATGCGCGCCCGCGGCGCCAAGGTCACGGATATCGCCGTCCTGGTGGTGGCCGCCGACGACGGCGTCATGCCCCAGACCGTGGAATCCATCAACCACGCCAAGGCCGCAGACGTGCCCCTCGTGGTGGCCGTCAACAAGATCGACAAGCCCGGCGCCAACCCGGACAAGGTCCAGCAGGGCCTGCTCCAGCACAGCGTCCAGACCGAGGCCTACGGCGGCGACGTGCCCGCCGTCCTCGTCAGCGCCAAGACCAAGCAGGGCCTCGACGAACTGCTTGAGACGCTGCTGCTCGTGGCGGACCTGAAGGAACTGAAGGCCGTCTACGACTGCCCCGCCGCCGGCTCCATCATCGAAGGCCGGCTCGACCGCGGCCGCGGCCCCGTGGCCACGGTCCTCGTCCAGAACGGCACCCTGAAGGCCGGCGACATCTTCGTGGCCGGCGCCACCATGGGCCGCGTCCGCGCCATGTTCAACGACCTGGGCGCCCGCGTGACCGAGGCTGGTCCTTCCAGCGCGGTGCAGATCCTCGGCTTCGAGGAAGTGCCCAGCGCCGGCGACAACTTCCAGGTGGTTGAGGACGAGAGCAAGGCCCGCACCATCGTCTCCTTCCGCCAGGAGAAGGCCAAGCAGGCGGCCCAGCAGAAGCAGCGCGCCACGCTGGAGACCCTGTTCAGCACCCTCAAGGACGGCCAGGTCAAGGAACTGCCCCTCATCATCAAGGCAGATACCCAGGGCTCGGTGGAATCCCTCGTGGGCCAGCTGGAGCGCCTCAGCACCGAGAAGGTTCGCGTGCGCATCATCCACAGCGCCGCCGGCACCGTCACCGAGAACGACGTGCTGCTCGCCGAAGCCTCCAAGGCCACCATCATCGGCTTCCACACCAAGGCCGAGAAGAAGACCGAGGAACTGGCCCGGGAAGAGGGCGTGGACCTGCGTTTCCACGACATCATCTACAAGGTCACCGAGGAGATCGAGCAGGCCATGGTCGGCATGCTGGACGCCACCGAGAAGGAGACCATCCACGGCCAGGCCGAGGTGCGCCAGATCTTCAAGATCGGCCGCGCCGTCATCGCCGGCTCCTTCGTCACCGAAGGCAAGGTGCAGAAGGCCTACAAGGTGCGCGTGAAGCGTGGCGAGGAAGTCCTCTTCGAGGGCGGCCTCAAGAACCTCAAGCGCTTCAAGGAGGACGTGTCCGAGGTGAAGAATGGCCTCGACTGCGGCATCTCCCTCGACGGCTACGACGAGCTGAAGGAAGGGGACATCCTAGAGTTCTTCAGCAAGGAGAAGGTGATCGCCACCTCGCTCAGCTAGTTCGCATTCGCACAGTGAAGGGGCCCGCATCGCGGGCCCTTTTTTTGGTGATGGACTCCAGTTCTTTCTCCTTATTAGGACCGATTCCGTCCTGTATCGCTTCTAGTCTTGGCTCCGGCGCCCCCTGAGATCTCGCAAATCTCGAAACCCCTTCACCCGCAAAGGAAACCATGACGACCCCATCCGAACAGACCGCCCAGGTGATCCATCGTTTCAACCAGGCCTTCCAGCGCCACGAGCCCGCCCTGCTGGCCGATCTCATCGCCGAGGACTGCGTGCTTGAAAACACCCAGCCCGCGCCGAATGGCTCGCGACACGTCGGTCGCGCGGCCTGCCTGGCCGTGTGGGAAGGCATCGCCGGCGACCCCAACGGCTGGTTCCAGGAGGAGGAGGTGCGCGTCTTCGGCGAGGAAGCCCTCATCTTCTGGCGCTACTGCTGGGGCCCAGGCGAGGAGACCTCGGTCCGGGGCCTCAACGTGATGCGCGTGCGGAATGGCCTGATCGTCGAAGGCCGCGGCTACGTCAAGGTTTCCCCGCCTCCCGTGGCCTGACCCTGCCCCCAAAAGAGACCCTGTGCCGAACCCTTTTCCAAAGTCACTCATATTCGACTCAATGGTATTCAAATCTTGATTACAAAGAAGTAATCATTCACGGTGTGACCCTCGTCACGTGTCGGCGCCCCCACACTGGAAGCACGCCTTTCAGGATCGGAATCGCCATGTCCACACCCAGTTTCGCCCTCAGCGCCCCGATGGAGGCCCAGCCCGCCACCAATCCCATGGGCCTTCACCGCATCGACCACTTCCAGCTGACCGGTTCCATCGGTCGGCTGGAACCGCTGTACCGCCGCATCGGCTTCGCGCGCATCGCCAGCGGCCAGGCCGTCTGGGGCCGCTTCGTGCACATGCGCCAGCAGCGCATGGACATCCTCATCTACGAAGCCGATCCCTCCCATCCCGCCGGGCGCTATTTCCAGAACCACGACGAGGGGGTCTGCGCCCTCAGCTTTCTCGTGGAGGACCTGGACGCCGCCCTCGCGCACGCGCGCTCGAGCCAGGCCAAGGTCCTGCTCGAACCGCAGGTCCATGTCCTCGGCGAAGGCACCCTCCGTTTCGCGGCCATCCAGGGCGTGGGCGAGGTCTGGAACTTCCTCGTGGAGCGCCGCGGCGAGCTCTCCGCCTTCTGGCCCGACCTCTCTCACGATCCCGCCCCGGCCCTCTGCGATCCCGGCCTGGTGCGCGTGGATCACCTGACGAACAACGTTGGCCCCGCCGAGATGGAGGCCCTGGTGGACTTCTACGGCCGCGTCTACGGCTTCGTCGTCACCCGCGAATTCCACATCCGCGGCGCCCTGGGCACGGGCCTGGATTCCAAGGTCGTGCAGAGCGCCAACAACCAGGTGATCATCCCCATCAACCAGCCCACGGACGAGAAGAGCCAGGTGCAGGAGTACGTGAACCGCCACAAGGGCCAGGGCGTCCAGCATGTGGCCATGTCCACCAACGACATCTTCCACACCTTGCGCACGCTGCGTGAGCAGGGCTTTAAATTCCTGCGGGTGCCCGACACCTACTACGAGCTGCTGCCCGGCCGCATCACCAAGGGCGGCTACAGCGTGCGCGAGGACCTCGCCACCGTGAAGGATCTCGGCGTCCAGATCGACGGCGACGAAAGCGGGTACCTGCTGCAGATCTTCACCGAAGACCAGATCGGACCGCTGTTCTTCGAGATCATCCAGCGGAGGGGGAACATGGGCTTCGGAGAGGGCAACTTCCAGGCGCTGTACGACTCCATTGAATTGGATCAGAAAAAGAGGGGCGTGCTGTAATCCCCCAATCCTGATTCGCTCCTCGCCGGGTCCCGACTTCGCAGGCTCCCCCGGAGCCTGCTCCGTCACCCGGCGGTCGCGACCATCGAGCTGGATCAGAAAAAGCGGGGCGTTCTCTAAGAGGTTTCGCGGCCCCTCACTTCTTGTTCCGGACATGCTGCACAAGGGCTTCTGCGTAGGCTCGGAGGCTGGCCTGCCGGATGTTGGCCTCGCTCCGCGAACCTTCGGGCAGGGGTTTCAGGTGGGGCTTCAGATCCAGGTAGGGCGTGCCATTCCCCCCGAAGAGCCAGACCGTTTCGCTGCTGGCCACCACCTCCTGCCGGTCTCCCCTGCGCTCCAGCACCTCCCATTCGTCCTTGAACTGCCAGGGGAGGTAGCCCAGCTCCTTGAGCGAGGCCTGGTTGTGCTCGTACCAAGTCGGGCCGTAGCCCAGGCCGATCAGGGCTCCGGCTCCGGTGGCGATGGCGGCTGACCTCCAGGTCTGCCAGAAGGTGAAGGCGATGGCTGGGCAGAGCGCCCCGAACAGGGCCCCATAGCCTGTGGAGACGAGCACCGCCTTCCAGCGGCCCCGTTCCACGTTCGGATTGGGTTCCCCGCTCAGGGTGAGACGAAAGACCCGAACGGAATCCGCCGTCGGTTTCGCAGCTTCGACTGGCACGCCGAGGCCTTCGCTGAGTTGCGCCACCAGCGCCTTTTCCTCCTCTGGCGTCATCCCAGGAACGGTCTGGACCAGCTCCACCCGCTGCACCGGTTTCTCCCGGAGGGCGGTCTCGGGACGCTTGCAGGCGGAACCCAGGGCCAGCAGGACGCCGCACAACGCCATCGTCATCGCCTGGGGGGCACGGAATGGGAGCGCGCACATGGGGACCCCGGAAGAGGAATCGGAAGCCTGGGTGATGATCATGGATCGGTCGTCTATCCTATCAGCCCCACCCACCAAGCCCGGCGCGGGCGGGCTCGAGTCACGGTAAGGTTAAGCCATGCCACTCGACCCTTCCCGCCAGCGCGGGTTCACCCTCATCGAACTGATCGTCGTCATGACGATTCTGGCCCTGCTGGCCACCGTGGGCCTGGCGGGCTACCGCCACAAGACGCTGGTGGCGCGGGAAGCCGTGCTGAAGGAGAACCTGTTCCAGCTCAACCACGCCCTGGAGCAGTACCGCGCCGATCGCGGCAAGTATCCCTCCAGCCTTGCCCCCCTCAAGGAACTGGGTTACCTGCGCGACATGCCCATGGATCCCATGACCCAGTCCCGGGACACCTGGCAGACCGAACTGGAGCCGCCGGATCCCGACAACCCTGACGCCGAACTGGGCGTGTTCAGAGTGCGCAGCGGATCCACGGACAAGGGCGAGAACGGCATCCCCTACAACGAGTGGTAGCGCCGTTTTAACGTGAACGAGGGGGGACCGCCCGGGAATCGCGCCCTTTGCGTCCCCCCACGTGCTGCCCGAACCAAGCCCGGCCATCACGTCTGACCTTCAGGAACCCATGAGCCCCAGCACCCTCCGCCGTCTCGACCAGGCCACCCAGGTTCTGCTCCTCCTGTGGGCCGGAGCCGCCCTCGGCTTCGGCGTCTTCTCCGCGCCGGTCTTCTTCCAGGAACTGCCCAGCCGGGACGTGGCAGGCCACATCGCGGGGCTGATCATCGGCCGCCTGGACTGGACGGCCTGGGTCGTCTTCGCCTTCGCCGGCCTGAGCTGGGCGGGCCGCTGGGCCGCCGAGATCCACGAAGAGATCATCGGCCCCATCCGCCTCTGGAGCGCGGGCCTGCTGGTGGCTCTGCTCATGTGCCTGGCCAGCAGCTTCGTCGTCACGCCGAAGGTCCACGCCATCCGCGCGCGCATCAACGCGCCCGTGGAAAGCCTGGCCCCGGACCATGCGGACCGCGTGGCCTACAACAAGGCCCACAGCCTCAGCCGCAACCTGTTCTTCCTGCGCATCCTGCTGGCCATCGGCCTCGCCGCCACCGTGAGCCTGATGCCGCGGGAGCGGGACGCGAAGGTTCCGTCCCCAAGCTGATCTGCTGAAAGACAGGCCGCGACGAGTCAGTGGTGTGCCCGGGGGATGATCTGGCCCGGAGGGGTTCATTCGATTGGAATGAGCCCCTATTCCATTTTGATCGAAGAAATGTTCGACAGATCTTTTTCATTTTATTTAAATATTAAAATAAAATAATTTATACATTGGAACAGACAATGCTTCGCACCATTGTGGGGGATCAGCGGAAAGAGAGCCTGTCCCCTGTTTTGGCTAATTGCGATGCCTAGAATGACCCCCAGAGGTGGAACCATGCGCATCCATCGACTCACGTCCCCTCTCACCTGCCTCCTCCTGACCACCGCCGCGGCCTCTCCGCTCTCCGCACAGATCAGCATCCAGATCACGGTCGGACCGCCCCCCATCCCGATCTACGAGCAACCCGACCTTCCCGAGGAGGGCCTGCTCTGGATTCCCGGCTACTGGGCCTGGGGTGAGGATGGCTACTTCTGGGTGCCGGGCACCTGGGTCCGTCCCCCTGATCGCGGTCTGCTCTGGACTCCCGGCTACTGGGCCTGGAGCGGTAATTACTTCGAATTCCGCCCGGGTTACTGGGGTCCCCACGTGGGCTACTACGGCGGCATCAACTACGGATACGGCTACGGGGGTTCTGGCTTTGAAGGGGGCTATTGGCAGGGCCCGAACTTCTACTACAACCGTTCCGTGAACCGCGTGGACAGGTCTCACGTCACCTATGTCTACAACAAGACAGTGATTGTCAATAACACCACCACCGTGGCCTACAACGGCGGGCCGGGCGGTGTGAGAGCCGCACCGACCGCCCAGGAACAGGCGGCGGAAAGAGAGCGGCACGTGCAACCCACCGCGGAGCAGACCCAGCATCACCAGGCCGCCAGCCAAAACAAGGCGCTGCTCGTCTCGACCAACCAAGGCAAGCCCCCGGTGGCCGCGACCGTGAAACCCGCCGACTTCTCACCGAAGAGGGCCGTGGCCGCCAAGGCCCCGGGCGGCAGGGTCGAAGAAACCACGTTGAGGGCCACCGCGAGGACTGCTCCACCGAAGCCCATCGCACCTCCCGCGAAAGGCCAGGCCCCTGAGCCCAAGCCCAGCCCGCCTCGCCCCGACGGACCGCCAAAACTCCCCGTTCCCTCTCCAGAGCGCCGCCCCGAGCCCCCGCCCGAACGCCACCCGCCTCAGCCAGCACCGGCTCCCCTTCCCCAGCGTCGCCCGGCTCCGCCTCCTACTCCCGAACCACGCCCGATCCAGCCGCGTCCAGCGCCCGAGCCGCATCCACCCGAGCCGCGTCCAGGGGAGCGTCGCCCGGAGCCTGCGCCTCATCCGGCTCCGGAGCACCGACCGGAACCCGCACCCCACCCAGAGAAAAAGCCCCCGAAACCCGAGCATCCTGAGCCCGAGCCCAAACCCAAGCCCGAACCCCACCGTGAGTAGGCTCAGCCGCCGATTCTGTTGGAGGTTGTCGGATGCTCTGGATCAGCCGCCCACGGCCTGAACCCGGTCCCCATCTTTCAATCCGAAGGGCGGGTTAAGCACGACCGTATCGCCGGGCTGCAGGCCGCCCAGCACGCGGATGCGCTGGTCCTCCTCCTCGCCGAGCTGAAGGGTCTGGAAGCGCACTCGGCCATCCGCCTGCAGCACGGCGGCCAGTGACCTTCCGTCCCGCAGCATCACGGCCTCGACGGGCACGGCGAAGCGGCTGGAGGCCTTCACCTTCAAGGCCACCTGCACGAAGCCGCCCGCGAGGAAGGCGCCGTCGCGGTTGTCGAGATCGGCCTCCACCAGCAGGGTGCGGGTCTTCGGATCCAGGGCCCCCGCGACGCGGCTCAACTTCACCTGGCGGACCAGTTCGGGCCGCTCGGAAGGACGCACCTCGATGACCGTGCCGGCCTTCACCAGGGGCGCCACGACGGCGTCCAGGTACATCGTCACCCGCAGCCGGTCCACCTGGGCCAGGGTCACCAGGGGCTGGGCCGTGCTCGTGGTGCCGCCGTTCTGCACTAGGGCGCCGGGATCGGCGAAGCGCTGGGTCACCACGCCGGTGAAGGGCGCCTTCACCACCTGGTAGCCCTTCAGCGTGGCCTGTGAGGCCAGCTTTTCCGAAGCCACCTTCGCGTCGGCCTCGGCCTGTTCGACCTCGCGCGGGCTGATGAGCCCGTCCTTGCCGAGGGCCCGGCTGCGTTCGGCGTTACGGCGCTTGTTCTCGAAATCCGCCTGCAGGGCCTGGGTGTCCCGGTCCGTTTCCGGCGACTCCACCACGGCCACGACCTGCCCCACGCTCACCGCCGTGCCCTTGTCCACGGGGATGCTGCGCAGGAAGCCGCTCACCTTGGCGTAGAGCGTCGTGCTCGCGAAGGGCAGCGCCTCACCTTGCACGCTCAGGCCGCGTTCGCCGGTCTGGGCCCCCAGCTTGACCACGCGGACCCGCGGGCCCGCCTCCGCCTCGGCCTTGCGCTGATGAGCCTCCTGCTTCAGGCCCGACTGCTTGGCCCACACGATGGCGCCCAGGCCCATGGCCGCCACGGCCACGGTCAGCACGCCGCCCAGCTTGAAGGTAGGAGATTCGGGTCGCTCGCTCATGCTTCACTTCCTTCCTGTTCCTGCTGGAACCTGCTCTCCAGCAGATGGGCCGTGGGGGGCTTCTTCCGCAGGAGGCTGTAGACGACGGGTACAATGAAGAGGGTGACGAAGGTGGCCATGAGCAGGCCGCCGATCACGGCCCGGCCCAGGGGCGCGTTCTGGCTGCCCGCCTCGCCCAGGGCGAGGGCCATGGGCACCATGCCGATGATCATGGCCAGGGCCGTCATCAGCACGGGGCGCAGGCGCACCTTGCCGGCTTCGAGGGCCGCGTCCACGGCGCTGAGCCCGGGGTTCCCGGCCCGCACCTCGTTGGCGAAGCTCACGATGAGGATGGCATTCGACGTCGCGATGCCCACGGCCATGATGGCGCCCATGAGGGATTCCACGTTGAAGGTCGTGCCCGTCAGCGCCAGCATCCAGAGGATGCCCACGAGGGCGCCGGGCACCGCCATGATGATGATGAAGGGGTCGAGCCAGCTCTGGAACAGCACCACCATGAGCAGGTAGACGAGGAGGATGGCGATGACGAGGCCGCCGCCGAGGCTGCGGAAGGATTCGGCCATCACCTCGTTCTGACCGCGGATGCGGATCTTCATGGGCGCCGGCAGCGGGCCCAGGGCCTTGATCTGGGTCTCGATGTCCTTCACCACGCTGCCCAGGTCGCGACCCTCGGCGTTGGCCATCACGTCCAGCACGCGCTGCACGGTGAAGTGGTTGATCTCGCTGGGCGTGCTGATGCGCTGGATGGAGGCCAGGTTCGAAAGCGGCTCGAAGGTGCTCTGGGCGCCCGGTCCCGCGGCCTTGAAGGGATCCGCTTGAAGAAGGTTGGCGGCGCCCGGCAGGCCGAAGGGCGTCGCCAGCAGCTTCTCCGGCGAATCGAGGTTGGAAAGCGGCGACTTCACCACCACCGTGTAGTTCACGCCGTTGGCCGGATTCAGGAAATACGAAGGCGCCAGCTGCCCGTTGCCCGATAGCGAGACCAGCAGCCCGTTGGCCACGTCGCGCTGGGCGACGCCCACGCGGGCCGCGCGCAGGCGGTCCACATCCACCCGATAGGCGGGGGATTCGGTCACCTGCTTGAGGCGCACGTCCACCGCCCCGGGCACCTGCTGGATGGCGGCCTTCAGGCGCTGGGCCACTTCGGCGCTGGCCTTCAGGTTCGGCCCCTCGATCTGGACGTCGATGGGCGCGGCCACGCCGAAGTTCAGCACCTGGCTGACGATGTCGGCGGGCTGGAAGTAGAAGCTCACGCCCGGCAGATGCTTGGGCAGCTCCTCGCGCATCCGCGCCATGTGCTCGCGGGTGTGGTGGCCTTCAGGTGCGAGCGAGATGAAGATATCGGCGTCCTGGCTCGTGACGCTGTCGCTGGGCATGAAGGCCATGTTGAAGGCGTTGGGCACGCCGATGTTGCTGTTGATGGAGCGCAGTTCGGAGGGCGGGATGATGGCCTTGATTTCATCTTCGACCTGAGCCACCAGCCGCTCCGTCTCCTCGATGCGCAGGCCCACGGGCGCGCGCACGTGCAGCTTCATCAGGCCCACGTCCACCGTGGGGAAGAAGTCGCGGCCGATGACGAAGAGCAGGCCCGAACTCACCAGCAGGAAGACCACCGAGATCATCAGGACGAAGACGCGGTGATGCAGCACCTGGTCCAGGACCCGTCCGTAGGCCTCCTGCAGGCGGTCCAGCCAGAGTTCGCGCCAGGCGTTGAAGCGGCCCACGAGGCTCTGGGCTTCGGGATGATCGTGCTCCATGAGCATGCGCGCCATGGTGGGCACGAGGGTGCGAGACAGCACGTACGAGGCCAGCATGGAAAACACGACGGCCATGGCCAGCGGCGTGAAGAGGTACTTGGCGGGGCCCACCAGCAGCACCACCGGGAAGAACACGATGCAGATGGCGAGCGTCGCGACGATGGCGGGCACCGCGATCTGGCGGGCGCCATCGAGGATGGCCACCGTGAGGGGCTTGCCCATGGCCTGGTTGCGGTGGATGTTCTCCACCTCCACCGTGGCGTCGTCCACCAGCATGCCGATGGCGAGGCTGAGGCCGCCCAGCGTCATGATGTTGAGCGTCTGGCCCGACAGCTTGAGGCCCACCAGGCCCACGAGGATGGCCAGGGGGATGCTGGTGCAGACGATGAGCATGCTGCGCCAGGAGCCGAGGAAGAGCAGGATCATCACCGAGACGAGCAGGGAGGAGGCGAGGGCCTCCTTCGCCACGTCCTGGATGGCGGCCCGCACGAAGTGGCTCTGATCGAAGTCGAAGCGCATCTCCATGCCCTTGGGCGCGGCCGCCTGGATGGCGGGCAGGGCCTCCTTGGCCGCGTCCACCACGGCCAGCGTGGAGGCGTCGGCCTTCTTCAGGATGGCCAGGTAGGTGGCCCGCTGGCCGTTGATGCGCACGATGTTGGTCTGGTCCGCGAAGCCGTCGTAGACGCGTGCCACGTCGCCCAGGGTCACGGGCGCGCCGTTCACCAGCTTCACGGGCAGGCCCTTGAACTCCTCGATGGCCGTGGGACTGGAATTGGTGAGGACGGGCACCTCGCGGCTGCCCATTCGCGCAGATCCTGCGGGCGTGATGACGTTTTCCGAGGACAGCGCGTTCACCACGTCGGCGGGGCTGAGGCCGCGGGCCGCCAGCTTGGCCGTGTCGATGTCCACGGAGACCTGGCGCTGCTTGCCGCCGTAGGGCAGCGGCGCGGACAGGCCGGGGATGGTGAAGAGGCGGATGCGGATGAAGTTCTGGGCGTAGTCCACGATCTGCTGCTCGGGCAGGGTTTCGCTGCGGGCGGCGAGCTGGACCACGGGCACGTTGCTGGCGTTGAACTGGATCACGGCCGGGGCCGTCATGCCCGGCGGCATGATGCGCAGGATGGGCCCGCTGACCGCCGAGATCTGGGCGATGGCCGTGCCGATGTCCGTGCCGGGCTGGAAGTAGACCCGCAGCAGGCCCACGCCCTGGATGCTCTGGGACTCGATGCGCTCGATGCCGTTCACCGTGGTGGACATGGCCCGCTCGCTGATGGTCACCACACGGCGTTCCATCTCTTCGGGCGACAGACCGCCGTACTGCCAGACCACGGCCACGACCGGGATATCGATGCTGGGAAAGATGTCCACCGCCATCCGCTGGATGGAGAGCACCCCCATCATCAGCACCAGCAGGCACATGACGGCCGTGGTGTAGGGGCGGCGGAGGGCTAGCCTAACGATCCACATGACTTGCTCTCCCTACTTCTGCTCAGACTTCGGTTCGGAGCCGGATTCGATCAGCTCCGCCTCCATCCGATCCAGGTTGTCCATGACCGAGGCGAGCACGGACCGCAGCTGGGCGCGATCCCCTTCGGGCAGCCCCTGTTCCATGCCCTCCCGCATGTACTGGCGGAAACCCTGGAGGGAGGCCACCAGGGCCTCGCCGGCGGGCTCGAGGGTGAACAGCACCCGCCTGCCGTGGGAGGGATCCGCCTCGGCCCGCACGAGACCCCGGTCCTGGAGGGTGCGGAGGATCCGGCTCGCGGTGGGCTTGTCCATCCAGGTGCAGCGGGCCAGATCCCCGTGGCAGCGGCCATCCTTCTCGGACATGGCCATGAGCAGCTGGTACTGCTGGGGCGAGAGGCCAAAGGGCGCCAACCGCCGCCAGGCCACCTGTCGCATGCGGCTCTTCACCGCGGTGATGATGTGGGGCAGACTTGCCGTTTTCCAAGAACTCGAAAGTTGCATAAGCAACAAATTACGCAACAGGATTTCCCCTGTCCAGCCCCAATCCACCTGGAGGGGGTTTTGCCTAGGGGGCGGGGACGGTGTCCGGCAGTTCCCAGGCCTCCAGCTCCCGGGGCTTGGCGGGCCCGGGGATGAGTTCCCTCAGCCAGAGGCGGATCTCATCCAGGCCCACCCCTTGGACGGCACAGGATTGGACGGCCCCGGGATGGCGCTTCTTCAGCTCCAGTTTCTGGGGGCGGTGCAGGCGGTCCACCTGGTTCAGCACCAGCAGGCGCGGCTGGGCCTCCACGCCCTCAGGCTCGCATCCGATCTCGCGCAGGGTGGCGCCCACAACCTTGAGGTGGTCCTCCAGATCCGGGTGGGCGGCATCGGCCACCACGAGGAGCGCGTCCGCCGTGCGGACCTCCCCCAGGGTGCTGCGGAAGGCTGCCACCAGCTGATGGGGCAGCTTGCGGATGAAGCCCACCGTATCGGCCACCAGGCAGTGCTTGGGTTCCAGGGCCCCCTCCCCCGTCTCGGGATTGAAGTCCTGGCCCAGCCAGGCCTTGCGGGTGGTGGTGTCGAGGGTGGCGAAGAGCAGGTCCCGGGGCTCGCCCTCCCCCGTCAGGGCCTTCAGCAGGCTCGTCTTCCCCGCGTTCGTGTAGCCCACCAGGGCCACCCGGGGCAGGCCCTTGGGCCGTCCCTTGCGCTGGGTCTCCCTCACCTGCTCAAGGTGGGTGAGCTCCCGCTTGAGCTGGCTGATGCGGGTGCGGATCATGCGGCGGTCCACCTCGATCTGGGTTTCGCCGGGTCCCCCGCGCAGGCCCACGCCACCGCCCTGGCGCTCGAGATGGGTCCAGGCCCCCTTGAGGCGCGGCAGCTCGTATTCGCAGCGGGCCAGCTCCACCTGGGCCTTGGCCTCCCGGGTCTGGGCCCGCTGCTCGAAGATGCTGAGGATGAGGCCCGTGCGATCCAGGCAGATGAGGCCCGTGAGCTTTTCGATGGCGTTCACTTGGCTGCCGCTCAGTTCGTCGTCGCAGATGAGGTGGCGCACGCCTTGGCGCGTTGCTTCGTCCGCCAGAGCCTCCAGCTGGCCCGAGCCGTAGAAGGTCTTGGGGGCGATCTGGGGGCGCTTCAGCGACCGCCTGGACAGGACCTGGAATCCGCAGCTTCGGGCCAGCTCCGCCAGCTCCAGCAGGTGATCCTGGATGACCTCCTCCCGGTCCTCGGGGCCTTGGCGGGCGATGAGCAGACAGCGGAGGGGCGATTCATCCATATCGCAAACGTGCCTGTCCGGGCGGCAATAATCAAGCCCCTGCCAAGTCGGACGATGCAGAGAACCAGGAGCCAAGCATTCATGGCCATGTTCGGGATCAAAAAAGGCAAGTCGTCCGATGGGGTTGAGCTGGTCCTGGCCTACCTGGAGGAGGCCCAGCGCCTGCGCGTGCCCCTGAACCTCGTGGACGGACGGGGACGCTCCATCACCGCCACCATCGGCAGCGTGTCCGAAGAGCGGGTGATGGTGACGCCCCAGGGTGTGCTCACCATGGAAAAGGGCAGCGCCCTGGAGCTCTTCTTCGTGCTCGACGGCATCCGCTTCAAGGCCCCGACCAAGCTTCAGGAAAGCAGGCCCGGCGCCGTCGCCCTGGACCTGCCCTCCGGCATCAGCCTGGCGGAACGCCGCAAGAAGCCCCGGGCCCGGCTCAACAACCGGGAGGGCGCCACCGCCATCGCCCTGACGGGCCTCTTCGATGGCGTCGGCCTCAACGGCAGCATCGAGAACGTCTCCGAAGGAGGCCTTTGCATCCGGGTGGAACGGGTCATGGAAGTGAAGACCCAGCGGAAGATGCACATGGGGCCCAACGTGCTGGCCGTGGGCCAGGCACTCATGCTCATCAAGCTCACCAAGCTGCCCAAGTGCCCCACCATCGAATTGACCGGTACCGTGGCCTGGGTGGACGCCACCCAGGGCCTCCTCGTGGGCATCACCTTCGAGAAGGGCAAGGAGTCCCTGCTGGCCCCCGTGCGTTCGCTCGTGGCGAGCCGCACCGCGGCCATCCCATCTTCGGTGCCGCCCAAGACGCGGCGCCAGCCGGAGAGCAATCCCGAGCCCGAGGAACCGACCTACCGCCCGGCCCCGAAGAAGGAGCCCGAACCCGCGGCCGAGGCGCCCAGCGCCGCCACCCCTGCCGCGCCCCCGCCGCCTCTTCCCGAACCCGAACCCGACCCTGAGCCGGCTCCGGCGGTCCAGCTCGACGAGCGGGCCCTGGCCCTCCTCCGCGTGAAGAAGCGGTCCCGCGGCATCCTCCTGGCCATGCCCCCGGGGCCCGACCGGGACGCCGTGTCCAGCTTCCTCAGCGAGGACGGCTATGGCCGCATCCTGCTTTCGGACACGCTGACCGACCTCCTCGAACAGGTCGAGCGGCCGGGCCTCCACCTGATCCTGGTGGATGGCGGCGTGGTCGAACTCCAGGGCCTCGCCCTGGCCTCCCTGCTGCGCCACCGCCTCGAAGACAGCATGCCCCCCGTCATCCTCGCGGAAGATTCCGTGGATGCGGACCTGGTGCTGGGGGCCCAGGAGACGGGCGTGGCCCAGATCCTCGTGAAGCCCTACGAGCTGGATGCGGAATTCCTCCGCATGATCGAAGAGCACCTGGGCCTCGCCTAGACGCGCCTGAACGCGCCAATACCCACTTGGAGCAGGCTACCCTGGTGCCATGCCGCTCTTCGAACGCACCATCGCCGAACGCTACCTGAAGACCCACCGCAAGGGGGCCTTCGTGCGGATCATGGTGCGCTTCGCCCGCGGCGGCACGGCCCTCGGCGTCTTCGCCATGGTGGTGACGCTGGCCGTGATGAACGGATTCCGCGAGGAGATCCAGGCCACGCTCTTCAGCGCCACGGCCCATTTCACCGTGTTCCACCTCGCGGGCGACATCCCGAATACGGAGGGCGCGCTCAAAACCATCCGCGGCGTTCCTGGCGTGCAGGCCGCGTCGCCCATCCGCCTGGAGAAGGGCCTCCTGCGCCGCCCCGACAGCGACATGCCTCCCGAAGCCGTGGTGGTGAAGGCCGTGGATCCCGCCACCGCCCACAGCACCTCCAGCATCTTCGATTCCATGAAGCCCATCCCCATCTCGCAATTGAAGGAAGGCGACATCGTCCTAGGGCAGGAACTGGCCCAGCGCCTCAGCATCAAGGTGGGGGATACGGTCGCCCTGGCCTTCTTCCGCCTTGAGCTGGGCCTGGGCGGGCAACAACCCAAGATCGCAGTCTTCCGCGTGGCCGGGACCTTCCTCACCCACAGTTCGGAATACGACAAATCCTGGGCCTTCATCCACCTCGGCGACGCCATGCGGATCGCCCGTTCAGAGGGCCGCGCCGAATTGATCGAGGTGCGCGCCCGCAGCATCGAGGCCATCGCCGACGTGAAGCCCCGCGTGCTTGAAGCCCTGGGCCCCGCCTACCAGGCCACGGACCTGCGGGACTCCAACAAGTCCCTCTTCGCCGCGCTCACCGTGGAGAAGTGGGCCTTCGCCGCCATCCTCAGCCTCATCGTGCTGGTGGCGGCCTTCAACATCGTCGCCTCCCTCGTGCTGCTCGTGACCGAGAAGCGCCACGACCTGGGCGTGCTGCTGGCCCTGGGCGCCACGCCGAAGCAGATCCAGCGGCTCTTCGAACTGCAGGGCCTGCGCATCGGCGCCGTGGGCACGGCCTGGGGCCTGGGCACCAGCGTGCCCCTCTGCCTGATTCTCGATCACTTCAAGCTGCTGAAGCTGCCCGCGGCCGTCTACGACTTCATCACCTACATGCCCTTCCGGCTCAAGGTGCTGGACGTCGTGCTGGTGGGCCTGCTGCCCCTGCTGGTCTCCTGGCTGGCGGCGCGCTATCCCGCCAAGAAGGCCGCGGCCCTGGATCCCGTCGACGCGCTGAGGGCCGAATGATCGGACATCCCCTTTCCATCCAGGGCCTGCACAAGACCTATCCGGGCAACGCGCACCCCGTCTTCGACGGCTTCGATCTCGAGGTGGAGGCCGGCAGCCTCTGCGCCATCGTCGGCGTGTCAGGCGTCGGCAAGACGACCCTGCTGAACTGCATCGCGGGCCTGGATCACTGGGAAGCGGGCAGCATCGCCGTGGGCGGAGATCCAGTGCCCGCCGGCGCCGAGCCCCGCGCCCTTTTCCGCCGCCGCCGCGTGGGTCTGGCCTTCCAGCAGCCCCACCTGCTGCCCGAATTCACCGTGCGGGAGAACCTGCGCATGCCCCTCCTCATCGACGGGGCGGTGTCGCCCGAATCCGAAACCTGGATTGGACAGCTGCTGTCCACCGTGGGCCTGGGCGGCCTCGAAGAAAGGCTGCCCGGCCAGCTTTCCGGAGGCCAGGCCGCGCGCGCGGGGCTGGCCCGCGCGCTGGTGCGCAAGCCCGCGCTCTGGCTGCTGGACGAGCCCACGGGCAACCTCGATCCCGCCACGGCCGAAGAGGTCTTCGGCTTCCTGCTCGGCCTCCACGCCGAACTGCGGCCCACGACCCTGCTCGTCACCCACAACCCCGGCCTGGCCGAGCGCTGCATGCGGACGGTGCGCCTGGGTTGAGCCCCCCTGACGCGAACCTGAAGCCGTTCCTGCCCTGGCGTTTCACCTCGTAGAGGGCCTTGTCGGCCTTGGACAGCAGGGCATCCGCCGTTTCACCGTGCCCGGGGTAGAGGGCGATCCCGATGGACACACCCACGGCACAGGCCTGCTCACCCACCAGGATGGGTTCTGCCAGCGAAGCCAAGATCGTCGTGGCGATGCGCTCCACGTTCTCCCGGCCCTGGACCTCGGTCAGCAACATCGTGAATTCATCCCCCCCCATGCGGGCCAGGGTGTCGGATTCCCGGATGCAGTGGCTCATGCGCTCGGCTGCCGCCACCAGCACCGCATCGCCCGCATCGTGGCCGAGGGTATCGTTCACTTCCTTGAATTCGTCCAGATCGAGGAAGAGCACCGCAAACCGGGTGCCTCTCCGCTTGGCCTGGAGCAGGGCCTGCTGGAGCCGGTCGTTGAACAAGAATCGGTTGGGCAGTCCCGTGAGCTGATCGTGACGAGCCAGGTGCTCCAATTGGCCCTGGAGGCGCTTGATCTCGGTGATGTCCTCCTTGATCCCCACGAAGTGCGTGATGACCCCGTTGTCGTCGCGGATGGGTGAAATCGAGGCCACCTCCCACACCAGGTCGCCTGATTTGGTGCGGTTGTTAAAAACACCGTGCCACTCGTTGCCCGCGAGAATGGTTTTCCACATTTCCTGGTAGAACTCCCGGGACAGGAATTCCCCCTTGATGATCCGCGGCGTCTTTCCGATGGCCTCTTCGGCCGTGTAGCCCATCAGCTGGGTGAATTTGGGATTCACGTACTGGATGACGCCCCGGGTGTCGGTGATGATCACGGAAACCGGGCTCTGCTCCACCGCCTTGACGAGGATCCTCAGGAACCCGAGGACACCCTGGGCCTCCTCAGCCCCCGGAAACAGGGCCGAAAACGTCGGCGTGATGGGAGCGGTTTTGCGGAGAACCATCGGTGGCCTGTTAGGGTGTGAGGACAGTTTGAACCAATCAGAAACGAAATAATCAAACGAAATGCCCATGTTTTGACGCTTATTCAATTGTAAATAAACGCCACAATTCTGCTCTGCCGTGAAACTGCAATTCAGTTCGGCTTCACCCAACCTCAGTCCAGACGGTTTGCAGGGAGCCCCTTGGCCCTTCGCGCTTCCAGCAGCTCCCCAAGGATCACCGCCGCCGCCGCCGCATCCAGCATGGCCTTCCGCTTCTCGGGCTTCACGCCCCGCTCCCGCAACAGGCGTTCAGCCTCGGCGCTGCTGAGGTGCTCGTTCACCAGGCGCAGGGGCAGGCCCGTGCGCGCGGCCAGGTCCTCGCCGAAGGCCCGCGCGGCGGGCGCCGTGGCGCTTTCGACGCCGTCCTTGTGGCGGGGCAGGCCCACGGCCAAGGCCTGCACACCCTCTTCCCTGCAAAGCTTCACGAGACGCACGAGGGTGCGTTCCTCCTCCTGAGGCCACACCTCGAAGGGCGAGGCGAGAATCTCCAGCTCGTCCGAAAAGGCGAGGCCGATCTTCTTCGTTCCGTGGTCGATGGCGAGCCAGCGCATGCTGCCATCCTAGCGGGATGAAGGCCCGTACCCTCAGCTTCGCCACGGATCTCGGACGGATCCAGCTGACCTGGACGACCGGGGGGATCTGCGCCCTGCGTTTTGTCGAGGACCTGGATCGCGATGACGCCAAGGAGGCGCCGATCTGGGTGCTGGACGCGGTGCGGCAGCTCATGGCGCACCTCGCGGGCCATCCCCAGACACTCAGCAACATCCCCCTCGACCTCTCCGGGCTGACGCCCTTCCAGCGCCGCGTGGCCGAGGTGCTTCGTGCCACTCGGCCCGGGCAGACCATCAGCTACGGCGAGGTGGCCCTGCTGGCGGGGAGACCCGGCGCGGCGCGGGCCGTGGGGCAGGCCGTGAAGGCCAACCCGATCCTCATTCTCGTGCCCTGCCATCGCGTCGTCGCCGCCGCTGGGCCGGGTGGCTGGAGCGCCTTCGGCACGCCCGAGCGCAAGGCGCGCCTGCTGGAACTCGAAGCCCTCACAAGCGGTTGATGTCGCGCATCTCCAGCACGGCCTGGGGCGCGCCGTTCCGGGCCGCGTGGATCATGGCCCGGCCCAGCTGTTCGGTGGTGGTGAGGCTGTCGGGTGAAAGGGCCTTCAGCAACGGGAGGAAGGGGCCCAACGCCCGATAGAGCAGGCGGTAGAGCGGTGTGCGCGACCTGATGCCATGCAGGGGCCGGATGGCGCCCGGACGGAACAGGTGGACGGCCCTGAAGGGCAGGCGCAGGAGCGCGTTTTCCGTCTGGCCCTTCACCCGCGCCCACATGATGCGGCCCTTTTCGGAGCTGTCGGCACCGGCTCCGGAGATGTAGCCGAAGCTCATGCGCGGGTTGAGCCCGCAGAGCGTCGTCGCGACTGCCAGCGTCAGATCGAAGGTGATGCGGTGGTACTCCGCTTCGCCGAGGCCCGCGGAGGAGACGCCCAGGCAGAAGAAGCAGGAATCCAGGTCCCCGAGCTGGTCGGCGATGGGCGACAGGTCGAAGCAGTCCGCATGAAGGATCTCCTTCAGCTTCGGATGCGCCTTCCCCGTGAGGCTGCGCCCCACGGAGACCACCTGGGTCACCTCGGGATCGAGCAGGCACTCGCGCAGCACGCCCTGGCCGATCATGCCCGTGGCGCCGAAGAGTAGGACCTTCACGCCGCACCTCCGGGAACAGTCTGGGGCCTGAGGCCATCCGGCGTGGCGCGGATCGGCCGCTCAGCCTCCGTCTTCCAGGGGAGGGCGGGCCACCAGCGCACCAGGTCCGGAGGTGTGCCGGGCTCCAGGCTTTCGCCGGGACGGGGCACCACCACGATCGCCCCCGCGGCCCGTGCGGCCACCAGCACCCGCTCGATGGGCTCGGTCCAGCCGTGGGCGGCCAGGTCGAAGAGGCCCCAGTGCACGGGCATCAGCACGCGGCCGCGCACCATGGCGTGGGCCCGCACGGCCTGCTCGGGGCCCAGATGCCAATCCGGCCAGGCCTGGCCGTAGGCGCCCGCCTCGATCATCGTCAGGTCGAAGGGGCCCAGACGCTCACCGATCTCGGCCAGGCCCGGGAACATCCCCGTGTCGCCGGAGTAATAGACGCGATGGTGCGCGCCCCGGAAGGCAAAGCCGCCCCACAGCGTCTTGTCCTTGTCCAGCAGCGTCCGCCCCGAGGCATGGCGGGCCGGCGTGAGAGTGATCTCCAGGGTTCCGACGCGCGTCGATTCCCACCAGTCCAGTTCGGTGATGCGCGCGGCGGGCACGCCCCAGCGGATCAGCCGCGCACCCACGCCCAGGGGCACGACGAAGCGCGTGTCCCAGTCCCGGATGCGCAGGATGGTGGCGCGATCCAGGTGGTCGTAGTGGTCGTGGGAGATGGCCACCACCTGGGGGACGGGGAGCGCCTCCACCTCGATCAGCGGCGCGTAGAAGCGCTTGGGACCGGCCCACCCGAACGGGGAGGCCCGCTCGCCCCAGACGGGGTCCGTCAGGATCCGCGTGCCGTCTATCTCGAGGTACACCGTGGAATGCCCGAGCCACGTGGCGCGCAGGCCCGAGGCCGAATCGGCGGCCAGGCCCTCGCGGGTGGGATGCAGCACCGGCAGCTCCAGGTCGGGCGTCGAATGGCGATCGCGGTTCAGGATGCTCCAAAGCCCGCCCAGGTAGTCGTTCCAGAGGGGTTGGGCATTGCGGAACCGGCCCTGGTGCCAGTGCGGGGATCGCTGCATGGGGTGGGTCTCCTTCAGATTTGACATATGGACGAAAAATGTCAGATAGCCAATCTTGACAATCAGACACAATTTGTCAAGATTCCCTCATGCGGGAAGCCAAAAAGACCAAGGTCCTCGAGGCCGCCGAAGCCGCCTTCCTTCGGTATGGCTACCGGCGGGTGACCATGGGCGACATCGCCTCTGCGGCGGGCATCTCCCGGCCCGCCCTGTACATCCACTTCTGCAACAAGGAAACGATCTTCCAGGGCGTCCTCCGGGCCTTCATGGCCAGGACCCTCGAGGAGCTCCGGGCCGGGCTGGCCGCCCAGCCCACGGCGGAGGCCAAGCTCCGCTTCGCGTTCGAGGTCTGGGCCGTGCGCCCCTTCGGCCTGCTCAGTGCCACGCCGGACGCCAAGGAGCTCGTCGACTGCGGCTTCGCCTTCGCCCGCGGGGCCATCGACGAAGGCGCCCAGGCCTTCGAGGCGGAGCTCGCCGCCATCCTGGCGCCCCTGGGCGAGGGGGCCGCCCTGCCCGACCCGGCCCAGATGGCCCGGATCCTCAGTCGGGCCGTCCAGGGCTTCAAGCAGACCGCCGCCTCCACCGAGGAGCTGGGGGCCCTGATCGAAGGGCTGCTGGGCATGGTGCTGCCCTCGCTTGGGCCGGGCCATACTGAAGCCGATGCCGAAGCCCTTCCCTGACGACCTGCTGAAGGTCCCGCACCGTCGGGACGTGCCCTTCTCCAAGCTCACCACCCTGGGTGTGGGGGGGCTCTGCCACTGGCTCTTCGAGCCCATCACCGAGCTTGAAGCCCAGGCCTTCGTCCGCGCCTGCGCCCGGGAGGGCCTGCCCTGGCGGGTGCTGGGCGGGGGCTCCAACCTGGTCGTCCTGGGCGATCTGTCCATGCCCGTGCTGCGCCTGGCCCTGCCGAAGACCATCCAGCGCGAGGGGACCCGCATCTGCGCCCCCGCCAGCCACGGCCACATCGCCCTGGCCGAGGCCGCCGCCGCCGCGGGGCTGTCGGGCCTGGAATTCGCCAGCGGCATCCCCGGCTCCCTGGGCGGCGCCATCCGCATGAACGCCGGGGCCTACGGCCGCGAATGGGTCGACGTGCTCACGCGCTACCGCTTCCTCAGCCCCGAGGGCGATCTGGTGGACAAGGCCCCCGATCCCGGCGAATTCAGCTACCGCTGGAGCTTCCTTACCGGAGGCCGGGTGGTGCTCTCGGCCACGGCGCAACTGGCCGAGGGCGACCCCTCCGCCATCCGCGCCCAGGTGGCGGAGTACCGCGGGAAGCGCGGCACCAGCCAGCCCCTCTCCAAGCGCAATGCCGGCTGCATCTTCAAGAACCCGCCGGGCCAAAGCGCCGGCCGGCTCATCGATCAGGCGGGCCTCAAGGGCCTGCGCATCGGCGACGCCGAGGTGAGCCCGGAGCACGCCAACTTCCTCGTGAACCACGGACACGCCACCGCCGCCGAATTCGCCGAGCTGATGGATCAGGTCCGCGCCCGGGTCCTCGAGGCCTCCGGCGTGGCACTGGAACCCGAGGTCGAGATCTGGCGCGGATAGACTGGTCGATATGTCCATGCTCCCCCGCACCCGCCCGAAACGGCCCTGGCTACCCTGGGCCCGGGCCGGCATCACCCTCGTGGTCATCGGCGCCGCGGGCTGGGGCCTGATGGAGCTGGGCACGCGGTACCTGGGCCTTCAGAAGCTCATCATCGAGCAGGTGAACGTGAGCGGCTGCCGGGGCGAGCGGCAGGCCGAGATCCAGAAGCTGGCCGAGCAGCTGGTGCTGGGCAAGCCCCTCTTCTGGGTGGACGCCGAGGAGCTACGGTCCCGCATCGAAGCCAAGCGCTGGGTGCGCGGCCTGCAGATCCGCAAGGATCCCCCGGACCGCCTCAGCCTGGCCATTGAGGAGCGACGGCCCGTGCTCTGGCTGGTCCGCGCCAATGGCGTGTTCCTCGTGTCGGACGACGGAGTCCTGCTCGATCGGGTCAACCAGGCCAACTTAAATCCCATTCCCGTCGTGGTGGATCCATCCAGCCAAACGGATCATGGACTCGCCCACTTGGTCAGTGCTGCACGCATTCTGCGCGAAAAACAGCAGGGCTTTTATGATCGCATCACCGAACTGCGGGATAGCCCCAAGGGGCCTGTGGCCTACATCGAGGGGCTTCCGGCACCAATCTACCTTTCTCGCCAAGATGTGACGAAAAACGTGCCCAATTTCCAGGGCCTCTTCGTGGACCGCCTCTCCCAGCGGCCGGATCTGGCCCGGCTCCGCTACGTGGATCTGAGATGGGACGACGAGGTCGCCGTGGGCGAACCCGAGGACGTCCCCTCCTCCACAAAGCCGCCGCGCTGAACCGCGAGGTTAGAAAACGGCGTTTTTCCTGCCACGATTTCTCGATTTCGCGAGGGAAACTGGTATAAACCTAGAGCAAGGAAAAGGACTTTCATGACGCAGCGCGCCGTACTTCTGGGACTCGACCTGGGTGCAAGTAAAGTTGTGGCGGTGGTCGCCGTCCAGGAAGAAGACGGCACCCTGAACGTGACGGGCACCGGCCAGGCCTCGCCCCAGGGCGGACTCACCCAGGGCCAGGTCACCGACATGGACCTCAGCACCCGCGCCATCGTGCGCGCGGTGGAAGAGGCCATGAACACCGCGGGCCAGGCCAAGGTCGACGGCATCCGCGTCGCCGTGGACGGCATCCAGTTCAAGGGCGAGAACCTCCGCGATTCGATCACCATCAGCAGCGGCGACAAGATCATCACCGCCGCCGACCGCGACCGCGTGCTGGAACAGGCCACCAACAGCTGCAAGCTGGCCAAGGAAGAGCTCGTCCTGCACCGCATCCCGCAGATCTTCCACATCAAGGGCCAGCGCGACATCCGCAATCCCGTGGGCATGTTCGGCGAAACGCTCGAGGCCGAAGTCCGCATCACCGTCGCACCCAGCCCCGTGATCATGAACATCCAGCTGGCGCTGAAGAATGCCGGCCTGCACGGCGCCGAGCTGATGTACTCGCCGCTGGCCAGCGCCGAGGCCGTGCTCAGCCGCGAGGACCGCGAGAACGGCGCCGTCGTGGTCGACATCGGCGAGCAGCTCACCCACCTGGGCATCTTCCTGCACGGCACCTTGTTCCACTCCGCCGTCATCCCAATCGGCGGCGCCCACTTCACCCGTGACCTCGAGATCACCAAACACCTGGGCGGCATCGCGGCCTCGGAACGCATCAAGATGCGCTTCGGCACCGTGCTTCCCAGCCACGTGCCCGCCGAAGAATCCGTCGAACTCGAAGAGGAGGGACGCCTCGTTTCACGCCGCGAGATCGCCGAAGTGCTCCAGGCCCGCGCCGCGGAACTGCTGAACCTCGTGCTCGCCGAAATGGGCCGCACGGGCCTCATGCACGAGATCCACGGCGGCGTGCACCTGGTGGGCGGCGGCGCGCTGCTCACCCACCTGCCCATCCTCGCCCAGACCCTGCTGGGCCGGCCCCGCGTGGTGCTGGGCCGCATCCAGGGCGTCGGCGGCCTGCCCCAGGCCACCGGCAATCCCTTCTTCGTGAACGCGCTGGGCGCCGTGAAGGCCCTTTCGCGCGACATGAACGAAACCCGCGGCAAGCAGGATCGCGGCGACGGCCTCCTCGGCCGCTTCAAGAAACTCTTTTAAGAGATTCACCACGGAGACACGGAGTGCACGGAGAACTGATTCACGGAGAGATCACGGAGAAGGTGCTTGGGGCTGCCGTCGAGGTCCACGAGCATCTGGGACCTGGCCTACTCGAATCAGCCTATGAAGCCTGCCTCTGCCATGAGTTCGAAATCCGCGGGCTTTCCTTTCAGCGGCAAGTGCGCCTCCCCCTCGAATACAAAGGCCTCCGCGTGGATGCCGCCTTCCGTCTGGATCTTGTGGTGGAAGGCAAGGTTATCGTCGAGCTGAAGAGCCAGGAAGGGATCCTTCCCGTCCACGAAGCGCAGCTCATGACCTACCTGAAATTGACGGGTATGCGAGTGGGCCTGTTGATGAATTTCAATGTTCCAATCATGAATGATGGCATCGTCCGTCGCGTCCTCTAGTCTTCCCTGTTTTTCTCCGTGCCTTTCCTCAGTGTTCTCCGTGTCTCCGTGGTGAATCCTGTCTTTTGAATTGTCCCCACTCCCGGGAGCCCCGATGTCCGAGACCCCCTTCCTGCCCTGCCCCCACAGCCTGCCCGGCGCCAACATCAAGGTGCTCGGCGTGGGCGGCGCGGGCTGCAACGCCATCAACCGCATGATCGAAGGCGGCGTCACCGGCGTGCAGTTCATCGCCATGAACACCGACCAGCAGAGCCTCGCCCTGAGCAAGGCCCACCTGAAGCTGCCCCTGGGACCCCAGAGCAGCCGCGGCCTGGGCGCCGGCGGCAGCGCCGAGCGCGGCGCCGTGGCGGCCGAGGAGAGCCGCGACGAAGTGCTGGCGGCCCTGCAGGGCGCCGACATGATCTTCATCACCGCGGGCATGGGCGGCGGCACGGGCACGGGCGCAGCTCCCGTGCTGGCCAGCTACGCCCGCGAACTGGGCGCCCTCACGGTAGCCGTCGTCATCACGCCCTTCGCCTGGGAAGGCCGCAAGAAGGGTGATCTGGCGCTGGCGGGCCTCTCCAACCTGCGCGACACCGCCGACACCGTCATCGTCGTCAGCAATGAGCGCCTGAAGAACGTCTGCGACGCCCGCGTCACGATGAAGGAGGCCTTCCGCGTGGCGGACGGCGTGCTCATCCAGGGCGTGCGCGGCATCGCCGACCTCATCCTCAAGCCGGGCATCATCAACGGCGATTTCGCCGACGTGGAAGCCGTGCTGCGCAACGGCGGCGAGGCCCTCATCGGCACCGGCGCGGGCCGCGGCGAAGAGGCCGTCATGGATGCCCTGCGCAAGGCCCTGGCCTGCCCCCTGCTCGAGCGCGCCCAGTCAGGCGCCGCCTCCAACGTGATGGTGTCCATCACCGCCGACTGGGAAGTCATGGAGGCCTCGGCCATCGAGACCGCCATGAATTACCTGCAGGATCACTACAGCGGACGGCCCGACATCAAGGCCTGCACCGTGGAAGGCGAAGGCATGGAGGACCGCGTGCTGGTCACCGTGCTGGCCAGCGGCTTCGATCAGGAAGAGCGCCTGCTGGAAGAGCGCCGCATCAGCCTGCACCTGGGCGCGCCCGCCGACACGGGCCCCATCCAGGGCTACACCGCCGCCATGCCCATCCAGTCCCAGCCGCTGCCGCCCAACGTGGTGAGCGGCCGGGTCTACGGCGAGGTGCCGGCCGGCGAGCAGGGCCCCACGCCCACGCGCCTCCTGCCCCAGGCGCCCACGCCCAGTGGCGAACTGGCCGGCGCGGCCGATGATCTTCATGTGCCCGCCATCATGCGGCTGGGCCAGGGACGCCTGCCCATCGAGTAGGCCCCCGCTCCGCCCTTTCGGCGTTGGAAGGGTCCTCATGTCCGTGCTTTCGATGGCCCCGCCCCCCGGCACCCAGCTGCTCCGCTTCGTGGGCGACCGGGTGGTCTTCAGCCTCGGCCGTCCCCCATCAGACGGTTCGGCGGAATGGCGGGCCTTCCTGCGCACGAATCTCACCCGCGGCGCGCGGGCGCGCGAGGAGACGCTGGCCCTGGTGGGAAGCTCCCCCAGCCATTCGGCAGGGTCCTCCTGGCGGGACATCCCCCTGCGCGAAACCGCGGAAGGCTGGTGCCTGGACCTGGTCCTGACCGAGCCCGGATCCTTCCGCGCCAAGGCCTATGCGGTGGACGCCGACGGCTTCCAGCACTGGCCCGAGGGCGAGGACGTCAGCATCTCGATCCATCCCGACCGCCTGCGCACGGCCAACACGATCTACTGCGCCTTTCCCCGCATGTTCGGCGGTGCCGCCGCGCGCCAGCGACCAGATCTGGCCGAGGCCGTGAAGGCCCTCGACGCCTCGGGCTATTCGGTGATCCCGCCTTCGGGCCGCCTGCGGGATCTCACGGCCGCCGTGCCCCACATCCTGGGTCGACTGGGCTGCCGGATCCTCCACCTGCTGCCCGTGGGCCCCGTGCCCACCACGTACGCCCGCATGGGCCGCTTCGGCAGCCCCTACGCCCAGCTGGATCTCACGGCCATCGACCCGGCCCTGGCGGATTTCGACCGGCGCACCACCGCCGAGGAGCAGTTCCAGGAATTGACAACGACTGTCCATCAGTGGGGCGGGCAGGTCATCCTCGACATCCTCGTGAACCACACGGGCTGGGGCTCCCGCCTGCTGGAGCACCGGCCCGAATGGTTCTGCCGGAATCCCGACGGCACCTTCCACAGCCCCGGCGCCTGGGGCACCACCTGGGAGGACCTGGTGGAACTGGACCACGGCAGCCCGGCCCTGTGGGACACGGTGGCCCGCGCCCTGCTCGTCTGGTGCCGGCGCGGCGTGGACGGCTTCCGCTGCGACGCGGGCTACATGGTGCCCCTGCCCGCTTGGCAGTACATCACCGCCAAGGTGCATCAGGCCTACCCGGATACGGTCTTCCTGCTGGAGGGACTCGGTGGAGCCTGGGAGGCCACCGAGGCGCTGCTAACCCAGGGCGGCATGCAGTGGGCCTATTCGGAGCTCTTCCAGAACCACCACCCCATCGAGGTGGCCCATTACGTGGACCACTGCCTGCGCCAGGGCGGGCGGAGCGGCCTGCTCGTCCACTACAGCGAAACCCACGACAACCTGCGCCTCGCCGGACGCGGCGCGGCCTGGTCCCTGCTGCGCAACCGGCTCTGCGCCCTCGCGAGCCAGAACGGCGGCTTCGGATTCACCTCCGGCGTGGAGTGGCTGGCCACGGACAAGGTGGACGTCCACGAAGCCCGCGACCTGGCCTGGGGCGCGGAGCCGAACCTCGTGGAGGAACTCGCCCGGCTCAATCGCCTCATCGCGGAGCATCCCTGCTTTTTCGATGGGGCCGAGGTGCGCCGCCTCAGCCGCGACGACGCCTCCGTGCTGGCCCTCCTGCGGGTTTCATCCGAAGGTCTGGACCGCGTGCTCGTGCTGGTCAACCTCGACACGGAAAAGGCCCAGCCCTGCCCGCTCAGCCTCGCGGACTGGGCCGATCTCGGCGAGGCGCCGCGGGATCTGCTGGGACAACCCCTGCCCAACTGCGCCATCTTCCCCGCCGGGGGACGCGGCTTTCTCGTCCCCGCCGGCGGAAGCTACTGCCTCTCCACCCACGCCACGCCCCGGGGTCTCTCGGGTGAGGCCTACCGGCAGGCCCGGGCCCAGGCCGCCTGGGCGCTCCAGACCCTGGCGACGGTGCATCCGGCGGAAATGCTCGGCCCCTGCCCCTGGCGCAGCCTCGCCGAGCGCGCCGCGCGGAATCCCGAAGCCTTCCTCGCCGCCCTGCCCCGCCTGGATCCGGCTCGCCTTCAAGAGGACCTTCTGGAGGCTCTGGACGCGGCCCTCGCGGTGCCGGCCTTCCCACGCGTCACCACCTGGCGGGTGGAGGATGTCCGGCGCGTGAGCCCCGTGGCACCGCAGCACTGGCTGCTGGTGAGGGACGCCGCGCCCTTCGAGATCCGGCTCCAGCAGGCCCAGCAGCCGGACCTGCACCTTCGGAGCGTGCCGGTGGAGGACGGCCACGTGGCGGCCATTCCCCCGCTGCCCTCGCGCAGTGGCGAGGCGAGCCTCCGCTTCCAGCGCCACGCCGCAGGCGCCACCCCCCTGAAAGCCGGACTCCTCTTCCTGCCGGAAGCCCCCGAAGCGCCGCTCCCCGGACGCGAAGGTGTGGCCCTGCTCACCAACGGACGCGGCGGCATGGTGCGGATGCAGGCCGACCTCGGCGCCATCGCCTCCAAGTACGACTGCCTGCTGGGCGCGAACCTCCATCCCAGCGCGCCTTCGGACCGGCACGTGCTGGCCAAGCGCCTTCGCGCCTGGGTGAACGCGGACGGTTTCATCTCGGCGCTCGACGGCCGGAACCTGCAGCGTTTCGAAGCGGACTCCACCGCCCGCTGGGTGTTCTGCGCCAGCGCCGGGGATGGACGCCGGGTGGAGATCCACCTTGAGGCCGAGATGCCCGCGGATCAGAACGCCGTCCTGCTGCGCTGGTCGCGCCCGGCCAACGCGGGCGAGGACTCCGACCTGCCGCCGGACCATGCGGTGCGGCTCACCGTGCGCTTCGATCTGGAGGATCGCTCCTTCCACGGCGAGACCCGCCTCGATGCGGCTCTGGAAGGGCATTTCCAAGCCTCCACGGCCACGCTGGCGGACCGCGCGGGCTTCCGCTTCACGCCGGCCTCGGACCGGCACCTGGAGGCCTGGACCGAGGCGGGCACGTACCATCCGCAGCCCGAAGCCTGCCGCGGCATCCCCCATCCCGTGGAAGCCTCCCGGGGTCTGGCGAGTACGGGCGATGCCTGGAGCCCGGGCTGGTTCGACCTGCCCCTGCCGCCGGGCGCGGACCTCCGCCTGGTACTCCACGCCGAGGCGGAAGCCCCGCTGATCTTCGCGCCCCTTGAACCCGCCGCAGCCCCTGACATTCCCGGCCGGCTCCGCCAGTCCCTGCAGGCCTTCCTCGCCCGGCGCGACGACGGCCTCACGGTCATCGCGGGCTATCCCTGGTTCCTGGACTGGGGCCGCGACACGCTCATCGTCTGCCGGGGCCTGCTGCGGGCAGGTCGGGCCGAAGACGTGGCACTGATCCTGCGCACCTTCGCGGCCCTGGAGGAGGGTGGCACCCTGCCCAACATGCTCGGCGCCGAACACACGGGCGATCGCGATACCTCGGACGCGCCCCTCTGGCTGGCCGTGGCCTGCGAGGAGGCCGCGGAACACCTGGGAACGACCTTCTTCCAGAGTGAGGCTGGATCGCGCAGCGTCCTCGAGGTGCTCACCTCCATCGGCGAACACCTGCGCCTCGGCGCTCCCAACGGCGTGCGTATGGATGCGGCCTCGGGGCTGCTGTGGAGCCCGGCCCACTTCACCTGGATGGACACGCGCTACCCCATGGGCACGCCCCGGGAAGGCTACCCCGTGGAGATCCAGGCCCTGTGGATTCGCCTGCTGCGGCTGCTGGAGCGGCTCTGCGCGCCCAGCGACGGCGAACCCTGGGCAGACACCGCGCGGCGCGCCGAGGCCTCGCTCGAAGCCTTCTGGCTGGAGGACCGCGGCTGGTTCGCGGATGTCCTCCTGGCCGGTGACGGCGTGTCCGCCACCCGCGCCCGGCCCGCTGACCACCTCCGGCCCAACCAGCTCTTCCTCATCGCCCTGGGGCTCGTCTCGGGGACCCGGGCCCAGCGCGCCGCGGCCGCCTGCGCGCGGCACCTGCTCGTGCCCGGTGGCCTGCGCAGCCTCGCGCCCCTGCCCGTGTCCGTGCCCCTGCCCATTCCCGCGCCCTGGGGCGGCACCCTCAACGATCCCGCAAATCCCTACCAGGGGCGCTACGAAGGCGACGAGGACACGCGCCGCAAGCCCGCCTACCACAACGGCACGGCCTGGGTCTGGCAGTTGCCCCTCCTCTGCGAGGCGCTGGACCTGGCCTGGGACGGCGATCCCGCCGCCCGCGCCACCGCCCGGGCCTGGCTGGGCTCGGCCCTGCCCCTGCTCGACTCCGGCTGCCTCGGCCAGCTGCCCGAACTGCTGGACGGCGACGCCCCCCACGCGCCCCGCGGCTGCGATGCCCAGGCCTGGAGCCTGAGCGAAGTGCTGCGCGTCTGGGAATCGCTCGGCTAGGCCCCCTTCTCCATCGAAATGGCCCCCGCCGCTGAAAGAGACCCGGCCGGAACCTGAAACCGGAGCTGGCCCGCCCACCCCCGGGGGCTAGAATGGCCGAATGGCCCCCTCTCTTCATGGCTCGTCCTTGGGCGACCTGGACCTTCACCTGCTGGGCGAAGGGACCCATCTGCGGGCCTACGAAAAACTGGGGGCCCATCCGCGGACCGTGGGGGACGTCGCGGGCGTGAGCTTCGCCGTCTGGGCGCCCAACGCGCGCACCGTGAGCGTCGTGGGCGACTTCAACGGCTGGGACGGCCGGGCTCACCCCATGACGAGGGTCGGCCCCAACGGATTCTGGGAGACCTTCGTGCCGGGCCTCGTCCCCGGCCAGCTCTACAAGTTCGAACTGCACGGGCCGCGGGGCAACCTGCTGCCCCTCAAGGCCGACCCCTACGCCTTCCGCTGCGAACGCGCCCCGGGCACGGCGTCCATCATCCACGGCCTGCAGCCCTACGCCTGGCAGGACCAGGCCTGGATGGAGGCGCGACGGAAGACGCGGGCCCACGCCGCCCCGCTCAGCATCTACGAGCTGCACCTGGGCTCCTGGCGGCGGCGACCCGACGGCACCTTCATGAGCTACCGCGAGCTCGCGGCGGACCTGGCGCCCTACGCGAGCTGGCTGGGCTTCACCCACGTGCAGCTGCTGCCCGTGATGGAGCATCCCTACGATCCCTCCTGGGGCTACCAGCCCCTGGGCCTCTTCGCGCCCACGAGCCGCTTCGGCGGGCCGGAGGATTTCAAGGCCTTCGTGGATGCGCTGCATCAGGCGGGCCTCGGGGTCATCCTCGACTGGGTGCCCGCCCACTTCCCCGAGGACGCCCACGGCCTGGCCGCCTTCGATGGCACCCACCTCTACGAGCACGCGGATCCGCGCCAGGGGCGCCACATGGACTGGGGCACCCTGATCTACAACTACGGCCGCACGGAGGTGCAGAACTACCTCATCTCCAACGCGCTGTTCTGGCTGGACCAGTTCCACATCGACGGCCTGCGGGTGGATGCGGTGGCCTCGATGCTCTACCTGGACTACAGCCGCGAACCTGGCCAGTGGATCCCCAACCGCGATGGGGGCCGCGAAAACCTCGAAGCCGTGGCCTTCCTGCGGCGGCTGAACGAAGTGGTCTACGCCCAGTTCCCCGATGCCTTCACCGTCGCCGAAGAGTCCACCGCCTGGTCCGGCGTGTCGCGCCCCACGGACCAGGGAGGCCTGGGATTTGGCTTCAAGTGGGACATGGGCTGGATGCACGACACCCTGCGCTACCTGGGCGAGGGCATGATGGCCCGCCCCCACCACCACGACACCATCACCTTCTCCATGCTCTATCACGATGCGGAGAACTACGTGTTGCCGCTCTCCCACGACGAGGTGGTGCACGGCAAGCGCAGCCTCTACGGGCGCATGCCCGGCGAACCCTGGGAGCGCATGGCCAACCTGCGCCTGCTCTACGCCTGGCTCTTCGCCCACGGCGGCAAGAAGCTGCTCTTCATGGGCGGCGAATTCGCGCAGAAGCGCGAGTGGAACCAGGACACGGCCCTCGACTGGGAGCTGCTCAATCAGCCCGATCACAAAGGCATCCACGACCTCCTCCGCGACCTCAACCGGCTCCACCGCGCCCACCCGGCCCTGCATGAAGGGGACTGCCAGACGGGAGGCTTCACGTGGATCGACTGCGGGGACCGCTTCAACAGCGTGCTCACCCTGCTGCGCCGGGCCGCGGACCCCGGCGACTTCATGGCCATCGCCTTCAACTTCACGGCCCTGCCCCGGCCCGGCTACCGCATCGGCGTGCCCACGCCCGGAACCTACCTCGAACGGCTCAACACCGATTCGGCCCACTACGGCGGCCGGAACACGGGCAACGCCGGAAGGATGACCACGGAACCCATTCCCGCCCACGGTCATCCCCAGTCCCTGAACCTCACCCTGCCCCCCCTCGCGGCCCTGTTCCTGAGCCCCGCCCCGTAGCCCCTCTTTCCCCGAGGATCCGCCATGGACACGCTCCTTCCCAAGCTGCAGAAGCTCACGCAGAACCTGTGGTGGACCTGGAAGCCCGAGGTGCGGACCATCTTCCGCGACCTCGATCTGGACCTGTACCACTTGGTCCACCAGAACCCCATGTCCGTGCTCAAGCAGATCACGCCGGAGCAGCTGGAATCGCGGGCGGCGGACGTGGACATCCCGGCCCGGGTGGACCGCGCCCTCCGGCAGCTGCAGGAATACCTCACCCCCGTCACCACCTGGGGCCTCATCCACGCCGGGGCCATGCGCTCCCGTCCCGTCGCGTACTTCTGCATGGAATTCGGCATCCACGAATCCCTGCCCATCTATTCCGGCGGCCTCGGCATCCTGGCGGGCGACCACCTGAAGGCCGCCTCGGACCTGGGCATCCCGCTGGTGGGCGTGGGCCTGCTGTACCACGAGGGCTACACCTCCCAGGTGCTCAACGGCGAGTTCTGGCAGCAGGACGTCGTCGAGCCCTTCGATATCGCGGACCTGCCCCTGGTGCCCGCGGTGGGCCGCCACGGCGAGCCCATCAAGGTCTCGGTGGAACTGCCCGGCCGCATCGTCCAGGCCTCGGTGCTGGAGGTGCAGGTCGGGCGCATCCGCCTCATCCTCCTCGACACCCGCGTCAAGCAGAACGATCCGAAGGACGTGGCCCTCGCGGCGCGGCTCTACGGCGGCGACCAGCGCATGCGCATTGAGCAGGAGCTGCTGCTGGGCGTCGGCGGCGTCCGGGCCCTGCGCGCCCTGGGCATTTCGGCGAGCGTGTTCCACCTCAACGAGGGGCACTCGGCCTTTGCCCTGCTTGAGCGGGCGCGGCACCGCATCCAGTCCGACGGCATGGATCCGCACCTGGCCCTGCAGGAGGTCGCCTCGGCGACGGTCTTCACCACGCACACTCCCGTGGACGCGGGCCACGACCGCTTCCCCGCGGACCTGGCCGCCGAGCACCTGCGGCCCCTGGCCGAGGGCCTGAAGCTGCCGCTCGACGAGGTCATGGGCCTGGGCCGCGTGAATCCCCACGATCACGGGTCGCCCTTCCTGCCGACCGTGCTGGCCCTCAAGCTCTCCCGCCGCGCCAACGGGGTATCGGCGCTGCACGGCGTCGTCTCACGGAAGATGTGGAACCACCTCTACCCGGGCCTGCGGGAGGATGCGGTGCCCATCGGCCACGTCACCAACGGCGTCCACCTGCCCACCTGGCTGGCCACGGAGATGAACCACCTCTACGAATCCCACCTGGGCGTGCACTACCAGGACGCCCTCACACGCCCCGACACCTGGGCCAAGATCGTGAATGTATCCTCGGCGGAAATCTGGGAGACCAAGCAGGTGCTGAAGGCCCGCACCATCCGCTTCGTGCGCCAGCGCTGCGCCTCCATGCGCACGCGCCTGGTCCTGCCCGAGGTCGAGCCCGCGCCGCTGGATCCGGATGCCCTCACCATCGGCTTCGCGCGCCGCTTCGTGCCCTACAAGCGGCCCGACCTCCTCTTCAGCGACCTCGAACGGCTCGACCGTCTGGTGAACCATCCCGAACGGCCCGTGAACCTCATCTTCTCCGGCCGCGCCCATCCGGCGGACAGCACCGGCAAGGGGCTCATCCAGAAGGTGGCCAACATCCTGGAGGACCCCCGCTTCCGCTACCGCATCGTCTTCATCGAGAACTACAACATCCACGTGGGCCGCATGCTCTACCAGGGCATCGACGCCTGGCTGAACAATCCCCAGCGTCCCCTCGAGGCCTGCGGCACCAGCGGCATGAAGGTGGTGCTCAACGGCGGCCTGCACATCTCGGTGCGGGATGGCTGGTGGGCCGAATCCTACGACGGCGAGAACGGCTTCGCCATCGGCACCGGGGAAACCCACGCCAACCAGGCCACCCAGGATGAACGGGACGCCGAGGAACTCTTCCGGGTGCTGGAGGAGGAGGTGGTGCCCCTCTACTACGAGAACCGCAACGCCGCCGGCGTCCCGCGCTGCTGGGTGGACCGCGTCAAGCATTCCATCCGCACCCTGGGCTGGCGCTTCAACGCCGACCGCATGGTGCAGGACTACGTCCACCACCTCTACGTGCCCGCCAGCACCTCCAGCAGCTGCCAGATGCCGCCGGCCTGACCGACCGCCGGATGACGAAGGGCGCGCCAGTGGCGCGTCCGAAGTCAGGATCCGGTGAGGAGGTCATGCCACGCGACCGCCGGATCTCATCACCCTGCGCGCCGCTTCCGATAAGAAGGGCAAGGAGCGTCGGCCATGGCCGCATCTGCCCGCGCACCGTCGAACGCCACACGCCTGCAGCTGGAGCGGAGGGCCTTCCTCGACCTGCTCCGGATGGCGAATACCATGGCCAGCCCCGAGGTCATCGCCCGCCAGCTCGTGGTCGTCGCCCGCTATTTGTCGGACTGCGAGGCCGTCGCCATCCGGCTGAGATCCGGGCCGGGCTACCGCTATGCCGGCAGCCTGGGCTTCCCCGAGCCCTTCGTGTCCCAGGAGGATGACCTGTGCGCCACGGATGAACAGGGCCGCCTGCTGCGCGACGAACACCGGCAGCCCGTGCTGGCCTGCCTTTGCGGGCGGGTGCTGTCGGGCCAGGTGGAGCGCGGCCACCCCAGCTTCACGGACCGGGGCAGCTTCGTCACGGCCTCCACCAGCCAGCTCCTGGCCTCGGATGCCGGGAACCTGGGCCCCACTCGCGACCGCTGCCACGCCGCGGGCTACGAGACCGTTGGGCTCTTCCCCATCCGGCGCGACAAGGTGACCTACGGCCTCATCCAGTGCAACGATCCGCGACCCGGCCGCCTCACGGCGGAAAGCATCGATCTGATGGAGAACCTGGCCGCCACCGCCGCGCATCTGTTCCAATTGGCCATGACCTGAGGGGACGACCACTCCAAACTCATGCCCTCCGGGACAGATGAAGATGAGTTCGCTTGTAGCCAAGGAATGCCGCCATGTCCCTCACGCCCCAGGAACTGATCCAGAACCTCGGTGACCTGCCGCCCCTGCCCCAGGTGGCCACCCGGGTCATCCGCATCACGGCGGATTCGGACACCTCGTCGGAGGATCTGCAGAACCTCATCAAGACGGACCAGGCGCTCTCCGCGCAGCTGCTCAAGATCGCCAATTCGGCCATGTTCGGCATGGTCCGCGAGGTCACCACCCTCACCCAGGCCATCATGACCCTGGGCTTCTCCACGGCCCGCAGCGTGGTGCTCGCCTCCAGCGTCAAGAACCTCTTCACCCGCGGCCCCGTCGGGCTGGAGGAGCGCCTCCTCTGGGAACATGCCCTCGTGACGGCCCTCACGGGAAGCGCCTTCAGCAAGGCCGTGGGATACACCGTGACCGAGGAAGTCTTCCTCGCCG
Organism: Geothrix limicola; assembly: GCF_030268085.1. Classification (GTDB taxonomy): domain Bacteria; phylum Acidobacteriota; class Holophagae; order Holophagales; family Holophagaceae; genus Geothrix; species Geothrix limicola. The sequence continues at coordinate 452,498 of NZ_BSDE01000002.1, forward strand.
GACTGATGCACGACATCGGGAAGAGCGTCATGTCCCTGAAGTTCCCCGAGGGCTACCCGGCCCTGCTCCGGCGCATCCGCGCCGAGGAGATGGATGAGGGCCTCAGCCAGGAGCTCGGATCCTTCGGCTTCGACCACACCATGGTGGGCGAGGCCCTGCTCCGGTCCTGGAACATCGCGGAAGGCATCGAATCCGTGGTGCGCTGGCACCACGACCCGGCCCTGGCGCCCCGGGAACACGGGGATCTGGTCGCCCTCGTGGCCCTGGGCAACCAGGTGGCCGCCGACCTCCAGATGGGCCTGGGCATGCCCCACACCCTCGTCCGGGCCACCCGCGAGGCCCTGGACATCCTGAAGCTCGACGACGCCACCTACCAGACCCACCGCAGCGCCGCTCTGGCGGCCCTGGAGCGGGACAAGGCCCTGATCACAGATTTCTGATCCGGCTCGAACCACAAAAAACCTGGAACCGCGAATGACGCGAATCGCCCTTCGGGCGCGCGAATGAAAGACAAACGGGATGGGTGCCCACCGTCTTCATTCGCGTTCATTCGCGTGATTCGCGGTTTCCTGCTTTTTGTTTGAAAGCCGAACGGCCCTAGGCCAGGCCCAGCCGCTTGAAAGTCCGCTTCTTGCCGTCCTCCACCTCGGGCTGATCGAAGGGATCCAGGTCGAGGCCCACGCCCACGAGGCCCACGATGGCCTGCCAGGCCATCATGAAGGCGCCCATATCGCGTTCGTTGAGGCGGGGCATGGACCAGCGCAGCACGGGCACGCCCGCCGCTTCGAGCGCATCGGCCGAACCCTCGGCCTGGGCGCGGAGGATGTCCGAGCCCTGGAGGCCGGCCAGTCCCGGATAGGGCGAGCCCTGGGGCGGATCCAGCTTCTCGTGGGCCGCGGCGCCGTCCACGGTCATGAGGATCACGCCCAGGTTGCGGGGGCCCGCCATCCAGCGCTGCAGCTGGCTGTGCTGGTCCACGGGGCCCACGGCGCGGATGGGCGTGAAGCCCTTGCGGGTGCCGTCCTTGGCCACCTTGCCCAGGGATTCCGCGATGAGCTGGACCCACCAGGCGGAGAGACTGTCCAGGCGCATGGCGTAGGGGAAGAGCACCCACTCGCTGACGCCGCGCCGGTGGGCGTCCAGCAGCAGGTCCACAGTGGCGGCGATGCGGTCCCGCCAGGGCCCCTTGTCGGCTTCGATCTCGGCGATGACGTCGCGGCCGCCCTGGAGGAAGCCCGCGGCGTCGCGGCCCATCCAGGACAGCGGCAGGGTGCCGATGGGCGTGAAGGCCGAGAAGCGGCCGCCCACTTCCACGGGGATGGGCAGGATGCGGCAGCCGTTGGCGCGGCCCCAGGTGGCCAGCGGATTGGCGTCGTCCTGGGTGATGAGGATGGGCGCGGCCAGATCCTTGAAACCCGGCAGGGCGCGCAGGCGGGCGATCCAGGTCCAGAGTTCGAGGGTCTTGCCGCTCTTGGAGGCGAAGACCAGCTGATCGCCGGGCTGGATGCGGAAATCCGGCGCAGGCTCGGGCGAAGCCAGGGGCACCCAGTTGTGGAAGGCGCGCTCATCGCCGAAGGCGCGCACGAGGGTTTCCGAAGGCAGCAGGGAGCCGCCGATGCCGCACCAGAGCAGGCGCTTCGCGGGATCGAGGGCGGGGAGGGCCGGCTCAGACAGGGTGCGCCAGCCTCCCATGGGATGGGTCTCAATGGCGTGCCAGGGGGTGCGGATGTCCATGTCAGTGGCCCTTTGCAGGAATGGTCGCGTAAAGGTCGAGGTAGGCCTTTGCCGGGCCTGCCCAACCGAATTCAGTCATCATGCCGCGCCGCTGGACCTGCCGCCAAGCCGCGGGATGCTGGAAGAGGGCCAGGGCCTGGTTGATCGCTTCGCCCAGGGCCCAGCCGTTGGCCTTGTCGAACACGAAGCCCGTGGCCGTGTCGTCAGCCAGCGTGTGGGGCGTGGCCCCCACCACGGTGTCTGCCAGCCCGCCCGTGCGGCGCACCAGCGGGAGGGCGCCGTAGGCCTGGGCGTAGAGCTGGGTGAGGCCGCAGGGCTCCTGCCGCGAAGGCACGAGGATCACGTCGGCCGCGGCAAAGGCCCGGTGCGCCAGGATCTCGTCGTAGGCGGTGAACACGCCCACCCGGCCGGGATGCCGCTGGGCCGCCTGCCGGAAGGCGCCTTCGGCATGGGGATCCCCCGTGCCGATGATGGCCAACTGGGCGCCGCGGGATACGAGGTGATCCACGTTGTCGAGCACCAGGTCCAGCCCCTTGAGCGGGTCCAGACGGCTGATGGCGGCGAAGAGCGGCGCGCCCGCGTCCTCATCGAGGTCCATGCGGATCTGGAAATCCCGCCGGTTCGGGCCGCGGCGGTCGAGGTTCGCCGCGTCGTAACGGCTGACGAGGCCCGGATCCGTGGCCGGGTTCCACACCGCGCGGTCCACGCCGTTGAGGATGCCCCGTAGCTCTCCGTTTCGGTGGGAGAGCAGGCCCTCCAGGCCGTACCCGTCGGCCACCTGGATTTCGCGCGCGTAGGTTGGGCTCACGGTGCTGATGCGGTCCGCGAGCCGCAGGCCGGCCTTGAGGAAGCCGATGTCGCCATGGAACTCGACGCCCTCGGGCGTGAAGGCGTGGCGGGGCAGCTGGAGCTCAGGCAGCAGGGCGGCCGCGAAGCGGCCCTGGTAGGCGATGTTGTGGATGGTCATGACCGTGGCGGGCCGTGGGCCCGCGCCATAGGCCACGTAGGCGGGCATCAGGCCCACGGGCCAGTCATGGCCGTGGAGCAGGTCGGGCCGCCAGCCTTCGGCATCCCCCGCGCGCCCCAGGTGGGCCGCCGCCCAGGCCAGGGCGGCGAAGCGCTGGGGCAGGTCGTCGGGATGGCCGTAGGGGCTGCCCGTCTTGTCGAAGAAGGCCGGCTGATCCAGCAGGTACAGCGGCAGCCCCGGCGCCTCGGCCCGGTAAATCCGCGCGGGACCGCCGCCCATCAGGTTCGGGAAGGCCGCCGCCTGCCCTTGCAGATCCAGCGCCTCCCGCAGGGCCGGGTAGGCGGGCACCAGCATGCGCACGTCCGCACCCAGGGCGCGCAGGGCCCGCGGCAGGGCCGCCATCACATCGCCCAGGCCACCGGTTTTGACATAGGGAAACAGTTCGGACGCGACGAAGAGAACTCTCAAACGCTAGGGCTCCAGCTGGCTCAGCATGCGCTGGGAGATCAGGGTAACGCCTCCCGGCGTGCGATAGAACCGTCGGGCATCCTCTTCGGCGTCCTCGCCCACGACGAAGCCGTCGGGGATGTGGCAGTTCCGGGCGACGATGCAGCGGCGCAGCCGCACGTGGCGGCCGATGTCGCAGTCCGGCAGCACCACGGCGCCGTCGAGCCGGGCGTGGGAGTTGACATAGACCCGGCTGGAAAGCAGGGAGTGGTGCACGTGGGCGCCGGAGATGATGCACCCGCCAGAAACGAGGCTGGAGAGGGCCACGCCGTTGCGCATTTCGCCTGAGTGGACGAACTTCGCCGGGGCCAGCTGTTCCTGGTGCGTGGTGATGGGCCAGCTCTCGTCGTAGAGGTTGAGGGCGGGCAACACGCTGGTGAGGTCCATGTTGGCCTCCCAGTAAGAATCCACGCTGCCCACGTCCCGCCAATAGGGCTCGGGATGGCCCTCGTTGGGGATGCAGCTGCGCTCGAAGCGGTGCGCGAAGACGCGGGCCTCGCGCACGATCTTGGGGATGATGTCGTGGCCGAAATCATGGCCCGAATTCGGATCCTCCGCATCGCGGATGAGCGCCTGGTAAAGGAATTCCGCCTTGAACAGGTAGATGCCCATGGAGGCGAAGGCGTGATCGGGCTTGCCGGGAATGGCCGGGGGATCCGGCGGCTTCTCCACGAAATCCACGATGCGGTCGTCCGCATCCACGTGGCAGATGCCGAAGCCCCGCGCCGAATCGCGGGGCACCTCGAGACAGGCGATGGTCATGTCCGCCTGGTTCTCCAGGTGGTCCTGCAGAAAGATCTTGTAGTCCATGCGGTAGATGTGATCGCCTGCGAGGATGAGCACGTTCTTGGGATTCGCCGACTGGATGTTGCTGAGGTTCTGGTAGACGGCGTCCGCCGTGCCGCTGTACCAGGCGTTCTTGTCGAAGCTCTGCTGAGCCGGCAGCACGTGGACGTACTCGTTGAGCTTGCCCGCCAGGAAGGTCCACCCGAATTGCAGGTGCTCCAGCAGGCGGTGCGAGTTGTACTGGGTCAGCACCATGATGCGGCGGAAGCCCGAGTTCACGCAGTTCGACAGGGTGAAGTCGATGATGCGGTACTTGCCGCCGAAATCCAGGCCGGGCTTGGAGTAGTGGTCCGTCAGGTCCATCAGGCGCTTGCCGCGCCCGCCCGCCATGACGAGGGAGATGGTGTGCCGGGGGGAGAGTCGCGATTCCGAGATCGTCAGCATGGAAGCCCTCGGTTTGTGCCTAGCTGCATGATAGCCACGCTGGGTCCGGAATCGTCAGCCTTCTGACCAGCTCCCGATCCGACCCTCCAGGCGCAGGGCTTCGGCCAGCTCCTGCAGGAAGAAGGCCCGCGGCACCGCCTGGAAGCCGTAGCCCGCCAGCCCCTCGTGGGGCAGCTGACCGTCCAGCAGGGTGAACCCCCAGGCCTCCAGCCGCGCGTCCAGGGCCGCCAGGGCCGCGCGGCTGGCCTCGGGCTCCAGGCTGAACATGCTTTCGCCGAAGAAGGCGCCGCCCAGGGACACGCCGTAGAGCCCGCCCATCAGGTCGCCATCCCGCCAGGCTTCCACGCTGTGGGCGTGGCCCGCGCGATGCAGATCGGCATAGGCCCCGCGCATCTCCTCTGTGATCCAGGTGCCATCCTGGCCCGGCCGCGGCACCTTCGAGCAGTGGCCGATGACCGCTTCGAAGGCCGTGTCGAAGCGGATCTCGAAGGGGCGCTGGCGCAGGCTGCGCCGGGTGCGGGCGGACAGATGCAGGTGGCCCGGGCGCAGGAGGGCCCGCTCTGGCGGCGACCACCAGAGCAGCGGATCCTCCTCGCCGAACCAGGGGAAGATGCCGTTGCGGTAGGCCAACAGCAGCCGCGCCACACTGAGGTCGCCGCCGATGGCCAGGAGGCCGTCCTCGGCCAGTTCAGGATCCGGAAAGAGGAGCTTCTCGGTCAGCCGAAAGACAGGCACAGGCGGCCATCCTTGAGATCCACCTTCGCCTTGCCGCCCTTGGCCAGGGGGCCGAAGAGCAGGGCTTCGGCCAGGGGACGACGCAGCTCTCGCTCGATGAGGCGCGCCATGGGACGGGCGCCGAAGGCCGGATCGTAGCCCTTCTCTGCGAGCCAGGCCCGGGCCTTGGGCGTGCAGGTCAGGCTCACGGCCTTCTCGGCCAGCTGGGCCTCCAGCTCGCGTAGGTGCTTGTCCGCCACGCGCTCCATGTCTGCGCGGCCCAGGGGCGCGAACTGCAGGATGGCGTCGAGGCGGTTGCGGAACTCGGGACTGAAGGCCTTCTCGATGGTGCCGCTGGCCGAGCGTCGGGCGCCCGCGTCGGCGAAGCCCACCTGCCGGGCCGACAATTCGCGCGCGCCCACATTGGTCGTCATCACGATCACGGTGTGGCGGAAGTCGGCGCTTCGGCCGTGGCTGTCCGTGAGCGCGGCGTGATCCATCACCTGCAGCAACACGCCGAAGAGATCGGGATGGGCCTTCTCCAGTTCGTCAAGCAGGAGCACGGCGTGGGGTGACTTCCGCACGGCGTCCGTCAGCAGGCCGCCCTCCTCATAGCCCACGTAGCCCGGCGGCGCGCCGATGAGGCGGGCCACGGCGTGCTTCTCCTGGTACTCGCTCATATCGAAGCGCAGGAAGGCGATGCCCAGGGCCTTGGCGAGCTGCTTGGAGAGTTCGGTCTTGCCCACGCCCGTGGGCCCCGCGAAGAGGAAGCAGCCCATGGGCTTGAGCGGATCACGCAGGCCCGAGCGCGCGAGCTTGATGGCGCTGGCCACGGTTTCGCAGGCCGCGTCCTGGCCGAAAATCTGCGCCCGCAGCGAGGCTTCGAGGGTGGCCAGGGCCTCGCGGTCATCGGCGCTGACCGAGGCCACGGGCACGCGGGCCATGCGCGCGACCACGGCTTCGATCTCGGCGGGACCGACCTGCTTCACCCGTTCTTTTTTCGGCAGCAGCTTCTGCGCCGCACCGGCTTCGTCCATCACGTCGAGGGCGCTGTCCGGCAGCCTGCGGTCAGGCAGGTGCTTGGAAGCCAGGCGCACGGCGGCTTCCAGGGCCTCCGCCGCATAGGCCACACCGTGATGCTTCTCGTAGGCGGCCTTCAGCCCCTGCAGCACGCCCAGAGCGTCCTCGGTGGAGGGCTCGCTCACTTCCACCACCTGGAAGCGGCGGGCGAGGGCGCGGTCGCGGTCCAGCGAGCCCTTGAGATCCTGGAAGGTGGTGGCGCCGATGCAGCGCAGCTCCCCCGAGGCCAGGGCGGGCTTCAGCAGGTTGGCGGCGTCCATGGCTCCGCCGCTGGTGGCCCCCGCGCCCACGAGGGTGTGCAGCTCATCCACGAAGAGGATGGCGCCGGGTGCTTCGGCCAGGGCCTTCAGCACGGCCTTGAGCCGCTCCTCGAAGTCGCCCCGGTAGCGGCTGCCCGCCAGCAGGGCGCCCAGGTCCAGCGCGAAGATCCGCGCGGCCCGCAGTGGCTCGGGCACGGCCTTTTCGTGGATGCGTCGGGCCAGGCCTTCGACGATGGCGGTCTTGCCCACACCTGGTTCTCCCACCAAGAGCGGATTGTTCTTGCGGCGCCGGCAGAGCACCTGGGCCATGCGCGTGATCTCGGCGTCGCGGCCCACCAGCGGATCCAGCCGTCCCGCCGCGGCGCGGGCCACGAGGTCCGTGGCGTAGGCCTCCAGGGGGTTCTCGGCGACGGTGGCTTCCTCTTCGTCTTCCTCGGCGGCCTGCTGTTTCGCCGGGGCCTTGGACGCACCTTTGTCCGCAGCCGGGCCGTGGCTCAGCACCTTCAAGAGGGCCAGCCGCTTCACGCCGTGCTTTTCGAGCAGGGCGCGGGCGTGGCTGGAGTCTTCTTCCAGGAAGGCCGGCAACAGCTCGCCGCCCTGCACGCTCCGCTTGCCCGAGCTGAAGGCGTGGACGAGAGCGCGCTCCACCACGCGCACGAAACCTAGTGTGCTGTGGGGCTGGAAGGCTTCGCCGGCAGGCACCGCCTCGAAAGCCTTGGCAAGGACGGACTCCAGATCGGTGCGGAGGGCATCCAGCTTCACGCCGCAGCCCCGCAACGCCTTGGCGGCGTGGGCATCCTCCAGCAGGGCGAGCAGCAGGTGCTCCAGGGCCACATCCTCGTGGCGACGCGCCTTGGCCAGCTCGAAGGCCCGCTGGAAACCCTGGTTCAGTTCGGGACTCAGTTGGGGTGAATCAGGCATCTTCCGCCTCCACCGTGAGCAGCAGGGGGAAGCCTTCCCGCTCCGCCATCTGGCGGCCCCGTTCCGCGCGGGTCTCGGCCACATCCTTCGTGTAGACGCCCGCCACACCCACGCCCGCGCGATGCACGGAAAGCATGATGGCCGTGGCCTCGGGTTCGGCCTTTCGGAAGACCGTCTTCAGCAGGTAGACGACGAATTCCTGCGTCGTGTAGTCGTCATTGTGCAGCAGCACCTTCCACATGCCCGGCTCCCGCAGCTTCGCGCGCTTGCGGGTGAGGACCTGGCCATCTTCCTTCACCTGCCTGGCCATGGAACATGCCTCCGGACCTCAGGATAGCCCGGGCCTCTGGAAGAGATTCAGGAACTTTCCCCGGGCCAATTCACGGATGAAGAGGGCGGTGCGCAGGGTGGTGTCGGGTTCCTCGGGGAAGCGCTCCGCGACCAGGGCCGCCACCTCGGCCACGGTTCGGACGCCGTCGCAGGCCTCCCACACGGCGGTGCCACGGGCGTCGAGCCTCACGCGGTAGACGGGCTTCTTCATCAGCCTCAGCACCCAGGCCCAGCGCTTGGAGAGGACCTTGGGGCGCAGCAGGATGAGGTTGCCGCCTTCACCCGGTTCATGGGAAAGGGCCTGAACGGGCACGGCGGCGAGAAAGGCTTCATCGGGAAAAGCGGTCATGGTTCGGGATTCCGAGGGTGTGGAGAAAGCGAAGGCCCGGCTTGGCCGGGCCTTCGCGCGGGGGTCCGGGGGTTCCCCTCGCCACGCATGCTTGGCAAGGGGAACCCCCGGAGGACATTAGAAATTGGCGCTGGGCGGCGCGGGCTCGTCGGCCTCGCCGGCGTTGGCCAGGGGCACCTTTACCAGATAGATGGCGATGCCGGCCAGGATGAGGAGGCTGATCCAGAACATGCCGGGGTTGGCGATGAGCTTGTACTTCACCTCGAAGAAGGCGAAGGACGCGAAGAGCAGGCCCACGAGCGCCTCGCCGGCGATGAGCCCCGCGGCCAGCAGCACGCCGTTGTTCTCCACGCGCACCTTCTGGGCTTCATTCAGACCCCGCTTGGCAGCGGTCATTTCCACGACGCCCTTGATGAGGCCGCCGAGGAAGATGGCGAAGGTCGTTTCCAGCGGCAGATACATGCCCACGGAGACGAGCATGGGGCTCTTCACCTGCATGAGGATGAAGGCGAAGCCCATCATCATGCCGACGATGATGAGCGGCCAGGCCATCTTACCTTCCACGATGCCGCGGCTGAGCAGGGCCATCAGGCCCGCCTGGGGCGCCGCCAGCTGCTTGGAGCCGAAGCCGGCATCCAGGGACAGCACGGCCTTCTTTTGATCGGCGGGCAGCTTCTTCACTTCATCGATGGTGTAGGTCTTGACCACACCATTGGCATCGGGGGGCGCGGTCACGACCTGCACCTGCTGGGCGGTCAGTTCGGCGATGCGCTTGGTACCCTGGGCGGTGATGTCGCCTTCGTGCAGCACCATGAGGGGGATGAACAGCACGATGGAGGCCAGGGCCACGCCGAGCAGGTCGCCCATTTCCATGCGCCATGGGGTGCCGCCCAGGATGTGGCCGGCCTTGAGGTCCTGCAGCATTTCGCCGGCGACGGCGGCGGAGACGCAGACGATGGCGGCCACGCCGAGCACGGCGGCGACGCCTTCGCGGCCCTTCACGCCGAGGAGCACCATGACGAGGGCGGTGAGCACCAGGGCGGTCAGCGTCAGGCCGGAGATTGGGTTGTTGCTGGATCCCATGATGCCGACGAGGTAGCCGCTGATGGCGGCGAAGAAGAATCCGAGGATGACCATGACGAGGGCGGCCACGAAGGCCGTGAGGCCGCTCACGTGGAAGATCTGCCAGGTGATGAGGAAGGTCACGGCGGCGGCGAAGCCGATGCCGCCGAGGACGTAGGTGAAGGGCAGGTCCTTGTTGACACGGTCCACCACGTGCTCACCGGTGGCGGCCTTCTTCACGTCGGTGACGGAACGGGCCAGGCCCGCGACGAGGCTCTTGCGCATCTTGAAGAGGGTGAAGCCGGCGCCCACGAGCATGCCGCCGATGGCGATGGGGCGGACGATGAACTTCCACACCGAGTAGGAGAGCGCAATCCAGTCACCCTGGGGGGCGCCGTCGGGCAGGACGCCGGGGGCAAGGAAGTAGGTGATGATCGGCACCAACAGGCCCCAGGCGATGATGCCGCCGGAGAAGTTCAGGGCGCCGAGCTTGGGCCCGATGATGTAGCCCACCCCCATGTAGGCCGGGCTGATGCCGGGGGAGCTGAGCAGCATGCCGCCCGCGACCTTGGCCTTCCAGGTGCCCACGAGGTTGATGGCCGAGGTCTTGAAGAAGACGAACTTCTCCCAGGCGCTGGCGAACAGCGAAAGCTGCACGAGCGCCTGTACGGCGGCGCCGATGCCCATGGCGCCGAAAAGGAACTTGGTGCCGCTGCCGCCCCGGGCGCCGGCCTTGTGGATCTCGGCGGCGGCCACGCTCTCGGGGTAGGGCAGTTCGGCGTCTTCCACCATCACGCGGCGGAGGAGGGCCACGAACATGATGCCGAGCACGCCGCCGGTGAACATGATGAGCGAGCTGGTGATGTAGTTGCCGGCCGTGAAAAACTTGGGCCAGATGCCGCTGATGACGAAGGCGGGCACGGTGAAGATGGCGCCGGCGGCCACGGACTCGCCGATGCTGCCCACGGTGCGGGCCATGTTCTCTTCGAGGATGGTGCCCTTCATCAGCTTGATGAGGGCCATGCCGATCACCGCGGCCGGATAGGTGGCGGCGATGGTCATGCCGGCCTTCAATCCCAGGTAGGCATTGGCGGAGCCGAGCACCACGGCCATGATCAGGCCGATGAGCACCGCCCGGAGGGAGAATTCCCTCAGGTTCTGGTCGGATGGGACAAAGGGTTGCATCGGTGCTCCTGAAAAGGCGCGAAAGGGAAACGAGAGAACAGGATGGAGCGGATAGTCTAAACCATTGTCGCCATCCAGGTCCCCATGCCATCTCTCTTGACCAGCAAAGCCAACCCTCGCTTCAGGGCCCTCCTGGCGAGGCTGCGCCCCACCGGAACCAGGCGGGAGGCCACCCTTCTGCTGGGGCCCAAGCTCATCGAGGCCTGGGCGGCCGTCCAGCAGACCGCCGCCGGGAAGCGCCTGAAACCGGCCCTCTGGCTGCGTCTGGAACAGACCGATCCGCACCCTCTGGAGGCGGGCCTGGGCCTGGAGACCCAGATCCTGGGCGAGGCCCTCATGCGGGAGCTGGCCGATGCGGGCAGCCCCCCGGAGCACGCCCTGCTGATGGACCTGGGCCCTGAACCCGCGGGCCCCCTGCCCGCCCGCGTCATCGGCGCCTGGGGCATCCAGGATCCCGGCAACCTGGGCGCCATCCTCCGCAGCGCCGCCGCCTTCGGATTCCAGGAGGCCCTTCTCGGGCCCGGCTGCACCGATCCCTTCCACCCCAAGGCCCTGCGCGGCAGCATGGGCGCCGCCTTCCTCATGCCCCTGCGGCGCATGGATCGTCTGGAACCCGACAAGGGCCACTGGTACGCCCTGGATGGCGGGCCCGGCGCCGTGCCCCTGGCCGAGGCCGACCTTTCCGGGCCCCTGCGCCTCCTCGTGGGCAACGAAGGCCACGGCTGGCAGGGCGTCGAGATTCCCGAAGGCGTCTCGCGCCTAGCCATCCCCATCCAGGGCGTGGAAAGCCTCAACGCCGCCGTGGCCGCGGGCATCGCATGCTACGAAGTAGCTCGGAGATCCATGTGCTGAAATCCGGTTGGCTGCTGAGCCTCCTGAGCGCCCTGTTCCTGGCCTTCGTGTTCGTGCTGGCCTTCCGTTTTCCCGGCGCCCTGGGGGGCTGCCTCGAACCCGCCATGGCGCTGATCTTTCCGCTGCTGCTGCTGGATGGGCTGTTCAAGGGGCGCCACGCCTTCTGGGTGTGGATCACGCTGGTGCTGGGCCTCCTCCTCCTCTACCAGTGGGTGCCCCAGACCCTCGCCAGCAAGGGTGGCCTGCCCTTCGGCCTCGCCCTGGTGGGCACGGTGCTCCTGGGTCTGTGGGAAGCCACGGGCCTGTGGGCGGTGGCCCTGGGATCGCGCTGGGCCTTCCGCCGGAGCGGCGCGGCAGGTGCGGCCTGCGCCGCAGCCCTGCTGCTGCTGCTCTGGGAAACCTGGGGCTTTCATGTCTATCCCTGGACCTGGGGGGCCGCCTTCGGATCCCTGCCCTGGACCGCGCGCTCGGCGGCCTTCCTCGGCGCCTCGGGCCTGTCGGCCCTGGCCTGGGGCGCGGGCGCCTGGACCGCCGCGACCCTCGCCGAAGGCGGCTCCGCCCGCCGGGCCCTGGCGGGACCGGGGCTCGCCCTCGGCTTCTTTCTGGTGGCCGGAGGCGCCTGGTACCTCCTTCCCCGGGATCCCGTCCGTAGGCTCGACGTGGCCATGATCCAGCCCAACTTCCCCGCGGGCCATCAGTGGCCGGGCATGGAAACCGAGATGTGGCGGCGCAGCGATGCCCTGCTCAAGACCCAGGGCTGGCCGCGGAAGGAGCGCGCGACCCTGCTGCTCTGGCCCGAGAGTTCGGTGATGGGCCGGGACGACCGTCAGCCTAATCCCCGCCTGGCTTCGGAGGCCGCCTCCCGCGGAGTGGCCTGGCTCTACGGCACCGAAGGCGGTCTCTTCAACCTGGTGCGCGGCGAGGCGGCGGGCCGGCCCACCTTCCTCTTTGCCAAGGTCGACCCCATGCCCTTCGGCGAGCGCAATCCAGGGCCCCCGGCCTTTCGCCGCTGGCTGGACAAGCAGATGGATTTCACCTCCCAGGAGGCGGGAACCTTGTCGGAAGGCTGCGCCTTCGCCGTGCCCACGCCCCAGGGGGACATCCGTGTCCATCCCCTGCTCTGCAGCGAGGCCCTCATGCCCGAGCGGACCCGCCGCGGATTCGCGCTGGGCCACGCCGACCTGCTGAGCAACCACACCAATGACGGCTGGTTCGACCAGAGCATCGCCACCGACCTGCACGCCGCCCAGATCCGCCTGCGGGCCCCCGAGCTGGGCGTGCCCCTGCTGCGGGCCACCCTCAGCGGAAAGTCGGGGATATTTAGGGAGGACGGCCGCTTCGAGCTCTGGGGCGAACCCCTCAGCGAGGGCACCTACGCCCTCGATCTCCAGTGGCGGCCGGTCCACACACCGGCCCGTTCCGCCTGGCTGGTGCCCTTCCTGATGAGCGTCCTAACAGCGGCTTTGCTCCTGCTAGGATGGAAGGCCCAACCCCGGAAACCCTGATGGATCGTGATTTTCTCGTACCCGAGCCGCTGGCGACACCGCACGGCACCGTGGCCTTCTTCGACGAGACCTGGAGCGTGGACCCCCGCGAACTCCAGATCTTCTTCCAGGCCGAAGAGGTCTACTGGACGGCCTACCGCACCATCGAACAGTGGCGGCGCCTCCTGGCCTGCTCCCGCATGCTCACGGCCCGCCTCGTTCCCGAGGGACACAAGGGCGGCCGTTTGGTGGGAGCCACGCGCCTCTGGTCGGATCACGCCTACGAAGCCAAGCTCTACGACGTGGTGGTGGCCCAGGACCTCATGGGCCAGGGCATCGCCTCCGAGCTGGTGAAGTGGGCCCTGCGCCACCCCTGGACCGGCGACGTGCACCGCTTCGTCCTGGAGACCCGCGACGCCTCCGAGTTCTATCCCCGCTTCGGTTTCCAGTTCGGACATGAAGTGGAAAGCATCCACATGCGCGTGAAAACCGCCGACCTCCAGGCACGAGGCCTTCGATGACGGACACCCGACCCGGCCTTTCCGAAATGGCCCTTCAGCCCCTCATCCTGGCCAGCGGCAGCCCCCGCCGGCGCCACTGGCTCGAGGCCATGCGCATCCCCTTCGAACTGCAGGTCCCGGACGTGGACGAGGCGCCCCTCCTCGACGAGGAGCCCTCCGACCTGGTACTCCGCCTGGCCGAACTCAAGGCCGAGGTCATCGCCCATCGCAACCCGGGCCGCTGGGTCATGGCCGCCGACACCACCGTGGCCGTGGACCACCACACCCTGAACAAGCCCGTGGACGTGGAGGACGCCGTCCGCATGCTCACCCTGATCCAGGGCCGGGCCCACCAGGTTCACACGGGCTTCTGCCTGCAGAAGAACGACACCGTCCACAGCTTCGTGGACACGGCCCAGGTCTTCTTCCGCCCGCTGACCGAGGCGCAGATCCGCTGGTACGTCGCCACCCGCGAGCCCATGGACAAGGCCGGGGCCTATGCCATCCAGGGCATCGGAGCCCTCTTCATCGAGAACGTGGAGGGCAGCTTCTCCACCGTCATGGGCCTGCCCGTGGAAAAAATGGGCGCCCTCTTCGGGGTACTGGGCCTGCTCAAGCCCTGGATGGGATTCCCACGGGGCGCGTGACTTTCCCGTGGCAATTCGGGCGGTTTCCCTGGAGGAAATCGTCCTCGAAAAGAGCCCCAAAATAGATCACCCGAAAATCCTCTTAATTCCTTGGAAACGCCTCGGGAAAAATAGGTAAACATTCGCGTTCCCATGCTCTATCATCGTGATCTGCGACACAACTTGCCGCGTTGTCGCGATGGGGCCTGCAGGCCCCGGCCTAGGGATGGTGTCCGAGCCCTTCGGACCAGCACCCTCCCCAACCTAAGCCTGCGGTTGGGCATGTCGATAAGGGTTCACCCCCACCTTCATGCCTTGGCCATAACCCACGGTTATGGTTCCCCGCCCTGAGCACCTGTTCCACCGTTCCCTGAGGTCCCCGGCCTTCCCCGGGGGTCCGCGGTTTCCCAAGGGGTTGTGCATGCACCGATTTGACCGAGCGTTCCGCTTCGTCCTGCCGGCCGCGGCCGTGGCGATCCTCGCCACCGTCCTGAGCGTAGGCTGGTTCACCCAACCGGACCGCTTCGCCAAAGGCTACGCCCCCGAACAGCCCATTCCCTTCTCCCACGAGTTGCACGCCGGCACCCTCCGCATGCAGTGCCAGTACTGCCACTCGGGGGTGACCAAGTCCCGCTCGGCGGGCATCCCCAGCCCCGACCTCTGCATGGGCTGCCACAAGGTCACCCGGACCGAGCGCCCGGCCATCCAGAAACTGGCCCAGATCGCCGCCTCCGGTGAGCCCCTGCCCTGGCAGCGCGTGCACACCCTGCCCGACCACGTCTTCTTCGACCACCGGCCCCACGTGAACGCAGGCATCGCCTGTCAGAGCTGCCACGGCGAGGTGCAGACCATGAAGGTCATCACCCGCGAGATGGGCATGCGCATGGGCAACTGCCTCGCCTGCCACCGCGATCCCCACGCCGTGCTGCCGCCGGGTTCGAAAATCACCAAGGGCGCCGAGCATTGCTCCGCCTGCCATCGCTAGGAGCACCGACGATGGCCGATGTGACCCGCAAGCCGATCCGCCAACCGATCGTGGATCGCGCCACCGCCCTTCTGGCGGGCCCCTTCCTCCTGGGGCAGCGCGCGCTGGGCCTGGTCTTCCAGCCGGACAAGTCGCCGGGCGACCCGCCGCCCGAGCCAGCCGCCCTTCGAATCTCCATCAAGCCCCCTGAACACGCCATCAAGCGCCGCGGATGACCCGATGAAGACACGACTCCCAGATCACGGCCCCCTCGAAACCCCGAAGTTCTGGCGGACGCTCGAAGAGCGCGTCGAAACGCTGGACGCCCAGGAAGCCGCCCATCACGAATTCCTGCCGAGCGCCGGCCCCGGCGCCTTCGACGACGTCCACGGCCTGCCCGTCCAGGACGGCTTCTCCCGCCGCGACTTCTTCGGCCTCGTTGGCGCCGCCGCGGCCGTGGCGGCCACCGTCGCCTGCGACCGCAAGGGCCAGGGCACCGTGGTGCCCTACACCAAGCGCCCCGTGGAAGTGACGCCCGGCGTGGCCAACTACTACGCCAGCGCCACGAACGAAGGCCGCCGCGTCTACCCCGTGCTCGTGAAGACCCGCGAGGGCCGCCCCATCCACATCACGGGCAACGACGAGCACCCCGGCGTGAAGGGCAAGACCAGCCCCCGTACCCTGGCCGACGTGCTGCGCCTCTACGATCCCGATCGCCTGCGCGCCCCCAAGGCCAACGGTCGCACCCTCGGCTGGACCGAGGCCGAGGGCCAGCTCCAGGCCGCCCTGAAGTCCGCCAAGGCCTCGGGCAAGGCCGTGCTGCTCGTCTCGGGCGCCGTGGTCTCACCTTCGCGCAAGGCCCTGCTGGCGGATCTCAAGGCCGCCCTGCCCACGCTGGAACACCTGGCCTACGAGCCCGTCGCCGGTGATGGCGCCGAGGAGGCCGCCAAGGCCAGCTTCGGGCAGTCCGTCGACGTCCAGCCGCGCCTGGACAAGGCCAAGGTCATCCTCTCCCTCGGCGCCGATTTCCTCAGCGGCGAGGATCCGGAATCCCTCGGCGCCTGGGGCGCCCAGCGCCGCCTGAAGAGCGCCAAGGACAACATCAACCGCCTCTGGGTGCTGGAAGGCCCCCTCACGCTGACCGGCACCAACGCCGATCAGCGCGTGCCTGTGGTGCCCTCCCGCCTGGCCGCCGTGGCCTTCGCCCTGGCGAAGGAGCTGGCCGCCAAGGGCGTCTCCCTACCCGCGGGCACGGATCTCTCCGCCATCCCGGCACAGAGCGAAGTCCCCGCCAAGGCCTGGTCGAACCTCGTGAAGGATCTCCAGCACGCCGGCCGCAACGCCGTGGTGCTCTGCGGCGCCCAGATGCCCGCCGAGGCCCATCAGGCCGCCCACCTGCTGAACGCCATGCTGGGTTCCGAGGCCGTGTCCGTGCGCGCCGCCGAGCCCCTGGCCACCGTCAAGGATCTCGAAACCGCCACCAAGGGCATGGGCGAAGGCCGCTACGCCGCCGCCATCTTCTGGGACGTGAACCCCGCCTACACCTTCCCCAAGGCTTCGGCCTGGAAGGAAGCCCTGGCCAAGGTGCCCTTCCGCGCCTGGATTGGTCAGGTCGAAGACGAGACCGCCGCCCAGTGCCAGCTGCTCCTCCCCGAGAACCACTGGCTGGAAAGCTGGGGCGACTTCAGCACCGCGAGCGCCGCCGTCCTGCAGCAGCCCACCATCGGCACGCTTTACGACACCAAGCAGGGCGAGGACGTGCTCCTGGATGCCGCCAAGGCCCTGGGTGCCGCCACCGCCGACAACTACCACGCCTACCTGCAGGCCCGCTGGCAGAAGAGCCTGCCCCTCGGCACCAGCTTCGCGCAGGCCCTCCATGACGGCCTCGTGAAGGGCGAGGACAAGGCCGCCTCGCCCGCCTTCAAGGGCGCGTCCGTGGCCGCCGCCGCGAAGAAGGCCGCCGATTCCAAGCCCCAGGGCCTGGAGCTGGTGCTCTTCCCCGGCTTCGCCACCCACGACGGCCGCCACGCCAACAACAGCTGGCTGCAGGAGACGCCCGATCCCATCAGCAAGATGACCTGGGACAACCCCGTGGCCGTTTCCGTGCAGGACGCGCAGGCCATGGGCATCCAGGAAGGCGACTACGTCAGCCTGTCGCTGGACGGCACGACCCTGCGCCTGCCCGCCATCCTCCAGCCCGGCCAGGCCAAGGGCGTCATCGCCCTGGCGCTGGGTTACGGCCGCACCACAGGCGGCGTGGCCAAGGGCGTGGGCGTCGACGCCTTCCCCCTGCTCGGCCTCGATCCCGCCAGCGCCCACGTGCGCAAGGGCGCGAAGCTGGCCAAGGCCGGCGGTAAGAAGGAGCTCTCCCGCACCCAGAGCCACCACCGCATGGAAGGCCGCGACATCGTCCGCTCCCTCACCATGGACGAGTTCGAGCATCACCCCCAGGGCCATCATCATGCCCCCGAGATCGTGAGCCTCTACGAGGACCAGAAGTTCCCCGACCACAAGTGGGGCATGGTCATCGATCTGGCAGCCTGCACGGGCTGCTCGGCCTGCGTGGTCGCCTGCCAGTCCGAGAACAACGTGCCGGTGGTGGGTCCCGAGCAGGTGGCCCGCGGCCGCGAGATGCACTGGATCCGCATCGACCGCTACTACGAGGGCGAGCTGGAGAACCCCAAGGTGGTCCACCAGCCCATGCTCTGCCAGCACTGCGACAACGCGCCCTGCGAAAACGTGTGCCCGGTCAACGCCACCAACCACAGCCCCGAAGGCCTGAACCAGATGGCCTACAACCGCTGCGTGGGCACCCGCTACTGCGGAAACAACTGCCCCTACAAGGTGCGCCGCTTCAACTTCCTCGAATACACCGCCTACAAGACCGAGCCCGAGACCCTCGCGAACAACCCCGAGGTCACGGTCCGTCCCCGCGGCGTCATGGAGAAGTGCTCCTTCTGCGTGCAGCGCATCAATGACGTGAAGATCCGCGCCAAGGGCGATGGCCGCGCCATCCTCGACGGCGAGATCACCACGGCCTGCATGGCCGGCTGCCCCTCGGACGCCATCGTCTTCGGCGATCTGAAGGATCCCAAGAGCAAGGTCTCCCAGCTGGTGACCGCCAGCCGCGCCTACCGCGTGCTGGAAGAGCTGGGCGCCAAGCCCGCCATCACCTACCTCGCTGATCTCAAAAACCCTGCGGCAGGAGAATAACCATGAGCACGAAGCAGGAGCGAAGTGCCACCGTGCGTAGCGCGGCCCCCCAGGGTGCCGCACAGGAGGTGCGGCATGAAGCTTGATGCCGCCACGTCCGCCGGCGACATCCCGGAGGGCCTGCTGGAACCTGCGCTCACCGTGGGCCGGGTCACCCCCGGCAGCCTCGATGATCAGGTGCTGGCCTTCCCCGAGACCAAGCCGCCCAAGCAGTGGTACTTCGCCCTGGCCATCACCCTGACCGCGGCCCTCATCGGGGTCATCTCCATCGGCTACACCTTCATCACAGGCATCGGCGCCTGGGGCAACAGCAGCCCGGTGTTCTGGGCCTTCGACATCATCAACTTCGTGTTCTGGGTGGGCATCGGCCACGCCGGCACGCTGATCTCCGCCATCCTCTTCCTCTTCCGCAAGCGCTGGCGCAACGCCATCGCGCGCTTCGCCGAGGCGATGACGATCTTCGCGGTGATCTGCGCCGTGATCTTCCCGCTCATCCACGTGGGTCGTCCCTGGCTGGCCTACTGGCTCTTCCCCTACCCGAACCAGCGCGCCCTCTGGACCAACTTCCGGTCCCCGCTGCTCTGGGACGTCTTCGCGGTGAACACCTACTTCTCCGTGTCCCTGATGTTCTGGTACCTGGGCCTGATCCCCGACATCGCCTCCATGCGCGACCGGACGACCAGCAAGCTCCGCAAGGTCATCTACACCATCCTGGCCGTGGGCTGGCGCGGCGCCGCCACCCACTGGCAGCACTACGAGAAGGCCTACCTGCTGCTGGCGGGCCTGGCCACCGGCCTGGTGCTCTCCGTGCACTCGGTGGTGAGCTTCGACTTCGCCACCTCCGTCGTGCCCGGCTGGCACATGACCATCTTCCCGCCCTACTTCGTGGCGGGCGCCATCTTCGCCGGCTTCGCCATGGTGGTGATGGTGCTGGTGGTCGTGCGCGAGACCATGGAGCTGAAGAACCTCATCACCATGCGCCACCTGGACGTGATGAACAAGGTCATCCTCTCCATGAGCTGCATCATGGGCTACAGCTACATGATGGAAGGCTTCACGGCCTGGTACTCGATGAACGAGTTCCTCCACCACGGCTTCATGAACATCGTCACCGGCACCTACGGATGGGCCGGCTGGGTCACCATCAGCTGCAACATCCTCATCCCCCAGATCCTCTGGTTCAAGAAGGCCCGGGCCAGCTACTTCTGGATGATCCTCGTGGCCGTGGGCGTGACCATCGGCATGTGGTTCGAGCGCTTCGTGATCATCGTGATCTCGCTGCACCAGGACTTCCTGCCCTCCGCCTGGCGCATCTACAAGCCCACCATGGTCGACTTCGGCGTCCTCCTGGGCACCTTCGGGATCTTCTTCACCCTGGTGCTGCTCTTCGCCCGCGTGCTGCCGGTCATCGCCACCACCGAGGTGAAGGCCATCCTGCCGGACGCGCAGCCTTCTCACCATGGAGACGAGCACCATGCCTGAGACCTCCTACTCCGTTCTGGGCATCTTCGAGACGCCTGACGCCCTGATGAAGGCCATCCCCAAGGCCCGGGCCGCCAAGCTCGGCGAAGTCGAAGCCTACACGCCCTACCCCATCCACGGCATCGATGACGCGCTGGGCCACCGCAAGTCGCCCCTGGGCGGCATGGTGCTGGTCATGGGCATCCTGGGCGCGATCACCGCCTTCGGGTTCCAGTACTGGATCAGCGCCATCGACTACCCGATCATCACCGGCGGCAAGGCCGCCAACTCGTGGGAAGCCTTCATTCCCATCATGTTCGAAGTGACGGTGCTCTTCGCCACCTTCACTGCCGGGCTCGGCATGCTGTTCCTCCTGAACAAGCTGCCCTTCTTCGGCCACCCGGTGCTGTCCTCCAAGTCGATCACGGGCATCACCCGCGATCGCTACGCCCTCGCCATCGAGGCCGAGGACGAGAGTTTCGACAGCGCCGCCGCCGCCCAGACCCTGAAGGACGCGGGCGCCATCGAGGTCGAGATCCTGCCGGCTCCGGACCGCAGCCCCTTCCTCACCAGCAACTTCATCCTGCGCGCCCTCGGCGGCATCTTCACGGCCTGCGTCGTCGCCGGCCTGGCGATGTTCTTCCTCACCAAGTGGTTCCCCCTGCTGGCGCCCATGAAATACATGCAGGACCAGCCCCGCCTGAACGCCCAGAAGGCCTCCACTTTCTTCAAGGACGGTCACGGCATGCAGCAGCCCGTCGCCGGCACGGTGGCCCGCGGCTTCCTGCCCACGGCCACGGGCACCCAGGAGGAGGCGGCCTCGCTCGTCAATCCCCTGCCCCGCACCAAGGAGGTCTTCGCCGAAGGCCGCAAGGTCTACGTGAACCGCTGCGAAGTCTGCCACGGTTCCCTCGGCAACGGCGTCGGCAGCCTCACGGCGGCCTACGGCGGCAAGCCCGCGAACCTCCAGTCGCAGATGTTCCGCGAATACCCCGATGGCAAGATCTACTGGGCCATCGTCAACGGGAAGAACGCCATGCCCTCCCACGCCCCCTACCTGTCTGAGAACGAGCGCTGGGCCGTGGTGCACTACGTGCGCGCCCTCCAGCGCGCCCAGAACGCCAAGGACGAGGACCTGAAGGTGGTCGCACCATGAGCCAGAACAAGAACGCTTCTCCCCTGATCTGGGGCGCCACGGCGCTCGGCGCCCTCGGCGTCCTCGGCAGCTACGTCGCCGCCGGACACGAGCGCTTCTGGGCGAACTGGGTGCTCTGGTTCGTCCTTCTCTTCACCCTGGGCCTCGGATCGCTCTTCATCGTGGCCCTGGAGCACCTCGTCAGCGCCAAGTGGAGCGTGCCCGTGCGCCGCATCCCCGAGCGCCTGGCCACCCTCCTGCTGCCCGCCGTCCCCGTGGGTCTCATCGCCCTGGGCGCCCTGCCCGTGCTCTACCCGGGCACCCGGCCCGAGGCGGCCCACCACCCGATCCTCGCGGGCAAGGCCTTCTGGCTCAGCATCCCCTTCTTCTCCGTGCGCACCCTCGTCGCCTTCGCCCTTTGCATGCTCGGCCTGGCGGTGCTCGTGGGCGGCTCGCTGAAGCAGGACGCCACCAAGGATCCCGCCTTCAACTTCCGCGCCCGCAAGTTCGCCCCGGCCTTCATGGCGATCTTCGCCCTGGTGATCACCCTGATCGCCTTCGACTGGATCTCCGGCCTCACGCCCGAGTGGTACAGCGACATCTTCGGCGTCTACGTCTTTGCCGGCGCCTTCCTCAGCGGCCTGGCGGCCACGGCGCTCTGCGTCCTCTACCTGCAGGATCAGAACCGCCTCGAGGGCGTCCGCGGCGACCACCTCTACAACCTGGGCGGCTTCCTCTTCGCCTTCACCGTGTTCTGGTCCTACATCGGCTTCGCCCAGTACATGCTGATGTGGTACGCCAACCTGCCCGACGAAGTCATCTACTACAAGGTCCGCCTCGCCGGTTCCTGGCGCGCCATCACCATTTGCCTGGCCACCCTGCACTTCGTCATCCCCTTCTTCGCCCTCGTCACCCGCGATGCCAAGAAGGATCCGAAGCGCCTGCGCCGTGTCGCCTTCCTCATGCTCGGCGCCCACGTGCTGGACATGTACTGGCTCATCTTCCCCGTGCTCGGCACCAAGCCCCACTTCTCCTGGCCCGAGCTCAGCTTCGCCCTCTTCTTCATCGGCGGCATCCTCCTCTGGATCCGCGGCGCCATGCAGAAGGGTGAGGACATGCCCGTCGGCGATCCCTTCCTCCGCGAGGGTCTGGAGTTCCGGCTATGAAGATTAACGACTACCTCTCCCACGAAGAGCTCAAGCGCCTCATCTCGGCCCTGCTCGTGGTGCTCGGCTTCATCAGCATCGCGGCCTTCTTCGGCTTCACCGTCGTGCCCGGCCTACGCTACCAGGCCTACACCACGGGCGAATCCCAGGTGCAGGCCGTGCAGGGCGAGACCGGCTGGCTGGATCCCACGGAATACCCGGTCATGGCCAAGGAGGTCATCCCGCCCATCGATCCCAAGACCGTGATGACGCCCAACCCGGCGCTCATGGCCCGCGGCAAGGCCCTCTTCGCCCAGAACTGCGCCACCTGCCACGGCCCCGAAGGCCTAGGCGACGGCGCCGCCGGCAAGGGGCTCACCCCGCACCCCCGCAACTTCACCGCCAATGCCGGGTGGAAGAACGGAACGAAGCTCGAAGACATCTACAAGACGCTCGACGAGGGCATCAAGGGCAGTTCGATGGTGTCCTACAACTACCTGCCCAAGAAGGACCGCATGGCCCTGGCCCACGTGGTGCAGTCGCTCGGCGCCTTCGATCACGGCGCCAGCGATCCCAAGGCCCTCGCCAACCTGGAGAAGCTCTTCGCCAGCGCCGGGGAAGTCATTCCCAACCGCATCCCCGTGAGCCGCGCGGTGACGGTGCTCTGCCGCGAGTACGCGGAAGCCCATCCCCAGCCAACCGCCACGACCCTCCGCTGAGCTCCCATGACCACGCTCACGCTCCGTCGCGCCCTCCTTTCCGCCAGCTTCGCGGCCCTTCTGGGCCTGCCCGCCGGGCTGAGGGCCCAGGCGCCGGCTTCTACGCCCACACCTACGCCAGCACCCGCAGCCACGCCTTCGTTCACGCCTGAGGAAGTGGGCATCAACGAGAAGCTCGGTGCCACCATCCCGCTCGACCTGGAGCTGAAGGCCGAGGACGGCAAGCCCGTCACGTTGCGCCAGCTCATCGACAAACCCACCATCCTCACCCTGAACTACTTCCGCTGCGCGGGCATCTGCACGCCCCAGCTCAGCGGCGTGGCCGAGGTGCTGAACCGCACCAAGGCCGAGCCCGGGAAGGACTTCCAGGTAATCACCGTGAGCTTCGACGAGCGTGACGAGCCCGAGGTCGCCTCCCAGAAGCGCATCAACTACCTCGGCGAAATCACCCGCCCCTTCCCGCCCGCCGCCTGGCGGTTCCTCACGGGACCCGGCGCCACCACCAAGGCCCTGGCGGATGCGGTGGGTTTCAAGTTCAAGCGCGTGAACGACGACTTCGTCCACGCCGCCGCCATCATCTTCATCAGCCCCAAGGGCCAGATCACGCGCTACATGTACGGCGTCACCTACCTGCCCGCGGACCTGCAGCTGGCCGCCCAGGAAGCCGCCCGCGGCGAGGCCCAGCCCACCATCAACAAGTTCCTGAAGTTCTGTTTCAGCTATGACCCCGCCGGACGTAAGTACGTCCTGAACACCACCAGCCTCGGCGCCACCTTCATCATCCTGGCGGCGCTCGTCTTCGTGTTCTTCCTCGTCCGCCGGGGACGCCAGACCAAGTCTGAGGAGGGCCAATGAGCACGCATGCTTCCACGGCGCAGCCGAGCTACCTGGTGGATACCGGGGAGCGCAAGGGCCTGATGGCCTGGCTGACCACCACAGACCACAAGCGCATCGGGCTGCTGTACCTGTACTCGATGGTCACGTTCTTCTTCGTGGGTGTGGGCATCGGCTTCGTCATGCGCCTCGTCCAGCTCACCACCTTCCAGAAGCTGATCACCGCGCAGACCTACAACGCCCTGTTCACGGTCCACGGCGTGATCATGATCTTCCTGTTCGTGGTGCCGGGCCTGCCCGCCATCTTCGGGAACTTCTTCCTGCCCATCCTGATCGGCGCGAAGGACGTGTCCTTCCCGCGCCTGAACCTGGCCTCCTGGTATTTCTTCATCGTCGGCGCCATCCTCGCCGTGCTCTCGCTCTTCACGGGCGGCGGCGCGCCGGACACGGGCTGGACCTTCTACGCGCCCTTCAGCCTGAAGACCGGCACCAACGTGAGCCTCGCCGTCTTCGCCGCCTTCGTGCTGGGCTTCTCGTCCATGCTCACGGGCATCAACTTCATCACGACCATCCACCGCCTGCGGGCGCCGGGCATGAAGTGGTTCCGCATGCCGCTGATGTGCTGGGCCCTCTACTCCACGGCCTGGATCCAGTTG
The DNA here is from genome assembly GCF_030268085.1 of Geothrix limicola. Classification (GTDB taxonomy): domain Bacteria; phylum Acidobacteriota; class Holophagae; order Holophagales; family Holophagaceae; genus Geothrix; species Geothrix limicola. Next base: position 476,426 of record NZ_BSDE01000002.1, read on the forward strand.
CTGGCCACCCCCATCGTCGCCATCACGCTGGTGCTCGTGATCCTCGAGCGCTTCTTCGGCATCGGCATCTTCGATCCCGCCAAGGGCGGCGATCCGCTGCTCTACCAGCACCTCTTCTGGATCTATTCCCACCCGGCCGTCTACATCATGATCCTGCCGGCCATGGGCGCCATCACCGAGATCATCCCCACCTTCGCCAAGCGCCCCGTCTTCGGCTACAAGGCGATCGCCTTCAGCTCCATGTCCATCGCGGCCGTGGGCAGCCTCGTGTGGGCCCACCACATGTTCACCTCGGGCATGAGCAACGTCGCCCAGATGGTCTTCTCGCTCCTGACGATGGTCGTGGCCGTGCCCAGCGCCATCAAAGTCTTCAACTGGGTGAGCACGCTCTACAAAGGCAGCATCGACTTCCAGCCACCTCTCCTCTTCGCGCTGACCTTCATCTTCCTGTTCTGCATCGGCGGCCTCACGGGCGTGATGCAGGGCGCCCTGGCCGTGAACGTGCACATCCACGACACCTACTTCATCGTGGGCCACTTCCACTACGTGATGTTCGGCGGCACGGGCATGGCGCTCTTCGCGGCGCTGCTCTACTGGTTCCCCAAGATGTGGGGAAAGATGTACTCCAAGAAGATGATCTACGCCGCCTGGTTCCCCATGTTCATCGGCTTCAACATGCTCTACTTCGGCATGATGATCCTCGGCGTGATGGGCATGCCCCGCCGCTACTACGTCCACCTGCCCCAGTTCCACACCATGCACGTGGTGGCCACCGTGGGCAGCTGGTTCCTCGTCCTGGGCCTGCTGATGTTCTTCGGCACCCTGCTCTACGCGATCTTCAAGGGCAAGAAGGCCGAGGACAATCCCTGGGGCGGCGTGACCCTGGAATGGACCATCCCCAGCCCACCCCCGCTTGAGAACTTCGAAGAGATCCCCACCGTGACGCACGGCCCCTACCACTTCGAGCAGAAGGAGGCGAAATGAGCGGGCACGTTCACCGCGACGATTTCGGTTCGCGCCTGGGCATGTGGCTGTTCCTGGTGACGGAGATGGTGCTCTTCGGGGGCCTCTTCATCGGCTACTCCTACATGCGCTTCAAATACCCCGCGGAATTCCACCACGGCGGTTCCGAGCTCAACGCCACGCTGGGCGTGATCAACACGCTGGTGCTCCTCACCAGCAGCCTCACAGTGGTGCTCGCCATCGTGGCCATCCAGCGCGCCCAGAAGAAGCTGGCCATGGCTTTCCTGAGCAGCACGCTCGTCCTCGGCGTCACCTTCCTCGTGATCAAGTCCTTCGAATGGGCCGCCAAGTTCCACCACGGCCTCTACCCGAATTCGGCCCACCTGGCCACGCTGCCCCCGGGCGAGCAGGTCTTCTTCGGCCTCTACTTCACCATGACCGGCCTGCATGGGCTGCACGTCATCGCCGGACTGTCGGTGCTGGGCGTCATGCTCTGGTGGGTGGCGACCGATCGCATCCGCCAGGACCGCTACATCCACCTGGAGAACGGCGGCCTCTACTGGCACCTGGTGGACGTGATCTGGATCTTCCTCCTCCCGCTGTTCTACCTGGCCGCGTAAGGACTTCCCATGAGCGAATACGTCGAACATTCCGCCGACAACCAGGGCGAACATCATGACGAGCACCCGGGCTACGGCACCTTCATCAGGGTGTGGGTCGCCTTGCTGATCCTCACGGGCTGCCTCGTGGGCGCCAGCCACCTGGGCCAGACTTACGCCGTGTGGGGCCTGCTCACGCTGACCCCCCTGAAGGCCGGCTTGGTCTTCTACTACTTCATGCACCTGCGGTACGAGGGGCCCCTGTTCAAGGTCGTCGTGCTCGTGACCCTGGGCACGCTGCTGATCTTCTTCGCCCTGCTGTTCTCTGACGTCGCTTTCCGCTGAGGCTCCCATGGATTGGATGAACCAAGCCGCCATTTCGGCCCAGAAGTCCGACGCGGTCTTCTTCTACGTGTTCGGGCTGTCGGTGGCCTTCCTGATCTTCATCACGGCGCTGATGATCTACTTCGTCGTGCGCTACAGCAAGAAGCGCCACCCCGTCGCTGCGCAGATCGAGGGCCACGTGGGCCTGGAGATCGTGTGGACCACCATCCCCCTCGTGCTGTTCCTGTCGATCTTCTACTACGGCTGGACCAACTACGAGTACATGCGCCAGGCCCCCCGCGACGCCATGGCCATCAAGGTCACCGCCCGCCAGTGGAACTGGTCCTTCGAATACCCCAACGGCAAGCAGAGCAAGGTGCTCTTCGCGCCCCTGGGCAAGCCCATGAAGATGGAGGTCCGCAGCTCGGACGTGGTGCACGGCTTCTTCGTGCCCTCCTTCCGCATCAAGATCGACGCCGTGCCCAGCCGTACCAACACCACCTGGTTCCAGGCCACCAAGGTCGGATCCTACGATGTGGAATGCACCGTCATCTGCGGCGTGGACCACAGCCTCATGCTGAGCAAGATCATCGTGGTGCCCGAGGATGAGTTCAAGGCCTGGTACTTCGGCGGCGAAGACGCCCCCGAGCCCGGCAAGGCCTTCCGCGCCGCCGAGGCGCACCCCGACCTCAAGGACCTGCCGAAGGGCCTCGCCGTGCTGACCAGCAAGGGCTGCCTCGCCTGCCACTCCGTGGATGGCAAGCCCAAGGTCGGCCCCACCCTCAAGGCCCTCTACGGCCGCGAGGAGCAGATCCTCCAGGCCGGCGCCATGAAGATCGTCCGGGTCGATGACGCCTACCTGCGCCACGCCATCACGAACCCCGCCGACCAGGTGGTGCGCGGCTATCCGCCCGCCATGCCCCAGACCCCGCTCACCGAGCAGGAACTGAACGAGGTCGTGAACTACATCAAGAGCCTATGATCTCCGGGGGACCGGGCTGCGCCCTGCACCCCCGGACCCTCGCGCCATCGCCCAGCCAAGCTGAGCTCTGGCTTTAGAACTCCGGGGGACCAGACGCACCCCATCCCGCACAATCGCCCAGCCTCGCTGGGCGATTGCTTCAACAGGAGTCATGATTTGAGCGTGGCCGCCCTCTCTGCCCCGAAATCCCATCCAGTCTCGACCTTTCTCGAGCTGACCAAGCTTCGGATATCAGGCGCCTCCACCTTCACGGCGGCGGCGGGCTACATCGCCTACCTCCGGGGTGCGAACGCGGGGTTGATCACCACGCTGCTCGGCATCCTCCTGCTGGCCATGGGCAGCAGCGCCTTCAACGAGGTGCAGGAGCACAAGTTCGACGCCCAGATGCCCCGCACGGCGAACCGACCCATCCCCCGGGGAGACCTCTCCCCGGCCCAGGCTGCGCTCATCGCCGGCGTGATGGCCGTCTCCGGCTTCCTCGTCCTGTGGCTGGCCCACAACCTCACGTCGGCCCTGCTCGGAGCCTTGGCCCTCGTCTGGTACAACGGCTTCTACACACCCCTCAAGCGCGTGAGCGCCTTCGCCGTCGTGCCGGGATCGCTCATCGGCGCCCTGCCCCCTGCCATCGGCTGGACGGCAGCTGGCGGACACGCGGCGGATCCTTCGGTGCTCGCCCTCGCCTTCGTCTTCTTCATCTGGCAGGTGCCCCACTTCTGGCTGCTGGTGGGCCTCCACGCCGAGGGCTACGAGGAGGCCGGCTATCCCACGCTGGTGGGCCTCTTCGGCCGTCCCCGCCTGTCGCGCCTCACCTTCACCTGGACCTGCGGCACGGCGGCCGCGTGCGGCCTGCTGCCGCTCTTCCACGTGCTGGTCTCGAAGCCCGCGGAGATCATGCTCGGCCTCGGTGCCGTCTGGCTCATCCTCGGCTCCCTGCCCCTGTTGAAGCCCGGCCAGGATGCCCCGCTCTACCGGCGCGTCTTCATGAACATCAACCTGTTCGCCCTCGTGCTCACTGCCGCGGTGATCCTGGATCCCTTTTTCAGCCGCTAGCCCGCGCCAAACACGCACCAGGCTTCAACCTTCGGCCTGGCTTCGGAGTCCGTGGTGGCGTCAGGATGGGTCTATCCACACAGGGCGCTCCACCGGCTGAATCCCTAGGGGATCTCATGTCCTACGATCATGCTGGATTCCGGAAGCGCCATGCCCTCACCCCATTCCCTTCACCTACGGCCCACTTGGGCGGCCCTGGCCGCCTTCGCGTTGGCTGCGCAGGCGCACCTGGGAGAGGACGACCTTCAGCTTGAAACGCAGGCTGGAGGCCAGGTTCGACACATTTCGATCGACCCTTCAACCTTCGGATCCGCCGCGGAACTCGCGCAGATCCTCGGCGAAAGCCTAGACCCGGCAACCCTAAATTTCGAGATCCGAGGCTGGGCCGCATCGGGCGGAGCGGTGCTATCGGGGCGCCTCGATATCTCGGATCTCCGCGCCGAACGGAGCCTCACTCCGGGATCCAGCCTCTGGATCTCCCGCCACGTCCAGCGCCTCTTCGAGGCTCTCACCCAGTCACCCGAGACTCCCTGCGAAGACTTGTCCATGCTGGATTCCGAAGAGCGGGCCCTGCTTCTGGGGGCCTTTTCAGGACCGGCCCACGATCCCGGCCTCACACGCGCAGAGACCCTGCCCCGGATCTTCGAGGAAACGGCGCGCCTCCGCCCCGACCTTGCGGCCCTCGAGGTGGATGGCCGCACGCAAACCTATGCGGAGCTGGAAGCCGAAGCCGAGCGGATCGGCCGCCAGCTTCAAGCCTTGGGTCTAGGCCGCGGGTCGCTCGTCGGGCACTGGTTCCCCCGCGGTGGCGGCGCCCACGCGGCCCTGCTCGGCATCCTGAAGGCGGGCGCCGCCTACGTGCCCCTGGACCCGGACCTGCCGCCGGCCCGCCTGCGCCAGGTGGTCGTGGAATGCCGCATGGACCTGCTGCTGACGCCACGTTCCCAGGGCGCCAGCCTCGATCTGCCCTGCCCGCGCCTCGACCAGGCCGTGGACGTCGAGGAGGCACGCGTCACCCTTCTGCCCGTCGACCCCAGTCCAGATGGCCCCAGTCCCGACGATCTCGCCTACGTCATCTTCACGTCGGGTTCCACGGGCACGCCCAAGGGCGTGCCCATCACGCACCGCTCGGCCTGCACCCTCGTGCGCGCCGAGCAGCGCCTCTTCGCCGTCACGCCCGGGGATCGCGTGTTCCAGGGATTCTCTCTGGCCTTCGACGCCTCCGTGGAGGAGCTGTGGCTGGCCTGGGCCAATGGGGCCTGCCTGGTGGTGGGCACCAAGGCCCTGATGCAGTCCGGGCCGGACCTGGGCAGGCGGCTGGGCGAGTTGGGCATCACCGTCTGGTCCACCGTGCCCACCCTCCTCGGCCTCCTGAACGACCCCGTTCCGACCCTGCGCCTGCTCATCCTCGGCGGCGAGGCCTGCCCGCCGGATCTGGTCGCACGCTGGTGGCGGCCCGACCTGCGCATGGTGAACACCTACGGCCCCACGGAAGCCACCGTCATCTCCACCTGGACGGACCTGCATCCCGACCGCCCCGTCAGCATCGGCAAGGCCGTGCCCAACGACCGCGTGTACGTGCTGGATGCCCGCGGCCGCCTCTGCCCCATCGGCGTGCCCGGTGAGCTGCACCTGTCCGGCGTCGGCCTGTCCCAGGGCTACCTGGGCCGCCCGGAGTTGACGGCGGAACGCTTCATCCCGAATCCCTACGCCGACGGCCCCTTCACCGAGCGGCTCTACCGCACGGGGGATCGCGTCCGCTTCAACGACGACGGCGATCTGGAATTCCTCGGCCGCATCGATACGCAGGTGAAACTGCGGGGCTTCCGCATCGAGCTGGAGGAGATCGAAGCTTCGCTGCGCCTGGATCCCGCCGTGCAGGCCGCCGCGGTGACACTCTGGAAGGAGGCGGGCCCCGAGCGGTTGGTGGCCTACGCGGTGCCCAGCCCCGGCGCCTCCTTCGATGAGGAGGGCCTCCTGCGGGGCTTGAGGGAACGCCTGCCCAGCTACATGGTTCCCAGCGCCGTCGAGGCACTGGACAGCCTGCCCACGCTCGCCAGCGGCAAACTGGATCGCAAGCGGCTTCCCGCGCCCCGCCACCGCGAGCCCATCGCGGCTCCCGCGGAGGATCTGACGCCCTGTCAGCAGCGCCTGAGGGCCACCTGGACCCGGCTCTTCTCGGGCCGCGCGCCGGGTCTCGACGAGAACTTCTTCAAGGATCTGGGCGGTCACTCCCTCCTGGCGGCGGCCATGGTCTCGGAACTCCGGCGGGAGCCCGATTTCGAAGGGCTCGCCGTCTCGGATGTCTACGCCTTCCCCACCCTCCGCGCCCTCGCCGCCGAATGCGAGGCCCGGATCTCCCATCGCAGCGCCGCACCCGCGCTCGCACAAGAACCCGCGCCGAAGGCCGCACCCTGGCGGTTCCGCGCCTGCGCCCTGGCCCAGGCCCTGTCGCTCTACCCGCTGCTCGGCTTCTACGCCCTGCAGTGGCTCAGCCCCTACCTGGTCTACAGCTGGAGCCAGGATCACGATTTCTCGCGGCGCACCGGCATGCTGGCGGCCCTCGCCTCGCTGATCCTCGTCTACCCGGCGATGTACGGGCTGTCCATCCTCGCCAAGTGGGCGCTGCTGGGCCGCATGCGGCCGGGCCGCCATCCCATCTGGGGCTTCTACTACTGGCGCTGGTGGCTCGTGCAGCGGATCGTCGCCGCCACGCCCCTGGACTACCTCGTCGAATCGCCCTGGCTGCCTCTCTACTACCGCCTCATGGGCGCCCGCATGGGCCGGAACGTGCACCTGGGCACCACCTCGCTGGCGGCCTTCGACCTCGTGGAGATCGGCGACGATGCAAGCATCGGCCAGGACGCGCGCCTGAGCGGCTACACGCTGGAGGACGGCTTCCTCCAGATCGGTCCCATCCACATCGGGCGCCGCTGCTACGTCGGCAACCGCTCCATCCTCTGCCCGGGAACCGTGCTGGAGGACGGCGCCATGCTGGAGGACCTGAGCCTTCTGCCGGCCGGTGCGCGCATCGCCTCGGGCCAGCATTGGACGGGATCTCCGGCCCAGCCCCTGCCGCCCACCGATTCTGACCAGCAGCGCCTGTCGGTGGATCTGCCCCGGCCCGCGCCCCTGCGGCGTATGGGATATGCCGCGGCCCAGGCCCTGGGCGCCTTCCTCATCCCCGTCGCCTTCCTCGCGGCCATCTTCCCGGGCCTGATCCTCATCAACGAGCTCTACGCGAACACCTCCGGCTACTTCGCCTACCTGGTGGTGGCGCCCGCCGTGGGCCTCTCCTTCGTCGTGCTGCTGGCCCTGGAGATCGCGGCCGCCAAGTGGCTGCTGCTGGGGCGCGTGCGGCCCGGCACCTACGACCGGCAGGGCCCCTTCATCCTGCGCAAGTGGTTCGTGGATCGCCTCATGAGCCTGGGTCTGGACCTGCTCGCGCCGCTCTACGCGACCCTCTACCTGGCGCCCTGGTTCCGCCTCCTCGGCGCGCGGCTCGGCGCCTGGGCCGAGGTGTCCACGGCGGGTTCGGGATGTCCCGACCTGCTCGATATCGGCGAAGAGAGCTTCATCGCCGATTGCGTCTCCTTCGGCCCGCCGCGGGTGGACCTGGGTCGCGTCACCCTCGCGCCCACGCGCGTGGGGCGCCGCGCCTTCGTGGGCAACAGCGCCCTCATCCCCTCAGGCACCACGCTGGGCGAAAGCGTGCTCGTGGGCGTGATGTCGGTGCCGCCCGTCGATCCGCTCGAAGCCGCCCGCGTGGACAGCTCCTGGCTCGGGTCCCCGGCCATCTACCTGCCACGCCGACAGGAGAGCTCCGCCTTCGGCGAGGAAACCACCTTCCGTCCGCCGCGCCGGATGATCCTGCTCCGCGCCTTCATCGAGCAGTTCCGCGTCATCGCCCCCGTCACGGGTTTCGTCGTCATCACCAGCCTGCTGCTCACGGCCATGACCGAGATTGAAGAGGCCTTCTCCCTGAAGGTCGCGGCCCTCTCCCTGCCGGCCCTGTACTTCCTCGGCGGCCTGCTCGCCTGCTTCTTCGTGGTGGCCGTGAAGTGGCTGGTGATCGGCTTCTACCGCCCCAGCGAAAAGCCCCTCTGGTGCAGCTTCGTGTGGCGCACCGAACTGGTGAGCGGGCTCCATGAGAACCTGGCGGACTCCTGGCTGCTGCGCCTGCTGGTGGGCACGCCCTTCGTCCCCATCTACTTCCGGCTGCTGGGCTCGCACATCGGGCGCCGGGTGTGCATGGAAAGCACCTGGCTGACGGAGTTCGACCTCGTGAGGATCGGCGATGGGGCCCAGCTCAACGCGGATTGCACGGTCCAGACCCACCTCTTCGAAGATCGCGTGATGAAGATGGACCGCATCGAGATCGGCCCGGGATGTTCGCTGGGGACGGATTCGGTGGTGCTCTACGGATCGCGCATGGAGGCGGGCTCCGTGCTGGGCGACCTGTCCCTGCTCATGAAGGGGGAGTCGCTGCCGGCCGGCACCCGCTGGGAAGGCTCACCCGCGCGGCCCTCTAGCCGTCCGACGCCTCCCGCCCCGGCGCTGCCGGCGGCTCGCGAAGGCGCCGGGGGCGGGATCCACGTCTTCATCCAATCAGACACGCAACCTCATGCGCTGCCCGCCGAACTCGCCGATCAAGTGATCCTGCTGAATCCGGATCCGCAGGGGCGGCCCCGGGCCATGGATGGCGAAGGCCGCCCCCTGACCATCAGCCGTTCCCGGGCCCTCGGCGTGCAGGTGCTCGCCCTGGCCGAAGGGGGCCGCCTCGGCGTGGATCTGGAACGGCTCCGCCCCTCCGAGGCCCTCCAGGCCGCCTCGAAGGCCTTCCTGCCCGCCGAACGGGACTGGGCCGATCGACAGCCTGAACCCCGATGGAAGGCCCTGCTCCGCCTCTGGACGGCCAAGGAAGCGATCCTCAAGGCCCTCGGCCACGGCTTCGCCACGGGCCTGGATCAGGTGGAACTCGGCCCGGATGGGCGGGGCGGCCTCAAGCTCCTGCGGCTCTTCGGCCGGGAAGCGCTGGCCGAGGGCTGGCACCTCGAATGCCGGGAACACGAGGTGGAAGGGCGGACCTACCTGCTGGCCCTGGCCAGGGCGACACCCTCCGTGGCCTCAACGGGTTCTTGAACTCGAACCTGGACCCTCAGGCCTTCAGATCCACCAGGGCCCCTGGACCAGAGGCCGTGCCCAGACCGGCCGGGTTGCTGGATCGTGGCGCCGTCGCCGGGGCGGTTGCATCCGGCAGGAAGGCGCGGGGTTCCAGGGCGGGGTTCTGATTCCTGTCCTGCAGATCCTGGAGGCGCGAGGCCGCCGGACGGGCAGGCGCTGGCTGGCTGGGCTGAGCCTCCGCGGCCGTGAATTCCACCATGGGCTTCCCGAACAGCTGGGCGTTGTTCACGCCGAACCGCTGCAGACGGGCATCCGGGATCGGCTGAACCCGGTAGAGCGGAATGAGGGGGGTGGCGCCAATGGCCATAAAACAGTCCTAGACCTGTCCCAAAGTCGGTTCATGCCGGGGTTTCGTCAATGATCACCGGCCTGTTCGAGCGAGCCTCCACCAAAGACCCTAGCCCAACAAGTCCAGCATGCTTTGAAGCATCGCAGACTGGCCCGACTGGATGGCCGTCTGAGGCGAACCCCCGGCCGAGGCCGCCGCAGCCGCGGCGGCGGTGCCATTCGGAATTCCCTGTTGCCGATCGGCGTAGGAAGCCAAGGCCAAAGCAGTGTTCATGCCCAGGGCGGCGGCAGACCACCCATGTTTCGCGTTGGAGGAATCACCTGAGAACAGGATGGAAGCGGCCGTGGTGTCCCATCCGCCCATGGTGGCCACGGAAGCCTGGAGGTCTGCCAAGGTGGAAGGGTTGCTCCCATTGGCTTTGGCGATCGAGTACATGCCTCCGATCAGGTCCGGCAGGGCGCCACTGCCCGCCAGCGCAGAAAGCCCATCGGCCTGCATGAGGCCCGTGGTCCGGTTCGTCAGGCCGGCGTAGGTCGAGGCAAAGGCCTGGAGAATGGCAGACCCCGAAGTGTTGCCCGGGGTCTGCGCGTAGGGTTGCCACATCGTCCACGTGTTGGGAACGCCCAGAGCACCAGCAGCTCCAACGGTCATGGAAGCCACCTCTGCTTCAAGTATCGGCCGGATCTGCTCCGTTTAAAGGGCCCTGCCGCAGACCGGGCGGACCCGATGCCGCTGGCTTGGCGATCAGCCGAGAAGCGATACGGCGCTGCCATCGGACCCGCTGCCTGAATCCCCCAGCAGCGAGAACAGGGAATCCTGGGTCGTGTTCCCGTTGAGCAGGGCCAGAAGCGAGGCCGGATTCGAGTTGTTGCTCTGGTGGTTCATCAGGCTGGTCAGCAGGGCCGCGGTGGAGGTCTGCCCGCCCGGGGCGCCGTAGGTCGCGTTCGCCTGCAGACTGCCAAGCACGCTGGCCAGGCTCTGGGGATGTTTCTGGAAGAAGGCCTTCAATTGGCTGAGGTCACCAGACACGTCTTTTTGCCCAGACAGAAGATCCGACAGGGCCTGGGTGACGGCGCTTGGAGCCTGCGTGAGCTGTTGGGCCGTGGGCGAAAGCGTCAGCAGATCCCCGAGGGCGCCCGTGAGTCCACTGGTGTCCTGGCCCTGGGTGGTGCCCGACGAGGCGGCGTTCAGCTGCTGGAGGAGCAGGCTGCCGAGGCTTTGAGAACTGTCGGAACTCACGGGTGAAAGGCTCATTCGAACTCCTAGGCAGCCCCTGCAGGCATGAATCCCGGAGAGCAAAAGGCTCGCCAAAATGCCGAAACATGGCCGGAGAGCGGCCCGGGTTCCGGCTGCCCCCTTGGTCCGAGCCAGGGCTGGGTTACACTTTCGGCCATGCCCACCCAGTCCAACCTTGAAGCCGCGAAAGCCCATCTGTGGACGTGACGCGCTTTCTCGGCACCCACCGGTACACCTGGCTCATGGACCTGGGCCGGGAAGAAGGCTGCAGCTGGCACCTCATGCGGCGGGAACTGGACGGCACCCGCTTCCTCGCCCAGATCTGGTCGCCCCTGCCCACGGATCGCGACCTCGACCTCATCCGCGACACCTTCCTGGCGCGCTTCCTCGACGCCACCTCCCTGGATCCCGTCACCTGCCACGTGGGGTTCGACGGGGACCAGGCCTGGTACATCCAGGCGCTCCAGGGCACGCCGCTTTCCCGCCTCTGGGCCGGCTGGGGAGAACCCCAGCGCGCGGCCCTGATGGAGCACCTCGCGGCCTGTCTTGGGCAGGATCCGCATCCACGTTTCCTGCATCCCGAGGTCATCACCCTCCGGCCGGGCCTCTCCCAGATTCCCCGGGTCATCGGGGATTCCCCCTGGGGACTGGAAGCCATTCCCGGATTCCTGCCCCAGACGGCGCCCGTGCCGGCCCTGTCCGAGGACCTGCCCTGGCATCAGACCCGGGACCTGTCCGAACCCCTCTCGCACCCTTTGCGCGGCCGCGGCCAGGAACTGCCCTACCTCAAGTCCCTCATGCTGGGCTTCAGCGCCCCCATCCCCATGGAGCGGATCGTCCTCCTGCAGGGCGAGGAAGGCGTGGGCAAGGAGCAACTGGCTACCTGGGCCTGCGCCGTGGCGGAGGGCGAGGGCATCTGGGTCCACCACCTGGCGGCCTCCGCCGATGAATCGCCGGGCCGCTTCCTGGGCCGCCTGCTCGAAGCCCTCCTCATGGGCAGCGAGGTGGATTTCTACGCCGAGCGCCCCCAGGCCGCCAAGGTGCTGTCCCTCCGTGTGCAGGCTTTCGCCTTCCTCACGGGGGGCCGCCACGTGAACGGGCAGGAGGCCCTGCCGGAACCCGAGGAAGTGCGGGCGGCGATGGAGGCTCTGGATTTCGCGGGCCTCCTGCACCACCGCCTCATCCATCTGTCCGGCCTGGACCGCGCCACACCCGGCGTCCTCGCGCTGATCCGGGAGCTGGTCCACGCCTCGTCCATCCCCTGGTTGCTATCTCTCACCACCGGCGCCCAGGGGGCCGGCCTGAAGCCCTTCATCGCCCAGTTGCGCGGCGAGGCCTCCGCCGCCGTCGTGGGCGTGAACCGCCTGGCGGACGAGGACCTTCGCATGGTCCTCAACGATCTGCTCGACCGCCACGATCTGCCTGAATCCTTCCAATCCGATCTGATCGCCCAAAGCCTGGGCAACCCGGGCCTGCTGCGGAATTTCCTGGAGCTGGCCCATCAATCCGGAACCCTGGCCTGGGATCGGGACCGCTGGATCCTCGCCCCGGGCCAGCCCGTGGCCCTGAAGGCCGAAGATGACCTCATGCGCCAGATCTTCCTGGGGCGGCTGCAGCGGCTGACTCCCGCTTCCGCGACCCTCGTGCGCCTGGTGGCGCTGGCGGAGCAGCCCCTGCCGACCTCCACGCTGGGACGCCTGCTCGGACTGGAAGGCGATGCGCTGGAGGATGCCCTCCATGTCGCTGCCGGGTCCCAGCTGGCGCAGCTGCATCGGGGCCAGGTCCAGATCCCCGATCCCCGCTGGCGCGAGCTGGTGCTTTCGCACACGCCCCAGCCCGAGCTCAAGCGCCTCGCACGGGCGCTGTCGGCGGTCTTCCAGGAGCAGGGCTGGAGCTGTTCCGTCCCCCTCCAATCGCTCGCTTCGGACGAGGCCACCGCCCTTGCCGCCGTGCTGGAATCGCTGGAGCACGCCCATCCCGGCCACCCGGCGGAAACGCGCCGCATCGTGGGCCAGGCGCTTCAATTGAAACCGTCGCCCAAGGACGAGGCGCGGCTGCACGAGCACCTGGCGGACGCCTGGACCTTCGGAGTCCCCGCCCCCGGCGAAACGGCCGGGCACAGTTCCTCTGAAGAGGCCCTCCTGTCGCTGGGGCGCGCCCTCGAGGCCCTGTCCCGCGCCCCCCATGACGAGGGGATCCGCCTCAAGGAGGCCCGCCTCTACCGCAAGCGAGCCATGCTGCATCTTCATCTGCGCCACCCCGCCGAGGCCCAGGAAGCCCTTCATGCCGTGGCCGAACGCCTGGTGGGCCACCCGCATCACGCCGAACAGCCCCGCCTGCGCCTGGCCCTCGGCCGGCTGCACCTGCTCCAGGGGCACCTCGCCAAGGGGATCGCCGCACTGGAAGAGGGGCTCCACCCCGCCCAGGGCGGATTCAAGCCGCTGCCCGAGGACCAGGCCGACCTCATGCTGGCGCTGGGCCAGGCGCTGGGCGGGCAGTCTCGGTTCCTGCGCGCGGCCTCCATGCTCGAATCCGCCCAGCGGATGCTGGAGCACCGGCAGGGATTCCGGAGCCTGGTCCCCGTGCAGATCGCCCTGGCCAACGTGCGCCTGGCCCAGGGCCAATCGGAATCCAGCGTCCTCCTGCTGCGCGAGGCCCTGCAGACCGCCCGCATGCAGGGCGACACCGCCCTCCAGGCCCAGGGCCACCTCGCGCTCGGCCGCCTGCGCAGCCTGCAGCAGTTCCTCGGCCCCGCGCTCTCCCACCTCGATCGCGCCCTCAGCCGCGCCCAGCAACTGGGCGATACGGCCCAGGTGGCCCTCATCCAGATCTGGCGGGCCCGCAGCTACGCCGCCCTGGGCGATACCGTGGCCGCCGACCACGCCCAGTTCCAGGCCCTGGCCGCCAAACCCGCCCTGATGTCGCCCGAGGAACAGGGGGATCACCTCTTCCTGCAGGGTGAAGTCGCGCGCTTCCGGAGCGCCTGGCGGGATGCGGGGCGGCTCTTCAAGGCCGCCGCCGACCACTACGAATCCACGGGCCTGGTCTGGCGCCAGAGGCTGGCCCTGCTCCGCTTCAGCCAGGCCCTGGCCCGCGAGGCCCGCCAGGCGCATCAGGCGGCCCCCGAACAGGGCTGGGCGATCCTGGAAAACCTGAAGGGGCTGGTCGAAGGTTCGGGATCGCGCTGGCTCGATCTGGAATGGCACCGCGCCCACGCCCTGCTGCTTTCCATCGTGCCCGCCACCGAGGCGGTGGTTCAGGAGGCCCTGGAAGCCTGGAGCGAGGTCCAGGCCGCGGCCCGGGACATGCAATTCCCCGCCCAGATCCTGGAGGCCAGCGCCGAGGGGGCCCAGCTGCTGCTGCAGCGGGGCGAGAAGCTGGGCGCCCGTGCCCGCATGCAGGACGCCTTCCCCAGCTTCCAGCAGCTCTGGACGCGGCTGCCCGCGGAACAGGAAACGACCTTCCTCGGCCGGGAGGACATGCACCGCTTCCGGCAGACCGTGGAGGCCGTCGGCCTCAAGTTCATCCAGCCCGAACGCGCCGATCCCCTCGTGGACTGGACCCCCACCCAGATGAACCTGCCGGCCTTCCCCGATCCCGAATGACGGGCTGAGCAATCGGTGGTCTCATGGAAACCCACGGCTTCGACCTTCCAGCGGAGACCCCATGAGCCACCTGCCCGCCGAATCCCGCACCCACGTCACCCTGCCCCAGCTGAACGCCTGGTACCACGCGGGACGCAAACTGGTGATGACCACCGCCTACGATGCCGTGACGGCACGCATCGCGGACGCCGCGGGGGTGGACCTCATCCTCGTGGGCGACAGCGTGGGGAACGTGTGCCTGGGCTTCGAGAACACCCTGCCCGTCAGCATGGCCATGATGAACCACCATCTGGAGGCCGTGGCCCGCACCCATCCCACGGCCATGCTGCTGGCCGACATGCCCTACCTGAGCTTCCACCTCAGCGTGGAGGACACCCTGCGCAACGCTGGGGGATTCCTCCAGCGCGGGGCCCAGGGGGTCAAGCTCGAGGGGGGCGCCAAGCGCCTGCCCATGATCCACGCCCTCATCGATGCCGAAATCCCCGTCATGGGCCACCTGGGGCTCACACCCCAGAGCGTGAACCCCATGGGCGGCTTCAAGGTGCAGGGCAAGCACAAGGGCGACGCCCTCCGCCTGCTGGAGGACGCCCAGAAGCTGCAGGACGCGGGCTGCTTCGGCCTGGTGCTCGAAGGCATTCCCGCGGACCTGGCGGCCAAGGTCACCGAAACCGTCGAGATCCCCACGATCGGAATCGGAGCCGGCCCCCAGTGTTCGGGACAGGTGCTCGTCTTCCACGACATCCTGGGCCTGCTGCCCGGCAGCTCCCCCAAATTCGTCCGGCGATATGCCGAGGGATTCGAAGACCTACGCACGGCGCTCGCCGCCTGGGCCGAGGATGTCCGGGGGGGAGGGTTCCCGGATGGCCGCGAATCCTATACCCTTCCAGAAGCCGTTCGTCCGGCTTTGACCCAGTGGCGCCCCTGAAGCAGCCCTTGGTAAGCTGGCAGGCACCTTCGGAAGGATCCCGCTTTTGTCCATGCGAGTTGTACGTACCATCGCTGATCTTCGCGCCCTCCTCCGTCCCTTGAGGGAGGAGGGCAAGCGCATCGGCTTCGTCCCCACCATGGGATTCCTGCACGAGGGCCACGGGGCCCTGATCCGCCAGAGCGCCGCCCGCTGCGATGCGACGGTGGTTTCAATCTTCGTGAACCCCACCCAATTCGGCCCCAACGAAGACCTGGCCAGCTACCCCCGCGACCTGGAACGAGACCAGAACCTCTGCCTGGAGGCCGAGGCCACGGTGCTCTTCCTGCCCGAAGTCGCCGAAATCTACCCCACGGGCTTCCAGACCCACATCGAGCCCGGCCGCCTTGCCGAGCCCCTCTGCGGCCGCTTCCGCCCGGGCCATTTCCGGGGCGTGGCCACCGTGGTCGCCAAGCTCTTCAACATGGTGCAGCCAGACCTGGCCTTCTTCGGCCAGAAGGATTTCCAGCAGACCGTCGTCATCCGGCGCATGGCCCGGGATCTGAACCTGCCCGTGGACGTGGTGGTGGTGCCCACCATCCGCGAGGCCGACGGCCTCGCCCTCAGCAGCCGCAACACCTACCTGGACGAGGAGGCCCGCCGCCGGGCCCTTTCCCTGAGCGAGGGTCTGATGGCCGCCAAGGCTGCCTTCGAGGCCGGGGAGCGCGATGCCCAGGCCCTCCTGGACAAGGCCCGCGGCCCCCTCAGCGCCGTGGATTCCGTGCAGTACCTGGAGCTGGTGGACACCCAGAACCTGGAGCCCATCCAGGGCCAGGTGGATCGCACGGCCGCCCTCTGTGTTGCGGCCTATGTCGGCACCACCCGACTCATCGATAACGTCATCCTGGCCCTCACCCCCGCCGACGCCGGCCTTAGCGTAACCAGAAGCACCCAAAGCCTTTAATCATTCAACCAGAAGATCCGTTCCCTGAGAAAAAAACGAGGCTGGACCCAAGGTAATCCTGAGTCCATGCTTATGCGTTGGCCGGGACTCCCGTACGGAGCCTGGACCGGAGGATGCATGCTACGTCACTTCCTGCTCGGAAAGATCCATCGCGCCACCGTGACGAGGGCCGACCTGGACTACGTGGGATCGATCACCCTGGATCCGCTGCTCATCGAAGCCGCCGGGTTCATGGAGAACGAGAAAATCGATATCTACGACGTCACCAACGGCTCCCGCCTATCCACCTACGTGATCCCCGGCGTGCCCGGTTCCGGTGAAGTCGGCATCAACGGCGCCGCCGCCCACCTGGTGAACGCGGGTGATCTGGTGATCATCGCCGCCTACGGCTGGATGACCGCCGAAGAGGCCGAGACCGTGGCCCCCAAGGTGGTCTTCGTGGACGAGCGCAACCGCATCACCGAGCGCCGCACCCAGGAGCGCACGCCCCTCTGCGTCGCCGCCTTCACCGACTGAGGGCGAAGGACTGCGGGCTTCAGCATGGCCTCCGGGGCCTTGGACTCGCCCCATCTGAAATTATAAAAACCGATTTCGGAACCTTTGACCGTTGGCGCGGCATCCAACGGTCATGGTAGAAATGAATCACCCCACGGTCTGGTACGACCCCGGGGCCCGCAGTGGGGGCAAGGCGCCTTCCTGCAAAGTTCTGAAAGGTTGGTTCCATGGAAGTCCGCAAGTCCCTGGTGGTCAATTCGACCCCCCTGGAGACGCGCATCGCCCTGCTTGAGAACGGCCAGCTCTGCGAGCTGTTCCTCGAGCGGACGATGAACAAGAGCCAGGTGGGGGATGTCTACAAAGGCCGGGTGGCCAAGCTGCTCCCCGGCATGCAAAGCGCCTTCGTCAACATCGGCGGCGTGAAGGATGGGTTCCTCTACCTGGACGATCCCGTCGTCCAGCGCCTGGGATCCGACCTGTCTGCCGAAGAGGAGGGTGAAGAAGCCTCCACCGAGGAGCTGCCGCCGCCACCCCCGCCCCTGCCGCCCTTGAAAGAAGGTGAGGAAACCCTCGTCCAGGTCGTGAAGGATCCCATCGGCTCCAAGGGACCCCGGCTCTCGCGGCACCTCAGCTTCCCGGGCCGTTTCCTCGTCTTCATGCCGGGCATCGAGCACATCGGCATCTCCCGCAAGATCACCGATCCCGCCGAACGGGAGCGCCTGCGCGAACTGATCCGCAGCCATGTCCAGCCAGGCGAGGGATTCATCGTCCGCACGGCCGCCATCGGCGAGAAGGACGAGGATCTGGTGGGCGACGTGATCTTCCTGCGCCAGCTCTGGCAGGGCATCCAGGCCAAGGCCGACACCGTGCCCGCCCCCGGGCTGGTCTGGCAGGACCTCCGCCTGCTTCAGAAGGTCATGCGCGACATCTTCCGCGAGGAGGTATCCACCTTCTGGGTGGACGACGACGCCGCCCACCGGGAAGTGGTCTCCTTCGTGGAAAACCTCCACCCCGAATGGTCCAACCGCGTGAAGCGCTTCACGTCGGACCTGCCCATCTTCGAGGCCTTCGGCATCGAATCCGAGATCGATTCCGCCCGGCAGCCGAAGGTCTTCCTCAAGCACGGTGGCTCCATCGTGCTGAACCAGACCGAGGCCCTCGTCAGTGTCGACGTGAACACGGGCAAATTCGTCGGAAAGAAGGATCTGGAAGAGACCGTCTTCCTCACCAACCTCGAGGCCATTCCCGAGATCGTGCGGCAGCTTCGGCTGCGCAACCTGGGCGGCATCGTCGTCATCGATTTCATCGACATGGTGGACCCCCTTCACCGCGAGGAGGTGCTGGCCCGCTTCCACGAAGAGCTCAAGCGCGACCGCAACCACGCCCGGGCCGGGGGCATCTCCGAGTTCGGCCTGGTGGAGCTCACCCGCAAGCGCACGGGCCCCTCACTGGAGCGGCAGCTCACCCAGCCCTGCCCCATCTGCAGCGGCGCCGGCCGCACCCAGAGCCCCGAAACCTCGCTGCTGAAGGCCTACCGCGAGCTGGTGCGCCTGGGCGAACGCCTGCGCGGCGCCGATGTGCGCCTCACCCTGCACCCCGAACTGTCAGCCGCCATCCATCACGAGGCCCGCGAAGGTCTCATGCAGCTGGCCCGCCTGATGGGCGCCCGCGTCTCTTGGATCGAGCGCGCCGACACCCCGCGACACGCGGTGGTCATGGACCTTCAGATTCCCGGCCAGGGCAGCGCGACCGCCTGATCGGCTACCGAATTCCATTCAGACGTGGTGGCCGGGCTTGGCCCGGACACCACGTGGGGGTGCACGAGGGGGGACGCAGAGGACGCAAAGCGTCCGGGCGGTCCCCCTTCGTTCATGTCAGCCGAGGCAGGTCGGGCAGCGCATGCCTTCCTGCAGACTTTGGATGAGCTCGGGCACCCGGTCGAGGCTTCGCACCTCGTAGACGGGGGCCTCGGGATCGTGATCGGGACGGGGCCTCGCTTCGCGGTTCACCCAGATGGCCGTCCAGCCCGCCGCCAGGGCGCCCTCCACGTCATCGTTCCAGTTGTCGCCCACCATGGCGAGGTTGCCCGGGAAGAGGCCCAGCTTGCGCTGCACGGCCTCATAGGCATCGGCCTCGGGCTTCAGGGTGCCGATCTCCGCGCTAAGAATCCGGGTGCGGATGCGCTCGGAGATGCCAAGACGGTCGAGCATCTCCAATCCAAAGGTCTGGGTGTTGGAAAGCAGGGCCACCCGCGCCAGATCCCGCACCGCGCCCAAGGCCTCGGGCGATTCGCGGAAACACTGGGCCTGCGCGCCAGCCTCCAGGAAGGCTTCCGCCATGGCCTCCATCTGGGCGTCGTCCAGGCTGGCCTGTCCCTGCCAGGCCTCCAGGAAGGCACGCACCGAGGGGTAGGGCCGGACCATTCCATCCCGCATGAGGGCCGGAAACAGGTGCGCCTGTTCGGGACGCAGCAGTTCCCGCATCCGCTGGAAGGGACTGCCCGCCGGACTGAAGACGAGCGTGTTCCATAGATCGAAGACGACCGCTCGAATCATGCGAACTCGCCCCTCATCGACCGCTCTCCTTGCGCGTGCTGAAGGGCACCCCGAACTCGATGCCCAGCACCTCGAAGCGGGCCACGCCGGACAGGCCCCAGGTGGCGGGGGCGTGGCGCAGCACCGCGCCGGACAAAGGGCCCCAGGCATTCTTCAAATCGCCGTAGCCGAATCCGACATCGACGAGAAGGGTGCTTCGACCCCGGGGCGCGATGTCGGCCCCTTCAGGAAAGCTGACCGAGCCCAGGGCATGGTCCACGCCCTGCGCGTTCAGGCGCAGATCCCCGGTCACGCGCCGCGTGCGCAGGCGCTGGTCCGAGGGGTTCTCCACACCCACTTCGAGGCGCAACCGCAACCGCGACTGCTCAAGGGGGAAGGCCAGGTCGATCTGGGGCTCCACCCGATCCAGTGAGAAGCGCAGCTGCCGCGCGGCTTCCTCGTAGCGCAGGGCCGGGTTGACGGCTTCGCAGCCGATCAGCAGGACCAGCGCTGTCATTGCCCAGGGGCGCCGCATCTCAGGCTCCGCGGTAGATCACGCAGTTGTCCGTCGTTTCGTAGACCTCGATCTGACACAGCTGGGGCAGCGAGGGCTTGAGCTGCTCCCAGATCCAGACCGAGATGTTTTCCGCCGTGGACAGGGGGATCAGGTCATTGAGGAAGCGGTGGTCAAGCTTGGAAATCACCTGCTCCACCACCACCTTGGAGAGATCATCAAAGTCGATGATCATGCCGGTTTCGGGATTCACCTGCCCTTCCAGCAGCACGAAGAGCTTGTAGCTGTGGCCATGCAGATTGCGGCACTTGCCCGGGTGGTTGTAGATGAAGTGGGCGGCTTCGAACCAGTACTCTTTGCGCAGGATCATGGCACTCACGATGAAAAGGCCCCGCAGAGGCGGGGCCCTTCAGTTTAACGCAGACGGCCAAGATTCGAGTTTCGGCGCTTAGAGCTTGAGCGTGTTCAGCAGAATCGCGATGGGCGTCAGGGCCTGCAGGTTCTCCTGCCAGTTGGTGTCGCGGCGGAAGCGCTGGGGCACCAGCACCGTGTCGCCGGGTTCCACGATCTTGCCTTCCACCCAGCTGTCCACGATGCTTCCATTCGCCTTGAGCAGGCGGATGTTGGACGTATCCGCATTCCGGGTGGTGCCACCCGCCAGCTTGAGCAGATCGGACACCTTCATGCCCTGCCGCACCTTGTAGGTCGCAAAGGGACTCGCGGTCTCACCCACCACGTAGGCCACGGCCGAGGCACGCGGGATGATGATTTCATCCCCGTCCTGAAGGTCCACATCCGCCATGGCATCGCCCTTCAGCGCCCCCTGGAAGTCCACCACCATGCGATTCAGGCTGCCCACCAGAAGGCCGTGGAGCACCGGGTTCTTGAGCAACTGACCCGTCGTGGTTTGCCGCTTCGTTTCGTTCAACCGCTCCAGAATCTCGTTGATGCCCTTGGCCGTGGGATCTTTGCCGGCCAGTCCGGATTCCTCCGCGGCACGCTGAAGCGAGGCGTCCTGGGTGCTCATCCGGCGGAGAAAAACGCCCGACTGGGGCATGGCTTCGGGCGTCAGCCCGCCTGCCCGCTTCACGAGCTCACTCAGGCGGGCATGGTCCGAATCCAGGGTGTACGAACCCGGACGAGCGACCTGGCCTCCGATTCGAACCGTGCGGTGGACCTTGAAATCGGGCTTTTCGAAGAGACTCAGCTGATCGTCCGCCTGGAGGCGGGGATTCTGAGCGTCATCGAGCAGGGCGATGGGGCTTCCCTCCTGGGTGGACATCAGTTTCGTCAGATCGAGGCGGAAAATTTCACTGGGCTTCCCCTGACCGCTCCGCGCCAGCTCGGCAACCATCCGGTCCGCAGACTGGGTGGGGATGCCGGCGCGGAAGAGCAGGTCGGAAGCCCGCATGCCGTCGTGGAATTCGAAGGTTCCCGGGCGCGCCACCGGCCCCAACACGGTCACGAATTTCGGCATGCGCAGGGCCTCCATCCGAAACAGCTCGATGCGATCCCGATCTTCAAGAAGCAGGTTCTGGCTGGCGTCCCCGGCGAGGGCACGGTCCAGATCGAAGGCCACGAAGCGAGTCGTGCCGTCCACCGCCGTGCGCACCACCTCACCCCTGGCGCGGTAGGTATCCGGAAGGATCTGGCCATCCCGCTTCAAAAGGTCTCCGACCCGCAGCCCCTCCGTCCGCGCGAACACACCGGGCGTCCGCGCCCAGCCCGCGACTTCGACAACGGGTCCCGTCCATTCCCGACGAGGAAGCGCCGACAGGATGTCCCCACGTTGGAGGGGCATGCGTTCCGCCGTCGCAACGGATACGTCCTGTCCCACCAGGGAGCCGGTGGCTTCGCGGCGGCGCAGCGACAGGGCACCGGGGCCCGCCTCCGGTGCGAAACCTCCCGCGAACTTGAGGGCATCCGCCACGGTTTCCCCAGCGCGCATTTCGAATTGCAGGGTCGGGGCCAAACCCGTCCGCTCCCAAGTGCGTACCCATTCAGGCTTCAGGGAATCGGTTTCCGAAGGCACCACCGGAAGCTTCGTTTCAGGGTCGATTAGTACTCGGTGATCCCCCAACGGCGCTGCCTTGAGGGCCACCATCTGGTGCTTGAGGAAAGCGAGGCGATCTTCCAGAGCGGCCCGTTCGGAAAGGGTCAGAGGCGCGGGTGGCTGAGTGGCAACCGCCTGCGGCCCGTCCTTTCCGGCCAAAGCCGTTGCAGGCTCAACCACTTTCGCGGGCGGCGCCAATTGCGCCTCAATGGCGGTAATCTCACGCTGCACCCGCGCCCGTTGCTCTTTCAAGGGATCTGTTTTCAAGTCCCCCATTTCAATATCCTCGAGCTTTTCCCCGCCTTTCACAGGCTGGGGCAGCTGGTTCGCCACCCGCTGGAAGGCCCCTTCCAGGACCACCTGGTTCTGCGCCAGGGGCACGAACAAGGTGTCGCCCTGCTGGAGGGCCACGTTCGGATTGCCCAGCCCTTCGGCGCGGAGGGGATACAGGTCTAGGTCATAAACCTTGCGACCGCCTCGCATGACACGGATATCGCGGTAGCTGCCCACGGCCGTGGGGCCCCCTGCCAGGCTCAGCACGTTCACCAGGGAACTGAGGCTCGACACCAGGTAGCTGCCCGGCTTATAGACTTCGCCCATAACGAAGACCCGTACCTCCCGCAGCTTGATCACCTGGAGATCCACCGTGGACCGCGAGAAATTGCGGCCCACCAGCCCTTGCACGGCCGCCTTCGCCTTGCCCAGCGTCAGCCCGCCCACCTTGGCCGTGCCCACCTTGGGGATCACGATCTCACCACGGCCATCCACCTGCACGGGCAGATCGAAGGTGGCGCTTCCGAACACGTTCAGGTTCAGCCGGTCGCCGGTCCCCAGCACGTAATCCTCGGAAATGCCGCCTTCCGTGGCCCCCGTGCCCCGCTGCCGCACCTCGAAAAGATCTGCGGCAAAGCGGCGAGGCCCTTTTTCACGCCGCTTGAGCAGCCGGATTTCCTGATCCAACCGATCTTCTTCGGCTCTGGATCGTTGGGTGTCCTCCGTCAGCATGCCCTGCGGCGTTCCAGCGGTTCGGGCTGGCACTGGGTCCGCCCCACCCGTCATGCCCTGAGCTCCTGCCGCCTGCTTCAGCGCCTGGAGGTCAAGCCCCTGGGGCATTTGAGCCAAGAGGGCCGCCGAGGCCATCAGTGGGGCGAACCAAGGTACAAGGCGCATCAGGACGGTCCTATCGAAAAGGTCCTCGGGACATGAATAGCTCCCATCCCGAAGACAAAGCAGACTTCCACCGAGTATGCCTGAGCGGCAGCGGCCGAGGCATAGAGAACCCGCTGCTCAGATCTTGGGGTGGGATCCGGAGGTTTCACTCAGCGTGGTGGGCAGCATGAAGGGGATCTCCCTGCGGACCTGGGCGCTCGGCTGATGCTCCCGCGACTGGGAAACCCGATCCTTGAAGGCCTTGAAAGCCAGGAACACGAGGCTCACCAACCCAAGGCTGGACAGGACCATGTTCCCGGGCACGGATGTGGCGCGAAGCATCGGCAGGCCGCCCAGGCACAGGAGAAGCGGCGTGGCGCGCCAAGCCTTCCCTCCCACGTGATCCATCATCCAATGGTGCAGGTGGCTGCGGTCCGCGCCGCTAAGTGGGGTGCCCTTCCAGCGGCGAATGCTCACCACCAGGCAGACATCCACGATGGGGTAGGCGAAGACCCAGAAAAGCAGGTTCGGATCCCGAAGGGCAAAGGCTTCCATGCCCAACACCGCAAAGAGGGTGCCCAGCATCAGCGCCCCGCAATCCCCAAGGAAGTGGCGGGGCTTCGGGAAATTGAGCGCCAGCACGCCAAACAGTCCACCCCAAAACAGAGCGGGCTGGTGACCCAGGTTCAACCCCAGGATGCCCAGTAGCAACGCGCCCAACCCCATGGACAGCCCGTTGATGCCATCGATCAGGTTGTAGGCCTGGGGAACCCCCCAGAACCAAGCCATGAGCAGGGGGAAAATGAAGATGGGGTGCGTGGGCAGTTCCACTCCAAGGAAGGGCACCTGGTCCACAGCCTTGAGGGATTGGGACATGTGGAAGGCCAGCAACACAGCAACGCCCAAGCCTGCTACCGCCTTGTAGCGGGCCTTCAGGTTGAAGCGGTCATCCATCAGTCCAGTGAAGGCCATGACATGGATGGCCACCCACTCTGTCCAATCCAGATGAAAGAAGGGCCTCCCGACCACTTGGATCAGGATGAGTCCTGCCCATAGCGCCAAACCACCCGTGCGCGGGGTCGGACGAGCGTGATGCTTCCGGGTCTGGTCCGGGCGATCCATCCAGCCAAGGGGAGCCACCCAGCGGATCATGGCCCAGGAAAGGCCCAATCCAAGAGCCAACCCCATGGTCAACTGACTCCACACCGGTGTCACAAGCGTCCTCAGTAGCGAGTGGTATTGGGAAATAGAGGCACCCTGCTAGGATCAGGTTGAAACTTTCTAGAGTCCCAATCATTGCAGGGCAAGAGGAAAACCAGAAGCAAAAATCACGTGACTTTCGGCATGAACCGTTCCTATCGGCTCGGAATTTTACGGCCATGACTTCTGGCCGATCTTGGCCCCATCTTCACACCTGCTACACTTTCCTGGCCGATCTTCACCACTCCCCTTCGGCGGCGACCTCTGCAGGAAGCCCACCTCCCCCTCCTGATCCAGGATCCGGTGGACGGGTTTCATGGAGCGATCGCGGGAGATCCGGTCAGAAGCCCGGACTCAGGGGAGCCCATTGGGCCCGAGGGCCCAGGAGCTTGCATGAACGCACTTCAATTCAATCCCACCACCGTCTCGGTGGATCTGGGCGGCACACCCATCTTCCTCGAGACCGGCCGCATCGCCAAGCAGGCCCACGGCGCCGTGATCGTTCGCCAGGGCGACACCATGGTCCTCGTGGCCGTGTGCTACGGCACACCCCGAGAAGGCATCGACTTCTTCCCCCTGACCGTCGACTACCGCGAGCCCGTGCTGGCGGCCGGCAAGATCCCCGGCGGCTGGTTCAAGCGCGAGGGACGTCCCACCACCAAGGAAACCCTCACCAGCCGCCTGATCGACCGCCCACTGCGCCCCCTCTTCGAGGAGGGCTATAACGGCGACACCATGATCACGGCCCAGGTGCTCAGCTACGACGGCCAGCACGCCCCCGAGACCCTCGCCATGGTGGGCGCCTCCGCGGCCCTCATCATCAGCGAGATCCCCTTCGTGAACCCCGTGGGCGGCGTCCGCGTGGGCCGCGTCAATGGCCAGCTCATCGTGAATCCCACCGTGGACCAGCGCTCTGAGAGCGACATCGACCTGCTGGTGGCCGGCACCGCCGACGCCCTCGTGATGGTGGAGTGCGGCGCCAAGGAAGTGCTGGAAGCCGACATGGTCAAGGCCCTGGCCTTCGGCCACGACCAGATCAAGACGCTTGTGAAGCTGCAGAAGGACCTTCAGGCCAAGGTGGGCAAGCCCAAGGTCGCCGCCGCCAAGGCCGAGCGCAACGAAGCCCTCTACAAGGAAGTGGCCGCCGCCTTCGCCGAGAAGCTCTTCGCCGCGCTGACCATGAAGGTGAAGATCGAGAGCTACAAGGCCATCGACCTCCTCAAGAAGGAGGCTGTGGCCCAGTTCTGCGCCGAGAAGCCTGAGCTGAAGAAGGACACGGTTGCCTGCTTCGATGAGCTGAAGGAGACCCTCTTCCGCAACGCCATCCTCAAGCAGGGCGTGCGCCTCGATGGTCGTAAGTTCGATCAGATCCGCCCCCTCAACATCGAGGTCGGCGTCCTCCCCTCCGCCCACGGCAGCTGCCTCTTCACCCGCGGCGAAACCCAGGCCCTGGTCACCGCCACCCTCGGCACCATCAACAACATCCAGATCATCGATGGCTTGGAAGAGGAGTACAAGAAGAAGTTCTACCTCCACTACAACTTCCCGGGCTACAGCGTGGGCGAGTGCAAGCCCAACCGCGGGCCTGGCCGCCGCGAGATCGGCCACGGCATGCTGGCTGAGCGCTCCATCTTCGCCGTGCTGCCTCCCGCCGAGGAGAACCCCTACACCGTGCGCGTGGTGTCTGACATCACCGAGAGCAACGGCTCCTCATCCATGGCCACCATCTGCGGTGGCACCCTGGCCCTGATGGATGCAGGCATCAAGCTCAAAGCCCCCGTGGCCGGCGTGGCCATGGGCCTCGTCAGCGACGGTGACAAGTTCGTCGTCCTCTCCGACATCGCCGGACAGGAGGACCACTACGGCGACATGGACTTCAAGGTTGCCGGCACCGACAAGGGCATCACCGCCTTGCAGATGGACATCAAGATCGGCGGCATCACCACGGAGATCCTCACCAAGGCCCTCGATCAGGCCAAGGCCGGCCGCCTGCACCTGCTGGAGCAAATGGGCCAGGTGCTCGCCATGCCCCGCAGCGAGTACGCCAAGAACGCCCCCCAGATGCAGAGCATCCAGCTCCCCAAGGAGAAGATCCGCGACGTCATCGGCAAGGGCGGCGCCACCATCCGCAACATCATCGAGGTGAGCGGCTGCGAGGTGAACATCGACGACGACGGCCTCTGCCAGGTCGCCGGCCCCACCACCGAGAAGCTGAACATCGCCCTCAAGATGATCGGCGACCTCATCCAGACCGCCGAGGTTGGCAAGACCTACCTGGGCAAGGTCGCCAAGGTCGTCGAATTCGGCGCCTTCGTGACCATCCTTCCTGGCCTCGACGGCCTGCTGCACGTCAGCGAACTGGCCCACCACCGCGTCGCAAACCCAGCGGACGAAGTGAGCGAAGGCCAGGAAGTCATGGTCAAGTGCATCGGCATCGACGAGAAGAGCGGCAAGATCAAGCTCAGCCGGAAGGCGCTGATCCCCAAGCCCGAAGGCCTGGAAGAGGAGCCCGCGACCGAGGGCGGCGAAGAGCCTCGTCGCGAGCGGCGGCCCCGACCCCGGCGCTAGTCGGATTTCTCAATTCGCACCGATACGAGGGCCCATTGCGGCCCTCGTATCGTAATTCAACCACCCATTGACCGGAACAAATCTCCTCGGTCACGCATTCGAACGCGCATCTCACATCAGATGAAGGATTGCAGATTTATTCAGCTACACTAATTTAAGTATTGAGAGCCCTGAACCTTTTCCTCAAGCTTATAGCTCAATGCGTTAAGGCCAACAAGTATGCATCTAGCAAGCCTACCCATCATTTGCCCGGACGATTCAATCATGCACGCAATGAAAGTGCTTGATGCGGGGGGGCTTGAAATTGCGCTAGTCTCGCACAATCGCCGTCTGGCCGGAGTATTGACGGATGGTGATTTGCGGCGAGCCCTCATTGATGGGCTCTCTTTCGATAGCCCCGTCGCGAAGGCCATGCAAACCCACTTCACTTGGGTGCCACCAGAGATGGACCGCGCTGTGGTTCTCGACATCATGAAAGCGAGGGGTTTCAAGCAGATCCCGATTGTCGGCTCGGACATGGAGCTCCTCGGGCTACACACCATGGATGACTTGCTGGGCACGAAGCCCCGGGAAAATGCAGCTCTCATCCTCTGTGGCGGCTTTGGCACCAGGCTCCACCCGATCACCGCGACCATACCCAAGCCCATGATCCATGTGGCTGGCCGCCCCATCCTGGAACGCATCGTTCTCCATCTGGTCGGCTCGGGATTTCGGAAAATCTATCTTGCCACCCACTACCTGAGCGAGATGATTGAATCCCATTTCGGTGATGGTGCCAAGTTCGGCTGCAGCATCGAATACCTTAAAGAAGCCACCCCCATGGGCACGGGTGGCTCTCTTGGGCTTCTACCCTCTGGTATCACCGCGCCCCTCCTGGTAATGAACGGCGATCTAGTTACCCACTTCGATGCTGCCCGGATGATCGACCACCACACCGAAGCCGGAAATCTCGTAACGGTGGGTTACTCCACTCATATTCATGAAGTCCCCTTCGGCGTGCTGGACCTCCAGAAAGGTCGTGTCTGCGGCTGGCAGGAGAAGCCAAGGGTGAGCTTCCCTATCAGTGCGGGGATCTATGTCGTCGATCCCTCCATTCCTGCCCGTGTACGAGCTCGTGGTGCCACGCCCATCACCTGGGTGGTGGAGAGTTGCCTATCCGCCGGCGAGCCGGTGGGTGTTTTCCCGGTCGGCGAGGATTGGGTGGATGTTGGCCGCCATGAAGAATTGAAAAAGGCGAGAGGCGTTTCATGAAAACTCTGGCCCTGGTGACAGCCCGGGGCGGATCCAAAGGCTTCCCCGGGAAGAACATTGCCTTGCTTGGCAACCGACCTCTTGTCACTTGGAGCCATCAACTTCTCTCCGTTTTTCGGTCCGCACACAAAGAGACACAGCTGTTTCTGTCCACAGACAGTGCAGACATAGCAGCTGCCTGGCCAACGGAGGACCGTCCGGCGCGCCTCCGCCCCGCCCATCTCGCCACCGATACCGCCTCCAGCATGGATGTGGTGGCCTATGAATTGGCGCAAGCGGAGGCCGAGGGATTCGGTGCCGAGTGCCTTCTGCTAGTCCAGCCAACCTCGCCCCTTCTCGCCCCGGAGGACCTCGAAGCCGCCTGGGCAATGCTGAGCCTGGGGGCACCCTGCGTGGTGGGTGTGGTCCCCATCGACCATCCCATCCACTGGACCTGGAGCCGCAACACCGATGGAACTCTGCAGCCCCTGCTCGCCCCTCAGGACGCAACCCGGCGCCAGGACTTCCCCCAGGGATTCCGGCCTGTCGGGTTCTACCTGGCGAGGCGGGATTTCCTCCAGACGCATCAAAGCTTCATCGTCTCGGGCCTGACTCGTTCCATCGTGGTGCCCCCTGAACGCGGCATTGACATTGACCGGCCATCCGACCTCTGGATGGCTGAGGGACTGCTGGCCCAGGGGGCTCGGCAATGAGAGGACTGCGATGACGGAAACCAGACTGATTGAGCTCGGGAAGCGGGTCACCGGCCGTGAGCGCTCCCTGTTTGAGCGGGACTACCAGCAGGCCGCCGGCCGGTTGCGGGAGGCCTTCTCGGGCAGGCGCATCCTGGTGGTGGGCGCTGCGGGCTCCATCGGCAGTTCGACCCTGCGCTGCATCCTTGATTGGAACCCAGAAGAAATCCTCCTGGTGGACACGGCCGAGAATAATCTGGTCGAGGTCTTGAGGGATCTGCGCTCGGATCCTGCCGTGGCGGAAGCCAACCTCGCCATCCAACCCATCGACTTCGGATCTCCGATGATGGAAAGTATCCTCTCGACTCATCCTGGATTCGACTGGGTATTCAACTTCGCCGCGGTCAAACATGTGCGCAGCGAGCGCGATGTGCCGAGCCTACTCCAGATGGCGGATACTAACCTCCTGAAGGCGGACCGCTTCCTCGGATGGCTTCGCACATATGGCCATGGCGGCGCGGGGGTTTTCTTTGTGAGCTCCGACAAGGCTGCCAATCCGGCCAATCTGATGGGCGCCTCCAAGCGCATGATGGAGCAGTTGCTGTTCTGGCACGGATCCCCTGAGGCCGGGCAGGGGAACCTCCACGGGGAGCCCTGTGGTGATAAGCCTGTACGCTGCACCACTGCGCGGTTCGCCAACGTTGCCTTCTCCGACGGGAGCCTGCTCCTTGGGTTCCTGAACCGCATCGCGAAGCGCCAGCCCCTGGCCGGCCCGAGTGATATTCGCCGATACTTCGTCACCCTCGAAGAGGCCGGGCAGATCTGCTGTCTGGCGGCCGTCCTCCCAGCGCATGGAGAGATTCTGGTCCCTCGGCTTTCCCCCATCGAGGATCAGAAGGATTTCCGGGAAATCGCAGCATTGGTGCTGGATTACCACCGTCTGGAGCCGAACTGGGTCGACTCGGAGATCGCCGCCCGTCAGTTCCTTCCCTCTGGGAAGAGCTGGCCTTGCTACTTTTCGCCAAGCAAGGCAATGGGAGAGAAGGAATACGAGGAATTCGTGGGCGCCGGGGAAGTGCCTGTGGAGATCGGGCTTGAAAAACTCCATGTCGTTACCCCTCCTCCTCTGCCGACCACAGGCCTGCTGAGGAAGGTGTTTGCCGATCTGGCAGGCTGGCGGGAAGCCCCGGCGACATGCAGCGGCAAGGAGCAGATCGTCGATTGCATGAAGCTGGTGGTGGATTCACTTCAGCATGTAACCAAGGATCACTCACTCGATAAAGGAATGTGACGAATGATTAATCTGGCGGAACCGAACCTCTCTGGAAATGAAATGGCGTATCTGCGCCAGTGCGTGGACACGAATTTCGTCTCCTCAGTGGGGCCATTCGTCACCCAGTTTGAGCAAGCCTTCGCCCAATTCGTGGGTTCGCCCCATGCGGTGGCGATCTCCAATGGAACGGCCGCGATCCACATGGCTTTGATTCTCGCCGGAGTGGGGCCAGGGGATGAGGTGATCGTCAGTGACTTCACTTTCGCAGCATCAGGCAACCCCATTTTCTACCAAGGCGCACGTCCCATCCTGGTGGACTCGGAGATGGACACCTGGAACCTCGACCCGGCTCTGGTTGTCGAGGAACTGGATAGGCGAGCCCGCCTGGATAGGCCCATGCCCAAGGTTGTATTGGCCGTTCACATACTCGGCTGCCCGGCAAGGCTCGATGCCATTGCTGAGGCATGCGACCGCTATGGCATCTGGCTGATCGAGGACGCAGCGGAGGCTTTGGGAGCCCGTTATACCGAAGGGGTCTTCGCGGGCAGGCAGGTCGGCACCATTGGACGCATCGGCTGCTTCTCTTTCAATGGCAACAAGATCATGACCACGGGTGGTGGCGGGATGCTGGTAACGGCCGACGCGGTGCTGGCCCAGCAGGCCAAACACCTGACGACACAGGCGAAACTTCCAGGCTATGCCTATTTCCACAATGAGGTCGGCTACAACTACCGACTGACCAATTTAGCCGCGGCCCTTGGTGTGGCCCAACTTGAGCGCCTGGGATCCTTCCTCCAGCGAAAGGCAGAGATCGCCAACCGATATGATGCTGCTTTCCAAGGGCTGGCAGGTGTGGTTTGCCCCCCGCGCCCTGCGGGTCTGACTCCAACATTCTGGCTGTATTCAATACTGTTGCAATGCCGGTGGGAGGCTCCTCTTGAGCAGCTGCTGGAGAAGGGCATCCAGACTCGTCCATTATGGACCGCACTGCACATGATGCCCCCCTACAAAGAGGTGACACTCCTTGGCTCAGGGCGCGTCTCGGAATCACTCTGCGCCCATGGGTTATCACTTCCATGCTCGACAGGCCTTTCCGGAGACGATCAGCAGTCTGTCATTGAGGCCGTTCTTAAACTGCACAGACAATCCTCCTGAGAGAATGGACGGTGATCTTGGATGAATATGGACGGTGATCTTGGATGAATGACGACTTGTTCCGTTACCCACAACGTCGATACTCAGGAGTTCGCACCTCACACGGAGACAAAAGTTCCCAGAATTTCCCGACGGGCATTCCTTATTGGGCTAAAATTACTAAATGAATAAACCCAAGATTATTCTCATCGGAGCCGGCGGCCACTGCCATTCCTGTATCGATGTTATTGAACAGCAGGGCAAATATGATATTGCTGGCTTAATTGGTATGCCTGATGAAATAAATTCCCAGGTCCTTGGCTATAAGGTCATCGGCTCTGATAGCGATTTGCCTAGAATTGCCGAAGAATATCAATACGCACTCATTACAGTGGGTCAAATTAGTTCTCCACATTGCCGGATCCGCCTCTACGAGTATGCGGCCTCACTGGGCCTTCAGTTCCCCGTGATCGTTTCGCCTTACGCTCACGTCGCCCGGGGCGTTCCAATTGGACCGGGCACCATTGTCATGCATGGAGCAATTATCAATTCGGGATCATCCATTGGTGAGAACTGCTTGATCAACTCTCGCGCACTCATTGAACATGACGTGACCGTTCATGCTCACTGCCACATCTCTACTGGGGCTATTCTCAATGGCAACGTGAGTGTGGGTTGGGGAAGTTTTGTCGGTAGCGGAAGTATAGTCAAAGAAGGGCTGCAATTAGGGCACGAATGTTTAATTGGGATGGGTGTTTCGGTCAGGCATAATGTCTTGGATCGTAGTAAATGTGTTGGGTCAGGGAAAATATGAATCACAAAACACTCATTATTGCCGAGGCTGGTGTCAACCATAACGGTGATATTACCCTGGCGAAAAAACTGGTCGCAAGCGCCGCTGCTGCCGGCGCGGATATCGTGAAGTTCCAGAGCTTCATCGCCAAAAAGAGCATCTCGATCCACGCGCCCAAGGCTCAGTACCAGACTGCAGCTACCGGCGCTGAGGAAAGCCAGTTTGAGATGGTCCGCAAGCTTGAACTTTCACGTGCCGATCATGTGGCCCTCATCGAGGAATGCCGCCGTCACGGAATCAGGTTCCTCTCGACCGCCTTCGATGCGGAGAGCTTCGACCTCTTGATTGAGCTGGGCATTGACTTGGTCAAGATCCCTTCCGGTGAGCTCACCAACCTGCCCCTGCTGCGGCATCTGGGGAGCAGCGGCCGGCCCGTCATCCTTTCGACCGGCATGGCCACTCTCGGCGAGGTCGAGGCCGCATTGGAGGTCATCGTGCAGGCCGGGACTCCCCGCGAGCTGGTCACCATCCTGCATTGCAGTACCGAGTATCCAACCCCCATGGCCGATGTGAACCTCCGGGCCATGTGCGGCATGAAGAGTGCGTTCGGCCTTGACGTTGGTTACTCTGATCACACCGTTGGCATCGAGGTGCCCATCGCTGCGGTGGCTCTCGGGGCAACCGTAATCGAGAAGCATTTCACCACCGACCGGGGCCTACCCGGACCGGACCATCAGGCCAGCCTGGAACCTCGGGAAATGAAGGCTATGGTGGATGCCATCCGTAACATCGAGCAGGCCCTGGGCGACGGCATTAAGCGACCGAATCCGAGCGAGCTTAAGAACAAGCCCATTGCCAGGAAGTCCTTGGTTGCCGCCCGGGCCATCAGCGCCGGGGAGCGCTTCAGCGAGAATAACCTCATCGCCAAGCGGCCAGGTACAGGCCTCTCCCCCATGCGCTGGGACGAAGTGATCGGACGTGAGGCCATTCGCGATTTCGCCATCGATGAACAGATCGTGCTATGACACGCAAGATTTGTGTGGTGACGGGCACTCGCGCGGAGTATGGCCTGCTCCGGTGGCTTCTACAGGAGCTTAAGGAATCGCCCGTTGTCGAGCTGCAGATTCTGGCGACAGGTGCGCACCTTTCGCCCGAGTTCGGCCTGACCTACAGGGACATCGAGCGCGACGAATTCGCCATTGATGCCAAGATCGAGATGCTGCTCAGTTCCGATACCTGCACCGGCACAGCCAAGTCCATGGGGTTGGGCTTGATCGGAATGTCAGAAGCTCTGGCGCGCTTAGCCCCCGACCTGGTGGTGCTTCTGGGAGACCGCTTCGAGATCTTGATGGCGGCTACCGCTGCCCTGGTCGCGGGTATTCCCGTGGCTCACCTGCATGGTGGGGAGACCACGGAAGGTGCCATTGATGAAGCCATCCGCCACTCGGTGACCAAGATGTCACACCTGCATTTCGTGGCCGCCGAAGAATACCGGCGCCGTGTGATCCAACTTGGTGAACAGCCGGAGCGCGTGTTCATGGTGGGTGGGCTGGGCGTCGATGCCATCACCCGACTGACATTCATGGACCGGCAGGCATTGGAAATATCGCTTGATTTCACATTCGCCAAGAAGAATCTGCTGGTCACCTTCCATCCGGTCACATTGGAAGGTGAGACCTCCCCCCAGCAGATGGTGGAGCTTCTGGAAGCGCTGCACACGTTGACCGACACTCACCTGATCATCACCCTGCCGAATGCCGATGCCGGCGGCCGAGAGTTGACTCGCCTAGTGGAGGGGTTCGTCGCGTCGCATCCCAATGCCCGCGCCTATACCTCCCTTGGCCAGCTTCGATATCTTTCATGTATGCACCTGGTTGACGGTGTGGTTGGGAATTCTTCCAGTGGTCTGGCGGAAGCTCCCAGCCTTGGCGTCGGTAGCGTCAATATCGGAGATCGCCAGCGTGGCAGGCTCAAGGCCGCGAGTGTCATCGACTGCCTTCCACAGCGCGGTGATATCCTGGCGGCAATCGAAAGGCTCTATACCGCCGACTTCAAGCAAACCCTTCAGGAGACGAAGAACCCCTACGGGGATGGCGGTGCCAGCGGAAGAATCGCGCGGATCCTCGAAAACCATCCTCTCAACAACCTTCTGAAAAAACAGTTCCATGACTTTGTCCCAGGATTGCTCCGGGAGTAGTTGCGGGCAGCCCGCGGTAACCACTTGGACCGCTTGCCAAGGACAACCTAACCGCGCTGTTTGCCTGATTCGGGTGAGACCGCTCTGGAAACTCTGGCATGCAATCGCCTAACATGGAGTCAGAGGCCGATGGGCATCGGTTCCGCGGAGTCGTTTCAGATTTCCGGGGCAGTGCCTGAGGACCTTATTTAAAGGGATCAAGCATGAAAATCGGCCCTAGCCCTAATACCGACCTATCGCGATTCAACAAGCCATACGAGGAATTGGAAGTTCTTTATGCGCTGCCAAGAGATGTCAAGTTCTGCAAATTGTGCAACATGTCCAACCAGCAGCCGATGTCGAGCAATGAGTATGCCCACAGCAAAGGCTCGAAAAAAGTCACGTTGAGCTTCGACGAGGAGGGTGTCTGCCATGCCTGCCGTTTCAATCAGCTGAAAGAAAACGATGTCATTGACTGGGCCGAGAGGGAAAAGGAACTGATCGCGCTCTGCGACCAATACCGCAAGAACGATGGCAGCTACGACTGCATCGTGGGTGGCAGCGGCGGCAAGGACAGCGCCATGCAATCTCATCTGCTGAAATACAAGTACGGCATGCACCCACTCACGGTCACATGGTCCCCACATCTATATACAGAGATTGGTTGGAAGAACTTTCAGAACTGGTTGCATGTCGGTGGCTTCGACAACTTCCTCTTTACGCCCAATGGCAAGATCCACCGCCTGCTGACTCGCAACGCCACGATCAACCTGCTCCACCCTTTCCAGCCCTTCATTCTTGGCCAGAAGACCTATGTCGCCAAAATGGCGGCCCAGTTGAACATTCCCCTGATCTTCTATGGAGAGATGCCCGGGGAGTACGGTGAGAAAATTTCCCACAAGACCTCCAGCTATGCAGCGGATGCGGAAGGTGCCGAAAGCGAGGGCTTCTCCCTGGACTACATGCGTGGCCTCGATGTGCGTGATGTCTACCTGGGTGG
Source organism: Geothrix limicola (assembly GCF_030268085.1). Classification (GTDB taxonomy): domain Bacteria; phylum Acidobacteriota; class Holophagae; order Holophagales; family Holophagaceae; genus Geothrix; species Geothrix limicola. Next base: position 511,337 of record NZ_BSDE01000002.1, read on the forward strand.
CAAGCAGATCGGTGCCTACCTCGATGAAGGAGTCGCCATGGCGGATCTGAAGAGCTATCTGCCCATGGATGTGGAGGTGTTGCAGCGGAAAGGAATCGACTTCAAGTACCTCGGCTACTACAAGAAGTGGGTTCCCCAGGATGCCTATTACTACGCCGTTGAAAATACAGGGTTCGAGGCCAATCCAGTTCGCACCGAAGGCACCTACTCCAAGTACAACAGCCTGGACGACAAGGTGGATGGCTTCTTCTATTTCACGCGCTGGATCAAGTTCGGAGTCGGCCGCACCATGATGGATTCGGCCCAGGAGATCCGCAATCACCATATCACTAAGGAGGAAGGGCTGGCTCTGATGGGTCGTTACGAGGGTGAGTACCCGGCTCGCTACGAAAAGGAATTCCTGGAGTACATCAGCATGTCTCGGGAAGAGTTCCTGGCTCTCTGCGACCAGTTCCGCTCGCCCCACCTCTGGACAGTTCAGGATGGCGAGTGGCGGCTTCGGCACTCGCCCGCAGGGACTCTAGCATGAGGAATACGCGTCTCATCGCGCGACTCGATGTCAAGGGCCCCAACCTGATCAAGGGCGTTCACCTGGAAGGCCTGCGGATCATTGGGCCACCGAATGAGTACGCCCACGCCTACTATCTGCAAGGCGCGGATGAGCTGATCTACATCGATTGCGTGGCGAGCCTCTACGGTCGGAACAACCTAGATGACATCGTGCTGAAGGCCGCTCAGGATGTGTTCATTCCGATGACTGTTGGTGGTGGGGTGAGGTCCATTGAGGATGTAACCCACCTACTCCGTTGCGGAGCAGATAAAGTCGCCGTGAACACGGCCGCAGTGCGAAATCCACGCCTGATTACGGAAATCTCTCGTCGCTTCGGTAGCCAGTGCATGGTGCTTTCCATTGAGGCCAAGCGAGTGGGCCGTGGCCGGTGGGAGGCTTACACTGATAACGGCCGAGAGGAGACTGGCCTTGATGTTATCGACTGGGTTAAGCAGGGGGTCGATCTCGGGGCTGGTGAGATTCTTCTCACCTCTGTTGATCAAGAGGGGACCCGCAAGGGACTCGATCTCGATCTGATCAAAGCGGTCACGAATGAAGTGCCCGTACCTGTCATCGCGAGTGGAGGTCTGGGGACGGCGGAGCACCTAGTTGAGGCAGTGAAGCAAGGGGGGGCGGATGCGGTCGCAATGGCCGATATCCTTCATTTCCGCCGGTCCACCATCGGAGAGATCCGCCAAGTCGCTTGTGCAGCCGGTATTCACGCCAGAAGAGTTCGACATGATTAAAGTCACGGTTATCGATTATGGTATGGGTAATCTGCGCAGTGTCAGCCGGGCCTTAGAGCATTGTGGCGCCGAGGTGAAGATCTCCTCCGACCCCAAGGCGATCCTCGGAACCGATCGAGTGGTGTTGCCGGGAGTAGGCGCTTTTATGGCGGGCATGTCGGCCCTGAAGATTCGAGGGCTGGATACGGTAATCCGGCAAGTGGCCGCTGCGGGCACGCCCCTGCTCGGCATCTGCCTCGGCATGCAGATGCTGCTGGAAGAGAGCGAGGAATTCGGCCTCACGCCAGGGCTGGGCCTGATCCAGGGTCGAGTGGTGGAGGTTCCGGCCCACACTCCCACGGGCGATCCCCTCAAACGCCCCCACATCGGCTGGAACGAGCTCCTGGCCCCAGGCCACGGCAAGGGATGGAAGGGAAGCCTTCTCGAGGACACACCGGTCGGAGATGCCATGTACTTCGTCCACTCCTTCATGGCCGACCCCACCCTGCCGGAGGATCGCCTTGCCGATTGTCTGTATGGTGGAATCTCGATTGCCGCGGCCATCAAACATGACAATGTGATGGGCTGCCAGTTTCATCCCGAAAAGAGTGGGGCGAGTGGTCTTGAAATCCTGCGGGCCTTCCTGCGCAGACCCTGAGGGATTGGTGCTAATAGTATGGGTGCATCGCGCGCAATTCGGCGTCCATGGCCTCCGCGATGACCAGGGTAGAGATTGACAAATTTGGCCATCCAACCCCATCGTTGGATCGATCAAGCGAATTAGTCGGGCCTGACAAACCCCAGTTGAGGAATCAGGCAGGCATAGGTGTGGGCTGAGGGAAGGATTGGATGCCAATCTGATCGAGGAAATCCTTGAGAGCGGCACTGGCCCTCCCCGGCAGCAGGTACAAAAGGACC